>NZ_JAXOJK010000001.1:0-1178389 GCF_036663695.1 Sphingomonas sandaracina | reverse complement strand
CACCATCAATGACAACACTGGGCAACCAGCTAGCCATCAGATGCGTGCGGATGATTACCCAAGTCGAACGCCAGATTGCCAATCCCCTCGCCGTCGAGGGATTGGTCACAAATACCATTAACCTTGCACGGTATCGATTTTAAACCTTCAAGCTTCTCCGCAAGGCCAAGCTCGAAGGACCCAGATATGAACGTGACGCGTGTCGCACCGGCTCCATTGCCTGGTGGCTATAGCGTCGGTGTCCCACCCGATCCCATTCCGAACTCGGCCGTGAAACCCGCCTGCGCCAATGGTACTATCGCTCAAGCGATGGAAGAGTAGGTCGTCGCCAGGCATTGAAGCCCGTGCGATACACGTCACACCATATCAAAAACCCATTCACAACGTCTTATACCCCCTTCGCTAACGCGAATGTCGCGGGGTGGAGCAGCCCGGTAGCTCGTCAGGCTCATAACCTGAAGGTCACAGGTTCAAATCCTGTCCCCGCAACCAAATCCCGAAACAAAACAACGACATACCGACCACCCCCTTCGCAAGCAGGGGACTTTTTTGCGTTAGCACGCCGCTAGCACAAATTCACTTTGCCACCGTTTGTGAAAACTGCGCCCATTGGTCCTGACGTGACCCCCGTTTTTTCCTCCAGGTGCAACCAGAGACCGACCGTTGTTGTCGCGCAGGAGCGCGGGTGAAACAACGGTCGGGTTTAAACCCGACAGTTGCTTTTTGAGTTCGGCGGCAAAGGCGGCCGGTGTGGCGTAGCCGAGCGAGGAGTGTGGCCGCTCGGTGTTGTAGTCCTCGACCCCGCGGGCGGGGATCGTGCACACCTGGCGGACCGTGAAGAACAGCGTCTCATTGAGTAGCTCGTCGCGCATGCGACCGTTGAAGCTCTCGACGAATCCGTTCTGCGTCGGTTTGCCCGCAGCGATATAGTGCCACTCGACGCCGGCATCGCCCGACCACGCCAGCACCGCGTTTGAGGTCAGCTCGGTACCCCCTTCGGCTTCGCTCAGGACAGGATTGTCGCTGACGATCATCGTGGGCGCGCCACGCTCGGCGATCAGGTCGCCCGGCTCGCGCACCACCCGCTTGCCCGAGATCGACGTGTCGAGCACCGCCCGCAAACACTCCCGTGTCACGTCGTCGACGATGTTGAGGATACGGAACCGCCGGCCCGTGGCCATCTGATCATGAACGAAGTCCAGGCTCCAGCGCTGGTTGGTTAGCGCCAGCACCGGCGCAGGTACCCGTGCGCCGACGGCGCGCTTTCGTCCCTTCCGGCGACGGACTGTCAGACCTTCCTCGCGGTAAAGTCGCTGTGGCTCCTTGCGGTTGATCGTGATGCCCTCCCGCCGAAGCAGGATGTGCAGCCGCCGATAGCCGAACCTTCGGCGCTGCTGCGCCAGCTCGCGCAGACGCGACCGAAGGTCGCCATCATCTGCCCGGCTCGAGCTATACCGCATGCTCGTGCGATCCGCTCCGACGACAGCACACGCCCGCCGCTCGCTCATCCCCAGCGCCGTCTGGAGATGCGCGGCCGCTTTCCGCTTTGCGGCAGGCATCACCATTTTTTTGAGAGCAGGTCCTTCAGACCTGCCCCTTCGTCAGGCTCAGGACAGGATTGTCGAGCATCGTATCCGCCAGCAGTCGCTTGAGCCGAGCATTCTCCTCCTCGAGCGCCCGCAGCCGATTCGCATCGGACACCTCCAGACCGCCGAACTTGGCCTTCCAGGCGTAATAGGTCGCGCTAGACATCCCCTGCCGACGACACAGATCCGTCACCACCGCACCTGCCTCAGCTTCCTTCAGGATGCCGATAATCTGCTCTTTCCGAAAACTGCTTCCGCTTCATCTGTCCGTCCTTTTCCGGGGGCGGACTCTAGATCCAACTGGACGAAAAAAAACGGGGGTCACGTCAGCACAGCGCTTGATGTAAGCCCCGATGAGATCCGAAATGCTACCGATCGCTTCGTGGATATATGCGCAAAGGCCAGAGAACGGGGTGAGCCAGTAGGGGGAGCGCTTCCAGATACTACTCCTAAGGAGGGCCTCGGAACCGATGAAACTGGCGGCACATATACTGTTGGTGCTCGATGCACCCAGGATGCCAAGCAGGTACAAAAGCAGCAAGGGGGGGTGTGGCAGCGCTTCGCAGTCATACTGCGCGAAGTCGCTGAGATGCCGATTAGCGCATGAACGATCGTTGCTGCGGCCAGTCAAACGCGAACCCGCCTCCACTTGGTGTAGTTCGGGCTACCGCGCTACAGCCTTCTTAACCCATTGCGTCGACCGGCTATTAGAGCGCTTTTTATGACGTCCTTCGATAGCGAGATTTCATAATAAACGTGGTGGGTCGCGGACAGGCCGCGACCCACCAAAGGGGTCAGAACGAGAAGCCCGCCGACAGCTTGACCGTGCGCGGCGGGTTGCCGCCGATGCTGTACGACGACCGCTGACCAAAGGTTGGATCGCTCGCATTGCTGTTGAAGTCGACATAGTTGCGATCGTTCATCACGTTCAGGATATCGACGCGCATGCGAATCCGCGCCTGATCGCTGACGAAGCCGATCGGCACATATTTGGTGAACGCGAAATCCAGCTGTCGGCGGCCCCAGACATCCCCGAGGCTATCCACCTGGCGCCCGACAAGGATGCGCCCGAACGGATCCGCATTGTCGATGAAGCCCTTTACAAATGCAGGCGATTCGATCTGGAACTTGCTTGAGAAGGTCACGCCGATCGGTGTGTCGACGCTGCCCGCGATCACGAACCGGTGCCGTGGCACGGCCGACGAGCGTAGCGTGGGGTAATCCGAGATCTGCGCGTAATCGAGCGAATAGGTCTCGCCGAACTTCCGGTTCTCGTCTGCCCGGGTGTAGGTGTAGGTGGCGTCGATGCTCCACGGCGAGGATGCCGAATAGACCTTGGTCAGCTTGAAATAGGCAGCGTCCGAGTTGGTCTTCAGGCCATTGCTGCCGAGAATGATCGAGCCATAACCGTTTGGCGTGAAGGTCGTGGGCGATTGCGGTATGTCGGTGGCCGAGGTCGGATCGTTGAAGAAGAACGAGCCGTCCGTCCTGCGATTGCCGAGCAGGAAGACGAACCCGTCCTTGCTTTCGATGTGGGTAACGCCGACCTCGAGCTCGACCGGCGAGAAGCGACCGCGCACGCCCAGGCTGAACTGGTCCGAATAGGGCACTTTGAGATCGTTGTTCATGAAGCGGAACTCGCTGCCGCCGCCGGTCGCGGCGCCGAGCAACTGCTGACGTCCGGCGTCGGTCAAGTAGATCGGATTCCACGCGATGCAGGTCTGGCTGGGCGTGCAGGGATTGACCGAGTCATTGCCGATGAAGTTGAAGCTACGGACCTGGAACCGGCCCTGGCTGACTTCCTGCTGCAAGAAGTCGAACTGGTTGCGGTCGTACGACCGGCCATAGCCGCCGAACATCGAGAAGCGACCCGCCTCGTCGAAGCGATAGGTGAAGCCGAGCCGCGGCTGCCACGCGCCCTTGAACGCCTTCCGCTTGCTGCCGTCCGTGATGAAGTCGTTGATGTTGTAATCGGCGTTGTTGAGGTTCGGATAGTTTCCGGGGGACACCGCCGCCACGTTGACCGCCGGCGTCACGTAATCGAGATAGGCGGGCGTCCGCTCGTAGTCCCAGCGCAGGCCGAGGTTCAGCGTAAGGTGGCTGGTGACGTCCCAATCGTCCTGCGCGTAGAAGCCGATCTGGAAGTTCTTGGAACTGACCGTGGCGTTACCCAACGCATCCGTCGTCGCACCGAACTGGAGCCGGTAGGGCAGCGTGTCGTTGAACGCGACGCCGGGAATCGCATTGACGTCATAGGTGTATAGCGGGTTGGTCAGGTTCTGCTCGAGCGAGTTGAGCTTCACCCATTTGGCCTTGCCGCCCACCTTGATCGTGTGGCCCTTGAAGCCGGTGAACGTGAAATCATCCTGCAGGGTCCAGCCCTTCTGGCCCTTCGACTGGAAGTTGCTGCCCGCGCCGAACCGCAGGATGTCATTCCGCTGGACGGACGTCCCGAACCGTTCGGTCGACTGGAAGAACTGCGTTATGCCGTCGGTCGAGGGCGTCGGTGAGTAGATCGCATTCTCATAGGACACACGCACATCGTTGATCCACTGATTGCCGGTATGTTGCCAGCGAAGCAGCCCGCGCTTATCTTCGACCTTGTTCAGCGTGGCGGTGCTCGCCGCATCGATCCCGGTGATATTCTGAAGCCCGGATTCCTTGCGGTACTTGCCGGACAGTTCGATCAGGTCGTTGTCGGTCGGCACGATGTCGATCTTGCCGAAATACAGGTCTTCCTTGAACTGCTGCGCAAACGTTCCGAAATTGTCGCGATACTGCTCCGGGACGGACGAAATTGGGAAGTTGTTGTTGGGGCGGACATCGTACGGGCTGGAGATGCGCTTGCCTTCGTAGGTGCCGAAGAAATGCATCTTGTCCTTGATGATAGGGCCACCCAATGCGGCGCCGAACTGTTTGTTGCTGGTGTCGGTCTTGGGGATATAGGTCGGGAATATCTCGCTCGGCCGACGATCACGCAGGTCCTGATTGGTGAAGTCGAAAAACGCTTCGCCGTGGAATTCGTTGGTTCCAGACTTCGTGCCTGCGGTGATCGCGACCGAGCTCACCTGGTCGAACTCGGCCTTGTAGTTGGACGACAGCACCTGATACTCGCCGATCGCGAGCTGCGGGAAGGGATTGCCGGAGCTGGTGTCCTGGCCGGTGATGCCGTTCTTGAGGACGTAATCCTTCTGGCTGACGCCGTCGATGAAGACGTTGACCGTGCGGCTGTCCTGCGCGCCGCCCTGGATGCGCGACGAGCCGCTCGAATCCTCGATGAAGCGGACGCCGGGGGCGAGATCGGCGAACGCGAGGAAGTTGCGGTTGTTCTGCGGCAATTGCTCGATCAGGCGCGACGAGATGACGCTACCGACCTGGCCGCCCGACAGCGATCGGATGCGGTTGCCGGTGACAATGATCTCGCCGCCGGATCCTGCCGTCGCGGTATCGGTGCCGGCTTCGGGTGTCGTGGCGGGCGCGGCACCTTCGGTTGCGGGAGCAGCCGGGTTGGGCGCGGTGGCCAGATCGAGGTCGAGGCCGGCGGTCTGGCCGACGCGGAGCGTGAACGCGTCCGAATTGCGCGTGCCGTTGCGCTGCTTGATCTCGAGCCGGTAGGTGCCGGCGCGCAGCGACGCGAAGTTATACGCGCCTGCTGCATCGGCGGGCACGACCCGGCGGATGCCGGTAGAGATCTCGACCGCGGCGACTTCGATCACCGGATTGTCGGTCGGCGCCGTGAGTGTGCCGCGCAACGACGCCTGGCCGACCTGTGCCGACGCGGGCGCGGGCGCGAACAGCAGCCCGCTGGGCAGCGCCGTCAGCGATACCACCGCCGCACGCAACATCATCTTGTTCATCGTAGTTCCCCTTTTCCCGATTGTTCGGGTGTCTTGTTGTGGACATTGAAAAGCATTGGACCGGTCGACTCGCGGACGACCACGACGGGCACGCGGTGCTCGATCAGGCCGTCGTCTTCGCCCGCGATCGCCTTCACCAGCCGGGCGACGGCACCCGCTCCGAAACTGGCGATGTCGATGCTGGCGCTGGTCAGCGACGGCGAGATGAGGCGGGTCAGCGGAACGTCGTCGAAGCCGCAAATCGCGACCTGATCGGGGACCGCGACGCCAGCGCGCTTCAGCGCCATCATCGCGCCGATCGCCATCATGTCGTTGGCCGCGAAGATCGCGTCGAATTCGGTGCCGTCGTCGAGCAGCGTCGCCACCGCGCTAGCCCCGGCGGGCTCCCGGAAATCTCCCGGGAGGACGTGCAGCCCGAGTCCGGCGCGGGCGCAGGCATCGCGCGCGCCGCGCAACCGCTCCTCGGCGTCGATGTTGCCCTCCGGACCGGCGATGTGGACCAGCCGCCGTCGGCCGCCCGCGATCAGATGCTCGACCAACGCGGTCGCGCCCGCGACATTGTCGATGCGCAGCTCCGAACGGCCGACTTGGCCGGGCGCGCAATTGACCAGGATGGTCGGCATGCCGTGCGGCAAGTGCGCGAGCAACTCGCCGGCTGACACCTGCGGCGCCATGACCACCAGCCCGTCGACCCGGCCACGCATCGCGTGCAACGCCGCGACGCCGCGCTGCGCGTCGCCGTGCATGACCATCATCATGAGGTAGAGGCCGAGCTCCGACGCCTCGCGGTCCATGCCGCGCAACAGTTCGGAGAAGAATTCGCCGTGCAGATCGGGGACCACGACGCCGATCATCCCCGACCGTGCCGAGCTCAGATGCCGAGCCGCGGCGTGGGGAACGTAGCCGAGCCGCGTGGCGACGCTTTCGATGTGCTCGCGGACTTCCGGACGGACGTTGCTGTGCCCGTTCAGCGCCCGCGACACGGTCGCCACCGACACCGCAGCTTCGCGGGCTATATCGCGGATCGTGGCGTACGGCATGAAGCGTCAGGGTCCCCTCTGGCACCGGTCTTACGTGTTGCGACCGACATCTTGTTCTTGATGTAACCGGTTACATGATCCAGAAACATGGATCAAGAACCTTGCGACGATTGCCGTTCCGACATGCCGGGACGGGATTGCAGCAGGCGCAGGCGAGGGATGAGCGAATGACGGCAACAACGATTTCGCGACGTGCGATTCTGATGGGTGCAGGTGCGGTGGCAGCCTGGGCTGCGAGCCCAGCGCGCGCGCTGTTGCAGCAAACGAAGGCGGGTACGGCGGCGCCGCCCGCCTCCGTTGAAGCGCTGATCGGGCGCATGACCGTGATTGAAAAGGCGGGGCAGCTGACGCTTATGGCGGCAGCTTGGGCGGGGGGCGCGGCGACGTCGCTCAATCCGGCCGGTGGCGCGGCAAGCTTCGACGGGCAGTTGGCGGATGTCCGGGCCGGCAAGCTTGGGGGTGTGTTCAACGGCAATGGCGCGGTCATGGCCAAGCGGATGCAGACGGTCGCGATGCGCGAATCGCGGCTCAAGATCCCGCTGATCTTTGCAGCCGACGTCGTCCACGGTCTGCGTACCGTGTTCCCGGTGCCGCTGGCCGAAGCAGCGAGCTTCGATCCGGAGCTGGCACGGCGCACCGCGCGGGCGGCAGGTGCCGAAGCCGCGGCGTCGGGGATAGACTGGACGTTCGCACCGATGGTCGACATCGCCCGCGACGCACGCTGGGGGCGCGGTGTCGAGGGATCGGGTGAGGACGTGCTGCTCGGCCGGATGATGGGCGCTGCGCGCGTTCGTGGTTTCCAGGGCGAGCATGGATTGGCCGCGGCCGATGCGGTCGCCGCCTGCGCCAAGCATTTCGCCGCCTATGGCGCGGCCGAGGCGGGGCTTGATTACAGCACGGTCGACATCTCCGAGAGGACGCTGCGCGAGGTGTATTTCCCGCCGTTCGAGTCCGCCTTCGGCGCCGGCGCACCGACCGTGATGGCATCGTTCAACGAGATCAACGGCATCCCGGCGACCGCGAACGACTGGTTGCTGACCGATGTGTTGCGCCGTGAATGGGGGTTCGGCGGGCTGGTCGTCTCCGATTATACCGGCGACGAGGAACTGATCGCGCATGGTTTCGCCGCCGATGCGCGCGAGGCGACCAAGCTTGCCTTCATGGCCGGCGTCGACATGAGCATGCAGAGCGGTTTCTATATCGAGCATCTGCCCGATCTGGTCGCGGCGGGCGAGGTGCCGATGGCGCGGCTCGACGAGGCGGTGCGCCGCGTGCTGGCGCTGAAGGTGCAACTCGGCCTGTTCGACGATCCGTTCCGCCGTATCGACCCGCGTCGCGAGCGGACGCGTATCCGCACGCGCGAAACGCTGGCGCTGGCGCGGGAGGCGGCCGCCAAGTCGATCGTGATGCTCAAGAACGACGGCGACCTGCTGCCGTTGCCGCGACAGGGCAAGCGGATCGCGCTGATCGGTCCGTTCGCGGCGGGGCAGCACGATCTGATCGGGCCGTGGAACGTGTACGGTACCGATGCCGAAGCGGTCGACCTCGCGACCGGAGTCCGCGCCACGGTCGCCGATCCATCGCGGGTCAGCGTCACGCCCGGATCGGGTGTCGATGCGCCGCTGGCCGGTGGGATCGCTCCGGCAGTTGCCGCGGCGCGTGCGGCCGATGTGGTCGTGCTGGCGATCGGCGAGAGCCAGCGGATGTCGGGCGAGGCGCAGTCGCGCGTCGACATCGTCATCCCGCCCGCGCAGATCGCGCTGGTCGAGGCGGTCGAGGCGACCGGCAAGCCGATCGTCGTGTTGCTCCGCACCGGCCGCGCCCTGGCGCTGAGCGGCGCGGTGCTGGCGACGCCCGCGATCCTCGTGACCTGGTTTCTCGGGTCGCAGGACGGCCCGGCGATCGCGGACGTGCTGTTCGGCAAGACCGGGCCCTCGGCGCGGTTGCCCGTCTCGTTCCCGCACGCGACGGGGCAGGAGCCGTATCACTATGATCACAAGAGCACGGGGCGTCCGAACCCGCCCGGACCGCTCCTCGAATACAAGGCGCATTACCGCGAGTTCGCCAACGAAGCGCTGTTCCCGTTCGGTCACGGGCTGACATACGGCACGGTCGAGTATGCCAGGCTCGACCTCGGCACCGGGCAGATCGCCGGGGACGGGGCACTGACGGTCCGCGCGACGATCGCCAATTCGGGCATGCGGGCCGCCGAGGAAACGGTGCAGCTCTACATCCGCGATCTCGCCGCGAGCATCACGCGGCCGGTGCGCGAGCTGAAGGCGTTCCGGAAGATCATGCTCAAGCCAGGCGAGCGACAGATCGTCTCGTTCACGCTGCGCAAGGCGGACCTTCTGTTCGTCGGGAGGGACCTGAAGCCGACGGTCGAGCCCGGCCGCTTTCGTATCTGGATCGCACCGTCCGCGCAGGCCGAGGGGGTGTCGGGCGAGTTCATGCTCGTTTGAGGCTGGCCATCGTATCGCGGCGAAGCGGGATGGCGAGGACCGCCGCCAGCATCGCCGCGATCAGCAGCGCAGGGCCGGCCAGCATCAGCCAGCGGATCGCGTACAGGCTGGCCGGGCCCTGGACGGCACCGGCGACGAAGCCGTTTGCCTGATAGATCATGCCGATCGCGAAGCCCGTGCCCGCCAGCGCGATCTTCTGCGTCAGCGCGTAGGTGCCGAACGCGAGCGCCTCGACCCGTTTGCCGCTCTGCGCTTCGCCCCAATCGACGGTATCGGGCAGCAGCGTCCAGGCGGCGAGCGCGAAGCCGACGAACGCCGCCTGCATCGCGAGCAGGAATGCCGCCGTCGCCGTACTGCCAGGCGAACCGGTTAGCGCAAACACCGCAGGCACGATCAGCGCGAGCGCCCCGGCGCCCAACCATGCGGTGCGTGCGCCGCGGGTACGCGCGAGCGCCGTCCAGAGCGGTACCGCGACGAGGCTGCTGACCGCCATCGCCGCCAGTGCGCGAGGACCGCCCGGCGCGTCCTGCAGAACGTAGCGGAAGAAATAGAGCACCGACTGGCTGGTCAGCGCGGTCGCGGCGCCGCCGGCGGCGGACGCGACGTTGAGCACGACGAAGGCCCGATTGCGCACCAGTACCGCCAGTCCGGACCAGATCGCGAGCCGCTCTGCCGGTGCGGCACTCGGTGTCGGCTCGGGCACGCGCCACGCCATGATCGCGAGCAGCGGTACCGCGACGACGGCGAGGATGGCGGAGGCGACGCCGTAGCTTTCGGTTCGCGCCACCAGCCAGGGCAGCAGCAGCGCGACCAAGGCTCCCGCTGCCGAGCCGAACCCCATGCGCAGCCCGGCGACCAGCGAGCGATCCCGACTGGTCTGCGCCACGCGTGTCGTCCACGCCGCATAGGGGATGTTGGTGAACGCGTAGAGCGTGCGGAACATCATCTGCATCGCCAGCGCGAACGCGGCGGCACCGGTCGGCACCGAGAACATTGCGACGAACGTCAGCCCGAGCGGCAGCGCACCCCATCCGACCAGCCGACGATACGAAAGCCGCATCCGCTCCGCTGCCGCCCCGGCGAGGAAATCGGCGGCACCGTCCCAGATCGCGCCGATCATGAACACCAGCCCGGCGGTCGCGGGCGGCAACGCCAGCGCATCGATATAGTAGAATAACAGGTACAGGCTGATCGCCTGCCAATAGAGGTTGAACGCGAAATCGCCGGCGCTGAAGATCACCAGCGTGCCGTTCTGGCCTGCCCTATTGCCGCGCTCAGCGCGCATCGCAGACTTTCGTGTGGATATTCGGATCATAGGCTGCGGAGTCGTGGTACTGTGTTTGACCACGAGTTCGTGGCGAAGCGTGACTTGGTTGAGAACGTCGTAGACGCCCAGTAAGACGTCTACCAGCAGTTCGACCGCGCGGTGGCCAATCATGCACTTGGGTTGGGCGATCGTTGTAAGCGGCGGCTGAAATAACGCGCACGCAGCCGATGAGCGAGACGTCGGTCAGGCAGGACAAGCCAGCGTCGCCCATCGCACTCGGAGCGCCTATCGCCATTTCGTAGCTGAAGCGGAAGATCGAAGTGACATTGTTGCCGAGCAGGTCGCGGGTGTCGTTTACGGCCGAGCCTGCGAAGAGTCGCCGACGCGAATATACAAGCTATCGCGGGAGGCGGCTGCGGGCTTTGGCGCTGATCGCGCCGACGAGGCGGTTTCTGCTGATCTCGGCGCCTGTTATGGCGCCGATCAAGCTGCGGCCGAGGCCGCACATGCTCGATTGCGTCCGCGCTGGCAGCTGCATTGTCGTTCTGGATGCGTGGGACGCCGAGGTCGAGGCGGTTTCACAGGCGTTGAAGATCCGCGCGGCGGTCCTCTTGCGCGATTGGAGCGGGGCACGGCTGAAAGGCCAGCGGTGGCCGAACATCAGCCCGTTGAACTCTCGGCCCAGAGCATGTCGCCATAGTGATCCTCGCCGCCGGGTCATGTCGCGTGCAGCCATGATGACCAAGTAACCGGCGTCGCGCGCGGCCTCTTTGGCGCCGCGAATGACGCTCACGATAAGCGCGTTGGAGATGTCGGGGACGGGCAGTAGGTCGTGCTGAACCACCGCGAGAGTGATCCTCGGCTGGGCCGGTCTGTCGGCGAGCCTTGAAATCTTGCATGTCGCGGCGATCGTCTGCGATGTCGGCTTCAAGCTTGCCGACGGCAAGGTCGCCGTGACACTCGTGACGCGCTCTCCGCACCATTACTACCGACCCGCAAGCCTTCGGACGCGGGACAATCGACCTCCAGCGCTTGGACGGCCAAATAATCTGATTTAAAGATCGGGCTCGTATCAACCGAAGCCGATCGATGCTGGCCTATTCCCACTCGATGGCTCTTTTGGGAAGGGGGGCTGCGTTACGCGATATCGACTAATGCCATCCGCCTGCCCCAAAGCGGGATGGTCCGCTATCACCAATCACGACGCTCATGACGGTAAATCAGGCGCCGAAAACGTAATAGCACCGAGATGAACGCGCGTCTGAACTTGAGAAACGCGAGAGGGCGCGCGAACGTCCACAACTGGGTCATCATCACGGATCCGCTTGGTTAAAGCCAATGTCAGGTGGCTACACACCCGACGGCAACTACATGATCCCGGCGGGAGGTTGGGGTTGTGAGCATCGAACTGCTACATCAGGTCGTTTGCATTGCAGCGTTCAAAAATAGCCGATAAGAGATACGATATATCGTCGTATAGGATTCTCTTTGTGTCATCATCGGTCATCCCCGTCACCGTTCTCACAGGCTATCTGGGCGCAGGCAAGACGACGCTCCTCAACCGTATCCTCAGCGAGAACCACGGCCGCAAATACGCCGTCATCGTCAATGAATTCGGCGAGATCGGCATCGACAACGACCTGATCGTCGATGCTGACGAAGAGGTGTTCGAGATGAACAACGGGTGCATCTGCTGCACCGTCCGCGGCGACCTGATCCGCATCATCGAGGGGCTGATGAAGCGCAAGGACGGCTTCGATGCGATCATCATCGAGACCACCGGCCTCGCCGATCCCGCGCCCGTCGCACAGACCTTCTTCATGGACGACGACGTGCGCGCCCGGGCAAGCCTCGATGCGATCGTGACCGTGGTTGATGCGCGCCATATCCTCGCCCGGCTGGAGGACAGCCATGAGGCCGAGGAACAGATTGCCTTTGCCGACGTGATCCTGCTCAACAAGGTTGATCTGGTGACCGCGCAAGAATTGGAGGTGGTGCGCCAGCGCATCCGCACGATCAATGGCCAAGCGCGGTTGCACGAGACGCAGAACTGCGTCGTTCCGCTGGAGGAGGTGCTGGAACTCGGCGCCTTCGACCTCGATCGGATCCTCGAGATCGAACCCGATTTCCTGTCGGAGGACGATCACGAGCATGACAATTCGATCACCTCGGTGTCGCTGAGTTCGGCGACGGCGATCCGGCCCGAGCTGTTCATGCCGTGGCTGCGCAACCTGACCGCGGTCCAGGGACAGGACATCCTGCGACTGAAGGGCGTGCTATCGTTCCCCGACGAGGACCAGCGCTATGTCGTGCAAGGCGTCCACATGCTGCTCGACGGTAATCATCAGCGCGACTGGAAGTCGGACGAGGTCCGCATCAGCCGGATGGTGTTCATCGGCCGCAACCTCGATCCAGTCGCCTTGCACGCCGGGTTCGAGGCCTGCGCGGTTCCCGCCAACCAATGATCGACGTGATGAGCGAAACGCTGGTGCAAAGCCACGGCCGCCGTGCCGAGGTTGGTGCGGAGCCGACCGCGATCCTGTGGCTCGGGGACGACGCGTTGCTGACACTCGGCGATGGCAGCGTGCGGCATATGACCGATGCGGGCGAGGTCGGCGCACATCCGGTTCATGGCGGCGCGATCCTCGCGGCATGCCGTCATCCCGATGGGCGCTCGATCGTCACCGGCGGCGACGATGGCCGGGTATTCCGCGTGACGGCGGGTGGCGACATCGTCGAACTGGGACGGTTCGATCGACGCTGGGTCGAGCATCTGGTGGCGAGTGCTGCATCGGGCCTGATCGTCGCGGGCGTCGGCCGCGAGGCGGTCGTCTGGACTCATGACGCCACGGAACCCTCGCACCGCTACGCAATCGATTCGACGATCGGCGGCCTCGCACTCGAAGGTAAAGGCAAGCGGCTGGCCGTCGCGCATTATGGCGGCGTGAGCCTGGTCTATGCCGCGACCGCCGGCAGCGGCCGCGTCGCGCTCGATTGGATCGGCTCGCACCTCGCTTGCACGATGAGCGCGGACGGCCGCTATGTCGTCACCGCATCGCAGGAGACCGGACTGCACGGCTGGCGGCTGGCCGATCTGCGCGACATGCGGATGTCGGGTTATGTTGCCAAGACGCGCAGCTTCTCGTGGGATCGCCGCGGCAAATGGCTGGCGACCAGCGGCGATGCGTGCGCGATACTGTGGCCGTTCGACGGCAAAAACGGCCCGATGGACAAGCCGCCGATGCTGTTGGCCAAGCGGCCAGGCGCGGGCGTGACGCGCGTCGCTTTCCATCCCCGCAGCGACCTGCTCGCGGTCGGCTTTGACGATGGCGTCGTGGTCTTGACGCAAACCGGTGACGATCGCCCACTGGTGGTCGATGAAGAGGGCGCCGCAATTACCGCGCTGAGCTGGAACGATGCCGGCACCCGGCTCGGCTGGGGCGACGCGGGCGGCCGGATCGGCATCCTCGACATGGCCGCGCGCGCATGAAGAGCCCGTGCGTCGATATCTGCCGTTTCGACGGAAGGACCGGATGGTGCGTCGCCTGCGGGCGCACGCAGGTCGAGTGCCGCGGCTGGCGCAAGGCGGCCCGGCCGACCCTGCTGGGGATCCAGGCGGAACTGCCTCGCCGCCTTGCCAAGCTGGCCGTGCGCGGCATCGTCGCCCCGGAAATGGCGCCCGACACTATCTTGGAAGACATCGCATGACAGATCCCTCGTTCGCACTGCCCACGCTGGGCCTGATGTTCGTGCTCGGCCTGCGCCACGGGCTCGATCCCGATCACGTCGCGGTGATCGACAATATCGTCTTCCGCATGGTCGAGGAGCGGCCGCGATTGTCGCCCTGGACCGGCACGCTGTTCGCGCTTGGTCACAGCCTCGCGGTGGCGAGCGTGGCGATCGGCGTGTCGCTGTTCGCGCACTGGATCGTCGTGCCGCGCTGGACCGCGACGCTGGTCGATACGATGGTGATCGCGTTGCTGATCCTGGTCGGCACGCTCAATCTCGCCGCACTGCTGCGTCACCGTGCCTATGCGCCGGTCGGGTGGCGGGCGGGGCTGGTGCCGCGGTCGCTGCGGTCGAGCACGCATCCCGCCGCAGTCGTGGCGATCGGCGTCGTGTTCGGGCTGGTGTTCGACACCGCGACCCAGGCCGCCGCGTGGGGCGCGGCCGCGACGACCCGGGGCGGGCCCGCGGCCGCCGCGGGCATCGCGCTGGCGTTCACCATCGGCATGGTGCTCGCCGATACGCTCGACAGCCAGATTGTCAGCCGCCTGTTGCGCTCGAGCCGGCGGGCAGGCCGCGAGGTATCGGTCATGCGGTATAGGCGCGCGGTCGGCTGGCTGATTGTCGGCCTATCCTACGGCATGGCGCTGTTCGCGGCATCGGAGGCGGCGGGTTTTGCGCTCGACCTCGACGACCGGATTTTCACCGCGATCGGCGTCGTCGCAGCGACGATCGTCGTGGTGCTGCTCGCGCGCGGCGCCTGGATCGCCCGCAAGGCCAATCGCCTGGCTCTGGAGGGCGCGGCATGAACGGCTTGGTCACCGGACCCGGCGCGCTGATCCCGGTCTCGGTCCTGACCGGCTTTCTCGGCAGCGGCAAGACGACCGTGCTCAATCGGCTGGTGCGCGATCCGCGAATGGCGCGCGCGCTGGTCATCATCAACGAATTCGGCTCGATCGGCCTCGATCATGACCTGATTGTCCGCAGCCAGGACGACATGGTCGTCGAGATGATGGGCGGCTGCCTGTGCTGCACCATCCGCGGCGACCTGTTGCGGACGCTGCGCGAGGCGCCGTGGCGGTTCGCGCGCGACGGCAAGTGCTGGTTCGACCGCGTCGTTATCGAGACCACCGGTCTCGCCGACCCGGCGCCTATCCTGCACACGCTGATGACCGACGAGCGCCTGCAAACGCTGTACCGGCTCGACGGTGTCATCACCACCGTCGACGCCGCGACCGGGATGGCGACACTCAATGCGCAGGAGGAATCGGTCAAGCAGGCCGCGGTCGCCGATCGGCTGCTGCTGACCAAGACCGATCTGGTCGGTGCGGACGCGCGTGCTGCCCTGGAAGCGCGGCTGCACGCACTCAATCCCGCCGCGCCGATCACGGTGGCGATCGATGGCACGGTCGATCCCGACCTACTGTTCGAGGCCGGGCTCTACGATCCGACGACCAAGAGCCACGACGTCCGCCGCTGGCTGAACGCTGAAGCCTATACGGGCCCGGCCCACGACCATCACGACCACCATCACGGGCACCATCACGGGCACCATCATTACGACGTCGATCGGCACGGCGATCGGATCCGCTCCGTCTGCCTGACCTTCGACGAACCCATTCCACCCTTGGCGTTCGAGCGCTGGCTAGGCATCCTGACGATGTTCAAGGGCGCCGACATCCTGCGCGTGAAGGGCATCGTCAACGTCGAGGGCGTCGATCGACCGATGGTGATCCACGGCGTCCAGCACATCTTTCACCCGCCGGTCCGGCTCGACGCGTGGCCAAGCGACGATCGCCGCAGCCGGATCGTGTTCATCACCCGCGACCTCGACGAAGCCGATCTGCGCGGCACGCTGACGCTCATGACGCTTGGGCTCGAGCATTTCGGTCTGGTCGGACAGGACGCGATGACCCTAGGGGCAGGCGGCGGACTGATCCCGGACCTAGGCTAACGGACACGACGACAGCCGGGCGGGACGATTGACGAATATCGGTGCGCACGAAGATCGGACATTCATGGATACGGTGCCGCCGCGGCGTCCGCCACATCTTCTGAAGGCATCGGGGGCTCGTCCGGCTCGTCTTCGATTGCGAGCCGGACGAACCTTGATGCCGCAATTCATCAGAACTGAAGGATGAGGCGCATGCTGATCCCGATCCTACTGACCTTGGCAGGTGCGCAGTTCGTGCCCGTGGCGGGGATCTCAAACGCGGCGTCGCGCGACGATTGCGCGACATCCGAACCCGGTGTTCGCATGACGGTATCAGGCCTGCGCGATCAAAGTGGCCGTTTGAAGCTGGAGTTGTACCCGGCGAATGAGAATGATTTCCTTGCCAATGACACCGAGCTGCTGCGTGCGGGAAAAGTGTTCCGCCGGGTCGTAACTGCGGTTCCGTCCCATACCCAGGCCGTAACGCTGTGCGTCAATGTACCGCGACCCGGTCGTTACGCCGTCCTCGTCATCCACAAGCGCAGTGGCAACCGAAGCTTCAGCATCGACGATGATGGCGTGAGCTTGCCGGGCAGCGAGCATATTGGCCGCACACGCTCACCGTTCGACCAGGCGATCGTCACGGTGGGCGACGACGTCACGACGGTCGCCGCGCCGATGCAGTATTGGCGTGGCCTTGCCGGGTTCAAGCGGGTGCCGCAGTGAAGCGGCGATCGGCGAGCACGACGACTCCACGATCACGATCGCAATGGCGCAGTCATCGCCAGCAGATCGCCACCGTAGTTCTTGTGCTCGCGTCTTGCGCCGTAGCGATCGTCGCGGAACACGGGTTGGCCGTGTTTTTTGACGATCACCTGATCGCACTGATGCTCATGCTCATCGCAGGGATCGTTGCCATCGCAATTCTATCTCCCTTGGTCATGCGCACCTGATGACGGACCTTGGCGCTGGGCTTCTGGCATCCAAAGTGATGCTCGAACGATATGAACGAGCCGCCGGAGTTGGGGACGCGACATAGCCGCAGAAATAATTGGGTGAGGGGGTCGCGGAGGCCAGCCCGGACCCGATGTTCCCCAATCCACCAGGGTTGTGCGGCGTGAACCGCATAGGCAAGTCCGGCTACATCGTCAGGCCTGGAGTGAAGCAAAGCATGACCGGCAGCCGCGCGTGTCGGTATCGCGATCGATCATTGCGCTAATGAATGATCGCGACCGTACTTATTTCGGACGCGGTGAAAGCAGCGTCCAGATCGACGACATCGACGTGGGCGCCACCTTCAGGTCCGCCCACCTGCCATGCCCACCCCACACCTGCTCGTCAATATCGCACGCTGATTGTGCCCAGCACCGAGCGCGGCGCGCCGTAATAGCCGCCGTCGAAGTTGGTTGCGGTCAGGTATTTGGTGTTGGTGACGTTGCGCAGGTTTACCGCAGCCGAGATCTTCGGAGTGATGCTGTACGCTGCGAGCAGGTCGAGCAACGCGTAATTTCCCTGCCGACCTAGCCCGGTCGGTGAGATGATGCGGCTCTGGTACTGCGCGGCCGCGCCCAGCTTGAGCGCTGGTAACATCGGCAGCGTATAGCTGAGATTCAGTCGCCCGGTGTTGCGCGCCACGTAGCGGCGCACCGGATTACCCTCCGGGTCCTCGATCCGCATCACGGTGTATCCGCCCGTCATCTGAAGGCCCGGCGCAAGCTGGCCGCCGACATCGATCTCGACGCCTTCCGACTGCGCATCGATCCCGACATAATATGTGCGCGTGACGTTGTTCTCAGTGACAATGCCCGCCGCCTCGGCGGTATTGTTCTGCCGCGTCTTGAACACCGCGACCGTCGCGTTCAACCGGCCAGCGAACCAGTCGCCTTTGATCCCCAGTTCGAGGTTTTCGCCCTCGATCGGATCGATGATGCGTTTGTTAAAGTCCAGCAGCTGGTTCTGTGGATTGAAGATCGTTGCGTAGCTCCCGTAGACGCTCAAATTGTGCGTCACGTCGACCGTAGCGCCGGCGAAGGGCAGGAAGCGCGTCGCGTCGAAATCGGTGTTCGCGCCGTAGGAAAAGCCCGTGCTCTTGGCATGCGTCACGTTGCCACCGACCATCACCTTAACCGCGTCGCCGGGATTGAACCGAATGAGGCCATAGGCGGTTTCGCGCGACGTGTGGGTGTTCTGGCTCGAGATCGGATCGCTCGAAAATTCGGTCGGGAAGTTGGGCAACGGGAAGTTGCCCGCGAACAGGTCGGGGTAGGGCAGGTAAGTCCCGATCGTGCTATTGTCGTAGCTCGACTGCTGGATATATTCCTGCGCGCTGCGGTTAACACCGATGTTGATCTCGTGCTGGCGGCCGAGGAACGTTACCGGGCCGGCGATATAGGCTTCCATGGTTAGGTTGCGCGTGGTCGCGCGGAACTTGCCTGGATAGCTTTGGATTCCGACCTGAAGCCCGGTTGCCGGATCGATGCCGATTCCATCGGGGTCGTTTCGCAGCGGGTTGCCATACACGTAGAAGAGCGTGTTTTTCTCGTCGGTGGCGCGGCGGATGGCGCTGGCGCGGGCAACCCAACCATTGCCGAAGCGGTGCGTGATGTCGCCAAAGATCTGCCGGTCGATGACGTTCCAGCTCGACCAGTCGGGGGCGACGTTCGACGAGCGGGCGAAGTCCAGCGGCGTACCGTCGCTATAGGTGATCGGGATAGCCCCCCACATCGCGCCGCGGCTCTTGTGGTCCTGATGGCCATAGCCGG
Organism: Sphingomonas sandaracina; assembly: GCF_036663695.1. NCBI lineage: Bacteria > Pseudomonadati > Pseudomonadota > Alphaproteobacteria > Sphingomonadales > Sphingomonadaceae > Sphingomonas > Sphingomonas sandaracina. Next base: position 1,159,756 of record NZ_JAXOJK010000001.1, on the reverse strand, counting down.
CGCTGACCGTCGTGCTGGCGCCAAGGTCCGCCTCGACGATACCGTAACCGACCCAGCGGCGCAGACCGTAGCGATCGAGATGGCTGTCGCCGTCCTGATACGCGCCGACTGCGCGCGCACGGACGCTGCCGTCCTTGGTGATCGGCACGCTGACGTCGGCTTCGCCGCGATACTGGTCGAACGAGCCATATTGTCCGCTAGCACGCACCTGCAGGTCCTTCGTCGGGCGCTTGCGGATGAAGTTGACCACGGCGGACGGGTTTCCGGTCGAGGAAAGCAGGCCAGGTGCGCCGCGCACCACTTCGATGTGGTCATAGAACGCGGTGTCGATCGAGCCGGTCTGGATGCCGAACGCGAACGGTACGCCGATACCGTCGACCTGGAACGTCTGGATGTCGAAGCCACGCGCGGAGAAATACACGCGGTCGGTCTCGCCAGCCTGCACGTTCACGCCGGGTACGGTAGCGAGCAGCGTGTTGACGTCGTTGAGCTGGAAATCCTCGATCTGCGCGCGCGTAACGATACTGACCGACTGCGGCGTTTCGCGGAGTGTCAGATTGAGCCGCGTTGCGGTCGTCTGCCCGGCAATCGTGTAATCGCTGCTGCCCTCGGTACGTGCGCCGGTAACGACGATCTCGTCCGCGGATTGGCGCGTCTGGAGCTCGGTCCCGGGATCGGGCATCGTGACGGTCGAAGCGTCGAGATTGGCCGCGGTCATGAGAACGGCGAGTAAGGCAGTCATTGGTATCCCCCAGAAATCTCTGACCGCCTATTGAAGTGCCTTCCGTAATAATGCAAGTCGTTATCAATAAGGCGTGGCAACTCATGCATGGGAAGGGGCAACCCAGCGGAGCCTGTTGCTCTCGACGCGCTTCGTGCTGTTTCCGTAACGGGGGTCACATCAATCCCCGGCGATCACACGGGCCGAAGAGAGACAAGCAAAAGACCAAAGTGGATAGGCGGGGCATCGCGGCGACTGTCTGGAGCTGTTTTTGCTGAGGCTCCTCCCTATTCAGTTCGTCACAACAGATCTCGCTGTTGTCGCGCTAACCCGTGGCGAGGAGTTGGTGCCGTATGTCTCCCGAAGGCCGCAAGCCACTGGTTTGGTCGCGTCTGAACTGTGCGCAGACACCCGCCAACTGCAAGCGCCGAGAGGGGGTGGGGGTACGGACGGGAAGGGGCTGATATTTACTTCCTCAACGCAGACGAAGGAGTCCGCCAGTGCGGCTAGGACTTTTGTAATAAGGCATTGTCTCAGGTGCACATTTTACAACGACCTCGCAGCTAGCCATTCTCCAGTTTCCAACTCACTTAATATGACAGTCGTAGTGCCATATAAGTCACAACATGACAGGAACGTCATAAATGATTGGGCGAGCCTTTACAGGCCTCGAACGGGATCCCTACCGTGCAAGAATGTTCCAAACAGCTGCAGTTGCAGTTTGGAAGGCTTCCGCAACCGACCGCACAAGCGGCCGTTTCGGTCTTAAATTGGGGGGATCTCACTTGGTTGCTACCGCTCGTTTTACGTCGAAGACGCTGCTGCTCGTTGCAGCCGCACCTTTCGTCCTCGTATTGTCAGCCACGCCGAGCTTTGCGCAGGATGTGACCGGTGCAGCGGAGCCGCAGAAGACTCTTTCCCCAGAGACCGCGCCAACCGCGGAAGACACTGGCGACGATATCGTCGTTACCGGATCCCTCTTCCGCGGTGCCGACACCGGTCCGTCGCCAGTGACCACGCTGACCGCGGCGACGCTGCAGCAGCGCGGCATCAATACGGCTGCTATTACGGCATCAACTCGGTCGGTGCGGTCGGCAGCCGTAACGTCAAGTCCGCGTTTTTCGAAATCAACGTGCCGGTCCTCGACCAACTCGTGATCAACGGGTCGGGCCGTTACGACAATTATTCGTCGGGCCAGAGCAACTTCTCGCCGAAGATCGGTGCGAAATTCTCGCCGATCCAGCAGTTCTCGGTCCGTGGTACCTTCTCTAAGGGTTTCCGCATCCCGAGCTTCAACGAAGCCAATGGTCTGCCAACGACCGGCTATGTGACGCGTTCGCTCGATCCAAGCATTCCTGCGCAGGCGGCATTCATCGCAGCGCACGGCGGCAACTCTTATTCGACGGCCCAATTCTCGGTCGGCAACACGTCGACGGGCAGCGCGTATCGGGCATCGATTTCGGTGCCAATGCCCGGTTCCCGATCGGCGACAACATGACGTTCAGCACCTCAGCAGACGCGTCGTACCTGCTCAAGTTCGAGAAGCAGACGGCGGACGGCAACGTCGAACGGTATGACGGCACGCTCAGCCCCTGCAACAACACCTCGTGCTCGGGCTCGCCGAAGTGGCGTGCGACGTGGCAGAACACGCTCGAAGTCGGTGCCGCATCACTCTCGGCGACAGCTTATTACACCGCTGGCTATGACCTTGCTTCGACCGATGTGTCCAACGGTACAGCGGCTTCAAAGGCGATTGCAAAGCCAGCATCGGTTCGTCGGTGGTCAAGTATCAGGACGGATCGCCGGTATTGTGCAACGCAAAGGCAACCTGGAACGTCGATATGACCGCCACGGTCAAGATCAACGACCGTTTCACGCTGTACACCAACGTGCTCAACATCTTCGACATCAAGCCCCCGTTCGATCCGAGCGGCGGTTGCAGCATCAACCAGTATAACCCCGCCTGGACGACAGGCAACATCATGGGTCGCTTTATCCGGGTCGGCGCACGCGTCAACTATTAAGCAAAGCAAACCAATTGAGGCAGCTTCTTCGGAAGCTGCCTTTTTGTTGGGTTTGTATATTGGCGGCAGTGGCTGACTACCGTTCAGCGATCGTTGCTATTTCGGGGTTTGTAATGCTGGCATGGCATTCCCTTGCTAACGCTCGTTTAAGCAACGACGATCAGAGTCTATATCTCATAACTCAAGCGGTGGCCGACAGGCCGTGTTGGTCTGGAATCATGTCCAGACCAACACGGCTTATCCGCGTGCTACCCAGCCTTAGGTCGCCTGGTTGGACGATACAGGCTTGGCCGTGACGTCGAAGCGGTCGGCATTCATGACCTTCACCCAGGCACGAACGAAGTCACGAACGAACTTCTCCTCGTGACCATTCTCGGCATAGACTTCAGCTGTCGCACGCAGCTGCGAGTTCGAGCCGAAGATCAGGTCGGTACGGGTGGCCTGCCACTTCTTCTCGCGACCACCGCGATCGTAACCGATGAACTTTTCGTCGCTCGACGTATCGACCAGATCCCAGAACGTGTCGTTGTCCAGGAGGTTGACGAAGAAGTCGTTGGTCAACTGCCCCGGACGCTCCGTCAGTACGCCATCAGGCGCATCACCGAAGTTCGCACCGAGTACGCGCAGGCCGCCGACCAGCACGGTCATTTCCGGTGCGGACAGTCCGAGAAGTGAAGCCTTGTCGAGCAGCAGCTCTTCGGTCTTCACCGGGTGACGCGTCTTCAGGTAGTTGCGGAACCCGTCGGCCTGCGGCTCCATCCACGCAAAGCTCTCGACCTCGGTCCAGTCCTGCGTCGCATCGCCGCGTCCGCCTAGGAACGGCACCGACACGTCATGACCGGCATCGCGTGCCGCCTTCTCGACCGCAGCCGAACCAGCGAGCACGATCGCGTCGGCCAACGAGATGTTACCACGCAATTCGTTAAGCTTTGCCAGCACCTGGCTCAGCTGCTCGGGCTCGTTGACCGGCCAATCCTTCTGCGGCGCGAGCGCGATACGTGCACCGTTTGCACCACCGCGGTGGTCCGACCGGCGATAGCTCGATGCCGACGCCCAGGCGGTCTTGACCAGCTGGCCGATCGTCAGCCCGCTCGACAGCACGGCGTCCTTGAACGCAGCAACGTCAGCGTCCGACGGCGCGGTGCCGACGGGAACCGGATCCTGCCAGATCAAAGTCTCTTCAGGAACCTCAGGCCCAAGGTAGCGAACCTTCGGACCCATGTCGCGGTGCGTCAGCTTGAACCAGGCACGCGCGAACGCGTCATCGAGTGCGGACTGATCGTCCCGGAAGCGGAGCGCGATCTCGCGGAACTCGGGGTCCATCTTCAGCGCCATGTCGGCGGTGGTCATCATCGTCGGCACACGCTTGCTGGGATCACGTGCGTCGGGTGCCATGTCCTCCGGTGACGGGTTGACCGGCTGCCACTGCTTTGCGCCGGCCGGGCTCTCGGTCAGCTCATAGTCGTACTTGAACAGCAGGCGCAGATAGTCGCCGGTCCACTTCGTCGGGTTGTTCGACCACGCGCCCTCGATGCCCGATGTGGTGATGTGGCCCTGGCCAATCTCCTCGCTGTCGGTCAGCCAGCCCAGACCCTGCATGTGCACGGCTTCCGAAGACGGGGCCTTGAAATGCGGCGCAGGCTTTGCACCATGCGACTTGCCGAAAGCGTGGCCGCCGGCCGTCAGTGCAACGGTTTCCTCGGAATTCATCGCCATCCGCTGGAACGTAGCCTTCATGTCGCGTGCGGACATGAGGGGGTCGGGATCACCGCCCGGGCCCTCGGGATTAACGTAGATGAGGCCCATCTGGATCGCGGCAAGCGGCCCTTCGAGCTCGGGCATGTCCTCGCTGATGCGCGTCTGCGCACCCTCGTTGACCCAGATCTCTTCGGCGCCCCAGAACGTGTCGCCCTCGGACGCAAATACGTCCTTGCGGCCGCCGGCGAAGCCGAACACCGGTCCGCCCATGCTCTCGATCGCGACGTTGCCGGCAAGGATGAACAGATCGGCCCAGCTGATGTTCTTGCCGTATTTCTGCTTCAGCGGCCACAACAGGCGACGCGCCTTGTCGAGGTTGCCGTTGTCCGGCCACGAATTAAGCGGCTCGAAGCGCTGCTGACCTGACGACGACCCACCACGGCCGTCGGTCACGCGGTAGGTGCCGGCGGCGTGCCACGCCATGCGGATCATGAACGGGCCATAGTGACCGTAATCAGCCGGCCACCAGGCCTTGCTGTCGGTCATCAATGCCGTCAGGTCCGCCTTGAGCGCAGCATAGTCGAGTTGCTGGAACGACTCGGCGTAGTCGAATTCTTCGCCCATCGGGTCGGGGGAGACGCCGTGCTGGTGCAGCATGTCGATCGGCAGCGCATCGGGCCACCAATCCTTGTTCGTGCGACCCAGCAGCGAGCGGGCCTTCGCTTCGCCGCCGCCACCGTTCGGACCCATCGGGCAACCGCTGCCCTTAGGCTGTTCGTAATCGGCCATCTTGGCGTCCTCTCTCAATGAGTATTACCGTCGTGCCCATACGATGCAGGATCCGAGAGACATTTGTCCAATCGATTATTCGGGAGATATCGATCATATCAGTCGATTACAGATGGCGGCCTAGCACCCTGTCGCGCGTGTCCGCCACGCCGCAGTCAGGCGTGCTTCTGGCGAATCCAGTTATCGCGCTCGACGAAGATCGCCTGCATCTCCGCCATGTTTTCGGTACCCCAGGTGCATAAGGGCTCGAGCGCTCTGGCGAGGCTCTGGCCAAGCTGCGTCAGCGTGTAGTCGACGCGTGGCGGCACCTCCTTATAGTCGGTCCTGCGCAATACGCCGTCCGCTTCCAGCTCCTTCAAATGCTGGATCAGCACCTTGTCGCTCACGTCGCGCACGGCGCGCTTGAGTTCGCCGTAGCGCGTCGGCCCGCGCAGCAGGAAATACAGGATAAGCGGCTTCCATTTACCGGAAATGATCTTGAGCGTCGCATCGAGGCCGCAGGTGAAGGCGGGAGCAACGGGAGCGGAATCTGCAGCGGCGGGTTGGAGCGTGTCGGACATTCTAGAGACTTACCAAAAGGTGCATACTTGTCGATAGGTAGGTTGAGGGCCAGCTGCATGCAACCAAGAACTGGAGGCATGTATGAACCGACTAGAAGGCAAGACTGCGATCATTACCGGCGGCGGCACGGGCATTGGCCTGGCTTCGGCAAAGCGCTTCATCGAGGAGGGGGCGGTCGTCTACATTTTCGGGCGAAGGCAGAAGAAGTTGGACGCAGCAGTGGCCACGCTCGGCGAGAATGCGCGTGCGGTGATGGGATCGGTCACCGATGCCGGCGATCTCGACCGGCTGTTCGATACGGTGAAGCAGGAGCGCCGCACGCTCGATATCCTGTTTGCCAATGCCGGAACCGGCGCGCTCATGCCGCTTACAGAGATCACGTCCGAGCATTATGACGAGACCTTCGACATCAATGTGAAGGGCACGATCTTCACGGTGCAGAAGGGCTTGAAGCTGATGGGCCAGGGTGGTTCGGTCATCCTCACCGGCTCGACCACCGGCGTGATGGGAACGCCTGCGTTCAGCATCTACAGCGCGTCGAAGGCCGCTGTTCGCAACCTCGCGCGCAGCTGGGCGCAGGATCTGCGCGGTACGGGTATTCGCGTCAACGTCCTGTCGCCTGGACCGACGCTGACCGAACTGGCGGCCGAGGTCGTCGGTCGTGACGCGATGATCGAGATGGGGTCTACCACGCCGATCGGCCATGTCGGCGACCCATCCGAAGTCGCGGCGGCCGCTGCGTTCCTCGCCTCGTCGGACAGCAGCTTCATGACGGGCAGCGAGCTGTTCACCGATGGAGGCCTGGCTCAAATCTGAGGAACTAAGCCAGCGGGCGAAAAGGCCCGCTGTCTTAGAATGCGGTACCGGTCGTCCAAACGACCCTCAGGCTAGCATTCCAGATCACGAAGGCAGCGATCGTTCAGCGCAACAATTCCTGTTTTCCCACCTCCGAACGGTCGTTTCGAGAAAAGTCCGGGAACAGATAAAGCGGACGTCCCGGACTGCTGCTGCCGCGGTCTGTAAGACCGCCGTCCCGTCATGGGTCCCAATCGGGCAGTCGCTAAACTGCGCTAAGGCCGTCTGATAAGCTCATCGCCATCGCTCCTCGCTTCGTCTACCATCATTGCCACCTGACCATACCGCCCGTTGGAGATGAAAGTGCTGTCCCCCACAACGCTAGCGGCCGCGTTCGATCGCGTAACAGATCATTGGTCGCCAAAGGTATTCGCCAGGTCAATAACCAGTTGCTCAAAGTCGCGAAGCTAAAGGGCGAGTTGACTTGGCATGCGCATGACGGCCAGGACAAATTATTCTATATCGTAAAGGGCTCTTTACGGATCGAGTTCGAGGATGGGGCAGTCGATCTTCAAGAGGGTGATTTTCTGACCGTTCCGAGCGGCGTTCGCCATAATCCAGTGGCGGAGGAAGAATGCTGGGTCTTGCTGATCGAGCCAGCGGAAACCAAGCATACCGGTGAAGAGATAACGGAACGGACCCGCAGCTTGGCCGAGCAATTAAGCTAGGGCATTCCAGCTACCATGCTCGAAATCCATTCCACTCGGAACGGTCGGGCTCAGTCCGGAAGTCGTCGAGACGATTCTACCGTACACCGAAACGAGCTTTTGCAGAGATTAGCGGCCAATAATTGGCGATTCCAGGTTTGCAGCCAAAGCCGTCAGGCGGCGAACCAGCAGACTCGGCCATTCCCGATCGACCATACCTTTCGAGAAAGACGGCAGTGCCGTGGAAGGTCGGCTATCGCCATCCGCTTCTGCAACAGCGGGATGTCCGCACTCTTCCCAACTGGCGATTTTCGCGAACGGGTAGCCGGACGTCAAAGCGGGCTATCGCAGCGATGAACGAGCGTGCGAAGTTCGGAAGCGAAAAGGGGTGCCGAGTGTCTGGGAGTGAGCCAGATCGCCTTGTCCCCGCTCTATTTCGTCAGCGCCAGTCTGCTCGCGCTTTCGATCGCGAGGCTGACCGTGCTGGGCCAGTCGCTCCACGCTAGCCATGCCGCGCCGGCCTGGGCGCTCCGCCGTGACTGAATGGCTGGCGCTGATCGGCGTGGCGTTCCTTGCCGCAACGGCCTCGGCGGAAACCCTGCGCGGCGAGATAGCGACGGCCTATGCAACCAACCCGTAACGCGCCGCGCCGGGCCGCGCAGACTGGCAACCCCTTGCTCTTGCAACAACGGCGGGTGGTCGATGCATCCACGGACCGGATCGATCAGGCCCGAAGGCGGTCACGCTCGGCGATACGCGTCCTCGACAATCCGGCCCTTCGCCAAGATGTCCACGGCGCCAGGCATTGCAAGTCGGAAAAGACGGTGCCGCGCTGGCTCGAACACGATATATTGAGGTGTAATATCCTGCTATTAGCAGTCGGATGAACACATTAAGTTCCGCTTCTGCCATTGCATGCGTCGAGGAGCGTGTGGCGGTCGACGCCGCGACTTTTGCTGCCGAGGTGGCGGGGCGCGATACGCCGATCGTGTTGCGCGGGCAGGTTGCGCATTGGGCGAGCGTGCGCGCGGCTAGGAATGGTGATCGGGCGACGGCGGCGTATCTGGCCGGGCTCGGCGATGGTGGCAAGCCGATGGAAGTGTTGATCGGCGGCCCGGAATTCGGTGGCCGCTTTTTCTATCGCGGCGATAATCTGGAAGGGTTCAATTTCCACCGCGAGCAAGCCCCGCTGGGGGTTTTGCTAAGCGAGTTGTTGCGGCTGTCGAGCGTACCCGAGAGCGAGCGGCATATCCTGTACGCGAATGCGGCGACTGCGCCCGAGCACCTGCCGGGCTGGGCGGCGGCCAATCCGCTCGACCTGCCTCTCGGCGGAGCGACGCCGCGGCTGTGGATCGGCAACGGATCGCAGACCGCGACGCATTATGACGGCTCCACCAATCTTGCCTGCGTCGTCGCGGGGCGCCGCCGCTTTACGCTGTTTCCGCCCGATCAGGTCGGCAATCTGTATGTCGGGCCGCTCGACCGGACGCTCGCGGGGCCGCCGTCGAGCATGGTCGATCCGCTCGCGCCCGATCTCGACAGCTTTCCGCGCTATGCCGAGGCGCTAGGTCATGCCCTTGTCGCCGATCTGGGGCCGGGTGATGCTTTGTTCATCCCGGCGATCTGGTGGCATCATGTTCAGGCGTTCGGGACGCTCAACGTGCTCTGCAATTACTGGTGGGCGTTCGATCCGAGCGTGTCGGCGTTCCACGCGATGGTGCATGCGATGATGGCGGTACGCGATCGCCCGGCGGCGGAGAAGGCCGGGTGGCGGGCTTGGTTCGAGCATTATGTGTTCGCAGACGACGCGACCGCTGCGGGCGATCATCTGCCCGAAGCGGCACGCGGCGTGCTGGGTCCCGCATCGCCCGAGCGTACCGAACGGATCCGCGGCTACCTGCTGAAGTCGCTCCAGCGGCGCTGATCAGTCGCCGTCGAGATAGGCTGCGACCCAGACCAGCGGTGCGTTCCAGTTGATCGCGACTTCGTTCAGCGCATAGGCGTTGATGTCGTCTGCCCAGCAGCGTTGCGGCGCACAATGGCCTTTCAGCTTCATCGCGACCGGGTCGGCCATGGCACTATTGTTGGGGCCACCCGACACGGCGCCTGGCGGCGGTGGCGGGTAGGCGGAGGAGAGCTGGTGCGCCCAGAAGCGATGATGCGGGTTGGTCAGCGGCTTCCACCCGGTGCCAGAGACATAGGATTGGCCGAGCGGATTGCGGCCGAGGATATAGTCCGCGGCATCGACGACGCCCGCGCGGTACCGGGCGTCGCCGGTGAAACGCTGTGCGAGACCGAGCAGCATCGCGCGGTTCAGCACGGTCGAGTTCGAGCCCCAGCTATAGGTCTGCGAGGCGTAGGGAATGCGGTATCCAGACCGCGCGATCTCGGCGAGGAATCCGTCCGCGGCCGTTACGATCGCCGTACGCGCACTGTCGCGAATTGCGGCGGGTACACCGCTTGCAGTCGCGAGCGTGATCGTGCCGAGCGGCGCGACGCTGGGCCAGCCGGGTTCGCCGGTCGCGCCGGTCGGCAGCGATGCGCGATACGCTACGTCGCCGGTAGTCGCGAAGAGTTCGGCGGCGGCCCAGGCGCGTTCGTCGTCGAGCGTCTCGTCGCCGTATCCGCCGCTGCCGGTGAAACCTTGTGCTGCGAAGATCGCAGGGTTTCGCTGCGCCGCCGTCCAGGCTGCTTGCGCGGCGGCAAGGCAGCGCGCCGCGAAGGCGGGGTCGATCGGCTTCCAAAGCCGGGCCGCCTGCGCCGCGACGGCGGCGAGGTTCAGCGTGGCCGCGGTCGAAGGCGGATAGAGCAGGCGCGGTTCCTTGTCGTCGGCGGGGGCGGTAGGCAGCGCGGTCCAGTGCGCGTCGGCGACCTTGTGATGCGCCATGCCTCCGGCATCGACCGCCGTCAGCGTGAGTTTGCCGGACCGATCCTGCGGACCGATCGGTAATGCCAGACGGCTGCCGGCGGGAACCTGCATGCGCAGCATCCATTCGACTTCCCACCGTGCCTCGTCGAGCAGGTCGTCATGGCCGTTGCCGGCTTCCGGCAGCCGCGCCTGCCCGTCCGCGAACAGGCGGCGGGCGAGGCGGGTCTCGTACAGGTTCTGCAGCGTCCATACCGCGATGCCGGCATTGACGACATATTTGCCCTGATCGCCCGCATCGTACCAGCCGCCGGTGACGTCGAGCGTGTAGGGGCAGCCGGGCCATACATTGCCCTTCTCGTCCGCGCCCGAGAAGCATCCCGCGACCTCGTGCGGATGCCCTGCCGCGCGCGCCCAGCGCGCACCGGCCCAGCGCGCCTCGATCGGCGTGCCGGCCCGCTGCTGGTAGAAGAAGTTCAACGCGTTCAGCGCCAACGGGGCGTAGACGGTACGGCCGATCCGGAAGCGACCGCTGTCGGCACCATCGACGCGCAGGCGATAGGTGCCGGCTCGGGTAAGCGCGGAGAAGGTCGCGAGATGGACGTGGTCGCCTGAGACCATGTCGTTGCCGCCGACGCTGGTCCGCCCGGTCAGTACCGTCCTGCCGGCGTCATCGACCACGACCCAGTCAAGCGGGCGCGTCGCCACATCCGCGACGATCGCGCGCTTGGGGTCGTCGGAGCGGAAGCCTAGCTGGTTGAGGTTTATGACGGCGGCGGCAAGGAGAAGAGGGAAGGGCATCAGATTGTCCTGTTCTGGCTCAATAGCGCTAGTGCGTCGGCATGGGGTGGCATGTGCGTCATCGACGTAGCGACGACGCGCTCGATCTGGGCAAGCCGGGCGGCAACGGTATCGATCGGCATCGCGTCGCAGATCGGATCGTAGCCCATGACGGCGGCGTTCTGGCCGGTCAGCAGCGCAAGCCAGCTGACCTCGTTGAACAGTTCGTCCGCCTCGCGAAAGATGCGCCCTCCGGCGCGGAATAGCGCCAGCTTTTCGGCAAGGCCGGCCGGGATCGGCGCCGCCGCGCGCTCGCGCCAGAAAGGCTCGGTGCGGGCGTTGAGATGATAATGCGCGACGAGGAAATCGCGGATCCGGACGAACTCCGCGGTCATCGTGCGGTTGTAGCGGTCCAGGATCGCTGGGACAGGCGCGCCGCCCGTCGGGAGCATCCGCAGGAGATGCTGCAACCCGCTCTGCACCAGATGGATGCTGGTCGACTCAAGCGGTTCCATGAACCCCGCGGCCAGGCCAAGCGCGATACAGTTGCCACTCCAAAAGCGGTTGCGGTGGCCGGTAGCGAAGCGGATCACGCGAGGGTCGGCGAGCGCCTCGCCCTCCAAACCGGCCAGCAACGTGGCTGTCGCCTCGTCCTCGCTGCAATGGCGGCTCGAAAAGACATGCCCGTTGCCGGTGCGGTGCTGGAGCGGGATACGCCAGCGCCAGCCCGCGGGCTGGGCTATGGCGCGAGTGAGCGCTAGTGGTGCGGCGTCGGCGGTCGAGGGCACGGCGACGGCGCGGTCGCACGGCAGCCACTCAGACCAGTCGGTCCAGCCGGCTTGCAGCGCGCCCTCGATCAGCAGCGCGCGAAACCCCGAACAGTCGAGGAACAGGTCGCCGGCGATACGGCTGCCGTCGGCGAGACGCACCGCGGCGATCCCAGCAGGGCCGCGCTCGACGCGGTCGACCATGCCTTCGCGGCGGACGACGCCGTGCGCCTCGGCCTCGGCGCGCAGGAACGTCGAATAGCGGCCGGCGTCGAAATGATAGGCATAGCCGATCCGGGATAGCGGTGAATCACCGTTGGCGATCGGGCGCAAGAAGCGGCCGGCTTCGGCGGCGCGCGCTTCGAGCGAATAGGCGCCAAGTGCGTCGGCGACCCCGGCCTGACGCGCGCGCAGCCATTGCGCGGCGAACGGCACCCCGGCGATGTCGGTGCCGATCTGGCCGAAGGGGTGGACATAGGTCTCGCCTGGGCGCGTCCAGTCTTCGAAGCGGATCCCGAGCTTGTAGCTGCCGCCGGTCGCGCGCAGGAACGCGGCCTCGTCGATGCCCAGCATCGCGTGGAAGGTACGGATCGGCGGGATCGTCGCCTCTCCGACGCCGATCGTCGGGATGTCGTCGGACTCGATCAGCGTCACGCGCGTGCCGGTGGGGCCGAGCAGGCGTCCGAACGCGACTGCCGCCATCCAGCCCGCCGTGCCCCCACCCACGATGACGACCGAGCGCAGCGCGTCGCTCATGCGTACACGCGCGTCGGGCAGGTGCGTGCGAGATACTCTTCGTGTTGCGGCATCCGCGACGCCGCGTCGGTGAACATCGTGCGCAATCGATCGAACCGTGCATCGACATCGCGCGCATCGATCGTATCGGCGAGGCGGTCCCAGCCTTCCGGCACGATGCCCTGCCCGAGCAAGACTGCGACCCAACTCTCTTCGGCGAACAGGTCGTCCTCCCAGCGGAACAGCCGTTGCAGCGGGATGCGCCACTGCCATCCCGCCTCGCGTGCGTTTGCGCGGGGGAACGGGGTAAGGGGGCCGGTGTTGGCACCCGGCACCGCCCAGGCGGCGTCGCAGCGGAGCCAGTGCGACCAGTCCTTATGACCCGCCTCAAGCGCGCTTTCGATCAGTAGCGCGCAGAACCCGGAACAGTCTACGAAGATGTCCCCCTCGATCCGCACCACGCCGCGCCCCTCGGCATAGTCGCGGAGATAGGCGGCGTAGAGCACGGCATCGAACTGATAGGCGTAGGAATAGGTCGATCCGATTGCGCGCGGATCGTCGAGCGGGGGCGCAAAGCGGTTGGCGCGCGCGGCGAAGATCGGCAACGAGCAGTCTTCGAACGGGGGGACACCCGCGCCGCCGTCGCGCGCGGCGTGGAGCCAGAACTGGTGAAACGGCAGGCGGGCGATGTCGTGCTCGAAATCGCTGAACGGTTGAATATACGTGTCGCCGATCCGGCCCCACTCGCGGAATTCGATGCCCAGCTTGAATGTCGCTTTCGTACACCGTGCAAAATCGGCCTCGTGGATACCCGATCTTTGATTGAAGAAGCGAATGTGCGGTACCGTCGCTTCGTCGACGCCTACTGCGCCGATCTCGTCGGACTCGATCAGAATAACATCGGCCGAACGTCCCGCGAAGCTCATCGCAAATGTTGCAGCGGTCATCCAACCGGCGGTACCGCCACCAATGGTGACGATCCGTACTCTCCCACGTTCCGGCACATTACGCTCGTTCACAGTGTTGTAACAAAGCAACGGTCCGCCCTGAACATTCAAATCCGATATTTTCGTCTCTAGCTGCCAGCACTTAGCTCCGCTACCGCTATCTCAATACAAGGCGCTGCATTTACATGATAGCGCTAACATAGCAGGGGATGCAGGCGTGATAAATAAATCGAGAATCCTGAACGCGGCCGGCCGTACGAACGCCTTGAAGGGTAGCGTGTCGCTGGTGGCGCTGTGTCTGGCAGCGGTTCCGCATGCAGCATTTGCGCAGCAGGCCGGCGACGTGGCGCCGCAAAGCGCGCCGACACCGAACGCTCTTCAGCGTACCGCACCTTCTGATCGTGCCGCCGCGCCATCGCCGGCGGATGCTGCGACGGGGCAGGCGCAGCCCTCCGCCAACGCGCAGGTGCCGTCCGGCGGCGCCGAAGTGACGCAGGCCGAACAGTCCACCGCGACTCCGCAGGACGAAGCTGCCGATCAGGACATCGTCGTCACTGGCATCCGCCAGAGTCTGCAGAGTGCGCAGGCGATCAAGCGCAATTCCGAAGTCGTCGGTGATTCGATCTCGTCCGAAGATATCGGCGCGCTGCCCGATCGTTCGGTCACCGAAGCATTGCAGCGCGTTCCTGGCGTGTCGATCAGCCGCTTCTCGGCTGGCGTCGATCCCGATCACTTCGCGACCGAAGGGTCGGGCGTCACCGTCCGCGGCCTCAGCTATACGCGGTCCGAGATCAACGGCCGCGATTCGTTCAGCGCCAATAACGGCCGCGGCCTGTCGTTCGCCGACGTGCCTGCCGAACTGCTGGGCGGCGTCGACGTGTTCAAGAGCCCGTCCGCCGACATGATCGAAGGCGGTATCGGCGGCTCGGTCAATCTGCGCACGCGCCTGCCGTTCGATTCCACCGGTATGGTCCTGGGCGGCACGCTCGAGAACAATTACGGCGACTTCGTCAAGAAATCGGCGCCGACCATCTCGATCCTGGGCAGCAATCGCTGGGAAACCGGCATCGGCGATTTCGGCATCCTTGCCAGTTTCGTTCGCTCGCAGGTCCGCAGCCGCGCCGACAGCGTACAGATCTCGAATTGGGGGCAGCGCGTGATCGGCGCCGACGGTTCGCTGCTACAGCCGGTCGATGCGACCACCGGCGCGGTCAATACCGGGCGTACCGTGTACGTGCCCCGCGGCGCCGCCATCCGCAGCCAGGAATTCAACCGTACTCGCTATGGCTATTCGGCGGCCGGCCAGTGGCGGAGCAACGACAAGTCGATGACCGCGACGGCGCAGTTCCTGCGTACGGATTCGCGCGAAGCGTGGACCGAGAACTCGATCGAAGTCGCGACCGACAATGTGCTTGCGGCGGGCGATTCGCAGCCATTCCCCGGCACCAGCTTCACCTATGACGACGACAACGCCTTCACGAGCGGGACCATCACCGGCCCGAACGGCTATCGTGCCGACCAAGACCCCGCAAACGGCGGCGATCAGCGCACGCCGACCAACGGTTTGCAAAGCAACAACATCTCGCGCGGCAACCAATCGCGCTTCCGCACCAACGATGCTAGCTTCAACCTGAAGTGGCAGGCGACGAACCGGCTGGGCATCAACCTCGATTATCAGCATGTCTGGTCTCAGGTGAAGGTCACCGACCTGACGGTCTGGGGCACGACCTATCAGAATGCCGATATCCGCCTGGACGGCACCAACCCGGCCTATGTGAACTTCATTCCCGTCACCAACTCGCCGAACAACTACCAGAACGCGGCGCACCCGAGCTACCTCGATGCGTATAACAATTTCTACCGTTCGGCGATGGACCATATCGAGGACAGCAAGGGCAACGAGGATGCCGCGCGCATCGATCTCGACTATTCCTTCCCCGAGGATAGCTGGCTGACGTCGATCCGCGTCGGGTATCGCTTCGCAGACCGTCAGAACGAGGCGCGGTCGACGGGGTATAACTGGGGTGTGCTCAGCGAGATTTGGGGCGGCGGCAATAACCAGGACAATGCGGCGGCCGCAACCGGCCCGGGTGGTCCGGTGTGGTTCGATCGGCCGATCGACGGCAATCCGGTGACCCGCACGGCCGGCGAGCTCGGGCCGCAACAGGCATTTCTGTATGACAATTTCTTCCGCGGTAAGGCCAACGACGCATCGAACGGCGGACGCGTGTTCGTGCCGGGGTCGTTCCTGCAGGATTACGGCGCCGCAACGCAGGCGATTACCCAGATCGCGCAGGAGTGGCGCAACTTCACCAGCAACCTGTCGGGTGCCAATGGCTGGGTGCCGCTGGCGGCGCGGGCCGGCGCCATCGCCGGGACGCCGTTCCTGCCGGGCGAGATCAATCCGGTCAGCGAGCGCAACAACGCGGCCTATGCGATGGCCCGGTTCGGCAACGACCTGTCGAACGGCTGGAACCTGAGCGGCAATATCGGCGTGCGCTATACCAAGACGCGCCGCGTCTCGTCGGGTTTCTTTGCCTTCCCGCAGCAATCGTTCGCTTGCACTGCACCCGCCAGCGGACAAGCGGTATCGCGCTTCTGTGCGCTGCCGCAGAATGTCCGCGATTCCGCCGCGGCGTTCCAGAATGGCGGATTGATCGCCAACGATGCCAAGCTGACCTATGATTATTTCCTGCCGAGCTTCAACGTGAAGCTGGCGGTGGGCGGCGGTTTGCAGTTTCGCGCCGCGTTCACCAAAAGCGTCGCGCCGCCCGATTTCGGCCTGACGCGCTCCTATTACAACATCAGCCTGAACACGAGCGATCAGACGATCCTGTTCAACGGCGCGCCGGTGGCCACCTTCCAGGTTGGCAACCCGTTCTTGAAGCCGGTCCGCGCCGACAATTACGACGTGACCGCGGAATGGTATTTCTCGAACGTCGGTCAGCTGACGCTATCGGTGTTCAAGAAGAACTTGTTCGGCGTCCAGACCAACAGCCTGCAGCGCCAGAGCTTTACCAACAACGGTGCGACGTTTGACGGTATCATCACGACGCCGCTGAACTCGACCGAGACCGGGCGGGTGAAGGGCTTCGAGGTCGGCTATCAGCAGACCTACGACTTCCTGCCGGGTTTCCTGGACGGGTTCGGTCTGGCTGCCAACTTCACCTATGTGAAGTCTTCTGGCGTGTCCCAGCAGAATTTGGACGCGAACGATCCCAACGTCACCGCGGGCGTCATCTCGAACGTCGATACCAGTGCGCTTCCCTTGCAGGGATTGTCCAAATATCAGTATAATATCGGCCCGTTTTACCAGCGGAATGGGCTCGAAATCCGGGCAGCGTATAATTGGCGGTCGAAGAACCTGTTGACGATTCGCGACGTGATCACCCCGAACTCGCCTGTGTTCGCGGAGAAATATGGACAGCTCGACGCCTCCATCTTCTACGCGGTCACGCCGTCGGTGAAGATGGGGTTCCAGGGCGTGAACCTGAGCAATTCCATCACCCGGACATCGTACGTGCTCAACGACGATCTGCTGACGCGGCCGCGCAACTGGTTCATCGCCGATCGCCGCTTCACCTTCTCGATCCGCGCGTCGTTCAAATAACCGCGAAAGGCGACCTGCCGGTTCGGGCAGGTCGCCCAATTTCCCCTCAGGGCGTCCCGCTGTTGCTGGACGCGCTCTTTATTGTCGGGTCCGCGCGCGGCGGCTTCCACCCGGAAGCTTTAGCGCATCGCCTCGAACGCATGTCGTAAGGGCAGGGGCGGCGGCGTGTTTTTCCCCCGCGCGGCTCGGGTCTTTCGATCCAGATTTAGCGATCGGCCATGCCCGCCGCCGCCGCTTCGGTCACGCGGGTGAATTCGAGCACCCGCATCCGGCGGAGCATGTCTGTCATTGCAACGTTGCTCGCGGAGACCCGTGGGACAGAGCGCTGCCGAGCAGCGTGGCCGCGTCGACGGTGAATTTGAAGCCGACGACGAAGGCATCGTGAATATTGCTGGTGCGGAACGGCACCGAGGTCTGGTCCGGGTGGACGATATATTGCACGTTGGGCGAGATCCGGATCGACGGGTTCAGCTGCGCGCCATATGCAAGCTCCATCATGTATTGATCGTGCGGGATGTCGGGCGATCCCCCCGCCGAGACCCGCGCCGCACGGATATTGTCGAGCGCGAGATCGCTGAAATGCTGGTCGTTGAGGACGAAGCCGATCGTATCCTTGTCCCTCCCGGCAAAGGTGCCGGTCTGCACCAGCCCCATTTCCAGATAATGCGTTTCGGTAACGCGGCCCGACAGATTGGCCATCGCGACGCCGAACATGCTCAGCCCGCGCTCCGACTTGGGATCGGGCCGGGTCAGCATCTGGTCGAAGCGGAAGAACATGCCCGAACGGCCGTGCTGCGTAGCATAGGGTTGCCCGGTCAGCACGGCGAGGCCGCCCTGCGCGTCGCGCAAAGGATCGGTATAATCGCCGCGATCGAACCAGCCGCCGACAGCATAATGGCGGGGCAGGTGATCGTTCGAGAAGTCGGTGCCATAGCCCAGTTCCCACGGCACGATCACCCCGGTGGCATTCTTGGTGCTAAAGCTGAATCCGTCGTCATCGGCGCGCTTTCGGTCCGGGTTTACCTCATACACGCCGGCATGGAGATAGACCTTGTCGGTGATGTGCCCGGTCGCCTGCGCCATCCAGCTCGACGCCGGGAAGTAGGTGAAGTTGCTGACCTTGAAGATGAAGGTCGGGTTGCCGCATGCCGAGTTCGACTGGAAATTGCAGTACAGCGGCGAGTTGAGGAACGAGACATTGGCGGTCGATTTCCCCGCCTCGACATCCAGCTTTCCTTGGAGGAAGGTCTGCTCCCACGTCAGGATCGCGAGATGGGTGTTCTGCGTACCCCAGATTTCCTGCACCGACGTGTTGTTGCCGATCGCCAGATTGGACAGGCTGTCGCCGTGCCGGTTGGTTACCGCGACGTGGATCTTGCCGCCAGCGATCCCGGCGATGCGGTCCATGTCGAAATCGAGCCCGGCATAGACTTGCCCTGCATAGGCCGCGTCCTGGCGCAGGCCGCCGCTGGGATTGCCCGCCGCTTCGCCGGTATAGTTGAGCGCGATCGTAACGCCCTTGTCCGCCAGTGGTTGCCAGGTCTTTGGCGTGGCGGAGGGTGCCGCCGCGTCGTTGCCCAGCACGGCCGGGACCGAATCCTGCTGACCCTGCTGACCCTGCTGACCCTGCTGATTCTGCGCCGACGTCGCATCCGGGCTGGTCTGGGCAAAGGCCGGCGCCGAGACCACGCTCAGCATTACCCCCGCCGCAAACAGGGCGACTTTCGTTTTTACCATGACACGATCCTTACTTTGAATCGATTGAAGGGAGGTCAGTCGAGCGCCGGAAGCGGTCGCTTGACGATGCCGAGGAGCACCGCGCTGACCACGGTGCCCGCCACCAAGGCGACGACGTACGCGCCCAGATGCGTGACGGCGCCCGGGATCGGCAGCACGAAGATGCCGCCATGGGGCACGCGCAGTTCGACGCCCGCTGCCATGGAAATCGCGCCTGCCAGCGCCGATCCCGCCATGAGGGAGGGAATGACGCGGAACGGGTCGCGTGCGGCAAACGGGATCGCGCCTTCGGTGATGAAGGCGAGGCCCAGCACCGCGGCGGCCCCGCTGGTTTCGCGCTCTTCCTTGGTGAAACGGTTGCCGAACAGCTGGCAGGCGAGGGCGACCGCTAGCGGCGGGGTCATCCCCGACACCATCGTCGCGGCCATCGGCGTATAGATCTGGCTGGCGACGAGGCCGACCGAAAAGGCGTAACTCGCCTTGTTGACCGGCCCACCCATGTCGCACGCCATCATCGCGCCGAGCAGCAGGCCGAGCACGACCGCGCTGCTGCCCTGCATCCCGCGCAGCCATTCGGTCAGCCAGGCGAGCGCCGCCGCGACCGGCGTACCGACGGCATAGACCATCAGCAATCCGGTGATCACCGTGCCGAGCAGCGGCAGGATCAGCACGGGCTTCAGCCCCTCCAGCGTCCGCGGCAGGCGGATGGTGCGACTGAGGAAATCGGTCGCATACCCGGCGATGAAACCCGCGACGATACCGCCGAGGAAACCCGCGCCGAGATTGGCCGCGAGCAACCCGCCGACCATGCCTGGCGCAATGCCGGGGCGATCGGCGATCGAATACGCGATATAGCCCGCCAGCGCGGGGACGATGAGGGTAAAGGCACCCTTTGATCCGATGGTGAACAGCGTGTGGGCAAGCGTTCCCGCCTGCGAATCCGCATTGGCGTTGATCCCGCCGAGCGCGAACGCCAGTGCAATCAACAGACCGCCCGCCACCACGAACGGCAGCATGAACGAGACGCCCGTCATCAGATGCTTGTACGGGCCGACGCGGTCGCGCTGCGCCCCGGTATTGCTCGCCGCGTCCGTCGTCGCGCCGCCCAGCTGCTCCCTGGCCTCGACCAGCGCGCGCTCGATCAGGGCGGCACCGCCGCTGATCGCGGGTTTGGTGCCCGAGGCGAACACGCGCTTGCCGGCGAAGCGACCGCGATCGACTTCGCGATCGGCGGCGATCAGCACGATGTCGGCTTCCGCAATCTCTTCCGCGGTCAGCGCGTCGCGCGCGCCGACCGAGCCCTGCGTCTCGACGCGCAGCGTATAGCCGAGCTGGCGCGCGCCTTCCTGCAAGCCTTCGGCGGCCATGAAGGTGTGCGCGATACCGGTGGGGCACGACGTGATCGCGACGATGCGCGGGACCGCGGTGTCAGTCGCAGCGCTGGCCGGGGCGGCTCCCGCCGCGATTCCGTCGATCACCGCGCCGGCATCGCCCAGCACCTGCGCCACGCTGGCGCGTGACCGCGCGAAGCCGGCGAAGCGAGGATCGTCCCCGTCCCAGTCGTGGTCACGCTCGGCAACCAGGAGCACGCGGTCGCCCGCTTGCGGCGCATCCGCCGCGATCCCGCCGAGCACGCCGTGCGTGGTCCGGATTTCCACCGTGATGGTCTGACCGCGTGTTTCCGCGGCGCGGCGCAGCGCCTCGCCCGCCAGCACGCCCGCGACGCTGGCATCGCCTGCGTCGATGACCGCCCAAATTTTACTCATACTGCCTCTCCACTCGGGGATAGTCGGGTGATCGACACCGCATCGTTCAGCGCGCGGACGGTTTCTCGATCGGGTAGATTGGGTCCGGCACGGCCTAGCTTCGCGACCGCAAAGGCGGTTGCGCGACGTGCGATCGTCTCAAGGTCGGCACCGTCGTGCAACGCGGACGCGATCCCCGCGACCATCGAGTCGCCTGCGCCGACCGTGCTCGTCACCACATCCGCCGCCAGCCGCGCGATCAACGTGCCTTCGGACCCATGGAACACCGCCCCTTGCTCGCCCAACGACACTACGACGAGCGCAATGCCGGCGGCGTGCAGTTGGCATGCCTGCGCGACGACGGACGCGAGATCGTCGACCGCATGCCCCGCCCATTCGGCCAGTTCGTGCCGGTTGGGCTTGACGCAAAAGGGCAGCACCGGCCCGGCCAGCGCCGCCTGCAGGGCGGCACCGCTGGCATCTAGCACGACTCGCGCATCGCCCAGGCGCGTCAGCAGCGTGGCATAATGATCCGTTGAGCAACCGGTCGGCAAACTTCCCGCCAGTACGATCAGCCGCGCCGTTGTGGCCGCCGTATCGAGGCGCGTGGCAACCGCGTCCAACGCTGCCTCGGTCGCCACCAGCCCGGGCAGATTGACGTCGGTGGTGTCGACAGAGTCGACGATCTTCAAATTGGTACGCGTCGCGCCGGGCACCCGCACGCAGCGATCGACGATGTCCTTGGCCGCGAACAGCGTCTCGAACGGCACGGCGTTGTCCTGCCCGAGCAGCCCGGTGGCGATCACCGGCACGCCGAAATCGGCAAGACAACTGGCGACGTTGATGCCCTTGCCGCCAGCATCGAAGCGCACGTCATGGCCACGATGGACCTGACCGTGCGTCAAACGATCGACGTGGATCGTCTGGTCGATCGCCGGGTTGAGCGTGACGGTGACGACCGGCATCACGCGGCCTCGCTTGCCACATCGGCACCCAGCGCACGCACGTCGGCGGGGCTCGACAAGGCCAGCGCGCGGTCTGCCAGCTTTTGCAACGCCGCCATGTCACTGCCGCGCAACCGCGCCTTGACCGCGGGAATATCCCGCGGGGTCATCGACAATTCGGTGATGCCGAGCCCGGCCAGCAACGCCGCACCCAGCGGGTCCCCGGCCAGACCACCGCACACACCGACCCAACGGTCATACCGCCGCGCACCCGCAACCGTCATCTGGATCAGCCGCAGGATGGCGGGGTGGAACGCATCGGCCTCTGCTGCCAGATCCGGATTCTGCCGGTCCATCGCCAGCCCGTATTGGGTAAGGTCGTTAGTGCCGATCGAGAAGAAATCGGCATGTTCGGCTAGCGCCTCGGCCAGTATCGCGGCGGCAGGAACTTCGATCATGATGCCGATGGGCACGACCGGGGCATCCAGCGCGACGCGGATTGCCTCGCATGTCGCGCGCAGGCTGACGAGTTCGGACACCGACGAAATCATCGGGAACATGATCGACAGGTCGCCGCCGTCGCGCGCGGCGCGGTACAGCGCGCGCAACTGCGGCTCCAGCAGATCGATCCGGCGCATCAGCAGCCGCGCACCGCGGACCCCCAGAAAGGGATTATCCTCCTTCGGCAGATCGAGATAGGCGACCTGCTTGTCCCCGCCGATATCGAGCGCGCGGACGATCAGCGGGCGATCGCCGAGCGCGTCGACCATCGCGCGATACGCGGCATATTGTTCGTCCTCGGTCGGGCTGTCGCTGCGTTCGAGGAACAGGAATTCGGTGCGCATGAGCCCAACGCCCTCGGCGCCTTGCGACAACGCGAATGACACCTGATCGGCGCGGTTGACGTTGGCGGCGATGGCGAGCGCAGTGCCGTCCGTGGTCGTGGCGGGCAGTCCGCGTTGCGCCTCCTCTTCGGTGCGGATGCGGACGCCTTCCGCGATCCAGGCACGCGCAGCGTCGAGATCGGCGGGGGTCGGGTCGAGATAAAGGCGGCCGGTATCGCCATCCACGATGACGGTGGTGCCGCGGGCCACGGCCAGCAGCCCGGCACCGCCTGCGACGACGGCGGGGAGGCCAAGGGTACGCGCCAGGATAGCGCTGTGCGAGGTCGGACCGCCAAGCGCAGTCGCGATGCCGACGACGCGAGCCGGATCGAGACCGGCGGTATCGGATGGCGACAGGTCGGTCGCGACCACCACCACCGGCCCGTCCGGCAAATCGTCGGCACCGAAGGTCGCGCGCAGGGCGGGATCGAGTTCGGCCAGCACGCGGCGGCCGACATCGCGCAGATCAGCCGCGCGCCCGGCCAGCATCGGGTTACCCAGCGCCGCCAGCCGGCTCGCCAGTCGCTCGATCGCGGTATTCCACGACCAGGCGATGCCGTGCTGCTCGACCACCAGCTGACAGGTCAGCGTGATCAGATCGGTGTCGTCGAGCAGCGTCGCCTGCCCCTTGAAGATCGCGGCATCGCCCGCACCCAGGCGCCGCGTGGTATCGTCCACCAGTACGGCCAACTGGTCGCGCGTCCGCGCAAGCGCACGCTCCAGCCGTTCGCCAGCGTCGAGCAGCGGCTCGGGGATGTCCGGAATGTCGAGCGCTTCGGAGGCGATGACGTGCACCGTGCCGATTGCCATGCCCGGGCTGGCCGAAACGCCGACAAAGGTCTGCAATGCGGATTCAGGCGTCCAGCCGCGCACCGGCGCGCTGGCCTTTTCGGCGGCGCGCTCGGCATCGGCCTTTTCCTGCGCCACCATGCTCTCGGCAACCGCGCGGAACTTCGCGAGCGCGTCCTGCGCTCCGGCCCCGGTGGTGCTGATGGTGATGACGTCACCTTGCTTCAGACCGAGTTGGAGCAGCGCCACCAATTTGGTCGCATCGGCCATTTCATCGCCGTGGCGAATGCGTATCGGTACGCCTGCCGCCTTGGCCGCTTCGACCAGCCGCGTCGCCGGACGCACGTGGAGACCGGCTGGATAGGCGATCGTCCATTCGATCCGCTGATCGAGATCGCTGGCGACAGCCGTCGGCGCTGGCGCAATTTCGCCTGACAGCGCTGCGGTGATCACGGCGGCATCGGTCGTCGTGAACAAGGGCGCCAGCCGTGTCTCCTGCTGGATCAGTCGGGTTAGCCGGCGCAGGATGGCGATGTGGCTGTCCGAACTGGCGGCGATCCCGACGACCAGATGCACGATCTGACCGGGATTCCACTCGACTCCGGCCGGCACCTGCAACACCGCGATGCCGTCCCGGCGAATCAGGCCCTTGTCTTCGCCCATGCCGTGCGGGATCGCCAGACCGGCGCCCAGATAGGTGTTCGAGACGGCTTCGCGCCGGGCCATGCTGTCGGCGAAACTGGCACCGACACATCCGGCTGCGACCAGCATCGCGCCTACTTCCGCGATGGCAGCGGCCTTGTCGGCAGGGGCTGCACCCAACCGGACAAGCTCGGTCTCGACCGGACCCGCGTCCGACGTGATCTGCATGGCGTTCATCCTCTCACACCGTTATCGGGTGCTAGAAAACGTTTTCTCATACATTTGTCAAGAGCGGCTATGGCGGCCCGTCTTCAACGCTGTTGCTCTCCTGTTTGGCGACCGATAAGGTCCCGACAATAGGGAGAACGATTTCCAGATGGCTGTCGGAATCAAGGATGTCGCACGAGCAGCAGGCGTATCCGCCGCAACGGTTTCGAGAGTGCTGAGCGGCCGCAAGGTCGACGCGGAGATGCGGACCGCGGTGGAGGCTGCCGTCATCCAGACCGGCTACCGCCCCAACATGGCGGCGCGCCGTTTACGCTCCAAGCATAATTCGACGATCGGTCTGGTCGTCGCCGATATCCGCAATCCCTTCTTCACCGCCGTCAGCCGCACGATCGAGGAGGTCGCCTATGCCAACGGGCTCAGGGTCATTCTGTGCAACACCGACGAGAACCCCGAGAAGGAGGAGATGTATCTGCAGTTGATGCAGGACGAACGCGTCACCGGCGTCATCATCGCCGCATCGCGCGAGGGCGTCGATCGCATCGCCGCGACACGCTACGACTTTCCGCTGGTGCTGATCGATCGCGCGGGCGCGGTGCGCGAGCATGACGCGGTCGTGCTGGACAACGCGGCTGCGGCGGGCATGCTGGTCGACCACCTTCATGGCCGCGGTTTCACGCGCATCGGGGCCTTTTATGGCCCGACGACGACGGGTTACGAGCGCCAGCTTGGCTACATCGCTGCGATGACCGCGCGCGGCCTCGTACCGCAGGCGCATTGCGTGGGCCCCGGGAAGGACACGGTTGCAGAAGCGATCTCGGCGATGAAGGCCGCCGGCGTTCCCCCGCCCGAAGCGATCATCGCCACCAACGGCGTGATGCTGATGGGCTTGGTGCGTGGTGTGATCGCGCATGACCTGCGCGTGCCCGACGACATCACGCTGGTCGGCTTCGATAACGAACCCTGGACCGAGATTTTCGCCGGCGGCATGACCGTGGTCGAACAGCCGGTCGACGAAATCGGCCGCCAGGCCATGACCATGCTGCTCGATCGGCTGCAACACCCCGACGCATCGGCGCGCAAGATGCTGTTGAGCGCACGACTGATCGCCCGCGACACGCGGCCCGCTCCTCGATAACGGCAGCGCAAGTCACAGAGCCCGGAAATCAAACGCGGGCGTCCATCGAGCCGCCAACCTTTTGACAAATTGGGTGGAGCCTTGCCCGCCGCTATCCGCAAGACACTGCCGCCCGGACATTGCAGCAAACGATAAAATCACGTACGAGATATGATATATCGTTCTATAAAAGTGATCTGTTCTGTCATCCGTCATTCCCGTCATCATTCTCGCCGGCTATCCGGGGGTGGGCAAGCGCGATCCGCGCATGTCTCGTGCGTTGGTCGTCCTCAACGAGTTCGGATCAATCGGCCGCGACCGCATGGTGATCGAAACGACCGGCGTGGCGGGACACGACGGCATGAATGCGGGTGTGGGGGGCGGACTGATCCTGGACAGGGGCTGATCGCCGCGACGATACGGCGCGACGTCGGCAACGACCGCAGCGGCCTGAATACCGCGAAAACGGGGAATGAAGTGCGCACGACGATAGGACAATCATGGATACGCGGCGCGGTCACGGTGACGGCGTTGTGCTGCGCGTCGGCGGCCGTCGCCGAGGACGTACCACCGCCAGTGCCTGACGCGGGCGCGGACATCACCGTCACGGGCTGGCGGCTTCGCCAACTCGACGTCGCCACGCCGACGGCCAGCAGGCTGGGCCTGTCGATCCGGGACACGCCTGCGACGATCGACCAGATCGGCGCCAACGAAATTCTGACACGCGGGTTTCGCACTGTCGAGGAGGCGACGGTCAGCCTGCCGGGCGTCACGTCGGGCGGTTCGCCGGGCGATCCTTCGCTTTTTTCGATGCGCGGCTTCACCGGCGAGCAGATCACGGTCCTGCACAACGGCCTGTATCTGGGGCCCGCGAACATGATCAATCGGCCCGGCAATACGTTCAACATAGCGGGCATCGACCTGCTCAAGGGTCCCGCCTCGGTCCTGTACGGGCAGGGTGCCATCGGCGGCGCGGTCAATATCGTCAGCAAGCGCCCGGACTTCGAAGCCGACAGTCTCCCGGCGCTTGCGTCCCATGCGTCATTCGACACCACTAGCGTCGGCCTTGGCGGAAATTACCGTATCGGCGACACCGTAGCCGCTCGCGCTGACATGAGTTTTCATCGTACCGACGGGTTCGTCGATCGGGCGGGTTCCAACTCGTTCAATGCGACGGGTGCGCTGTTGTTCAAACCACAGGACGCGCTGTCGATCGAATTCAGCGTCGATTATCTGAATGACAATCTGTCCACGTATTACGGCACGCCGCTGGTCCCGACGTTCTTTGCCGCCGATCCGATCGGCGGAATCCTTTCGACCGCCGATGGCGACGTGGTCGATCGCCGGACGCGCTTCACCAATTACAACGTGGCGGACAATCGCGCCCGGAGTTGGCAGGTGTGGCCCCGGCTCGTGATCGACTGGTCTGTGTCCGATCGGCTCACGCTGTCGAATACCGCTTATTATTTCCATGCCGAGCGGCAGTGGATCAACGCCGAAAACTATGTCTTCAACGCGACCACGCAGCGGATCGACCGCGATCGCTTCTTCGTATTCCACAATCAGGATCTGTTCGGCGATCAGTTCAGCCTGGTACATAAGGCAACGGTGTTCGGGCTGGCCAACAAGCTGGTCGTCGGCATCGACTACAGCCATCTCGATTTTGTCCGCAGCCGGGGCTTTCCGGATGGCGATAGCGTCGATCCGCTAAACCCGGAACCCGGACTGTTCGGTGCGATCGAAAAGCGGGTGTCGCCGACGCGGTGGGATCAGATCGCACTGTTCGGGGAGGATGCGCTCGACCTCGCGCCATCGCTGAAGTTGGTCACGGGCTTGCGTGCCGAACGACTATATCTGACGCGCGAGAATTTTGACGTCGATGGCAGCTTCAATGCCGGCTCGAGCTTCGATCGCACCTACCCGCTGTTCAACTGGCGTGCCGGCCTGGTCTACGATCTCTCGCCGAACGTCTCGGCCTACGCATCGTACAGTACCGGCAAGGATCCGGTCGGATCGAACATCTTCCTGGTCAACGCCGGCCAGAATTTCGGGTTGAGCAACTCGCGCCAGTTCGAGGGAGGGGTGAAAGCCGATCTGATCGGGGGACGGGGATCGCTGACGCTCGCCGCCTATGACATAAGGCGTGCGAACATCCTGACACAGGTCGCGACCGATACCGTCAGCAACATCGGTAGCCAGCGGTCGCGCGGGATCGAACTGTCGGGCGAAATGCGCGTCACGCGCGACTGGGCGGTCACCGCTAGCGGCGCCTATGTCACTGCAAAATACGGCAATTTCGTCGACCCTACCTACGGTATCGCCGCATCGGGCCATACTCCTCCCAACGTGCCGCGCTGGGTCGGCAACATCTGGACGACGGTGCAGCATGTCGCGGGACTGCCGTTGGAGGCGGGCGGCGGAATCAAATATGTCGGCAAGCGTTATGGCGACACCGCCAACGACCTCGTGCTGAAATCCTATGCGACCGGTATCGTCTATGCGACCTACGCACTGACCCCGCATTGGTCGCTGACCGGGCGCATCAACAATGTGTGGAACACGACGTTCGTACAGTGGGCGGACATCTATTATCCGGCGCAAGTCATGTTGGGCGAGCCCCGCCGGTTCGAGGTGAGTGCGCTTGCCCGTTTCTAGCGCGGTGGCGCGGCGCGCTCGGGTGACGAAGGCGCTCGCCTGGTTCCACCGCTGGCTCGGCATCGCAACCTGCCTGATCTTTGCGCTGTGGTTCGCAAGCGGGGCGGTCATGGTGTTCAAGCCGTTCCCATCGCTGTCGCACGCCGACCAGTTGCGGCTGGAGGCCCCGATCGACTTTGGCGCGGTGAGGGTATCGCCGCGTGCTGCGGCGGTTGCGGCGGGGCGACCGATGGCGTTGCGGTTGGTTCAGCGTGGCGGTTCGCCGGCCTACATCGTCACCACCTCGGCCGGTACGATCGCGGTCGATGCGCGATCGGGGCGCCGTCTGTCCGATCTTGGCTCCGCCGCCGCCGCCGCCGCCGCCGAGACCATGCCTGCACGGGCCGGCACGATCACGCCGACCGCGATCGCCTATGATCAGTGGGTCGTCCACAATCGCCTCGATCCGCTGCGTCCCTTCTACCGGCTCGATGTCGCCGACGGGTCGGGCACCAGCCTCTATCTTTCGGCGAAGACCGGCGAACTGGTTCAGCGCACGACGACCGCCGACCGCGGCTGGAACTGGGTCGGTTCGGTACTCCACTGGGCCTATTTCACGCCGCTGCGGTCGAGCTTCACGGCTTGGGATCGTGCGGTCTGGATCGTGTCGTTCGTGGCGTTGCTGGTCGCGATCGCGGGTACCATCCTTGGGATCGTGCGCATGATGGCGGCGCGGCGTCGGCGCAAACCCTCGCTTACCCCGTACCGCCTGCGCTGGATGCGCTGGCACCATCTGCTTGGTCTGTTCGCCGGTGCCTTCGTGCTGAGCTCGACACTTAGCGGCTGGCTGTCGATGGATCACGGGCGGCTCTTCTCGCGCGGGCAACCGACCGCCGGACAGGCGAGCCGCTATGCCGGCGTCGCGCTTGCGGATGCGTTGCCGACGACCGTACCCGCGACCATGCGCGCGGACACCAGGCAACTCGATTTCACGGCCGTCGACGGCCGCGGTCTGGTGGTTGCCTGGCAACCGGACGGATCGGTGCGGTATTACGATTCCGCTTACGCGCCGATAGCGCCCGTGACGATCCGCGAGACGATCGGCAGGGCCGCGCTCGATGCGTTTCCGGCAGCGTCGCGATTCGGGATTGCGCCGATTGATCCGACCACGACCTATGCTCTGGCCGAAGGGTGGCCCGCCACGGCCCTGCGCGTGACCTTGGCGGGCGAAGGTCTGCCGGACGTTTATGTCGACGGGGCCGACGGTCGACTGCTGACGGTAATGGACGACAGTCGCGCACGCTACACCTGGATCTATTACGCGCTCCACACCTTCAATTTTCCCGGTCTCACCACGCGCCCGCTGCTGCGCCGCATTTTGGTGCTGATACCGTTGCTGTTCGGTTTCCTGTTCAGCATCACCGGGGTCGTGCTGGGCGTCCGGCGCCTCCAGACCGTAATCCGTCCATCTGCGTAATTCCCGAGGGTCTTCTTCAGCCGCACGTTGGCCTAGCCATCAGGTTCCCTACAGCTTGCGTTCGATAGGGTGGCGCGAAATTGATCGCCGCCCGGTCAGCACGGCTCCGCAAAAGATCGAGATGCGATATGACCGAACAGGGCCAGGAGGAAGCACGAGACGGGCAGCATGCCGTCATTCTGTGCCACCCCGATCCGAGCAGCTTCGATCACGCGATCGCCGACACCTATCGCGACGCCGTTCGCGCAGCGGGCCAGACCGTCGTTCTGCGAGACCTGTACGCACTACGCTTCGATCCCGTTCTGAAGGCCGACGAACGGCCGACGCTTGGCAGTCCCGTCATATCTGCCGACGTGATGGCTGAGATCGACGTCCTTGCGGGAAGCGATGTCTTCGTCCTGATCTATCCGATCTGGTTCGGGTCGGCCCCTGCGATGATGAAGGGGTATGTCGAGCGCGTGTTCGGTGCCGGCGTCGCGCCCGAGGACGTGCTCAAGCAGGCGCACGACGATCTGCTCGGCGACAAGCGACTGTTGAGCTTTACCACGTCCGCCATGACGAATGCCTGGCTTGCGCAGGAGGGGCAGGAGCAGGGGCTCGATAGCGTGTTCGACGGCTATATCGTCCACGCCTTCGGCATGCATTCGCGCGAACATAAACGCTTCGGCCACATAACCGGCGACCTCGATCCGCGTTCGGCGGACCAGTATCTTCGACAGGTGTCGCAGCAGGCGCAGCGCACCTGTGCGCAGATCGCCTTCGGCGACGAGGCGATGATGCACGACCCGACGCTCGCAGGCCGCTTTGCCCGGTGATCCCACGGTGATCCCGTCACCGACTGCGCGGTCCGGACCTGCACACCCTTCGAAGGATATGATTATGCCGCTCACGATGCACGCGACCCCGGCGGAGACCGTCGAAAGCCCTTTGACGCCCGATATGCTCCGGCGGATGAACGGCTATTGGCGGGCTGCGAACTATCTGTCCGTCGGGCAGATCTACTTGCGCGACAATGCGATGCTCGATCGGCCTTTGACGATCGCGGACGTAAAGCCGCGGCTGCTCGGCCACTGGGGCACGACGCCGGGGTTGAACTTCCTCTACGTCCATCTGAACCGGCTGATCGTCGAGCACGACCTCGACATGATCAACATCATCGGACCCGGCCATGGCGGACCGGGACTGGTCGCGCACACCTATCTCGAAGGGTCGTACACCGAACGCTATCCCGCGATCGAGCGTAGCCACTCGGGCATGCACCGGCTCTTCCGCCAATTCTCCTGGCCCGGCGGCATTCCCAGCCATGTCGCGCCCGAGACGCCAGGGTCGATCCATGAAGGGGGCGAGCTGGGCTATTCGCTAGCGCACGCTTATGGTGCGGCGTTCGACAATCCCGACCTGCTGGTCGCCTGCGTCATCGGCGACGGCGAGGCGGAAACTGGCGCGCTGGCCGCCAGCTGGCACTCCAACAAGTTCCTGAATCCTGCGCGCGATGGTGCCGTGTTGCCGATCCTTCATCTCAACGGGTTCAAGATCGCGAACCCGACGGTTCTCGCACGTATCGACCATGACGAGCTCGACGCCTTGCTGCGGGGCTATGGTCACGATCCCTATTTCGTCGAGGGGAGCGATCCGGACGACGTCCATCAACAGCTCGCGATCGCGATGGATACGGCATTGGCGCGGATCAAGGCGATCCAGGCCGCCGCGCGGGTCGACGGCGTGACGCCCGAGCGGCCGCGCTGGCCGATGATCGTGTTCCGCACGCCCAAGGGCTGGACCGGGCCGAAGGTCGTCGATGGAAAACCGGTGGAGGGCACATGGCGGTCGCATCAAGTGCCGATCGCCGACTTTAAGGATCCGGAGCATCTGCGTCAGCTCGAGGCCTGGATGCGCAGCTACGCCCATGAGGATTTGTTCGACGAGAGTGGCAAGTTCCGCGAGGACTATGCGTCGCTTGCGCCCACCGGGCACCGGCGGATGGGATCGAACCCGCATGCCAATGGCGGCGAACTGTTGAAACCGCTGTCGCTGCCGGACTTTCACGACTTCGCGGTGTCTGTACCGGTCGCCGGGCAGGTCAAGGCGGAGGCGACGCGGGTCCTCGGGACGTACCTGCGCGAGGTCATGACGCTGAACATGCGGTCGGTGAACTTCCGACTGTTCGGGCCGGACGAGACCGCTTCCAACCGCCTGGCTGATGTCTACGACGTGTCGAGCAAGGCCTGGATGGCCGCGACGCAGGCGAACGATACCGACCTCAGCACCGATGGCCGGGTGATGGAGATACTGAGCGAGCATCTGTGCCAGGGCTGGCTGGAGGGCTATCTGCTGACCGGTCGGCACGGGCTGTTCTCGTGCTACGAAGCGTTCGTCCACATCGTCGACTCCATGGTCAACCAGCATGCCAAGTGGCTGAAAGTGACCAAGGCGATCCCGTGGCGCCGGCCGATCGCGTCGCTAAACTATCTGCTGACGTCGCATGTCTGGCGGCAGGATCATAACGGCCTGTCCCACCAGGATCCCGGCTTCATCGATCATATCACCAACAAGACCGCCAACGTCGCGCGCATCTATCTGCCGCCCGATGCGAACTGCCTGTTGTCGGTCGCCGATCACTGCCTGCGCAGCCGCGGCTATGTGAACGTCATCGTCGCCGGCAAGCAGCCCGACTGGCAGTGGCTCGGCATGGACGCCGCGGTTCGGCATTGCACGGCGGGGGCAGGGGTGTGGGCCTGGGCCGGCGACGACGAGGATCCCGACGTCGTGATGGCGTGTGCCGGGGATGTCCCGACGCTGGAAGTGCTGGCGGCAGTCACGATGCTCCGGGAGTACGTACCGGACATTCGCGTCAGGGTGGTCAACGTCGTCGACCTCATGGTCCTGCAACCGCAGTCCGAGCATCCGCACGGACTGGACGATCGCGCATTCGACGCGATGTTCACGTCGGACAGGCCGGTGATCTTTGCCTATCACGGGTATCCGGCGCTGATCCACAAGCTCACCTATGCCCGCACCAACCACGCGAACATCCACGTGCGCGGGTATAAAGAGGAGGGTACGACCACGACGCCGTTCGACATGGTCGTGCTGAACGATCTCGATCGCTACCGGCTTGCGCTGGACGCGATCGAGCGCATTCCGCGGCTGGCGGGCCGGGTGCCGGCCGAGACAGCCCGCTATTGGGCGACGATGGAACGGCACAAGCTCTACATTGCCGAACATGGCGACGACATGCCGGAGGTGCTCGACTGGCGCTGGCTGGCATGACCGGCCCCCGGGTTGCGCTGGTTCTCAACAGCGGCTCGTCGTCGCTGAAATTCGCCGCGTTCGACATCGCGGCACCGGACCTCCGCCCGCTTGTAACGGGACAGGTCGATCCGTCGGAGGGGCAGGGGGCATTTGCGGCCATCGACGCGGCGCTCGACGCGGCCGGCGCACCGCTGCCGACCGCAATCGGACACCGCATCGTCCACGGCGGCCCGCATCTCCTGCGGCATTGCCGGGTCGACGATGCGGTACGCCGTGATCTCGAACGGGCGGAGCCATTCGCACCGCTGCACGTGCCCGCAGCATTGAAACTTCTCGATGCGGCGACGGCGCGCTATCCCGGTCGAGCGCAGATCGCCTGCTTCGACACCGCTTTCCACGCAGCCATGCCGCCAGTCGCGCGGACGCTACCTCTCTCGCGTTCGCTGCGGATGGACGGCATTCATCGCTACGGCTTTCACGGGCTGTCGTGCGAGTCCATCGTCGGTCAGTTCGGTGACGACCTGCCCGCCCGGCTGGTGATCGCGCATCTGGGCAACGGGGCGAGCGTGACGGCGGTCCGCGACGGCCGCTCGATCGATACCAGCATGGGGCTGACGCCGACAGGCGGCATCGTCATGAGCACGCGTACGGGTGATATCGATCCGGGCGTCCTGATCCACCTGATCCGCACGCGCGGATGCGGCGCCGATGAACTTGAGCGGTTGATGGACAAGGAGGCCGGCATGCTCGGTATCTCGGGCGTGTCGGGGGATATGCGGGTGCTGCATCAGGCGTCACCGGACGTGGACGCCGATTTGGCGATCGCGATGTTCTGTCGGTCGGTCGCCAAACAGATCGCCGCCATGATGACGACGCTTGGTGGCGCCGATACCGTCGTCTTCACCGGCGGGATCGGCGAACATGACCCGCTCGTGCGTCGGCTGATCTGCGCAGACCTTGCCTGGACCGGTGTCCGTCTGGTCGATCCCGGCGAGACGCTGCCCTTGCTCGGAACTGCCATTACGCTTCCGTCGCTGGAGGAACGTCAGATCGCGCAGCACATGCGGGGTATTCTCGCAGGGCGCTGATCCTGCGTGCCGGCTAACGAGCAGGTGATGTATCGGCAGAGATCACCGGTTCACGACATTGAGTTGCACTGCGTTGAAAACCATCGCGGAAGATGAAAGCGTGGTCGCGGTGCCTGCACGCGCGATCCCCGAAAGGTCGCCGCGAGTCGCCATCATCCCGGCATTTTCGATCGCGACGCTCCGTCAGCCCCCGGCATTCCATCCAGACCAGCCGCGATCGATCGAGCCGGCGATGGCCATTAACAGCGTGCGGTCGCCGACCGTGCGGTGCAGTATCTTATAGCCGTGGCGCTCGGCTTCCAGGACTCTCGTACCACTCGCTTCCTCGGCGTCGAGAAGAAGCGCCTTACCGCGCCAGCCGCGGGCGCGCATCTGGCGGAGCAGATCGAGGCCGCTGATGGTTTCCATTTCGAGGTCCAGGATGATGCACGGATAGTCCCGCGCTTGCGGATCCGCGAGTATCGCCGCGCACGTCGGATAGGACCGCACGGCATAGCCCTCCGATCGCAGCAACAACTGGCGCGCGCGGCGGACGGCGGGTTCTCCATTGACCAGGGAGACCCCGATACCTCGCTGGGGAGTCTCGATATCAAGCTGCATGTAAATATCCTTGGCTTTCTCCAAGGATCGCAGGTCGGCCGCTTCAAGTCTTTACGTAGAAGACGAGGGCGACGTTGGTGTCGCAGGCTCCGTTTCGCCAAGTCCGGCGGCAAAGGCGATCCGCAGCACGTCGGACAAGCTGCGGGCGGACAGTTTCTCCATCAGATTGGCGCGGTGGACTTCGACGGTACGCGTCGCGATATCGAGTTCGTAGGCGATCAGCTTGTTGGGGCGACCGACCACCATGCCCTCCAGCACGTCGCGCTCCCGCGCCGTCAGCGCAGCCAGACGAACGATCGCCTCGGCGGCGGCGAGCTGGGTACGGTCGTTACGCCCGGCCTGCATCAGCGCTTCGTCGATCGCGGCCAGAAGCGCGGTCCGTTCGAAAGGTTTTTCCAGAAACTCGATCGCTCCTGCCTTTACGGCGCGGACCGCCAGGGTCACGTCGCCGTGGCCGGTCAGCATGACGACCGGGAGCATGATGCCTTGCGCCGAGAGCCGCGCCTGAACTTCCAGCCCGTCGATCTCGGGCATGCGGACATCGAGCAACACGCAGCCGAGCGTGCTCCGTGCCGCGTGCTTCAAGAACTGGCCGCCCGAGGCATAGACTTCGACACCGTAGCCGGCCTTGCGAAGCATGAAGCCCACCGACTGCCTGATCGCTTCGTCGTCGTCGACGATATGGACGGTGCGTGAGGTATCAGACATCATCGTCGCCCGCGAGAGGGATGCAGAAGTGGAACGCGGTCCCCGAAGTGGCACCCGCCTCCGCCCAGATCTTGCCGCCATGTGCCTCGACGATCGTGCGGCAGATGGACAGGCCCAGGCCCATCCCGTCTTCCTTGGTGGTGGCAAACGCCTCGAACAATCGATCGCGGATGGCGGGCGCGAGCCCAATCCCGGTATCGGCGACGGTGACCCGCACCCACCCCGCACGATCTGGCGCGGTCGCGATTGTCAGCTCCTTGCAGGCCGAGCAGACCATCGACTGGATCGCATTGCGGATGAGATTGACGATGACCTGCTGGATCTGGACCCTGTCGACGAGCACCCGGTCCAGACCCGCCGCAATCGTCATCGTCACCTTGACCCCGGCCTCGTGCGCGCCGAGCAATCCCAGGCTCGTCGCCTCCTCGACCAGAACATCAAGCCGCTCGACCTGAAACCCGGTGTCGCTGCCGTCGACGAACGCGCGGAGCCGCCGGATAATCAGTCCCGCCCGGAGCGATTGCGCTGCGGCCAGATCCAGCGCTTCGGCGATTTCGGCGAGCATCGCATCGTCGCTGTCGCCGATCATGGCGCGGGTGGTTTCGAGATAGGCCGCGATCGCCGTCAGCGGCTGGTTGATCTCATGGGCGAGGGTGGACGCCATCGTTCCCATCGCGCTGATCCGCGAGACATGGACCAGCTCGGACTGGAGCTCCTTCATCTTCTGCGCGGTTTCGTGGCGGTTCGTCAGGTCGCGCACGAAACCGGTGAAGATGCGCTCGCCTGCGATCGAAGCCTCGCCGACCGCGATCTCGATCGGAAAGACCTCCCCGTTTGCCCGCTGTGCCGAGGTGGCCCGAACTGTACCGATCACGTGCGGAATACCCGTCATCAGATAGGTCCGCAGGTGCTCGCCATGCTCGCCGCGCTCGGCTGCAGGCATCAACATGCCGACGTCCTGCCCGACGACCTGCGTCGCGCTGTAGCCGAACATCTGTTCGGCCGCGCGGCTGAAGGACGCTACGATACCTTGCTCGTCGATCACGACCATCGCGTCGGGAACGGTCGCGAGGATGGAGCGCAAATGCTGCTCACGGCGCACAATGGCGGCCTCGGACGCCTTCTGGTCTGTGATGTCGCGGTTGACCTTGCCAAAGCCCCGTAGCGCCCCCGTCTCGTCGCGCAGTGCGGTGATCGTGACGCCGGCAAGGAATTCCGACCCGTCCTTACGCAGTCGCCAGCTCTCTTCCTCGATCCGGCCATGCGCAGCGGCGCGAACCAGATCGCGCGCGGGCTTTCCCGCGGCGACATCGTCGGGCGTGTAGAACATCGCAAAATTGCAGCCGACGACCTCGCTTTCGGCCCAGCCCTTCATGCGTTCGGCACCACGATTCCAGATCGTGACCCGCCCTTCCGGGTCCATCATGTAGATCGCGTAGCCGGTCGCACCGTCGATCAGCAGGCCGAGCTCTTCAGCCATTATGGCGTTCCGGCGCGACGTTTCGGTCATGAGGGCAACGCGGACGTCTGAAGATCGGTTCGACAGTTCAAGACAACGACCTTTCGACGGATAAGAAGCGACAGGATCGCCAACTCGAAATGCGCCCGCCCGAAACATATGAGCGCCTCGTAACAGGTCATGATCCATCTCAGGCATATGGCGCGACCACGGATATCACGACTTGCACTAGTACCAGCAATGTCAATCCGACGCCGCCGATAAGCACCCTGCGGTTCATCGTTCTCAGCGAATGAAGGAACGCGTGAATTGCTTTGATCATGATCGATCCTCATTATCGAGGACGTCTTGGTCATAGTGGGGCTTGATCGCTATTGTGGTTTAACGCAAGCCAATCGGCATGTGCTGACTGTTAAAGATTGCCGAGAATATGTAGTTTCCGAGCCTTTCACGGCAAACGTCATCAGGCAATGGACGGTTACTCGGCTTAAACCTGAATACGCACAGGAACATTAATGTACGTCAAAGTTGGGCCGGTCGCTGATCGAGGGCAGGCGCAGGTGCAAGCCGATAACATGCCCCGGCAGGATGGTACGCCCGGACAACACCGGGAAAGCCAGATCGTCGATCGCATCGGCTGGCTGCGTGCGGCGGTGCTGGGTGCGAACGACGGGATCGTCTCCACGGCCAGCCTGATCCTCGGTGTCGCAGCGGCAGGTAGCCGGACGACCGACATCGCGATCGCTGGCACCGCCGGGCTTGTCGCCGGCGCGTTGTCGATGGCGGCCGGTGAATATGTCTCGGTCAGTGCGCAGGCCGACACCGAGAACGCCGAACTCGCGCGCGCGCGAGCGAGGCGAACTCGCGGACGATCCGGCCGGTGAACTTGCCGAGCTGGCGAACATCTATGCCGCGCGCGGCGTCGAGCCGGCAACCGCGCTCGCGGTCGCTACCCAGCTCATGGCGCGCGATGCGTTGGGGGCACACGCGCGCGACGAACTCGATCTGTCCTTTGGTACGCGTGCACGGCCCGTCCAGGCGGCATTCGCCTCGGCCGCCAGCTTCATGGTTGGCGCCGCGATGCCGCTGCTCGCGGTCTTCGTGCTGCCGGTCGCGATTCTTATCCCGGGCGTCGCCCTTGCCTCGCTCGTGTTCCTGGCAACCCTGGGGGCGTTGGGATCTTGGGCGGGCAAGGCGACGATCTTGACCGGCACCGTGCGCGTCACCTTCTGGGGAGCGTTCGCCATGGCCGCCACCGCGCTCATCGGGCGGTTGATCGGCGCGGCGGTCTGATCGGCTACGCACGCTGCTTGGGTGGAACTGCGTAGTTTCCGACGATGCTCCGTTGCGAGTCCGGTGACTAGGGTCCGCTGAAATCTCGCCGCCCGCCCGCCGGGCTCGCGTGCGCCCTTCGACACGGAACTCCAGCAGCTATGACTATATTCCTAGCGAGCAAACTCCTGAAGCGCCGGTTACTGACCGTGCTGATGACCGCTTCGCTCCTCCCCGTAGGAGTGATGGCACAGACTGCGCCGGTCGTCGCTGCCGATGGCAGGATCGAACAGTTGAAGCCCGGCGACTATCTATGGGCACCGGAGATCGCGCCGGCCGGGCCGGTCACGATTATCGTCAGCCTGAAGACGCAAAAGGCCTATGCCTACCGCAACGGTGTGGCGATCGGCGTGTCGACGGTGTCGACCGGCACGGAGTCGCATGCAACGCCGACTGGCGTGTTCACGGTGCTCCAGAAGGACGCCGACCACGTCTCCAATCTCTACAAGGATGCGGCCATGCCGTTCATGCAGCGGCTGACCTGGGGTGGGATCGCGATGCATGCGGGGAACCTGCCCGGCTATCCAGCGTCGCACGGTTGCATCCGGATGCCGCTGGCATTCGCGAAACTGCTATTCGGCCTGACCAAGACAGGCATCACCGTCGTCATCACGCAGGACGCCCTCGTTCCCGTCGTGGTCGCTGCCCCGTCGTTGCTGAAGGCAGGCCGAGGCCAACCCGCGCCGACGGACGCGTTCGTGTGGCAGCCCGCTCTGTCGCCGACCGGTCCCCTATCGATCGTCGTCAGCGGTCGCGACAAGCGAGTGGTGGTCCTGCGCAACGGCGTGGAAATCGGATCGAGCCCGATCGCACTGGAGGGACCGGTCGACCACACCTCGGCATTCACGCTTCAGTCGATCGATGCGCAGGGCGAGCATTGGCTCCGCCTGCCGCTGCCCGGCGAAACACGGCGCGGCGAACTGAGCGCCGAGGATCGCGCCAAAGGCCGGTTGCCCGAGGGTTTTCGCCGTGCTTTGGCCACGGTCCTCACCCCGGGAGCGACATTGCTGGTCACCCGCGAGACGCTGGCAAGCGCCGGAACGGGCCAGCCCGTGACGATCATAGAGGCCGAACAGCCCTGACGGTCTAGGGCACGAGGACTTCGCCATTACCCGTTCGCTTCGAGACGCCGGCGAGCCGCCCGGACGATTCGACGACCACCAGAATATCGGCGCGCTGGCTCAGGAGCCGGCGGCCTCGATCAGCGATCGGTCGTCGCAGAGCAAATCGGTCGCCGCGCCCAGCGTAGCGGAGATAGTCTCCCCAACCGCCCGACTGCGGTATCGCAGTCAGGCGGCAGACAAGGTCATGCGGCCTCGCGCAGCTCGATGGCATGGACCGGGTAGGGGGCGATCTCGCGGACTTCGGTAGTGCCGCTCAGGCTGCTGGCGAAGCCGTGATTGACGTCACGGTGATGCGCTTCATCCGCGCGGACGACGAGCACGACATCGCGCAACGTCGCATTGTCGGCCATCTGCCAGTAATGTTTCGCGATCGCGGGTGCCGGCACGTTGGGTGAGCGGCCTTCGTCGATTTCCTGGAGGTACAGCGTGTAGCTGGTGACGGCCTCTTCCTCGAAATAGCCGACGACGCGGTGCGCCGTGCGCGACGATAGCAGATAGAGGATCGAGAACGCGACGAGGAAGACGCCCTGAACGCCCAGGATCACCATGCGCTCGAACCAGGTCGGCTTGGCGATCTCGATGAACGTCATCAGATGCATCCGCTCGTTCTCGGCCTCTTCCATCAGCGTGCGGATCCAGCCTTCGTCGTCACGCATCCGGCGCAGGCAGGTCAGGTGCGTGAACATCGCGCCGACCATGCCGGGCACGGCCGCCACGGTCTCGAGCACGATGGCGCGGTGGCCGTAGCGCTTGGCGAAGAAGGTGTCCGCGCTGAAGCGTAGCATCTTCGTGAAGCCAAGCGCAAAACGGTCCGAAAAGCCGTGCGGCTGGTGATGCACGACCGGCTCCGCGACCCGCTCGTCTTCGAGCGCACGCGCGTCGGGGGTGAGGACGGAGTTGACCATGGCGTATGTCCTTGATGGCAGAGATACCCGCCAACCGGACGAGCTACGCAGATAAGGTCCGCGAGAATTCCGGCGGATATTCCTGTCGTCAAAAGCCCTACCGATCAATCGGTGTGGCCGGCAGGATCGGAAACCACGTAGCAGGCCAGCCGCATCGGGATGGACCTGTATGTGCTGCCCGGCGTCATGTTGGTGATGCGGATCCGGCCCGCTTATTCGAGATTAGCGCCAAGCAAAGGCCGCGTCTGGATCGCTTCGCTGCGAGTTTCGATGGCCGCGCAGATCCGGATCGCCTTGGTCTCGATCGCGACGACAGTAGCCTGGAGGTCGCCAAGCGCTTCGGCGCGACCGCCATGATTAACAGTACCGATGGTACGGCGGTCGCGCAAATACTGGCGATGACCAGCAATAGCGGCGTCGCCACCGCGCTCGAGGCGGTCGGCGTGCCGGCGACGTTCGAGATGTGCGAGCAGATCGTCGCCCCCGGCGGCGTAATCGCCAATGGCTTCCACGGCGAGCCGGTGACGCTGTATCTAGAGACGCTCTGGGATCGCAACATCGCGATCACGACGCGGCTGGCGATACCTCGAGCACGCTCATGCTGCGCAAGATCGTGGGATCGAAGAAGATCGATCCGACTTCGCTGATCGCCCACCGCTCCAAGTTCGACCAGATGACCGAGGGGTACGAGGCCTGCGGCAACGCGGCGGCAACGCGCGCGCTCGAGGTCATAATCGAAGCCTGATTGTCGCCGTTACACACAATTTGGATTCCGAAAGGATCGACACCATGACCTGTCAAAGCCTGAACCCGTTCGACGGCACGCTTATCGAGAATCCGCCGACCTTTCCGACGGCGACGTCGAGGTGAAGCTGGCCGCGGCGCAGACGTGTTTCGAGACGTGACGTCACACCAGCTATGCCGACCGCACCGCTGGCGGACCTCGGAAGGGGACGTTCGTCGAACGTCATAGACGTTTAAGGCTTCAGGCTGCCATCGGCATTTACTGCGTTACGACGCGGCGATCGATATGTTTGGTTGCTACGTTGCGGGCGACGGCATGGACCTAGTCCGTCAGCGACCTGCCATATAGTGTGCGAGCGGGTCGATCATGTCTTCGGGGATGCGGCGTGCGATTACTGGCATCGTCGACTGCGATTTGCGGGCGTCGACCACCGTCTCGTCACCGCGCCAGTTGCGCAGACGTTGGGCGATGAAGCTGGCGCGCTGGCCTGCCAGGACCGGATAGGGCTTGCCGGGGGCATGGCAGCTCGCGCAGGCAGGGAGTTGGACTTTCGGGAGGCCTTCGCGGTCGATCCTGGCAGCTGCGGTTGAGCCCGACGGGTTCGTGCGACCGATCCCCGGCATAGCTGCGAAGTGATCGGCAAGGCGCGTCATTTCCTCTGGCGTGAGCGTCGCGGCGGCGTTTGCCATGACCGCGCTCTTGCGCTTGTCCGTCGCATAGGCTTCCAGCGCGGCGCGGAGATACGCAGGGCTCTGGCCGCCGAGCACCGGGATATCAGGCTGGCCGCGGCCTCGGCCGTCTGCGCCGTGGCAGCCAGCGCAGGTAGCGATCTTCGCATCGGTGACACCCGGAACTTCGGTCAGCGAGCGATAGGTCGCGGGCGACATCTCGGGCAGCAGGCGCACGAAGGCGACCATGCGGCGGACTTCGTCGTCGCGGTCCTTCGCCGCCCAGCCGGGCATGCCGGTATATTTGACGCCGTGCTTGAGGATCCAGAAGATCTGCTTGTCGGTCCACTCACGTGCGTTGATCGACAGGTTCGGGGCGGGGGGCGTGGCGGCCTGCATCACGGGAAGCGGACGGACGCCGGGGGCGCCGTGGCACGAGGCGCAGCTTGCCTTGAACAGGCCGGCGGCGCTGACGAGGCCTGCGTTCGCCTTGGGATCGTCGGGGGCGGTGA
This sequence comes from Sphingomonas sandaracina, assembly GCF_036663695.1. Taxonomy (NCBI): domain Bacteria; kingdom Pseudomonadati; phylum Pseudomonadota; class Alphaproteobacteria; order Sphingomonadales; family Sphingomonadaceae; genus Sphingomonas; species Sphingomonas sandaracina. The sequence continues at coordinate 1,118,169 of NZ_JAXOJK010000001.1, read as the reverse complement.
ACGCGGCGTGCGTGCGGACCGAGTTGCGCATCGTCCAGTGGAGGAACCAGTCGGTGATCTTCCAATGGCCCGACGAGGCGGCGATGTTGAACACGCCCGACCACGCGAACAACAGCCCCGCCAGCGCAAGCGCGACGATGGCGGCGGCGGCGCGCGCCCAGGTAATCCGGATCGTCATGCCGTCGCGCTCCGTGTCTTCAACAATCCGCCGAGCATCGCGAGCCCGCCGATGAAATAGCTTGCCACGCCGACCATCAGCATGATGACGCCGCCGAGTTGCTGGTCTTCGAGTGCGTCGAGGCCGTGGATCGCGGAATGCATCGTCATCATTGCGTAGAGCGGCCTCGGGGCAAGGCCGATCAGCGCGCCGAGCAGGGTCATATGCATCGACGTGAGGAGCATCGCGGCGACGCCGGACGCGCGGCGGTCGGTCGCGCCGCCAGTGCGCGTGCCGAGCACGGCGCTCCACAGGAGGACGCCGGCGATGAGGAAGCTCGCCTGTTCGATCAGCAACGCCATCGGCTGCATGTCGACGCGGAGCCGAAGCGCGGGGAGGTGCCAGAGCCATACGACGACGAGTTCGACGAGCGACATCGCCAGCGGCGTCACGACCGCTGGCCAACGCTCGGCAGGGTCGAAGCGGCTGCCCGCGATACCGTAGGCGAGGAACGGGGCGGCGACCGCGACCGCGATCATGTGGCCCGCCATATGCCCGACCATGCCGAGCGGCGCGGCGGCGAACGCCCAGCCGAGCGGTACCAGCGCGGCGCCCAGCGCGAGGCTCGTCCGTCTCATCGGCAATCGCCGAAGATGATCACCGGCAGCGCGGTGAAGATCACCGCCACGAAGCTGAGCGCAGCGAGCAGGCGCGTCGACAGTGCGAGGAACCGGAGGCGGTCGATCGCGGTGCCCTGTTCGTGCGGTGCCGGATCGCCTGGCGTTTCGGACTGGACGCGCGCGATATAGCCGGCCGCGGCGATCCCGAGCAGTGCCACGATCGTCGCGATCAGCGTCGCCAGCGGGAAACCGGTCAATGCCCTTCCCGGCGTCGACGACTTCGCGCACGTCACTGCGACCCAGAGGTAACAGAACAGGAAATGAGCGGCCCAGATCGTCGGCGGGACGATCAGCGTCCACAGCGTCACTTTCAGGTCGCGTGCCCAATGGCCGAACCGCCGCCGCTCGAGTTTGTCCGTCATGCGACCCCCGGGAACAGGCCGATCGTGCAGAACGTCACGATCCCGGTCAGCGCGAGGAAATGGTGGTACACGGTGATGTTGCGCAGGTCCGCGTCATAGACCGGCGTCATCTTCCCCGCGAGGCTGCGGGCGAGCGTGTAGGCCTGCATGATGACCCCGATCGCGGCGTGCACCGCGGTCCAGATCGCCAGCGTCCAGACTATCGCGGGATAGACGTGGAGTTCGGGATCGAGCCCCGAATACCAAGGCCCGGCAAGCCCGGCGAACAGGCTCGCCAGTGTCGCGACGATCCCGAACACCAGCAGCGCACGACCCGCGCCGACATTGCCACGCCGATGCACTTCGCGCGCGCCGACGGTCGCGGCCCAGCCGGCGAGCGTCAGTGCGAGCGCGACCATCGGCCAGAACACACCCGGCCCGTTCAGCCCGACTCCGCTCGGCGGAAAATCGTTGTGGATCGTCCAGAAGAAGAAATAGCCAAAGACGAGTCCCGAGAACGCGGTCGCGTCGGCCATCATCGTGATGAACATTGCCCACCAGCCCGGCGCAGATGGCCCGGAGGTGTAGAGCGGCACCTCGATGCCGTGGCCGATATGCTTGGTCGGCTTTTCGGGGATCTCGGCCGTCCCGGTCCACAGCCACCACAGGACGCAGGCTAGCGTCGCGACGCCGCTCAACGCCGACAGGAGATAGAGGTGATAGGTCGTCAGGATGAACACGCCCGCGAGTGCGACCGCGGTCATCATCGGCTTCACGCTCGGCGTGCCGAGGCGGATCACCTGCACCGGCCGCGCATCGAGCACGGTGGTGATGATCGACTCGCGCCGCATCTCCTCCGCGTCGGGTAGGAAGAAGCGGCCCTCGTCGACCTTCTGGACGAAGTTCTTCTGGTCCCAGATCGGATAGCGGCTCTCGATCAGCGGCACCGAGCGGATACCCCAATCCTCATCGTCCGGATGCGCGAGCCACTCCAGCGTGCCGGCGTTCCACGGATTGCGCGGTGCCTTCGGGCGACGCGGCGACAGCGCGAGATCGATGCAGACGATCAGCACGCCTAGCGCGAACAGATATGAGCCCGCGGTCGAGGCGAGGTTGAGCCCGCCGATTCCGAGCTCTTCCGGATAGGTGAACACGCGGCGCGGCATGCCGAGCAGGCCGGACAGATGCATCGGGAAGAAGGTCAGGTTCATGCCCACGAACATGATCCAGAACGCGATCCGCCCAAGCCTGTCCGACAGTTTCTTCCCCGTCACCAGCGGCCAGTAATAATACAGCCCGGCGAACAGCGGCAGCAGCGTGCCGCCGATCAGCACGTAGTGGAGATGCGCGACGATGAAATAGGTGTCGTGCGCCTGCCAGTCGAACGGGGCGACCGCGACCATCACGCCGGTCAGGCCGCCGATCACGAACACGGCCAAGCTCCCCGTCGCGTACAGCAACGGCGTCGATTTCTTGACGTTGCCCGCCCAGAGCGTCGCGATGAAGACGAAGATCTGCACGCCGGTCGGGATCGCCACCGCTTCCGATGCAGCCGCGAAGAAGGCGAGGCTGATCTTGGGCAGCCCGGTCGTGAACATGTGGTGGACCCACAGCCCGAAGCTCAGGAACGCGGTGCCGACCGCCGCCAGCACGATCCACGGATAGCCGAGCAGATGTCGCTGCGCGAACGTCGGGATCAGCATAGCGAACAGCGCGATCGACGGCAGAAAGACGATGTAGACTTCCGGATGGCCGAAGATCCAGAACAGATGCTGCCACAACAGCGGGTCGCCGCCCTTCTCCGCGTTGAAGAACGGCCAGTTGAGCAGCCGCTCCATCTCGAACAGCACGTCGCCGGCGATCAGCGGCGGGAACGCGAACAGGATCATCACCGCGACGACCAGGATGTACCAGGCGTAGAGCGGCATGAGGTTGAGGCGCATGCCGGGCGGGCGGCATTTCAGCACGCCGACGATCAGCTCGACCGCGGCGGCGACCGACGACACCTCGATGAAGCTGAGGCCGAGCATCCAGATGTCCGCGCCGAGCCCGCTAAGATCGGTGCGCGTCGTCAGCGGCGGGTACATGAACCAGCCGCCGTCGGGCGCCGCGTCGAAGAAGATCGACCCCGACACGAACACGCCGCCGATCAGGAAGCTCCAATAGCCGAATCCCGACAGCCGCGGAAACGGCAGGTCGCGCGCGCCCAGCAGCTGCGGCAACAGGATGATCGACACCGCCTCGAACATCGGCACCGCGAACAGGAACATCATCATCGAGCCGTGCAGCGTGAACAGCTGGTTGAACGTGTTCGCGGTGACGAGATCGTTGTTCGGCACCGCGAGCTGCGTCCGCATGATGAGCGCGAGCACGCCGGCGAACAGCATGAAGCCGAACGCGGTCAGCGTGTACCACACACCGATGCGGTTGTTGTTGACGTCGGTCCAGCGGAAGAACCAGCCCGAGGGCGGTTTCCACACTGCGCGCAGGCGATCCTCCTGGCCCTTGCGGACGGCAGGATCGTTCTGGTCCGGCGCGATATACTGGGTGCTCTCGGTGGTCATTTGAGCCCCTGGAGGTAGCTGGCGATCTGGTCGGCTTCGGCGGCCGACATCTGCGGGAAGGCGGGCATGCGCACGCCGGGCTTGGTCGCGCCTGGCTTACGGACGAACCCGGCTATGTTGGCTTGGGTCATCGGCAGGACACCCGCGGCAAGCGTCGGGCGCGATCCGAAGTGGGTCAGGTCGGGGCCGATCTTCGCCACCGGGCCGACGCCGCGGACGGTATGGCATCCGCTACATCCGTAGCTCGCGAACAGGCGCGCGCCGGGTGATGCGGTGAGGACGGCCGGCTTACGCTGCTCGGCCAGCCAGCGCTCGAACGCGGCAGGCTCCATTGCAATCACGTCGAACGCCATCAGCGCGTGGCCGAGCCCACAGAACTCAGCACAAACGCCGCGATAGGTGCCCGCCTTGGTCGCGCGGACGACGAGGCGGTTGGTGCGGCCGGGGATCATGTCCATCTTGCCGGCCAGTCCGGGCACCCAGAAGCTGTGGATGACGTCGGGACTGCGGAGCGACAGCGCGACGGTGCGACCGACCGGCAGGCGGAGTTCGTTCGCGGTTTCGACCACCGCGCCCCCCGGCGGGGCATAGCGGACGCGCCACCAGAATTGCTCGCCCTCGACGCCGATCCGCAGGTCGCTGTTGGCGACTTCGCGTGGCCGCATCGCGGGCAGGGCGTAGAGCAACAGCGCGAGCAGGATTATCGTAGGGCCGATGCCGCCGAGCCACAGCACCAGCTTCATGCCGCCCTTGTGCGTCAGCCGACCCTCGGGCGCGCGCATCGCGTGACGCATGAGCAGCGCGAGACCGGCGGCGAGGATGACCGAACCGACCACCAGCACGATCGCGATCGACCGGACCTTGTCCGCTTCCTCGCCGAACGGCGCGAGCGTCGACTGGTGCTGGTTGCATGCCGCCAACAACGGCAGGCACGCGCCCACGGAAAGAAAAATAGCCTTCCGTATCATCATGTTGCCGCCCTATTTGAAGCGGCGTTCTAGACGCAGGCGCGGGGCGGCGTAAACCGGAAAATGACAGAAACGTCATGCAAGCGGTTCAAAGAGGTGCGTAAACGACTGACGAACAGCCGTTAAAACTCGCGACCGGTACCGCGATCACCCCCATCCCGGCGTTGCGATCAGGTCACCGTCACGGCGGGGCGGCCGTGTTCGATCGTGGCCGTGCCTGAGGTAGCGATCGGGGCATCGGGACGCGTGACGGTATCGACGGTGCGAAACTCTGTCTTCCAGTGTTCGGCGTCGACATCGCACAGCAGGTAGCCCCGCCGGTCATTGGTCCAGGCGAGGAACGGGTTGCGCGCGCGGATGCGGTCTTCGCCGACCCGGCGATCCGCGCCGTTGCCGCCCGAACTGATCGACGTGCCGACGAACTCGACGGCGACGGCATCGCCTTGGCCGCCGTCAGTACGCAGGACGCCCGCATAATTCTGATGCTCGTCACCGGTCAGGACGACCGTGTTGCCGAGGCCCTCGAACATCTTCAGCACGCGTTCGCGCGGCGCGTCGTATCCGCCCCAGCTGTCCATGTTGCGGATCGATGCTGGCTCGTCGCCGGTACGCCGGTCGAGCGGCATCATCATGACCTGTTGCGCCAGCGCGTTCCACCGCGCCTTTTTCTGCTTCAGGGCAGTGGCGAGCCATGCCTCCTGCGCGCGTCCCATGACCTGCGCCGCCGGATCGGCGACCCCTGCGCACGGTGTCTTGAAGCCGTCGTCGCAGGGCTGGTCGGTGCGGAACTGCCGGGTGTCGAGCAGGTGCAGGTCGAGCAGATTGCCGATCGTCGCGCGACGATAGATCTGCATGCCGGCGGGCCCCGGAAACGCCGAGCGGCGTAGCGGCATATGCTCGTAATAGGCCTGGAACGCCGCAGCTCGGCGCAGCGCGAACACTTCGGGTGGATCATTCTCCTGGTCGATCGCGCCGACCCAATTGTTCTCGATCTCGTGATCGTCGAACGTCACGAACCACGCCGCGGCGGCATGCGCGGCCTGAAGGTCCGGGTCGGTCTTGTACTGGGCATAGCGGCGGCGATAGTCGGCGAGGTCGAACAGCTTCTGCCCGGCATGGTCGCGGACGGAGCGGCGTGGCTTGCCGTCATAGCCCACCGGCATCGGCGCGCTCCTGCCCTCGTAGATATAGTCGCCATAGTGGAAGACGAACGCCGGATCGTCCGCCGCGAGGTGGCGATAGGCGGTATACAGCCCGTCCTCGTAATTCTGGCAGCCGGCGACCGCAAAGCGAAGCCGGTCCAGCGGTGCGCCGGCGCGCGGCAACGTCCGCGCACATCCCGTGGGCGAACGCTCGCTACCGACCGTGAAGCGGTACCAATAGGGCCGATCGGGCAGCAGGCCGGCGACCTCGACATGCACGGAATGGGCAAGTTCGGGACGTGCCAGCGCCTTACCCCCGGCGACCGGCGTCGCGAAGCGCGGATCGGTCGCGACCTGCCAGTCGACCTCGACCGGCTGCATCGGCATGCCGCCATGCTCGGCCAGCGGATCGGGCGCGAGCCTAGTCCAGATGACGAAGCCGTCCGCGGCCGGATCGCCGGCCGCGATGCCGAGCCGAAACGGGTAGGCGGCGAACAGCTGTTGCGCGCGCAGGACCGCGGGCGCGCCGATCAGCGCCGCGGCGGCACCGATCACGGTGCGACGATCGAGAAGCAGGCGCGAGCCGGTCGTGTCGGTCATGCCGGTCGTGTCACTCATAGATGTCTCATTAATAGAGAGGCTGCGCGACGAGCGCTGCCTCACGGGTGCAGAGCGCCGCGTCGGGTTTCGCCGCCCCGACATTGCGTCGGAGCGCCGCGATTTCCTGTCTGGCTGCGGCGAGATCGGCGGTGAAGGCGGGGTCGCCCTGCATGGCAGTGAGCGTCGAAGAGGCCGACAGTCGCCCGGCTTCGACGGCGCTGGCATTGTGGACGCCGCACACGACCCGGCTTTCGCCGAATGCCCGGCCGCGCGCGAGCAGGGCGGTGGCGTGATCGGGCGAGATCTCCGCCAGCAATGTCGCCATCGTCCAGCCGGCCGTCGTATGCCCCGACGGATAGTCGTAGCTGTCCGCCACCTCGGCTGCGGGCTGGCAGATCGGTCCCCGGTCGATCAGGAACGGTCGCTGCCGCTTGTAGAATGTCTTGGCGATGCCGGTCTGGCGCGTGGTGTCGAACGCGGCGCGGCGGATCAGCGCGGCAGTCCGCGGTGCGGTCTCGGGCGTCAGCGCAATTCCCATGGCGCAACTGAAGTCGCGGAACAGGTCGGCGGGCGACAGCTTCACGTCGTTGGTCGCCATCGCCCAGCGCGGACTGCCCTGCAGCGCGCGCGTCGCCTTGAAGATCGCGCGGTCGGCCAGCCCGCGGGGGTCGGTCGGCTTCGGGGCCGGCGGCAGGACGGCCAACACGTCGAACGCCCCCGGCTTGAGATACCCGGCCGGCCCGAGCGCCTGCTGCGCTCCGGCAACCGCGCCGAGGCTGGCCAGCGTGACGGCGATGAAAAGCGGCAAACGCGTCATGGGAAGAGTATCCTGATGTGTTGGAACATGGGTTTGCGCCCGCCGATGGGACGACGCTGATGGACCGCGAATATGTCAGCCACGTTGCATTGCCTGTTCCCACAGAGCGGCAGTGTCTGCGGGGGGCGGGCAGTCGAGCACGAGCAATAGCCGCTCCTCGCCGGTGCCTTCGATCGGCGGCGAGCGGTGGACGATCGCCTGATCGCCGGCGAGCACCCGTCCCTTGAACAGGCCGACCGCGCCGGTGTCGAGCGATCGCCGGGTTTCGACCGCTGGCGCGTCCGGGGGCGCGACCGACCGTTCGATCCACTGCGTTCCCGATCCGCGATAGGTACAGATCAGGCGCACGGAGACGTAGTCGGCATGCCAGCGCTTGCACGCATCGCCGATCACGCGCTCCAGCCGGATCACGACGTGCGACAGGCCCATGATCGCGGCGAAGGCGGCGGCGAGCGTCGCGATGTCTGCCGCAATCGCCGCATGCCAGGCGGCCGGGGGATGCTGCGCTAACGCGGTGGTCAGCGCCTCACCCGCGCGATCGATCGCGGTCGTCATCTGGATCGTGTCGAAGCCGGCGAGCGACCCGACCGGCACCGCCGACGATCGCTCCCAGATCACGAGCGTCACGGCCGGGTCGAGGATCGTAGCCAAGGCATCGATGGTCTGCGACCGGTGGACGTGCGAGCGGGTGGGGGAAAGCACCGACAGGTCGGCCATCAGGCGGTCTCCCGCACGACGCCCCAGGCCGGGAACGGATCGGGTAGCTTCTCCCACAGCCGCGGCGTGAACGCCGCTGCGGGGACGAGGCAGGCATCGAGACGCCGCCTGACCTCCGCCTCGTCCATGTCGATGCCGATGAAGACCAGTTCCTGCCGCCGGTCGCCCCAGATCGGCGACCATTTCGCGGCGACCATCCGGTCCCAGGCCTCGCCGCGCGGTCGCTGGTGGTCCGGTACGCAGGCCCACCAGCGCCCCAGCGCCTGCGTAGTCGTCTGCGCACCCGCCTGCGCCAGTTCCCCGCACGAGTCCGGGCGGGTGGCGAGCCAGAAATGCCCCTTGGCGCGCACCACGCCCGGCCAGCGGCCGCGTGCAAAGTCGTGGAATTTGACGGGATCGAACGGCGCGCGTGCGCGGTAGACGAAGCTTTCGACGCCGTATTCCTCGCTCTCGGGCCGGTGATCGGCGTAGCCGAACAGTTCCTTGGCCCAGAGCGGGTGCAATTCCGCCTTCTCGTCGTCGAACAGCCCGGTCTCGATCACGGTATCGAGCGGTACGCGTCCGTGCTGCGCCTCGACGATGCGGGCATCGGCGTTGAGCGATGCCACCAGTTTGCGCACGGTCGCCATCTGCGCTGCATCGACCAGATCGCCCTTGGTGATGACGATCACGTCCGCGAACTCGATCTGCTCGACCAGCAACCCGACGAGGCTGCGCCGATCGTCGTCGCCGAGCACCTCGCCCCGGTCGGCGAGAAAGTCGGTGCTCGCATAGTCGCGCAGCAGATTTGCGGCATCCACCACCGTCACCATCGTGTCGAGCCGCGCGACATCCGACAGGCTGTCGCCCTGTTCGTCCTCGAACGAGAACGTGGCGGCGACGGGCAGGGGCTCCGAGATACCGGTGCTCTCGATGACCAGGCAGTCGAACCGCCCGGCATCGGCCAGCGCCCGCACCTCGACGAGCAGGTCCTCGCGAAGCGTGCAGCAGATGCAGCCATTGGTCATCTCGACCAGCGTGTCCTCGCCTCGCGAAAGGGCGGTGTCGACGCTGCGCACGAGGTCGGCGTCGATGTTGACCTCGGACATGTCGTTGACGATCACCGCCACCCGCCGGCCTTCCCGGTTGGCGAGGATGTGGTTGAGAAGCGTCGTTTTGCCTGCGCCGAGAAATCCAGAGAGGACCGTCACGGGCAATAGCTTCGTACCTTCAGTCATGACTCGACCTTGCAACGAATGATATAACGTACCATTAAAGCGGAGATGATCGAGGTTGCAAGATGAGAAATATGCAGACGCAGCGGATGGACTGGCTGGACAGAGCCGCAATGGCGGGGTCGGCGGTGTGTATGGTGCACTGCCTTGTGCTGCCGCTGATTCTGGCAGCGGTCCCGGCGGTAGCCGCCGTCGTCGTCGTCCCCGCAAGCTTCCACATCTGGGTGTTGGTGTTCGCAGTACCGACGGCGGCGATCGCGTTGCTCGGCGGGCGTTCGCGTCACGCCGTATCGTGGCCGCTATTGATCGGTGCCGCCGGACTGGGTCTCATGACGCTCGGCGCGTTTGCGATTCCGGAAGGCGATGTCGAGATCGGCGTCACCGTGGCCGGGGGCATTCTGGTGGCGATCGCCCACATCGCTAACCTGCGTCTGCGCCACAGTTGCTGTGCCTGAACGCCGCCCTGCGGGTTGGTCGGCAGGCTAGGCACCGCTCGTCGTTCATTCAGACGAAAGAGCTGTGGCGCAGATGGGAATGTACGTCCTTACCTCGGCGGCAAGAACGAGAAGAGCTGCGTCTTGATCGACGCCGGTGCGCCGGGCTTGAACCAGTTGGTGTCCTGGATGTGGCTTGCCGTCACGTAGATGCGACCGTCGGCGGCTTCCGAAAACGTATCGGGCCAGCGCAGGCGCTTGTCGGTCAGCACCGTCTCGGTGCGGTTGCCGACGAGACGCGAGATGCCGTCGGTCGTTGGCGAGGTGATGTAGAGAATGCCCGCCTTGCTCATCCAGAGACCATCGGCGACATGCGTCTGCGCGACCGTCTTCACGCCCGCTGCGCGATCCGCTTCGCTGACAATCGGGCGCAAGAGGGCGGTGTCGATCGAGTATAACGTCTTGCCGGTCAGCGCCTGATAATACAGCGTCTTGCCGTCGTTCGAGATCGCGATCCCGTCGGCGGCGAAGGCGGGCTGGCGGCCGTCCGGACGCACGAGCGGCTTGCCGTCGGTGGTGACCTTCACGCTCTTGTCGATCTGCGTCGAGCCGTGCCCGTCGAGTGCGCGGAAGCCCTTGCCGCTCTCCAGATCGATGACGATGATCGCACCGCGCGTGCCGCTGTCGGTGATGTAGCCGGTCTTGCCATCGGGCGAAAAGCGGATGTCGTTCAGGTACGTACCCTGCAACGCGACGTCGAGCGGCACCTGGATCACCTTGGTCACGCGGTTGGTCGCAAGGTCGATCTTGACGAGCTTGGGTGCGCCCTCGACAATCTTCTCGTTGCCGGGCGCGCCGGGGTCGAGCACCCAGAGGTTGCCGTGGCCGTCGGGCACGATCGACTGAACGCAGACGAAATAGTCGCCGACCGGCAATTCGTTGGCGCGGGCGTTGCGCCAGCTGTTCCACTTCTCATCGGGATAGGCCTTCAGCGACCCGTCGGCCATCAGCTCGGCGACCGAGATCGGCGCATCGTCGGTCCAGCGCGGGAAATTGACGAAGCGGCGACCGTCCGCCGTCACCGCGACGCCGGTCACCTGATGATCGAACTGCGCGACCTGCGTCAGCGAGCTGGCGGCGGTCTGTGCGTGGGCGACGCCGATCGCGGCAGCGGCGATCACGCCGATCGCGGCGGCACCGGCGAGGAAGGGTGTGGCTTTGGTCATCATAAGACTCCGGTCGGTCGTGTCGGTGAGATCGGCGGGATCGCCGGTGAAGAGGCGGATCAAATGGTGCGCGACGGCGTCGGGGTTCTCGCGCTGCGGGAAGTGGCCCACGCCAGCGAGCGTCACGAAGGCGAAGGGCCCCGTGAATTTGCTCGGCACGTGTCGCGTGGCGGAGGGCGGATTGACGCCGTCGACCTCGCCCTGGACGTAGAGGGTCGGTGCGGACAGCGTCTGCGTCGCCTTCACCTTGTTCTCGAGCCACTGGCTCCGCGGATCGGGCTCGGCTTTGTCCCAGCGTGCGCGGTAGCTGTGGAGGGTGACGTCGACCCAATCGGGGTTTTCGAACGACCGTGCGACGCGCTCGAAGGTCGCCTCGTCGAACCAGCCTCGTGGCGACCGGTTCTCCCAATGGATATGCGCAAATGCCTTGCGGTCGGCACGGACCGCGTCGGCGCCGCGCGCGGTCGCCATGAACCAGTGATACCATTGCCGCTGCGCCTGTTCGAAGGGCGGCGTCGGCATGCCACCCAGCCGCGGCGGCGTGGCAAGCATCGCCAGCCGATCGACGCGATCGGGCCAGCCGACCGCGATCGCCTCGGCGGTGTTCGATCCCCAGTCATGGCCCGCGACCATGAAACGCTCGATGCTGAGCCCGTCCATGAGCGCGATCGCATCGATCGCCAGGATCGCGCTGTTGCCGCTGCGTGGTTCGCTGTCGGACACGAAACGGGTCGCGCCGAAGCCGCGCAACGTCGGCACGATCACGCGCAGTCCCGCCGCCACCAGCGCCGGGACCACCGCGTCCCAGCTCGACGCATCGTCGGGCCAGCCGTGCAGGAGCAGCACCGGGGGATCGGACGGCGTGCCGTGATCGGCATAGTCGATGACGAGATAGTCGGTGGTGAGCTGGGGCATGGGCTGGAACCGCTAATGTCGGATGACACGAACAACCCGGTCATGCCCGGCAACGTTCCGCACTAATTGTTGATCAACCTTGGCTAATATTGCCGTACCCGCCGGACCCGCGAACCGCTCGTCACCGTCAGAGTGTAAGCCGCAGCGTCGCGCGCAGCGTCCGGGGCGCACCCGGATACACCCAGACCGGGCTGTAGGAACTCTGCGCATAGTGCGCATCGAACAGATTGTCCGCCTCCAGCCGCACCGACATCAGCGGCGACACGGCATATTCGACCGCCGCCTTCGCCTTGGCATAGGCCGGCAGCACGAGCCCACTGGCGTCGATCGCGCCGGCACGGCGCCCGACATAGGCGATGCCGGCGCTGACCGACGGGCCGCGTCCGGTGGCGTCGAGGAACCGACCGAGCGCAAACACCGTGCCGCTATGCGCGGGCACGTTGAGCGCACGGTCGCCTGCAAACGCCGCGTCGTCGGTGCGAGCGTGCGTCCAGGCGTAATTGCCGACGACCTGCCACTGCGCGCCGACACGAACCGAGGCGTCGAGTTCGACGCCTCGGCTGGTCAGCTTGCCGACCGGGGCGAGGAAGCCGGGGTCGGTCGGGTCGTTGGTCAGGATGCCGGTCTTCGTGATGTCGAACCAGGTGACACCCAGATCGACGCCGTTGCCCATGAACGTCGTCCCGACTTCGTAGCCATGGCCGCGTTCGGGACCGAATCCCTCGCCACGCCGATCGGTGCCCGAATTCAACAGGAAGCTTTCGCCCCAATTGGCATGCAGCGCGATCCGGTCGTCGATCTTGTAGCGCGCGCCGATCCGACCGTTGACCGGCGAATCCTTGGCGATGCCGGTCAATCCGGTGAGCCTGTTGTGCAACCGCTGGCGATAGGGATCGATACGCAGTCCGCCCAGCACCGTCAGCCGATCGGTCACTGACCACATATCCTGGACGTAGACGGTGCCGGCCCGACGCCGTTCGAGATTGTCGACGAACGGGCGTGGCGTCGGTCGCGGCTGGCCATAGACGGGGTTCGCGACGTCGATCGCATAGGGTGCGGCGGCGGTCGGGCTGATCCGGAGATACTTGTCGCGATAGGACAAAAGATAGCCCTTCATCCCGATTGCGACTTGGTGCGATCCGATCCGTCCGGACAGTTCGAGCCGTGCCGACAGGTCGTCGACGGCATAATCGCGTTCCCGGCGCTGACGGCGCAATACCTGTTGCGCGGGCTGCACCAAAAGGGTGTGGTCCGACGAAAAACCGTCGAGCGTGCCGGTGCGATAGGCAGCGCCGGCGTTGAGCGTCCAGCCGTTGCCGATACCGAACAGCCCGGTAAGCTGATGGCGCGTATTGCGAAACCGGGTCAGTCCGTCGCTGGGCTCGCCATAGAACCGCGTGCGCGGTACGGCATTGGCGTCGCCGCCGATCGCCGGAATGCCCCGGTCGAACGGCGCGTCGAACGCCGTGAACTCGCCGATATAGGTGATCCGCACATCGGCGGCCGGCGCCCAGGTGAGGGAGGGCGCCACGACGGTACGGTGAAGGGTCACGAAGTCCCGCCAGCCGTCGCTGTCTTCCACAGCGACGACGATCCGCGCGGCCAGCGTGCGCGACAGCGGTCCCGTCACGTCGGCTTCGACACGCCGGGTATCGAACGATCCATAGGTGAGCGCACCCTGCGCACGCGGGGTGAATTGCGGAGTCTTGCTGACAATGTTGACGCGTCCGCCTGGATCGATGTCGCCGAACAGCGCACCCGACGGCCCCTTGAGCAGTTCGATACGCTCGACGGTCGCCGGGTCGCGGGGTGGGCCCATGCCGCGATTGGCGAGGAACCCGTCGACATAATATTCCGCCCCGCCATCCGGCGTGCCGAGAAAGCCGCGGATCGCGAAATTGTCGAGGAAGCCGCCGCGGTTGTTCTGGTTGCTGACCCCGCTGACGAGTTCGAGCGCGTCCGACAGGCGATACGTCCCGGCGGCGGTCAGCAGGTCGCGTTCGATCGATCGGCTCGACTGCGACATGCGTTCGGTCGCCCGGTCGGAGGATAGCGTCCGGTCGGCCCGGACGGCGCGCGTGCCCAGCACCACGACCTCGTCGTCCATGCGGTCCGCCTCCGCCCCGTCTGCCGTATCAGGCGCGTCCGCGACGATCGGGTCGGCATCCTGCGCGGCGACGGGAAGGGCGAAGGCAGCCGAGGAAAGCGCTGCGGCGAGGATCGATATGCGCAAGGGGTTGCCCTTTATGTGATGATGTAACATGCCCCTTTCCTATGCACTCTACTCTGTCAAGCGTGACCCGCGCCGAAGCGCGCTCCTCATCCATCGGTCGATCCTCGGTCGGCCGCATCGGTTCGATCGATGCGCTGCGGGGGATCGTGATCCTGCTGATGCTGGTCGATCATACCCGTGAATTCTTCTATATGGATCATCAGGTCGGCGATCCGATGGATATCACGACGACCTCGCCCGCGTTGTTTGGCTCGCGGTTGGCGGCGCATTTCTGTGCGCCCGTCTTCGTCTTGCTGACCGGGCTTGCCGCATGGCTATACGGGGCGAGCAAGGGCGGTGCGCATGCCGCGTCGGGCTTCCTGCTGAAGCGCGGACTGTTCCTGGTCGCGCTGGAATGGACGGTCGTCAACTTCGCCTGGACGTTCGATCCGACCCCGGACACGATCTTCCTTCAGGTGATCTGGGCGATCGGCCTGTCGATGATCGCGCTGGCGGCACTGGTCCACCTTCCGCGCCGGGTGCTGGTCGTGATCGCGCTGCTGCTCATCTTCGGGCATAACCTGCTCGACGGCATCACGATTCCCGCCGGGGAGCCTGGCCATGTCGCATGGGCGGTGCTGCACGAACGGGGGTATATTGAGCTTCCCTGGGGTGCGCGGGCGCGGACCTCCTATCCGGTATTGCCCTGGATAGGCGTGATCGCGCTCGGCTATGCGATCGGGCCATGGTTCGCTCGGGATGCCGATCCGGAGCGTCGGCGGCGCATGCTCGTCGTCGGCGGCGCGGCTTCGCTTGTCCTGTTCACGGCGTTGCGCTCGATCAACCTGTATGGCGATCCGCATCCCTGGCAGGCGGCCGGCGACACGCTGCACACGGTGATGAGCTTCCTCAACCTCACGAAATATCCCCCGTCCGCCGATTTCCTGCTGCTGACGGTGGGATGCGGGGTGCTGCTGCTCGCCGCGCTAGAGTGCGGTGCGAAGCGCGCGGTCACGATCCTGTCGGTCTTCGGGTCGGCACCGTTGTTCTTCTATCTGCTGCATCTCTACGTGCTGCATGCGGCGAACCGCGTCGTCGGCGTGCTGTCGGGCGACGGCAGCGCGCTCGTCAGCGTGCAGGCGGTATGGGGCCTCTGGCTGATCGCGGCCTGCGTCGCGCTGCCGTGCTGGTTCGCCTGTCGCGCCTTTGCCGCGGCGAAGCGGCGGAGCGGAGCGTGGTGGATGCGCTATCTGTGACGATGCCTTGCTCCCCTCCACAGACGGTGAAACGGGCCGGTGTCAGGCCACGAGGCCGGGTGTGCGCTGCGGTTGCCAGCCGAGCGCGGTGGATATCCGCTGGGCGGCCTCTCGGAGTTCGGCCGCGGCATCCTCGATCGAGACGAGCTGTGATCCGTCGATCAGTTCGAGGAACGGCACCGTTAGTGCGGCGAGCAATTCCCCGTCGAAGCCGAAGATCGGGCAGCTGATGTCGGTCACGCCGCGCGTGACAGGGCTTTCGCGCAGGCCGAAACCCTGGTCGCGGACCTGTTGCAGACGCGCGGCCAGCACCGACTGGCCGATCGGCTCCTTGCGGAGCGCCGCGGCGCGATTGAACATCCGTTCGGTCGTTTCTTCGGGGGAGAATGCGAGCAGCACATGGCCCGAACAGCTGCGCACCAGGTCGATCGAAGCACCGACCCGCAGGGCAAAGCCGCGGACGCCCGGGTTTTCCTCCCGCGCGATCACCATGCCCTCGCCGGCCTGCACCACCACGAGGTGACAGGATTGGCCGATCGCCGCGGCGAGAAGCTGCATCTCGGGCTGCGCGGTGACGACAAGCTTGCGTGCCGGCGTCGCGCGATAGGCGACATCGAGGAATTTGTAGGTCACCGTGTACCGATCGGTCGTCGGCGACTTCTGGAGATACCCTGCGTCTTCCATCACCACGACGATGCGGAACAGTTCGCCCAGCGATCGGCCGAGTGCGCTGGCCATCTCGCTCGCCAGCAACCCCTGCGGATTGTCGGCGAGCAGTTCGATGATGAGAAACGCCTTGTCGAGCGCAGGCGCATTATACTTGCCCTTGCGCTGCGCGGTCGCGCCATCTTGGTTAGGCATGGTGCTCCATCGGCGTGGTGAGAGTAAAACCTAGCCCGCTTCGTGCCATCGTGAAAGGTATCGCTCCGGCAAAGGACTGGGGGCGAAGGGGGCGGCTCAGATCGTCACGATCGCCTTCAGCACCTGCTCCTGCCGCGCGATCAGCGCGGGGATCGCGTTTGGCACATCGTCCAGCGCGACGCGATCGGTCAGGAAGCTGTCGGTCGACACCGCGCCGCTGCGGATCGAGGCGATGACGTGCTGGAAATCCACCGACAGCGCGTTGCGGCTGGCGAGCAGCGTCGTCTCGCGCTTGTGGAATTCAGGGTCGGAAAACACGAGATCGTCGCGACACAGGCCGACCAGCACATAGGTCCCGGCGTGCGCGACATGCGCGAGGCCCGCCTTCATCGCCGATATGCTGCCGGTCGCGTCGAACACGTAATCGAACATTTCGCCGTCGGTGATCCGTTCCAGTTCCGTCATCGCGTCCGGTCCCGCGACGACTCCGGTTTCGAAGCCGAAGCGCGTCGCCGCCGTCGCCAGCCTCGGCGCACTGCGATCGTGCAGCGTGACGGACCCAGCGCCCACGATCCGCGCGAACAGCGCGCAACCGATGCCGATCGGGCCGGCACCGGTCACCAGGACGCGCGTGCCCGGCTCGATCGCCGCACGCCGGACCGCGTGCGCCCCGATGGCGAGGAATTCGACCATCGCCGCCTGATCGACCGTCAGTCCTTCGGTCGGGACGATCGAACCGACGGGAACCGCCAGATATTCGGTCATGCCGCCATCGGCATGGACGCCGAGCACGCGGATGTTCGAACAGCAATTGGGGCGGCCACGGCGACAGGCGACGCACGTGCCGCAGGCGAGGTAGGGGTTGACCGTGACGATCTGTCCAACCGCCAGTCCGCTGTCGTGCGGCGCTTCGACGATTTCGCCGGCGAGTTCATGCCCTATCAGGCGCGGATAGCTGAAGAAGGGCTGGCTGCCGTCGTAGATATGATAGTCCGTGCCGCAGATCCCGACGCGTCGCATCCGCAGCAGGACTTCGCCAGCCTCCGCCCGCGGGACCGGCCGATCCTCGATCCGCGCCTCGTTCGGCGCGGTGCATACCAGAGCCTTCATTGTCACTCCTCCTGCTGGTTCCAGTCGGACATCGCGATCGCCGCTCGCGCCCGACGCCCAGATCTTGGCTGCACTCCCTAGCTCAATAAATGATATTACGATATCATCCATGCAAACATGCAAGGCGCGCGTCAAAACGGTGCCGGGTCGATGCCTGAGTAGGAGAGCGCCAATGTCTCGTCGAATATGCTTCGCCCTCGATTTGGTCGACGACGCGGATTTGATCGCCGAGTACGAGCGCGCGCATGCGCCGGGCGCGGTGTGGCCGGAGGTGACGGCGGGTATTCGGGCCAAGGGTTTCCTCGACATGGAAATCTGGCGCGCCGCCGATCGCCTGTTCATGATCGCGACCGTCGCTGACAACTGGCCCCGGTCGCTTACCCCCGAACAAGGCGCAGTCGACGACCGTTGGGAGGCCGCGATGGACCATTTCCAACGTCCCCTTCCCCACGCCGCCGCAACCGAGAAATGGGTGCCGATGTCACGCATCTTCGCCCTCGCCGAGCAATAGCGGCAACCCGGCAACGTGTTTGCCAGGGCCTTCGCAGAATCCGCTTGGCGAGCGAGTGTCATCCGACAGAGTTCGGTCTCGCGACAGGCTCGTCTGGCCTGAAAAGCAGACCCGCTGAAATTTGCGCTATCGCCAGCGAGAGATAAATCTCATAACGGATATTGGAATGACGGATCGGGACCTGCAGCCAAGGATGTCGTACGGGCCAGCGCCACGCTCGCCCCTTGCCGGCAGGGACCGAGCGCTGACGCGGAAAAGCGGCACGACGGATCCCGCTAGTTGCCGACACCAGATCTCCGTACGAGGTCACGGGCTCATGACAGGGAGCGCAGGCTGATGGCGTTGCTGCCGATGATCGACTCCCACGACGGGCCTCGCGAGGGGGCGGGGGGGCGCGATGGGCGCTATGTCGCCGCGTTCGTCATCACCGTCGCGCTGTTCTTCCTCTGGGGGATGGCGAACAACCTGAACGACATCCTGATCGCGCAATTCCGCAAAGCCTTCGCGCTGTCGGACTTCGGCACGAGTTTCGTTCAGCAGGTTTTCTACTTCGGCTATTTCGTCGTTGCGATCCCGGCCTCGTCGGTGATGCGCCGCTACGGCTACAAGACCGCGATCGTGACCGGGCTGACGCTGTACGGGTGCGGCGCGCTGCTGTTCTATCCTGCCGCGATCGCGGGGATGTACCAGCTGTTCCTGCTCGCGCTGTTCGTGATCGCGTGCGGCCTCGCCTTTCTCGAGACGTCGGCCAATCCGCTGATGACCGAGCTGGGCGATCCGCGCACCGCGACGCGGCGACTGAACTGGGCGCAGGCGGCCAACCCGCTCGGCGCGATCACCGGCATCCTGGTCGGGCGTAACTTCATCCTGTCGGGGATCGAGCATAACGAGCGCAGCCTGGCCGCGATGAGCGATGCGGCGCGCGACGCCTTCTACCGCGCGGAAGTCCAGGCGGTGGTGCTGCCCTATGTCGCGATCGCGGCGGTCGTGCTGCTGTTCGCGGTGGCCGCAGCACTGGTGCCGTTTCCGCGCGGCAGCGTCGATCAAGACGAGGACGGGCAGTCGCGCGCACGCTTCACCGACGTGTTCCGACGCCCACAGTTGATCGCCGCGGTGATCGCGCAGTTCTTCTATGTCGGCGCGCAGGTTGGCCTGTGGAGCTACACCATCCGCTATGCCCAGGCGAATGCGGGGATGGGCGAGCGCGGCGGTGCCGATGCACTGTTCGCGTCGCTGGTGCTGTTCGCGGCGGGGCGGTTCGTCGGGACGGCGCTGATGTCGCGGCTCGCACCGGTCACGCTGCTGGCGATCTGCTCGGCGATCTCGCTGGGGCTGGCGGCGTTCGCCGGGACGGTAGGCGGTACGGTCGGTCTCTACGCAATGGTCGCGGCCAGCCTGTTCATGTCGATCCAGTTTCCGACGATATTCGCGCTGGGCGTCGATGGCCTCGGGCCGCTGCGCAAGGCCGGGTCGTCGCTGATCGTCATGGCGATCATTGGCGGCGCCGCGCTGACCGCGCTGATGGGCTGGGTCTCGGATCGCGCCGGGATCACGCATGCGATGCTGGTGCCGGCCGCCTGTTTCGCGGCGGTATTCGCCTTTGCACTGTACGCCCGCGGCGCGACCGCGCGGGCATCGATCTGAAAGGAAAAACGACGTGGATAGACTGAAGGGCAAGCGCGCGATCGTGACCGGTGCCGGCCAGGGCATCGGGCGCGCTGCGGCAGAGCTTTTTGCCGCCGCGGGTGCCGAGGTACTCGCGCTCGATCGCAATGCAGCGGCGCTGGCCGATCTGGCGGGATGCACGACATACGTCATTGACCTGACCGATCGCGCTGCGATCAGGGCGTTTGCGGAAACCGCCGGTGGGGTGGACGTGCTGTTCAACTGCGCGGGCTATGTAGATGCGGGCGTATTGCTGGAGACCGCGGACGCGGGCTACGACCTGTCGTTCGACCTCAATGTCCACGCGATCACGCACATGCTGACCGCGCTGCTGCCGGCGATGATCGCGCGCGGCGGCGGCTCGATCGTCAACATGTCGTCGGTCGCCGGCGCGGTGATCGGCGTCGGCAACCGCTACGCCTATTGCGCCTCGAAGGCAGCAGTCGCCGGGATCACCCGTTCGGTCGCGCTCGATTATGTCGGCAAGGGCATTCGCTGCAACGCGATCTGTCCGGGCACCGTGCAGTCGCCCTCGCTCGACGAGCGGCTGGCGGCGACCGGCGACGAAGCCGCAGCACGCGCCGCGTTCATCGCACGTCAGCCGATGGGCCGGCTCGGCAAGGCCGACGAGGTCGCGGCGCTCGCGCTGTATCTCGCGTCGGACGAAAGCGCCTACACCACCGGGCAGTTGCACGTGATCGACGGCGGCTGGTGTATGGCCTGATGCGATGGTGACGATCGCCTCGACTCTCGATTTCCAGCGTGCGGCGAAGGCACGGCTGCCGCGCTTCTTGTTCGATTATGCGGACGGTGGCGCGTATGCCGAGCAGACGCTGCGGCGTAACACCGCGGATCTCGCCGACATCGCGCTGCGCCAGCGGGTGTTGCAGGACGTGGCGACGATCGACCTGTCGACCACTTTGTTCGGTCGCGAGATGCCGCTGCCGGTGGCGCTTGCACCGATCGGGATCGGCGGCATGTATCGTCGGCGCGGCGAGACTCAAGCGGCGCGGGCCGCCAATGCGCACGGACTGCCGTTCACGCTGTCGACCGTGGGGTTGTGCGGGATCGACGAGGTCCGGCGCGCCACCGACGGACCATTGTGGTTCCAGCTCTACGTCCTGCGCGACCGCGGTTTCATGCGCGACCTGATCGCGAGCGCCAAGGCGGCGGGCGCGGAGGCGCTGGTGTTCACGGTCGACATGCCGGTACCGGGTGCCCGCTACCGCGACGCGCATTCGGGCATGTCGGGGCCCCGCGCGCCGCTGCGCCGCCTGATGCAGGCGATCGGCCGGCCGGGCTGGGCGTGGGACGTCGGCCTGCGCGGTCGGCCGCACCGGCTCGGCAATCTCGAACCGGTGCTCGGCAAGGCCAGCGGGATGAACGATTACATGGGCTGGCTTGGCGCCAATTTCGATCCGTCGATCCAGTGGCGCGACCTGGACTGGATCCGCAGCGCCTGGGACGGCCCGCTGATCATCAAGGGTATCCTCGATCCCGACGACGCGCGTGCCGCCGCCGACGTCGGTGCGGACGGGATCGTCGTGTCCAACCACGGCGGGCGCCAGCTCGACGGCGTGCTGTCCACCGCACGCGCGCTGCCTGCGATCGCCGATGCGGTCGGCGACCGGCTGACCGTGCTGGCGGATTCGGGCGTGCGCTCGGGGCTCGACGTCGTCCGGATGCTGGCACTGGGCGCGCATGGCGTACTGCTCGGGCGCGCGTGGCTTTATGCGCTCGCCGCGCGCGGCGAGGCGGGCGTCACGCAGTTGCTCGACCTGATCGAGAAGGAAATGCGCGTCGCGATGACGCTCACGGGCGTCAACACGATCGCCAAGATCGACCGTTCCATTCTGGTTTCTACAAAGGATAGGCTATGAAACTCTGTCGTTATGGCGCTCCCGGACACGAGCAGCCGGGCCTGATCGATGCCGACGGGCGCCTGCGTGCGCTGACCGGCCATGCCGATATCACCGGCGAGACGCTGGCGCCGGACATGCTCGCCAAGCTTGCGGCTATCGACCCTGCGACGCTGCCGCTGGTCGAGGGCAATCAGCGCTACGGTGTACCGGTGTCGGGCACGCAAAAGTTCGTCGCGATCGGCCTGAATTACGCCGATCATGCCGCGGAATCGAATCTGCCGATCCCCGCGGAGCCGGTCGTCTTCAACAAATGGGTCAGCTGCCTGCAAGGGGCGAACGATCCGGTCGTCATCCCGCGCGATTCCGAGAAGACCGACTGGGAAGTCGAACTCGGCATCGTCATCGGCACCCGCGCCGAGTATGTCGAAACCGCCGACGCACTCGCGCATGTCGCGGGCTACCTCGTAGTCAACGACGTGTCCGAGCGCCACTGGCAGCTCGAACGCGGCGCGACCTGGGACAAGGGTAAGGGCTTCCCGACCTTCGGCCCGGTCGGCCCGTGGCTCGTCACCGCCGACGAGGTCGGCGATCCGCAGAACCTGTCGATGTGGCTCGACGTCAACGGCAAGCGCATGCAGACCGGCAGCACGAAGACGATGATCTTCTCGGTCGCAGAGATCGTCGCCTATTGCTCGCAGTTCATGACGCTGGAACCCGGCGACATCATTACCACCGGCACGCCGCCGGGCGTCGGCATGGGCCAGAAGCCCGAGCCCTGGTATCTCGAGGCGGGCGACGTCGTCACGCTGGGGATCGAGAAACTCGGCGAGCAACGGCAGGACTTCGTCGCCTGGCAGCCACGTAGCTGAGATGACGCGGCCGCCGTTCGTCGATGCGCATCTGCACCTCTGGGACAGGGATGGCTTGCGCTATCCCTGGCTCGACGAGCCGGACACAGCGCCGATCGCCGCCACCTATACGGTGGAGCACCACCGCACGGCGGCGGCGGCGTGGAACTTGGTCGGCGCGGTGCATATCGACGCCGGCGCGCACCGCGACGATGGCGAGCTTGAAACCGACTGGCTCAACGTGGTGGCCGACGCGCACGGCTTGCCCGATGCGATCATCGCGCGGGTCGAACTCGACGATCCCGACGTCGAAGCGCTGTTCGCCCGGCAGGCAGCGCGGCCCCGCGTGCGCGGCATCCGCCACCTCGTAAACTGGCACCCCGACGCCGTCCGACAAGCCTATCCGCGCGACCTGACCGTCGATCCGGCGTGGCGACGCGGCTTCGGACTGCTTGCCGATCACGGGCTCAGCTACGACTTTCACGGCTTCCCCGCGCAACTTGCCGGGCTCGTCGACATCGCGGCGCTGCATCCGACCGTTCCCGTCATCGTCAATCATCTCGGATTGCCGATCCCCGGTGACGGGTTGGAGCAGTGGCGCGCCGGGATCATCGCGCTGGCAGCGATGCCGCAGGTGTCGATCAAGCTGTCGGGGGCGGGGTTCATCCACGCGCCGTTCGACCCCGCCGCCTTTGCCGACATCGTCGCCGAAGTGATCGACCTGTTCGGCACCCGACGCGTGATGGTCGCCACCAATTTTCCCACCGATCGCCTGTTCGCGACGCTGGACGAGACGCTCGGCGCCTACGAGGCCCTGCTCGCCGATCGCAGCGACGACGAACGCGCCGACCTGTGGGGCCGCAACGCCAACCGCATCTATCGACTGGACCTGGACCTTTGACGCATATTCCCCACCGGCCGATCGGCCGCACCGCGCTGTCGGTGCCCGAACTCGGCTTCGGTGCCGCCTCGCTCGGCAATCTCTACGCGCCGGTCGCCGACGCCGATGCGCGCGCCGCGGTCGATGCCGCGCTCGCTGCGGGGCTGCGCTATGTCGACACCGCGCCGCATTATGGCCGCGGGCTGTCCGAACGGCGCGTCGGCGATGCGCTGCGGTCGCAGCCGGATACCGTCGTCTCGACCAAGGTCGGCCGGTTGATGGATCCCGACGCCGCGATCACCGACGACCGCGAACGCGACGGCTTCCGCTCGCCGATGCCGTTCCGGATGCGCTACGACTACACGCACGACGGCATCCTGCGCAGCCACGAGCACAGCCTGCAGCGGATGGGCGTGGCGAAGATAGACCTGCTCTATGTCCACGACATCGGGCGTTACACGCACGGCGACGCCGCGGACGGTTACTGGCAGCAGCTGACCAGCGGCGGGGGCCTCAAGGCGCTTGAGCGGCTGCGCGGCGAAAGCACGATCAAGGGCTTCGGCATCGGCGTCAACGAGATCCAGGTCTGCCTCGATGTGATGGCAGAAGCACGGCTGGACGCGATCCTCCTCGCCGGGCGCTACACCCTGCTCGAACAGGATGCACTCGACGCGCTGTTCCCGGCGTGCGAGGCGGCGGGCGCGTCGATCGTCATCGGCGGCCCGTACAACAGCGGCATCCTAGCGACCGGCACGCGGCAGGGCGGCACGATCCATTACGATTATGGTCCCGCACCCGAGCCTGTCCTGGCGCGCGTGCGCGGTATCGAGGCGATCGCCGATCGTCATAGCGTTCCTCTGCCCGCCGCTGCGCTTGCGTTCGTGCTAGCGCATCCGATCGTCGCCAGCGTGATCCCGGGCATCGGCAGCGCCGCGCGGGTCGCGCAGACGCTGGACTTGTATCATGCCGCGATCCCGCCTGCCTTCTGGGATGAGTTGCGCGCCGCAGGATTGATCCGCGGCGATGCTCCGGTGCCCTCGGCATGACCGCCGCCGCAATCCGCCTGTCGCCCAGCGACAATGTTGCCGTCGCCTGCCGCAATCTGATGCCGGGGGAGGGGATCGAGGTCGAGGGAATCCCGCTGTCGATCACCGAGAAGGTTGATCTCGGACATAAGATCGCGGTCTCGTCCTTGAAAACCGGCGACAAGATTGTGAAATACGGCATGCCGATCGGGTCGGCGACATCGGACGTGCCGGCAGGCGGTTGGGTCCACATGCACAACATGCAGAGCGACTATATCCCCGCGCACCTGCGTGACGCGGCAGGAGATCATTCATGAACGACGTGGCTCTGAACGACGGGGCGATGACCGGCTGGCTGCGCGCCGATGGCCGCAAGGGCATCCGGGATGCCATCGTGGTCGTGTATCTGGTCGAATGTGCGCATCACGTCGCGCGCCGGATCGTCGACAAGATCGATGATCCGCGCGTCCAGCTGATCGGCTTTCCCGGTTGCTATCCCAACGACTACGCGCTCGCGATGATGAAGGCGCTGACCACGCACCCCAATGTCGGCGGGGTCGTGCTGCTGTCGCTAGGTTGCGAGAGCTTCAACCGCGAACTGCTCGGCGCGAACGCACGGGAACAGGGCCGTCCGGTCGAAACCGTGGTGATCCAGCAGGTCGGCGGCACCGGCCCCGCGATCGCGGCCGGCATGGCCGCGGTAGAACGCGTCCGTGCCGAAGCCGACGCGCGCGCGCGCCGCGTGCCGATGGCGATGTCGGAGCTGGTGATCGGCACGATCTGCGGCGGGTCCGACGGGACCAGCGGGATTACCGGCAACCCGGCGGTGGGACGCGCCTTCGATACGCTGATCGACGCGGGTGCGGCGTGCATCTTCGAGGAAACCGGCGAGATGATCGGCTGCGAAGGTCATATGGCAAGCCGCGCCGCGACGCCCGCGGTGGCCGACGCGCTGATCGCTTCGGTCCACAAGGCCGAGACCTATTATCGCGCGATGGGTTACGGCAGCTTCGCACCCGGCAACGCCGAGGGCGGCCTGTCGAGCCAGGAGGAAAAATCCGCCGGCGCCTATGCCAAGTCGGGCAGCCGTGCGATCGACGGCGTGATCGACCCCGCCGAGCTGGTGCCGGGGCCGGGCCTCTATCTGCTCGACGTCGTGCCGCCGGGCGATCCGAAGTTCGGCTTTCCCAACATCGTCGACAATGCCGAGATCGGCGAACTGATGGCGAGCGGCGCGCATATCAACCTGTTCGTCACCGGGCGCGGTTCGGTGGTCGGCTCGGCGATCTCGCCGGTCGTGAAAATCTGCGCCAATCCCGACACCTATCGGCGGATGGCCGACGACATGGACGTCGATGCCGGCCGCATCCTCGAGGGGCGCGGTACGCTGGACGAAGTCGGCGCCGAGATCGTCGACCTGATCATCGGGATCGCGAACGGCGTGCAGACCAAGTCCGAAGAACTGGGCCATTCGGAGTTCATCCTGACGTACAAGGCCTCGGGACCGGCTCGCCCCGCGGTCTGTCACTGAGTCAGGCGTTGGCGGCGCGCGTCAGGCTGAGGAAGACGTCCTCAAGATCGGGTTCCTTGGTCGAGACGTCGACGATCCCGAAGCCGACGGATTGCACCGCGGCCAGGACTTCGCCGGCGTTCACGCGGTCCTTCTTGTAGGTGATCTCCAGAGTCCGCGTGCCCTTCAGCGCGATCTTCTGGAAGCACACATTCGCGGGGATGTCGGTCACGTCGCGGTCGACGGTGACCGCGACGATCTTCTCCTGCGCCTTGCCGACCAGTTCGCGCGTCGGTTCGTTGGCGATGAGCCGGCCGTTGTTGATGATCGCGATCCGGTCGCAGAGTTCCTCAGCTTCCTCGAGGTAATGCGTCGTGAGGACCACCGTGACGCCGGCCTGGTTGAGGCTGCGGACATAGGTCCAGAGTTGCTGGCGCAGTTCGATATCGACGCCCGCGGTCGGTTCGTCGAGGACGAGAATGGGCGGCGAGTGGACCATCGCTTTCGCCACCATCAGGCGGCGCTTCATCCCGCCCGACAGCGTGCGGGCGTAAGCGTGCGCCTTGTCCTCGAGATGCACCGCGCGCAGCAACTCCATGGTGCGGCGCTTTGCCTTGGGCACGCCGTAGAGCCCGGCCTGGATCTCCAGCGTCTCGAACGGCGAGAAGAACGGGTCGAACAGGATCTCCTGGTTGACGATGCCGATCGACGCCTTGGCGTTGCGCGGGTGCTCGTCGATGTCGAACCCCCAGATCGCCGCGTTGCCGTCGGTCTTGTTGACGAGCCCAGCGAGGATGTTGATCAGCGTCGACTTCCCCGCGCCGTTCGGGCCGAGTAACCCAAAGATCTGGCCACGCGGCACGTCGAACGTCACCCCGTCCAGCGCGCGCTTGGGCGGGGCGGTGCCGACGGGCGCGTAGGTCTTGCAAAGGTTCGAGATTGCGATCGCAGCTTCGGTCATGGCTGCGGCATAGCGGGGGCCGCAAGGCGGGTCATCCCCTGACGATCAAAGAAGATTGGTTCGCGCAGAGGCGCAGAGAGCGCGGAGGAATTGCATTGAGCCTGTTGGTCGGGAGACGCTACTATCTGCTCGGCCGTAGATGATATGAACGGTCGCTTCGCGACAGGCGGAACATCTCCGCGCTCTCCGCGCCTCTGCGCGAACTCATTCTTCCTTCTCGCCCACGCCGAAGAACCAATTGCCCGGCCCGCGCGCGCTTGCTATCGCCGCCGCATGCATCCGCCGCTCGAAACCACCCGTGTCACCCACAACCGCGTCGCCTGCGACGGCGCCACCGACATTCCCGGCGGTGCAGCACTCGGCCATCCGCGCGTCTGGTTGCAGATCGACGAGACCGGATACGTCGATTGCGGCTATTGCGACCGCCGCTTCATCCTCGTCGGTGGACCCGCCGATGGCGCGGACCAGTCGACTTTGCGCGATCACGGGGATGGCGCAGGGCGCTAAGCCTCTTATATCTATCGGATGACGATAGCAGCAGACCCCCGTTCGTTCCTCTACCGTGACACGCTCGACCCCGAGCAGGCGCAAGCGCTGACCGCCAAGGCGCTCGGCAAGGCCGATGATGGCGAGTTGTTCCTGCAATATCGCAAGGCCGAGGCGTTCGGGTTCGACGACGGTCGGCTGAAGACGGCGTCCTACGACACCAGCTCAGGGTTCGGCCTGCGTGCCGTCTCGGGGGAGATGACCGCGTTCGCGCATTCGAACGAGATGACCCCCGCCGCGATCCGCCGCGCCGCCGAGACGATGGCGTTGATCGAGCCAGGCGTCGCCGCAAAGGCCGGCCCGCCGCAGGGCACCAACCAGCGCCGCTACACCGCTGCCGATCCCCTCGACCTCGTGCCATTCGCCGATAAGGTGAATTTGTGCCAGACGATCGACGCTGCCGCGCGGGCGCGCGATCCTCGCGTCGCGCAGGTGTCGGTCAGCCTTTCGGGGACATGGTCGGTGGTCGAGATCGTCCGCGCAGACGGCTTCGTCGCGACCGACGTGCGGCCGTTGGTCCGCCTCAACGTCTCGATCGTCGCCGAGCAGAATGGCCGCCGCGAGACGGGCAGTTACGGGATCGGCGGCCGCTATCTCTACAACGACCTGTTCGAGCCCGAGACGTACAACCGCGCAATCGACGAGGCGTTGTCGCAGGCGCTGGTCAACCTCGACTCGATTGCGGCGCCGGCGGGCGAAATGACGGTGCTTCTTGGCAATGGCTGGCCGGGTATCCTGTTGCACGAAGCGATCGGCCACGGCCTCGAAGGTGATTTCAACCGCAAGGGCACGTCGGCCTTCTCGGGACGGATCGGTGAGCGTGTCGCGGCCGAGGGCGTTACGGTGGTCGACGACGGCTCGCTCCAGGATCGTCGCGGGTCGCTGACGATCGACGACGAGGGCACGCCCACGCGCGAGACCGTCTTGATCGAGGACGGCGTCCTCAAGGGCTATATGCAGGACCGCCTCAACGCCCGCCTGATGGGCGTCGAAGCGACTGGCAACGGCCGCCGCGAGAGCTACGCGCATGCGCCGATGCCGCGGATGACCAACACCTTCATGAAGGCCGGCAACGACGATCCCGCCGAATTGCTGTCACGCGTCAAGAAGGGCATCTTCGCCAAGGCGTTCGGCGGCGGCCAGGTCGATATCGTCTCGGGCAAGTTCGTGTTCAGTTGCACCGAGGCGTATCTGATCGAGGACGGCAAGCTCGGCGCACCGATCAAGGGCGCGACGCTGATCGGCGACGGCCCGAGTTCGCTGACCAAGGTCCGCGGCATCGGCAACGACTTCGCGCTCGACGATGGTATCGGGATCTGCGGCAAGGGCGGGCAGTCGGTGCCGGCCGGCGTCGGCCAGCCGACGTTGCTAGTGGATGGGCTGACTGTCGGCGGGACGGCGGCCTAGCCTTCAGTAACTGCCCGTAAGCATGTCGATCGCGCTGCCGATACGGTATTCGTGCTCGACCAGCGAGACGATTGGCTCGGACAGCAGTTTCGCCGAGATCGCAGCCGCCAAGTGCGTCTGCATGACGTATTCGGTGCCGTGAATTGCAAAGACCGGGTTTAATCGTCGATCACCCCCTGGCACATCGGCATACAACCGCAGAGGTACGATGAAACGACTGTTCAGGTCCGACAGCAGGTTGGACTGGCAGTCGAGCCAATACCCCCCTTCGGGTGCGGGGTAGACGTCGAAGCGCGCCATCAAGCCAATCGATATCGATCAAGCGGCAGGCCATTCTCCTCGATCCAGGCGTTGTTTGCCGTGATCCAGTCGCGATGTTCCTCGCGCCATTTTTCGTCCTGCACGCGCTTTGCCGCCGCGCGGATTGCGACCTCGCTGACCTGCGACAGATTAATCCCCGCTTCTCGTGCCGCCGCAACGATACCGGTATCGAGCGACAGGTTCACGGATTTGCGCTTGCCGGTGGCGATTGGATCATGTCTCATGCGCACAGAGTATGCGCGGGTAAAGCGCGCGTCAATTCGGAGCCGAACGATGGACTTCTTCCCTGCGCTCACCGACGATCACTGCGCGTTCGTAGCCCGGCAGCCGGTATTCTTCGTCGCGACGGCCGCCGAGGGCGCGCGGATCAATCTCAGTCCGAAGGGCATGGACAGCTTTCGCGTGCTTGATCCGAAGACGGTCGCGTATCTCGATGTCGGCGGATCGGGGAACGAGACGAACGCGCATCTGGGCGCAAACGGGCGCATCACGGTCATGTTCTGCGCGTTCGACCAGCCGGCGCTGATCTTCCGCATCTACGGCAAGGGGCGCGCGGTGTTGCCACAGGACGCCGAATGGGCGGACCTGTATGCGCAGTTCACGGCGTTGCCGGGCACGCGGCAGATCTTCGTGATCGCGATCGACGAGGTCCAGACGAGTTGCGGCTGGGGCGTGCCGTTCATGACGTTGGACCGCGAGCGGCAGACCTTGTCGAAATATCATGCGCGTCAGTCCGAGGCGGAACGGATCGAGGAACTGGCCGGGCCGACCGAGAGCATCGACGGGTTGCCGGTTCGACTTGGCACAGTCCTGCCGGACCGCGTCGGGGCATGAGCCTGGTCGAACTCGGGCGCTACGGCCGGAACGAGGCGCATATCATCGTCGGCCGGCTGGAAAGCGAAGGCATCCCGGCGGTGGCGTTCGACGGCGGGATGTCGATCATGGAGGGGAGCTGGCTGCTGATCCCGGTACGCGTGATGGTGGACGAGGAAGACGTGGACGAGGCGCGGCGGATACTCCCGGACTGATCCTTTGTCGTGCCGGCCCCTTCGGCAACGCTCGAAGAAACCTCGTCCCGGCATCCGCTAGTCCGTGCGCTCGGCGGCCTTGGATTTGCGGAACCGTCGACCCCGGGACACGTCGCTGGCCTCTCAATCGATCCAGAAGACCTGTTTCCCCGCGAAGGCGGGGATCCAGACTGGGCTCCCGCCTTCGCGGGAGAACAAGGAGGGCGTGGTGCCGTACGATAGCGGCTCGCACTTGCTGGAAACGGTTGGGCACCTGCCACGTCCGGGGTGGCGAAACGAGCGTTGCGTTGCTTGTTTTATCAGCCTCCTGCGCTGACCCGCCAGATCGCGTTGCCGACATCGTCCGCGACCAGCAGCCCGCCGGTCTTGTCGATGATGACGCCGACCGGGCGGCCCTGGGCGTCGCCGTCCTTGTTCAGGAACCCGCCGAGCACGTCGACTGGCTTTGCGTTCGCCGCCGGGAAACCCGTATCGCCGAACGGCACGTAGACGACCTTGTAGCCCGACACGGGCTTGCGGTTCCACGAGCCATGCTCGCCGACGAAGGCACCGTTGGCGAACTTTGCGCCGAGCTTTGCATCCGCTGAGAAGGTCAGGCCGAGGGCGGCGACATGCGGTCCGAGTGCATAGTCGGGGCGCTTCGCATATTGCTGGAGGGCGGGGTTCGTGGGCTCGACGCGAGTGTCGGGATAGCCGCCCCAATAATACCAGGGCCAGCCGAAGTGATCGCCGAACTCGACCTGCGTCAGGTAATCCGGCGCAAGGTCGGAGCCGAGCATGTCGCGCTCGTTGACGACGGTCCACAGCCCGCCCGACTTGGGGTTGATCGCCATGCCGTTGGGGTTGCGTAGGCCAGCGGCGTAAATCCGCCAGTTCTTGTCCTTGGGCCAGACCTGCAGGATGTTCGCGCGGTATTTCTCGGCGTCCATGCCGTTCTCGGCGATGTTCGACGAGGACCCGACGCCGACGTACAGCGTCTTGCCGTCGGCGGCGGTGATGACGTTGCGCGCCCAGTGATTGCCGCCGGGATTGAGCTTGATGACCAGCTCGGGCTTGGCGGTGATCTTGGTCGCGCCGTCGGTGTAGGGCACGCGGACGAGCGCGTCGGTGTTGCCGATATAGAGCTGACCGTCGAGCAACGTCATGCCGAACGGCGAGTTGAGGCCGGTCATGAACACCGACTTCGTCTCCGCCACGCCGTCGCCATTCGCGTCGCGCAGCAGCGTGATGCGGTTCGCCGAGGGCACGCCCGCACCGGCGCGGCCCATCAGCACCTTCATGACCCAGCCGGTAATCCCACCGCCCTCGCGCGGAGGCGAGTTGGTTTCCGCGACCAGCACGTCGCCATTCGGCAGGCGGTACATCCAGCGCGGGTGATCTAGTCCGGTCGCGAACGGCTGGACCTTCAGGCCCGCAGCGGGCGTAGGCATCGCGCCGTTCTTCCAGCCGACGACCTCGGCGACCTTGACGGTCGGGATCGTCTGGATCCGGGGATCGGTGATCTTGGGGCGTTTGCCGGCGACCTGATCGACCGACAGTTCGGCGGTGTCGGGCCAGGCCAGGTACGTGACGCCCGCAGCGATCACGAGCAGGATCAGTCCGAGGACGATGAGGATGTGTTTGCGCATGCGAGGAGACTAGGGGGGCGAGGGAGTTGGAGCAATGCGGGATTAGTGTCGTGTCGGGTCATTTCTCCACGACTTAGTCATCCCCGCACCGGCGAGGATGACCATGGTCATGTGCGTCAGTCGTCATCCTCGACCGGCGCCACTGGTGGGTGCAGCCGCAACCGGTTGATGCGCCGTTCGTCGGCGTCGGTGATCTCCAGCTTCCAGCCGCTAGGGTGGTCGACGCATTCACCGATCTGCGGCACGTGTCCGGCAAGTAGCGCTGCCAGACCACCCAGCGTATCGATGTCACCGTCGACCTCCGCCAGACGCGGATCGATCAGTTCGGCGGCGTCCTCCAACTCGGCGCGCGCGTCGGCATCCCAGGCGCCGCCTTCGATCGGCGTCATCAGCACCTGTGGCGCGTCGTCATGCTCGTCCTCGACCTCGCCGACGATCTCCTCGATCAGATCCTCGAACGTCACCAGACCTTCGGTGCCCGAATATTCGTCGAGCACGATCGTCAGGTGGACGTGCTTCTGCCGCATGTCCGCGAGCAGATCGAGCGCACCGCGCGACATGGGGGCATAGAGCGGCTCGCGGATCAGCCCGGCGATCGACGCGGGATGCTCGGCGCCGGTCGCGAGGATGTTGAAGACGTCCTTGATGTGGACCATGCCGATGATCGTATCGAGGTTGTCGCGGTACACCGGCAGGCGGCTGTGGCCGGCTTCGGCGAACAGCTTGACGAGATCGGCGAACGGCGTGCCTTCCTCGACCGCGATGATGTCCGCGCGCGGCACGCCGACGTCGCCGGCGTCGCGCTCGCTGAAGTGCAGCAGGTTGCGGACCATCTGCCGCTCGAGCGGGGTGAGATCGCCCTTGGCATCGGGAGCGGGATCGCCCTCGTGACGGTCGATCGCATCCTCGAGCTGATCGCGGAGGGATTCGTCCTGGTTGCCGAAGATCAGGCCCTTGAGCCCACGCCAGATACTATCGCTACTATCGCCGTTACCGGCATTGGGGCCATCGGCCATCGTGGTCGTCAGTCCTCTGTTATCGAATAGGGGTCGTGCAGGCCAAGCGCGGCGAGCGCGTCGCGTTCGATCTGCTCCATGCCCTCGGCCTCGTTGTCGTCCATATGGTCATAGCCTAGCAGATGCAGCGTGCCGTGCACCATCAGATGCATCGCATGATCCTCGACCGAGATCCCGCGCTCGGCCGCTTCCGCGACGCAGACGCCGTACGCGAGGATGATGTCGCCGAGCAGGACCTCGCCATCGTCCGAATTCTGGCTGATCGTGTCGAGCAGGTCCGGCTGGACCATCGGGAAGGACAGGACGTTGGTCGACTTGTCCTTCTGACGGTACTGTTTGTTGAGCGTGTGGACCTCGTCGTCAGACGCAAGCCGGATCGAAATCTCGACCGTCGCCGCGCTGGTGAGCAGTTCGCCGTGCGGCGTGCGCTGAATCGCCGCTGTCGCTGCCCGCAAGGCCAGCCCGTCCCAGTCCGCGTCCGGCCAGGGAGTGTCTGAAGAAAGCGCGATTTCGAGCATGCAGGTCTTTCGAACGGAATGGCCAAGGGCGAAAGCATTTCGCAGTAACGGAAGTTCCGCACCAGCGCGTTTCTATCTGTCCCGCGGTATCTATCTGTCCCGAAGCCGATTGGCGAGAAAGTCGATCAGCGCCTCGACTCTGGCGGGACGCAGCGGGCTGGGCGGGGTCAGCAGGTGAAGGCCGATCGGGGCGGGTGCCCAATCGTCGAGGATCGTCACCAGCGCCCCGCTGGCCAGATGGACGTTGACGATGAAATCGGGCAGTCTTGCGATGCCGAGACCGGCGATCAGCGACGGCACGATCGCCTCGCCGCTGTTCGCGGTAAGCTGGCCCTGCGCGCGCACGGATACGTCTGCACCGTCCGGCCCGTGAAACCGCCAAGGTCCGACGATGTTCGAATAGCCAAACAGTTTATGCTCGCCGAGCTGTGCCGCATGCGTGGGCGTTCCGTGCGCCGCCAGATAGCTGGGCGCGGCGACGAGATGCGCGTGGATCGTGCACAAGCGCCGCGCGCGAAGCGAACTGTCGGGCAGTTCGGCGATCCGCAAGGCGACGTCGAACCCTTCGGCGACGATATCCACGCGGGCGTCCGACAGATGCAGGTCGACCTCGATGCCGGGATGCTCGGCAAGGAATTCGGCCAGCAACGGTGCGACGTTGGTGATGCCGAAGCTCATCGGTGCGGCAAGGCGCACCCGGCCGGTCGGCGCGCTGGCCGCATCGTTGGCCGATTCTTCCGCCAGCCTCGCCTCGGCAAGGATGCGTGCGGCATGCTCGGCGAGCGGTTTGCCCGCCTCGGTCAGCGCGAGCCGGCGCGAGGTACGGTGGAACAGCGACTGGCCGAGATGCGCCTCGAGCCGCGTGATCGCCTTCGACACCGTCGCCTTGCTGAGGCCGATGGCATCGGCGGCGGCGCTGAACGAACGGTGCTCGACGACGCTGGCGAAGATCGCCCAGGCTTCGAGATCGGGCAGGCGCATGCGGCTCTCCACAGGATGGCCCCGCAGAGTAGCAGCGAAACGATCGGTTTCCACCGTTTCTATTTACGTTGCGGTCGGCGGGTCTATCTTGGGATCAACCAGTGGAGATATCGCATGACGACCACGACCTTGAACAAGACGACACCCGTAGAGCGCCGCGCCTTCGAAAGCCTCGGCCATGCCGATCACGGCTGGCTGAACGCACGGCATCATTTCTCGTTCGCCAGCTATTACGATTCGGCACGGATGGGTTGGGGCGCGATCCGGGTTTGGAACGACGACCAGATCGCCGCGAATTCGGGTTTCCCGCCGCATCCGCATCAGGACATGGAGATCATCACCTATGTCCGCTCGGGTGCGATCACCCACCAGGATTCGCTCGGCAACAAGGGGCGCACCGAGGCGGGCGACGTTCAGGTCATGAGCGCCGGCACCGGCGTGCGGCATGCCGAATATAATCTGGAGCTCGAAACGACGACGATCTTCCAAATCTGGATCGAGCCGTCGCGTAAAGGTGGCTCGCCGAGCTGGGGCGCCAAGCCGTTCCCCAAGGGTGAACGCTCCGGACAGTTCGTGACGCTCGCAAGCGGCTTCGAGGGCGATGGCGACGCGTTGCCGATCCGCGCGAACGCCCGTGTGCTCGCGGCTACGCTGAAGGCCGGCGACAGCGTCGACTATGCAATCGGCGAAGGGCGGCATGCGTATCTTGTGCCGGCGACCGGCGCGATCACGATCGACGAGGTCGGCTTCGGCGCCCGCGACGGAGCGGCGCTTTCGGGCGGCCAGACGGTGACGATCACGGCACAGGAAGACGCCGAGATCGTTCTCGTAGACTCGGAATGACTTTCTTCCCCTCCCGCAAGCGGGAGGGGGCAGGGGGTGGGCCCTCGCTCACCTCCGACGGGACGGTAGTTTAGAATACGCTATCGCACCCGGCTCGGTCTTGGATGCCGGGCGCCCACCCCCCCCAGCCCCCTCCCGCTTGCGGGAGGGGGAGCCAAGAAGGAAAACACCCATGACCAAGGTTCTCGTGCTCTATTACTCGTCCTACGGCCATATCGAGCAGATGGCCGATGCCGTCGCCGAGGGCGCACGCGCCGGTGGTGCCGAGGTGGACATTCGCCGCGTCGCCGAGACCGCACCGCAGGCGGTGATCGAAGCCGCGCACTTCAAGACCGATACCGCGCATGCCGAGATCGAAGGCCCCGACGCACTCGCGCAGTATGACGCGATCATCGTCGGCGCGCCGACCCGCTTCGGCCGGATGCCCGCGCAGATGGCGCAGTTTTGGGATACGACCGGCGGCCTGTGGTTCTCGGGCGCGCTGGTCGGCAAGGTCGGCGGCGCGTTCACCTCGACCGCGAGCCAGCATGGCGGGCAGGAGACGACCCTGTTCTCGATCATCACCAACCTGATGCATCACGGCCTGACGATCGTCGGGCTCGACTATGGCTTCCAGGCCCAGATGGGCGTCGATACGGTCAAGGGCGGCTCGCCCTACGGCGCCACGACGATCTCGGACGGCGACGGCAGCCGCATGCCGAGCAAGGACGAACTCGACGGCGCCCGCTACCAGGGCAGGCGCATCGCCGAGACTGCGGCCAAGCTGAAGGGCTGAACTGCGTAGGAGATACCCACGCTCCTAATGCTCCGTCATGCCGGGCTTGTTCCGGCATCCACGGTTCCACAAAATCGCTGGAGGTGATTTCGCGGAACCGTGGACCCCGGAACGAGCCCGGGGGGACGGAATGGTTTGGACATGCCCCGTTCTCCACCCCATTCTCTACTCAATCGTCCTTGCCCTCATAGGCCTCGACGACCCGCCCGACGATCGGATGGCGGACCACGTCGCCAACAGTGAAGCGGCACATCGAGATGCTCTCGATCCCCTCCAGCCGCCGGACCGCATCCGCCAGGCCCGATGCCGCCACGCCGCCCGGAATATCGACCTGCTTGGGGTCGCCGCAGATCACCATCCGGCTGTTCTGGCCGAAGCGCGTCAGGAACATCTTCATCTGTGCAGGCGTGGTGTTCTGCGCCTCGTCGAGGATCACGAACGCATCCGCCAGCGTCCGCCCGCGCATGAAGGCGATCGGCGCAACCTCGATCTCGCCGCTGGCGATGCGGCGTTCGACCTGCTCCGCGGGAAGGCAATCGTACAGCGCGTCGTAGAGCGGACGCAGATACGGATCGACCTTCTCCTTCATGTCGCCGGGGAGGAAGCCCAGCCGCTCGCCGGCTTCGACCGCCGGTCGTGAGAGGATAAGGCGCTGGACGCTGCCGGTAATGAGTTGCTGCACCGCCTGCGCCACGGCCACATAGGTCTTGCCCGTTCCTGCCGGCCCGAGCGCGAAGATCATGTCGTTATTGGCCAGCTCGCGCATGTAATGCGCCTGCGCCGGCGTGCGCGGCACGATCGTCTTCTTGCGCGTCCGGATCATGATCGGCGGCGCGGCACCGCCGCCCGCGTCGGCGCGGATGATGCCGGCGAGCACCGGTTCGTCGGCCATCGCGATCGAGGCGTCGACGAGCCCGGTATCGACGTCCTCGCCGCGCTGGATGCGGGCGTAGAGATCGTGGAGCACATCGCGCGCCTTGGCGACCTGTTCGGCGGTGCCTTCCAGGCCGATCTTGTTCCCGCGCGCGGTGATGTAGACGCCGAGGCGGTTTTCGAGCGCAACGAGGTTCTGGTCGTACTGGCCGAACAGCCGGACGAGCAATTGGGGCTTGTCGAACAGCAACTCGACTCGGGCGCGGTCACCGGACTGGGCGGGAACGGGTTTACGGCTCATACGGTCCTTTCAGGGGCGTCAAAGGTTACGCCTGGAAGCGTCGAACCGTAACCTTTGGAAGGAAGATGAGCATCGCGGGCGACGCGTTCAAGCCGCGCCGGAGCGCTGGCTGAGAGATGATTCGAGTCGCGTGGGCGAAGCTGCATCGGGGGCGAGTGTGACAGGCGATCCGGATGTAGGACAGCGAAATCGCGGGGGTTCTTGCGGAGACCCGGTGTGATCTTTACAGGGCCCGAGGCGCAGATCAAAGGTCGGGCATCGGCCAACACCCGTCCCGTCATCCTGACGAAAGTCAGGATCCAGAGCCGCGCGGAGCGCCCTCGGTTACCCTGGATCCTGACGTTCGTCAGGATGACGGACCGTAGGAAGGATCGCGTGGACAATCGCCGGCCGTCCCGTCGTTACGCAGCCTCGCGCACGCGTTCCAGGCCGGTCAGCGAATTGGGTCCGGCAGCCGCGAGCGTCACCTCGACCAGGTCGCCGATCGCATGGTCGCCGATCAGGTGGACCGATTGCAGCCAGGGCGACTTGCCGATCAGCTGACCGGGAAGTTTGCCCGTACGCTCCAGCAGAACCGAGCAGGTGCGACCGACGGTGGCGGCGTTGAAGGCATGCTGGTCGCGGTTAAGTGCGGCTTGCAGGCGCTGGAGACGCTCGTCCATCACGGCCTCGGGGACCTGCTCGACGATCGACGCCGCGGGGGTGCCGGGGCGGGGGCTGTATTTGAAGCTGTAAGCCTGCGCATAGCCGACCGCATCGACCAGGCTCAGCGTGTCCTCGAACTCGGCATCGGTTTCGCCGGGGAAGCCGACGATGAAGTCGCCGGACAGCGCGATGTCGGGGCGTACCGCGCGGACGCGGTCGAGGAGGCGGAGGTAGGAGTCGCGGGTGTGGCTCCGGTTCATCGCCTTCAGCACGCGGTCGCTGCCGCTCTGCACCGGCAGATGCAGGAACGGCATCAGGCTTTCGATGTCGCTGTGCGCGTCGATCAGGCCCTGCGTCATGTCGTTGGGGTGGCTGGTCGTGTAGCGGATGCGGGCAAGACCCGGGATGCGGTCGAGGTCGCGGATCAGGTCGTGGAGGCCGCGCTCATTCTCGCTCCATGCGTTGACGTTCTGGCCGAGCAACGTGATCTCGCGCGCACCGGCATCGACCAGCGCCTTGGCCTCGTCGACGATCGCAGCGAACGGCCGGCTTATCTCCGCACCGCGCGTGTAGGGGACGACGCAATAGGTGCAGAATTTGTCGCACCCTTCCTGCACCGTCAGGAACGCCGAGGGTGCAACCTTCCGTCGTGCCGGCAGTGCGCCGAACTTCGACAGGAGCGGCATGTCGGTGTCGAGCGAGGGCGTGCCGGCGGCGGCCTTGGCGACCAGCTCGGGCAGGTTGTGATAGGCTTGCGGGCCGACGACGATGTCGACCTTGGCGCGCGTGAAGATCTCCTCGCCCTCGGCCTGCGCGACGCAACCGGCGACCGCGATCATCGGCGTCTTGCCGGACTTGCGGCGCTGGTCCTTCCGGAGGCGGCCGATGTCCGAATAGACCTTTTCGGTGGCGCGCTCGCGAATGTGGCAGGTGTTGAGGACGACGACGTCCGCATCGACCGGGTCGGCTTGGGTGAGGCCCTGGGCGGCCATCAGCTCGGCCATGCGCTCGCCGTCATAGACGTTCATCTGGCAGCCGAACGACTTGACGTGGAAGGTCTTCGGGAATGTTTCGGGAGGGGACATGCCGGCGCCCTACCAAATTTACGCGGCAGTGGGGAGGGGGCGCTTAAACCCCTCTCCCCTCCGGGGAGAGGGAGGGGCCCGCATGCTCTTGCATGTGGGAGGGTGAGGGGCGTGAGGCTCGGGTCGCTCGCCCCAAAGCCCCTCACCCTTCCGTCGCCAAGTGGCTCCTCCCTCCCTCTCCCCGCGGGGGAGAGGGAGGGAGGGGGCGCAGGCGATGCGTGGTCATACCCCTTGCCCCTCCGGGGAGAGGAAGGGCCGCATGCTCTCGCATGTGGGAGGGTGAGGGGCGTGAGGCTCGGGCGGTTCGCCCCAAAGCCCCTC
The DNA here is from genome assembly GCF_036663695.1 of Sphingomonas sandaracina. Classification (NCBI taxonomy): domain Bacteria; kingdom Pseudomonadati; phylum Pseudomonadota; class Alphaproteobacteria; order Sphingomonadales; family Sphingomonadaceae; genus Sphingomonas; species Sphingomonas sandaracina. The sequence continues at coordinate 1,079,405 of NZ_JAXOJK010000001.1, read as the reverse complement.
ACCCTTGCGTCGCCAAGTGGCTCCTCCCTCCCTTTCCCCGCGGGGGAGAGGGAGGGAGGGGGCGCAGGCGAAGCGTGGTCATCCCCTCGCCCCTCCGGGGAGAGGGAGGGGCCCGCACGCTCTTGCGTGTGGGAGGGTGAGGGGCGTGAGGCTCGGGCCGTTCGCCTCAAAGCCCTTCACCCTTCCGTCGCCAAGTGGCTCCTCCCTCTCCCCGTGGGGGAGAGGGGTCAGGGCGTCACTTCTTCGTGGCGGCCGGCACCACCGCCATCGTCCAGTCCTTGTCCGGCCGCAGATACTTCGCCGCGGTTGCCTGCAATTCTACCGGCGTCGTCGTCACCAGGTCGCTCGCGATCCGCTGAGTCGCGGCGATCCGGCGCGGGTCGAACGTCGCGCCGCCCAGTTGCTGCAACCAGAACTGGTTCCCGGTCGAGGCGCGCAGGATATACTGCCCCATCGGCTTCTTGATCCGGTCCAGCTCGTCCGCGGCGATCGGCGTCGACACCAGTTCGGCCGCGATCTGGCGGGCGATCTGGAAGAAGAACGACACCTTGTCGGGCGCGACCTGGCCGATCGCGACCATGCGGCCGCCGGTGCTCATGCCGACCGGCCACTGGCTCGATACGTTGGGGCTGTAGCTCGCGCCCGCCGCCTGCCGCAGCCGCTCGAACAGCCGATCGCTGAACACCTGCGCCAGCACGTCGAGCCGTCGCGCCTCGACGATGTCGTCGACGCCGCCGCCGGTCGGCCAGGCGATCACCGCCGCCGCCTGGTTCTCGGGACCGGTATGCGCGCGCATCACCGGCGTCGTGTTGTGCGCGGGGAACGCCACCGGCGCGCCGACCGTCGACACCGCCGTGCGCGGCTTCATCGCGCCGAACGTCTTGGCGACCGCGGCAATCGCGTCCTCGGTCTTCACGTCGCCGAAGATCGAGACCTCGATCGGTCCGGTCTGCAGGATCGGCTCCCAGAACGCCCGGAAGTCCTTGGCATTCAGCGCCTCGACGGTCGCCTTCGACGGCGTCCCCCAGCGCGGATCGCCGGCGCGCAGCAGCCCTTCGAGGTCGCGAGACAACACGCCGTCCGGCGACGAATCATAGCCTGCGAACCCGGCCAGCGCCGCGACCCGAGCGCGCGCGACCGGCGCCGGATCCCAGGCCGGGAACGCCAGCTTCGACGCCATCAGGCGCAGCTGGTCGGCATAATCCGCCGGCGACGTGATCGCGCTGAGCGTGAACGCATCGTCGTCGATCCCGAAGTCGAGGCCGATCCGGCGACCGGCGGTAAGCTGATCCAGATCGCCCTGGTCGAGCTTGCCGATCCCGCCCGCGACCAGTGCCAGATCGCCCGCCCAGGCCGGCGTCGGCCGGTTGGACGGGATCGCGGTATAGCCGCCGCCGAACCGCACGCGGACATAGACCCGCCCGGTCTCGCCGGCGTTGGGGAACAGCAGCACGCGCGTGCCGTTGGCGAAGTTCACCTGCTCCATGTCGAACGCGGTGACCTTCTCGCGGCTGGCGACCGTCCCCGGCTTGCCGAGCGACGGCAGCTTCGAGAAATCGACCGCCCCTTGCGCACGACGCTTGCCGGCCAGACCCGAAACATCCGCCTTGAGCGCGGTCGCAAGCTTGTTCGCGGCCCCCGCATCGGGCGTCTGCGTATTTACTAGGGCACGCGTCGCCGTCCCCTCGAAGATCGCCTTGCTCGATGCGAGCAACGTGGCGGGGGTGAACATGCCCTTGGCCTTGGCGTCCTGAAGGATCTTGTACGACGTTTCCGGCCCGGCCACCGTTTCACGGATGTCTAGCGCGCCGACCATGTCGTCCGCCTGCTTCGATCCCGCCTCGACCTTCGCGGTTTCAACGCTGGTCCGCATGATCGTGTCGAAATCGGCATATTCGCGGTCGACCTCGGCCTGGCTCGGCGCGTTGGTCTGTGCGTCGGCGATCACCGCGCGCACATCCTTCAACGCCGCCTCCCAGTCGGTCCCGATCGGCACGATGTTGACGCTCGTCAGGTTCGCCGAGCGCGAGACGTCATCGATCGACACGCCGGCCTGCAGGAAGCTGCCGCCAGCGCGCGCCCGCGTTTCGAGGCGTCGACTGATCAGGCGGGTAGCGAGCACGTCGACCAGCCGCTTCTGGTTCATGATCGCGGTGTCGTCCTGATACTTCCAAGGGCGTACCACGCCGAGCGTTACGACCGCCGGAATGGCCGGCTCGGCGATCGTCGCCGACACCGGCGCCTTGGGATCGGGCTTGCCGAAATCGGGTGCGGGCACGAACGGGCCGATGCCCTTCCAGTCGGCAAAGTTCTTGACGATCAGCCGTCCGAACAGCGCCGGGTCCATGTCGCCCGAGATGATGACGACGGTGTTCTCCGGCCGATACCAGCGATCGTGGAACGCCTTTACAGTGGCACCGGTAGCGGCCTCCAGCGTCTTGATGTTGCCGATCGGCGACCGATCCGCGAGTGGCTGGCCAGCGAAGAACGTCGCGCGGATCGCGTCGCCGAAGCGTACCTGCGGGCCGGGCTGCTCGCGCTGTTCGGCCAGCACGATCGGGCGCTCTGCGGCGACCGACGCGTCGGTGATCGTCGGCTTCTCCATCATGCCGGACATGATCTTCAGGCTCTCGCCGAGCCCCGCTTCGGTTGCCGAGGGAAGATCGAGCTTGAACGTGGTCGAGGTCGGCGTGGTCTGCGCGTTGGTATCCGATCCGAAGGTCGCGCCGAACCGCTGCCACACGCGCTTCGCCTCACCGTCGGGGACGTATTCGGAGCCGCGGAACGAGAGATGCTCGATGAAATGTGCAAAGCCGCGCTCGCTGTCGGTCTCGTTCAGCGAGCCCGCATCGATCCGCACGCGCACCGACACCTGGCCCGGCGGGACGCCGTTCTTGCGCACCGCGAACCGCATGCCGTTGGGCAGCGTGCCGAACTTCCATTCCGGGTCGCGGGTGAGATCGCTGCCCTTGTAGAGCCACGCGGTCGTGTCGATCCCGGTCAGCTCGGGAAGCGTCGGTGCCTCCTTCGCTCCCCCCTTGGCGCCTTCTGTTACCGGGGCGGAGGCGGCCTGCTGCGTTGCCATCTGCCCGCTCGCCGGGATAGCGAGGCCGAGCATGAGGGGGAGCAGGACGGGAGCGCGATACAAGCGCGAAAAGGATAGCATGGTCCATCCCTAGCGCCCCCGCGCGCGCATCGCCAGCGTCGCACCGTCGTAGGGCCCCGCGACCGCCATCATTTCGTCCAACACACGGGGTATGTCGTGTCCGGACAAGGGGATCGGCGCGACGACGCGCGGACACACGGCGGGGCGCAAGGTAGAGATGACGGTCGAAGCCGAACTGGGGCAGTCCGCAATGTGGCGGGATCGGGGCGCGCCGTCGGTCCGTCGTCATGCGCTCATGCCCGATCCGCGCTTTGCCGGCGTGTCGATGATCGCCGAGCCCGCCCGCCCGCTGATCATCCGCGTCGGCAAGCACCTGCGCGGGGTGTTCGACCGGATGATCGAGTCGTCCTCGCTGGTCGCCAACGATCCCGTGCTCGACGTCCGCGATTTCGCCTGGACCGCGGAGTTGCGCGAGCATTGGGCGGCGATCCGCGACGAGGCGGTCCGCGTCGCGTTGCAAGGCGACGCATCGCCCAGTCTCGCGACGATCTCGCCCGATCACCGGTCGATCGCCGAATTGGGCAAATGGCGCTCGTTCTTCCTCTACGGTTATGGCTATCCAATCGAGGAGAGCCTGGCGCGGTGTCCGCAGACGGCGGCGGCCGTCGCGCGCATTCCCGGCCTGAACAGCGCACTGTTCTCGATCCTCGCGCCCGGCACGCATATTCCCGAGCATCGTGGCGTGACCAAGGGCCTGCTCACCTGCCACCTCGGCCTGATCGTCCCGCGCGACGGCGACGTCCGGATGCGCCTCCACGACCGCACCGTGCGCTGGGCGGAGGGCGAAACGCTCGTGTTCGACGACACCTATCAGCATCAGGTCTGGAACGACACGTCCGGTACGCGGGTCGTCCTGCTGATCCAGTTCGCGCGGCCGCTGCGCAACCCCGGCAAGTGGATCGCCGACATGCTGCTCGGCATCGTCCGCCGCTCCGCCTTCGTCCAGGACACGGTCCGCAACATCGGCAGATGGAACGCCGCAGCGACACACCGCGACGGGTGACCCTTCTCGCTCCCCTCCCTGGCAGGGAGGGGCTGGGGGTGGGTCGGCTGATGGGTCAGTGTGACGCCCATCACGAACCCACCCACCCCCGACCCCTCCCTTCACGAGGGAGGGGGGAAGATGCGTGGTCACACACTCCCCGAAAGAAACCGTTTCCCGTTCCACGCTTGATCCCTCGCGTCCGCCGGGCCACATGCCCCTCATGCTGATCGAAACGGAATCCACCCCGAACCCCTCGACGTTGAAGTTCCTGCCGGGACGCACCGTCATGGACGCCGGCACGCGCGACTTCGCCACCCCCGAGGAGGCCGAGACCAGTCCGCTGGCCGAGGCGATCTTCAATCTGGGCGACGTGACCGGCGTGTTCTTTGGCCGTGATTTCGTTTCGGTCACCGCCGGGCCGGGCGTCGCCTGGTCGGACCTGAAGCCCGATGTGCTCGCGATCCTGCTCGATCATTTCTCCGCCGCGATGCCACTGTTCAAGCCCGCCCGTGCCGGTTTCTCGGTGCCCTCGGACGAGCCCGCGCTGTCCGACGATCCCGCCGACGCCGACATCGTCGCGCAGATCCGCGAACTGATCGACACGCGTGTTCGTCCGGCGGTGGCGAACGACGGCGGCGACATCGTCTATCGCGGCTTCGACAAGGGCAAGGTGTTCCTCCAGTTGCAGGGCGCCTGCGCCGGTTGCCCGTCGTCGAGCGCGACGCTCAAGAACGGCATCGAGCAGTTGCTGAAATATTACGTGCCCGAAGTCACCGAAGTGAGAGCCGTCTGATGCGCGAGCCACTCGACGCCGCCGTCCTCGACGCCGTCTTCCGCGAAGCCCGGACCTATAACGGCTATACCGACGAGCCGGTCGCCGAGGCCGAACTGCACGCGATCTGGGACCTGATGAAATGGGGCCCGACGTCGGCCAACCAGCTCCCCGCACGCCTGATCTGGGTGGTCAGCGACGACGCCAAGCAGAAGCTCGCCGAGGCGTGCAGCGCGCAGAACCAGCCCAAGATCCTCAAGGCGCCGGTGTCGGTGATCATCGGCATGGACACCAATTTCCACGAACACCTGCCCGAACTGTTCCCGCACGCCGATGCGAAATCGTGGTTCGACGGCAATGCCGAACTGCGCGAGGCGTCGGCGTTCCGCAATTCGACGCTGCAGGGCGCTTATTTCATCATCGCCGCGCGGATGCTGGGGCTCGATACCGGGCCGATGTCGGGGTTCGACGCGGGTAAGGTCGATGCGGCGTTCTTCCACGACACGCCCGCGGTGCGGACGAACTTCATCTCGACGCTCGGCCACGGCGATCCCGCGACGATCTACGCCCGCTCGCCGCGCCCAGACTTCGCGAAGTTCAACAGCATCGCCTGACAGCGACCCAAAAATGCTCCGTCACCCCGGACTTGTTCCGGGGTCCACGGTTCCGCATGACGTACGATTGTATAGCACGCGGAATGGTGGATGCCGGAACGAGCCCGGCATGACGGATGAGACAATGCGCACGCTAGTAATCGAAACATCCACCACCGCCTGCTCGGTCGCCCTCATAGAAGGCGGCGCCGTGATCGCCCGCGCGCACGAGGTCGTCGGCCGCGGCCATGCCGAGCGCCTCATTCCGATGATCGCCGAGCTCCCCGAGGGCGGTCGTGCGGACAGGATCATCGTCGACTGCGGCCCCGGCAGCTTCACCGGCGTCCGCGTCGGCATCGCCGCTGCCCGCGGCCTCGCGCTCGGCTGGGGCGCGGAAATCGCTGGTTTTTCCTCGCTTCCCCTCATCGCTGCCGCCGGTTTCGCCGATCGCTTGACCGACGATATTGCGGTAATCATGGAAGGGGGCCATGGCGAAGTCTTCATGCAAGCCTTCTCCGCCGATCTGTCGCCGCGATCCGACATGGCATCGCTGAAGCCCGCCGCCGCGCTCGCCGCGCTGGCGGGACGGCGCGCGGTCGGCAACGGCGTGCGCTGGCTCGCCGCGCTCGACGACCGCTTGGATCTCACCGAAGCGCTCCCCGACGCAGCCTCGGCGATCCTGCTCCCCAAAGCACTGACCGCGCTCGCGCCAAGCCCGATCTACGGCCGTGCGCCCGACGCCAAACCCTCGGTCCCGAAATAATGGCCAGCCGCCAAGTCGCGACCCGCACCGTCACGCTCCGTACCGGCGACGCACGCGATCTCGCGATCGTCGACGCGCTGATGACCCAGGCGTTCGACCCGCGCTACGGCGAGGCGTGGACGCGCAGCCAGTGCCTCGGCGTGCTCGCCCTGACCGGCGTCCACCTGACGCTCGCCTATGTCGACGATCTTCCCGCCGGGTTCACGATGACGCGGTCGGTGGCCGACGAAGCCGAACTTCTGCTGATCGCGGTCGCACCCGACTATCGCCGTCGCGGCGTCGGCACGTCGCTGATCCGCGCAGCAATCGCCGACTGCTCGGTCGGCAACATCGCCAAACTGCACCTCGAAGTCCGCGCCGGCAACGACGCGGTCAAGATGTACGACGCGCACGGCTTCACCAAGGTCGGCGAGCGCCGCGCTTATTATCGCGGCAAGACCGGCGTCGCGTACGACGCACACACATATTCCAAAGATATCACCAGCTAAGGCTTATTGCGAGTCACTATCCCTTTTCGCAACAGCGCGGAGGCCCTACATGGCACTCAACGAGGGAATGACACATGCCGCGCAAGATCGATCTGGAAGCACTCTGCAACGAGAAGGGCCTGCGCATCACCGAGCAGCGCCGCGTCATCGCGCGCGTGCTGTCCGAGGCCGACGACCATCCTGATGTCGAGAAGGTCTATGAACGCGCGTCGCAGATCGACCCGGGCATCTCGATCGCCACGGTGTACCGCACGGTCCGCCTGTTCGAGGAAGCCGGCATCCTCGACCGTCACGACTTCGGCGACGGCCGCGCACGCTACGAGCCCGCGCCCGAAGCGCATCACGATCACCTGATCGACGTCGAGAGCGGCAAGGTGATCGAATTCGTCGATCCCGAACTCGAGCAGTTGCAGAAGGCGATCGCGGAAAAGCTCGGCTTCCGCCTCGTCGATCACCGCATGGAACTCTACGGCGTCGCGCTCACCCGCAAGGATTGACGCGATCGGCCGGATCCGCCTTGGCGCGCGGCTGGCGGCGCTGCTGCTGGCGCTGATCCTCGCACTGCCGTTGCATGGCGCGTGGCGGCTGTTCGGACGGAAATCGCCGTGGCCGCCGCGGTTCCTGGGTCTGGTCGGGCGCATCGTCGGTGCTCGGACGCGGGTGGTCGGCAATTCGCTGCGTCACGATGTCGTCTTCGTCTCGAACCATCTGAGCTGGATCGACATCCTGCTCCTTTCGGGGGCGACCGGCACCGCGTTCGTGGCCAAATCGGAACTGCGGGCGGCACCGCTGGTCGGCTGGCTGTGCACGCTCAACCAGACCATCTTCGTCTCGCGCGCCGACCGCATGGCGGTGACCGCGCAGATCGCCCAGATCCGCGATACGCTCGCGCAGGACTGGCCGGTGACGCTGTTCCCCGAAGGTACGACCGGCGACGGCGTGACCCTGCTTCCCTTCAAGGCAGCACTTCTGGCCGCACTCGATCCGCCGCCGCCCGGCGTCCGGGTCCAGCCGGTCCGCATCGACTATGGCGCGGCGACGCATGAACTCGCGTGGGTCGGCGACGAGCCGGGGCAGCACCACGCCGCCCGCGTGCTGACGCGCAAAGGCCGTTTCGTGGCAACGCTGCATTTCGCGGACCCCTTCGACTCGGTGGACTACGGCGACCGAAAAGCCATAGCTGCCGAAGCCCGCCGCCGAATGGAAGCACTCAGCTAGAGTGTTTCCCCGCGAAGGCGGGGACCCAGACTGGACTCCCGCCTTCACGGGAGAACACGGAGACGGGAGGTGCGCTCTCCAAGTCTCCCTCCCCGGCGGAGGCCGGGGCCCAATTGGAAAGGTGGTTGTAACGAAGCGCAGAGCTCCGTTTGCATCGTCTTCCAACTGGGCCCCGGCCTCCGCCGGGGTGGGGAGCTGATTGATACCTTAACTCGAGTACAAACCGTCCAGCCGTTCCCCATACGCCTGCTTCAACACATGCCGACGGATCTTCAAGCTCGGCGTCAGTTGCTCGTTCTCGATCGTGAACGGTCCATCGGCCAGCACGAAGCGGCGGATCCGTTCGGTGACCGTCAGCTCCTTGTTCACGCGCTCGACCGCAGCGCCCAGCGCGGTACGGAACTCGCTATTCTCCGCCAGCCGGGCGAAGCTGCACGCGTCGCCATTGCCGGCGCACCATTCCTGCGTCCACTCCGGATCGGGCACGATCAGCGCCACCATGTACGGGCGCTTGTCGCCGACGATCATCGCCTGGACGATCTCGGGCTGGAGCGTCAGCATGCCCTCGACCTTTTGCGGGGCGACGTTCTCGCCCTTGTCGTTGATGATCAGGTCCTTCTTGCGGTCGGTGATCCGGATCCGCCCGCGGTCATCGATCTCGCCGACGTCGCCGGTATGCAACCAGCCGTCCTTGAGCACTTTCGCGGTCTCGGCATCGTTGCGCCAATAGCCGTGCATGACCAGTTCGCCGCGGACCAGGATCTCGCCGTCCTCGGCGATCCGGACTTCGGTATCCTTGAGGGCCGGCCCGACCGAATCCATCCGCACGCCGGCCTTGGGGCGGTTGCACGAGATGACGGGTGCCGCCTCGGTCTGGCCATAGCCTTGCAGGAAGGTGAGGCCGAGCGCTTCGAAGAACAGCCCGACTTCGGGATTGAGCGGCGCACCGCCCGAGATCATCGCCTTCAGCCGGCCGCCGAATTTCTTCGAGATCTTCGGCTTGAACAGCGTCGCGACGGCGGCCTGCATCGGCCGGTCGGTCAGGCGAAGGCGACCGGCATAGCGCTTGCCGCCGATATCGAGCGCCTGGCGCAGCAGGAATGCCGACGCACCGCCCTGTTTCTCGATCGTCTTCGAAATCCGCGTGCGGAGCACCTCGAACAGGCGGGGGACGACGAACATGATCGTCGGGCGCGTTTCCTCGATGTTCGCCGCGAGCTTTTCCAGGCCCTCCGCGTAATAGATCTGGCCGCCGAGCGAGATCGGAAAATGCTGGCCGCCGGTATGCTCATAGGCATGGCTCAAGGGCAGGAACGACAGGAAGACCTCGTCGTCCCAACCGAAATCCTCCGAGATGACCGCCGCGCAGCCGGCGCAATTGTGGAGGATCGCGCCGTGGTGCTGCATCACGCCGCGCGGCGCGCCGCCGGTACCCGAGGTGTAGATGATGCAGGCAAGGTCCTCGCGCGCGAAGTTGGCGCGCGCCGCGGCCGCGTCCGGCGCGGTCGGGTGCGCGGCGATCAGCCCGTGCCAGCTGTGGAAGTCGATCGCGGCGGGGACCCTCATGTCCTCGAACCCGATCACGGTGTGCGCCTGGTTCGAGCGGACCACCGCGGGGAGCAGCGTCTTGGCGAGCTTCGCGGTCGAGACGATGATCGCGCAGGCGCCCGCATTCTCGATGATGTGCAGATGATCGCGTTCGGTGTTCGTGATGTAGGTCGGCACGGTGATGCAGCCCGCCGCCATGATCGCGAGGTCGCTCAGGCACCATTCTGGCCGGTTCTCGCTGACCAGCATTACCCGATCGCCGCGCTTCAGGCCGATCGCGGTCAGCGCGGTGGCGAGCGACGCCACCTGGCGCGCGGCGTCGGCCCAGCTGGTCGCGACCCACGCGCCGCTCGTCTTGGTCCACAGGAACGGCGCGTCGCCCTTCTCCGCTGCCCGCGCAAAGAACATCGTGACGAGGTTCGGGAATCGTTCGAGCTGGCGGGCCATTGTCTCTCCTGAGGTACTCTTGCAGCCCGATGTTTGATGGGTCGGCTTGCTTTAGTGCGAGGCCAGTATAGCAACACTCGTCATCCCAGCGAAAGCTGAGATCCAGAGACATCGACGGTAACGCTGCTGGCTCTGGATCCTGGGTCGAGCCCAGGATGACGATGGGTAAGTGAGTATCATTCAGGCGCGCGCTGGACTTTGCCGACGCGTACGATCCGGGTGACGCTGCCGTCCTGGCTCATCGCCACACCCTCGCTGCGCGGATCCGCCGCGCCGACCCATTTGCCGCCCACACGCTCGATCGCGTTCGCCTTCAGGCCGAGCGCCGCGACCTGCACGGTCTCGCCCAGCGCCTGCAACGCCGGCACCATCGCTTCGCGCTCGGTACCCTTTTCCGCCGTCGCGACCTGGCCCGGCGCATAGAGCAGCCCGAGTGCGATCGAATCCTGCGCGGACAGCTTCCAGTCGACCACGCCGATGATCGCCTTCGCCACCTGCGCGATGATCGTCGAGCCGCCCGCCGCGCCGACTGCAAGCCGGACCTTGCCGTCGGGACCGTAGACGATCGTCGGGCTCATCGAGCTGCGCGGTCGCTTGCCGCCCTCGACGCGGTTGGCGACGAGCGCGCCGTCCTTTTCAGGGACGATGTCGAAGTCGGTGAGCTGGTTGTTGAGGACGGTGCCGTCGACCGTCAGCCCGGAACCGAAATAGCCCTCCACGGTGGTGGTGACCTCGACGACGTTGCCGCGTGCGTCGACCGTCGCGATGTCGGTCGTGCCGGGGACCTCGCTGACCGGCGCGCCGACGCGGGCAGGGGCGCCTGGGGGCGAGCCGGCGGTGACGGTCGCCATCGTCGTCGTCGGCGAGATCAGCGCCGAGCGGCCAGCGAGATACTTCGCGTCGAGCATGCCCTGCACCGGCACACGGACGAAATCGGGATCGCCGACGTACAGGTTGCGGTCGGCATAGGCGAGACGCGAGGATTCGGCGAACAGGTGCCAGGCCTGCGCGCTGTTCTTGCCAAGCTTGGCCATGTCGAAGCGTTCGAGCTGCTTCAGGATCATCAGCACGGTGATGCCGCCCGACGACGGCGGGCCCATCCCGCAGACGCGGTACACGCGGTATTTCACGCAGACCGGCGGCCGCGATTTAGCGTCGTAGCTGGCGAGATCGCCGAGCGTCATCTTCGACGGATTGCGCGCGGCGGTGTTGACCGTGGCGACGATCTTCTGCGCCTGCGGGCCGACATAGAAGCTGTCGGGGCCTTGGGTCGCGATGCGCTGCAGCAGCGCGGCTTGTTGCGGGTTCCTGATCGTCGCGCCGATCGCGACCAGCGTGCCGTCGGGCGCGGAGAAGATCTTCCGCGTCTCGGGCGTGACGTGGTCGCCATACGCCGTCATGCCGTTGACGAGGCGGGGAGAGGCCTGGAAACCGTTGGTCGCGAGCCGGATCGCGGGGGCGAACAGTTGCGCCCACGGAAGCTTGCCCGACGCGCGGTGCGCGAGCGCCATGCCGCGGAGCGCACCGGGGATGCCGACGCTGCGACCGCCGGGGACCGCGTCGCTATGGCTCAGCGGCGTGCCGTCGGGGGCATAGAACCAGCGCGCGTCGGCGGCGGCCGGCGCGGTTTCGCGAGCGTCGATTGTGCTCAGCGCGCCCCCGGCCGCATGGTTGATCCAGAAGCTGCCGCCGCCGATGCCCGAGCTTTGCGGCTCGACGACGTTGAGCGCGAGCATTGTCGCGATGGCGGCATCGGTCGCGCTGCCGCCGGCGCGCAGGATCTCGACGCCGGCCGCCGCCGCACGCGGGTCGGCGGCGCTGACCATCCCCTGGTCTTTGATGGCGGCAGGTGCGGGTTGGCGCGCCTCTACGGCGGCGGTGGGGACGAGGAGGGCGAGCGCGAGGAGAGAGGTCTTCATCGGCCGCAAGCCTAACGCGGTTCGAACACGAGGCAAGCGGCTAACCGAAACGTCCCGTCATCCTGGGCTCGACCCAGGATCCAGAGCCACGAAGGCCGACGTACTTGGCTCCGGATCCCAGCGTTCGCTGGGATGACGGGAGAGCGTGGGGGAAGAATAGTGTCAGCGAGCGTCGACTCCCACCGCGTCGCCGACCGAGGCAAATCCATCGCGGATCAGCAGCGCGTCCAGTTCGCGCAACATGCGGGCCGGGAGGCCCGGTCCCTCATATACCAGCGCGGTATAAAGCTGGACGAGACTCGCGCCGGCGCGGAGGCGGGCATAGGCTTCGGCACCGCTGCCGATGCCCCCGACCGACACGAGCGGCATCGCCCCGCCGGTCGCCTTGCGGAAGTCGATCAGGCGCTGGCGGGCGAGCGAGGCGAGGGGGGCTCCGGACAGTCCGCCGGTTTCCTTTGCGTTGGCCGAGCGCAGGCCGGGCCGCGAAACCGTCGTGTTGTTGACGATCAGCGCGTCGATGCGGTTGTCGATCGCGGCGCGCGCGATGTCGTCGATGTCCGCGGGTTCGAGGTCCGGTGCGACCTTCAGGAAGATCGGCGTGTCGCCCTTCACGGCGGTGCACGCGACAAGCAAATCGCGCAGCGCCGCGCCGTGCTGCAGATCGCGCAGACCCGGCGTGTTCGGCGAACTGATGTTGATCGTGACGTAATTGGCATATGCCGCGGCGCGAGTGACGCCGTGGACATAGTCGGCGGTGCGATCGGTCGCGTCCTTGTTCGCGCCGACATTGATGCCCAGAACGCCTTCGCCGCCCGCGCCGCGGTTCACGCGGTCCAGCGCCCCACTGAGCCCGCCATTGTTGAAGCCGAGTCGGTTGATGATCGCCCGGTCTTCGGGAAGGCGGAAGATGCGGGGCTTCGGGTTGCCGGGCTGGGCAAGCGGCGTGAGCGTACCGATCTCGACGCTGCCAAAGCCAAGCCCGAAGAACCCGTCGATCGCGCGACCGTCCTTGTCGACCCCCGCCGCCAGCCCGACCGGGTTGGGAAACGCGATCCCCGCCACGGTCGTCGCGAGACGCGGCACGTTGGGGGAGAGCGGTGCGCCGGCCCGTCCCCATGCGGCGAGCGCTGTGATGGTGAGGGTATGTGCGCGCTCGGCGTCGAGACGGAATAGGATCGGGTGGTAGAAGGCCATGCGCGTCCTCGCTTTTTCGCCGGTCGGGAAGGGTAATCTTTGCTCCCCTCCCTGGAAGGGAGGGGCTGGGGGTGGGTCGGTGTGGGCGCGTGCTGCGATCGCCAACCGGCCGACCCACCCCCGACCCCTCCCTTCCAGGGAGGGGGGAAGTCAACCTCGCGGGTCATGCCGAATACAAAAACCGCCCTTGAGTTGCGAGTCGTTAGCATGCCTGCGCGGGTTGACGATGCACTGCACAACGCCCATTTGACTAATCGGATCAGATCGGTCCGATTGGACTTTCAAGCCGCCATGCGTCTTTCCAGCCTAGCAGACTATGCGGTCGTCATGATGAGTGCTGCGGCGCGTCATTGCGGCGGGATCGCGCGGCTGAACGCGACGTTGCTCGCCGAGGAGACCGGCGTGCCGCTCCCGACCGTGCAGAAGCTGGTAAGCCGGATGTCGGCTGCTGGCCTGATCGAGAGCACGCGCGGCTCCGGCGGCGGCTTCCGCCTGTCGCGCCCACCGGCGATGATCTCGCTCGCCGACATCATCGAGGCGGTCGAGGGTCCGATCGCGCTGACCTCGTGCGTCGATGGCGCGTCGCAGGATTGCTGCGTCGCCCAGTCCTGCCGCGTGAAGCCGCACTGGAACGCCGTCAACGACGCGGTTCGCGGCGCGCTCGCCAGCGTGTCGCTCGCCAGCTTGTCGGCCCAAGTCCCAATTGAATCGCCCGTAACCCTGGATCCCCGCCTTCGCGGGGAAACGAGAGTGAGTGTATAATGGCTACCCGGAACGCAGAGGCATACGCCGCCGCGAACAAGACGTACGAGTGGGGTTTCTCCTCGGACATCGAACAGGAATTCGCACCGAAGGGTCTGTCGGAAGACACGGTGCGCTTCATTTCGGCCAAGAAGGGCGAGCCGCAGTGGATGCTCGACTGGCGGCTTAAGGCGTTCGCGTTGTGGCAGACGATGGAGGCGCCCGACTGGTCGAAGCTCGACGTACCGCCGATCGATTACCAGGACGCGTATTATTACGCGGAGCCCAAGGCGAAGCCGAAGCTCGGGTCGCTCGACGAGGTCGATCCGGAGATCCTGCGCGTCTACGAGAAGCTCGGCATTCCGATCGGCGAGCAGAAGATGCTGGCGGGCGTGGTCGAGGATCCGCTCGACGCGGACGGCAACCCGAAGCGCCGCGTCGCAGTCGATGCGGTGTTCGACAGCGTTTCGGTCGCGACGACGTTCCGCAAGGAGCTCGAGGCTGCGGGCGTGATCTTCCGCTCGATCTCCGAGGCGATCAAGGAATATCCCGAGCTCGTCCGGAAGTGGCTCGGCAAGGTGGTGCCGCAGCGCGACAATTACTTTGCGACGCTGAACTCGGCGGTCTTCTCCGACGGCACGTTCGTCTACATTCCGGAGGGCGTCCGCTGCCCGATGGAGCTGTCGACGTACTTCCGCATTAATGCCGAGAATACCGGGCAGTTCGAGCGCACGCTGATCGTCGCCGACAAGGGCAGTTACGTCTCGTATCTCGAAGGCTGCACCGCGCCGATGCGCGACGAGAACCAGCTGCACGCGGCGGTGGTCGAACTCGTCGTGCTCGACGATGCCGAGATCAAATATTCGACCGTGCAGAACTGGTATCCGGGCGACGAGAACGGCGTCGGCGGGATCTACAATTTCGTCACCAAGCGCGCGCTGTGCCAGGGCAAGAACTCGAAGGTCAGCTGGACTCAGGTCGAGACCGGCAGCGCGATCACATGGAAATACCCTTCGTGCGTGCTGCTCGGCGACGGCTCGGTCGGCGAGTTCTATTCGGTCGCGGTGACGAACAATCGCCAGCAGGCCGATACCGGCACGAAGATGATCCACCTCGGCAAGAACACGCGCTCGACGATCGTGTCGAAGGGGATTTCGGCGGGGCGGTCGGACAACACTTATCGCGGGCTGGTGCGCGTCGCGCCGACCGCGGAGGGCGTGCGCAACTTCACGCAGTGCGACAGTCTGTTGCTCGGCGACCAGTGCGGCGCGCATACCGTGCCATATATCGAAGTCCGCAACCCGTCCGCGCAGATCGAGCACGAGGCGACGACGTCGAAGATCTCCGAGGACCAGCTGTTCTACGCGATGTCGCGCGGGCTGGACCAGGAGGCCGCGGTGGCGCTGATCGTGAACGGCTTTGCGCGGGAGGTGCTGCAGCAGCTGCCGATGGAGTTTGCGGTCGAAGCGCAAAAGCTGCTGGGGATTTCGTTGGAAGGCAGCGTGGGGTGACCCAGACACCGCAAGACGAAGACCTGCGCCTAAACTCCCCTCCCCTTCAGGGGAGGGGCCGGGGGTGGGGCGTTTCCGCAAACGGCATCGCCCGGTTGCACGGTTTCGCCGCAGGCATGCGTCGGAACCCGACCGAACCGGAAAAGCGGCTCTGGGCGCATCTCGCCCGATCGCAGCTCGGCGGTTTCAAGTTTCGCCGCCAGGCAACGATCGGCAACCGGATCGCCGACTTTCTCTGCCCGCAAAAGGCATTGATCGTGGAGATCGACGGCCACACGCACACTGATTCGCTGGTTGACGCGCAACGCGACCAGACGTTGCTAGCGATGGGCTACCGCACCATCCGCTTCAGCAACGTCGACGTCATGCAGAACGTCGAAGGCGTGTTGCAGCGCTTGTTGATCGAATTACACGCGACGCCCGATCGGCGTCCGCCCCACCCCAACCCCTCCCCTGAAGGGGAGGGGCTAGAAAGATGACGATGCTGAAAATTGAAAACCTCCACGCCGAGATCGACGGCAAGGAAATCCTCAAGGGCCTGTCCCTCACCGTGAACGCGGGCGAGGTGCACGCGATCATGGGGCCGAACGGGGCGGGCAAGTCGACGCTGGGCTATGTCCTCGGCGGGCGGCCCGGTTACGAGGTCACGGCGGGCTCGGTGACGTTCGATGGTGTCGACCTGCTCGAACTTGAGGCGCATGAGCGCGCCGCGGCGGGCGTGTTCCTCGGCTTCCAGTATCCGGTCGAGATCCCCGGCGTGTCGAACGTCCAGTTCCTCCGCGAGGCGCTCAACGCCCAGCGCGCGACGCGTGACGAGAAGCCCTTGTCGGGCGGCGAGTTCCTTAAGCTCGCCCGCGCGCAGGCGGATCTGCTCGGCATGGACTACGACATGCTCAAGCGGCCGGTGAACGTCGGCTTTTCGGGGGGTGAGAAGAAGCGCAACGAGATGGTCCAGATGGGCATCGTTAACCCGAAGTTCGCGATCCTCGACGAGACCGATTCGGGGCTCGACATCGATGCGCTGCGCGTCGTCGGCGACGGCATCAACCGCATCATGCGCGCGCCCGACAAGGCGGTGCTGCTGATCACGCACTACCAGCGGTTGCTGGATTATGTGGAGCCGGACTTCGTGCATGTGCTGGCGGATGGCCGGATCGTTCGTTCGGGCGGCAAAGAACTGGCGCAGCAGCTCGAGAGCGAAGGCTATGTGGGGATCGCCGCGTGAGTAGCCTGTCGCAAATCCTCCCCGGTACGGGGAGGGGGACCAGCGACGCTGGTGGAGGGGGTTCTCCGCTGGATGTAGCGTCAGTGGAAGCCCCCCTCCACCCCGCCGCTACGCGTCGCGGTCCCCCTCCCCGTGCCGGGGAGGATTTCAGCATCGAACTTCCTTCGACGCGCGAGGAATCCTGGCGCTGGGGTGATCCGGCGGCGATCGCGGCGGCGGCTGGACTGCCGCGCGGCGTTGCGCTGGATGCGGGCGACTGGTTTCTCGACCTACCGGGCGCGCGGGCGGTGTTCGTGGATGGTGTGCTCGACGAGGAGCGCAGCGATCTGCGGCACGTCACGATCGTCCCGATCGACGGCGGATCGCATGTCCTCGGGCGTCGGACCACCGGCCTGGGCTGGTCCTTGCGCGTCGAGGCGGATGCGACGGCCGAACTGATCCAGATCGTGCACATCGCGACGGGTGGCGACAACCAGCTTCCCGCGGAGATCGTGCTTATCGCGGGCGCGAGCGCGTCGGTGGTCGAGACCTTTGTCGGGGCCGGCTGGTCGAACCGTTCCACGCGCATGGCGCTCGGCAAGGGTGCCAGGCTGACACGCGCGGTACGGTTGCTTCAGGCGGACGGCTTCGTGTCGTTGCGCGACGAGGTCGAGATCGGGGCGGAAGCGAGCCTGATCGTGACGGTGCTCGGCGCCGGCGATGCGGGCACGCGGATCGATGGCGCGATCACCGTGTCGGGCGACGATGCGTTTGCCAACTATGGCGGCGCGCTGCTGACGCGGCACGACCAGCGTCAGGAATGCGCTGTGTCGGTGCGGCACGCGGCTCTGGCTGGCCAGAGCAAGCAGATCTGGCGCGCGGTCGCGGCGGACAAGTCGACCGCCAGCCTTGCGGCGCGGGTCGAGGTGGCACGCGATGCGCAGAAGACCGATGGGGTGCAGTCGTTGCGCGGGTTGCTGTTGCAGCGGACCGCGACGGTCAACCTGAAGCCCGAACTGGAGATCTTCGCGGACGACGTGAAGTGCGCGCACGGCGCGACGGTCGGCGAACTCGACCAGCGCGCGCTGTTCTACATGCAGAGCCGCGGCATCCCGCATGCCAAGGCGCAGGCGCTGCTCACGCGCGCGTTCGTCGGCGATGCGTTCGTGCAGATCGCGGACGAGACGGTGCGCAAGGCTTTCGTGGCGGATGCGGATGCGTGGCTGGAGCGGGCGTTGTGATGCAGTCGCTCCGTCATGCCGGGCTCGTTCCGGCATCCACCGTTCCGCGTGCTTCTCGATCGTTGGATCAAGCCCAACGGTGGACCCCGGAACAAGTCCGGGGTGACGGGGTATGAGCGTGTCTAACCAAACGCGCCCGCTCGACCGTCTCTCGGATTTTCCAGCGATTCCGGAGGGCTGGGCGTATCTCGATACCGCTGCCACCGCGCAGAAGCCACAGGCGGTAGTGGACGCGATTACGCGCGCGTATGGAGAGACCTACGCCACCGTACACCGCGGTGTGTACCAGCGGTCCGCCGACATGACGGTCGCCTATGAAGCCGCCCGCAAGTCCGTCGCGCGGTTCATCGGTGCCGGCTCCCCCGACGAGATCGTGTTCGTGCGCGGCGCGACCGAGGCGATCAATCTGGTCGCGCAGTGCTGGGCGGGGACGCAGTTGAAGCCGGGTGACCGCATCCTGCTCTCCATGCTGGAGCATCATTCGAACATCGTGCCGTGGCAGATGATCGCGGAAGCGCGCGGGCTCGCGATCGACGTGTTGCCGCTGACGCCCGACCACCGCATCGACCTCGACGCGATGGAGCGGATGATCACGCCGGCGCACAAGCTGGTCGCGCTCGGCCATGTTTCGAACGTGCTCGGCTCGGTACTCGATGCCAAGCGCGCGACGGAAATCGCGCATTCGGTCGGCGCGAAAATCCTGCTCGACGGGTGCCAGTCGGTGCCGCGCATCGCGGTCGACGTGCAGGCGATCGGCTGCGATTTCTACGTGTTCTCCGGCCACAAGCTGTACGGCCCGACCGGGATCGGCGTGTTGTGGGCCAAGCCGGACCTGCTCGACGCGATGCCGCCGTACCAGGGCGGCGGGTCGATGATCGACAAGGTGTCGTTCGCCAGGACCACCTACGCGCCGCCGCCGGGGCGGTTCGAGGCGGGGACGCCGCATATCGTCGGCGCGCTCGGGCTGCATGCCGGGATCGACTATGTCGAGAGCATCGGGCTGGATGCGATCCACGCGCACGAGACCGCGCTGGTGACCGCGACCCGCGACGCGCTGTCGGGGATCAATTCGGTGCGCCTCTACGGCCCGGCGGATTCGGCGGGCATCGTGAGCTTCTCGATCGAGGGGGTTCATCCGCACGACATCGGCACCATATTGGACGAGGAGCACGTCGCGATCCGCGCCGGCCATCACTGCGCGCAGCCGCTGATGGAGGCGCTGGGCGTCGAGGCGACGGCACGCGCGAGCTTTGGCGTGTATAATGGCCCGGCGGACGTCGAGGCGCTGGTACGCGGTATCGAGCGAGTAACGAGGATTTTCAAATGAGCGATCGGTTCGAGATCGAGGAAGTGGATGCGGTCCAGTCGCCGCCCAAGGCGCGCGTCGTCATGGAGACGGACTCCGACGCGGATCGCAAGCGCGATTACCTCGCCGGGTTCCTGGCGCAGAAGCCGCAGGTGGATTCGCCCGGCGAGCCCGGCGGTGCGGTGTACGATGCGATCATCGACGCGCTGAAGGAAATCTACGATCCCGAGATCCCGGTGAACATCTACGATCTCGGCCTGATCTACGGCGTCGAGGTGACCGAGGACGGGCATGCGGTGGTGGCGATGACGCTGACCACGCCGAACTGCCCGGTTGCGGAGTCGATGCCTGCCGAGGTCGAGATGCGCGTCGGGTCGGTGCCGGGAGTCGGGTTCGCGGAAGTGAACTTGGTCTGGGATCCGCCTTGGGATCCGCAGAAGATGTCGGACGAGGCGAAGCTCGAATTGGGCATGCTGTAATCATTCCCCTCCCGCTTGCGGGAGGGGTTAGGGGAGGGGAGGGCGGGACATCGCTTATCAAGCCCACCCCCGGCCCCTCCCGCCTGCGGGAGGGGGGAAGGAAGGACGACGAACATGGCGACGACATTGCGAGCACGACCCGCGGCGCTCAACCTCACGGAGACGGCGCACGCACGGATCGCTGACCTGATGGCGCGTGCGCCGGCGGACGCGATCGGGGTGAAGCTGTCGACGCCTAAGCGCGGATGTTCGGGGCTGGCCTATTCTGTGGATTACGTCACCGAGGCCAAGCCGTTCGACGAGCGGATCGATACGCCCGGCGGGACGCTGTTCGTCGATGGCGGGTCGATCCTGTACCTGATTGGCTCGACGATGGATTGGGTCGAGGACGACTTCACCGCAGGGTTCCTGTTCCAGAACCCCAACGCCAAGGGGGCATGCGGGTGCGGCGAGAGCTTCACCGTCTAAGCTCCTCTGCAAGGTAGCGTTTTTCTCCGCGAAAGCGGGGACCAAGACTGGGCTCCCGCCTTCGCGGGAGAACAAGAAGGCGGTAACTACCATTCGGACGAAGCCCCTCGTTTTGCGATCGGGTCGGGATGGGCTCAAATCCACTCCGTCACCCCGGACTGGTTCCGGGGTCCACCGTTCCGCGAACTCGGACTTCTCGGATGTGCGGAACCGTGGATGCCGGAACGAGCCCGGCATGACGAAGAGACGGCCGCAACTGTGCCGCTGAGACAGCCGAACTTGCCCGCCGCGCCCGTCCTGTGCCACTCCCCCGCCAACAAAAGGGGATATCCGTGGCCAGTCTGTTTCGCCGAAAGATCGTAACCGAGCAACCGCCCGAGCATCAGCTCGCGCGGACCCTGTCGTGGCCGCATCTGGTGGCGATGGGCGTCGGCGGGATCGTCGGCACCGGCATCCTGACGTTGATCGGCGTGGGCGCAGGGCTAGCCGGCCCCGCCGTGATCCTGTCGTTCGTCATCGCCGGCGGCATCTGCGCCTGCGCGGCACTCGCCTATGCCGAGATGGCGACGATGATCCCGGCGTCGGGCAGCGCCTACACCTATAGCTATGTCGTGCTGGGCGAACTGATCGCGTGGGTGATCGGCTGGTCGCTGATCCTCGAATATTCACTGGTCGTGTCGACCGTCGCGGTTGGCTGGTCGGGCTATGCCGCGCCGTTGCTGCGCGGCGCGTTCGGCTTTCCCGAGGCGTTGACGCTCAGCCCCGAACTGGGCGGCATCCTCAACGTGCCCGCCATCTTCATCATCGCGGTCGTCGCGGGCGTATTGTCGTTCGGCACACGAGAAAGTGCGACGCTGAACGCGGTGCTGGTCGGCGTGAAGATGATCGCGCTCGCGGTGTTCGTGTTCATTGCGCTCCACTATTTCAAAAGCGCGAACCTCCACCCGTTCATGCCCTACGGCTTCCCCAAGGCGGTCGCACCCGATGGCGCCGAACGCGGCGTCATGGCGGCGGCGGCGATCATCTTCTTCGCCTTCTACGGATTCGACGCGATCTCGACGGCGGCGGAGGAGACGAAGAACCCCGGCCGCGACCTCGCGATCGGCATCGTAGGGTCCATGGTCGCGTGCATTGCGATCTACATCCTGGTCGCGGTCGCCGCGGTCGGCGCGCTGTCGTACACGAAGTTTGCCGGCAGCGCCGAGCCGCTCGCGCTGATCCTCCGCGAGATCGGCCGACCCGGCTTCGCGACGTTTCTCGGCGCCTCCGCGGTGATCGCGCTCCCGACCGTGCTGCTCGCGTTCCTGTTCGGCCAGAGCCGGATCTTCTTCACGATGGCGCGCGACGGGTTGCTTCCGCTGAGCCTCGCCAAGGTCTCGAAGCGCGGCGCCCCCGTGCGGATCACGTGGATTACCGCAGCGATCGTCGCGGTGATCGCCGGGTTGCTACCGCTTGCCGAGATCGCCGCGCTCGCCAATGCCGGTACGCTCGCGGCCTTCGTCGCGGTCTGCGCGTGCATGCTGGTGATGCGCCGCCGCGCGCCCGACGCGATCCGGACGTTCCGCGCACCCGCTGCGACGCTGGTCGGCACGATCGGTATCCTCGGCTGCCTGTACCTGTTCGTCAGCCTGCCCGCGAAGACGCAGCTCTATTTCGGGCTGTGGAACCTGCTCGGGCTCGTGATCTACTTCGTCTACGCACGACCGCGAGCTTTAGCCGAATGACCGGCTGGACGATCGGGATCATCGGCGGCTCCGGGCTGTACGCCGTCGAAGGGATCGAGGACGGTCGCTGGCAGACCGTCGAGACGCCTTGGGGCGCACCCTCGGACGCGATCTACACTGGGCGCGTCGGACACGTCGGCGTCGCGTTCCTGCCGCGTCATGGTCGCGGCCACCGCATCGCACCGTCGGACCTGAACGCCCGCGCCAACATCGATGCGTTGAAGCGGCTCAGCGTGACCGACGTTCTGGCCGTATCGTCGGTCGGATCGCTGGTCGAGCACCGCCCACCTGGCAGCTTCACGGTCGTCGACCAGTTCATCGATCGCACCAGGGGGCGCGTGTCGAGCTTCTTCGGCACCGGCCTTGTCGCGCATGTGTCGATGGCGGACCCGGTATGTCCGCGACTGTCCCGCTACGCCGCCGCCGCCGCGCGGCAGGCCGGCGCGCAGGTCGACGACCAAGGCACGTATCTGGCGATGGAAGGCCCGCAATTTTCGACGCGGGCGGAGAGCCTGCTCTACCGCCAATGGGGCTGCGACGTGATCGGCATGACCGCGATGCCCGAGGCGAAACTCGCGCGCGAGGCGGAGCTTCCCTACGCGTTGGTCGGCATGGTGACGGATTACGATTGCTGGCGGGAGGGCGAAGCGGGCGTCGACGTCGCGCAGGTGATCGCGCAACTCGGCGCCAACGCGGCCAAGGCGCGCGCGATGGTGATGGCACTTCTCCGCGCATTACCGACAGAGCGTACGGCATCGCCGATCGACACCTGCCTGGACAGCGCGATCATCACCGCCAGCGAGGCGCGCGATCCGGCTCTGGTCGCGAAGCTTGCCGTGGTCGCCGGCCGGGCCTTGGGTCGCTAACGCGGACCGACACGCGATCGAACGACCCTCCCCCTTGGGGGAGGATCGTCCAGCTTCGAACAGCGGAACGACATGTCGGAGATGTCGCTCAGGGCGCACGTTCGCGCATTAGTCCTGCGTGATCGTCGCGACCGGCATCCGCGTGTTCGCGACCGTCCTCTTCGGCATGTCGAGCCCTTCGGCACTCCACTGTGTCGCGGTCTTGCACGTTGTGTGCCGGAGGCGGCTGCCGGTGGTGGCCGCGTCCGTCACGCAATATTTCTGCGTCCTCGCGTCGTATTTCAGTTCGGTCGTCGGTTGCGACCCACCGGCAGCGAGGATCGGTGCGGCGGAGACGAGCGCGGTGACGACGATGAGGCTCTTGAGGATGAACGGTGACATGGGGGCGTCCTTCGGATTGTTGGTGTTGCAACCCGACCGGATTGCGTGATCACCAATGCACCGAGTGTGCCAGTTTATTAGTACAGCGACACACGACCGCCAACGTGCTCGCAAAGCGTCACAATTTGACGAATTTTTTCCTGCGCCTCGCAAATCACGCACCGAACGCAGCACCATGATCTGGTGCGCGATACGGAAGGTTGGTGCGTTTACCGCTCCAGCAGGCGCGGCATCAGCTCGACGAAATTGCAGGGCCGATGACGGCTGTCGAGCTGGTCGCGGAGAATACCGTCCCAGCCATCCTTCACCGCACCGGTCGAGCCGGGCAGTGCGAAAATATAGGTGCCGTGCGACACACAGGCGCACGCGCGCGACTGCACGGTCGAGGTGCCGATCGTCTGGTAGCTGAGCATGCGGAAGAGTTCGCCGAAGCCGGGGATCATCTTTTCGGCGACCTGCTCCACCGCCTCGGGGGTCACGTCGCGCCCGGTGACGCCCGTGCCACCGGTGGTAATGATACAATCGACCTCGGGATCGCCGATCCACGCGTGCAACCGCGAGACGATCGTCTCGACATCGTCCTTTTCGATCCGGCGATCGGCCAGCACATGGCCCGCCTCGGTCAGCCGTGCGACCAGCGTATCGCCCGATCGATCCTCGGCGAGGCCACGCGTGTCCGACACGGTCAGAACGGCAATGCGTACCGGCAGAAAGGTCCGGCTTTCGTCGATCGGCATGAAAGTCAGTCCGCGCGTATGAGGGTGGCGGATTGCGGTCCGACGCTCGCATTGGCCGCAACGGTCGTCTGCAGCGGCGCCACGCTCGGGTGGTACTGCTGGTACGGCCTGGCGGCGATCCGCACCGACGTCGCACCCGGCAGGCCGGGGAATCGCGGCCACATGCCCTGCGCCAGCGCGTTGCGGCTGACCGACGCCTTCTTCCCGCCCTGCGCCTCGTACATCCAGTAATTGCGCAGCACGGTCGTCACGTAGCCACGCGTTTCCCAGTAGGGAATGCTCTCGATATACAGCAGCGGATCGCCGTTATCGTGGACGATCGCGTTCCAGTCGCCGACCGGCCGCGGCCCCGCATTATACGCCGCGATCACTTTCGGCAGCAGCCCGCCGGTGACGCCCGCCATGTCGCGCAGTCGCTCCAGATGGCGCTGGCCGACATCCATGTTGGTGCTGGGCTTGGTCAGCGCCTTCACGTCGATCGACGTGCCACGCTCGCGCGCGAAATCGGTCGCCGCGGCGGGCATGATCTGCATCAGGCCGTATGCGCCGGCGGGGCTCTTCACGGTGTTGCGGAACCGCGATTCCTCGAGCGTGTGGGCGTAGACCAGCGCCTTGTCGATGTGCCAGCCGCTGTCCGGCGTCCAGTTCGGCGTCGGATAGCGTGCTTCCGCAGTCGAAGTGACCCCTTGCGGACAATTATGGGCGAGCCACACGGTCGTCGCCGGCAGGCTCAGCGCCTCGGCTACGCGGACCAGGTTGCCGAACTCGCGCGGATCGCCGATCTTCGCCTGCTGGCGGATGACGGTATCGGCCAGATCGGTCTCGCCGACCTCGACCAGCGCCGCGGCGACGCGCACGTTCGGACGGTTGCCGACGATTTTCCAGTCGCTCGCGACCACGCCGCCGACGGAATTGCCCTTGTCCCGCATCGCCAGTTGCTGGCGCGCGAGCTGACCGTAGAAGCTTTCGCCGAACTGCGCCGCCGCCTTCAGCCGGCCCTCGATCTTGTCGGGGCGGGCGCACACCATGTCCGCGCGCGAGGCCCAGTACAGTGCCGCCGCGCGCAGGTCGACGTCGCCGGCGCGGGCCGCGACGCCCTCGAACCCGGCCTCGGCATTGGCGCAGTCATTCTGCCGCCATGCCGACAGGGCGCCGACCCAGCGGCCCTGCACGGCCCAGTCGCCGACGCCGTTCTGGGCCTTTGCCGCCATCACGCGCGCGTTCGCGTCGTCGCCCTGGAGGAAATAGATCCACGCGATCTTCTGCTGCCACTCGGTCAGCGCCTCGGGGGTGAGGCCGGGCGTGCTTTCGAGCAGCGACTGCGCCTCGCGGCCCATGTCCGCCTTCACATAAGGCTGCATCTTCGACGCGAGGTCGGCGGCGATCATGTCGCCTTGCAGGCTCTTCGCCCGAACGCGACGCGGCGCGCCGTCCTGCCAGATCAGCCGTTGTGCCACGGGCAGGGGCGGCAGGTCGACCGCACCGCGCGTCATGGCAAGGCGCGAGATCTGCGCGGCTTCGGGCAGTTCGGGCGCTTCGTTCAGCAGCGCGACGAGCGGCGCCATTTCGACGCGCGGCGAACCCTTGGCCGTATACATCTCGGCCCGCGCGATGGCGTGCAGCGGGCCGGGCTTCATCGTGTCGAGCCCGATCTGCGCGTCGGTCCAGCGGCCGTCGCGGATCGCCGCGAACACGGTCTTGTATGCCTCGCGCTGGCCTGCATCGAGCTGATCCGGAATCTGTTCGATCGTCGGCGCGCCGACCAACTGCGTCTTGCCGAGCCGCGCATCGCCGCCGGGCTCACCAGCGGCCATGGTCGCCGCGAAGGCCGGCAGGGGCAGGGCGCTCAGGCCCAAGATGATGGCCCCCCGGGAAACAGATCGCATCCGAATCATTGTGCACCCTCTTGCGACGACGGCCCGCGCATCAGCATCTGCAAATCCTTCCAGGCCTCGGCCTTGGCCGCGGGCTTCTCGATCAGAAACCGCGGATGAAAGCTCGCGACCACGGTCGTCACAGCCGACGCGTCACCGACCCCCGTTTGTGCGGTCTTATGGTTAAACACGTGTAAACGCCCACGCGCCGCCTGTAATTCCGTCCCGAGGATTGCACGGCTGGCCGCATTCCCCAGCAGCAGCAACCGCTTTGGCGCGACCAACCCGATGTGATGCTTGGCGATTTCCGCCAGCCGCGCCTCGACTTCGCTCTGGATCCGCCCCGCGGTGGGCCGCTTCGCGCAGACCGCAGCGAGGTGCACTTCGTCGCGCGTCAGGCCGATCGCCGCGAGCATCTTGTCGAGCAACCGCCCCGATGCGCCACTGAGCAAAGCGCCCGCCCCACCATTATCGGCGCCGTCGTCCCGGTCGGGGCAATCGACAAGCACCATGACCGTAGCGTCAGCCGGTCCGACCGCCGCCAGCGAAACCCCGCTCCAGTCCGCCTCGGGAACCTCCGCACCGCTTCGCCAGTTGAGGAAATCAGCCAACGACAGCGGCATCGCAGACGGTGCTGCAGCGGGCGCTACGGGTGTCGTGGCAGGTGCGACAAGCGGTTCAGGCGCCGCGAACCAGTCGCGTGGAACGTCGTCGACTAGCGTGTCGACGCCAGCCTCGTGCCACCAATCGAGCGCGCTAGCGGCGGCATTTCGCCAATCGATGGTTTGGTCCGCCCCCACAGGGTAACCTATGCTGCACGGTTGACGTGGCGGTCAACTCGCGCAATCGCCATATTGGACAAGATGGTGCCCGCCCGAGCCCGAACGAGGGGTGGGGCGCAAGGCTAAGGCAAGAGGGGACATCCCCGGGAGACGATGATGACGACACGTGAATCGATGCCGTACGACGTGGTGATCGTCGGCGCTGGCCCAGCCGGTCTTTCCGCAGCGATCCGCCTGAAGCAGCTGGCGGCGGAGAAGGACGCCGAGATCAGCGTCTGCGTGCTCGAAAAGGGCTCCGAAGTCGGCGCGCACATCCTGTCCGGCGCGGTCATCGATCCGAAGAGCCTCGACGAGCTCCTGCCGACCTGGCGCGAGGACGGCTGCCCGCTCGCCGAAGTACCGGTGACCGAGAACCATCACTGGATCCTGACCAAGACGAAGAAGAGCGAGATGCCGCACTTCGTCACGCCGTCGTTCCTGCACAACAAGGGCACGTACACCGGCTCGCTCGGCAATCTGTGCCGTTGGCTCGCCGGCAAGGCCGAAGAGTTGGGCGTCGAGATTTTCCCCGGCTTTGCCGCTGCCGAAATCCTGTTCAGCGATGATGGCTCGGTGAAGGGCGTCGCGACCGGCGACATGGGCGTCGCGCGCGACGGCACGCACAAGGGCGACTATACCCCCGGCCTCGAACTCCACGCGAAGTACACCTTCTTCTCGGAAGGCTGCCGCGGTCACCTGACCAAGCAACTGATCGCCAAGTTCGATCTCGCCAAGGACAGCGATCCGCAGGTCTACGGCCTCGGCATCAAGGAGCTCTGGGACATCGACCCGGAACTCCACAGCCCCGGCCGCGTGATCCACACGCAGGGCTGGCCCTTGTCGGAAACCGACGGCTCGAACGGCGGCGGCTGGATCTATCACCAGGCGAATGGCCAGGTCTCGATCGGCTTCGTCACATGGCTGAACTACACCAATCCCTATCTGTCGCCGTTCAGCGAGATGCAGCGCTGGAAGACGCACCCCGAGATCGCCGCGCTCCTCAAGGGCGCCAAGCGCGTCAGCTACGGTGCGCGCGCGATCAGCGACGGCGGGCTCCAGTCGATCCCGAAACTCGTGATGCCCGGCGCCGCGCTGATCGGCGACAGCGCCGGCTTCCTCAACGTGCCGCGTATCAAGGGCACGCATACCGCGATGAAGTCCGGCATGATGGCTGCCGAGGCCGCGGTCGAGGCGATCGTCTCGCAGCGCGGCCATGACGAACTCGCCGCCTATCCCGAGGCGTTCGAAAAGTCGTGGGTCAAGAAGGAGCTGTCGGTCGTCCGCAACGTCGTGCCTTTGGTCAAGAAGTTCGGCGACCTGGTTGGCTCGGGCCTGGCGGGCGTAACGATGTGGCTCGAGCATTGGGGCCTCAAGGTCCCCTTCACGATGCACCATCATCCCGACCATGAGAGCCTGTGGCGCAAGGATCTGGTCAAGCCGATCGCCTATCCCAAGGCGGACGGCGTGCTGACCTTCGACCGCTTGTCGTCGGTGTTCGTCTCGAACACCAACCACGAGGAGGACCAGCCGGTCCACCTGACGCTCAAGGATGCAAGCGTCCCGATCGCCTACAACCTGCCGATGTACGACGAGCCTGCGCAACGCTATTGCCCGGCCGGCGTTTACGAAGTGGTCGGCGAGGATACCGGCGATCCCAAGTTCGTCATCAACGCGCAGAACTGCGTCCACTGCAAGACCTGCGACATCAAGGACCCCACTCAGAACATCAACTGGGTCGTACCCGAGGGCGGCGGAGGCCCCAATTATCCCAACATGTAAGCCTGTATTGCTCGCAATCGGTCTCGTCCTGGCTGCGCCCGCCACGGCCGGGACCGGTGATCTCTCCGCCTATCTCAAGGCCCGCGCCGCCGACGCAGCCGGCGATACGGACGTCGCCGCCGCCAGCTATGCCAGGGTGCTCGCGGCCTCGCCCGCCGATCCCGTCGTCGCGATCCGCGCCTATCGCGAGGCGTTGAAGGCGGGCGACATGTCGCTCGCCACCCGCGCCGTCGCCGTGCTCGACAAGGCCGGCGTAGCCCCGGCCGACGCCGCGCTATTGCCGCTCGCCGACGCTGCGCGATCCAACGACACCAAGGCCGCCAACGCGGCGATCGGCATGCTCGCTACCGGCCCGCTCGTGGTCCTGGCGCCATCGCTCTACGCGTGGATCGCGCACGGCGAAGGCCGCGATCCCGGCCCCTCGCTCGCCACCGCCGCGAAGGACCCGGTCGCCAACCGCTTCGCCACCGAAACCCGCGACCTGATCGCCAGGGCGCCCGCCAAGCAACCGCTCGCGATCGGCGTCTCGCGCCTGCTCGCGCATCTCGCCAGCGACCTTGCGCTCGGCGAACCCTCGCCGCTCTCGATCGCACTGGCTCAGGGCGCCCTGCGTGCCGATCCGCGCTACGATCGTGCCCGCATTCTCCTCGCCGACGCGCTGGCCCGCGGCAAGCTTGTCGACCGCGCCCTCGTTGTCCTCGATCAGGTCGGTCCGAAGAGCCCGTTCGCCGCCGCTGCGGCCGCCGAACGTATCGACATCCTGGCCAACGCAGATCGTGACGGAGAAGCGCTCGCCGCCGCCAAGAACCGCGTCGATCAGCAGGGGGCGGACGCGGCCGACTGGCAACGCTATGCCGACCTGCTCCTGACCACCGGCAACCCGGCCGAAGCCGCGACCTGGTACCAGCGCATCATCGCGGCGGACGGCGCGAAGGGCGGCACCTGGGGTAGCTGGCTGCAATATGGCGGCGCCCTCGACCAGGCCGGCCGCTGGCCCGAAGCCCGCGACGCACTCGAAAAGGCGGTCGCCCGCGGCCCCGCGCAACCGCTCGCGCTGAACTATCTCGGCTTTGCGCAGGTCGAACACGGCGACGACATTCCCGGCTCGATCCGGCTGCTCGAACGCGCCACCCGCCTCGACCCGGCAAATGCCTCGATCACCGACTCGCTCGGCTGGGCCTACCACCTGTCCGGCAACACGGCGCGCGCGCTCCCGCTGCTCGAAGCCGCCGCGCAGGCCGAACCCACCAATGCCGAGATCGCCGACCATCTCGGCGACGCGTATTGGAGCGTGGGCCGAAACTACGAAGCGCGGTATGCCTGGCGCGCCGCATTGCTGACCGCCGACGCGAGCGAAATCCCGCGCATAACGCCCAAGATCGCAAACGGCCTCCCCCCGAAAGCCCGCCGCTAACGCTGCAAGAGGGAAGGGACCCGTACCGAAGGCAGGTGTTCGAGGGCGGGGCGACGCACGGGATCGCGGGCACCGTGAGACCACTCCCGCAAGCTGAAGCATCGACCGATACCAAGCTTAGCACGGAGATGAGCGCCCCGGCATCTCACCCCTCCCGTCATCCTGAAGAAAGTCAGGATCCAGAGTAACTGAAGCTGCCGTGCTTGGCTCTGGATCCTGACTTTCGTCAGGACGACGCGCTAATTCCCCTGAAATCACGCATAGTACGCTAGACGACGCTCGAACGTCTGCTGATCCCGAGACCCGAAATGCCTGCCATCACCGAACCCGCCCCCGCAAAGATCAACCTGGCGCTCCACGTCCGCCGCCGCCGCCCCGACGGCTACCACGACCTCGAAACCCTCTTCGCCTTCGCCACCGACGGTGACATCATCACCGTGGAATCGGCCCAAACCAACAGCTTCACGATATCCGGCCCCTTCGCCGCAGCGCTCCTCCCCGCCCAAAGCACCACCCCGACCCCCGGCAACACCCCGGCGAAGGCCGGGGCCCAATTGGGAGTGGACAATGAAGATGCGGACGGATCGCCCAGCGCCGCCCCAGGCGCCGCGCCCTGGCATGGCAACCTAGTAACCGCCGCAGCAGACGCCTTCACCACCGCCTTCGCCCCGAACACCCACCACGCCATAACCCTCGAAAAGCACCTCCCCATAGCCTCGGGCATAGGCGGAGGCTCGGCCGACGCCGCCGCCACCCTCCGAGCCCTGGCCCGCCTCCACGGCATCGCCGCAACCGACCCCCGCCTCCACGAAATCGCCGCCAAGCTCGGCGCAGATGTCCCCGCCTGCCTCGCCAACCGCACCACGCTCGGCACCGGCAAGGGCGATACGCTCACCAATCTCGAAAGCCTGTCCGGCACGCCATTGCTCCTCGTGAACCCGGGCGTAGCTGTCTCCACCGCCGCCGTCTTCAAGACCTGGGACGGCCACGACCGAGGTCCGATCCCCGAAGGCGACCTTCTCGAACGCGCGAAAGCCGGCCGCAACGACCTCGAGCCCCCCGCACTGGCGCTAGCCCCCGAAATCGCCCAAGTCCGCGCCCTCCTGGACGCGGCGGACGACGTCCTGCTGTCCAGAATGTCCGGCTCCGGCGCCACCTGCTTCGCCCTGTTCGAAACCCTGGAAGCCCGAGACACCGCCGCCACCGCCGCCCAAGCCAAAGGCTGGTGGACGCTCGCAACCAGCCTCGCCTGATCGATCGTCTCGCAATTTCGGCATCTGACGGTCACCCACGTCAGTCCGCCGCCACCGCCCGTCATCCTGACGAAAGTCAGGATCCAGAGCTGCAACCGACCCCGCCCGTCACGGCGGCTCTTTCAAACCACCCGTGATGCATGACGGTCCCAACCCCAAACAACCCGAACCAATTTCGACCTAAACCACGCGCCGCACGTCGGTCCGCGCTCAGGACGTAGATCCAAAACAGGCACCCCCCGGCGAAGGCCGGGGCCCAATTGGGTAATGTGTCCGAGAACGGCAGCACGTCGTTACTGCAACCTTTCCAATTGGACCCCGGCTTTCGTCGGGGAGGTTTACCTGCACGAACTGGTTAGGCGGCAACGTGTTTCGGAATCACCGCCCCACGAACTGGCGAACGAACCATAAACCCATGAACGCCACCCGGAGGAAGCCGCAGCTATGCCGCTCCCGCCAACAAACACACCCCACATTCCCTCACAAACCCACCGTTCCCCTCTTGTTCCTCAAGAACAAAGAGAATACATGGTGTTTGACGCGTTGAATGGCACGCGCGCTTGCTTTAGCGATGGGAGCATATTCGATGGCCGCTAATCTGAAAGTGATGGACACCGGCATGGCAACCGCAACCAACGACCGGCAGAAGGCGCTCGACGCCGCGCTCGCGCAGATCGACCGCGCCTTCGGCAAGGGCTCGGCGATGCGCCTGGGCTCCAAGGAAACCATGCAGGTCGAGGTTATCTCGACCGGCTCGCTCGGGCTCGACATCGCGCTCGGCGTCGGCGGCTTGCCGCGCGGCCGCGTGATCGAGATTTACGGCCCGGAAAGCTCAGGCAAGACCACGCTCGCGCTCCACGTGATCGCCGAAGCGCAGAAGGGCGGCGGCACCGCGGCATTCGTCGATGCCGAGCACGCGCTCGACCCGGTTTACGCCAAGAAGCTCGGCGTCAATATCGACGAGTTGATCGTGTCGCAGCCCGACACCGGCGAGCAGGCGCTCGAGATCGTCGACACGCTCGTCCGCTCGAACGCGATCGACGTGCTCGTCGTCGACTCGGTCGCAGCACTCGTGCCGCGCGCCGAAATCGAGGGCGAGATGGGCGACAGCCATGTCGGGCTTCAGGCTCGTCTGATGTCGCAGTCGCTGCGCAAGCTGACTGGTTCGATCAGCCGCTCGCGCTGCATGGTGATCTTCATCAATCAGCTCCGCATGAAGATCGGCGTCATGTACGGCAACCCGGAGACGACGACCGGCGGCAACGCGCTGAAGTTCTACGCCTCGGTCCGCCTCGACATCCGCCGCATCGGCGCGATCAAGGCTGGCGAAGAAGTCACGGGCAACCAGACCCGCGTGAAGGTGGTCAAGAACAAGGTCGCCCCGCCGTTCAAGCAGGTCGAGTTCGACATCATGTACGGGCAGGGCGTCTCGAAGCTTGGCGAGATCCTTGATCTCGGCGTAAAGGCCGGTCTCGTCGAAAAGTCCGGAGCGTGGTTCAGCTACGACAGCGTCCGTCTCGGCCAGGGCCGCGAGAACTCGAAGACCTTCCTGAAGGACAACCCGGAAACCGCCGACCGCCTCGAAAAGCAGATCCGCGCGCGCACCGACAAGGTCGCCGAGGAAATGATGGCCGGCCCTGACGCCGAGGACGACGTGTAACCCCTAAATCCCTCTCCCTGAGGGGAGAGGGAGGGTCCCATTGCCTTCGCAATGGGAGGGTGAGGGCACGCAGCGGATGGTGGCATCGGCCTCGACTTCGCACCGGCATCGACCCTGCACCGACATCGGCATCGGAGCTCACTGCACCACCCCGGCCCAAACCCCACCCCGGCCCAAACCCCACCCCGGCCCAAACCCCACCCCGGCGAAGGCCGGGGCCCAATTGGAAAGGTCGCAATAACGGAGCGCAATCCTTCGTTACGATCGTCCCCCCAACCGGACCCCGCATCCGCCGGCGTAGCAGCTCCCACCAAACGGCAGCACTTCGTTGTTCTTCCGTGAAGGCGGAAGCCCAGACTGGATCCCCGCCTTCGCGGGGAAACAAGGAAGCGGGGACGACCGCGAAGATCAGTGCAACAGGCCCCGCGACGCTGCTAAAATCCCCAACGTCAAACCCGCGCGAGCGTCTATACTTCCTATACGTCACTCCAAACGACCACCCCGAACCGCAACCATGAAGCACCCCCGCCCATGACCACCGCCCGAGACTGGACCGGCAGAATAGGCGACGTCTGGGCCGCGGAATGGCGCAGAACCGACCGCAGCTTCATTAACCTGACCCCGCATCTGAACGCCGCGATCCTCGCCGCCGCCACCCTCCAAACCCGCAAGATCATCGACATAGGCTGCGGGGCCGGAGCAACCACGCTAGCCACCGCGCAAGCCATCCCGAACGCGGCAGTCACCGGCATAGACCTCTCACCAAACCTGATCGAGATCGCCATGCACCGCGCCGAACGCCAGGCCAACGCGCGGTTCGAATGCGCGGACATCACCACCGCCGCCGCTAAGCACGCCCCCATTGACCTCTACGTGTCGCGCCACGGCGTCATGTTCTTCGCAGACCCCGTAGCCGCCTTCGCTATCCTCGCCGAAGCGGCAGCCCCCGACGCGACGCTGGTCTTCTCCTGTTTCGCCGAACGCGCCGCCAACAACTGGGCCACCGAAACCGTCAGCGCCACCGGCGGCACAGCGGACGCCCCGACGAGTACCGCACCCGGCCCCTTCGCCTTTGCCGACCCGACCCACGTCGCGACGATCCTCGAGACGTCCGGCTGGTCCGCCGCCCAGCCCCAAAGGATCGATTTCGCCTACCGCGCGGGCGAGGGCGCCGACCCCGTAGCCGACGCGGTCGACTATTTCGGTCGCATCGGCCCGGCCGCCCCCGCCATCCGCGACGCCGCGCCGGAGGAACGCGACCGCCACATCGCGCGTCTCACCCAGGTCTGCGCGCAGTACCGCAATGGCGACACGGTGGAATTCCCCGCAGCCGCCTGGATCTGGACCGCGCGCAAATCCGCTATGTAACGAACAGGTGAGCCACCATGATCATCGTCCACCACCTCGAAAATTCGCGATCGCAACGCATCCTCTGGATGCTCGAGGAACTCGGTCTCCCCTATCAGATCAAGCGTTACGAGCGGAACAAGCAGACGATGCTCGCCCCGCCCGAACTCAAGAAAGTCCATCCGCTCGGCAAATCGCCGGTGATCGAGGATGTCGACGTCCAGGGCGGACAGGTCGTCGCCGAAACCGGCGCGATCGTCGAATATCTGATCGACAAGGCTGACGGCAAGCTCGGCGCCCCCGCCAACCGTGCCGACGCGCTCCGCTACCGCTTCTGGCTGCACTATGCGGAAGGCTCGATGATGCCGCCGCTGCTCCT
This sequence comes from Sphingomonas sandaracina, assembly GCF_036663695.1. Lineage (NCBI taxonomy): Bacteria > Pseudomonadati > Pseudomonadota > Alphaproteobacteria > Sphingomonadales > Sphingomonadaceae > Sphingomonas > Sphingomonas sandaracina. The sequence goes on along the minus strand of NZ_JAXOJK010000001.1, from coordinate 1,045,127 downwards.
GAAGCTCGTCCTCGCGCGCATCCCGATCATGGGCAAGGTCGCGGTGAAGAAGATCCAGCCGATGATCGACGTCCATCTCGACTATATCGAGTCCGAACTGTCGCAGCGCCCCTGGTTCGCCGGCGCCGAGATGACCGCCGCCGACATCATGATGAGCTTCCCCCTAGAAGCCGCGCGAAGCCGAGGTGGCCTGAACGAATCCCGCCCAGCGACGATCGCGTGGCTATCGAAGGTTCACGCGCGGCCGGCATATCAAGCCGGACTGAAGAAGGGCGGCCCCTACGCCTACGCCTGACCCGTCGCGATAGACGCCGAAGATATCCCAACCCCATCGTCATCCTGGGCTCGACCCAGGATCCAGAGCCACAAACGCTGGCGCGCGTAACTCTGGATCCCAGCGTTCGCTGGGATGACGCAATCGGCTCGAGGTTGCTCCCTCAAGCCTGACCCGGTCCGATCTTGTCGAAGCTGTCGACGTCAGTCTTCGGCCCATGCCCGGTCGGCGCCGCCGGCGGATCACGGTCAGCCGGCTCGCGCTCGTCGAGCCCGCCCTCCCACTTCGCCACCACGGTCGCCGCTACCGCATTCCCGATCACGTTGGTCGCCGAGCGCCCCATGTCGAGGAAATGATCCACCGCCAGGATCAGCAAGATGCCCGCCTCCGGGATCTTGAACATCGACAACGTGCCGGCGATCACGACCAGCGACGCGCGCGGCACGCCGGCAATCCCCTTAGACGTCACCATCAACACCAGCAGCATCGCGATCTGCTGCCCGATCGGCATGTGGATGCCGTAGGCCTGCGCGATGAACAGCGACGCGAACGTCATGTACATCATCGACCCGTCGAGATTGAAAGAATAGCCCAGCGGCAGCACGAAACTGGCGATCCGCGGCGGTACGCCGAACCGGTCGAGCGCCTCCAGCGTTCGCGGATACGCCGCCTCGGACGACGCCGCGGAGAAGGCGAGGATCAACGGATCGCGGATATAGCGGACCAGCAACCGCGTCCGCGGCCCGATCAGCACGAACGCGATCCCGATCAGCGTCAGCCACAACAGCGCGAGCCCGATGTAGAACGTCAGCATGAAATAGCCGAGATCGCCGATGATGCTCGGGCCTCGCTCGGCCAGCGTCGCAGTGACCGCAGCGAACACCGCGAACGGCGCGACCCGCATCACGTAGTTGGTGATTTGCAGCATGACGGCGACCAGCGCCTCGATCGCCTTCACGAGCGGCGCGGCCTTCTCGCCGACCGCGGTGATCGCGACGCCGACGAACACCGAGAACACGACGATCTGCAAAATCTCGTTGCTCGCCATCGCCGCGATCATCGAATCGGGGACGATGTGCGAGATGAACTTGGCGAGATCGAACGCTGCGGCATCGACGCCGCTCGACGCGGTCGCCGGCGGGATCGCGAGCGCGAGGCCGACGCCCGGCTGCAACACGTTGACGAGGATCATGCCCAGCGTCAGCGACAACAGGCTCGCGCAGACGAACCAGCCCAGGCTGCGCAAACCGACGCGGCCAAGTGCGCCGGTGTCGCCCATGTGCGCGATCCCGACCACCAGCGTCGAGAAGACCAAAGGCGCGATGATCATCTTGATCAGCCGCAGGAACAGCGACGTCACGATCGAGAAATAGCCCGCAATGTCCTTCAACCGCGCGGCGGATTGTGCGGTGCCGTCGTCGATCGACGCGTTCAGAACCCAGCCGACGACCAGCCCCGCGACCAGACCGAACAAGATATAAAAGGTTAGCCGCTTGGCCATTAATCGCTCCCGAAACGTGGGCGTAGGGAAGGGGATTGCGGCGCTCGGGTCAAGCACCCTATCGTCCGGCAATGTCGATCGCACCCGGAATGCCCGCCTTCACCCCCTCGCGTCGCGGCCTGCTCGGCCTCGCGGTCGCGGCGCCGTTGCTGTCGTCTGCCGCGATTCTGCGCGCGGCCGATCCGGACCTGTCGGCGCTGTCTGACATTACTGGCACGACCAAACCGATCGACGCCGCCGAACGCGCCGCGAGGCTCGTCCGCGCGCAATCGCTGATGAGGGCGGCGGGCATCGGCGCGGTCCTGATCGAGCCGGGATCGTCGATGATCTATTTCACCGGCGTCCGCTGGAGCCGCAGCGAGCGGCTGACCGCGGCGATCCTCCCGGTCGAGGGCGCGCCGTGCATCGTCACGCCGTTCTTCGAGGAACCGTCGGTGCGCGAGACGCTCGCCGTCCCCGCCGAGGTCCGCGTCTGGCAGGAGGACGAGAACCCGCTGACGATCGTCGCGGGCTTCCTGCGCGACCGCAAACTCATCGGTCGGCCGATCGCGATCGAGGAGACGGTGCGCTTCTTCGCCTATGACGCGCTTGCCCGCGCGGTGCCGGGTGCGAAGATCGTGTCCGCCAACCCCGTCGTCCGCGGCTGTCGGATGATCAAGACCCCCGCCGAGATCACGTTGATGCAGACGGCGACCGACGTGACGCTGGCGGCCTATAGCTGGACCCACGCACGGGTGGAAAAGGGCATGGCCGGCCCGGAGATCGGAACCCTCATGACCGCCGCGACGAAAAAGCTCGGCGGCGCCCCCGAATTCTCGATGGCGCTGGTCGGCGAGGCGTCGGCCTATCCGCACGGCAGCCGCGAGATCCACCGCGTCGCCGCCGGGCAGGTGATCCTCATGGACTGCGGTTGTACCGTCCAGGGCTATCAGTCCGACATGTCGCGCACCTGGGTCCACGGCACGGCGACCGCCGACCAGCGCAAGACCTGGGACCAGGTCGCCCGCGGCCAGCAGATCGCGTTCGCCGCCGCGAAGATCGGCGCGACCGCCGGCAGCGTCGACGATGCGGTCCGCCTGCATTACGAGACGCTCGGCTATGGCCCGGGGTACAAGCTCCCCGGCCTGTCGCACCGCACCGGCCACGGCATCGGCATGGACGGCCACGAGCCCGTCAACCTTGTTCGCGGCGAGACGACGAAGCTGGCGGCGGGGATGTGTTTTTCCGACGAACCGGGGATCTACATCCCGGGTAAGTTCGGGGTCCGCATCGAGGACTGCTTCCACATGACCGACACCGGGCCGAAATGGTTCAGCGAACCGCCCAAGTCGCTCGAGGCGCCGTTGGGGTAATACTTCCAACGAGGCAGTCACGCTCACGGCGCACTCCACCACCCCGGCGAAGGCCGGGGCCCAATTGGGGGACGGTGATAACGAAGTGCTGTCCTCCGTTACTCCCACCTTTCCAATTGGGCCCCGGCCTTCGCCGGGGTGGTGGGTGTGACAGGAGGCACCACCCGCTTCCTTGTTCTCCCGCGAAGGCGGGAGCCCAGTCTGGGTCCCCGCCTCCGCGGGGAAACAAGCTGTCTTCGTTTCAACGGCGTACGTTCAACGCCCCCATACACCTCACTTGAGCGAACCGCCCCGCTCGCCTAAGTCCCCGCGCATGACATCGACGAACGACATCCGCCGCGGCTTCCTCGACTATTTCGGATCGCAGGGGCACCAGATCGTGCCCAGCGCACCGCTCGTGCCGCAGAACGACCCGACGCTGATGTTCGTCAACGCCGGGATGGTGCCGTTCAAGAACGTCTTCACCGGCCTCGAATCACGCCCCTACACCACCGCGACCTCGTCGCAGAAATGCGTCCGCGCCGGCGGCAAACACAATGATCTCGACAATGTCGGCTACACCGCGCGCCACCACACGTTCTTCGAAATGCTCGGCAATTTCTCGTTCGGCGATTATTTCAAGGAACAGGCGATCGTCCACGCCTGGACGCTGCTCACGCGCGAATGGGGCCTCTCGCCCGACAAGTTGACCGCCACCGTCTACCATACCGACGACGAGGCGTTCGACCTCTGGAAGAAGATCGCCGGACTCCCCGACCACCGCATCATCCGCATCCCGACCAAGGACAATTTCTGGTCGATGGGCGACAACGGGCCGTGCGGGCCGTGCTCGGAAATCTTCTATGACCACGGCGATCACATCCCCGGCGGCCCTCCCGGCAGCCCCGACGAGGACGGCGATCGCTTCGTCGAGATCTGGAACCTCGTGTTCATGCAATATGAGCAGGAGAATGCCGAGATCGTCGGCAATTTGCCGAAACCGTCGATCGACACCGGCATGGGGCTCGAGCGCATCGCGGCGGTCATGCAGGGCGTCACCGACAATTACGACACCGACACGTTCAAGGCGCTGATCGCCGCGTCGGGAGCGCTGACGCACACCGCGACCGACGGCGCCAACACCGCCAGCCACCGCGTGATCGCCGATCACCTGCGCACCGCGGGCTTCCTGATCGCGGACGGCGTGCTGCCCGCCAGCGAAGGCCGCGGCTACGTCCTGCGCCGGATCATGCGCCGCGCGATGCGCCATGCACACATCCTCGGTGCGAAGCAGCCGTTGATGCACCGTCTGGTCCCCGCGCTCGTCACCGAGATGGGCGCCGCGTACCCCGAACTGTCGCGCGCGCGTCCGCTGATCGAGGCAACGTTGCAGCAGGAGGAGACGCGCTTCCGCCAGACGCTCGACAAGGGGCTGAAGCTGCTCGACGAAGCGACCGCGGACATGACCGACGGCACGCTCGCCGGCGACGTCGCGTTCAAGCTCTACGACACCTACGGCTTTCCGTACGATTTGACCGAGGACGCACTGCGCGAACGCAACATCGCGGTCGACCGCGCCGGCTTCGACACCGCGATGGCCGAGCAGAAGCGCGCCGCCCGCGCCGCCTGGAAGGGCTCGGGCGCCAAGGCCTCGGACGACATCTGGTTCGACATCGTCGAGCAGACCGGCGGCACCGAATTCCTAGGCTACGCGTCGGATACGGGCGAGGGCGAGGTCGTCGCACTGGTCAAGGACGGCGCGCGCGTCGACCACGCCACCACCGGCGACACCGTCGCGATCGTCGTCAACCAGACGCCCTTCTACGGCGAGAGTGGCGGCCAGGTCGGCGATGCCGGCCACATCTCCAACGACTCCGGCCTGCGCGCGAACGTCACCGAGACGTCGAAGCAGCTCGGCCGCGTGTTCGTCCACCACGCGATCGTCGACGCGGGCGAGATCAAGGTCGGCGACCCGGTCAAGCTCCAGATCGACGTCGCCCGCCGCGCACAGATCCGCGCGAACCACTCGGCGACACATCTGCTTCACGAAGCCTTGCGCGAGCGCCTCGGCACGCATGTCGCGCAGAAGGGGAGCCTCGTCGCACCCGACCGCCTGCGGTTCGACTTCTCGCAGCCGGTCGCGATGACCCCCGCTGACATCGCGCAGGTCGAGGCCGACGTGAACGCGCAGGTCCGCGGCAACGGCGCCGTGACGACGTTGCTGATGACCCCCGATGACGCGATCGCCATGGGCGCGATGGCGCTGTTCGGCGAGAAATACGGCGACGAAGTTCGCGTCGTGTCGATGGGGTCGCAGGACGACGGCAAGACCTATTCGATCGAACTCTGCGGTGGCACGCACGTCACCGCGCTCGGTGATATCGGCCTGTTCAAGGTCGTCGGCGAAGGCGCGGTCTCCAGCGGCATCCGTCGCGTTGAAGCGCTCACCGGCGAAGCGGCCCGCGCCTATCTGTCCGGCCGCGACGACCGCCTCCGCGAAACGGCGGCGGTGTTGAAGTCGACCCCCGACGAGGTCCCGGCGCGCGTTGCGTCCCTGCTCGAAGACCGCCGCCGCCTCGAACGCGAACTCGCCGACGCGAAGAAGGCGCTGGCTTTGGGCGGTGGCGGCTCGAGCGAAGCGGTAGGGCCGGAACAGGTCGGCGGCGTCGCGTTCATCGGCCAGGTGCTCAACGACTTCGAAGCCAAAGGTTTGCGCGGCGCGGTCGACGAAGCCAAGCAGCGCCTTGGTTCCGGCATCGCGATGCTGGTCGCGATCAACGACGGCCGCGCCTCGGTCGCGGTCGGCGTGACGGCGGATCTGGTGGCGACCCACAATGCGGTCGACCTGCTCAAGATCGCGGTCGCTACGCTAGGCGGGCAGGGCGGCGGCGGCCGTCCGGATATGGCGCAGGGTGGTGGCCCCGATGCCGAGAAGGCGGCGGATGCGGTCGCAGCGGTGCGGGCGAAGCTGGAGGCGGCAGGCGCCTGAAACTCGCCGACGTCGCACCCCAACCCTTGCAGTTCCCCCGCGGACGCGGGGGCCCAGCTAAGTACCGCGAGCGACCGTGGCTCCTGGACCCCCGCTTTCGCGGGGGAACAGTGACTGCGCTGATGAAGCCACCCACTACAACTATCTCCACCCCGGCGAAGGCCGGGGCCCAATTGGCAAGGTCGATATAACGGAGGCTAGTCCCTCGTTACAGCCGTCCCCCAATTGGGCCCCGGCCTTCGCCGGGGTAGTGCTTATGTGGAGCGCTAAGCTTCATTTCAGAAGGCAAGTCAGCCCCCACGCACCTTCGCCAGCGTAGTCCCAGCGGTAATAGCCTCGATATCCGTCACCAGATGCAGCAACCGCACCCCGCCGCGCGCCATCGCCCGGTCCAGCGCCCCCGCAAAATCCTCCGTCTTCGCAACAGTCTCCGCCCAACACCCATAAGCGCGCCCCAACGCGGCAAAGTCCGGGTTGCGCAACCCGGTCCCCAAAACCCGCCCCGGATACTCCCGCTCCTGATGCATGCGGATAGTCCCGTACCCGGCATTATCGACGACCAGCACCAACATGTCCGCGCCATGCGCGACCGCGGTCGCCAGTTCCTGTCCGTTCATCAGGAAACACCCGTCCCCCGCCAGCGCCACGACGGTCCGCTCGGGATGCCGCAACGATGCCGCAACCGCCGCCGGCACCCCATACCCCATCGCTCCAGCAGTCGGCGCAAGCTGAGTACCCGGCCCGGCATACGTCCAGTACCGATGCCACCACCCCGAATAATTCCCCGCCCCGTTGCAGATAATCGCATCCGCCGGCAGCCGCTCGCGCATCGCCGCCACGCAAGGCCCGAGGTCCATCACCAGATCGCGTGGCGCCGGCGTCGACCACGCCAACCACTCCGCATGCGCCTCTTGCCCAGCAGTTCGCGGCGGCAGGTCGAGCAGTAGCAACGCCTCCGCAAATTCCTCCATCCCCGCGCACACAGCCACATCCGCGCGGTACGCCCGGTGCAATTCATCCGGATCGGGATGCACATGGATCAGCCGCTGCCCCGGATGAACGGGCGTGATCAGCGCATAGCCATCGGTGGTCGCCTCCCCCAGTCGAGGCCCGACGACCAGCAGCATGTCCGCCGCCTTCACCCGCTCGACCAGCTTGGGATTGGGGCCATAGCCGAGGTTGCCCGCCCATACCGGACAGTCGTTCGGGATAGCATCCTGCCGCCGGAACGCCGACGCGACGGGCACGCCGTTACGATCCGCCCAGGTCGCGAACGCGCCCGACGCGGCGACATCCCATCCCGCACCGCCGACGATCGCCACCGGCCGCTCGGCAGTGGTCAGCAGGTCGGCGAGCAAATCCATCGTATCGGCGTCGCAGCCTTGCGCGACCCGCTCGACGCGCGGCCGGTCGACCGCCTCCACCATGTCCAGCAGCATGTCCTCAGGCAGCGCCAGCACCACCGGCCCCGGTCGCCCCGACATCGCCGTCGCATAGGCGCGTGCGACATATTCCGGGATGCGCCGCGCATCGTCGATCCGCGCCGCCCATTTCGCGATCGGCGTAAACATCGCCTGGAAATCAATCTCCTGGAACGCCTCGCGGTCGCGCGTGCCGCGGTCGATATCGCCCACGAAAAGTATCATCGGCTGCGAATCCTGCATCGCCACATGCACGCCGATCGCCGCATTGGTCGCACCCGGTCCGCGCGTCACGAAGGCCACGCCGGGCCGGTGCGTCAGCGTCCCGTCGGCGCACGCCATATAGGCGACGCCGCCCTCCTGCCGGCAGACGACGAGGTCGATCGCCGGCGTATCGTGCAGCGCGTCGAGGACGCTCAGGAAACTCTCGCCGGGTACGGTGAAGATCCGGTCGCAGCCTTGCACCACGAGTTGATCGACAAGGATTCGGCCGCCGGTACGCTGGGTCATACACATCTCCTCGCCGCACCCTAGCCCGATGCTCCGCGCGAAGTCGAGCGGGTGCCGCCCGCCCGACCCCCAGCGCGACCCCGTGCGACCCCTGCGACATTGCCGTGCCCGCTGCCGCGCATTATGCCACCGCCAAAGCTAGAGGAGGATGCATGGCGAACAAGCTCTACACCGACGCGGCGGCGGCGCTCGAAGGCGTGCTGTTCGACGGCATGACGATCTGCGCGGGCGGCTTCGGGCTGTGCGGCATCCCCGAGCGGCTGATCGACGCGATCGAGGCGTCCGGCGTTAAAGACCTGACGATCGCCAGCAACAATGCCGGGATCGACGGGCAGGGCCTGGGCAAACTGCTCCGCTCGCGCCAGGTGAAGAAGATGATCTCGTCCTATGTCGGCGAGAACAAGGAATTCGAGCGGCAATATCTCAGCGGCGAACTCGAGGTCGAGTTCTGCCCGCAGGGCACGCTCGCCGAACGCTGCCGGGCAGGGGGGGCTGGCATCCCCGGCTTCTACACCAAGACCGGCGTCGGCACTTTGGTCGCCGAGGGCAAGGAAGTGAAGAACTTCGACGGCCAGGACTATATCCTCGAACGCGGCATCCACGCCGATCTGGCGATCATCAAGGGCTGGAAAGCGGACGAGAGCGGCAACCTCCTCTTCCGCAAGACCGCGCGCAACTTCAACCAGCCGATGGCCACCGCGGGCAAGATCTGCGTCGCCGAGGTCGAGGAGGTCGTGCCCGTCGGCAGCCTCGACCCCGATACGATCCATCTGCCCGGTATCTATGTGAAGCGGATGATCGTCGGCGCGCCCTACGACAAGAAGATCGAGTTCCGCACCGTCCGCGAACGCACGACGGCATGAACCCGATGCGGTTCTCCTGCGAAGGCTTGAGCCTGGTATGGGCCGGCAGCCAGCGCGTCTGGGTCGTGACCGCGCCAAAATCACTCCGTCACCCCGGACGCGTTCCGGGGGCCACGGTTCCGCAAACCAAATTCTCTCGGTTGTGCGGCACCGTGGATGCCGGAACGAGCCCGGCATGACGGAGGCCTGATGGTGTATCGCAAGCACAGCCCGTTCTCCTGCGAAGGCAGGAGCCCAGGGTCACGGGCACTGCGGGTGGTATCCTGGACCCCTGTGTTCGCAGGGGCGCTGGTGCTCCAAGGATGCGTGAGCGTATCCGCGCCCACGTCGATCGCGCCCGCGCCCAGTATCGCAGCACCCGTAACCATCGACGGCGTCCCCGCCGGCATGCAGTATCTCTACGCCTCGGGCGAAGCCGCAGCGGTGAGCATCCAGGCCTGGAACGCCCTTGTCGGTTACGTCCGCGCGCAACGCACACCCACCTCCGTAGTCCTCGCCCAAGGCGCCTCGCTAGCCGCCCCCACCTGGACCTCGTGTGGCACCAAACCCAAGGCCGCCGTCTTCGACGTCGACGAGACAATCCTTCTCAACCTCGGCTTCGAATATGACGCATCCTCCGGCCAGCCCTGGTCCGATCCTCGCTGGCAGGAGTGGGAGCGCACCGGCATAAAGCAGGTCGCGCCCGTCCCCGGTGCCCGCGCCGGGCTCACCCAACTCCGCGCGATGGGCGTGACGGTCGTCTTCAACACCAACCGCTCCGCCGCCAACGCCGCACAGACGCAAGCGGCGATCGAAGGCGCAGGCCTGGGCCCCGCGCGCCACGGCGAAACGCTGTTCCTGGCCGGCGACGACGCGCTCGGTTCGAAGAAGGACGGCCGCCGCGCGACGATCGCCGCCAGATACTGCGTCGTCGCGATGGGCGGCGACCAGCTTGGCGACTTCAGCGATCTGTTCAACACAGGCCAGCCGCCCGCCGCCCGCCGCACCGTGGTCCAATCGCCGGCGATCGCCGCGAAATGGGGGGCAGGGTGGTTCGTGCTGCCCAACCCTGTCTACGGCACCGCACGGAAGGGCCGCCGCGACGAAGTATTCCCGCCCGCGATCCACTGGGCACCGACTGGAGGCGTACGCTAATGGCCGACCACCCTGCCAATCACCCTAACGCGATCGCGCTCGACAAGGGCGCGCAACTCACGAGCGAATCGGTCGAGGTCGCGCGCATCTGGATCACCAACGGCGCGGGCAGCAACGTGCTGATCGACGCCGGCGTGCTCGAGGACCCGACCGTGTTCGGCTACCTCCTCGCCGACACGATCCGCCACGCCGCGCGCGCCTATGCAGGCACCTGGGGCATCGCTGAAGACGCCGCGTTGCAGGCGATCGTCGACGGTGTCGGCACCGAACTGCGCGAACAATTCACGACGATTACCACCATCCAGGAAGGAACGATCAACTGATGCCCTGGGACCGGAACCAGATGGCCGCGCGCGCGGCTCAGGAACTCAAGGACGGCTATTACGTCAATCTCGGCATCGGCATTCCGACGCTGGTCGCGAACAACATTCCCGAGGGGATGACTGTCACGCTCCAGTCGGAAAACGGGATGCTCGGGATCGGTCCGTTCCCGTACGCGGGCGAGGAGGATGCCGACCTGATCAATGCGGGCAAGCAGACGATCAGCGAATTGCCCAGCTCGGCCTATTTCAGCTCGTCGGACAGTTTCGCGATGATCCGCGGCGGCCATATCGACCTCACGGTGCTCGGCGCGATGGAGGTCAGCGAAGACGGCGACATCGCCAACTGGATGATTCCGGGCAAGATGATCAAGGGCATGGGCGGCGCGATGGATCTCGTCGCGGGCGTCAAGCAGATCATCGTCGTGATGGACCACACCGCCAAGGACGGCACGCCGAAGTTCATCCCGTCCTGCACCCTGCCGTTGACCGGCAAGAACGTCGCCAACATGATCGTCACCGATCTGGCCGTGTTCCAGCGGCCCGATCACGACAGCCCGTTCAAGCTCGTCGAACTCGCGCCGGGCGTGACCGCGGACGAGGTCGCGGCGAAGACCACGGCGCGCTACACTGCCTGATGGACTATACGCTCATCACCGCGAACCGGAACTATTCGAGCTGGTCGCTGCGTCCCTGGCTTTTGATGAAAATGCTGGGCGTCGCGTTCGAGGACCGGATCGAGCCGTTCCTGGCGCCCGTCAATTACGACGCGTTCCGCGCCTTCTCGCCGACCGGGCAGGTGCCGGTGCTGATCGACGGCGAGCGGACGGTATGGGATTCGCTCGGCATCGTCCTCTACCTCGCCGAGCGTCACGACGGCGTCTGGCCGATCGACGCCGAGGCACGCGCGTGGGCGATCTGCGCGACGGCGGAAATGCATGGCGGGTTCTCCGCGCTCCGCAACGAGCGGACGATGAACGTCGGCGTCCGCGTCGACGCCGCCCCCGGCAGCGACGCGCTCGACCGCGACGTCGCGCGGATCGCCGAACTCTGGAAAGAGGGACGCGATCGATTTGGCGGCCCGTGGCTGGCCGGCGCCGATTTCACCGCAGTCGACGCCTTTTACGCCCCGGTTGCGTTCCGCGTCCGGACCTACGGGATCGACGTCGGCCCGGCAGGTCTCGCCTGGGTCGAGCGGGTCATCGCGCACCCGGCAATGCGCGAATGGGAAACAACCGCGCTCGTCGAAACATGGCGCGAGGATAGCCACGAAGCCGACCTCGCCGCATGCGGATCGATCACCGAGGATTTCCGCCGCTGATGCGCCGCGCCGCGATCATCGTTGCGCTCATCGCGATCCTGATCGCGGGCACCGCGTTCACGGCAGGGCCGGGCACGCTCAGCGTCCTCGACGGCATCATGGGCGGCGGTCGCGGCACCGCGCGGGTCCGCGAAGGCGTCCCGTTCGGCACGTACGGCCAGAAGCTAGACGTCTGGCGCCCGTCCGGCGGCGTGAAGACCGGCCTGCCGGTACTGATCTTCTGGTACGGCGGCGGCTGGGTCCACGGCTCGCGCGGCGCCTATGCGTTCGCGGCGCGCGCCTATGCGAAGGCGGGCTACGTCGTCGTCATGCCCGACTACCGCAAGGTGCCCGACGTGCGCTTCCCCGCCTTCCTCCAGGACGGCGCCGAGGCGGTGAAATGGACCCGCGACCACATCGCGCAGTCCGGCGGCGACCCCAACCGGATCGCCGTCGCCGGCCATTCCGCAGGCGGCTACACCGTCGCGATGCTGACGCTCGACCAGCGCTGGCTGAAGGCTGAAGGCGTCGACCCGCACATCATCAAGGCCGCCGTAGGCCTGTGCGGGCCCTACGATTTCTACCCCTTCACCGCCAAGCGCGCGATCGACGCGATGCAGGGCGCCGCCGACCCGGTGATGACCCAGCCGATCCACTTCGCACGGGCGGACGCGCCGCCGATGCTGCTGGTCACCGCCGGCAACGACAAACAGGTAAAGCCGCACAACGCGATCAACCTCACCGCGCGGCTAAAGGCGCTCGGCGCCCCGGTGACGCATATCGACTATCCCGGTCTCAGCCACGAGAACGTCGCGATGGCCTTGTCGAAACCATTCCGCGGCAAGGCCCCCGTGCTGACCGACAGCGTCGCCTTCCTGAACAGGGCGATGCCTGCCGGTAACCCGCCGCCGCCGTCATCCTGACGAAAGTCAGGATCCAGAGCCATGGGCGTTGTCGTTCGTAACCCTGGATCCTGACTTTCGTTAGGATGACGGTGCTCGCCCGAAACGCGGCGCGCCGAAGCATTCTTACGACCGAAAATTACTTACAACCTTGGCGTCACACCCCTTTTCGGTTAACGCCCGCCCATCATGGCCACTCCGCAAACGTTGTACGAAAAGATTTGGGCGGCGCACGTCGTCGAACGCCGCGACGACGGCACTTGCCTGATCTATATCGACCGTCACCTCGTCCACGAGGTCACCAGCCCGCAGGCCTTCGAAGGATTGCGCGTGGCAGGGCGGAAAGTGCGGCGCCCCGACCTGACGCTAGCCGTCCCCGACCACAACCTGCCGACGACGCCGCGCAAGGATGCCGCCGGTCGCGTCCTGCCGATCGCCGATCCGGAAAGCGCGCAGCAACTCGATGCGCTCCGCCGCAACACCAGCGAGTTTGGCATCGACTATATCGACGCCACCGCGATCGAGCAGGGCATCGTCCACGTCGTCGGTCCGGAGCAGGGCTTCACGCTCCCCGGCACCACGCTGGTCTGCGGTGACAGTCACACCTCCGCGCACGGCGCCCTCGGTGCGCTCGCCTTCGGAATCGGCACCAGCGAGGTCGAGCACGTCCTCGCCACGCAGACGCTGCTGCTGTCGCAGGCGAAGACGATGGAGGTCCGCGTCGACGGCGAACTTGGCTTCGGCGTCAGCCCCAAGGACGTCATCCTCGCGATCATCGGCAAGATCGGCGCGGCGGGCGGCACCGGCCACGTCATCGAATTCACCGGCAGCGTCATCCGCAACATGTCGATCGAGGGCCGCCTGACGATCGCCAACATGTCGATCGAGGCAGGCGCGCGCGCCGGCCTGATCGCGCCTGATGAGACCACCTTCGCGTACCTGAAGGGCCGCCCGATGGCCCCGACCGGCGAGAACTGGGATCGTGCGGTGACGTGGTGGCGCAGTCTCGCAACCGATCCCGGCGCGCGTTACGACAAGTCCGTCGTGCTCGACGCCGCCGATATCGCGCCCGGCCTCACCTGGGGCACCAGTCCCGAGGACGTCGTCCCGATCACCGGCGTGGTCCCCGAACCGTCGAGCTTTGCCGATCCCGCCAAGCAGGCGGCCGCGCAGAAATCGCTCGATTACATGGGCCTCACCGCCGGCACCGCGATGCGCGACGTCACGATCCAGCACGTCTTCATCGGCAGTTGCACGAACAGCCGCATCGAAGACCTCCGCGCCGCCGCGGCGATCGCCGAAGGTCGCCACGTCGCAACCGGCGTCCGCGCACTCGTCGTCCCCGGTTCGGGGCTGGTGAAGCGTCAGGCCGAAGCCGAAGGCCTCGATCGGATCTTCATCGCCGCAGGGTTCGAATGGCGCGAACCGGGCTGTTCGATGTGCCTCGCGATGAACCCGGACAAAGTCCCTGCGGGGGAGCGTTGCGCGTCCACGTCGAATCGTAATTTTGTCGGCCGGCAGGGTCCCAGAGCGCGCACGCATCTGGTATCGCCTGCAATGGCGGCAGCGGCGGCAGTGACCGGAAAGCTGAGTGACGTCAGAGAGTTGATGGGGGAAAGAGCATGAAGAAGGTTTTCGTATTGTTGGCGGCGGGCGCGATGCTCAGCGGCGTGGCGGCCTATGTCGCATCGGCGCGCACGACTCCGGAGCGGACGGGCCCGGAGCGCACGGAACAGCGATGACCCCCGTCACGACCGTCTCGGGCCGCGCCTATCCATGGGGCGCGAAGAACATCGACACCGACGTCATCATCCCGGCGCACTGGCTGAAGACGATCACGCGCACCGGCCTTGGCCGCGGCGCGTTCGAGACGGTACGTGCCGACCCCGGCAACATCTTCGACGACCCGCGCTATGCCGGGTCGCCTATCCTCATTGCCGGCGACAATTTCGGCTGCGGCTCTAGCCGCGAACACGCCGCCTGGGCGCTCGCCGACATGGGCATCACCGCAGTCATCGCGCCAAGCTTCTCCGACATCTTTTCGGGCAACGCGTTCAAGAACGGCATCGTCCCCGTCGTCCTCCCACAAGAGGCGATCGACCGCCTGCTGGAGGTCGCCAAGGACCAGATCGTCACCGTCGATCTCGAGACGATGACCGTAACCACCCCGTTCCAGGACCGCTTCACCTTCGAACTCGACGCATTCCGCCGCCAATGCCTGATGGAAGGGCTGGACGAAGTCGGCCTGACGCTGGCAAGGGATACCCAGATTTCAAAATTCGAGGAGGCGGTCGCATCGAATCGCCCCTGGACCACGGTGGAGAGCGGGTATGCGAGCATTGGTGTCGAAGGCGATCGGCGGACCTGAAACTCTGGAAATGGTCGAGCTGTCGGATCTGGCAGCCGGCCCCGGACAGGTCGTCGTCGCGGTCAAGGCCTGCGCGATCAACTTCCCCGACGTCCTGATCATCGAGGACAAATACCAGTTCAAGCCACAGCGACCGTTCGCACCGGGCGGCGAGATCGCCGGCACGATCGATTCGATCGGCGAGGGCGTCAACGGTTGGGCAGTCGGTGATCGCGTCATCGCGATGCTCGGTCACGGCGGCCTGTGCGAGAAGGTGATCGCCGACCCCGCCAAGCTCTACCGCCTTCCCGAAGGCCGCAGCTTCGCGGAAGGCGCATCGCTGATCCTCACCTACGGCACGACGATCCACGCCCTGCTCGACCGCGGCCATATCCAGGCGGGGCAGACGCTGCTCGTGCTCGGCGCAGCCGGCGGCGTCGGGCTCGCCGCGATCGAACTCGGCAAGGCATTCGGCGCGAAGGTCGTGGCCGCGGTCTCGTCCGAAGAGAAAGCCGCCGCCGCCAAATCCGCCGGCGCCGACGAAACGCTCATCTACGCCCGCGCCCCGTTCGACAAGGACCAGTCCAAGGCGCTCGCCGAGCAGTTCAAGGCCGCGGTCGGTCGCGACGGCGCGGACGTGATCTACGATCCGGTCGGCGGCGATTATGCCGAGCCCGCGCTCCGCTCGATCGCATGGGAGGGCAAATATCTCGTCGTCGGCTTCCCCGCCGGCATCCCGAGGCTCCCGCTCAACCTGACGCTCCTCAAGAGCTGCGACGTCTGCGGCGTATTCTGGGGCGCGTTCGCCGCCCGCGATCCGAAGGCGAACCAGGCGCATATCGAAACGCTGTTCGACCTTTGGGAACAGGGCAAGATCGCCCCGCGCGTGACCGAGGTCTTCGCGTTCGAGGACGGTGGGAAGGCGATCGCGAAGATGGCGGCACGCGGCGCGATCGGGAAGCTGGTGGTCGAGGTCGGCTGATCGGGGCGGCCCGCGCGTCGTGTCGCACGAGGGCGATATACCGCCATTGTTGCGCATGCGCGGTCCGCGACCTATCTCCGGGGCAAGACACGGCTGTACCGGGGACCTGCGCAATGACCAGTTTCGACGATCGCGAACGCGCAAGCGAAGGGCATTTCGCGCGCGAGGAGGAGATGGCCTTCCGCATCACCGCGCGGCGCAATCGCCTGCTCGGCGGCTGGGCCGCGCACGAGATGCAGCTGACGCCGGAAGAGACCGATGCCTATGCGACTGCGCTCGTCCATGCCGACATGGAAGGCGGCGGCGACGATGACGTCGTTCGCAAGCTCGTCGGCGATCTGACCGCTGCCGGGCTCGACCATGACGAGGCGACCGTCCGCCGCGCGCTTGCGCAGCAGATGATCGAAGCGCGTCGCCAGTTGCTGGAGGCGCAGTAAGATGCCGATGGCCGCAGACGACATCGCGACGATGATCCGCGACGCGATCCCCGATGCGCAGGTCGAGATCACCGATCTGGCCGGCGATGGCGATCATTACGCCGCCAAGGTTACCGCCGCGAGCTTTGCCGGCATGAGCCGCGTGAAGCAGCACCAGGCGGTCTACGCCGCGCTCGGCGGTCGCATGGGCGGCGTCCTGCACGCACTTCAGCTTACCACCGCAATTTCTTGAGGACCCAGACATGACCCCGGACATGACCGACGACACGAACGCCCGCATCGACGCGGTGGTGAAAGCCAGCCCCGTCGTATTGTTCATGAAGGGCAGCCCGCTGTTCCCGCAATGCGGCTTCTCCAGCCGCGCGATCGCGATCCTCAACCATCTCGAGGTCGAGTTCGAGAGCGTCGACGTGTTGCAGGACCAGGGCATCCGCCAGGGCATCAAGGCCTATTCGGACTGGCCGACCATTCCGCAGCTATACGTCGACGGCGAGTTCGTCGGTGGCTCGGACATCATGATGGAAATGTACGAGAGCGGCGAACTGGCGCAGCTGTTCGAGAAGCAGAAGGCCGGCTGAGTTCGTCGCTCAGCTAGGTGGGTGGGGCACTCGTAATCGCTTCGATGAAGATGACTCACCCCACCTCCCTCATCCTGACGAAAGTCAGGATCCAGGATGACGAAGCGCAGCATCCCGTGGCTCTGGATCCTGACTTTCGTCAGGATGACGGGGCGGCGCGTATGAATCCCGAGACGGCACCGGGGCGGGTGGATCGACGCGAGACCGGACGGTAGCGATCGATCCACCCTGCTTGAACGCCGCAGCGTTCGGTGACGCGACACACGATGCAGTGCTTATGCCAAACCCGATAAACGACACCTCCGTGCGACTTTCGCTGGTTAATGCCCGGTGCCGGCGCGCACGACGTGTAAAAGGCGGCGACACATGCGCATGACGGCGGGGCCTTGCCATCACCCGGTAGAACGGTCATCCCGGTCCTATGGCTGAGCATCCGACCGGTATCCCGATCCAGCTCGAGCCGCTCGTCGTTCGCGTGCTCGCGCCCAATTCGTCGCCCTACACGTACACCGGCACGCAGACGCATATCGTCGGCACGACCGATCTGGCGGTGATCGATCCCGGTCCCGACGATCCCGCGCACATCGCCGCGTTGATCCATGCGATCGACGGTCGGCCCGTCACCGCGATCGTCGTCACGCATCACCACCGCGATCACAGTCCTGCGACGCGTCCGCTCCAGGCGATCACCGGCGCGCCGATCGTCGGTTGCGCGCCGTTCGACGTCGATAATGTCGGCGCGCGAGGCGATGCGTCCTTCGACGCCGCCTACGCGCCCGACCGCGTGCTGGTCGAAGGGGAAACCGTCCGCGGCGATGGCTGGACATTGGCGGCGATCGCGACGCCCGGCCATACCTCCAACCATCTCGCCTTCGCCTTGCCAGAAACCAGGGCGCTGTTCTCAGGCGATCATGTCATGGGATGGTCGACGACGATCGTCTCACCGCCCGACGGCGACATGGCGGCGTATATGGCCAGCCTGGAAAAGCTGATGGGCCGCGACGACCGCATCTATTATCCGGGACACGGCGAGGCGGTCGAGCGGCCGCAGCGGCTGGTGCGCGGCATGCTGGGCCACCGCAGGCAACGCGAGGGGCAGATCCTGCGCCTGTTGCGCAGCGGTGCACACCCGATCGGACGGATGGTCGAACAGATGTATGTCGGGCTCGACGCGCAACTCGTTCCCGCTGCGGAGCGATCGGTGCTGGCGCATCTCTACGACCTGCAAACGCGTGGACTGGTGACGGAGGACGGCGAGATATGGCAGGCAACGACATGACCGAACCGACGCGCCAGGGTGCAGGCGTCGGCGGCTTCC
This sequence comes from Sphingomonas sandaracina, assembly GCF_036663695.1. Classification (NCBI taxonomy): domain Bacteria; kingdom Pseudomonadati; phylum Pseudomonadota; class Alphaproteobacteria; order Sphingomonadales; family Sphingomonadaceae; genus Sphingomonas; species Sphingomonas sandaracina. The sequence continues at coordinate 1,026,920 of NZ_JAXOJK010000001.1, read as the reverse complement.
TGGCCAAGGCGGCTGGCGTGGTCGTCATCCTGGTCCTCGCCGGGCTGCTCGCGCTGTGGGGCGTACAGCGCTACGTCAGCGACCGCCTGACGCCCGATCCGACGACGATCGCCAGCGCCAGCCTGGAGGGCCTACGCGAGCAGAACCGCCTGTCCGCCTTCGCCGCGCGCTATGTCGCGGTCGTCACCTCGAAACAGTCGCAGCTCGGCTTCACGACCGAGAAGACGCTGATCATGCCCGGCATGGTCCGGTACGAGGTCGACATGGCCAAGCTCACTCAGGCCGACGTCGCCTGGGATGGCACCAGCAAGACGCTGTCCGTTCGCCTGCCCGCGGTCGAGGCGGATGGTCCGCAGGTCGATCTCAACGCCGTCCGCGAATATGGTTCGGGCGGCGTGCTGACTACCTTCACCGACGCCGAGAAGCGTCTCGACGCCGCCAACCGCCGTGCGGGACAGATTGAACTGATCCGTCAGGCGCGCGAACCGGCGATGATCAAGCTCGCCCGCGACGCGACGCGCCGTGCGGTCGAACGCAGTTTCGCGATGCCGTTGCGCGCCGCCGGGATCGACGCGAGCGTCGCGGTGACCTTCGCCGACGAGCCGGTCGCGAACACCGAGCGCTGGGACACCTCGCGCTCGCTGCAGGACGTGCTAGGGAACCATCGTTAGGATACGGGCGATAGATTCGGGATACGACCATGGAATTGAAGCAGAACTTCGCCGGCATCGACATTCGCGCCGAGATCGAGCGGCTCCGCAAGGAGAAGAACGCCGTCATCCTCGCGCATTACTATCAGAAGCCCGAGCTTCAGGATCTCGCCGATTTCGTCGGTGACAGTCTCGATCTGTCGCGCAAGGCCGCGGCGACTGACGCCGATGTCATCGCATTCTGCGGCGTGCGGTTCATGGCCGAGACCGCGAAGATTCTCTCGCCCGACAAGATCGTCGTGCTGCCCGACATGGATGCCGGGTGCAGCCTGGAGGACAGCTGCCCGCCCGAGCAGTTCGCTGCTTTCCGCGCGAAGCACCCCGATCACATCGCGCTGACCTACATCAACTGCTCGACCGAGGTGAAGGCGCTGTCCGACATCATCGTCACCTCGTCGTCGGCGGACACGATTCTCGCGCAGATCCCGCTCGACCAGAAGATCATCTTCGGCCCCGACCGCAATCTCGGCGGCTATCTCGCGCGGAAAACCGGCCGCGATATGCTGCTCTGGCCCGGCGTATGCATCGTCCACGAGGCGTTCAGCGAAACGGAACTGATGAAGCTCAAGGCGCAGCACCCCGGTGCGCCCGTGGTGGCGCATCCCGAATGCCCGCCGATCATCCTCGACCACGCCGACTATGTCGGATCGACGCGCGGCATCCTCGATTATGCGCTGGCGATGCCCGGCGACACGCTGATCGTCGCGACCGAGCCGCACATCATCCACCAGATGGAAAAGGCGCTGCCGAACAAGCGTTTCATCGGGGCGCCGGGCGCGGACGGTAACTGCAACTGCAACATCTGCCCGTACATGGCGCTCAACACGCTCGAAAAGCTGTACGTCGCGCTTCGCGATCTCAGCCCACGGATCGAAATCGAGGAGGGCCTCAGGCTTCAGGCCAAGAAGAGCCTGGATGCGATGCTGTCGATGGCGTCGAAGACGGTCGGACAAGGCGATCTGGGGCCGAAGTAACCGGCCAGATCATCGACCGGGCGGGGGTTCCCGCCCGGTGGCGTCAGTCCACGGTTGCGTCCGCCCGGAGGTGCGCGATCGCCTGATCGATATGGATCGCCGCCATCGGCAATTTCAGCGTATCGGCCAGAGCGAGCGCTTCGTCGAGAAGCGCGGTCAGGTGTGCGGTCGGGGCTAACGTCGTTACAGGCATAGAGATTTTCCTTGAGCTCGGTCGGGAAACTCGCGTCGGATGACTTTGTTCCGACATGGCGAAAAGAATTCCCTCGATCGGCGACGTCGTGAATTCGCTATCCCCGTGCACGGTTTTTTGGCACCGGCGCTGGCATGACCGTCGGCAGTTTTTGAAAGACTCCAGATGAACGCAGCCTTGCCCGCCTCCTTCGACGTTCCCGGGTTCGACGTCACCGCGTTCATCACGGCGACGCTGGCCGAGGATCTCGGCACGATCGGCGATATCACGTCGGCCGCCGTGATCCCCGCCGACGCACGGTTCACCGGAGTAATGGACAGTCGCGACCCGATCGTCGTCGCCGGGCTCGCCCTCGCCGAGGCGTTCTTCCGGGCGCTCGATCCGGACGTACAGATCGAGCGCCTGGTCCAGGACGGCCAGCAGGTCGAGGCCGGCACCGAATTGCTGCGGCTCGAAGGGGCGGGGCGGGCGATGCTCACGGCCGAGCGGTCGGCGTTGAACACCGTCCAGCATCTGTCGGGGATCGCGACGATGACGCGCGGCTATGTCGACGCGATCGCCGACACCGGCACGATCCTGCTGGATACGCGCAAGACGATTCCGGGCCTGCGCGTGCTGGAGAAATACGCGACCCGGATGGGCGGCGCGCAGAACCATCGCATGGGGCTGTGGGATGCGGCGATGATCAAGGACAACCACGTCGCGGTCGCGGGCGGGGTCGCCGAAGCCGTGCGTCGCGCCAAGGACGCGGGGATCGCGCATATCATCGTCGAGGTGGACCGGATCGACCAGATCGCACCGGCGCTGAACGCTGGCGCGACGCATCTCCTGCTCGACAACATGCCGCCGGCGACCCTGCGCGAGGCGGTCGCGCTGGTCGACGGACGCGTACCGACCGAAGCGTCGGGCGGCGTCACCCTCGACACGATCCGCGCGATCGCCGAGACCGGCGTTACCTATGTCTCGGTCGGTCGCTTGACGCAGTCGGCACCGGCGGCGGATATAGGTCTGGACTTCACGGCAGCATGACCGGCGGCATGACCGGCGCGCCCGGTTTTGCCGGGTCGAACGCTGCACAGAATCGATGACGGGGATGACGACGATGATCAGGCCGGTTTCCATCATACGGTACGAACGGCTGTATCTGGCCTCGTTCGCGTTGGGTCTGATCGTGTCGGCAGTCAGTTGGGGACAGCGGACCGCGATGGTCGCGGCCACCCCTATCCTCGCTAAAATCGGCTGGATCCTGCCAGCGTTCGAGGTGGCCGGGATCGCGATCACGATGCTGCTCTGGTATTTCACCGCGCGCGCGCCGAGCAATGCGGCGAAGTGGGTGGTGGTCGTGCTGGCGGCGCTTTCGGCGCTCGGCATCGCGATCTCGCTGGTGCAGTTGGCGACCGGTCGAACGACGCTCGACGCGACGCTCGTGCTGTCGATCATCATGAGCGTGGTGTACTGCGTGTCCGCACTGCAACTCCTGAAACCCGACGCGAAACTCTGGTTCGACCAGGCTGGACGAGGACATGCCGCATGATCGTTAGACTGACCGTCGCTGCAGCGGCGCTGGCGTTGCCCGGAATCGTCCAGGCGCAGGCCTATCAATGCTCGACGCCCGCCGCTGTCGAGCGCGTCCGCCCCGACCTGCCGTCGGCCAGCCAGCCGAAGCGCGACATCCCGATCGGCAGCTACACGCTCGCGATCACCTGGGCGCCGCAATATTGCCGCGACAGTGGCGATCGGGCATCGTCCGGGTTCCAGTGCGGATCGGGCAATCGCTTCGGTTTCACGCTGCACGGTCTGTGGCCGGACGGCGTGGGCAAGGACTGGCCGCAATATTGCCGCGCGGCGGACTTCGTACCCCCGCCGGTGATCCGCGCGCATCTCTGCACGACCCCGTCCGCCCAGCTGATGCAGCATGAATGGGCGAAGCACGGCACGTGCATGCCCGGCTATCGACCGGCGCGGTATTTCAGCCAGTCCGCCGGCCTCTACGGCAAGCTGCGCTATCCGGACATGAACGCCCTGTCGCGCACCCCGTTGACCGCCGGGCGCTTCGCCGCGGCGATGGCGGGCGCCAACCCGGGGCTCAGGGCCGACATGATGCGGGTGACGGCGACGAAGCAGGGGTGGCTCGACGAGGTCTGGATCTGTCTCGATCGCCGGTTCCGGTATCGCCGCTGCCCCGTGCACCAGGGCGGGCTGGCCGATGGCGCACCGCTCAAGATATGGCGCGGCGGTCGGTAAACCGGTCGCTCTAACGCCCGTTACCCGGCATTACCCGTCGAGCGTCGTCGTCGACGGGTGATGCCGGTCCAGATGCTTCTTGATGATCCGCAGGTTGCGCGTGTTCGACCGGAAGAAGAAGTCGGGGATCGCGCCGACGAACGGGATCATGCCGAGCGCCCAGTCGACTCCGATATTGCCGGCCATCCGCGCGACCTGAACCTTCGACATGCCGATGTTGCGCGCTTCCCACGCCATCCAGCCACCGATCCCGGCCGCGATCGTGCTGCCCGCGAACGGCACGAGATCGAGAATGACGTCGAGGCCCACCTTGCGGTTGGTGCCGGGGATCTGGAACAGCCCCTCCATCACGCGTTCCATTGCCTCGACCCGGCGGCGAACCGACAGCGCGTCACGCCCCATCGGCAGCGAGTCGAGGATCGATCCGGGGGCGATGCGGGTGACGGTCGGTTTCATACGTCTCATTTGGTATCGGCGCGCAACCGGTTCAACGGGTGCCAGGCGCGCGGGTTGGGCTGCCACTGCGCCAGCCGCGCGCTCACCAACGACCAGCGTAGCGGACGTGCAAGCGGGATGAATGCGACGTCCTCGTTCATCGCCGCATCCGCCAGGGCAATGCGCGCGCTGCGCTCCGCCAGGGTCGGCGCTTCGCGTGCCGCTTCGACCGCGGCCTGCGCGGCATCGCCGCATACCACGCAGGCGCTCGCCAGGTACCAGCGCGCACTGTCATAGGGCGCGACCGCATCGACCAGCATCAGGTCGGCATCGGCATCCATCGCCACGCGCGACGGCGTGATGCCGATCGCGATCAACGACGCGGCGACGTGCGCGTACAGCACTGTCGCACCAGGCCCCTCGGGCAGCGCGATCCGCAGGCCGATCGGTCCGCCGGTCCATGCCGCGACGCGTTGCCGCGCGGCCGCGCGCCGCTCGTCCTGCGTCAGCAGAGTCCAGGACGGAACCTGCGGCAGCGATGCCGAATCGAGGATATCGGGCAGGATACGGTCCGCGGGGTCCCAGGACGGCGCGATCGCCGCGGTCAGCGCGGTCCGGTCGATCGCCTCCGAAATCGCCGCGCGGTTGCCGGCATCCGCCAGAAAACCGTCGCGCCGCACGATCGCCAGTCCGAACAGGCCGACGGCGGGATCGACCCGGACATTGGCCGGCGCGATGTCGGTGGTCGCGAGCAGCGGCCAGTCGACGAAGCTGCCGCCACTGACCAGGTCGGAATCGCGGTTGGCGAACCGGGCGATCGCGCGCGAGGCGCGTTCGCCGATCAGCCGCACGTCCTCCTCCGCGATCACGTCATGCTGGTCGTCGGGATCCGCCGCGCCCGGATCGAACGCAGGCCGCAGCAACGGCGCCGTCCCGGCCTGGGCGATGTGAAAAGGCCCGGTGCCACCCGGTGGCCGCAACCGCAGCAGCGCGAGTTCGGGTTGCGCGAACAGCTTCAACAGGTCGGGGCGCGGGCGCGACAGCCGCACCTCGATGACCTGCGGGGTCATCACGACGATCTCGTCGATCGCCGTCATGAACGGCGCCAGCGGGTTGCGCGATCCCGACCGGAACTGCCGTTCCAACATCGCCACGACCTGTGCCGCGGTCACCGGCGTACCGTCGCTCCATTTCACCTCGCGCAGGCGGAAGATATAGCTCATGCCGCCGTCGATCACGATCCAGCGTTCGGCGATGCCGGGCTCGATCTGTCCGGTCGCGTCGAACCGCACGAGGCCCTGTGCGGTCGAATCCATCAGCAACCGGGCCGGCGTGTCGAGCGCGACCCGGCTTGCGTCGCGCGCCTCGGGTCGCGCGCCGATCGCACTGACGACGACCGCACCGGTATCGCGTCGCTGGTCGCACCCCGCCAGCAGCACGCAGCCGGCGAACATTATCACGGCGCCGCGGACAATGCTCGATCGCCCGGCGAAGGAATCGGCCCTCTGGTTCGTCAATCGCCGCCCTCCGTCCAAAACCGCCCGATCGGGAATAGCCAGGGTCAGGGGTCAATGACAGGGGGCAATGCCAACCTGTCGCCCCGGCGGCCGCTAAGCTTTCGTCAACGGGTTCGCGCATAGCATGGCGTCATGGATCGATCGTTCATAGCGATAACCGCCACGGCGTCGGCGCTGATGTTCGCCGGTGTCTGGAGCGCCACGGCGCCTACCGGCACGCCGCTGCCCGAAGCCCCGCCACCGTCGCTCGATCTGGCTAGCCCGGTCGACGCGGCCTCTCTGCCGGTTTCAGCAAAAGCCTCGAAGGCCGGCGAACCCCCTCGCGTCAAAATAGCCGCACCGGTCCGCGACGCCGCTCCGTACAACGTCACGCGATCGGTCTATGGGCAGACCGCATCGCCGGTCGTGCGGTCCGCGCCCGCAAATGCGGTCTATCGCGGATGCCGCGAAGCACGCGCGGCGGGCGTCACGCCTTTGTACCGCGGAACGCCCGGCTATGGCGCGCATATGGACGGCGACGGCGACGGAGTCGCCTGCGAAGCCTATCGCCGCTGATCATTACCCCCGATCCGGGGCGCCGGGGGTTGCGCCGATCAGCTATGCAGGAAGTGCATCACGTCGCCGTCCTGCACGACGTAGGCCTTGCCTTCCGCGCGCAGCTTGCCCGCCTCGCGCGCCTTCGATTCACCGCCCAGCGCGATGAAGTCGTCGAACGCGATCGTCTCGGCGCGGATGAAGCCCTTTTCGAAATCGCCGTGGATCTCGCCCGCCGCCTGTGGCGCGGTCGCGCCCTCGTGGACGGTCCAGGCACGCGCCTCCTTCGGGCCGACCGTGAAGAACGTCAGCAGGTGAAGCAGCTTGTACCCGGCGGTGATGACGCGGGCGAGGCCCGTCTCTTCCAGCCCCAACTCACCCAGAAACTCGCCGCGATCCTCGGCCGGCATCGTCGCGATTTCCGCCTCGATCGCCGCCGACACCACGACCGCCTCGGCGCCCTCGGCCTTCGCCTTCTCGAACACCCGCGCCGACAGCGCATTGCCGTTCGCCGCATCGCCCTCGTCGACGTTGCACACGTACAGCACGGGTTTGGCGGTCAGCAACTGCGCCTGTGCGAACACCCGCGCCTCGTCCTCGTCCTTCGGCACGGTCAGCCGCGCGGGCTTGCCTTCGCGGAGCAGTTCGAGCGCCTGGCCCAGGACGGCGGCACCGATCTTGGCTTCCTTGTCGCCCTGCATGCCCTTCTTGGCGAGGTTGGGAACGCGCTTCTCGAGGCTTTCGAGGTCGCTCAGCATCAGTTCGGTGTCGACCGTCTCGGCATCGGCGATCGGGTCGACCTTGTTGTCGACATGCGTCACGTCGCCGTCCTCGAAGCAGCGCAGCACGTGGACGATTGCGTCGACCTCGCGGATGTTGCCGAGGAACTGGTTGCCGAGCCCTTCGCCCTTCGACGCGCCACGCACGAGGCCGGCGATGTCGACGAAGCCGAGCTGGGTCTCGATGATCTTCTGCGATCCGGCGATCTTCGCCAGCGCGTCGAGCCGCTTGTCGGGCACGCCGACGTTACCGACGTTCGGCTCGATCGTGCAGAACGGATAGTTCGCCGCCTGCGCCGCGGCCGTCTCGGTCAGCGCGTTGAAGAGAGTGGACTTGCCGACGTTCGGCAGCCCCACGATGCCGCAGCGAAAACCCATGATATGCCCTTGGTATAAGAATGTGCGCCGGGCTTTAGGGCAGGGCGGCAAGGAAGGCCAGCAAGGACGCCTTCGCGCATCATTGGGCGCCACTCTGATTAACGCCACCACCCCGGCGAAGGCCGGGGCCCAATTGGGGGACGTTGCTAACGATGGTCGGCACCACGTTATTGCCACCTTTCCAATTGGGCCCCGGCCTCCGCCGGGGTGGTTTCTAATCTAGGCGGCAGGCCTGATCGACCCACTCGATTGCCGCAGTGCAGCAAAATAATCATACCGGTCGGTAGTTATCAAATGGTCGACACTTATATCCCGAGCCCAGCTTGAGATAGATCAGGAACCTCATGACCACGACCGCCAACGGCTACGCCGCGCAATCGCCCGAAACCCCGCTCGCGCCCTTCTCGTTCGAACGCCGCGAACCCGGCAAGACCGACGTCGCGATCGATATCGCGTTCTGCGGCGTCTGCCATTCCGACCTCCACACCGCCAAGGGCGAGTGGGAAGGCACGCTCTACCCCTGCGTCCCCGGCCACGAGATCGTCGGTCGCGTCGTCGCCGTCGGCAGCGACGTCACGAAGTTCAAGGTCGGCGACATCGCCGGCGTCGGGTGCATGGTCGACAGCTGTGGCGAGTGCCCGTCGTGCAGGGACGGTGAAGAGCAATATTGCGAGACGACCGGGTTCGTCGGCACCTATAACGGTCCCGATCCAGTCCTCGGCGGCCACACCTTCGGCGGCTATTCGGACCATATCGTCGTCGACGAAGGCTTCGTGCTGAAGGTCTCGCATCCCGAAGCCGACCTCGCCGCGGTCGCGCCGCTGCTGTGCGCCGGCATCACCACCTATTCGCCGCTCAAGCACTGGAAGGTCGGCCCCGGCCAGAAAGTCGGCATCGTCGGCCTCGGTGGTCTCGGCCACATGGGCGTCAAGATCGCCAACGCGATGGGTGCCGAGGTCTATGTCTTCTCGACCTCGCCCAACAAGCGCGACGACGCCAAGCGTCTCGGCGCGAAGGACCTGATCGTGTCGAAGGACGAGGCCGCGATGGCCGAGCACGCCAACAGCTTCGACTTCATCCTGAACACCGTCGCGGCGAGCCACAACCTCGATACGTTCACCGCACTGCTGAAGCGCGACGGCACGATGACGCTAGTCGGTGTGCCCGAGCACGCGCATCCGTCGCCCTCGGTCGGCGCCCTGATCTTCAAGCGCCGCGCAATCGCCGGCTCGCTGATCGGCGGCATCGCCGAGACGCAGGAGATGCTTGATTTCTGTAACGAGCACGGCCTGGTGTCGGACATCGAAATGATCCGCATGGACGAGATCGAACCCTCGTATCAGCGCATGGTGAAGAGCGACGTGAAATACCGCTTCGTCATCGACATGGCGACGATGAAGGCGGCCTGATCGGGGAGGGGGCGGGGCGCGCTTCAAGGTAAGAAGGTGCCGAACGCTCCCCCAAACACTACCACCCCGGCGAAGGCCGGGGCCCAAGTGGGAAGGCCAATCTGATGAAGGGCAGTCCTCAGTTAGCAGCGTTTCCCAATTGGGCCCCGGCCTTCGCCGGGGTGGTTTTTTGGATGAAGAGCTGTTTCAGGCGCCCCAATCACCACCGATAATTAAAACTGATACTAATCCGCTCACCCTTGGCGGCATTCGGCACCACCTCATGCCGCAACCAGCTCTCCCACAAAAACACACTCCCCGGCTTAGGCTCCGCATAAACGAACGTCCGCAGATCCTCCGCAGCATCTTCCAGCCGCGTCGGCGCCGCCATCATCATCGGCAGCCGAGGATCCTCCAGCTTCAACGCCCCAGCCCCCTCGGGAATCGCCACATACATCGTCCCCGAAACGACGCTATGCGGATGGATATGCCCCGAATGCGCGCCCCCAGGCTTCAGGACGTTCACCCAAAAACTGTCGAGCTTCAACTTCCGCCCACCAAGATCGAACGCGCAGTCCTTCGCGAACTGCGCGACATGCTTGTTCAGCAGCCGTACCAGATCCCCGAACCGCGGATCGCGGAGTGGCAGGTCGTTCAGCGACGCGTACGACGTGTACCCGCGATACCCATGCGCCTTCGACCAAGCGACCCCCGCGCGATCGGCCTTCGCCAGTTCGAGCGCCGCATCCTCGAGTTCCTCGACCAGATCGTCGTCACCGAGATCGGCCTCGTAGAACCGCGTGGCAAACAAAGAGCGGGTGGTCATGGCTGCATCCTCAACGCGACATCGTTCATGAAGCGGACGTCGTCGCCCTCCGCCAGCCACTTGGCCTCCGCCGCGACCGCGCCGAGCATGTCGGAGAGCGGCTCGATCTCCGCCTTGGCATAATTGCCGAGCACATACCCGGTCACGCGATCCTTGTGCCCGGGATGTCCGATCCCCAGCCGCACGCGGCGAAACTCCGGCCCCAGATGCTGGTCGGTCGAGCGCAAGCCATTATGCCCCGCGGTCCCGCCGCCGGTCTTAACCTTCACGCGGAACGGCGCGATATCGAGTTCGTCATGGAACACCGTCAGCGCCTCGACGCCAAGCTTGTAGAAGCGCAGCGCCTCGCCGATCGCGCGGCCGCTCTCGTTCATGAAGGTCGCCGGCTTCAGCAGCAGGATCCTGGTCGAGCCGATCCGCCCCTCCTGCGTCCAGCCCTGGAACTGCTTCTTGACCGCGCCGAAGTCGTGCACCTCGGCGATCGCGTCGGCGACCATGAACCCGACATTATGCCGGTGCATCGCATATTGCGCCCCCGGATTGCCGAGTCCCGCCCAAATCTGCACGTGGTATTCTCCAAAAGAACGCGTCGGCCACTTAACCGGGTTCTCCTGCGAAAGCAGGAGCCTAGGGTAACGGGCGGCGCCGCTGCTTGATCCTGGACCCCCGCATTCGCGAGGGAACAGGAGGGCAGGGGAAGCCCCATAAAACGAAACGGGCGGGAAAGCCCTAGCTTTCCCGCCCGCCCAAAAGCATACAAAAGTCATCCGAAGACGAAGGAGATTAGTCCTTCTTCTGCGGCGTGATCTTGTCGTCGTCGTTGTTATCGTCGTTAGGCTCGACCGGGGTCTCTTCCTCGGCAGCAGCCTCGGCAGCCTGCGTCTCGGCGACTTCGGCCGCGAGTTCTTCGTCCTCGACGGTCGGCACGGTCGGCGGCACGATCGTGGCGATCGCGAAGTCGCGGTCGTCGATCGCGGGCGTCGCGCCCTTGGGCAGCTTCACGTCGCTGATGTGGATCGAATCACCGATCTCCAGACCGGCGAGCGAAATCGTGATCTCGCTCGGAATGTCCGAAGCGTCGACGACCAGTTCGACCTCGTGGCGCGTGATGTTGAGGACGCCCTTGCCCTTCTTGATGCCCGGCGCGTCGTCCTCGTCGGTGAACACGATCGGCACCGCGACGGTGACGGTCGAATGCTCGCCGATGCGCAGGAAGTCGACATGGATCGGGCGATCCGAAACCGGATGGAACGAGACGTCCTTCGGCAGCGTGCGCACGCCGTTGACCATCACGACGGAATTCATGAAGTGGCCGGTCATCAGCGCCTTCATCAGCGCCTTTTCCTCGAGGTGAACCGAGGTTGGTTCCTGGTTCAGGCCGTAGATCACGGCAGGCACGCGGCCATCACGACGCAGCGCCCGGGAGGCTCCCTTGCCAACCCGGTCACGCGTCTCGGCTGCGAGCGTCAACTGGTCGCTCATCTGTATTCTCCGAAACTCGTTTGTTGTCCTTCCCGCCCACGCCTCCAGGGATGACCATGGACCGGAAGCGCGGGCGCATAGCGGAAGTGGGGGATTTAATCAACTAAACCCTCGCCCCTCCGGGGAGAGGGAGGGGCCCGCGTGCGCTTGCACGTGGGAGGGTGAGGGGAGTGAGGCTCAGGACGTTCGCGCCAACTCCCCCTCACCCTTCCGTCGCAAGCGCTCCTCCCTCCCTCTCCCCGAGGGGAGAGGGACTCGGCACCTCAATACTCGACCCGCTCGGCCTTCACCCCAAGCTTCGCCAACTGCGCCTGCACACTATCCTTGCCCGCAAGATGCCCTGCACCGACCGCGATGAACACTGTCCCCGGCGACTTCATCCGGTTCGCGACCCACTCGGCCCAGCGCGCATTACGGTCCACTAGCAGCACCTTCGCCACCTCGGGCGAATCCTTCAAACTGTCGTTCATCTCTTTGGCGAGCGCTTCAGGATCCCCCTTCGCCCACTCGTCGACCATAGTCGCCATCGTGCTCTCGAGCTTAGGCAACTCGTCGATCGTGCTTCCCAGAAACTGGATCTGCGCCTTCTGCGACAACCCGCCGAAATACCCCAACTGCTGCTCCGCCGTCTCCAGCCCGATCACCGGCTTCCCCGCAGCCTTCGCCGCCGCCGTGATCACCTGCTCCGGCCCGTTCGCCGCATCATAGCCAAGCTTCGAAAGCGGCGCGATCGACAGGTTGGTCGCAGCCAGCCAAGGCTTGAACCGATCGAACGCATTCGCCGGCAAGCCCAGGTCGGTCACCGCCTTCGCATACGCCGCACGCTTGTCCGCGGGAAGCTGCTCGGTCAGCGTCGGGCCGTCCTTCGACACGCCGGTCGCCATCACCAACGACTGCATCTTGGCAGGATCCGGCATCACCAGCTCCAGCACCACCTGGTTCGAGCGATCGAACGCGGTCTTCACCGCCTCGTCGAACCACGTCATGCCGGGCTTCAACACATGGATCGTCCCGAACAGGTAGATCGTCGTGTCTTTGTCCTTCACCACCCACAAGGCTGGATCGGCATCGTTCGCGGCTTGCACAGGCTTCGGCGCGACCTGCGCACAGGCGGGCAGGGCGAACGCCATGGCGATGGCAGACAGCGCGGATCGGAACGAAACGATCTTCGAAAACAGCTTCAAGGGGAGGGAATCCTTATCGTTGGTGCAGCCCATGTAGGACGCCCGGCCGCAACGCACCACTTGCCTCCCGCACCCCCATCCGCCAAAGCCCGCGCGTGACCCAGCCCGTGATAAAGCCTCTTAGCTTCCAGCGCATGATCCTCACGCTCCACGATTACTGGAGCGAACACGGATGCCTGATCCTGCAGCCCTACGACATGGAAATGGGCGCGGGCACCTTCCACACCGCCACGACGCTCCGCGCGCTCGGCCCGAAACCGTGGAACGCCGCGTTCGTGCAGCCCTGCCGCCGCCCGACCGACGGCCGCTACGGCGAGAACCCCAACCGGCTCCAGCATTACTACCAGTACCAGGTCATCCTGAAGCCGAGCCCCGCGAACCTCCAGGAACTCTACCTCGGCAGCCTCGCGGCGATCGGCATCGACATGCTGAAGCACGACATCCGCTTCGTCGAGGACGACTGGGAAAGCCCGACGCTCGGCGCCTGGGGTCTCGGCTGGGAGGTCTGGTGCGACGGCATGGAGGTGACTCAGTTCACCTATTTCCAGCAGATGGGCGGCTTCGACATGAAGCCCGTCGCCGGCGAACTCACCTACGGGCTGGAGCGCCTCGCGATGTATATCCAGGACAAGGACTCGGTCTACGACCTCGCGTTCAACGATGCCGGCGTGACCTACGGCGACGTGTTCCTGGAGAACGAGCAGGAGATGTCGAAGTGGAACTTCGAGATCGCCGACACGGACTCGCTCTTCGACCAGTTCCGCAAGCACGTCGCCGAATGCGAGAACTCGCTAGCCGCCAAGCTCCCGATCCCAGCCTACGAACAGGCGATCAAAGCCAGCCACATCTTCAACCTGCTTCAGGCCCGCGGCGTAATCTCGGTAGCCGAACGCCAAGCCTATATGGGCCGCGTCCGAGACCTCGCGAAAGGCGCCTGCGCCGCCTGGATGGACAAGCACGGATGGGCGGCATGATGCGCTCGTTAGAAGGTGTGTTCACGCGGAGACGCGGAGACGCGGAGCAGAAGGTAGGCAATGTGTCGCGTTTCCGCGTTCTTGCTCCCAGCATCCAGCATGGTGATGCGAGACGCCTGCGGCGTCAGACGGCCGCGCGCAGCGCCTCAAACCTTTCTTCTCCCCTTCTACTCCGCGTCTCCGCGTCTCCGCGTGAACCCAACTCCTTCTTCTTCGCGTGCGAACCCAAATGACCGACTTCCTCCTAGAACTCCGCTCCGAAGAAATTCCCGCCCGGATGCAGTCCAAGGCGCGCGAAGATCTCGCCAAGCTGTTCACCGCCGAGCTCGCCAAGGCCGGCATCGCCACCAGCGACATCGTCACCTACGCGACCCCGCGCCGCCTGACGCTGATCGCGCGCGACCTGCCGCTCGAGACCGCCGCCGTCTCCGAGGAAACCAAGGGCCCCAAGACCTCAGCGCCCCCCCAGGCGCTTGAAGGCTTCCTCCGCAAGACCGGCCTCACCCGCGAGCAACTCATAGACCGCAACGGCACGCTCTTCGCGGTCACCGAGAAGCCCGGCCGCGCCACCGCCGCCGTGCTCGCAGACGCCATCCCCGCGATCGTCCGCGCGTTCCCGTGGCCGAAGTCGATGCGCTGGGGCGACGCCTCCGCCAGCACCGAGTCGCTCCGCTGGGTCCGCCCGCTGCAAGGCATCGTCGCGCTGCTCGGTGATGAGATCGTGCCGTTCGAGATCGCCGGGATCGCCAGCGGCGCCGCCACGCTCGGCCACCGCTTCCACCACCCGTACCAGATCACGATCGGCGGCGCGCACGACTATGTCGAGAAGCTGCGCGCCTGCCACGTCATCGTCGACCACGACGAACGCGCCACGCTGATCCGCGACCACGCCCGCGAAGCCGCCATGCAGGCCGGCCTCGAACTGATCGAGGACGAGGGGCTAGTCGCAGAGAATGCCGGCCTCACCGAATGGCCGATTCCCCTGCTCGGCCGGTTCGACCCCGCGTTTCTTGACGTGCCGCCTGAGGTGATCCAGCTCACGGCGCGCGTGAACCAGAAATATTTCGTCTGCCGCGGCGCCGACGGAAAGCTCGCCAACGCGTTCGTTTGTACCGCTAACATCGCCGCCCACGACGGCGGCGCGAAGATCGTCGAGGGTAATCGCAAGGTCCTCGCCGCGCGCTTGTCGGACGCCAAATTCTTCTACGACACCGACCTGAAGGTCCCGCTCGAAGAGCAGGCCGAGAAGCTGTCGAAGATCGTCTTCCACGAGAAGCTCGGCACCGTAGCCGACAAGGTCGACCGTGTAGCGAAGCTAGCCCGCTGGCTGGTAGAAGAGGGCATAGTCACTTCTGCTCCCCTCGCCTTCAGGGGAGGGGCTGGGGGTGGGGCCTCACCGCAAACGCCCACGTCCGTATCCGCGGACAGCCCCCACCCCAACCCCTCCCCTGAAGGGGAGGGGCTTGCAGACCTAGCAGACCGCGCAGCCCGCCTCGCAAAGGCAGACCTCGTAACCGGCATGGTCGGCGAGTTCCCCGAGCTGCAAGGCCTGATGGGCGGCTACTACGCCGCCGCGCAGGGCGAGCACCCGGCCGTCGCCACCGCCATCCGCGACCACTACAAGCCGGTCGGCCAAGGCGACGACGTCCCCACCGACCCGGTAACGGTCGCGGTAAGCCTGGCGGACAAGTTTGATACGATAGCGTCGTTCTTTGCGATTGATGAAAAGCCGACGGGATCGAAAGACCCATTCGCACTTAGACGCGCAGCGTTAGGTATTATTCGTCTCGCTACGAACGGTGGCGTTCGATTTGGCATTCAGAGTATGGCTACGCAGTGGTCGCTAATTGACAACAAGCAGCGCAGTGATCGCCAAGTTTCGATGGTAGAGCCACATCTCGCCTCATCGGCGGCGATGGTAACAGATGATCCTAGCCGTGCTAATGAATTAGCTTCAGACCTTCGCGCCCGAGTAGCAACATTTGATCAACGTGATAATGGGGTCGCGTTCGAGGCGTTGTTCGACTTCTTGGTTGACCGCCTCAAAGTCCAGCAACGCGAAGCCGGCGTCCGTCACGACCTGATCGACGCGGTGTTCGCGCTCGGGGGCGAGGACGATCTCGTCCGCCTGCTCGCTCGCGTCCACGCGCTTCAGGCGTTCGTCACCACCGAGGACGGCGCGAACCTGCTCGCCGGCTACAAGCGCGCCGCCAATATCCTGAAGAAGGAAGCGCCGAAGGACGACGCCGCCTCTTCTGCTCCCATCCCTGAAAGGGAGGGGCCGGGGGTGGGTAGCCCTCGTGGGAACGTCGCGCCCGCCTCGGGCCGACCCACCCCCAACCCCTCCCTTCCAGGGAGGGGCGAAGAAGTTCTGTCCTACACCCCCGAACCGGCAGAGACCGCGCTGATGACCGCGCTAGACGCCGCTGAACCCCGCGCCACCGCCGCGATCGCGCGCGAAGACTTCGCCGCCGCGATGGCTGCCCTTGCAAGCCTCCGCGCACCGATCGACGCGTTCTTTGATAGCGTTATCGTCAACGATTCCGATCCCGCCAAGCGCTCCGCCCGTCTCGCGCTACTTGAGCGAGTCCGTGCCGCAGTGCACAATGTCGCAGATTTTTCGAAGATCGAGGGCTGATCGAAATCGAAGTGCAGACGTTCCCAGCGTCTGCACTTTGTGAACTTCACTTTGGCCCAGCGTATGAAAACAAGCACTTAGAGGACCGACCATGACCCAATATGTGTACCGCTTCGGCGGCGGTGTTTCGGACGGCGGCAAGGGCGACAAGAACCTGCTCGGCGGCAAGGGCGCGAACCTTGCCGAGATGGCGTCGATCGGCCTGCCGGTCCCGCCGGGCTTCACGATCTCGACCGACTTCTGCGCGGTCTATTACGACGAGGGTGGCCAGTTCCCGCAGGGCCTGCGTGACGAGGTCGCCACTGGCCTCGCCCACATCGAAGGCGTAACCGGCAAGAAGTTCGGCGACCCCGCCGACCCGCTGCTCGTCTCGGTCCGCTCCGGTGCCCGCGCCTCGATGCCGGGGATGATGGACACCGTCCTCAACCTCGGCCTCAACGACCAGACCGTCGAAGGCCTCGCCGCCAAGTCCGAGGACGCGCGCTTCGCCTGGGACAGCTATCGCCGGTTCATCCAGATGTACGCCGATGTCGTCCTCGAGCTCGATCACGGCGCGTTCGAGGAAGCGCTGGAGATCGCCAAGGAAGACCAGGGCTTCACGCTCGACACCGAACTTTCCGCCGACGACCTGCGCAAACTCGTCGCTGAGTATAAGGGCCTCGTCGAGAAGCTCTGGGGCAAGCCCTTTCCGCAGGACGTCCACGACCAGCTCTGGGGCGCGGTCGGCGCGGTCTTCGGCTCGTGGCAGTCGGAGCGGGCGAAGGTCTATCGCCGCCTCAACGACATCCCCGGCGGCTGGGGCACCGCGGTCAACATCCAGGCGATGGTGTTCGGGAACATGGGCGACACCTCGGCGACTGGCGTCGCGTTCACGCGCGACCCGTCGAAGGGCGACCGCGCCTATTACGGCGAATTCCTGATCAATGCGCAGGGCGAGGACGTCGTCGCCGGCATCCGCACCCCGCAGTATCTGACCAAGATCGCGCGCGAAGACGCCGGCGCCAAGCCTGCCTCGATGGAAGAGGCGATGCCCGAGGTCTATCACCAACTCGCCGACGTGTTCGACACGCTCGAAAACCACTATCGCGACATGCAGGACATCGAGTTCACGGTCGAGAAGACCAAGCTCTGGATGCTCCAGACCCGTGCTGGCAAGCGCACCGCCAAGGCTGCGCTCAAGATCGCCGTCGACATGGCCAACGAAGGCCTCATCACGCGCGAGGAAGCTATCCTGCGCATCGAGCCGATGGCGCTGGACCAGCTGCTCCACCCGACGCTCGATCCCAAGGCACACCGCGACGTGCTGACCAAGGGCCTCCCCGCATCGCCGGGTGCAGCCTCGGGTGCGGTCGTGTTCGACGCCGATGCCGCGGAGAAGAAGGCCGCCGACGGCGTCGCCGTGATCCTCGTCCGGACCGAAACCTCGCCGGATGACATCCACGGCATGCACGCGGCGAAGGGCATCCTCACCGCACGCGGCGGGATGACGTCGCACGCGGCCGTCGTCGCACGCGGCATGGGACGCCCCTGCGTTTCGGGCGCCGGCACGCTCTCCATCGACGCCAAGGCGAAGATCATGCGCTGCGGCGGTCGTGAGGTGAAGGAGGGCGACCTGCTCACCATCGACGGCACCACCGGCGAAGTGATGATCGGCGCGGTCGCGACCGTGCAGCCTGAACTGTCAGGCGATTTCGCGACGCTGATGGTCTGGGCCGACGAGGTCCGCCGCCTGAAGGTCCGCGCCAACGCCGAGACCCCTGAGGATTGCCGCGTTGCGCGCGAATTCGGCGCCGAGGGCGTTGGCCTCTGCCGCACCGAGCACATGTTCTTCGAGAGCAGCCGCATCACCAACGTCCGCCAGATGATCCTCGCCTCGGACGAAAAGGGCCGCCGCGCCGCGCTCGAAAAGCTGCTCCCCGAACAGCGCAAGGATTTCACCGAGATCCTCGAGGTGATGGCCGGCCTGCCGGTGACGATCCGCCTGCTTGATCCGCCGCTCCACGAGTTCCTCCCCCACGAGGAATCCGAATTCGCCGAAGTCGCGACCGCAGCGGGCGTCGACGTCGACACGCTCAAGCGCCGCGCGGCGGAGTTGCACGAGTTCAACCCGATGCTCGGCCACCGCGGCTGCCGTCTCGGCGTGACCTACCCCGAAATCTACGAGATGCAGGCACGTGCCATCTTCGAGGCCGCGGTCGACGTCGCGGAGAAGTCCGGCGCCGCCCCGATTCCCGAAGTCATGATCCCGCTGGTCGCCACCCGCCGCGAGCTGGAGCTGATGAAGGCGGTCGTCGACAAGGCCGCCCAGGCGGTGTTCGCCGAGAAGGGCCGGACGATCGAGTATCTCGTCGGCACGATGATCGAACTCCCCCGCGCAGCATTGCGGGCCGGCGAGATCGCGGAAGTCGGCGAGTTCTTCTCGTTCGGCACCAACGACCTGACGCAGACCACCTTGGGTGTCAGCCGCGACGACGCCTCGCGCTTCCTAGGCGCGTATGTCGAGCAGGGCATCTACGCCAAGGACCCGTTCGTCAGCATCGACGTCGAAGGCGTCGGCGAACTGATCGAGATCGCAGCGGAGCGCGGCCGCAAAACCCGCGAGGGCATCAAGCTAGGCATCTGCGGCGAACACGGCGGCGACCCCGCCAGCATCGCGTTCTGCGAAAAGGTCGGCCTCGATTACGTCTCGGCCAGCCCGTACCGCGTCCCGATCGCTCGCCTGGCGGCGGCTCAAGCAGCGCTGTCGAAGAAGTAACGCTCGCTCAAAAGTAGCACCACCCCAATGAGGGCCGCCACCCCGGCGAAGGCCGGGGCCCAGTTGGAACGTCCGAAGTAACGAAGGACCGTCCCCAGTTACTCGACATCCCCAACTGGGCCCCGGCCTTCGCCGGGGTGGTGGCTATTTGGTTGGGTGATCGTAAACTAATAATGTTTCCCCGCGAAGGCGGGGACCCAGACTGGGCTCCCGCCTTCGCGGGAGAACAAGGGGGCAGGGGCCGACCTAAACCAGCCCCCAAACCTCACCGACGCTGATCGAAATCGAACCAACCCCGCTTGGTCCCATCGGCATTATACGCCGGCCGAGCATAAGCCGATCGCGCCGAAGACAGCGCGCCGGACCGCGCCGTATCCACAACCGGCCGACGCTCGACAACCGGAGCAGCCGCCGGCGCCACCGAAGCGGCCTTCACCAGCCGGCCATTCTCATGTTCCGCCTCGACGGCCCGCTTCTCCGCCGCCGCCGCCCGGACATCGGCATCCTTCTTGGCGACAGCGTGCGCATCGCGCTCGGCCAGATACCGCGCCTTCCACTTCTTGCCCCCTGGATGGCTGGCCAGTCCGAATAGCCAACCGGCGACGAATACCAGCGCAAGCGCCGCGAACTGCGTAGGTGTGGAAAACAACGGCATCGTAAAAACCCTCCTGTTACGGGAGCCCAACGATCATGCCGCCCGGCGGTTGCTTCAGGTCTTCAACAGCGCATCGGAGATCGAACATGCCGCCGGCCCGAGGATGACGACGAACAGCACAGGTAGGATGAACAGGATCAACGGGATGGTCATGATCGCCGGCAACCGCGCGGCCTTCTCCTCCGCCCGCATCATCCGCTCATTGCGGAATTCGCCCGACAGCACGCGCAGCGCCGACGCCAGTGGTGTGCCGTATTTCTCGGTCTGGATCATCGTCGTGACGACCCCCTTCACCGCATCCAGCTTCACGCGCTGCGCCAGATTCTCGAACGCCTGACGCCGGTCGGTCAGAAATCCCAGTTCGATCGCGGTCAGCGTGAACTCCTCGCCAAGCTCGGGATAGGCTCGCCCCAGTTCGCGCGCGACGCGGTGGAACGCGGCATCGACGGTCAGGCCGGCCTCTGCGCAGATGACGAGCAGATCGAGCGCGTCGGGCAGTCCCTTGCGGATCGCATCGGACCGCTTCTTGATCTTGTTGTCGAGATACAGGTCCGGCGACTTGTAGCTCAGGATGAACGTCATCGCGACGAGCCCGTATTTCTTCAGCGGCGACCAGGTCGCGAACCCCTCGGTGCCGTACACCCAATACAGCATGATGCTGCCGAGCAGGATCGGGATGACGAGCCTGCCGAAGATGACCGCAGGCGCCCATTCCTTCGACCGGATGCCGGCCTGCATCAGCTTGACCTGAACCGCCTTGACCTGGCTGTCCTGCAGGACCTTCATCGACGACAGGATGCCGCGCATCCGGTCCGCGGTATCGTTGCGCTGGACCAGCTTGGCGCGCCGCTTGGTCGATGCGGTGATACCCGCCTTCAACTGTTCGCGGCGGTCGTTCAGCGCCTTCACGCGCTTCGTCATCGGATCGCTGACGGTCGTCACCGCATAGATCGCGATCATGACCGCGAATGCAGCGACACCCGACAGGATCGTCGCGACCAGCAGGACGTCGATCCCGAGAATGGTAGGTCCGGCGGTTCCGCCCATCGTCGTGTCCCTAAATCTCGAAGCTGATCATCTTGGACATGATGAAGGCGCCTATACCCATCCACACCATGCCGCCCATGCCGATCGCCATCAGCCGCTCGTCGATGAAAAAATTCTGCATGTACGTGCCGTTGATGAACCAGATCATCGCGAACACGATGAACGGCAGCGCGCCGATGATGTAGGCCGACGCCTTCGATTCCGACGACATCGCCTTGATCTTCAGCTTCATCTGGCCACGCATGCGCAGCACGTTCGACAGGTTGGCCAGCGTCTCCGCCAGATTGCCGCCGGTCTCGCGCTGGATCGCGATCGTGATCACGAAGAACTGGAATTCCGGCGTGCCGAGCCGGTCCGCGGTATCCTGCAGCGCGGCGTCCATCGTCCGGCCGATCTTCATCTTGTCGCTGACCGCGCGGAACTCCTCGCCGACCGGCCCGTCGACCTCCTGACCGACGACGCCGATCGTTTCGGTGATCGGCAGGCCAGAGCGAAGTCCGCGGACAAGCAGGTCGATCGCGTCGGGAAACTTCGCCGTGAACTTGCCGATCCGTCGCTGGATCGTCTTGCTGACGACGAAATGCGGTATGCCGATGCCGACGAACAGCCCGAACATCAACGCGAGCAGGATCGGCAACCCCTTGATCAGCATGAGCATCGCGATGACCAATGCGACCCCCGCCGTCGCCATGCCATATTGTCCGACGGTCCACGTCTTGCCCGTCATCGCGAGCCTTTTGGCCAGCAGTGCGGGGTTGGGGAGGATGCGGCCGAACGCCACGTCCATCTTCGTATCGCGATTGGTCGCAATCCGCCGCATCTGCGCTTCGGCCATCACGAGCGCGTCGCCGTGACGTTCCCGCAAGGAGGCGATCCGGCGGGATTGCGCCCGTCCGCCGCTCGGTCCGGCGAACGCGAACAGCACCATGCACAGCACCACCACGGAACCGATCATCACCATAAGGAGCGGCATCATGTCCATCGCAGCCTAACGCCTTTCGATCGAAGCGACCGGCGCAACTCGGTAGCCCTGGGTCATTTCGCTGCTGCCGTCTTGGCTGCGCGTTTCGGGATCATGCCCCTCAGGTCGCTGAACTTGCCCAACAGCGACTTGCCCTTCGCAGCATGGGTGCCGCCGCCATCGGTGTCGGCCGCCGCCACGGCGAGTTCGCCGGCCAGCGCGAGGATGGGCGCGATGGTCTTCGAATTCTTGCCGACTTCGACGATCGGCTTGCCGAGCTTGGCCGCCTGCGCCGCCAGCTTCTGGTCGAACGGCACGACGTAATCGATCTTTCGCTCGATCGACCCTTCGAAATCCTTGCGGTTGATCTCGAGCTGTCCGCCGGCATGCATGCGGTTGGCGACGACATACACGGTCGTCTGTGGCGCGTTGGCTTTCAGCCACGACAGGATTCGGATCGTATCGCGCGCCGCCGCCAGCGTCAGGTCGGTGACGAGCACGATCAGTTTCACTTCGCTGATCAGATGCGGATACTGGATCAGCATGCCGCGCGGCAGGTCGACCACGGTGCATTCGAACGCCGCGCGCATTTCCTCCTGCAACTGGAAGAAGGCGGAGCCGTCGGTGATCAGCGGTGCGTTGATCGGCGCTTCGGCCGACAGCACGGAGAGCTTCTCCGACGCCTTCACCATCGCGCGTTCGATGAACAACCCGTCGATGCGGCTCGGATTGTCGATCGCATCGGTCAGGCCGCGTCCCGGTTCCAGATCGAGGCTGAGCGCGCCCGTGCCGAAATGAACGTCGAGATCGAGCAACGCAGTCGTGTGCTTCTCGTTCTCCGCCAGCAACCAGGCGATCGACGTGGCGATCGTCGAAGCGCCGACGCCGCCACGCGTACCGATGACCGCGACCGCGCAATGCAAGCGATCGGACGATATCTCGACATGCTTGGGCGCGTTCAGGATCGTCTGCGCATTTCCGAACGCCTCGCGGAGCATCTCGGGATGCAGCGGCTTCAGCAGGTAATCCTGGATGCCGCTGGCAACCAGATCGCGGTACAGCCGAACATCGTTCACCTGTCCGGCCGCGATCACCACCGTGCCCGGCTCGCAGACCTCGGCGAGTGCGTTGATGTCGTTCAGCGGGTCGCCCGATTCGGCAAGGTCGACGAACAGGATCTGCGGCGAGGCGGACACCGACAACGACTGGATCGCGTTGCGCAGGCCACCCTTGTAGATCTTGTCCACCGACCATCCGAGTTCGGTGGCAATCGGACGCAGCGCATCCGCGGTAACCTCGTCGCAGACATACGCCGTAAAGGGCTCACGCTGCGAGAGACCGGCGGGTTTCCAGGGGGCGTTCATCACTTGCTCGCCGTGGTGGCGGCGGTCAAACCACCTGCACCGCTTGGTACCTTTTTACGGTACGTGTCGATCGCCTTGTACGAAACCGCCGCATCGGTGGTTTCGGCACCCGGCGCACCGCGAACGAGATCGCCCGGATTCGCGACCATCGCCGCCAAGTTGCTGTTGATCGCGCAGCCATAGTTCGACGACGTGTTCGCTTCGAACTCGTTGGTCGCGTCACGCGACCAGTCGGGGCAACGCGGTACCGCGGCGCGCATCCTGCTGACGACCACGCGGATCGCGCCGGGCACGAGGGGGGCCGGCGTGACCGGTGCCTCGTCGCTGAGGAGAAGCCCGTATTGGGCGACGACCGCGGCCACGTCGCCGCGCGCCTGCGGTGCTTCACCGGCGGGATCGTCGATCGCGACGCGGTCGCCATAGCCGAGCCGCATCGTCTGCATCCAGCCTGCCAGCCGCTGCTGTTCGCCGCTCGCCAGCGCCCCGCCGGCGACGCCCAGATCGAGCGCGTAGTCGGATCGGCTGACGACCGGTTGATGCACCGATTCGAGGCCGCGGTTCTCGGTACCCATGCAGCCGCCCAGAAGCACGGCGGTGGCGAGGGACGCTAGGATCGATTTCTTGATCATCGGGAATCCTTGAGGCGCTGGGCGCAGGGGCATGTCACTGCGCACCGATCAGTTCGAGAAGCCGGGGGCGGGGACGACGGCCTTGCCGGGCTTGCCGTTACCCTTGCGCATCGGAGCGGGCGTCCTGACGGCGTCTTCGTTGCGACGCACGTCGCCGAGCGGCACCGGCATGACCGGAGCCGCCGCACCGACCGACGGCTGCACATAGGCGGGACGCGCGACGGTCGGCACCGGACGCTGGCCACCGCCACCCGCACTGAGAGTTCCCAGCAACACCCGATCGATATCGGTAGGGGCACGCGCACCGTCGGTCGGCAGGGCGATGTCGCGCGCGTTGTTGACGGGCTTCACGAGATAGGGCGTGATCACGATCACGAGTTCGGTCTCGTTGCGCTGGAACGCGTTGGAGCGGAACAGCGCGCCGATGATCGGCAGGTTCGCCAGGCCCGGGGTCTTGTCGTATGAATTGTTGTGGCTGTTCGACAGCAGGCCGCTGATCATCATGCTCTGGCCCGAGCCGAGTTCGACGGTGGTTTCCGTCCGTCGCGTCGTCAGGCCCGGTACGCGCGTACCGTTGAGCGTCACGGCGTTCGAATAATCGAGCTGCGAGACTTCGGGGCGGACACGCAACGAGATGCGCCCATCCGAAAGGACTGTCGGCGTGTAGGCCAGGCTGACGCCATATTGCTTGTATTCGACCGAGACGGTGCCCAACGCCTGCGCGAGCGGGATCGGGACTTCTCCGCCTGCAAGGAACGTACCCGTCTCACCGGACAACGCGGTAAGGTTCGGATTGGCAAGCGTCGTGACCTGGCCGGTCGTTTCGCCGAGATCGATCGCGGCAAGCAGGTCGGTACCGAGCAGCCGACCAGCAATGCCGAGCGTCGTCCGCTGGGATCCCGTCGTATAGGTGGAGGTCTTCGCGCCGGTGGTCGGGTTGTAGGTTATCGTTCCGGGCGTCCCGGAGGTGCTGCCGAATAGAAAGCCCGATCCAGCCCGGTCCTGGGTCAACAGGTTGACGCCGATATTCTTGGCAAAGCTGCGGGTGACTTCGGCGATCCGCACCTGAAGGTTCACCTGCAAGGGCGTTGCGGTCTTCAACCGCGACAGGACCTTGGTCGAGTCCCCCACGAACGCCTGGACGAGGCGCTCGGCCTCGGCTGCGTCTTCCGGTGCGGCGACCGTACCCGTCAACAGGATCAGGCCGTTCATCGGCGTCGCGAAGACCTGGGCTTCCGGCATTGCCAGCCCGAGCATCTGCTGCACCGAATCGAGGTTGTTGCCGACGCGGATCGTTGCCGAATAGACGACCGCGCCACCCTTGGTCGTGGCCGAGATCGTCGTTTCGCCGGTCTTCTTGCCGAACACGTAGAGCTGGGTAGGCGAGCGCACCTGGACATCGGCGATCGCATCGTCGGCGACGAACAGATCGCTCATCGGCCGTGCCAGCGTCACGAGACGCCCGCGGCCGGTATTGACCTGGACGACCGGCGATCCGGCAGCGGCGTTTGCCCCCTGCGCGCGCTGCGCCATTGCGGGCACCGAGGGTGCGGCGCTCGCCGCGACCAGGGCGACTGCAAGCGGCCAGCCGAACGTGGCTTTCTGGCGCGCCGTGCCGAAGGAGTGCGTCGATGAAGTACGCATCTTAATTCTTCCCCCCGACCGGAACGACGGTCATTGCGTTGCCGCGCGCCACCCGCACGATCGGTCCTTGCACGGCGACCACGCCGGTCGCAGGTGCTGCGGTCTGGATCATCGGCATGCCAACTTGTCCGCCGCCGGTCTCGGCCGGTTTGCCGGGGACCGAGCTACGCTGGTACCGCGACACGTCGGCGCCCGTCTGGTAACTGCCGGCACCGGCCGATGGCTGGCTCGCAAGCCGCACCATCATCGCTTTTTCGGCCTTCGGATCATTGCCGTCGGGTACGCGCACCGCTCCCGAGGCGATCGCCTCTTCGAGCTCGGCGGAATTGTCGGCGATCGAGCGCAGCGACAACGACAGCGAACCGAGCGTCTGCGCGACCGCAACCTGTTCCGCCATTTTCGGCGTCGCCTCGATCGTCACGTTCGAGAATGTCTGGACCTTGGTCTTGCCGTCTTCGCCGACCAGATTGTCGGTCCGCTGGTCGGTGGCGAGCACGCGGATGTTGCGCATGATCGTTTCCGACACCTTGAGCGGCTGGCCGTCGCCGCCACCGGCGACGGTCTGCGTCAGGACCAGATCGATCCGATCGCCAGGAAACACGAAGCCCGCCACCGCAGCCTGTGCCGATACCGGTACGGAGACCGCGCGCATGCCAGGGCCAAGCGCCGCGGCAAGGAAGCCACGGTCGCCGGGCTTCACGAGCGAACCCTGCGTCACCGGCTGCCCGGCAGTGATGATGCTGCGCACCACCGTGCCCTGCAGCGACTGGAGATTGGTCTTGTCCCGGAGGTAGTACGCGTTGTCGACCAGTTCCTTGGGCCAGGGCTGAAACTTCAGCGCGGTCGCATCGAGGATCGTGCCGACCGGTAGCGAGCGGGTCGCGACGAGCACTTCGGGCCCGTCGACGACCGGCGCCGTCATCACGACCGCCCCGGCTTGCGGCGCGGAACTGCCGGCGATCAGCGTTCTCGCAAAGAATGCCGTGATGGCTGCGACTATCAGCGCGCCAACCAGCAATATGATCTTACGACTGTCCATGACTAGTTCGTGCCTTTCAGGCGCCGGTATTTTGCTTCGGCGTTAATCATGACTGAAACTGATTAAGGAGTGGTTCGCGCAGTGCGAGCAGCCCGGCGAACGCTATCGCAACGCCGTAGGGGACTTCGATCTGGCCAGCCCCCTTCTTGATCATGCGCTCGATCATCATCACGATCGTGACGATCCCACCGGCGATCGACATCACCATCAGCATCGAGAGGAACGCAGGAAACGGCAGCCACAACGCGAGCGCGACGATCAGCTTAACGTCGCCGCCACCCATCACGCCGAAATGAAACGCGATCAGGAACACGGCGAACACCGCCGCCGCGCACCCCAGCTGGATCGCCATGTCGGGCCAGACGTCCAGCCCGTTGGCATACCACCACACCGGTGCCAGCAACGCGACGGCGGCGTTCTTCCAGTTGGCGATCTCTCGCGTCCGAACGTCCTCGATGCCGGCGGAAAGCAGCAGGCCTCCCAGCACGAAAATCAAAATTGGAAGAGCAATGCTGGACCCCATCGGCTAAGTCCTAACGGAGATGACTTTCGAAAAAGTAACCGTGCCACGAGAATCGACTGGGGCTTCCGCCGCGGGAGCGGCACGACGGGCGATCCCCGCCGATGCCCGCATAGGATATTGGGCCGCCCCGGACGGCTGGAAGCTGCGCCGGTTCGACTGGCCCGCCGAGGTGCCGCGCGGAAATATCCTGTTCCAGACCGGTCGCGGCGATATCTTCGAAAAGTATCTCGAAACGTTTGCGCATCTCGTCGCGCAGGGGTGGTCGGTGACGGCGTTCGACTGGCGCGGGCAGGGCGGTTCGGGACGGCTTTCCGCCGATCCCCATGTCGGCCACGCCAGCGACTACGGCGTGTACGACCGCGACCTCCAGGCGTTCTGGGCGGACTGGAGCGCGGAGGACACGCGGTCGGCGATGCTGCCGCGCGTCGTTCTCGGCCATTCGATGGGCGGCATGATGGTGATGCGCGCGCTGGCGGCAGGCGCGATCCGGCCGGCGGCGGCGATCCTCGTGGCGCCCATGATCGGACTGAAATCACCGTTCGGCGCGGGCTTTGCGGGCAGGGTCGCACAGTGGATGGCGGCGCGTGGCGATCCCGCGCGTGCGGCCTGGCGGACCAACGAGCGGCCCGGGTCGGTCGCGTCGCGCCAGACGTTGTTGACGCATGATGTCGCGCGCTACGACGATGAGGGCTGGTGGCAGCGGACATGTCCCGATCTGGTGCTGGGGCCGCCGAGCTGGGCGTGGCTGGCACAGGGGTTTGCGGGGGCGGCGGCGTTGGCGACCGACCCCCGCGTCGAATCGATCGACATACCCGTGCTGATGCTGGTCGCCGACGCGGACAAGCTCGTGGATCCGCGCGCCGCGCTCCGGCTGGCGGCGCGATTGCCGGATGCCCAGGTCGTTCGGTTCGGCCGCGATTGCGCGCATGAGATCCTGCGCGAGGCCGACGATGTGCGGGATCGTGCGCTGTCGGCGATCGATTCGTTTCTGGCGGCGTGCGTGCCACCGCGTTGATGGCGGCGCCGTACGATATCGCGATCGTCGGTGCGGGAATGGCCGGCGCCAGCCTTGCCGCGGCGGTTGCGCCGCATGCGCGGGTGGTCGTGCTGGAAGCGGAGGAAACGCCAGGTTATCATGCCACCGGTCGCTCGGCCGCGTTCTGGTCGGAAACATACGGCGGCCCCGCTATCCAGCCGCTGACGACCGCATCGGGCCCTTTCCTCCGCAAATCCGGCTATCTCGCACCGCTCGGGTCGTTGCATATCGGTCGTGCCACAGATGCAGCGGCAGCCGACGCATTCCTGGCCATGTTCGCCAATAGCGACGTTGCGCTCCAGCGCGTCGATCCGGCGGCACTGGTGCCCGGTCTCCGCCCGGACTGGACGATCGGCGTGCTGGAGGCGAGCTGCGCCTATATCGACGTCGCCGCGCTCCACGCCGACGTCATCGCCACCGCGCGGCGTTCGGGAGCGGATTTTGTCACCAACGCGGCCTTCACTGCGGCGACGCGTTCCGGGGGGCGCTGGATGATCGAAACGCAGGCAGGGCAGTATGCGGCGACCATATTGGTCGACGCAGCCGGCGCCTGGGCCGACATCGTCGCGGCACGGGCCGGCGTCCGTACGCTGGGACTGCAGGCGTATCGCCGGACGATGGCACAGGTCCGTACCGATCCCGGGGCACCCGACGGCATGCCGCATGTCGCCGATATCGCCGGGCGTTTCTATTTCAAACCGGAGCCCGGCGGGCGGGTCTGGCTGACACCCCATGACGAGATCCCCAGCGAGGCGTGCGACGCCGCGGCGGAGGAGATCGACGTTGCGCTGGCGATCGATCGGTTCGAACAGGTCGTCGACTGGCGCGTCGCCGCGGTCGAGCGTCGCTGGGCGGGACTGCGCACCTTCGCGCCCGATCGCTTGCCGGTCTACGGCTTCGACCCCCGCGTGCCGGGGTTCTTCTGGTACGCGGGGCAGGGCGGTTTCGGTATCCAGACCGCGCCCGCTGCGGCTGCGCTGGCGGCAAGCCTGATGGTCGGGATCAGCCCCGAACCGGAGATCGCGGGGATCGATCCCGGTCGGTATTCACCGCATCGATTGTGCGGGAGCTGACCCAGCGACTCGGCTCGGCCTGATTGACCGGCGACGCGAGTCGCGCCGCCTACCGCGCTGCTATAGAACGGTATTTCGACAAAGCCCCCACGATCTAGCATTCCCGTAATGAGTGTATCGATCTTTTCGTACACCAGAATGGCAAGCAGATTCGCCGATCCATTGGATAATATCCGGAGTTTGGGATCTAGACCTGGACCGGAGTGGGTTAGTCAGAAAAACTAAATCTAAGTTAAGTACGAATGATGGTTAACGGAACATAATTCATGTGCTGGCGACGTAAAGCCAGATTTTGCGGTGTGTGTACCATGGCCGATCTTTTCGTTGGCAGTTCGATTTCGGCGATCAACGCCAAGGGCGAACTCCCCCTGCCAGACCATTTCTGTGTCGCGATACAATCGCGAGCTATCCGCGACGAACTGTTCGTCGGTCTTCATGCCGATCATCCCTGCATGATCGTCTGCGCTCGCGACGGCATCGCCGTTCACCGCGACGAAGCCCAAGGCATCATGTTCGACGGCTGGGAGCGCGAGGCGCGCGACATGCTGTTGCGACGACGGCTGGGTTTCGTTGCGCCGGCCCACATGGACGGGAAGGGGCGTATCCACATCGCGTCGTGGATGCGGTCGCGACGCGGCATCCGCCAACGCGCGCTGCTGATCGGCATGGGCCGTCATTTCGAGGTCTGGAACCTCGACCAGGTTCTCGAACAGGGGCCGAGCGACCTGATCGTCCTTGCCGCACTGCACCTCGGTACACCGCTCACCAGGGAGGATCGTCATGAACCTGCTATGTCACGTCTCGGGCCACGTCGCCGCACCGCTCGTGCTGGAAAACCAGGGCTTTCTGTTCAGCCGGTGCCAACGCTGCCGGCACGACCTGATCCGCTCCGCCCGGCCGTCAAGCGAATCGGCACCGGCCGATAGCTGGACCAGCGTGCCCGACGGGTTGCGGGTCGCGTGGCGGTCGACGGACGTTTCGGCGTTCGACCAGCCGTCATGGCGCCAGCGGTCGCTGCAACAGGTGCGCGACCATGGCCGCGACATGGTCGTCGCGGTAAGCGATGTCGCGCACGTCGCGGTCGCGGTCGTCGGCTGGCACGGCGTCGATGCCGCTCGGCGGATCAAGGCGGCGGCGCTGGCCACGTATCACTCGGGTCGCCGCGTCCTGCGTCTCCCTCATCCGACACGGCCGTCCTATGCCGGGATCGTGATCATCAACCTGACCCTGCAGCGCGATGCCCCGGTGTGGCGCGACGAAACGACGAAGCAGGATACGCAGTTCGGCGACGTGATCGGCGCATGACCGCGCCGGCAGCGGGTCCGCTATTCAGGCCCGCAAGTCAGGAGCGTCCGGCTGCCATCGCCGCGTCGCTCGCCAGTTTGTCGGCGCGTTCGTTTTCGGGGTGACCGGCATGGCCCTTGACCCACTGCCACTCGATCTTGTGACGTTCGACCGCGGCCAGCAATGCGTGCCAGAGTTCGGCGTTCTTGACGGGCTTCTTGTCGGCGGTCTTCCAGCCGTTGCGCTGCCACCCCTTCACCCATTTGGTGAGGCCATCCATGACGTATTTGCTATCGGTGTACAGCGTGACCGCGCACGGCCTCGTCAACGCGTTGAGGGCCTGGATCGCCGCGGTCATTTCCATGCGGTTGTTCGTCGTCGGGGTTTCGCCGCCCGACAATTCCTTCTCGTGCGCGCCCATCCGGATCACCGCGCCCCAGCCACCGGGGCCGGGATTGCCCTTGCACGCACCGTCGGTAAAGATCTCGACCTTGCTCATCTCGCCGTCAGTCATGCAAACATATCGTCCTTTGCGTAAGCCTCGTAGCGGCGCCAATAGGCCAGCGGATCCTTCCGCGTCACCAGTGCACCC
This sequence comes from Sphingomonas sandaracina, assembly GCF_036663695.1. Classification (NCBI taxonomy): domain Bacteria; kingdom Pseudomonadati; phylum Pseudomonadota; class Alphaproteobacteria; order Sphingomonadales; family Sphingomonadaceae; genus Sphingomonas; species Sphingomonas sandaracina. The sequence goes on along the minus strand of NZ_JAXOJK010000001.1, from coordinate 996,062 downwards.
GCCGGCGTATTCAGCCAGTCCCATGCTCGCGTCAGCAGGAACCGCAAACAGGCGCCCTGCGCCAGGATCGGCAGCGCCGCCCGCTCGTCGTCGGATAGCGGATGACGCTCGGCATAGCCTTGTACCAGCGCACCGCCGACCGCCCCGTCATAGCGCTCGCCGCGGTCGTCGAAGCTCCATGCGCTATGCATGATCGCCAGGTCATAGGCGCGGATATCGGTGCAGGCGAAGTAGAAATCGATCAATCCCCCCACCGCGTCGCCGCGCATCAGCACATTGTCCGGGAACAGGTCGGCATGGATGACCGCGCGCGGCAAAGCCTCGGGCCAGACCGAGACGACATCGTGCAACGCAACCGACACGCGGTCGAACAATCCGGGCTCGATCGTGTCGAGGTCGCGGCCGCATTGCACCAGCAACGCCTGCCACCCCGCCGGACCCAGCGTGTTCGTCCGATCGAGGGCGAACCCGGCCAGGCTTTCGTGCATGGCCCCCATCGCCTCGCCGGCGGCATAGGCCTGCGCCGCCGTCGGATGCGATACCGATACGCCGTGCAGGAACTCGATCAGGCACGCGGGACGTCCGCACAGGTCGTGGATCAGGACACCGTCGCGGTTGGCCAAGGCGCGCGGTACCGGATTGCCGTCGGTCGCCAGATGGTCGAGCATCGCCATGAAGAACGGCAGGTCGCCTGCCGAGACACGTTTCTCGTACAGCGTCAGGATAAACCGCCCGGCCGTCGTATCGACCAGGTAGTTGCTGTTCTCGACACCCTCGGCGATGCCCTTGAACGATACCAGTTCGCCGTGATCGAAGCCGGCCAGGAAGGTCGCCAGCGCTTCGGCCGATACCTGCGTATAGACCGCCATGCTACGCGCCCATCCTACGCGCCCATCCTACGCGGCGGCCTCGAGCCCGCGCGGCAGCTTGAAGGCGATCGTCTCGCGATTGGTCTCGACCTCGCGCTCCGTCACGGTGAAGCGCTCGGACAGCAGGTCGACCAGTTCGCGGACCAGCAGTTCGGGGGCCGATGCGCCTGCCGTGATTCCCAGCGTGGCGACGCCGGTCAGGAATGCCCAATCGAGTTCGCTCGCGCGCTGGATCAATCGCGCCGGCGTTCCCTCGCGCTCGGCGACTTCGACCAGCCGTACCGAGTTCGACGAATTGGGCGCACCGATCACCAGCATCGCGTCGCACGAATGGGCGATCGCCTTGACGGCGGTCTGGCGATTCGACGTCGCGTAGCAGATATCCTCGCCGCGTGGCGGCAGCATCGCGGGAAAGCGCCGCTGCAACGTCGCGACCACTGCCGCGGTATCGTCGACCGACAACGTCGTCTGCGTGAGAAAAGCGAGGTTGGTCGGATCGGCGGGCGCGAACGCCTCGGCATCGTCGACCGTCTCGATCAGCGACATCGCCCCGACGGGCACCTGACCGAACGTCCCGATCACCTCGGGATGCCCGGCATGGCCGATGAACACGATATGCCGGCCCGCCCCGACCAGTCGTTCGGCCTGGCGGTGGACCTTCGATACCAGCGGACAGGTCGCATCGAGATAGTCCAGGCCACGGTTCTGCGCATCGAGCGGCACCGATTTCGGCACGCCATGCGCCGAAAACACGACCGGCGCACCGTCCGGCACCTGGTCCAGTTCCTCGACGAAGATCGCGCCCTGCGCCTTCAGTGAATCGACGACGAACTTGTTGTGGACGATCTCGTGGCGGACATAGACCGGGGCACCGTGCTTCTCGATCGCCAGTTCGACGATCCGGATCGCGCGGTCTACGCCAGCGCAAAAGCCTCGGGGTGCTGCGATCAACAGTTCGAGCGGCGGCTTGTCGATTGGGCTCATGATGTCCTCGCCTCTACGCGATTGCTTGCCTGGACGATAGCCGGTTCCTATGGTGCGCCGCGACAGGGGCCGCTTGCGACAAGCGGCGGCCCTTTCGCTCGTTCGAGAAGGTAAGCGTCGCCGTGAAAGCCCCCATCCTCGCCGTTTCGGCCGTTGCAGTTCTTTTGGGAGGATGCGCCGGCAAGGGCGAAGTCGACGCGACCGGCGGTATTTCCGCGGTCCGTTCGGTCTGCCCGGCCGTGGCGATCCCCGCCGCGACCGGTGATATCACCTTGTTCGATCCCGCGACGAGCCGCGATCAGTCGGCGATCGACGTCGCCGCCTTGATGACGAACGTCCGCTCGACCTGTGCCGACGCGACCGATCAGGTCGTCACCAACGTCACGTTCGATATCCGCGCTCGTCGCACGCGTACCGAGGGACCCCGCGACGTGACGTTGCCCTATTTCATCACCGTGGTCCGCGGCGGCAGCGCCGTCGTCGCCAAGCGCATCGGCCGCGCCACGCTGCATTTCGACGCGGGCCAGGCGCTCGCATCGACGTCGGCGACCGCATCGTCGACCATCTCGCGCGCCGCAGCGACGCTGCCCGACGACGTGCGCGAGAAGCTGACGCGTAAGCGCAAGGCCGGCGACCAGGATGCCGCCGTCGATCCGCTGAGCACCCCCGAAGTCCGTCAGGCGGTCCTGCGTGCCAGCTTCGAAGCGCTGGTCGGGTTCCAGCTCACCGACGACCAGCTGAAGTATAACGCGACCCGCTAAGGGCGGTCGCGTTTCATTTGCGCAGTAGATGCGGGGTCCGATCGCCGAGGCGATCGGACCCCGTTTTCGTTTACTTGTCGCTGCGGACGAGTTCGGTTTCGGCAAGATGCTCCGCCAGGAACCAGACCTGCGGCTCGTGCGTGCGCACGATGTTGCTGACGAGCAGATCGTTGGTGCCATCGTCACCGGCTTCGTCGGCCACTTCGGCGCCCTCATGGGCCTGGCGCAGGATCAGCTCGTGCGCTTCGAGCAGGCGTGCGAGCTGCGTCGGCACGTCCTCGCGGCCCTTGGGCGGACGGGGGATGGTGGTCATCTCGGCGACGTCATGCGCCATCGCGATGCTGATCCCGCCGAGCGCCATGATCCGCTCCGCGATGAGATCGACCAAAGCTGCCTGCTCCTCGTAATGCTTGTCGAGCAACAGGTGCAGTTGATAGAAGGTCGCACCCGACATCTGCCAATGATGCTTCTTGTACATGTCGCGCAACGTCATCGTGTCGGCGAGGACCTGGTTCAGGATCGACACGCTCTGCGCACGGGCATTGTCTTCGAGCGCGATCGGCAGACGCTTCAGCGTTCCGTACGGCTGGATCTCGCGATACTCGACCTTGTACTGCGGCTGTGCTTCGATCGACGTATCAACCTTCGCCATTTTTTCGAGCTTCTTGGCCATAGGTAAATTCCTGTCTGCAAGCATGATGGAAGTGCCACAACGCACGACCACGCGGATCGATAGCGGACGAAAACATCGTTGAGGGTGATCGGGATTATCGGTCATGGCACGCGTGGCTGCCGGATCCGCCTCTTGACTGGACGACGCGGGCAAAGGAAGCGGGCGCGGTCAAACGCATAGGAGTTCAGGATGACGGAAGCACCTTTGGTCGCAGGGATCGAACTCGGCGGCACCAAATGCATCTGCATTCTCGCGCGCGGCCCCGACCAGATCGAGGAAACCGTCCGCATCCCGACCACCCGCCCCGAAGAGACTCTGGCGGCGATCGAGGCCGTGTTGGACGGCTGGAGCGGGTTCGTCGCGATCGGCATCGCCAGTTTCGGACCGGTCTCGATCGATCGTCACGCCGGCGATTACGGCCACATCACCTCGACGCCCAAGCCGGGCTGGGCCGGCACCGACATCGCCGGTCGTCTTCACCGCCGGTACGGCGTGCCGACCGGCTTCCATACCGACGTCGTCGGCGCGGCGCTGGCCGAGGCGCGCTGGGGCGCGGCGAAGGGGCTGCCGGATATCGCCTATGTCACGATCGGGACCGGCGTCGGCGCGGGGATGATTGCGAACCACCGCCCGATCGACGGACTGACCCATTCCGAACTCGGTCACATCCGCCCCGTCCGGTTCCGCGGCGACGACTGGATCGGCAATTGTCCGTTCCACGGCGCCTGCCTGGAGGGGCTCGTATCGGGGCCCGCCATCGCCGCACGGATCGGTCGACCCGCCGACGAGGCGCCGGCGGAAGATCCCGTCTGGGACGGCGTCGCCGATGCGCTCGGCCAACTTTGCCATACGCTCGTCCTGACCGGCATCCCGCGGCGCATCGTCATGGGCGGCGGCGTGATGGGCGCCTCGCATCTGTTCCCGCGCGTGCGGGCGGCGATGACGCGGAGCCTCGGCGGGTACGTCACGCTGCCCGAGGTCGCGCTGACCGACACGTTCATCGTGCCGCCCGCGCTCGGCAACAACGCCGGGCCACTCGGTGCGATCGTGTTGGGCGCACAGGCACTTAGCGAGCAACTGCAGACGTCGTTCACACCGTCTTAACCGTGTTCCGTTAGCCCTTGGTGGCGATAGCGAGGGGCATCGCACAGCACCGCCAAGTCGCGGCCTGCCAAGCCCGACCAAGGAGCGGAAATTCGATGCGGATATTGATCGTGGACGACGAGCCGGCGATGCACGACAGCTATCGTCGCAGCTTTGCCGGCCAATATCCCATCGGCGGCGCGGCGTTGGGGGCGATGGCCGTCGAGCTGTTCGGCGACGATGTGCTCGATACCGCCGACGCGATCCCCGCGTTCGTCCTGACGCACTGCGACCAGGGTCTCGATGCGGTCGCCGAAGTCGCGCGCGCGTTCGCCGAGAATGATCCCTACGCCGTCGCCTTCATCGACGTCCGCATGCCGCCCGGAATCGACGGCCGCGAAACGGCGATGCGGATCCGCGCGATTGATCCGGCGATCAACCTCGTCATCGTCACCGGTTTTTCCGATTTCTCGCCGGTCGAGATCAGCAAGGTCGCCGGCCCCCCCGACAAGATCTTCTACATCGCCAAGCCGTTCGAAGTGGCCGAGATTACGCAGACCGCGACCGCGCTCGCCAAGCGGTGGGAGAACGACCGCGAGCTGGTGGCGGCACGCGATCTGCTGGCGGCGCAGGTCGTCCAGCTCGAGGAGCAGAGCGCCGAACTCGCCGCGAACGAAAGCCGCGCGATCCACATCGCGACGCATGATTCGCTGACCGAAGCGCCCAACCGGCTCGCCTTTCTCCGTGCGCTCGGCGAACGCACCAAGCGGCCCGGCGCGTTCGCGACCGTGATGGTCGACCTCGATCGGTTCAAGCTGATCAACGATACGCTCGGCCATCTCGCGGGCGACGCGCTGATCCGCGAGATGTGCGCGATCCTCAACCGTGCCTCGCCTGACGGTGCGATGGTCGCGCGCCTCGGCGGCGATGAATTCGGCATCCTGTTCGAAGCCTCCTCGGGCGAGGCCGCGGCGGTGATGGCGTGCGACCGGATCGTGGCCGCCTGCTCGGTCTGCGTCCAGGTCTTCGGCAATTCGGTGCATGGCGGCGCGTCCGCGGGGCTGGTCGTCACCGAAGGCGGGCAGGGCGGCGACCCGGTCGATGTGATCCGCCGGTCCGATCTCGCGCTCAACGGCGCCAAGCGCGGCGGCCGCGGGATCGTCCGGGTGTTCGACGAGAGCATGGACGAGGGCATTCGCTTTCGCCGCCGGGTCGAGGGTGGCCTCAGCCAGGCGATCGCAAAGGGCGAACTCGGCCTGGTGTATCAGCCGATCGTGTCCGGGAACGCGATCGAGGTGGTCGGCTTCGAAGCGCTCGTCCGCTGGAACACCACGGAATACGGACCGATCAGTCCGTCGATCTTCATCCCGATCGCCGAGGAGTCGAACCTCATCCACGAACTGGGCGACTGGGTGCTCGGCGAAGCGCTCGAAGGGCTCAAGCAGTGGCCCGGCCAATATGTCTCGGTGAATTTCAGCCCGCGCCAGTTCCGCCGCCAGAATTTCGTCGGCCATGTCATGCAGAGCGTCCAGCGCGCCGGTATCGAGCCGGCCCGGCTCCAGATCGAGATCACCGAAACCGCGATCTTCGACGACGCCGAACGCGCCGCCGAAACGCTCTACAAGCTGCGCCAGATGGGCTTCCGCATCGCGCTCGACGATTTCGGGACGGGCTATTCCAGCCTCTACAACATCCGCAAGTTCGCGCTCGACTGTCTCAAGATCGACAAATCGTTCATCGACGGCATGGGCCGCGAACGCGAAAGCGCGGCGATCGTCCATTCGATCATCCATCTCGGCCGCGCACTCGGGCTCGGCGTCATTGCGGAGGGCGTCGAGACCGAAGCCCAGGTGCAGGCGCTCCGCCTGGCCGGCGCGAGCCATCTGCAGGGCTATTTCTTCTCGCGTCCGGTGGTCGCGGAGATCGCGCAGGACATGGCCAATGCGCGGATCGTCGGGGGCAGCGACGATACCGCAGGCGACGGCCATGCCGCGTATCCCAGAATGGGCAATGGGACGCGCGGTTGATGGCATCGCGCGCCAGTCTCGCGCGGCGGTTTAGGACGCGGGTCGGACCGATTCGCGGCCCCGCGTCGCTCGGCGCCAAGCTCGTGCTGATCATGACCGGGGTCGGGCTGTGCGCCTCGATCGCGATCACGATGCTGCTTGCCGGCATCATCACGCCTAGCTTCACCAAGCTCGAGGACACGGCGATCGCCGGGCATATCGAGCGGACCCGCGCCGCACTGTTCGAGTACGAGGCCAAGGTTGAAAGCGCCGCCCGCGACTATGGCGATTGGAACGACAGCTACGCCTATCTGACGAAACCCGACGGCAAGGTCGAACTTGAGAGTGGCGAACGCGCCAGGTTCGAAAACGACAGCTTTTCGCCCTTGGCGATGAGCAACATCGGGATCGACGGCATGGCGTATGTCACGCCCGACGGCCGCATCGTCATCGCCCGGTGGCGCGAATCGGTCGATGGCGTCGGCCCCGCGGCCATGCGCCGGCGCTGGATCGCGACGATCGCGCGGACCGACCTTGTGCGCGGGCTGGCGGGGCGGAGTTCGGGACGGTTCTACGCGCGCGTCGGTAACAGCGTCGCGGCGATCGGGATCGCGCGGGTTCGCCGCTCGGACGGCAGTGGCGCGCCCCGCGGCTATGTGCTGATGGCGCGGCGCATCACCTCTCGGCAGATCTCCGACCTGCTCCAGCTCGACGCCCGGATCGACCCGCATGCGGCCACCGTGACCGAAACGGTGACCCCGAATACCGGTACGCTGACGATCGCCGTACCGATGACGGGCGCCGACGGGACGGCGGTGGCGAACACGCGGTTTAACGTGAGACGCGACGTATCCCTCCTCGGCCGCCGCATGCTCCTGCTGGCGGTCGTCGGTTCGACCGTCTTGTTGGTGCTAGTCCTGGCCGTCCTGCGCCGGACGATCACGCGGCTCGTGCTGCGCCCGCTCCACCGCGTGGAAAACCACATGCAGCGGGTGCGCGCATCGGGCTCGCTGGCGCTGTTGAACGAATATGATCGCCGCGACGAAATCGGTTCGCTTGGCCGCAGTTTCAACGCGATGCTGCGCCAGTTGAAGGACCTGCGCGAACAGATCGAGGTGCAATCCTTCGATCTGGGGCGCAGCGAGAGCGCGGTGGCGGTGATGCACAACGTCCGCAACGCGCTGACCCCGATCAGCACGATCCTCAGCCAGGGTATCGCGCAGGCCCCGCCGATCGATCGCACCACGATCGACCGCGCGCTCGGCGAACTCGTACGCGGCGATGTCCCCGAGGCGCGCCGTCGAAAACTGGTGGCCTTCGTCGCCGCCGCGATCGAGGCCGAAACCGCCAACCGCGAGGCGACTCGCCGTGAATTGGCGGTCGGGCGCGAAGCGATGGTCCAGGTCCTCGAGATCATCGGCCAGCAGCAGAAGGCGGCCCACGAACGGCCGACGTTGCAACAGTGCGACGTCGCCGATATCATCGCCCGCAACGCGACGATCGCCCGCTATTCGCAGAACGTCTCGATCGCGTTCGGTTTTCCCGCCGGGCCGATCCACGTGATGGCCAGCCGGGTGATCCTCAGTCAGGTGATCGGCAATCTTTTCGGCAACGCATCCGAATCGATCGCCGCGCGGGGGCTCGGCAGCGGATCGATCATGACGTCGATCGTCGAACAGGGCGACCGCGTCACGATCCTGATCCGTGACGACGGCGAGGGGTTCGCCCCCGAACTCGCGCCGAACCTGTTCCAACGCGGGTTCTCGACGCGGCATCACAAGTCGGGCGGTCTCGGACTGCACTGGTGTGCGAACTCGATGACCGCGATGGAGGGATCGCTGCGGCTGGAGAGCGAAGGATCGGGCTTGGGCGCGGTCGCGATCGTCACGCTGCACCGGGCCGCGGTCGGAATGGCACGCGCGGCGTAGCTAATCGTAAGCGAGTGCCGTCGGCGTCAGAACAGCGTCGGTTGCACGTCGTCGTCTTCCGCCACGATCCCAGACAAGGTGAGGCCAAGCAGGCGAACTCCCCCCGGGACGGGCATCTGCGCCATCAACAATTCCAGCCCCGCGGTCAGAAATGCCGCCTTGTCCGTGACGGCGGCCAGCGAAGAGCGTGCCCGCGTGATCGTCCGGAAATCGGCATGACGCAGTTTCAGGGTGATCGTCCGTCCGCGCGTCCCGTGCTTTTCGATCCGTAGCCACGCCGCATCCGCGACGCGGTGCAACGCGGCCCGCAGGTCCTCGGGTTCGCTGAGATTGGTCTCGAACGTCCGCTCGGCGCCGACCGACTTGGCGGCACGATCTACCCGCACCGGACGATGGTCGATGCCGCGCGCCGCGCCGTACAGATACTCCGCATAGCTGCCGAAATGCGCCTGGAGGAACGCCAGGCTCTGGTCGTGCAGGTGGGCGCCCGTGACGATTCCCAGCCGCTCCATCTTCTGCGCTGTGACCGGTCCGACGCCGTGAAAGCGCTTGACCGGCAGCGACTGAACGAACGCCGCGCCACGCTTCGGCGTGATGATGCAGATCCCGTCCGGCTTGTTCTGGTCCGACGCGAGCTTGGCGATGAACTTGTTGTAGCTGACCCCGGCGGACGCGGTCAGCCCGGTATCCGCCTTGATGCGCGCCCGGATCTCCTCCGCGATCGCGGCCGCGGTGCCAAGGCCGCGAATGTCCTCCGTCACGTCGAGATAGGCCTCGTCGAGCGACAGCGGCTCGACCAGCGGGGTGTAGTCCGCGAAGATCGCCCGGATCCGGTCCGAGACCTCGCGGTAGACGTCGAATCGCGGCGGCACGAAGACCAGGTCCGGGCAGCGTCGGATCGCGGTTGCCGACGGCATCGCGCTGCGCACGCCGAACGCGCGCGCTTCGTAGCTTGCCGCCGCCACGACGCCGCGCGCGCGCGATCCGCCGACCGCGACCGGCTTTCCCTTCAGCGACGGGTCGTCGCGCTGCTCGACCGACGCATAGAAGGCATCCATGTCGACATGGATCACCTTGCGCTGGGCGGGCGGCTGGGTAGGAGGGGCGGCCATCAGCGCGTTAGATAGGCGCGCGAGCGGCGGCGATACAGGGCGGGGGCGCAACCAAATGCGTGACTGCGCACAATGCCGACAGGCAAACGAAGGGACGCGAATGCAGGTCGGGACGGAATGCTGGCGGGTCGAACGCGCCGAACAGATGGCGGTGATCGTCGATGCGGAAAAGTATTTCCGTACCGCACGCGTCGCCATGATGGGCGCCAAGCGTCGCATCCTGCTGATCGGTTGGGATTTCGACGCCCGCATCGAGCTCGAGCCAGGCGTCGACCGGCCCGGCGAGCCCAAGACGCTTGGCGACTTCATGCTGTGGCTGGTCGAGCGCGAGCCCGAACTCGAGGTGTTCGTGCTGCGCTGGGATACCGGTGCGATCAAGTCGGTGTTTCGCGGCTCGACGATCTTCACGATGATGAAATGGATGCGGCACAAGCGTATCCATACCAAGCTCGACGGCCACCACCCGACCGCGGCCTCGCATCACCAGAAGATCGTCATCATCGACGATGCGCTGGCGTTCTGCGGCGGCATCGACATGACCGGCGATCGCTGGGATACGCGTGATCACCACGACGACGATCCGCATCGCGTCCAGCCATCGGGCAAGCCGTACAAGCCGTGGCACGACGCGATTAGCGCCGTCCAAGGCCCCGTCGCGCACGCGCTGGGCGAACTGTTCCGCCGCCGCTGGCATCTGGCCGGGGGCATGAAGATGGCCGCCGGTCAGCCTGGCAGCCGTTATTGGCCCGAGGGACTCGAGGTCGATTTTCGCGACGTCGATGTCGCGATCGCGCGCAGCGAGCCGGAGATGTCCGATCAGGAACCGGTGTACGAAAGCGAGGCGCTGTTCCTGGGCCAGATCGCACGCGCCAAGAAGCATCTGTATATCGAAAGCCAATATTTCGCGTCGCGCAAGATCGCCGAGGCGGTGGCGAAGCGGCTCGACGAGGCGGCCGGCCCCGAGATTGTCATCATCAACCCGACGACCGCGCAAGGTTGGCTGGAGCCGATCGCGATGGATACCGCGCGTGCGCGGTTGATGGAGGCGCTGCACCGGCGTGACACACACAGCCGGCTCCGCATGTATCATCCCTTCACGAAGGGCGGCGAGGCGATCTATTGCCACGCGAAGATCTTGATCGCCGACGACGACGTGTTCCGGCTCGGGTCGTCGAACATGAACAATCGTTCGCTCCGGCTCGATACCGAGTGCGACCTTGCGATCCGCGCTACCGACGATGCGACATCGCAAGGTATCGCCGCAATTCGCAACGGTCTGATCGCGGAGCATCTGGGGGTCGAACCGCATATCGTGACCGACCTGATCGCGGAGACGGGGTCGCTGATCGACACGATCGAACGCCTGCGCGGCAAGGGCAAGACGCTGCAGCCTTACGAAGTGCCGGACCTGACCTCGGTCGAGGAATGGCTGGCGGACAACGAAGTGCTCGATCCCGAAGGCCCGGAGGAGATGTTCGAGTCCCTCAGCAAGCGTGGGCTGTTCCGGCGACTGCGGCGGAAGAAGTAGGGCGGACGTCGCTGGCGAGAGTACAGGCCACCGCCCAAAACGCCCCGTCATCCTGACGGAAGTCAGGACCCGGGGTTCCAAGCGCACCGCTTTATCGCTCTGGATCCTGACGTTCGCCGGGATGACGGGGCAAACAGGAAAGGCCGCAGCACCCCCCGGTGCCGCGGCCTCATGCGCTCCCGAAATTACAGGGGAGTTACGCGACCTGCGCTTCGAGCACCTCGTCGGGTTCGCGCAGCACATATCCGCGACCCCAGACGGTCTCGATGTAATTCTCACCATCGCATGCCAGGCTGAGCTTCTTGCGCAGCTTGCAGATGAACACGTCGATGATCTTGAGTTCCGGCTCGTCCATCCCGCCATACAGGTGGTTGAGGAACATTTCCTTGGTCAGGGTCGTGCCCTTGCGGAGCGACAGCAGCTCCAGCATCGCATATTCCTTGCCGGTCAGATGGACGCGGCTGCCATCGACTTCGACCGTCTTGGCGTCGAGATTGACCGCGAGTTTGCCGGTGCGGATGACCGACTGGCTATGGCCCTTCGACCGACGCACGACGGCGTGGATGCGCGCGACCAGTTCTTCGCGGTGGAACGGCTTGGTGACGTAATCGTCCGCGCCGAAGCCGAAGCTGCGAACCTTCGAGTCCATCTCGTTGACGCCCGACAGGATCAGCACCGGTGTCGACACGCGCGCGACCCGCAGGCGCTTGAGCACGTCGTATCCGTGCATGTCGGGCAGGTTAAGGTCGAGCAGGATGATGTCGTAATCATACAGCTTGCCCAGATCGAGGCCTTCTTCCCCGAGATCGGTGATGTAGACGTTGAACCCCTCGGTCGTCAGCATCAGCTCGATAGCCTTGGCCGTGGTCGGCTCGTCCTCGATCAGCAGCACCCGCATGCGTCGTCCCCTTATCGCGAGACCGCCCGACACCCCATGTCAGCCGCTCGACTTCGATTCATTAACCACAGGACAAATGAAGGTAAAAGGTTAATTTCGACTTAAGCGGGATGTTGCCTGATGTTACCGATGCAACAGCAATGGGCGCAGCACATTGTAATTTTGGGAATTATCGGAGGCTCGTCGCGGGTTAACGGTGGGCTAGGACTGTATCGGAAGGGTTAGCGTGGTCGACAAGCCACCGAGTTCGGCAGAGCGTCCCAGCGTTAACCCACCACCGTTCAGTTCTGCGAGTTCGCGGGCGATCGACAGGCCGAACCCGTGCCCATCGCCGCGTTCGTCGAGACGACGGCCGGGCATCATCGCCTCGCCGATCGCCGCCGTCTCCAGCCCATCGCCGTCGTCGGCGATCGTCAGCGATACGACAGGGCCCGCCACGACGACCGAGACCACGATCCGGGTGCGTGCATGACGCCAGGCGTTGTCGAGCAGATTGCCGACCATCTCGTCGAGATCCTGCGGGTCGACCGCCACCGCGATATCGGTCGGCACGGCGATATCGACCGACAAGGGGCGTTCGGCATGAACACGCCGCAAGACGTTCGCGAGGTCGTCGATCGCGGGCGCTATCGCGGTCCTGGCGCGTGTACCCGAACCGGCGGCGTCGGCGCGTGCGCGACCCAGATGATGCCGTACGCGCGAGTCGATCTGGTCGACCATATCGCGCAGATCGTCCGCCGCGCCGGCTTCGGCGAGCTTGAGCGACAGTGCGGCGAGCGGTGTCTTCAGCCCGTGCGCAAGGTTCGCGACATGTTGGCGTGCGTGCGCCAGCCCGGCGGCGTTCTGGTCGATCAGCGCGTTCAGTTCGATGACCAACGGACGCAGTTCGCCGGGCTGCTTATCGGGAATGTGGCGCTCGCTGCCGGCCCGGACAGCCGCGAGCGACTCGCGCAGATCGCGGAGCGGACCGAAACCGATCCGCAACTGGAACAGCGTCGCCAGGGCAAGGCCGATGCCGAGCAGCGCAAGCGAGCCGAGCAGCGGGATCATCGCCTCACGCAGCGGCGCCTCGACGATCCGGCGCGGACCGACGGCAGTGATCGTCACCGGACCCGCGCGGCTGGCGACGATCGCAGTGCGCGAATGCAGCCGTTCGCCATGCCGGTCACGCGCCTCACCGGGACGCGGCTGCGTGTCGACGCGCGGCAACGGCGATGGCGATCCCTCCAGGGGCGGGCGAGGGGGACCGGCCCCGGGCTCGGGCAGGACGATAGGCCGGGACGCCGAACCGTCGCTCGTCACGCGTCCCGCGGGGCCAGCCACCTGCCAGGCCCATCCCGACCCGGGCGAATCGAACCCGGCCAGATCGACGATCCGCGCGCGGTCGAGACTCCCATCGGGGCGAACGGCGCGCGCGACCACGGTAATCTGCGCATCGAGCCGATCGTCGAGCCCGCGCATGACGAACCGCTCGAGAACATGACTGATCGCGAAACCCGCGAACACGAGCGCGAACAGCGTCGAGATCGCCGAGATCGCAAGCATCCGGCCGTATAACGAGCGGGGCACGAGCGACCGTAGCAGCCTCACGCGCCATCACCCGTCAGGCGATAGCCGCGCCCGCGCACCGTCTCGATCATCTGCGCGCCGATCTTGCGCCGCAACCGGCCGATGATCACCTCGATCGAGTTCGAATCGACATCGGCATCGCCTTCGTAGACGCGTTCGATCAGGTCGGCGCGTTCGATCACGACCTCGCGCCGCAGCATCAGGGCCGACAGCACGCGCCACTCGAACGCGGTCAGTTTGAGCGGCAGTCCGTCCAGCTCGAACGTGCCGAGCTGCGCGTCGAACGCCAGCGGCCCGCAGGTCACGCGCGATGCGGCATGCCCCGCGGCGCGCCGGACCAGCGCGCGCAGGCGCATCACGACCTCCTCGACGCGGAACGGCTTCACGACGTAATCGTCGGCGCCCGCCTTGAACCCCTCGACCTTTTCCGACCAGCCGTCGCGCGCGGTCAGGATCAGCACCGGCAGGTCGCGCCCCGCCGACCGCCAGTCGCGCAGCACCGACAGGCCGTCGCGCTTGGGCAGGCCCAGATCGAGCACCGCGACATCGTAGAGCTCTGTCGCGCCGAGATGGCCGCCGTCTTCGCCGTTGGTCGCGACATCCACCGCGAAATTCTCCGCACGCAATGCCCGCGCCAGCCCGTCGGCGATCGCCGCATCGTCCTCGACCACCAATACCCGCATGCCTGTCGTCCCTAATCCTGCGTACCAAACGGAAACTGAACGGCTTGGTTCAGCGGGCGTCGGTCGGCGAGGCGTAGAACGTCCCTCGTCAACCAACGAGAGGACAGACATCATGTCGGAACACCCAGCCGATCGCTCGAAGTTTCGCCGCAACCGTCTGGCGATCGCCGCCGCCGGTCTGCTCGTCGTCGGCGGTGCCGCCGGCGCCGTCACTGTCGCCGCCACCCGCCCTACCGTGACCATGGCCCCCGCCACGCCGGTCGCGATCCGCTCGCTCCAGTCGGACGGGATCGTCACGATCCGCGGCAACGTCGCCGAAGTCTATGGCAACAAGTTCGTGATGGCCGATCGCACCGGCCGCGCGCTCGTCGACCTCGGCCGCGAAGGCGAGGACGGCACGCTCGTCACCGCCGGTCAGCCAGTCACCGTCCAGGGTCAGTTCGAGCAGGGCTTCGTCCACGCCGCGTTCCTGGTCGGCGCCGACGGCAAGGTGACCGCACTCGGTCCGGTCGGTGGGCCGCCGCGTGGTCGCCCCGGTCCCGGCCCGGATGGTCCCGGCCCGGATGATCCCGGTCGTGGTGGCCCAGATGGTGGTCCCGGCGGTCCCGGTGCACCCCCGCCGCCCGCGGGTGTCGTTCCGCCGGCGCCTACGGCAATGGCTCCCGGTACGCTGCCGGCGGTCCCGGCATCCGGCGCCGTGGTCCCGCAGACTGGGACTGCGCCGCTCCCGGCAGCCGGCACCGCGCCCGTCGCGCAACCGGCGCGCGGCGCCTGAAAGGGCGACCGAATGACGGTGCGGGGTCGGTTATCAACCGGCCCCGCACGGTTATGCTCGTTGAACCTCGGGCATGCGCCGGGTCACGCCGGTACGATCGCGTTTCGCGGTCGGCACCGCGGGTCTGGTCCAATACCAGGCGGTGATCGCCAGCGGCGCGGCAAGCAGCATACCGGCCGCGACGTCCCAGCCGTCGTCCCCGAGCAGGCCAGCCACCAGCCCGAGAAGCGTCAGGATACCGATCAGCATCGGAATGCCGAAGATCTGGAGCATCGTCTTGTGCCTCATGCTTCACCCGCCATCACGACTTCGCGGACACGCTGTTCGCTCGGTCCGCCGCGTCGCCGAAGCCAGAGGTACAGGCCGCTCCCGAGCACCACGATCGTGAGCACGTCGAACACCGCCCAGACGATCTTCATCGCCATCCCGCCATAATCGCCGAAGTGTAGCGGCTGCGCGAGCAGCATCGCCTGCATGTACCACGGCATCGGCGTCACCGCGTCGAGCCGCCCGGTCGCCGCATCGACGAAGCCCGGCAGCAGCAGTTTCGACGTCAACGGCGTCGTACCGCGCAGGAACACGGCATAATGATGCTTGCTGCTGAACACGACGCCGGGAAAGGCGATGAACTGCGGCTTCATGCCGGGCGCCTCGCGTTGTACCGCGTCCAGCGCGGCCTGCACCGATGCGCGCTGCCCACCCAGCGGCGTCCGCGTTTCGCTCGCGATGATCGCGGCAAGTTCGTTGGCTTTCCAGATCCCGGTGATCGGCACCACGAATGTGTTGATCGTCCCGGTAACCCCCACCACGCTGGCCCATACGAGCGTGACGATGCCGAGCAGGTTGTGCCGGTCCAGCCACCCGAGCCGCGTGCTACGGTTCCGTCGCAGCGTCCCGAAATCGAGCTTCGCCATGAACGGCGCGTAGAGCACCACGCCGGATACGATCGCCGCAAAGAACAACAGGCCCATGACGCCCAGGAAGATCTCCGCCCAGAAGCCGAGCAGCATGTCGGTATGCAGTTTCAGGACGATGTCCATGACGCCGTCGACATGCGGCGGCAGCATCGCCCCGGTGCGCGCGTCGAGCGCCAGGAAGTGCATCGCCGCAGGAACCGCGTCGGCGGTCGGGCCGGTCGTGACGTAGACGATCGGCCGGTCGGCGTCGAAGCTGATATACAGCGGAATGTCGCCCGGTGCCTGTGCGGCGGCGCGCGCCAGGATGGTGTCGAGCGAGAGCGACGGGGTCGTCACGGGTAGCGCAGCCAGCGGCGCGGGGGGATCGAGCCAGCCGTCGATCTCCTCATGAAAGATCAACGGCAGGCCGGTCACGCACAGCATCAGCAGGAACGCCGTGCAGATCAGGCTCGTCCATTTGTGGACGAGGTACCACGCCTTGATCGTACCGCGCGTCATGGCCTCGGGGCCATCGGGCGGTTCGATTCTGCAAGGCGGCGCGCACTCATACGCCTCTGGTATAGAAATGATAACGATGTGCAATAGCGGAACGACGCGAACGGCGTCGTCGGTCGTGCGTCAGTCCCCGACGGCGATCTCCAGCGGTTCGAGTCCGTCGATCGTGGCACGTACGCGCTGGCCGCGCCGGATCGGGCCGACGCCCGCAGGGGTGCCGGTGAAGATTAGGTCGCCCGGGGCGAGTTCGACGAACGTCGACAGCACCGCGATAACCTCGGCCACGCTCCATATCATCATCGACAGGTCGCCCGATTGGCGTGTCTCGCCATCGACCGTCAGCGCGATCGCACCCTGTGCGGCGGGCAGACCGGGGGTCAGCGCGCCGATCGGGGCCGACCGATCGAACCCCTTCGCCATGTCCCACGGGCGACCCGCCTTTTTCGCAACCGCCTGCAGATCGCGCCGCGTAAGGTCGATGCCGACACCTGCGCCGAAGATCATCGCGGCCGCGTCGCTCGCGGCGACGGCCTTTCCCCCGACGCCGATCGCGACGACCAGCTCGACCTCGTGATGCAGGTCCTCGGTCTGCGTCGGAAACGGTAAGGTCGTACCGCTCGCGACGACGGCATCCGCCGGCTTCGAGAAGAAGAACGGCTGTTGCCGGTCCGGATCGGATCCCATTTCGCGCGCGTGGTCCGCATAATTCTGCCCCACGCAGAAGATGCGACGCACCGGGAAGCGGTCCGTGACGCCGACGATCGCGACCGTCGGCATGGTGATTTCGGGTATCTGCATCGAATGCTCCTTCGATGCCGCTGATCGGCGGTCGACGGCAGGTTTGCAACGCAGTGTTTGCACCCGCGTATCGGCACCGCGGGAACGTCTTCTCGGACCAGGGGGTTACGACGCGGTACCAAGAGGAGTTCTACCCGATGTCCAGCAAGCACCCCGTCCGCTACGATCCGTCCGTCGAGACGGTCGCCTCCGACGAGCAGGAGACGCTGGCAGGACTCCAGGAGTCGTTTCGCGAGATTCTCGAGACGACGTCGCAGGATTATGGCCATGCGGTTCGGGCGGTACACGCCAAGGCACACGGGATCGCGCGCGGCACGCTCACCATCGCCGCCGATCTGCCCGCCGAACTGGCCCAGGGGATCTTCGCCAAGTCCGGCGAGCATGAGGCGGTCGTTCGCATTTCGACCAACGCCGGCGACATTCTCGACGACAGCATCAGCCTGCCGCGCGGGATCGCGCTGAAGGTCCTCGATGTCGACGGACCGCGGTTGCCCGGGTCCGAAGGCGCGACGACGCAGGACTTCATCATGGTCAATACGCCTGCATTCGCCGCCGCGGATCCCAAGGCGTTCTCGAAGAACCTCAAACTCCTGTCGAAGACGACCGACCGGTTCGAAGGCGTGAAGAAGGCGATGTCCGCCACCTTCCGCGTCGTCGAGGCTGCGCTCGAGGCCGTCGGTGCCCAGTCCACGACCTTGAAGACGCTTGGTGGCGCAAAGCCCGTCCACCCGCTTGGCGAGACCTATTACTCGCAGACGCCGCTGCGCTACGGCGACTATATCGCGAAGGTCGCGCTGTTCCCCGTCGCGCCCGAACTGACGCGCCTCACCGGCGATACCGTCGACATCACCGCACGCCCGGACGCCCTGCGCGAAGTGGTGCGCGAAGAGATGGTGGAACATGGCGGCGTCTGGGAGTTGCGCGTCCAGCTCAACACCGACCTCGCGGCCATGCCGATCGAGGATGCCTCGGTCGTCTGGGACGAGGCGGAAAGCCCGTTCGTCACGGTCGCCACGCTGACGGTCGGGCCGCAGATCTCCTGGGAGCACGGCGTTACCGACCGCACCGACGATGCGCTGTACTACAGCATCTGGAATGGCGTGGCGGCGCATCAGCCGCTCGGCGGGGTCAACCGCGTGCGCAAGGATACCTATACGCAGTCGGCGAACTTCCGCGGCAACTTCAACGGTTGCCCGGTACACCAGCCTGCAACCCTCTCCGAACTTGCGTAATCCGCGCATGTTGAAGCTGTTCCACGTCAGCGACGTCCATTTCGGCGCGGAAGACCCCGCGGCGATTGCGTGGTTCAGCGAGCGGGTCGCCGCGGAGAAACCGGATGCGGTCATCATGACCGGCGATCTGACGATGCGCGCCACCAAGCGGGAGTTCGAACAGGGTGGCGAATGGCTGCGCTCGCTCGGCGTGCCCGTCACGCTGGAGGTCGGTAACCACGACATTCCCTATTACTGGGACCCGTTTCGCCGGATTTTCGCGCCGTATCAGCGCTATGCCGCCGTCGAACAGATGATCGAACGCCCGCTCGAACTCCCTGGACTGACGATCGTGCCATTGAAGACGACCGCGCGGGCGCAGTGGCGGTGGAACTGGTCGAAGGGCAGGGTGGGCCAAGGCTCGCTGCGACGCGCGCTCGCGATGATCGCCGACGCCCCGAAGGGGAACTTGATCTTCGTGGCCGCCCATCACCCGCTGATCGAGGGGGGGACGACCGGTACTGCCAAGACGCGGTACGGCGACGAGGCGCTGACCGCACTCGCGCAGGCGGGGGCGCACGCCGTCCTGTCCGGACATGTCCACGATCCCTTCGATATCCCCGTCGATCGCGAAGGCCAGACGATCCGCATGATCGGCGCAGGCACGCTGTCGAAGCGGACGCGCGGTACCCCCCCGGCCTTCAACGAGCTTCAGGTCGATGGCAGCGACATCGTCGCGCTGGCGCGTACGTTGTCGGCCGACCGCAAGCAGCCGATCGGTATGTCTCGCTAACGGGGCGGGGGCGGACAAGGTCGGCCCCTCGCAAGATCGCCCCGCCCGACACCCTGAAGACGATTACGCGCTTGCCTTGCGACGCTAATCGTCGCAGCGGCTGTCTTGTATCGGTCGTGATGGCGTAGCCGCTTCGAAGCGTGCACATTGTCGCCGGTAAAACGGGGTAAAGATTGCGTATGTTGGCCTGGACGACCGCGTTGCTGATGGCTGCAACATCGATGCAGGCGAACGGCGAATCGCTCGTCGCGCAACGGCCTCTGGAACCACAGGAGAGCGTCGGTGACAGGGCTGCGAGTCCGCCGATAACCTCGCTGTCGATTACGCCCACGCCCGCGCCCGTCCCAGGGCCGGTGCCACCCCGGACCGATCTACCGATGGCGGAGGCAGCGCCCCCCGCGCCGGTCAGGCCCGGTTCCCAGCGCGACATCGTCATCATCGGACGCAAACCGCTCGCGGGCGATCCGCTGCGGTCGGTCAACGCGGCCGCGTTCGGGGCGACCCAGGCGGTCGATACGGCGGTCATTGGCCCGGTCGCGCGTCAGTACAAGAAGACCGTGCCGTCGCCGATCCGCCGCGGCATTCACAATTTCCTGTACAATCTGCGCGAGCCGATCGTGTTCGTGAACTTCCTGCTGCAGTTCAAGCCCGGCAAGGCCGCGGAAACCGTCGGGCGGTTCGCGATCAACTCGACGATCGGCGCGGTGGGCGTGCTGGATATCGCCAAGCGCAAGCCGTTCCGCCTCCCGCGTCGCTCCAACGGGTTTGCCAATACGCTCGGCTATTACGGCGTGAAGAACGGGCCGTTCCTGTTTCTCCCGCTCGTCGGTCCGACGACGGTACGCGACCTGGTCGGCGGCGGCATCGACCGGCTGTTGCTGCCAGCCGCGGTCGGCGACCCGTTCACCAGCCCGACCTATACGATTCCGGCGGGGGCGCTCGGCGCGCTCGATCATCGCTCGGAATTCGATGACACGCTGAAGGACCTGCACGACAACGCCGCCGACCCCTATGCGGCCTCGCGCGAATTCTACCTGCGTCGGCGCCAGGCGGAGATCGACCATCTCCACGGCCGCAACGTCGACGATATCCTGGGGCCAGGCGGGGTGACCGAACCGCCACCGCGCGCGGCCATGCCGATCATCGAACAGCTTCAAGCGCCAACTGCCTCGAGCCCGAGCGTGGTGGAGCCCGTCATCGCGGAACCCGCTCGACCATAGGTTTCGCTGCACGCGCGGACGCCGGGGTCTACGGCGCCTTGCCCGAATTGAACTCGATGTCGATCTCGACCCACCCGCCCAGGATCTGCTTGCCGCCGACGCGGGGCGGGCGAACGCGGAACTGCCACGCGGCCTGACGCATCGACCGGGCAAGACCCGATCCGACCGGCGACTCGCTCAGCGCACGGCAATTCTCGACCTGGTAATTGGCGATCATCCGGCAGGCGATCTTCGCCCAGCTGTTCGGCGGCGGCGGGCTTTTCAGATAGCCGTTCAGTTCCGCGTCGGTCGGACGGCGATACCATTCGACCTTGTACAGGCGCTCACCGCCGGGTCCTTCGCCAGGACCATAGGCGGAACCACTGTCCTTACCCTTCCCCGAACCGCTACCCCCATCCCCCCCGGCCAGCTGATCGTCGGGATGCGACGGCATCTTCGAGATATCCGCGGCGTCGAACATCTCCATCCCGCCGAGCATCTTGATGGGCAGCGGTGGTGGCGATTTGGGCGGCGCGGGGGGCGCCTGCGCGACGTCGGCTCGGGGCGCCGCGCGCGGGGGTGAGCCGCCGCTCGCGCGCTTGGCCTTGGTGGGGGACGGCGTCCGCTTGGCCGGGGTCGGCGTCGTCTGATCGGGCGCTAGCTGGAACGTCACCGGATTGCGGGGTTCGTCCGGCTTCACGACCGAAGACGGCGCCAGCCGCAACAGCAACAGGATGATCAGGATATGCGCGAGGATCGTCAGGCCGACCGCGATGCTTCGCCGCCTTGCCGAACCGCGCGTCTCGATCGACGAAGAATGGTACGTCAATCGCATCGGCTGTCCGCCTAGCCCCGCCACGTCCCGCCTGCAACCGCCGCACGCGGTATGACGAACACTTCATTAATGCCGACCCCGGCGCGTACCGAGTGCATGCAGCCCCGCACGAGCGGAAATCTACGAACTGTTGCAGAATACGACGAAGTTTGGTGCACCCGACTGGATTCGAACCAGTGGCCTCTGCCTTCGGAGGGCAGCGCTCTATCCAGCTGAGCTACGGGTGCCGGACAGGTCGCCTAGCAAAGCGCAACGGGACGCGCTAGCCGTTTTCACGCAGATCGACGCGGGACTTGCTCAACGGTCGGCGCAAACGCTCAACGTTCGGCTGTCGATGTACCCGTCACGCTCGCAATTCCGGTCGCGATCTTGCCCCGTTCCTTGGGCGATGGCGTCTTGGGTTTATAGGCACACAGATCGCTGACAATGCACCGCCAGCATTCGGGCGTCCTCGCCTTGCACACATAGCGGCCGTGCAGGATCAGCCAGTGATGCGCGTGCAGGCGGAAGGGCTGCGGGGTCGCCTTGTCGAGTTTCAGCTCGACCGCGAGCGGCGTCTTGCCCCGCGCCAGTCCGGTGCGGTTGCCGACCCGGAAGATGTGCGTGTCGACCGCGAAGGTCTCTGCGCCGAACGCCACGTTCAGCACGACGTTGGCGGTCTTGCGCCCGACGCCCGGCAGCCGTTCGAGCGCATCGCGGTCGTTCGGGACCTCGCCGCCATAGTCGTCGATCAGCATCTGCGAAAGCGCGATGACGTTCTTGGCCTTGGTATTGAACAGGCCGATGGTCTTGATGTGCCCCTTCAACGCGTCGAGACCGAGTGCGACCATCTTAGCGGGCGTGTCGACCTCGCGGAACAGCGCCCGCGTCGCCTTGTTGACGCCGACATCTGTGGCTTGCGCCGATAACGCGACAGCGACGACCAGCGTGTACGGATTGACGAATTCGAGCTCGGTTTCGGGATGCGGGTCGGCTTCGGCCAGCCGCGCATAGAATTCGACGACATCGGCCTTCGTCACGGCGTTACAGGCCGAGCACGTCGCCCATCCGGTATCGGCCGGCGGGCTGTCCGGCGAGCCAGATCGCCGCCTGGACCGCGCCGCGCGCGAAGATCGAGCGGTCGTCGGCACGGTGGTTCAATTCGATCCGCTCGCCTTCGCCCGCGAAGATCACGCTGTGGTCGCCGATCACCGATCCGCCCCGCACGGAGGCAAATCCGAGCGTGCCCTCGCTGCGCGCGCCGACCAGACCGGCGCGGCTGTCGACGCGGAGTTCGGCAAGTGTCGTCCCGCGACCTTTCGCTGCGGCTTCGCCCAACAGCAGCGCGGTGCCCGATGGCGCGTCGACCTTGTGGCGGTGATGCATCTCGACGATCTCGATGTCCCAGTCGGCGCCGAGCCGGGCGGCGGCATCGCGGACGAGGATGTTGAGCAGCGTCACACCAAGCGAGGTGTTTCCGGTCTGCAGGACGGCAATGTCGGCGGCGGCGGCATCGATCAGCGACTGGTGCTGCGGCGACAGGCCGGTGGTACCGATCACGATCGCGGTGCCCGCGCCGCGCGCCGCGGCGAGATGCGCCTCGATCGCCAATGGCGACGAGAAGTCGACCATCACATCGGCAATCGTCGCGATCGGATTGGGATCTTCGCCGGCATCGACGCCCCCCGCCAGCATGGCGCCGGCGGTCTCGATCGCATCGGCGATCGCGCGCCCCATCCGACCGGCGCTGCCATAGATGCCTATCGCGGTCGCTATTGGCGGGGCGGGGCGGCGCGCGGAAAGCGTTGTCGTCTGCATGGCGTCGCCCTGCCACAAAACCGGGAAGCGGGGCAGGGTGGATTTGCCCGTTGGCGGTAATTTAGTGCGCTGAGGCCTGCCCGGCGAGCAGCGTCCGAACCAGATCGAGATCGCCTGGCTTGTCGACATCGACGGCGGCAAGGCCGTACGGCGTCGCCACCGCGGCGGCATCCAGTCCTGCCATCCGGCCGAGATGCGCGATGGCCTCGACCAGCGTCAATCTTCCCGAGAGATAGCGCAGCAAGGTGCCGATCCCCAGCCGACGGACGATCCGCCAGGGACGTTTGCGATCCGCCTCGACCTGTGCCCACAGATCCAGCGCGGCGATCGAGCGCGGGGTGGCGAACTGGAACAGGTTGCAGCCCGACCACGCACCGTCGGCGAACCGCAGGTAGGTCCGCTTGGTCCCAGGCGCAGCCTGTTCGATCACGTCGCGCCGCGCGAGCAGTGCGGCAACGTCGGCGCTCGCCGGAGCATCGGCCCGGAACCGGCGGATCCATTCCGGCCGGAGGAGGGCGTGGTCGGCGGTTGTCACCATCAATGGCGTGCCGAGCGCGACGAGTCCCTCGCGAACGCTGAGGCTGGGGCCCTTGGCGGCGGTCAGTACGGTGAGTCCGAGGGCCGTCGCATGCGCGCGGACCGCGTCGTCGGATACCGAGACCGCGATCCGGGTCGCGCCCGCGTCGCGCAACGCTTGAGCCACACGCGCTAACAACGTCTCCCCCTCCAGCACGATCAGCGCCTTGTGCGAGACCCCTGCATAGTCGGCAACGGGATCTACACCGCCGCGCGAGCCGGCAAGGATCAGTGCGTCAAATCCCTCGCTCATGCCGTCCTGCCCCGTTCGCGCCATACCCGCCAGAAGATGCCAGGCGCCGCGAGTATCGGGTGTTTCTCGCGCCACGGGGTCAGTGGCACGGCGATCCCGGTGTGTCGCTCGACCTTCCACAACCCGTATTGGGCAGCACCTTCGAAGGTGAACGCGGCACGGACCAGCCGGGCTACATTGATCGGCTTGCCGGCACGGCGACGACGGCGCCAGGCGCGCAACAGGTCTCGGCGCGTCTCGGCCGCGAGACTCGGGCGCAACACGCCGGCGTCGTCGGCGAATGCGATACCGTCGGCGGTCCATGCAAGTGGCAGCAATCGGGCGTATCGGTCCGGATCGAACCCGAGGATCTGCCCCTCGCGTCCCTTGCGTTCGACCCGCAGTTCAGCGGCGTAGGTCTGCTGGAACAGCGCGCGCCAATAGACGTCGGCCGTGCCCGCGTCCGGCCCGAGCGCCGCGGCAAAGCGGGCCGCCGATTTCGAGGCGTCCCCGATGGCGTCGGCCACCAGTGTCGCCGTCGCCGCATCGCGCACCCAGACGAGCGCGGCCGGCTGCACGAACCGCGTCCAGATCGTCGTGTCGAGCGTCCGCGCTGCGGCTGCCCGTGCAAACGTCGTCATCCGCATCGTCGCGATCTTCGCGCGCAACGTCTCGCCCGGCCCCTCTAACTCCCGGTGGGCAAACTCGCGGTAGCTGACTGTCGGCCACAGGCCGCGCTCAGGCGGACCGTCGGTGAGCACGTAGAAATCGAGCACGCCCTCGGTCGAGCCGGTGCGCAGGTTTGATCCGTAGAACAGCACCGCAATCACGTGTGCGTCCGCCGCGAGCAGGGCTGCCACGTCGCGGACCGCCGGGATGGTCGAAACGTAAAGCTGGCGGCGGACGAAATCGTCCAGCGTGATCACGGAACGACGAAGCTGAGCGTGCGCGCCTCGCGGACGATCAGGTCGCCACCGGGATAGACTTCGCCGTCGAGGATGAAGCCGGAGTCCATCTTCAGTTCGATACTTGGGGAATCGATGCGGTGATAGCCGGCGCGATCGAGCCATGCGGCGGGCGAGCCGGCGACGATCAACGGCGTCGCCGCGGCAAGCCACCGCGGCGGCGCATCGACCAATAGCGTCTTCAGCCCGTCGCGCGGTACGCCGAACGGGCGAATACCGATCGGCATCCGCTTCAGGGTTGAGGCGAGCATGAGATAGCGCGCGCGATCAGTGTTGGCATTCTCGCCTGCCGCGTGGACACCCTCGTCGCCGCGCGACTGGAACTTGATCCGCATGCGGTTGCCCGCCCGCCACGCGCTGTTCGCACCACCAAAAAGGGTCTGCAGGATCGCCCAGCACAAGGCGAGACCGACCGCGACGCCATTGAAGGCACCCGCACGGTGCGTCCGCTGCGCCAGCGCGGTCGCATCGACGAAGGCACCGGCGCCGAACAGGAAGCCGCACAACCGGGCGCCGGTGTCCTTGCGAACCACCTCGATCGGGCTGCGCGACTTGACCCGGCCATGCCGCGCCGCGGTCAGTGCCTGGTCGAGCGTCCAGTCGTCGGGGATGCCGAGGTCGAGCGCGAGTGCGTTGGTCTTGCCCGACGGCACGATCGCGACGCGCGGGGCGGCACCCGTCCAGACGCGGGCGGCCGCCGTCATGACGTCGCGGATCGTCCCATCGCCGCCGTCGATCACGAGCAGTTCGATACCGTGGCGCGCAAAGTCGGTCAGCACTTCGGCGAGTTCGTCCTGCGTACGCGGTGTCACGGCCAGCACGGTACCCGACAGGAAGGGCTTGGTCGCCTCGACACTGCTGCGATTGCGGTGGCTCTTGGGGTTACAGATGATGCCGGTACGAATCTTCGCCGCGGCCTCGCGCGGGCTCACGCCGTGCCGTTCGGACACGACCGGATCGAACAGCCCATCGGGCCGCCACACAGGTGGCGCCGGTGGCGAGAGGGGGTGCCTGCCAAAGGCTTGAAAGTTCGAAACAGCATCAGCCACGATATAAGATACCCGTCGCGGCACATAACCGCTACAAATTTGTGTCAGGAAGATTTCGGTTCAATGTCTGCGAACCGCTTTTGGTTCACCGGCGGTACCGCATCTTCATGCGGACGATGGTGCCCGATGCCGGCAAGGCGGTGCGGACCGACGCGAACGAGGGCAGCCCGATCGATGTCGGTGCATCGTTCGAAAACCCGAATCCTTCCTTCGGCACGAACAGCGTCCGGTTGAAATCATGATCGGCGTTTTCATCGTGATATTGCGCGATCGCGTAATATCCGGGCTTCAGCCAGAAGCACGCACGTGGGTTCGCAGCCGACACACGGGCGCGAACCAGCTTGCCGCCCTTGGACAAGAACCGCTTCTTGTCGTCGGGATACACCGTGAAGGCCACTTCGCCGACGGCGTTGTGCATCGTCGTTGCCTCGAGGATCAGCTTGGCATTGCCGTTGCCCTGCGTACCTTGGCAACTCTCGGCCGCGCGCGCCTGGACCGGCGCGAGCACGGCCGCCGCGCCCAGCGCCATTAGGATTACATGATTCATCGGCAGACTAAGACCCAAGAAAGTGGCGATAGAGCGGCGCGCAGATGACATTTGCGGCGTGAATGACGCCTGTATGTCGCACGCCGAGCCCCCGCGTTCCCGATGCCGCGTGCCCGATGTCACGCCAGTGGCGGTCAGGCTTGGCGAGGCGCCCGGGTCATGCGGGCGGCAGCGAACCCCAGCAGGATCGCGACCGCGACCGATCCCCCCGCGACCGCCGCGGCGATTCCGGTCGAGCCGTACGCCGGCATCAGCAGGAACGCGACGACGAACATCAGCACGACACCGACGGCGCGGATCGCGAACACCGTGCCGGCGCGGTGCAGCGCGGTCATCACGGTGTCGAGGCTGACGGTGGCGAGGTCGAAACATCCCGCAGCGGCTAGCCACAACAGCACCGGATAGGCGCCACCGAACGACTTGCCACCGACCAGCTTCAGGATCGGTTCGCCGACCAGCGCGACGATCGCGAGAATGACGAGCGCGGCGGCGGTGCTGGCAAGCATCGTCCGCACCAGAATGCGGCGCAGCCGCGACGGCTCCGCCGTCCGCACGGCGCGGACGATCTCGGGAAAGGCAGCGCGCGACAACATCTGCGACAATTTCGCCAGCGCCTGCGCCAATTGCGTCGCGAGGCGGAATGCGCCCGCCGCCGCCGGGCCGATCGACGCACCGACCAGCAGCAGCGGGATCTGCTTGCTCGACAGGCCCAGCGTCGCGCTGGCGTTGGTGCTCAGCGAAAAGCGGACGATGCCGGGATTTTCCGCGCGCACCTGCCGCCATGTGCCGCGGCCGCTCGCGAGCAGCCGCAGGTCGCCGCTTCGGGCGACCATGATCCAATAGGTGGCGGCGGTGACGATCTCGGCGACCGCCCAGGCCAGCATGAAGCCGCGGATCGTCGGTTCGAAGATCATCGCCGCGCCCGCGCCGACGAAGCGCATGATCGGCGTCATGCTGTCCGCGACCGCCGACAACGAGAATTTATCGCGCAGCCGCAGGATGCCGAGCGGGGTCGAGCGGATCGTGATCAACTGCACCACCGCGAACATCAGCGTGTCGCGCATCAGGTCCGGCGGGATGCCGAAGCCGTCGCTCCACGCGAACAGGATTCCGACCGTCAGCGCGGCGCCGACCAGCGCACTGCACATGTCGAGGATCGCCGACAGCCGCAGCAACCGCGCAAGCCGCGGCGTGTCGCCCTGCTGGCTCGGCTCGACGCCGTACTGGACGATGATCTGCCAGGTCTGGAAGCCGACGAAGGTCGCCAGTGCCTGCGCCGCACCCGAGATCAGTGCGAACCGGCCGAAATCGACCACCCCCAGCGTGCGTGTCGCGAACCCGAGATAGAAGAGCGACAGGATCGCCAGCACGCTGCGACTGGCAAGCAGCCAGCCGAGATTGCGCGCCGCCGCCCGGAATATCCCGGTCGTGCCCGAGCGTACCGGTGCATCCGCCGGGGCCGGAGAAGGAGCGGGGTCCTGAACCATCTGCGATCGGCCCCTAGAGCGCGATGGCGGGTGCGGCAAGATGCGCGGGGCGGGCGGGGTGCGCGGAAGGTGACAAAGCGGCGGGCGGCTCCTAGACCGCGCGCGATCGGGCGGCAGCGCCGCGTCATGGCTAGGGATCGTTCGTCATCTGCGGAATTGCCGGACTTTACGCACGGGGCGGTGGCGCGGTTTCGCCGCAATTGATCACCGCGCAATGCGATACGATCCTCCATCGCGGCCCCGACGATCAGGGCGTGATGACCGATGGCGATTTCGGGTTCGGCATGCGCCGGTTGAGCATCATCGACATCGAAGGCGGGCACCAGCCGTTCCATTCGCCCGACCACCGCTATGCGCTCGTCTTCAACGGCGAGATCTATAATTTCCGCGATCTGCGGCGCGAGTTGCAGGCGCTCGGCCGGGTGTTCGAAAGCGCCGGCGATACCGAGGTGATCCTCGCCGGTTACGAACGCTGGGGCGACGATGTCTGGGCAAAGCTCGACGGGATGTTCGTCGTCGCGCTGTGGGATATCCCTGCCCGGCGGTTGACGCTGGCGCGCGATCCGATCGGGATCAAGCCGCTATATTATACCGACCAGGCCGCGGGGTTCGCGTTCGGCTCCGAACTCAAGACGCTGACGCTGCTGCCGGGCATGGCGTTCGACGTCGATCGCCGGGCGCTCCATGACTATTTCAGCTTCGGCCATGTCCGCACCCCGCGCTCGATCTACGCGCAGGTCCGGACCCTGCTGCCGGGTCACGTGATGACCGTCGAGGGAAACGGCGCGCCGACCATGCGCGCCTACTGGACCCCCGCCTATCACCCCGCAGAGCCGCGGTCCGAGGCCCAGTGGATCGAGCGGTTCCGCGACGAATGGCTCGACACGATCGGCAAGCAGATGGTCGCGGACGTCGATGTCGGCGCGTTCCTGTCGGGCGGCGTGGACTCGTCGGCCGTGGTGGCGGCGATGGCGCGGGTTTCGGATCGACCGGTGCGGACCTTCACGATCGGTTTTCCCGACCCGCGCTTCGACGAATCGCCGCATGCCGAGGCGATCGCGCGGCATCTCGGCTGCAACCACGTCACGCGCACGCTCGAACTGGCGGACGCGCAGGCGATGCTTCCCGAGGTCCAGCATTGTTACGACGAGCCGTTCGCCGACCCTTCCGCGGTGCCGACCTGGTACGTCAGCCAGATCGCCGCGCAGGAGGTGAAGGTCGCGCTGTCGGGCGATGGCGGCGACGAACTGTTCTTCGGCTATAAACGCCACGCGACCGAGCGGCGGATCGGCGCGCTGCCGGCGCCATTGCGTCGTCTGGCCCGCGCACTGGATGCAGTACCGACGCTGCCGTCGCGCCAGGCGAACGCGGTGCTGCAACGCTGGCGCAAGACCACCGGCAGCGCTGCGCTACCGAACGGAATCGCGCGGTTCTTCGCCAAGACGCAGATCACGAACGAAGCCTTCCGCCGCGAGATATTCTCCGCGGAGTTCATCGCCGAGGAGGAGGGCGGGATCGCCGCGCTGGTTGCGGAGTATTTCCCCGATCCCGACGCGATCTCGACCGATACGCTGGAGCAGTTCGGGCTCGCCGACCTTGCGCTCAATCTCCCCGGCGCGATGCTGACCAAGGTCGATCGCGCGAGCATGGCACATTCGCTCGAGGTGCGCGTGCCGATGCTGGGGCAGGGGATGGTGGACCTTGCGCTGTCGATGCCCGCCGACATGAAGCTCAACGGCAAGATCGGTAAATACGTGATCCGACAGGCGATCGCGCCGTGGTTGCCGGAAGGCATACTCGACCGCCGCAAGCAAGGCTTCCAGATGCCGCTCGCCGCCTGGTTCGCGGGTGATTTCGGGGCGTATGCCGAGCAACTCTGGCGCGACAGCGGCGTGCGCGAACAGGGCATCTGGCGCGACGGCGCGGTCGACAAGGTGTTCGCCGATCACCGGGCGGGCAAGCGCGACTATAGCCGCTTCCTGTATGCGCTGGCGATCTACTGCCTGTGGTGGATCGGACGGCCCAAGGCCCTGGCCGTCACGACTTTTTGACCCCGTTCTCCTGCGAACGCAGGAGCCCAGGGTTACAAATGCCACCCTTCGTGATCCTGGACTCCTGCGTTCGCAGGAGAACGGTGAACCAAATCACACACCGTCATCCTGACTTCCGTCAGGATGACGTCGCGCTCAAGCCAGCCAGCTCACCAGCGTCTCGCCCTTGGCCTTGCGCACCATCGCCTGCACCAGCCGCACCAGATGCACCACCAGCGAGATCGCGGTCCACGCCGCCACCCCGATGATTCCCCAGTCCGGCCGCATCACCACCAGCCCCGCGAACAGGATCACCATGTTCGGATTACGCCGCGCGGTAATCAGCCGGAACCAACTGTCGAACCGCTCCCAGACATGGATGTGCATCCCGAACCGCACGATGAACGCCCCCTCGATCAGCCGCTGCGCGACATAGCCGAACAGCATCGTCCCGATCACCGCCCAGAACACGCCGTCCTCGAGCGGCCGCCCATAGGGCGCGCAACCGGCCGCCCAGGCCCACCACCAGAAGGGCGGATGGACCAGATCCACGCCGTGGTCCCACGCATTGCCCAGCTTCGACGAGGTGATCGTACACCGCGCCAGCTTCCCGTCGACGGTATCGAGCACCATGAAGACGAGCCCGGTGGCGAGCCCCGTCCAGAACCAGCCGTACCAGAACGCCACCGTCGCGACGATGCACAGCACGGAGCCAAGTGCCGTCACCTGGTTCGGCGTGATCCCGGCGCGCGCGCAGACCCGCGTGATCGCCAGCGCCCATTCGGGCCACAGATACTTGGTCAGCAGGTCGGTGACGCCCTTGTACGCACCGACATAGCTGGCGCGCTCGATCGCCGGCACCGCCGCGGGGGTCAGCAGTTCGGCGAACGGCCGCTCCCGCTTGCGCAACGCCTCGTTGAAGATGCCTTCCTCAGCTTCAGCCGCGATCACCGTCAGCCCGGTCACCAGCGGCGCTTCGCCGAGCATCGCCGCGGTCATCCGCGCGCGCTCGTCGGCATCGCGGACATGCGCGAGCACAGGAACGCCGGTCCGCGTGACGACGGTGCCAGGCCGCGTCTTGAGATACGCGATCCACATCGGATCGAACGCGTAGGCGAGGTTCGCGAGGATCACCGGACCGGACGCGCCGCCGCCGCCGTCTCCAACGCCATCTGTGGCCAACCCCTGCGCGACGCCGATCCGCCGGATCCGCTCGGCATTGGTCATGCCCCAAAGCAGCGTGTCGTTCGCCCGGACGGTCCGGAGCGCTGGCGTGGGGGATGCAAAATCTACCATGCCGCACCCGTTAGCCGATCTGGTCGTGAAAGCGAGAGGGGCGTGGGGTAGGTGGAGGTACATACCCTCACGAACCACCACCCCGACTGCACCACCCCGGCGGAGGCCGGGGCCCAATTGGAATGACCAGAGTAACCTTGCGCAGTCCTTCGTTGGAACGTCCCCCAATTGGGCCCCGGCCTCCGCCGGGGTGGTGGAGAGTTAACGGCCGGTCGCGGTCTTTAGCACCCGAACGACCTCCCCCGCAGCCCGGGCCGCGCCACCCTCGACCGCGCCCAGCGACCGCCCGGCAAACTCCGCCTGAACCCCCGCATATCCCCCATGCATCAGCGCCGAGCGCTCCACCGCCGCCACCACATCCGCGACGTCGTCGACCACCTCGCCACACACCCACATCGCGTAGTTCGGATCACCCTCCCACGCGACGCCACCCGCATTGAGGAACACGCAAGGCCGCGGGCGCATCAGGAACTCGATCACCTGGCTCGACGTATCGCCCAGATACACGTCGGCCACGCCGGTATAGCTGCCGTCGACCATCGCGAACCCGTCGATGTCGCAGTGGACATGCGCCAGGTCACCAATCTCGCGCATCAGGTCCGCCACCTCCGGCGCACGCTCGATCAGCCGCTGGTGCGGCGCGAAGATCAGATTGTAGCGACCATCGGCGACGATCCGCCGCACGATCTCCGCGCCCCATCGCCACCAGGACGAACGATGCTGCTGCCAGTGCGGCGCATACAGCACCACCGGCCGCGTATCCGCGAACGGCGGCGATGCGTGCGTCCGATGCGTGAAATCCGCCTTCACATAGCCGGTGGCGACGAACCGCTCCGGCGCGAACCCGCGCGCAAGATACGTCTGCCGCTCCAGTTCGCTCGGCACCAACGTCAGCGCCGCCGCCCGCCGCCTCGGGTCGTCGCGCGCGCTCATCGAACCGACCCCGTGCGAGGTCTTCACGAACTTCGCGCGCATCGGAAACAGCCGCGGGAGCCACAAACTCGTCTGCTCGGCACACACCACGACCGTCGTGCCGCGCAGATAGGGAAGCAGCCGCAGCAACATCGGCATCTTCGCCGGCAACACCGGATTGCGCCCGCTCACGTCGTCCGCGACGTGACGAAACCCCGGCGCGCGACGGATGCGGACGGTGGGGAAGGGGCCCGTCCAGCGCCCCAGCAACGTCTCGTGCACCGACGTGCTAACCCACAGGTCGATCGGCACATCCGACGTCGCGGCCAGCGCCTCGACGATCGGATACAGATGCGGGATCAGCAGCGTCTCGCCGAGAAACAGGAACGCGACTTTCCGGGTCATGCGACCGACCCGTCTCCGGCGAGCGCGTCGTGATCCTGCTGCCACTGCGCGATGTCTTCGGGCCGGTCGATCTCCTGCCAGCGCGCATCGGGCGCGATCCGCAGCGCGTGCACGCCGACGGTCTCCGCCGCACGGCGGACGACGGCGTGATGATAGGCGTGGATGCCGTCCTCCTCGCCGATCACCATGCGCAGCGCATCGGCATAGGCGGTGCCACCGGTCGAGACGATCAGCCCCAGCGACCGCGCCGTCGCTTGGTGTCCGACCAGATGCTTGCCGACCGCGACGATGCGGTCGCCGTCCGCCTCGACCAGCATGTCGTCGAGGCCCGGCGCGTCCAACGGCTCGATGACCAGCTTCACGCCCGCCACCGGATCGGCGACCGCGGCGCGCAGGATCGGCGCGTCGAAGACGGTGTCGCCGTTCATCAACGCGAACGGCGCGTGGAGGAATTCCCGCGCGGCCCACACGCTGCCGATACTGTTGGCGGTCGACCAGAACGGATTGAAGACGAGGTCGGTCGGTATTCCACCCTCGCGCGCGGCGAGATGCGTGGCGATCTGATCGATCCGGTACCCGCCGACGATCACCGCGCCCTCGAACCCGGCCGCAGCGACCGCGTCGAGTTGATGATCCAGGATCGCGCGGCCACCGACCTGCACGAGGCATTTCGGCGTGGTCAGCGTCAACGGCAGCAGCCGCGATCCGTGGCCTGCGGCAAGGATGATGGCCTTCATGGGCCGGACTTACGCACGAAGTGTGGCAGGAAAAAAGCCTCACCGTTACGGCAAGCTTATGCTGCACTGCAGCGGAACATCTGACGCCGCGCACCGTTGCGCTGTCATGCGCATATTCAGATCGCTTCACATACCCCATGAGTGGGTCTGGCTGGAAAGTGTCGCCGTCGTCTCGGCGGCCGTCCTCGTCGCGCTGATCGCGCATTGGCTGACGATGCGGATCGGCGGCCATGCGCAGCGGCGCTCCACCGCCAAGACCGACGGCCTCGTCCTCGCCCGCGTCCGCCGGCCGTTGCGCGCGGTGTTCGTCTCGGTCTCGGTCGCGTTCGTCGCGCGGATCCTGCCGATGGACAATGATATCGAGGATCTGTGGAAACAACTGCTCGGCTTCCTCGTCCCCGCGCTGCTCGGCTGGCTCGCCGTCGCGGCACTCCGCGCGTTCCAGGACGTCGTCGAGATCCGCGCCGATATCTCGGTCGAGGACAATCTGCGCGCGCGCCGCAAACGCACGCGCGCCGCGATCCTCGGGCGGATCGGCACGTTCTTCATCGTCTTCATCAGCGTCTGCCTGATGCTGCTCAGCGTCCCCGGCATCCGCTCGATCGGCGTCACGCTGATGGCGTCGGCAGGTATCGCCGGCCTCGTCGTCGGTGCCGCCGCGCAGCCTGCGTTGAAGAACCTGATCGCCGGCGTGCAGATGGCGTTCACCGAGCCGATCCGGATCGACGACGTGCTGATCGTCGACGGCGAATGGGGGCGGGTCGAGCAGATCAACCTGACGTTCGTCGTCATCAAGATCTGGGACGAACGCCGCCTCGTCGTGCCGGTGTCGAAGTTCCTGGAGCAAAGCTTCCAGAACTGGACGCGCGAGACGAGTCAGTTGATGGGCTCGGTATTCTGGTATCTCGATCCATCCGCGGACGTGCCACGCTTGCGCGAGAAACTGGGCGAGATCGTCACCTCGAACCCCCGCTGGGACAAGAGGTTCTACAATCTCCAGGTAACGGACGTGAAGACGGACTGCATCGAACTGCGCGGCCTGATGACCGCCAAGGACGCTGCGATCGCGTTCGATCTGCGCTGCGACGTCCGCGAGGCGCTGCTGAAATATATCCGCGAGGACATGCCGGAGGCGATCCCACGCAACCGCCTGCTTATGGCGCCGGACCCGGTGACGCGCTCCCCGTCATCCTGACGAAAGTCAGGATCCAGAGTTACGAACGCCGTCCTTAATGGCTCTGGATCCTGACGTTCGTCAGGATGACGGGGAGGGTTACGTGGCTGGGGCCAGAGGGCCGTCAGGCCTCGACGTGCTCCGGCACCGCCTCAAGCGCGGTGATGAACAACTCGCACCACCACATCACGTCCTCCTTGCGAACATTGTCGATCAGCTTTTCCCAGCGCGCCTTGCGCTCAGCGAGCGGCATCTTGAGCGCCCGGCCGATCGCGTCGGACATCTCCTCGGGGCTGTACGGATTGACGAGCACCGCGTCCTTCAACTGCGTCGCCGCGCCGGCGAACTGCGACAGGATCAGCACGCCCGGATCCTCGGGATCCTGCGCTGCGACATATTCCTTCGCGACGAGGTTCATCCCGTCGCGCAGCGGCGTCACCAAGCCTACACGTGCCGCGCGGTAGATCCCCGCCAGCACGTCACGCGGAAAGCCCTGGTTGACGTAGCGGATCGGCGTCCAGTCGATGTCCGAATATTCGCCGTTGATCCGCCCCGACAGTGAATCGAGGTTCGCGCGGATCTCCTGATACGTGTCAACCTTCTCGCGGCTCGGCGGCGCGATCTGGAGCATGTAGACCAGCCCGCGCCGATCCGGGTTGGCCCCCAGGAACCGCTCGTATCCCGCGAATCGTTCGGCTAGGCCCTTTGAATAATCGAGCCGGTCTACGCCTACGATCAGGCTGCGCCCCGTCGCGGACATGTACATCCGCTCCTTCGAGTGCCGCGCCGCCTCGCTGTTCGCCGACTTCTCGAAGTCCGCGGTCTCGATTCCGATCGGCGTCGTGATCGCCTTGATCGTGCGATCGCCGACCGTCACCCAGCCATCCTCGCCGACCACGCCGTCGAGCTGGCTCGTCACATAATGCAGGAAGCTGTCGAGCCAATCCTGCGTCTGGAAGCCGACCACGTCGTACGCGAACATCGATTCGACCAGCGCGCGGTGGCTCGGCAGCGACAGCAGCATAGCCATCGGCGGCCAAGGAATGTGAAGGAAGAATCCGATCTTGTTCTCGACGCCCAGCTTGCGCAACTCGCGACCGAGCGGAACGTGATGGTAGTCGTGGACCCACACCAGATCATCGGGCTCGATCAACGGCAGCACCGTCTCCGCGAACCGCTTGTTGACGCGCGCGTACCCGCTGGAGAAGTCGCGCTCGAACTCGGTCAGGTCGATCCGGTAATGGAACAGCGGCCACAAGGTACGGTTCGCATAGCCATTATAATATTCGTCGAAATCCTGCTCTTCGAGGTCGATCGTCGCGGTGGTGACGCCCTTGCCCTGCTGGAAATTGATGTGCCCCGTGAAGGTCTCGGTGGTCGACCCCGACCAGCCGAACCACACCCCGCCCTTTTCGCGGAGCGCGGCGAGCAACGCGACCGCGAGGCCACCCTGGTTGCCGGAGGGCGCATCGACCGACTGGACGCGGTTCGAGATGACGACGAGGCGGCTCATCGTACGGCACTCCAAGGCTTGCTGAGCAGGACGGCGCAGTTGATCAGCCCCACCAGCGAATAGGTTTGCGGGTAATTGCCCCAGAGCTCGCCGGTGTTCGGATCGATGTCTTCAGAGAGCAGCCCAGCCGGCGTACGCCGCGAGACCATCTCCTCGAACAGCGCACGCGCGTCCGCGGTCCGGCCGGTGAAGTGCAGCGCCTCGATCAGCCAGAAGGTGCAGACGTTGAACGCGGTATGCGGCAGGCCGAAATCGTCCTCGGTGGCGTAGCGCAGCATGTGGCTGCCACGCCGCAGGCCCTCCTCGACCGCCTTCAGCGTCGACTGGAACCGCGGATCGTCGGGCGCGAAGAACCGCAGGTCGAGCAACTGGATCAGGCTCGCATCGAGGTCGTCGCCACCGAACGTCGCAGAGATACGCTGCGTATCCTCGCGCCACGCCGACTGCTCGATCACGCCGCGGATCGTGTCCGCCCGGTCCTGCCAGAACGCACAACGGTCCTGAAGACCCAGCACATCGGCGGCATTGGCCAGCCGGTCGCATCCCGCCCAGCACATCGCGGCCGAATAGGTATGGACATGCGCCTTGGTGCGCAGCTCCCACAGCCCTGCGTCGGGCTTGTCGTACGTCTCCCACGCGCGGTCGCCGACCAGTTCGAGGCTCTTGAAATCCTCTTCGCTCGACATCCTGAACAGCCGCTTGTCGAAGAACGCCTGGACGTCGGACAGGATGATCTGGCCGTACGCATCGTGCTGGATCTGCTCATAGGCCTGGTTGCCGACACGCACCGGACCCATCCCGCGATAGCCAGGCAGGTCGCTCTCGATCCGCTCGATCAGCGTCGCCTCGCCGCCGACCCCGTAGAGCGGCTGGACATGGCCACCCTTCGACGCGTCGACGATATTGCGCAGATATTCGAGATAGCCCTCGAGCACGTCGAGCGCCCCCAGGCGGTTCAGCGCCTGAACGGTATAATAGGCGTCGCGGATCCAGCAGTAGCGATAGTCCCAGTTGCGCTCCGACCCCTCATGCTCGGGGATCGAGGTGGTGAGCGCGGCGACGATCGCGCCGGTCTCCTCATGCTGGCACAGCTTCAGCGTGATCGCCGCGCGGATGACCACGTCCTGCCATTCGACGGGCGTCGCCAACCCGCGCACCCAGTGCCGCCATTCCTCTTTGGTGCGCGACAGCATCGCCTCGGCGGCCTCGTGCAGCACGCCGGCGAAGCTCTCGTCCGGGCCGAGGAACAGGTGCATCGGTCGTTCGAGCCGGAACCAGTTCTCGCCGACGATATGCCCGACCGGCGCATCGGTGGTCAGCCGCAACGTCTGATCGTCCATCTGGAAACGGATGTGGTTCGAGCCCTGCGTATGCTCGGTCGGCTTGCCCCAGTTCGTCGCCACGCGCATCCGAATGCGAATCCGCGGCGATCCTGCGACGGGCTTGACGATCCGGACGAAGCTGGTCGGGCGATAGGTCCGCCCTTCGCGCACGAACCGCGGGCAGAAATCAATCATCTCGACCGCGTTACCGGCCTCGTCCTCATGCCGCGTCACTAGGATCGGCGTGTTGCGAATATAGGCCTGTGTCGTCTTCGTACAGCCTTCGAGTTCGATCGCCCAGAAACCGGTCTTGGGCGCATCGCCGCCGAGCAGCGCGCAGAACGCCGGGTCTCCATCCACCCGGGGCACGCAGCCCCAGACGAATGTGCCGGTCTTGTCGATCAGCGCGGAGACCTGGCAATTGCCGATCGGCCACAGGTTCATGTCGGCTTTTTGGGTAGGTGCGGTCATCGTGTTTCCAACGTGGGTGTTTCCAATATGGCAGCAATCCAGTCGCGAAGTGCGGCAACGTCGTTCAGGCGGTAGGTGGCAGCGGTAGGGCGTTGCTCGCCGATCAGCACGCCCGCTCCGCCGAGATCGCGCGCCGCCTCGAACCCGTCCTCGTCGGTGACGTCGTCGCCGAAGAAATACGGCACGCTGCCCGCCATCGCCGGCGCCGTGATCAGTTCGCGCAGCGCCGCACCCTTGTCGCCTGGAGTGCGCAGTTCGACCATCATCTTGCCGCGCTGGAGCGTAAGCCCGTGTGTCGCGGCGAGGTCTTCGGCGAGGCGGACGGCGTCGGGCTCGAAGTCGGGCGCCATCCGGTAATGTAGCCCGGCGCCAAGGCTCTTGGCTTCGTAGACGAGGCCGTTGGCGTCGGCGAACGTGCGCAACGCGTCGGCAGCAGCCTCCAGCGAGGCGGGACGCTCCGCCGCGACGTGACCGTCCTCGGGGGTGCGACGTTCGGCCCCGTGACTGCCCGCGACCGCGAAAAGATGCGCGTGGCGGCCCAGCATTGCGTCCAGCTGCGAGATCGAACGCCCGCTGATGATCGCCACCCGACCGGGAAAGCGTTCGGCGAGCGTATCGAGGTTATCCAGCAGGATCTGGTCGACCACGACCGCATCCGGGGTGGCGGCAAGGTCGACGAGCGTCCCGTCGAAATCGAAGAAAAGGCTCACTGCGTCGGGCAAGACGAGTGGCGGCGCGAGGACATCAGTCGCGGGCTGGCGTTCGGCTAGCATCATCCCTGAACCCATAGCGGCACCGCTCCGTTCCGCTGCACTGCAAAATTGTAACGGGTGCGGTTCGATTTTTGGAGTGGGGGAGGGGGTGGATGGCGCGACCGCCCTTCCTGTTCTCCCGCGAAGGCGGGAGCCCAGGACCCAGCAGCGCACCGTCCGTAACCCTGCCTCCTCGCCTCCGCGGGGGAACAACAAGAGCGAACTCTAACCTTTCCAACACACCATCACCCCGGCGAAGGCCGGGACCCAGTGGGGGGACGGCAATGAAGCACGCCCGCGCGCTATTACCTCAGACGTTCCAACTGGGCCCCGGCCTCCGCCGGGGGGGCAAAGGATGCGCCCTCACGCCTGCCTCGTCATGCCGGGCTCGTTCCGGCATCCACCGCTCCGCACTTCCAGGACCTCGAGAGAATGCGGAACGGTGGACCCCGGAACAAGTCCGGGGTGACGGAGGCCAGCAAACCTTGTTTCCCCGCGAAGGCGGGGACCCAGACTGGGCTCCCGCCTCCGCGGGAGAACAAAGAAGCGGTCGTGACCTGCGTTGGACGGCGCGTACGACGTCCAATCCGGATAGCCGCCGAACAAGTCCGGGGTGACGAGCCTGCCCCACCACCCCCGCCAACCCACCCCACCTGCGACACCTCGCGACACAAAACCGCTGGACTAGCAAACGCCCGTTAGCCATGCCTGCCGTCCATGTCCCGCGTCCGCGCCCTCCTCTTCGCACCCGTATCCGCGGGCGTCC
This sequence comes from Sphingomonas sandaracina, assembly GCF_036663695.1. Classification (NCBI taxonomy): domain Bacteria; kingdom Pseudomonadati; phylum Pseudomonadota; class Alphaproteobacteria; order Sphingomonadales; family Sphingomonadaceae; genus Sphingomonas; species Sphingomonas sandaracina. The sequence goes on along the minus strand of NZ_JAXOJK010000001.1, from coordinate 956,914 downwards.
TGCTAGCCGGCTGCACCGTCGGCCCGGACTACCACCCCAAGGCGGCGGCAGAGCTCGGTGTGCCCGACGCCTATTCCGTCACCCCCGTGACCACGCCCGAAGACCTCACCCGCTGGTGGCAGAAGTTCGATGACCCGGTCCTCGGCCAGCTCGTCGAGCAGGCCGCCGCCGCCAACCTCGACATCGCGCAATCCGTCGCCCGCCTCCGCCAGGCCCGCGAAAGCCTGCTCCAGAACCGCGCCTCCCTCCTCCCGACGGTCAACGGCTCGGCCGGCTACCAGCGCAATGAGAACGTCCGCGGCGGCGGGCGCTCGTTCACGCTGCCCGACGGCACCGTCGTCGATACCGGCGGCGGCGGCGCCAACAGCTTCACGCTCGGGGCCAGCGCCAGTTACCAGGTCGGCGTCTTCGGCGAGATCCGTCGCACCGTCGAGGCCAGCCGCGCGGACTATGCCGCATCGGGCTACGACTACGCCACCGTCCTGATCTCGGTCGAAAGCGAGGTCGCGCGCAACTACGTGCTGGCGCGGCTCTACCAGCAGCAACTCGCCAACGCCCGCGCCTCGCTGGCCATCCAGGACGACAATCTCGAGATCGCCGGCTTCCGCGTCCAGGCCGGCCTGGTCTCCAGCGTCGACGCCGAACAGGCCCGTGCCCAGCGCGCGCAGACCGCCGCGACGATCCCCAGCCTCGACCAGCAATACGCGGCCGCCGTCGCGCGGATCGGCGTGTTGCTTGGCCAGGCCCCCGGTGCGCTCCGCCCGCTGATGGCGCCCGCCAAGGCGATCCCGACCGGCCCCGCGGCTGTGGGCGTCGGCATTCCCGGCGACACGCTACGCCAGCGCCCCGACATCCGCTCCGCCGAGCGCGCACTCGCCGCCGCCACCGCGCGGATCGGCGTGGCCAAGGCGCAGCTCTATCCTGCGCTCGCCATCACCGGCAATCTGAACACCAACGCAACGTCGATCGGCAGCATCGGCGACGCGATCACCGGCAGCCTGTTCGCCGGCCTGACCCAGGCGATCTTTAACGGCGGGCGGTTGCGAAGCCAGGTCCGCACCAGCGAAGCCGCCGCCGACGGCGCGCTCGCGCTCTACAAATCCACCGTCCTGACCGCGCTGGAGGATGTCGAGAACGCCGTCGTCGCGCTCCAGACCGCGCAGGAACGCGAGCGGCAATTCGCCATCGCGCTCGACGCATCGAACAATTCGGCGATCCTCAGCCGCAGCCAATATCGCACCGGCCTCACCGATTTCACCACGCTCAACCAGCAGGAAACCGCGCTCCTGTCCGCACGCAACGGGGCGACGCAGGCGCGCGCCGACGCCGCGACCGCGTTGATCGCACTCTATGCGGCGCTCGGCGGCGGCTGGGACTCCGCCCTCATTCCAGAAGCGCCGGTTCGCGCGCCAACCAATCCAGAGGCACGCTGATGGCCGACGCATCGATCGACGACTTCCTCGGCGTAAAGCCGCAGGCTCCCTGGAGGCGCTATGTAAAGTGGGTGGCGATCGCGGTCGGCGTGGTCCTGCTCTGCCTCCTCCTCGCGCGCTGCTTCGGTGCGAAGGAACAGACGCAATATTCGACCCAGGCGGCGCAACGCGGCAACCTCACCGTCACGGTATCGGCTACCGGCAAGCTCGCCCCGACGACGCAGGTCACGGTCGGCTCGCAGTTGTCGGGTCTCGTCACCAAGGTCGTGGTCGACGTCAACGACCGCGTGACCGCCGGCCAGCCGCTCGCGCTGATCGATCCCGAACAGCTCGACGACCAGATCCGCCAGACCAGCGCACAGCTCGCGGCGAACCAGGCGCAGGTTGCGCAGGCGCAGGCCACCGTCGCCGAATCGCGCGCGCAGTTGAACCGCCTCGAAGAGGTCTCGCGCCTGTCGGGTGGCCGCGTGCCGTCGAAGACCGAACTCCAGACCGGCCGCGCCGATTACGCGCGTGCGGTCGCGGCGCAGAAGGTCGCCGAAGCCAACGTCGTCGCCAGCCGCGCCCTCCTCGCGCAGAACCAGACGCAGCGCGCGCGCGCGATCATCCGCTCGCCCGTTACCGGCGTCGTGCTCGCGCGCCAGATCGACCCCGGCCAGACCGTCGCCTCGTCGTTCAACACGCCGACGCTGTTCGTGATCGCCGAAGACCTCACCAAGATGAAGCTCGAGGTCGCGATCGACGAAGCCGATGTCGGCGAGGTCAAGGTCGGCCAGAAGGCCAGCTTCACCGTCGACGCGTTCCCCGGGCAGACCTTCCCCGCGACGATCACGCGCGTCGATCTCGGCTCCAACCTGACGGTCAGCTCGGCGACCTCGTCGACGACGACAACGGCGACGACGTCTACCGGCCAGGTCGTGTCCTACGCCGCCGACCTCACCGTCGCCAATCCGTCGCTGACGCTGCGCCCGGGCATGACCGCCACCGCGGACATCATCACCTCGGACAAGCGCAACGTCATGCTCGTCCCCAACGCCGCCCTGCGCTTCAAGCCGAGTGCGGACGGCGCGAAGGATTCGGGCGGCGGCATCGCCGGCTCGCTGACCTTCCGCCCGCGGCGCGGCGCCGGCGGCAACGCGCGGACCGCAAAGCTCGATCGCGGTTCGCAGCAGACGATCTACGTCAAGGGCGCCGACGGCACGCCACAACCCGTGCAGATCACCACGGGCGACAGCAACGGGACGATGACCGAAGTCCTGTCGGGCAATCTCCAGCCCGGCGCGCAAATCATCATCGGCCAGCTCGCCACCGGCACCGCCACGACCAAGACCGCCGCGCGCCGGCCGGGCGGCGCCAGCAAGGGTGCGGGTGGTGGCCAGTAATCCGCCGCCACTAATAAGTCTGCGCGGCGTCACCAAGACGTACGGCACCGGCGCGACGATGTTCCAGGCGCTCCGGGGCGTCGACCTCGACATCGCGGCGGGCGATTTCGTCGCGGTGATGGGGCCATCGGGCTCGGGCAAGTCGACGACGATGAACATCCTCGGCTGTCTCGACGTGCCGAGCGCGGGGACGTTCACGTTTCAGGGCCACCATGTCGAGACGCTCGACCGCGACCAGCGCGCGCTGCTCCGCCGCAACCACCTCGGCTTCGTGTTCCAGGGCTTCAACCTCCTCTCGCGCACCTCCGCGCTGGAGAATGTCGAACTCCCCTTGCTCTACCGCGGCGACGAAAAGCGCGCGCGCAGGGACGCGGCGATGGCGAGCCTCGCGACGGTCGGCCTCGCCGACTGGTGGGACCACACCCCCGCCGAACTGTCCGGCGGCCAGCAACAGCGCGTCGCGATCGCCCGCGCGCTGGTGACCAGCCCCGACGTGCTGCTCGCCGACGAACCGACCGGCAACCTCGACAGCGAACGCTCGATCGAGATCATGCAGCTCCTCACGCGGTTGAACGCGGAGAAGAACATCACGGTCCTGATGGTCACCCACGAATCCGACATGGCCGCGTTCGCTCGCACCGTCGTCCACTTCAAGGACGGCCTGGTAGAACGCATCGAAAGCCAGCACCGCCAAGGCGAAAGCGTGGTCTCGTGAGCGGTGTCGCCCCGAAAAGCCCCTCCCCTTCAGGGGAGGGGTTGGGGTGGGGAGCGACGCTTGCCGGTCATGCGAAGCATATGCGTCGAGAACCGACCGAGCCAGAAAAACGCTTGTGGCGGGGCATATCCAACAGCCAATTGGGTGGCTTCAAGTTCCGGCGACAGGCTGTGCTCGGCAGTCGCATCGTCGATTTCTTCTGTCCTGCGATCGGCCTCATCCTCGAAGTGGATGGCCACACCCACGACCAGGCGACAGATCGGAACAGGGACGCCTTGATGCAGGACTTGGGATTCACGATCGTTCGGGTGACCAACGTCGACGTCATGAGCAACGCCGAAGGTGTTCTCCTTCACGTTCTTTCGGTTGCCCAATCATTACCGGCGCGCGTGAACTGGCGGTTTCCCCACCCCAACCCCTCCCCTGAAGGGGAGGGGCTTTAGATCATGTTCGGCACCACCCTCGTCCTCGCGCTCCGTTCGATCCGCCGGCACATGCTGCGATCGTTCCTCACCATCCTCGGCATCGTCATCGGCGTCGGTGCGGTCGTCACGATGGTCACGCTCGGCAAGGCGACCACCGCTGCCGTCCAGCAGTCGATCTCGTCGCTCGGCACCAACATCCTCCAGATCCGTCCCGGCCAGGGCTTCGGCCGTGGTGGTGGCGGACCGCCGCCGCCGCCGCTCAAGATGGACGACATCGATCCCATCGCGCGGCAGATCGCCGGCGTCACCGCGGTCGCCCCGACCGAACAGCGCAGCGCCACCGCGATCTACAACGGCGCCAACTGGACGACCTCGATCAACGGCACCACCGGCGCCTATTTCGAGGTCCAGCCCTGGCCGCTCGCAGGCGGCCGCCTGTTCACAAGCCAGGAGGAAGCCGCGGGCAAGGCGGTCTGCATCCTCGGCAATACCGTCATCCAGAACCTGTTCCGCGGTGCCGATCCGATCGGCCAGCGCATCCGCCTCAACGACATCTCGTGCGACGTGATCGGCACGCTCAGCACGCGCGGGCAGGCGGGCTTCGGCGGCGACCAGGACGATGTCGTGGTCATGCCGATCAAGACCGTCCAGCGCCGCTTCACCGGCAACCAGAACGTCGCGGCGATCCTCGTCGGCGTCGACCAGGGCTATGATACGCAACAGGTCCAGGCGTCGCTGACCGACCTGCTGCGCGAGCGTCGCCATCTCGCCGCGGGCCAGGACAACAACTTCAACATCTTCGACACCAAGCAGATTTCGGACACGCTGACCGGCACCACGACGCTGCTCACCGGCATCGTCGCCGCGGTCGCCGGGATCAGCCTGGTGGTCGGCGGGATCGGCATCATGAACATCATGCTGGTGTCGGTGACCGAGCGCACGCGCGAGATCGGCATACGCTTGGCCATCGGCGCGGTCGCGCGCGAGGTGCTGTTGCAGTTCCTCGTCGAGGCGATCGCGCTGTCGTGTCTCGGCGGCGTCATCGGGCTGATCGTCGCGCAGGCGGCGATCGCGATCATCGCGCCGCTGATCAAGGTTCAGTGGCTGTTCGTGCCCGAGATCAACATCTTCGCGTTCGCGATCTCCGCGGTGATCGGCGTCGTCTTCGGCTATTTCCCGGCGCGGCGCGCGGCGGCGATGAACCCTATCGACGCGTTAAGGCACGAGTGATCGCCGCCTTGGGATCGCGGACCAGCGCCCGCAGCCGGTCGAGATCCTCGGGCGTATCGATATCGATCAGCTCGGCCGGCGCGGTCACGACGTGCCGCCCGGCCTGCACCAGGTCGCGCGCACCCGCATCGCCGTCCAGCGTCAGCAAAAAATCGAACCGGTCGCGCCCGAACAGGGCAGGGGGGCTCGGCTTCTCGCCATCGCTCGACGCGACCACCGCGTCCGCGCTGTCGGCGGCATCGAGCATCCGGTAGATATGCGCCGCGGTCACGCGCGGCATGTCGGCCAGCGCGATCAGTACCGCCGCCGCGCCCTCGTCCTTGGCGCGCTGCACGCCGAGCTTCACCGACTGCGACATCCCCGACGACGGATTGTCGTTATGCACCACCTCGAAATGATGGCTGACGAAGTCGAGCTTGCAGCCATCGGTGACGACCAGCCGGCGCTTGAACGGAATGTTCTCGAACGCGGTGACGACGTGCAGGCCGAGCGGCTTGTTGAGGAACGGCACTTCCAGTTTGTTCGGAATGCCGAACCGCTCCGAGCGTCCCGCCGCAAGCAGGATGAGGAAGACGTCTTCAGCGGCGATCATTGAACGCTCCAATCATCGCCGCCGCCACCGACAGCGCGATTTCCGACGGCCCGATCGCGCCGATATCGAGCCCGACCGGCGCATCGATCCGGTCGATGTTCTCGGGCGAAACACCCTCCGCGGCAAGCCGCTCGCGCCGCGCCGCATGGCTCTTGCGGCTGCCGAGCGCACCGACATACGCGGCATCGGACGCGAGCGCCGCGATCAGCGCGGGGTCGTCGATCTTGATGTCGTGGCTCAGTGTCACGACCGCGGTCGAGGGACCGGGGCGGAGCGCGGCGATCGCCTCGTCCGGCCAACGATCGTCGAGCGTCACGCGCGGAAACCGCTCCTCGGTCAGGAAGCGCGCCCGCGGATCGATCACGATCGTCTCAATCCCGAGTTCGCGCGCGAGCCCCGCCAGCGCCTGCGCGATCTGCACCGCGCCGACGATCAGCAACCGGCGTGGCGGATCGTAGCGGTTGACGAACACCTCGCCGGTCTCCAGCGGCCGCGCGTCGCTGTGCCCAGTGGCGAGGTTGGTGGTCACGGTCAGCGCATCGCCCTGGTCGCGCGCGTCAGCGATCCGGTCGAACAACTCGGGATCGAACCCCTCGGCAGACACCGGCTGCACCATCACCGCGATCTCGCCGCCGCAGGGCAACCCGACCTCCCACGCCGCCGCATCCGCCACGCCGTAGTTGCGCACCTGGAACGGTGCCCCCGCGATCACCTCGGCGGCGGTGGCGAGGATATCGCTCTCGACGCAGCCGCCGGACACCGATCCCTCGAACCGCCCATCGGCATGGACGAGCATATGGCTCCCCTTGGGCCGCGGCGCGGATCCCCAGGTCGAGACGACCGTGGCGATCGCCATTTTCTCGCCCTTCCAGGTCTTCGCAGCAGCGAGCACGCTATCGTTTTCGGCCATGTCTTCTCTTCCGTCATGCCGGGCTTGTTCCGGCATCCACGGTGCCGCAAACCCTCAGCGTTCGATGTGCGGTCCGGTGGACCCCGGAACAAGTCCGGGGTGACGGAGAGTTCCGTCAGACGGCCGGCAAACCAGCCAGCAGCTTGTCGAGCGTCACCGGAAAGTCCCGAACCCGAACCCCCGTCGCGTTGTAGATGGCATTCGCCACCGCCGCCCCCGCGCCGGAAATCCCAAGCTCCCCAACGCCTTTCGCTCCAACCGGGTTCGCGGACTCGTCGATCTCCTCGATGAAATGCACTTCGAGCTGGGGAATGTCGGCATTCACCGCGACATGATATTCGCCGAAATCGGGGTTCACGAACGCCCCCGTCCGCGTATCGACGATGCCCTCCTCGCTCAGCGCATAGGCGATCCCCCACGCCATCCCGCCGGTGATCTGGCTCGTCGCCGTCTTGCGGTTGAGCACCCGCCCGACATCGAACACGCCCAGCATCCGCCGCACCCGCGTTTCACCCGTAACCGCGTTCACCGCGACCTCGACGAAGTGCGCGCCGTGGCTCGCCTGGCTGGTACGCTTGCTCTCGGCACCCGGCCCGGTCTTGCCCATCGCCACGATCGGTTCGCCGCGCACCAGATCGGCCAGCTTCACCGACCGTCCGCCGGCACTCACACAGCCATCGTGCAGGCTCAGGTCCTCGGGCGCGGCATTCATCCTGAGCGCCAATTCGCCAAGGATATCCTCGCACGCGAGCACCACCGCCGAACATGCGCTGCCCGCCCCGAACGACCCGCCCGACCCGGCGCTAGGCGGGAAGTCGGTATCGCCGAGCCGCACGTTCACGTCCGCCACCTGCAGCCCGAGCATTTCGCCCGCGGTCTGCGCGAGGATGGTGTACGTCCCCGTGCCGATATCGGTCATGTCGCACTCGACCGTCGCGTGGCCATCCGCCTCCAGCCGCACGCGCGCCTGCGCCTCGACCGTGAAGTTGCCGCGCAGGCTCGCCGCCATGCCGATCCCGACCAGCCACTCGCCGTCGCGCACCGAGCCCGGCGCCGGCACTTTCGCAGGCCACCCGAACCGCGCGGCCCCCTGCGTGTAGCAATCCAGCATCCGCCGCGTGGAGAACGGCTTGCCGCTCACCGGATCGGTTTCCGGCTCGTTGCGCCGCCGCAGTTCGATCGGGTCGATCCCGAGCTGCTCGGCCAGCTCGTCCATCGCGCACTCGACCCCGAACGTCCCTACCGCTTCGCCCGGCGCGCGCACCGCACCACTTGCGGGCAGGTCGACGCGGACCAGGTTGGTCTTGAACCGCCGTGCTTCGCCCCGGTAGAGCGGCAACGTCCCGAACGGCACCGGCTCGAGAAATTCGCCATCGTCGTTCTGCGCGACGACGCTCTCATGCCCCATGCCGAGGATCACGCCGTGCTCGTCGGCAGCGATGCGGATGCGCTGTGTCGTGTGCGAGCGGTGATGCACCATATACGCGGTCTGCCGACGGGGCAGCGCGACCTTAACGGGTCGCCCGACGACCTCCGCCGCGATCGCCGCGAGGATCGCCTCGGGACCCACGCCGGTCTTCCCGCCGAACCCGCCGCCGACATACGGCGCCAGCACGCGCACCTTGTCCGCATCGATCTTCAGCGCCTTGGCGATCGTCTTGCGCGCGCCGCCGATCACCTGGTTGCTGGTGCGCACAGTGAGCTTGCCGCCCTCCCACCACGCGGTGGTGGCGTGCGGTTCCAGCGCGGCGGGGAAGTGCACGGGCGTCGTGTAGGTCCGGTCGAACGTCACCGCCGCGTCCGCCATCACCGCGTCGAGATCGCCATTGTCGATCAGCGGGAGGAAGCCGATCTTCGGCGCGGTATCGACCGGCTGTGCCTCGACGTCGAACCGATCCTCGCCCGCCTCGGTGCGGACCACGACCAGCGCCGCGGCGTCGCGCGCGATCGCCTGGTCCTCCGCGACGATGATCGCGACGGGCTGGCCGAGGTGGAGGATGACGTCGGTATCAAACTTCGGCATCGCGCGTGAATTGGATTCGCCCGCCGGCATGCGCGGGTCGTTGTGAATGACGGCGATGACGCCGGGCAAAGATTCGGCCGCGCTTACATCGATACCGAGAATGCGCCCGCTACCTACGGGCGTGCCGACGATCGCGGCGTAGGCGATACCGTCGGGCGTACCCTCATACGCATAGTCCGCAACGCCGGTAACCTTCGCGCGTCCCTCGATCCGATCGAGCCCAAGCCCCAAAACGCCCTGTTTCGCGCGGTCGAGACCACCCGGCCGAAACGCCGCATCCATCACGTGTTCGTTCATGCGTCGGTCCTCGGGTGGAGGGATGGATATGGGTGTCAGAGGAGGATTTGCTAACCGCCCCTCCGTCACCCCGGACTAGTTCCGAGGTCCACCGTTCCGCGAACTCGCCGTTGATGAGTGCGTGGAACGGTAGATGCCGGAACGAGCCCGGCATGACGGAAGATGGGATAATTGGCCTCGCCCTACTGTTTCCCCGCGAAGGCGGGGATCCAGGGTTTCGGGCGATACCGCTTTTTGGCTCCTGGGCCCCCGCTTTCGCGGGGGAACTAGGAGGGGGTACTTTCCCCTCAAACAGCCGGCAACTGATCCAGCAGCTTGTCGAGCGTGATCGGGAACTCGCGCACCCGGATCCCCGTCGCATTATACACCGCGTTCGCCACGGCAGCGCCCGCGCCCGAGATGCCCAGCTCGCCGATCCCCTTCGCGTGGATCGGGTTCGCATGGATGTCGCGCTCGTCGACGAAATGCACGTCCATCTGTGGCACGTCGGCATTCGCCGGCACATGGTACTCGCCGAGGTCGTGGTTCACCAGCTTCCCGGTCCGCGTGTCATGGACCAGATCCTCGGTCAGTGCCGCGCCGATCCCGAAGGTCATCCCGCCCAGGCACTGCGACCGCGCGGTCTTCGCGTTGAGCACGCGGCCCGCCGCGAACGACCCCAGCATCCGCCGTACCCGCGTCTCGCCCGTGACCACGTTCACCGCGACCTCGGCGAAATGCGCGCCGAACCCGGCCTGCGTGGTTTCCTTCTCCTGCTTGCCCGGCTTGACGTGACCGGTCGCCTCGAGACCCTTGCCGACCAGTTCGCCGATCGGTGTCGAACGGTTGTCACCGATCGCATTGCCGTCCTTCAGCGTCAGGCCGTCCTCATCGACGCCCGCCGCCTTGGCCAACTTCCCGCGCAACATCTCGCACGCCAGATACACAGCCGTTCCGGACGACGCCGCACCCCACGAACCACCCGAACCAGCCGCCGGAGGATCGTTGGTATCGCCCAGCGACATCGTGATATTCTCGACCGGAATACCCAGGATCTCCGACGCGATCTGCGCCAGGATCGTGTAGCTGCCCGTGCCGATATCGGTCATCGCCGACGACACCGTCGCCGAGCCGTCCGGATGGATCTCGACCTTGGCGGACGATTCCTGCAGCATGTTGCCGCGCACCGCGCCGGCGACACCCATACCGATCAGCCACTCGCCCTCGCGCCGCGTGCCGGCCTTCCGGCGCTTGTCCCACCCGAACTTCGCCGCACCCTCGTCGAGCGCGCGGGTCAGGTTGCGCGACGAATACGGCACGTCCTTCTCGGGGTCGATCTTCGGATCGTTGCGCCTGCGCAGCTCGATCGGATCCATGTCGAGCTTTTCGGCCAGCTCGTCCATCGCGCCTTCCAGCGCCAGCATCCCGACCGCTTCACCCGGCGCGCGCATCGATCCCGACACGACGAAGTTCAGGTCGACCATGTCGTGCGTGATCAGCCGGTTCTCGCCGCCGTACATCATGTGCGTGCCGATACCCGCCGGCTCGAAATAATCCTCGGTCGACTGGTTGGACGTCAGCGTCTCGTGACCGATCGCGCTCAGTACGCCATCGGCATCGGCGGCAAGCCGCACGCGCTGCTCGGTATTCGACCGACGCACGGTCGCCTCGAACACCTGCGGACGCGACATCACCGCCTTCACCGGACGGCCAAGCTGCTTCGCCGCGATCGCCGCCGCGACGCTCTCGGGCGCGATGCCGAGCTTCGACCCGAAGCCGCCGCCGATATAGCGCGCAATGATCCGCACCTTCTTTTCGGAAACCCCGAGCGACTTCGCCAGCTGCATCGCGTCCGATGTCGGCATCTGGTACGCACCGTACAGCGACAGCGAGCCGTCCTCTTCCCACACCGCAGTCGAGGCATGCGGCTCCATCGCCGCCGAATTCTGGCTCGGCGTGACATAAGTCGAATCGATCGTCACCGCCGCCTCGGCCATCGCCTTGTCGACATCGCCCTGCTTGAAGTGCGCTGGCGTCGAGTCATCCGGCGGGGTGCGCGTCTCGGTCCGGTGCGCGGCGAAGTCGTACTGACCCTCGGCCGCATCATACTCGATCGGCAACCGCGCGGCCGCATCGCGCGCGACCTCGAAGCTCTCGGCGAGCACGATCGCTACGATCTGGCCGAAGAACGCGATGTCCTTCACGCCCTGCGTCGGTGCGTCGGTCGCGCCGCCCTGCGCCGAAACGCGGATGAACTGGTCGAAATCGGTCACGACGTCGATCACGCCCGGGATCGACTTCACCGCGTCGGCATCGATCGAAACGACCTTGCCCGCCGAGATCTTCGTGCCGACCAGCACGCCGTATGCCATGTTCGCGAACTGGTATTCCGCCGCATAGGTCGCGGTGCCGGTGACCTTCAGCGGCCCGTCGATCCGGTCGAGCGGCTTGCCGATGACGCCCTGGACGCCCGTATCCAGCAGGCTGTCCGGATGCGGCTTGTCCATCGTCAGGCTATTCGTGGTGCCAAGACCAAACATGCTCATGCTCCCGTAACGTTGCGCAGCGTCGCGATCAGCGTGCGACGGGCGAGGGGGATCTTGAAGTCGTTCGAGCCGTAACCCTTGGCATCGGCCAGCAGCGCAGTCGCCGCAGCCTCGAACACGGCGTCGGACGGCGTTTTGCCGACCAATGCGGCCTCGACCGCCGGATTACGCCACGGCATCGGCCCGAGCCCGCCGAACGCGAGCGAGGCGGACGCGATCACGCCGTCGTGCACGTCGACGATCGCTGCCACCGACACGAGCGCGAAAGCGTACGAGGCACGGTCGCGCACCTTGCGATATTCCTGCTTACCCTTGGGCGGCGCAGGAAGCTCGATGTGCGTGATCAGTTCACCCACTTCGAGCGCGTTCTCGATTTGCGGCGTGTCGCCCGGCAGACGATAGAAGTCGTGGATCGAGATCCGCCGACGATCGCCATCCGCCTTCAGCGTCACGATCGTCGCGTCGAGCGCACGCATCGCCACCGCCATGTCGCTCGGGTGCGTCGCGATGCAATGCTCGCTCGTCCCCAGCACGGCGAGGATGCGGTTGAAGCCGCCGATCGCCGAACAGCCGCTGCCCGGCTCACGCTTGTTGCATGCCGCGGCGGTGTCGTAGAAATAGTAGCACCGCGTCCGCTGGAGCAGATTGCCCCCGGTCGACGCCTTGTTACGCAACTGGCCCGAGGCACCGGCCAGCAACGCGCGGCTCAGCACCTCGTACTTCGCGACGACGCGGCGGTCCGCGGCGAGATCGCTGTTCGGCACCATCGCACCGATCGTCAGCCCGCCATCCTCGCGCTCCTCGATCTTCGCGAGATCGAGGCGAGAGATGTCGACCAGCTTGTCCGGCGTCTCGACCTGCAACTTCATCAGGTCGAGCAGGTTCGTGCCGCCCGCGATGAACTTGGCGCCGATCGTATCGATGTCCCCGATCGAAGCGGCGACCGCAGCCTCGGGCGTCGCGGCCTTCTCGTATGCGAAGGTCTTCATGCCACCAGCTCCCCGCGCGCATCGGCGTCCATCGCCGCGTCCTTCTCGTCTGCGGTCCGGCCCGCGGGCTCGGCACCACCGACTTCGCGGATCGCATCGACGATGTTCGGATACGCGGCGCAGCGGCACAGATTGCCGCTCATCCGCTCGGAAATTTCGGCGTCGTCGAACTTAGGATCGGTCAGGTCGCCCGACGCGTGGCTGGCCCAGCCCTTCTTGACCTCGTCGAGCATGCCGACCGCCGAACAGATCTGCCCCGGCGTGCAATAGCCGCACTGATAGCCGTCGTGACGCACGAACGCGTCCTGCAACGCGTGGAGATTGCCCGGCTGGCCGATCCCCTCGATCGTCGTGATCTCGTCGTCCTGGTGCATCACCGCGAGCGTCAGGCAGGAATTGACGCGCCGCCCGTTGATCAGCACCGTGCATGCCCCGCACTGGCCATGATCGCAGCCCTTCTTCGATCCCGTCAGCCCGAGATGCTCGCGGCACAGGTCGAGCACCGACGTGCGAATATCGGGCTCGGCGTCATATGATTGACCATTGATCGTGAAATGCATGAGGTGACCCCTCGTTAAATGCGCTGGGATTTTACGGATACGAGGACTGAACGCCGATGCGCCCGATGGTTTCCTATTGCGACAAGCTCTCACACATCGGTGCGCTGGCGCTCGTCGCCGCGAGCGCGCAGGGTGTCGCGATGACCCCCGCTTCCCCCCGATTGTCGCCCGTCATCGTGATCGCGCACCGCGGCGCGAGCGGTCTCCGCCCCGAGCACACGCTGGCGGCCTATTCGCTGGCGATCGACCAGGGCGCGGACTTTATAGAGCCCGATCTGGTGCCGACCAGGGACGACGTCCTCGTCGCGCGCCACGAGAATAACATCGCCGAGACGACCAACGTCGCCGATCACCCCGAGTTCGCCGCGCGGAAGACCACCAAGACGATCGACGGCCAGACGATGACCGGCTGGTTCGTCGAGGACTTCACGCTCGCCGAACTGAAGACGCTCCGCGCGAAGGAGCGCCTGCCCAAGCTCCGCCCCGCGAACACGGCCTATGATGGCCAATTCGCAATCCCGACGCTCGCCGAGATCATCGCGCTCGCCAAGCGCCGCACGACCGAGACGGGCCGGACGATCGGCATCTATCCCGAGACCAAGCATCCGACCTATTTCGCCAAGATCGGCCACCCGACCGACGCGAAGCTGGTCGCCGAACTGCGCGAGGCCGGCTGGGATTCGGCCAAAGCGCCGGTCTTCATCCAGTCGTTCGAGGTCGCCAATCTCCAGCGCCTCCACAAGATGACCAAAGTCCGCCTGATCCAGCTCATGGACGGCGAGGGCGGTCCCGCCGATGGCGCGCAGCCGAGCTACAAGGCGATGATCACGCCCGAAGGCCTGAAGGCCGTCGCCGCCTACGCCTACGGCATCGGCCCGAACAAAGGCATGCTCTGGACCGACGCGACACCCACAACGCTGGTTGCCGACGCTCACGCCGCCGGCCTGCGCGTCCACCCCTGGACCTACCGCGCGGAAAACTACTTCGAGCCGACACGCTTCCGCCGCGGCAGCGACCCCGCGGCGCACGGCGACATCGCCGCGGAGATCGACGCAGGCCTCGCACAAGGTATCGACGGTTTCTTCACCGATTTTCCGCTATACGGGGCGCAGGCGCGCAGCCGGGCTCAGGAAACCGCGCGCACAGGAGTGAAGTAGATGCGTAAAATCGTCCCCGTTCTCGCGGTTCTCCCCTTCCTCGTCAGCGGCTGCATCAGCACCGCCGCCTCGATCGTGAAGGCCCCGTTCCAGGTCGCCGGCAAGGCCGTCGACTGGACCACGACCAGCCAGCAGGAATCGGACCGCAACTACGGCAAGAAGATGCGCCAGCAGGAAGCCGAAGAGGGCAAGCAGCGCAAGGAACTCGCCAAACGCTGCAAGAAGGATCCGCAGCGGTCGGAATGCGGGCAGTACCAGGGGTATCGCGCAGGAAACTGAGCGGCAAGCGCGCCGTCCTTTCTCCACGATCACCACCACCCGGCTCCCCCAATACCACCCCGGCGAAGGCCGGGGCCCAATTGGGCGAACGGAGGTAACTACGCACTGCGCTCAATTAACACCGTTTCCCAATTGGACCCCGGCCTCCGCCGGGGGGGGGGCCTAAAACTGATACCGCATCCCGCCCCCAACTTGTTCTCCCGCGAAGGCGGGAGCCCAGTCTGGACTCCCGCCTTCGCGGGAGAACAAACTGGGCTCAAAACCACCCCATCACCGTAACCGGAAACGGCGTCCACCAACCAACCCGAACCCCCGCAAACCGCAGAGCATCCCCCGTCCAACTGTTACACGTCCGAACCGCACTATACCGCCCATTAGCCTCGTAAAAAGCATCATACCCGGCATACCCCCGATACCGCGCACCCCCGTCGCGAAAGCTCGCCCGGATATACGCCGCCAACCGCCGATACTGCGCCGGCGTCACCACGATCTCCCGAGCCCCGTCCCCCGCGCGCGGCCTCGGCAGATGATCGACATGCATCAAAGTCCGAGTGCTTCCGACAGCCGAAGCAACCACCGTCCGCAGCTTCACGTCGGCCCAGGTCGGTGTCTCCAGATAAAACGTCTTCTCCCCCCACCCGAACGACACATGATCGAACGCCGCATAGCGCGGATCACGCAGGTCCTCAGCCCGAGCTACCCCGCGCCAGTCCACCCCAGCGGCCACCTTCGGCACGATGATCCCGGTATGGACGCCGTTGCTCTCGACGAAGATATGCACGCCCTCCGCAGGCGCGACCCAGCCGCGATTGCTCGGGATCGATCCCCCGATCAGCCCCGCCACCGCATAGCTAGCAACCACGCCAACGACCGCCGCGATCGCCCAAATAATCCACTTAACCCAGCGCGTTTCCGTCTTCATTCCGTCATGCTAGACCAGCCGCATGGCCAATGACACGCACGTACTGAGCACCCCGCCCGAAGGCGCCCCCGACTGGACGATCCCGCAGAACTGGGCGGCCTACACCGCGGAGGATCACGCGACCTGGGACACGCTGTTCGCGCGCCAGTCGAAGCTGCTCCCCGGCCGCGCGTCGAACGCCTGGCTGCGCGGGCTCGACGTGCTGAAGCTGTCGAAGCCCGGTATCCCCGATTTCGAGGAACTGTCCGAGCGCCTGACGAAGCTCACCGGCTGGTCGGTCGTCGCGGTGCCCGGCCTCGTCCCCGACGACGTGTTCTTCGACCACATGGCCAACCGGCGTTTCGTCGCGGGCAACTTCATCCGCCGCCCCGACCAGCTCGACTATCTGCAGGAACCCGACGTCTTCCACGACGTGTTCGGCCACGTGCCGATGCTGGCCGACCCGGTGTTCGCCGACTATCTCGCCGCCTACGGCCGCGGCGGCCAGCGCGCGCTCGGGCTCGATGCGCTGAAGTATCTCGGCCGGCTCTACTGGTACACGGTCGAGTTCGGCCTGATCGCGGAACCCGAAGGCCTGCGTATCTACGGCTCCGGCATCGTCTCCAGCTACGCGGAAACGCGGTTCGCGCTCGACGACCCGAGCCCCAACCGCATCGCGCTGGACCTTGCCCGGGTGATGCGGACCGAATACCGGATCGACGATTTCCAGCAGAACTACTTCGTCATCCCGAGCTTCGACGAGTTGCTGCGGCTGACGGTAGAGACGGACTTCGCGCCGTTGTACGAGGAGTTGAAGGCACTCCCGGACATCCCCGTCGCGCGGATCGAGCCGGGCGACGTGGTGCTGACCGAGGGTACCCAAGACTACGCCAATGCGAAGGTGGCCGCCCAGCCCACATAAGCCTCCCCAGATACGCTACCACCCCGGCGAAGGCCGGGGCCCAATTGGAATGGCGGAGCGATTCATCTCGAAGGTTCGCCCAATTGGGCCCCGGCCTCCGCCGGGGTGGTGTCAGCGACGGGGTGAGCGTAATTCTTCCCAACCTGTTCCCCCGCGAAGGCGGGGGCCCAGACTGGACCCCCGCCTTCGCGGGGGAACATCGTTCTACGGTTCGCTCAGATATCCAGCGCCCACCCATCACGCCCCTTCGGATCGAACGGCCCCTCCGCCACGAACCGCACAGCCCCAGCCTTCAACCGAAGCACACTCCAATCCCCCCGCCGGTCGACCGCCTCCAGCGAACACCCGCAAGCCTCATACGCCGCCACGACCCCAGCCCGCTGCGTCTCCAGCAACCCGGCAAGAACGACAGTCGCCCCCACATCGGCAATCGAAGCGATCTCCGGCGCCATCGACACCAGCGGCCCGGCAAGAATATTCGCGATCACCAGATCATACGGCGCGCGAACCACGATCGCATCGTTCAGCGTGCCATCCGCCACAACCAGATCGATCCCCTCGACCCCATTGAGTGCCGCATTCTCCGCCGTAACATCGATCGAGACCGGATCGATATCCGTCCCCATCACCGCAGCCGCAGGCCAAAGATGCGCCGCCGCAAACGCCAGCAACCCCGTCCCCGTCCCGATATCGATCACGTTCGCAAAGTCGGCGCCCGCCAACCCGTCGAGCATCGCCAGGCACCCGCTGGTCGTTTCATGATGCCCGGTCCCGAACGCCCGGCTAGCCTCGATCAGGAACGCCCGCTTGTCCGCCGGCACCGCGCCCGCATGCGCCCCGGTATGCACGAAGAACCGCCCGACCGACAAAGGCTCCAGCCCAGCCTGACTCATCGTCACCCAGTCCGCATCGCCCAACCGCTCGACCGCAATCTCGGTCCCCGCCGCACTCGGCACCAGCGCGCGGACGGCGGCAACCGTGTCGGCCGCCGGCTCATGCTCGAAATACGCATCGAGCCGCCAGGATTCGACGTCGTCCTCGATCTCCTCGGTGGTCATCAACACGCCATCGATCGTCAGATCGTCGCTAGCGTCGATCGCCTCCGCCTCCGCCCGCGTGCAGGGCAGGGTGAGCTTCCAACTATCGGACATAGCTCGCCCCGTTCACGTCGATCACCGACCCGGTCATCGAAGCCGGCGCCTCGAGGGCGCAATAGCGTGCGACCGAGGCCACTTCGGCAGGCTCTGCGACCTTGCCGAGCGGGATATCCGCCAGCAACGCATCGCCGCCGCGGCTGGACAGATAATCCTCCGCCATCCCGGTCATCGTGAACCCGGGGCACACCGCGAATGCCAGGATTCCCTCCCGCGCATACCCCCGGGCAATGGTCTTGGTCATCGCCACCATCCCCGCCTTCGACGCGGCGTAATGCCAATGCGCCGGCGAATCCCCGCGATACGCCGCTCTGCTCGCGATATTGACGATCCGCCCACCGACACCCCGAGCCTGCCAGTGCAGCACCGCCAGCCGGCAAAGCTCGGCCGACGCGGTAAGGTTGATCCGCATCGTCCGCTCCCACTGCGCGGTCCAGTCGTCGTCGGCGAGCGGTGCCGCCTCGAACACGCCCGCATTGTTAATCAACACATCGATCGCCCCGCCAGCCTGCGCCAGCGCAGCGTTCCACAACGCAGTCGGCCCCGCCGGATCGCTGAAGTCGGCCGGGATACCGCTAGCGGTCCCATGCCCGATGACGGAAGCCCCCGCGTCGGTCAGCGCCACATGAATAGCCGCGCCGATACCGCGACTGGAGCCAGTAAGAAGAATAGTCATCTCTGCGCTCTAGCGCCGCAGGCCGTATCCGTCACCAAGCCCAAGCACAGGATTGATTCACGCGGAGACGCGGAGGCGCGGAGATGGCGCGCGTTGGTCAGACGATGCGCGTAACGACGAGAGTTTTAAAGAACCTCCGGTTCCGCCGAACCCTCCGCGTCTCCGCGTCTCCGCGTATCCGCGTGAACCCATTCTGTCCTTACTCTCCTCCAGCCCTTCTCAAGCCACGCTAGCCGAGAACCCGTCCGCCGCGCCACGCAGCACGCCGAGCTTGTCGTCGACCTCGCCGAACTGGCGCCCGAGGCCGTCGATCTCGGCGGCGACGGTTTCGGTATCCTCGCGGATCGCGGCGATCGTGGTCGACATGGAGTCCGCCGCCAGCGCGGTTTCGTCGACCGCGGCGGTGATCGCTGACACGGTCTGCGCCTGCGCTTCCATCGCCCGGCGGATGCGGTCGGCGGAGTGCTGCACGTCGGCGACCGTCGACTTGATGATCGCATTGGTCTCGACGGTCGCACGCGTCGCGGACTGGATCGCGGCGATCTTGGCGGCGATGTCGTCGGTCGCCCGCGCGGTCTGGTTCGCGAGGCTCTTCACCTCCTGCGCCACCACCGCAAAGCCGCGTCCCGCATCACCCGCACGCGCCGCCTCGATCGTCGCGTTCAGCGCGAGCAGGTTGGTCTGCCCGGCGATGTCCCGGATCAGCCCGAGGATCGAATCGATCGACTTCGCATGATCGCTCAGCGCGTCCGACGTCCCCACCGCGAGGTCGGCCTGCGCCGATGCGCGGTCGGCGATCCGCGCGGCGGAATCGACCTCGATACGCGCGTCGTCGATCGCGCGGATCAGTCCGGCGGCGATCTGTGCGGCCTCGCGCATCGCCACGGCGGACTGTTCGGCGGCGGCGGCGACTTCGCTCGCCTTGCCCAGGACGCTGCGGGTCGACGACGACGCGAATTCGGCCTGGACCCGGATGCGCGCGCCCAGTGCCGCGGTATCCTCGATCGATGCGGCGATGGTCTCGCGGAAATCGGCCGCTCGCGCGCCGCGTTCGACGCGCGCCTGCACGGCGTCGGTGGCGCCCAGGTGCGACGCCATCAGGTCCGCCTCGATCAGCG
The DNA here is from genome assembly GCF_036663695.1 of Sphingomonas sandaracina. Lineage (NCBI taxonomy): Bacteria > Pseudomonadati > Pseudomonadota > Alphaproteobacteria > Sphingomonadales > Sphingomonadaceae > Sphingomonas > Sphingomonas sandaracina. Next base: position 937,626 of record NZ_JAXOJK010000001.1, on the reverse strand, counting down.
CGAGGCGTTGGACGATATCGCCCAGCGTCCGCATCTGCGCCGTGTCGGTGCCCATGCGGTCCGCCACCAGGCTCAGCGTCACGCTATGCGCGAACGCCAGCGACGACAGCAGCGCGGGCAGGGGGATGCCCGACTTGCGCGAATCGTCGGCATGACCGATCGCGATGGCTTTCCACGCCTCGTCATAGGGCGACAGATACTTCAGCCGGGCATACCGCGCGCTGGCCTCGATGCGGCGCGCCAGCCGCTCGGGCGTGAAGTAGGCGACGACGTGGCGCACCGCATCCAGCGACAGGTAATGCTGCCAGAACGTCTCGGCGATCCGGCGATGGTCCGCCTCGTCCAGCAGCGCGGTCAACGTCGCGCAGGTCGGTTCGATCAGCCCATCCCAATCGTAATCGCGCACCCGTTCGCGCAGCGACCGACTGTCGCTGCCCCATCCTGCGGGGGGCGTATGCCGATGTGACGGGCTGTCGGATATCGCTGTCATCGGGGTTCCTACGCGGCGACCTTGGCCACGAACTCGCCTGCGCTGCTTTTCAGATGGCTGAGCCGTCCGTCGAGCACGTCGAAGCCGCGACCGACGCTGTCGATCTCGCGCGCGACGGTTTCGGTATCCTCGCGGATCGTCGCGATCGTCGTCGACATCGAATCCGCGGCCAGCGCGGTCTCGTCGACCGCGGCGGTGATCGCGGTCACGGTCTGCGCCTGCGCCTCCATGGCGTAGCGGATGCGATCGGCCGATTCCTGGACCTCGGCGACGGTCGCCTTGATGCTGGCATTGGTCTCGACCGTGCCGCGCGTCGCGGACTGGATCGCGGCGATCTTGGCGGCGATGTCGTCGGTCGCCCGGGCGGTCTGGTTCGCGAGGCTCTTCACCTCTTGCGCGACGACGGCGAACCCGCGTCCGGCATCGCCCGCGCGCGCCGCCTCGATCGTCGCGTTCAGCGCCAGCAGGTTGGTCTGGCCGGCGATGTCGCGGATCAGCCCCAGGATCGATTCGATCGACTTGGCATGATCGCTCAGTGCCTCCGACATGCCGACCGCCTGGCCGGCCTGTGCGGACGCGCGATTGGCGATCTCGGCTGCTGCCTCCACCTCGGTCCGCGCATCCTCGATCGCCCGGATCAGGCCCGCTGCGGTCTGTGCCGCCTCGCGCATGGCGACCGCGGACTGTTCGGCGGCGGCGGCGACTTCGCTCGCCTTGCCCAGCACCGCGCGGGTCGAGGCGGAACTGCGCACCGCCTGTTCGCGCAGCGTATGCCCCTCGTGCGTCGCGGTCTCGACCATCGCCGCGATCCCGTCGCGAAACTCGTTCGCCAGCGTGTCGCGCGCGTCCTGCGCCGAATGCGCGCGATAGGCCGTATAGATCGCGACCGTGATTTCGCCCTCCAGCGCCGACAGCCGCATCAGCGTGTCGATATAGATCGGCAGCGCGTCGCCGTTGCGGTCGACGCGGCGCATCAGCACGTCGAGCGCGGCGCGGTCGCTCGCGCTGATCATCGACAGCAGGGCCATCGGCGAGACGTCGGCCGCATACGCCGCCGCGACCGACCGATCGATCGATTCGATCCAGGCCCGCCCGGTCGTGTCCAGGAACCGGTTCCGCAGGAACGTGCACCCGACCGCGATCATCTTCTCGGTTTCGTGCAGCGCCCATACCCGTTCGTCGGCGAAGCAGCGCAGCCATTGTTCCCAATACGCCTTCGACACCATGGCGATCTCGGGTTCGATCGCGTCCCACACGGCACGGCTGGCGGCCGTCAGCGTCCCGTCGAAGTCGAACACCCGCAACCGCGCCGGAAGGTCGATGGTGGCAGCGGTCGCGCCGGACGTCGGCATGTCTGTGGTCAAAACGGTGGACTCCGGATCGGTGTTTGCCGGTCCAGCGGTAAAGCCCATTGATTAAGACCTGGTTAGGGATGGGCGGCGACAGGATTACCCAGTTCGGCGCATGGCTTTTCCAAGTACGCAACGCGCGGTCCGCCATTGCCTTGGGTTACCGGAACCGGCCCAATGGGTTGCATCGCAGCACGCGGTGGATAATAGGTCGCCCGATATCTATATTTTGGACCGCGGTACCTCTCGGGGTATTTTTGGTTCGTCATCTTTTGGTTCGAGGACTCCGCCCTTGGCATCGCGCAACCCGGCACGCCCGCTTTCTCCCCATCTGCAGGTCTATAAATGGGGCCCGCACATGCTGGTCTCGATCCTGCACCGCGTGACCGGCAGCGGGATGGCGACCGTCGGCAGCCTGCTGCTCGTCTGGTGGCTTGCCGCGATCGCCGCGGGCGATCAGGCCTATGCGACCTTCGTCGACGTGTTCACCACCGATACCGGTGGTCTCAACATCCTCGGCTATATCATCGCGGTCGGGCTGACGCTGTCGCTGTTCCAGCACATGATGACGGGCATCCGTCACATGGTGCTCGATATCGGCGCCGGCTACGAATTGAAGCGGAACAAGATGGGCGCGCTCGCGACGATGGTCGCGAGCGTAGCGCTGACGATCGTGTTCTGGCTCTACATGGGGATCAAGTAATGGGTAGCGGTACGGCAATCGGTCGCGTCCGCGGCCTCGGCAGCGCCAAGCACGGCGCGCATCACTGGTGGCAGCAGCGCCTCACGGCGGGCTCGAACCTGTTCCTCATGCTCTGGCTGATGATCTCGGTCGCGCGGATGCCCGGCTATGATTACGCTGCCGTCCATATGTGGCTGCAGTCGGCCTGGGTCGCGGTGCCGATGGCGCTGCTGATCCTGTCGGTCTTTTACCATTTCCGTCTCGGTCTTCAGGTCGTGATCGAGGATTATCAGCATGGTGAGAGCCGTGTTGTCACGATGATCCTCCTCAACCTGTTCACCTTCACGCTGGGCGGCATCGCCCTGTTCGCGATCCTGAAGGTCGCCTTCTCCGGAGCCCCCGCGTAATGTCAGCTGCGTACAAGATCATCGATCATACCTACGACGCCGTCGTCGTCGGTGCCGGCGGCTCGGGCCTGCGCGCCACGATGGGCATCGCCGAGAGCGGCCTGAAGACCGCGTGCATCACCAAGGTCTTCCCGACCCGCTCGCACACCGTCGCAGCCCAAGGCGGCATCGCCGCCTCGCTCGGCAACAACTCGCCGGACCACTGGACCTGGCACATGTTCGACACCGTCAAGGGTTCCGACTGGCTCGGCGACCAGGACGCGATCGAGTATCTGTGCCGCGAAGCCCCGCAGGCGGTGTACGAGCTTGAACATGCCGGTATGCCGTTCAGCCGAAACGAGAACGGCACGATCTATCAGCGTCCGTTCGGCGGCCACATGCAGAACATGGGCGAGGGGCCCCCGGTCCAGCGCACCGCTGCTGCCGCCGATCGCACCGGCCACGCGATGCTTCACGCGCTGTATCAGCAGAGCCTGAAGTACAACACGGACTTCTTCGTCGAGTATTTCGCGCTCGACCTGATCATGGAAAACGGCGTCTGCCGCGGCGTCATCGCGCTGTGCATGGAAGACGGCTCGATCCACCGTTTCCGCAGCCACCAGACCGTGCTCGCCACCGGCGGCTACGGCCGCGTCTATTTCTCGGCGACCTCGGCGCACACCTGCACCGGCGACGGCAACGCGATGGTGCTCCGCGCCGGCCTGCCGCTTCAGGACATGGAGTTCGTCCAGTTCCACCCGACCGGCATCTACGGCGCGGGCGTGCTCATCACCGAGGGCGCACGCGGTGAGGGCGGCTATCTGACCAACTCCGAGGGCGAGCGCTTCATGGAGCGCTATGCCCCGTCGGCGAAGGACCTCGCCTCGCGCGACGTCGTCAGCCGCTCGATGGCGCTCGAAATGCGTGAAGGTCGCGGCGTCGGCAAGAACGGCGACCACATCTTCCTGCATCTCGATCACATCGATCCCAAGGTGCTCGCCGAGCGCCTGCCGGGCATCACCGAGACCGGCAAGGTCTTCGCCGGCGTCGATCTCACGCGCCAGCCGCTGCCCGTCACGCCGACCGTGCACTACAACATGGGCGGCATCCCGACCAACTTCCACGGCGAAGTCGTCAACCTCGTCGACGGCAACCCCGACGCGGTCGTCCCCGGCCTGTTCGCGGTCGGCGAAGCAGCGTGCGTTTCGGTCCATGGTGCCAACCGCCTCGGCTCGAACAGCCTGATCGATCTCGTGGTGTTCGGCCGCGCGACCGGCCTGCGGATCAAGGACACGCTGAAGCCCGGCACGGCGCACGCGCCGTTGCCCAAGGGTTCGGAAGACCTCGCGCTGACGCGTCTCGACCATTTCCGCAATGCGGCTGGCGGTTCGCCGACCGCGCAGATCCGTCTCGACATGCAGCAGACCATGCAAAAGCATTGCGCCGTGTTCCGCGATACCGAACTGTTGAACCAGGGCGTCGAGAAGATGGCCGGGATCTACAACCGGATGACCGACGTCGGCGTCAAGGATCGCAGCATGATCTGGAACACCGATCTGGTCGAGACGATGGAGCTCGACAACCTGATCGGCCAGGCGGTCGTGACCATGAACTCTGCCGCCAACCGCACCGAATCGCGCGGCGCTCACATGCACGAGGATTTCCCTGAGCGCGACGACGCGAACTGGATGAAGCACACCATCACCACCTTCAACGGCTGGGGCGGCAAGGGCGGCGAGACCAAGATCGATTTCCGCCCGGTCCACGACTACACGCTCACCGACGACATCGACTACATCAAGCCCAAGAAGCGGGTATACTAAGATGACGTGGGCCATCATCGCGATCGGGTTCCTGGTACCCGTCGCGGTGGGGCTACTGACGCGCTTCCAACCGATGATCGCCGGCTTCCTATGGCCGGCAGTCGTCGCCATCCTGACCGCGATCTACGTCTTCGCCATCGAACCCCGCGGCGTCGGCGAAGAACCCCAAAAGATCGCCATCACCTTCTACGCGCTGTTCTCGTTGGTGGGCGGCGTGCCAGGCGGCTTGGTAGGCTGGATCCTTCAGTACAAGCGCACAACCAAGGCTAGCTGACCGTTCTCCTGCGAACGCAGGAGCCCAGGGTGGCGGAGCGCGGCATCTGTCATCCTGGACTCCTGCGTTCGCAGGAGAACCGCTGTTGAGCGTAGCCCGCATCCGACCCGGCAACACCGCGCCTGTGGCGCCAAACCCCATTCCGGCGTACACCAAGTCCAGCAATCCGCGGAAAGACGAGGTTGGACATGGCGCACTGGACGATCCGTGCAGACTACGACCCCGAAGCCAGCGTCTGGTATTCGGTAGACGGCGACATTCCCGGTTTCGCTGCGGACGCCGCCACGCTCGAAGCACTGGTGGAAAAAGCCGCGGCGATGCTTCCCGACCTGCTCGATATCCACGCGAACGATGTCGCCGATCCCGCGCGCCTCGCTGGCCCGCACCGCATCCGGATCATCGCGCACCACGAGCGCGATTTCGAGATCGCGGCCTGACGCATCATGGTCCGAGGATACGCTGCGCAGGTTCGCGATATCCTCACGGCCAACGGATGCACCTTCGTGCGCAGCGGCAAGGGTGATCATGAAATCTGGTACAGCCCGCATGCGGCACGGCCGATCGCCGTCGATGGCACGATTCTGTCCCGGCATACGGCCAACGCCATTTTGAAGCAGGCAGGTATCGGTACGAAGCTTTAGTCGCGGAAACGACGCCTCGATATTGCGGAACCCTCCGCCCCCGCAAAAGTTTGCCGCGGCATGACCGACACATCCCCCGCCTCGAACGCCCGCAACTACCCGTTGCTGGCCGCCCCCCACATCCACCTCCACGGCCCCGTCGATGATGCGATGTACGACAATTTCAAGTCGCAACTCGTCGCCGCGCCCACCGAAGGCCCGCTCGTCGTCTCGATCACCACGCTGGGCGGCGATCCCGAAGTCGCGCGCGCGATGGGCGACAACATCCGCCTGCTCCGCGAATACACCGGCCGCGAGACGCTGTTCCTCGGCAAGGTCGCGGTCTATTCCGCCGGCGCGACGTTCATGTCCGCCTTCCCGGTGGATAGCCGTTTCCTGACGCGCGGCAGCAGGATCATGATCCACGAGCGCCAGATGCAGAGCACGATCGAGCTCAACGGCCCGCTTCATTCGCTGTCGGCCACGCTCAAGGCCAAGCTGCACGAGATAGAGGACTCGATAAACATCCAGGAGGAGGGCTTTCGTGCGATCGTCGAAGGGTCGAAGGTGTCGCTGGAAGACCTGAGGAAGAAGGCCCCCTCCAACTGGTATATCGAGGCCGAAGAGGCGCGCGACCTGGGCCTGATCCTAGATATCATCTGACACTAGGTGAGCGGGCGACGCGACAGCGGGTGTGACCCATGTTGCACCCGCGAAGCTAAGGATTTGCGGGGAGGGCCCCTGTCATGTATCGGCTCTGACAACCTATAATCACACCACGGACGGACCGCTCGCAATGGCCGAATTCTCGCTCCCGAAAAACAGCGTCGTCAAGAAGGGCGTCAAGCACGCGCCCGCTGGTCAAGGCTCTGGCGGGGGTGAGCGTCTGAAATCGTTCAAGGTCTATCGCTACGATCCCGACAGCGGCGAGAACCCGCGTTACGATACGTTCTCGCTCGATCTCGACGAGACCGGCCCGATGGTCCTCGACGCGCTGATCAAGATGAAGAGCGAGCAGGATTCCTCGCTGACCTTCCGTCGCTCATGCCGCGAGGGCATTTGCGGCTCGTGCTCGATGAACATCAACGGCAAGAACGGTCTCGCCTGCACGACCGCGATCGAGGATTGCAAGGGCGAGGTCCAGATCACGCCGCTGCCGCACATGGACGTGATCAAGGACCTGGTCCCCGATTTCACGCATTTCTACGCGCAATATTCGTCGATCAAGCCGTGGCTGCAGACCGTCACCCCGCCGCCCTCGGGCAAGGAACGCCTCCAGTCGCCGGCAGACCGCTCGAAGCTCGACGGCCTGTACGAGTGCATCCTGTGCGCGTGCTGCTCGACTTCGTGCCCGAGCTATTGGTGGAACGCCGACAAGTTCCTCGGCCCCGCGATCCTGTTGCAGGCCTATCGCTGGCTCGCCGACAGCCGCGACGAGATGACCGGCGAGCGTCTCGACGAACTCGAGGATCCGTTCCGCCTGTATCGCTGCCACACCATCATGAACTGCGCGAATGCGTGCCCCAAGGGGCTGAACCCCGCCAAGGCGATCGCCGAGATCAAGAAGATGGAAGCCGAACGGATCGTCTGATCCTGTAGGGAAGGGGGCGTGTTTCACTCCCTCTTCCCCGCCCCAATTCGCTTTCCCTCCGGTCCCGCTCCCCCCTCCCGTTCGTGCTGAGCGAAGTCGAAGCACACGCTGGGGGCGGGGGATGGAATTTCCCAATGCCCTTCGACTTCGCTCAGGGCGAACGGTGTGGGGATCGAAGGACAGGTTCGTGACCACCGCTGCTCCCCAACCCCATTTCGTCGAAGCCGAAGACCCCGCCAACCCAGGCTGGCACAGTTGGTCACTCTCCGACCCGACCCGCTTCAACACCCTCCTCGGCCCCATGCTCTACCGCGTCGACGGAAACACCGTCCGCGTCCGCATCACTCCCGAGCATCGCCACTCCAACCTCCAGAACAACGTCCACGGCGGCGCGCTCCTCGCGTTCATCGACATCGCACTGTTCGCAGCCGCCAGAGGCTTCGGCCTGATCACCGCCGGCACCGCGGTCACGCTCGATCTCAACACGCAGTTCATCGGCGGCGGCCGCGTTGGCGAGCCGATCGAAGCGCAGGTCGAAGTCCTCAAGGAAACCGGCCGCCTCTTGTTCCTCCGGGGTCTCGTGGTGCAAGGGGACGACGAAACGAAGATCGCCGCCTTCTCGGCCACGATCCGCAAGCCGTCCGGCAAGCCTCCACGGGCTGACGCCGCCACCTAACACCACCCCGGCGAAGGCCGGGGCCCAATTGGGAAACGATCAGTGTTGAAGCGCCCCGCTCCGTTATCGAAACCTTTCCAATTGGGCCCCGGCCTTCGCCGGGGTAGTGCAGGGATGGGTAAGTGACCGTCCTCAAAGCATACGAAGCCCTCGTAGCGTCAGGCGAACTCCGCCCCGACCCCGAACAAGCCGCCGCCGCCGCCCGCCTCAACACCCTCGCAACCGAACTCGCCACCCCCAAATCCACCGGCTTCTTCGCCCGCTTCTCCAATAAGCCCGACCCCCGCGGCGTCTACCTCTGGGGCGGCGTGGGTCGCGGCAAATCCATGCTGATGGACCTGTTCTTCGAGAACGCCGCCGTCACGAAGAAGCGCCGCGTGCATTTCGGCGAGTTCATGATGGAGGTCCACGCCCGCATCGCTAGCGAACGCCGCAAGGAAGTCGGCGACCCGATCGTCCCCGTCGCCACCGCGATCGCCGACGAGACGCGGCTGCTCGCGTTCGACGAGATGATGGTCACCAACAGCCCCGACGCGATGATCCTGTCGCGGCTGGTGACCTCGCTGCTCGATTCCGGCGTGACGATCGTCACTACCTCGAACCGGCCGCCATCGGATCTCTACAAGAACGGTCTCAACCGCGAACACTTCCTCCCCTTCATCGCGACCATCGAACAGCGCCTCGACGTGCTCCCGCTCAACGGCCCGGTCGACTATCGCCGCGACCGGCTCGGCAGCCAGGACACCTGGCTCGTCCCCAACGGCGCCGAGGCGACCGCGCAGCTCTCCGCCGCATTCTTCCGCCTCACCGACTTCTCGACCGACGACAGCGAGCACGTTCCCGCCGAAGACCTGATCGTCCAGGGCCGCACGCTTAGGGTGCCGAAGTCGCTCAAAGGCGTCGCGGTGTTCAGCTTCAAGAAGCTGTGCGGGGAGGCGAGGGGGGTGGCCGACTACCTCGCCATCGCGCGGAAATTCCACACCGTCATCCTGGTCGGCATCCCCAAGCTCGGCCCCGAGAACCGCAACGAGGCCGCGCGTTTCGTCGCGCTGATCGACGCGCTGTACGAGCACAAGGTGAAGCTGCTTGCCGCTGCCGATGCACAGCCCGGCGACCTCTATGAAAGCGGTGACGGCCGCTTCGAATTCGACCGCACGATCAGCCGTCTGGAAGAAATGCGCTCCGAGGAATACCTCGCGGAAGGCCATCTTTAACCGCTCCGCGTACCAAACCCACTCCGTCATGCCGGGCTCGTTCCGGCATCCACCGTTCCGCATTCTCACGACTATCGGGTGTGCGGAACCGTGGACCCCGGAACAAGTCCGGGGTGACGGAGTGGGGAGGCGGGCGTGACTAAAGCTTATTGCACATGCGAACCAGTCGCAATAACTGCGTCACTTTTCCGCTTTAACGGTTGCCGTAGCGCCATAATGCGCGTAACCGGCGTCACCAATCACCCCGCACATCAGACGGAGACGGATTGGAATGGCTCGCAAGAAGATCGCGCTGATCGGCGCCGGTAACATCGGCGGCACGCTCGCGCACCTCGCAGCACTCAAGGGCCTTGGCGATATCGTCCTGTTCGACGTCGCCGAGGGCATCCCCCAGGGTAAGGCGCTCGACCTGTCGCAGTGCGGACCTGTCGAAGGCTTCGACTCGCAGATCACCGGCTCGAACGACTATGCCGACATCGCCGGCGCGGACGTCATCATCGTCACCGCCGGTGTCGCACGCAAGCCCGGCATGAGCCGCGACGACCTGCTCGGCATCAACCTGAAGGTCATGAAGGCCGTCGGCGAGGGCATCAAGGCCAACGCTCCCGACGCGTTCGTGATCTGCATCACCAACCCGCTCGACGCGATGGTGTGGGCGCTCCGCGAGTTCTCGGGCCTGCCGCACCACATGGTGGTCGGCATGGCCGGCGTGCTCGACTCGGCGCGCTTCAGCCACTTCCTCGCCGACGAGTTCAAGGTCTCGGTCAAGGACGTCACCAGCTTCGTGCTCGGCGGCCACGGCGACACGATGGTCCCGGTCATCAGCTACTCGACCGTGTCGGGCATCCCGGTTCCCGATCTCATCGCGATGGGCATGTCGAGCCAGGAAAAGATCGACGCGATCGTCAAGCGTACGCGCGGCGGCGGTGGCGAGATCGTCGCCCTGTTGAAGACGGGCTCGGCCTATTACGCGCCGGCGACCAGCGGCATCGCGATGGCCGAGGCGTATCTGTACGACCAGAAGCGCGTGCTGCCGGCGGCGGCGTATGTGTCGGGCGAGTACGGCCTTACCGATCTTTACGTCGGCGTGCCGGTGGTGATCGGGGCTGGCGGCGTCGAGAAGATTGTCGAGATCAAGCTGGACGACGAAGCCAAGCAGAACCTCACCGTGTCGGTCGATGCGGTCAAGGAGCTGATCGTTGCGTGCAAGGGTATCGATGGTTCGCTGAACTGATTTGAGGTGAGGTAAGGATCGCACCACCCCGGCGAAGGCCGGGGCCCAATTGGGAAGGCCCCGCTGATGGAAGAACAAGCGTTCGTCTACATCATGGCAAGTGGGTTTAACGGTACGATCTACCTCGGCTCGACGATGAGCCTGGCGAAGCGCGTGTGGGAACACCGCAACGCCGTCGTCGCCGGGTTCACGAAGAAATACGACTGCAAGCTGCTCGTCTGGTATGAGTTAGCCGGTAGTTGGGAAGCCGCCCGGCAGCGCGAGCTGCACATGAAGGAGTGGAAGCGGGACTGGAAGCTGCGTGAGATCAACGGTTTCAATCCCTCTTGGGACGACCTTTACGATCGCATCGCACGACCATGACTGCTTTCCCAATTGGGCCCCGGCCTTCGCCGGGGTGGTAAGGAACGAGACAAGATGAGCATCCTCGTCGACAAGAACACCAAGGTCATCACCCAGGGCATGACCGGCGAAACCGGCAGCTTCCACACGAAGATGGCGCTGGAATACGGCACGCAGATGGTCGGCGGCGTCACGCCCGGCAAGGGCGGCACCACCCACCTCGACCTCCCCGTCTACAACACCGTCGCCGAAGCCAAGGCGATGACCGGCGCGACCGCGTCGGTCATCTACGTGCCGCCCCCCTTCGCCGCTGATTCGATCCTCGAGGCGATCGACGCCGAGATCGCGCTGATCGTCGCGATCACCGAGGGCATTCCCGTCCTCGACATGGTCAAGGTCAAGCGCGCGCTGTCCGGCTCCAAGTCGCGCCTGATCGGCCCGAACTGCCCCGGCGTGCTGACCCCCGGCGAGTGCAAGATCGGCATCATGCCCGGCTCGATCTTCAAGAAGGGCTCGGTCGGCGTTGTCAGCCGTTCAGGCACGCTCACCTATGAGGCGGTGTTCCAGACGTCGAACGCAGGCCTTGGTCAGACGACCGCGGTCGGCATCGGTGGCGATCCGGTCAACGGCACGAACTTCATCGACGTGCTCGAGCTGTTCCTCGCCGACGACGAGACGCAGTCGATCATCATGATCGGCGAAATCGGCGGCGACGCAGAAGAGCAGGCGGCGCAGTTCCTCCGCGACGAAGCCAAGCGCGGTCGGTCGAAGCCGATGGCAGGCTTCATCGCCGGCCGTACGGCGCCACCGGGTCGTCGCATGGGTCATGCCGGCGCGATCGTGTCGGGCGGCAAGGGTGACGCGGAGAGCAAGATCGCGGCGATGGAAGCTGCCGGGATCAAGGTCTCGGAAAGCCCCAGCCTGCTCGGCGAGACGCTGCTGAGCGTGTTGAAGGGCTAACAAATCCTTCTCCCCTTGGGGAGAAGGTGGCACCCGTCAGGGTGTCGGATGAGGGGGAGTGGGGGCCGCAACGGTGTCCCCCTCACCCTCCCAAGCTTGCAGCTTGGGCCCCTCCCTCTCCCACAAGGGGAGAGGGGAAGAAGGATCGAGACGATGGGCTACGAAGGCCAGGATTTCAGCGATATCGTAGCCGGCGTCAGCCCGGCGTTCGTGGAGACGCTCTACGCCAAGTTCAACGCGGACCCGGCCTCGGTCGAATCCGGTTGGCGCGCGTTCTTCGAGGGTCTCGAAGGCTCCGCACAGGGCCCGAGCTGGGAGAGCGCCCGCTGGCCGCTCACCACCACGGATGACCTGACCGCAGCGCTCGATCCGACCCAGATGGAGCCCGCGCCCAAGCCCGCAAAGGGTGGCAAGCCGGCCCCCGCCGCAGCAGCGCCTGCACCCGTCTCGAAGGAAGAGATCGCCAAGGCCGCCGCCGACGCGATCCGCGCGCAGCTCCTCGTCCGCACCTACCGCGTCCGTGGCCATCTCGCCGCGAACCTCGATCCGCTCGGCCTGTCGAAGCGCGAGATGCCCGAGGACCTGAAGACCGAATATCACGGCTTCTCCGACGCCGACATCGACCGGAAAGTCTATCTCGGCGGCACGATGGGCTTCGAATGGGTCACGATCCGCGAGCTCGTCGACACGCTCCGCAAGAATTATTGCGGCAATGTCGGCCTCGAATACATGCACATCGTCGATGTCGAGGAACGCCGTTTCCTCCAGGAGCGCATGGAGGGCCAGGACAAGGCGATCGAATTCTCCACCGACGGCAAGAAGGCGATCCTCACCAAGGTGATCCAGGCCGAGCAGTGGGAAAAATTCCTCGGCAAGAAATATGTCGGCACGAAGCGCTTCGGGCTCGACGGCGGCGAATCGATGATCCCCGCGCTTGAGAGCGTCATCAAATACGGCGGCCAGATGGGCGTGCGCGAGCTCGTCATCGGCATGGCGCATCGCGGTCGCCTCAACGTGCTGGCCAACGTGATGGCCAAGCCATTGCGTGTGATCTTCCACGAATTCGCCGGCGGTTCGGCCAACCCCGACGATATCGGCGGTTCGGGCGACGTGAAATATCACCTCGGCACCAGCACCGATCGCGAGTTCGACGGCCACAAGGTTCACATGAGCCTGGTCGCCAACCCGTCGCATCTCGAGGCTGCCGATCCCGTCGTGCTCGGCAAAACGCGCGCGATCCAGACCATCGCCGGCGACCTCAAGGATCACGTCGCCTCGCTCCCCGTGCTGATCCACGGCGACGCGGCGTTCGCGGGGCAGGGGATCGTCTGGGAGTGCCTCGGCTTCTCCGGCATCCGCGGCTACAACACCGGCGGCTGCGTCCACTTCATCATCAACAACCAGGTCGGCTTCACGACCTCGCCGCAGTTCGCGCGCTCGTCGCCCTACCCGTCGGACGTCGCCAAGGGCGTCCAGGCGCCGGTCTTCCACGTCAACGGCGACGATCCCGAGGCAGTCACCTTCGCGACCAAGATGGCGATGGAATTCCGCCAGAAGTTCCACCGCGACATCGTCATCGACATGTGGTGCTATCGCCGCTTCGGTCACAACGAAGGCGACGAGCCGTCCTTCACGCAGCCGCTGATGTACGACATCATCCGCAAGCACCCTGGCGTTTCGTCGGTGTACGGCGATCGCCTGATCAAGGAAGGCGTGATCGACCAGCCCTGGATCGACGAGAACGTGAAGCAGTTCACGCTCCGCCTCGAGGGTGAGTTCGAAGCCGGGTCGTCGTACAAGCCGAACAAGGCGGATTGGTTCGGCGGTCGCTGGACGGGCCTCAGCGCGCCGACCGACGGCGCGTCGGCCCGTCGCAACGTCGAGACCGGCCTCAGCCAGAAGCTGTTCGACTCGCTCGGCCGCACGCTGACCACGGTTCCGGACAGCGTGAAGATCCACAAGACGCTCAACCGCGTGATCGATGCCAAGCGCGAGATGTTCAAGTCGGGCAAGGGCTTCGACTGGGCGACCGGCGAGGCGCTGGCATTCGGCGGCCTGCTCTCGGAAGGCTACGGCGTCCGCCTGTCCGGCCAGGATTCGGGCCGCGGCACCTTCTCGCAGCGTCACGCGGTGTGGGTCGACCAGACCGACGAGCACAAATACGTGCCGCTGCAGGAGATCGAACACGGCCGTTTCGAAGTGCTCGACAGCCCGCTCAGCGAGTACGGCGTGCTCGGGTTCGAGTATGGCTACGCACTTGCCGACCCGAAGACCTTGGTCCTCTGGGAAGCGCAGTTCGGCGATTTCGTCAACGGCGCGCAGATCATGATCGATCAGTTCATCACGTCCGGCGAGTCGAAGTGGCTCCGCGCCAACGGCCTCGTGATGCTGCTCCCGCACGGCTATGAAGGGCAGGGGCCTGAGCACAGCTCGGCACGCCCCGAGCGCTTCCTCCAGTCGTGCGCGGACGACAATATCCAGGTCGCGAACTGCACCAGCCCGGCGAACTATTTCCACCTGCTGCGCCGGCAGATGCACCGCAACTTCCGCAAGCCCCTGATCGTGATGACGCCGAAGTCGTTGCTGCGGCACAAGCTCGCGGTGTCGAACGCGGAGGATTTCCAGGGCGACAGCCACTTCCGCCGTCTCCTGTCCGACACCAACGGTGCGGCGGACGTCGATACGAAGCGGCTCGTGCTATGCACCGGCAAGGTCGCCTACGATCTGATCGAGGCCCGCGACGCGCACGGTGACACGGACATCCAGATCGTCCGCGTCGAACAGCTCTATCCCTTCCCCGGCAACCCGATCGCCGAGCGCGTCGCGCGCATGCCGAACCTGGAGGAGATCGTCTGGGCGCAGGAAGAGCCGAAGAACAACGGCTACTGGTTCTTCGTCGAGCCGCTGATCGAGGAGGCGCTGGCAACAGTGAACTCGCCGGTGAAGCGCGCACGCTATGCCGGCCGCCACGCCTCGGCATCGCCCGCGACTGGCCTGATGAAGCGTCACCAGACCGAGCAGGGGGCGCTGGTCGCCGACGCGCTCGGCCACAGCGTCCGCGACGAAATCCGCCGCACCCGCGGGAACTGATTGAATCCGGCCTCTGTTTTCCTGCGAAAGCAGGAACCCAGGGTCCGGCAGAGTAACCCTAGGCCCCTGCGTCCGCAGGAGCACAAAAGGTAGAAGCAAACATGGCAACCGAAGTCACCGTCCCCGTCCTGGGTGAATCGATCACCGAAGCCACCCTCGGCGAGTGGCTGAAGCAGCCCGGCGACCCCGTCGCGGTCGACGAGCCGATCGCCAGCCTCGAGACCGACAAGGTCTCGGTCGAGGTTCCGTCGCCGGTTGCCGGCGTCATGGGCCAGCACGCGGTCGCCGTCGGCGACACCGTGCAGGTCGGCGCAATGCTCGCCACGATCGACTCCGGTGACGGCGCCGCCGCTGCCCCGGCCAAGGCGCCCGAGCCCGCCGCGACAGCAACGCCAGCCGCTCCCGCCAAGGACGAGTCCGGCGCAGGGTACGGCGACCAGCCCGGCGCCGGCACCAGCGATTCGCCCGCCGCACTCTCCCCGTCGGTCCGCCGCGCGGTGCTCGAGCACGGGGTCGACCCCGGCACCGTCAAGGGCACCGGCCGCGACGGTCGCATCACCAAGGAAGACGTGACCGCCGCCGCGTCGAGCAAGCCTGCCGCCGCCCCGGCCGCAGCGCCGGCAACTGCCGCAGCCCCCGCCGCCGCATCGGGCCGCGGCGAAGAGCGCGTCCGCATGACGCGCCTGCGCCAGACGATCGCCAAGCGCCTCAAGGAAGCGCAGAACACCGCCGCGATGCTGACGACGTTCAACGACGTCGACATGACCGCGGTGATCGAGGCCCGCGCCAAGTACAAGGACCTGTTCGAGAAGAAGCATGGCGTCCGGTTGGGCTTCATGGGCTTCTTCGTGAAGGCCGCGACGATGGCGCTGCGCGATATCCCGTCGGTCAACGCGTCGATCGACGGCGACGACATCGTCTATCACGATTACGCCGACATCTCGGTCGCGGTCTCGTCGCCGGGCGGCCTCGTCGTCCCCGTGATCCGCGATGCCGACCAGATGTCCGTCGCGACGATCGAGAAGACGATCGGCGACTTCGGCAAGCGCGCCAAGGAAGGCGCGCTCAAGATGGACGAGATGAAGGGCGGCACCTTCACGATCTCGAACGGCGGCGTGTTCGGCTCGCTGATGTCGACCCCGATCATCAACCCGCCGCAGTCCGCGGTCCTCGGCCTCCACCGCATCGAGGAGCGCCCGGTCGTCGTCAACGGCCAGATCGTCATCCGCCCGATGATGTACCTCGCGCTCAGCTACGACCACCGCCTGATCGACGGCCGCGAAGCCGTGACGTTCCTGGTGGCGCTGAAAAATGCTATCGAGGATCCGACCCGTATCCTGATCGACCTGTGAGGTAGCGATGAACTGGCGCGACCACATCCATTCGGACCCCGAAATCCTGGGCGGCAAGCCCGTGGTCAAGGGTACGCGGATATCGGTCGAGCTGATCCTCGAATATTTCGAAGACGGCGCGAGCATTACCGATGTTCTCGCCGCCTTCGATCATATTACCGAGGAAGACGTCCGTGCAGCGATCGCGTTCGCGCGAGACCTGCTGGTCGACTCGACGGTCGCGGCGCAGCGCAAAGCGGCCTGACGGGTGCATCTGCTCGCCGACGAAAACCAGCATCCGGTTGTCGTCGCGCGGTTGCGAAGTGCGGGGCACGCCGTCGAATGGATCCGGGAAACATCGCGCGGCGCCAAGGATCCGGAGATACTGGCGCGAGGCGACATCACGACGCTGATATTGATCACCGACGACCGCGACTTCGGCGACCTGATCTTCAACCGTGGTTACCCTGCGCCCCGCGCGATACTATATAATCGACTGAACCGCGTGCATCCGGATGCCATCGCCGACCGCCTGATTGCAGTGTTGGCCGGTGGTGGCTTCGAAGGCCACATCACAACGATAACCAAGGACGGCGAACGCAGTAAGCCGTTCCCCGCTGGAGCATAACATGGCTGACTACGACTATGACGTCCTCGTAATTGGTGCAGGCCCCGGCGGTTACGTCGCGGCGATCCGTGCCGCACAGCTCGGCCTGCGCACCGCCTGCGCCGAATCGCGCGAGACGCTCGGCGGCACCTGCCTCAACGTCGGCTGCATCCCGTCGAAGGCGCTGCTCCACGCCTCCGAGATCTACGAGGAGGCCAAGGGCGGCCATATGACGAAGTTCGGCGTCGAGTTCGCCGGCGTCACCCTGAACCTCGACCAGATGCACGCCGAGAAGGCCAAGGCCGTCAAGGAACTGACCGGCGGCGTCGAATTCCTGTTCAAGAAGAACAAGGTCACCTGGCTCAAGGGCAAGGCCGCGTTCCAGGACGCACACACCGTCGACGTCGCGGGCCAGAAGGTCACCGCGAAGAACATCGTCATCGCCACCGGTTCGAGCGTCATGCCGCTCCCCGGGGTTGATGTCGACCAGACGACGGTCGTCGACAGCACCGGCGCGCTCGCGCTGCCGAAGGTGCCCGAGCACATGGTCGTCATCGGCGGCGGCGTGATCGGTCTCGAACTCGGCAGCGTCTGGCGTCGTCTCGGCGCGAAGGTCACGGTCGTCGAGTTCGTCGACCAGATCCTCCCCGGCTTCGACGGCGAAGTCCGCCGCGAGACCGCCAAGCTCTTCAAGAAGCAGGGCATGGAGCTGAAGCTCTCGACCAAGGTCACCGGCGTCACCGTCGACAACGGCGTCGCGACCGTCACCGTCGAGCCCGCAGCCGGTGGTGCATCCGAGACGCTGACCGCCGACGCGGTGCTCGTCTCGATCGGGCGCAAGGCTAACGTCGACGACCTCAATCTCGAAGCCATCGGCCTCGAGCTCAACAAGCGCGGCCAGATCGAAACCGACCACAGCTTCCGCACCAAGGTCGACGGCGTCTGGGCGATCGGCGACTGCATCCCCGGCCTGATGCTCGCGCACAAGGCCGAGGACGAGGGCGTCGCGGTCGCGGAAAACATCGCCGGCCAGACCGGAATCGTCAACGAGGACGTCATCCCGAGCGTCGTCTACACGATGCCCGAAATCGCCGGCGTCGGCCTGACGGAAGAGGCGGCAAAAGACCTGACGGAGATCAAGGTCGGCAAGTTCCCGTTCGCCGCGAACAGCCGCGCCAAGACCAACCGCGACACCGACGGCTTCGTGAAGATCATCGCCGACGCCAAGACCGACCGCGTCCTCGGCGTCTGGATCGTCTCGAGCCTCGCCGGCACGCTGATCGCCGAAGCCGCCATCGCGATGGAATTCGGCGCGACCAGCGAGGACATCGCCTACACCTGCCACGCGCATCCCACCCATGCCGAGGCGATGAAGGAAGCCGCGATGGCGGTGCAGGGCAAGTCCATCCATATCTGATGACAGGCGGCGGCACCGGATCGACCGTTGCCGCCGCCTGGTCCGAACGGTCATCTGGGAACCGTTAGGATGCGCCTGCGGGCCTTCGGGTCGGCAAGCCGCAACAGACACGTCGCCACGCCCGCATAGCCCGTGAGATAATCGGGAACGAATGCTCCCGGTGCTTCCGACGGCCACATCAGCAGACCATCGCGCTCCGACGCGAACGCCTGCAGTATTTCCGCAAAGACGCCGACCTGCGTCAGGATGTCGTTATCGCCCGTGGCCTGATACCGGTCGAGCAGGCATTCGATGCTGCCCGACAGGCCATGGCACTGCGTCGCATCGAACCACCGCGTTGCGGCCGCCACTGTCCGCGTTGCCGCGGCTGCCATCGGCTCTGCTTCCGTAATCGACCCGATCCGCGCCGCGCGGCTCAGGAACGACGTTATGCCGCCCGCGCCATGGCACCAATAGGCTCCGGCAGCCGTTCCATTGGCCTGATCAGGCCAATTCAGGCCATCTGCATCGTACAGCGTGGAAACGGCAGTGGCGGCAAGCCAGCGCACGACGCCCTCAACCACATGCAGCACCTTGCCACATCCCGTAACCGCGAACAGATCGAGCAAGCTGTCGGCGATCCCTGCCGCGCCGTGGGCATAGCCGAGATAGGCGTGGCCCGACATGTGCGCATAGCCGGGTGGAATGGTCCAGCGGGCCGTTCCGCCCTGTTCGGTTTCGGCGCAGTCAATCAACGCCTTTCCGGCCTCTATGGCAGCATCGAGCGCGCAGGAATCGCTCGTCGCATTCCACAGGAGTAGGTGGAAGCGTAACCGGCCTGCGGTGCCGACGTACAGGTCGGGGGACGTATATGGTGCGGATGCTACCATCCGACCGCGTTGCAGCGCCGAGGCGACGAGCGTGTCATCGGCGAGCGCGTGGCCGGCACGAAGCAGCGCCGCACCTATCCCGGCGGTTCCCACATATAGCCCGGGCAGATGCGGCGTAGGGGTGGGGCGTGCGGCAAGCGCATGCGCGCAGCGCGCCAATACCGCGCGATGACCTTCGTCGCCAATAACCGCGACCAATTCCGCAAGAGCCAGCAAAGATCCTGCCCTCCCCGCTCCCAGATCGGTCGCCGTACCATGGGTGCAGTCCTGGGCGTCCGTCCATTCCCCGTTGGCCGTCGCATCGGCGCTGAGCGTCGTACAAAGCGTATCGCCAAGCCGCTTGGCCGCCGACAGACATCCAGCAGGACTGGCCAGATCGACAAGATACCGCGTACCTTTGACGGCGGTGGTTGCCGAAGGGCGCGTCGACGATCCAGCATCCCGCAAAGCTGCAGCTAGGCCGGCCATATCCTGGTATCGTGTTTCTGGTGCTAGGCATGCGGCGATCACGGTGCGGAGCGCGTGACCGATGCGGGGATTGAGCACTGCGATCGGGCGATCGAGCAGACCATGATCGTTCGGCGCCAGCGCGGGCTCGGCACCTGTCGCCAACGCATAGAGCAGTGCACCGATTGCGTGAATGTCCGCTGCGATCGGCGAATCGTGTTCGACCGATCGGTACCCGCGGGTGCCCAATTCCCCGCCTGTCTGCGCGTCGAGTGAATGGGAGAGCCCGAAATCGATAACTCGGACGTTGCCGTCCGGGTTCAGAATGACGTTGGTCGTCTTGATGTCGCGGTGCGCAAAGCCGCGGTCGTGCAATGTGCCGATCACTGCGGTGATCTGAAGCCCGATGCGCACCACATCCGCATCGCCCGGTAACTGGCCGCGCGTCGCAAGGCCTGCGATATGATCGTCCAGCCGTTCGCCGGCAAAATCTTCCATTTCCAGGATCAAGAGATCGCGGTGTTCGATCAGTGCGTGACACGTCGGAAAAGCGGTGACGTCACGCACGGCGTGCAGGCAATCGGCTTCGCGACGAAGGTACACGCGAGCGTCGTCACCGTCGCGATCGATCAGATGGTCACGGATGGCGGTCTTTAACACCCGCCGCTCGCCGCTGCGAAGATCGGCCGCAAGCAGGGTAGCGCCGCGCGGCAATTCGGCCAACGTCGCGACGACCAGCAGTCGCCCATCGAGCATATCGCCCGGTGACGGCGGAACGACCGCAGCGACGCCGCCCCCGAAGGGATCGGTCGTCCAGGATGGCGCCACATACTGCATGCCACGCTCGTCCGGGATCAATTGCCCATCGGGCGTCAGGATCGCCGGAACGGTTGCACCGGTCGGATACGCCAGTTCGCGGCCGGTAAAGTCTCCATACCGGAATGATACGAGGCTATCGGCACGATACCGTCGGTCGGTCGGCACCGGTGGTCCGCGGAGCCCGGTAGTCGCCCGATGCAGGCGCTCCGCCAACCGAACGGCCTGCAGGTCGTCGACCGGATAAACGGTGACGAGCTTGCCGATCTGGGTCGGTCCCAATTCGCCACGGTTCAACCGACGGAGAGTCTCGCGTTCGGCAGCAATCTTGAAGCTGGTCGGTTCGTCGAGCAGCACCGCCAGAACGCGTCGCAGGACATCATCCGCCGACCATGCGGTCGCGGTAACGTGCAGTTTCCACCCCTGATCGGGCGTGGTCGCATCGCGATGGCGGATATAGGTCCAGCTTCGTTCCGGACCAGCATGCGGCTGCGTACGCCATAGATCCTCACCGCGACATGCGGTCAATGCATCATCGACTAGGGCGGCGAACGTTCCGGGAATGCCAGTCCTCAGGCGTTTGAGGGGCGCAACATTCGTGTTTGAGGGACGCAACTGGGCATGGCGAATGCGAAGTGGGGTCATGGCAACGGTTCCCAAGCATTAGCAGCATGGCGCCCGACCATCGAAAATGGCCGGGCGCCGTTTCGCGGTGTCAGGTGCTAATGATGCAGCTGAACGAGCAGGCTACGCTTGGCGGCGCCAGCGCATGCAGGCTTTTCAGCATCTCGATCTCGGTCCCGATCGCATCGCCGTTGAGCGTGCCGTTCGGATCGTTGATCAGCTGCGCTTTCCATGCGGGGTCCGTCGCCGCCTTGTTCAGGATGGTTTCCGCCAGATGTCGGCGCATATCCTCGGGGGAACTGGCCTTCGTTGCGCTCGGTGCGATTTGGCACACCGAATCCGCCAGCATGACCAGATAGGTCAGCGCCGAACCGACCTTGGGTATCAGCTTGGTGATCAGCGGGATCGCCGCCTCGATAATCGGCCGATACGTTGCGTACGTGCTACAGTCCGGCAGCGACCTTTCATCCGGCAGAGAAGTAATGATCGGGTTTTGATTAATGGCTTCGACGCCCGACAAGTTATCCTTCGACATACCAATCACTCCAATTGTTGGTTCGGTATGTATAGGTCGAGATTCAGCATCTAGGTGTCGAGATTGAGGCAATACGGATGTAAATCATGGGTAACTAATAGTATGCAACCATTACGGAGCAATCGAAACCATTGAGCTTTTCGAATGGTAACGGGGTGGCGGGTTTTCTTCTGGCCTGACCGATCCTGAGTGACTAATATAAAAAGCCCCCATCGCTGAATCTAAGTGATGCAGCGACGGGGGCTCAGGTCCTTAGCGGATATTCGGAGCCCTATTCTCCGCTGTCCTTGCCTTTCGCGGGTTTGCCAAGTCCCGTGACCCAACGTTCCAGCCCTGTCGAAACCGATGCGATCACTTTGGCGACTTCGAGCGGAAGGGCAGGGCTATCAGCGCGCGGCGGTTCCGGTGTCTCGCCGGCGAATGGCCCCGTCGAGCGTTCCGTGGACGCATGCGCCTTAGCGAGCGGTTCGGCAGTGGGGGGAGGTGGCGGTGGCGCGGGTGGAGCCGGCGGCGAAGATGGCGGTGCCGCTTGCTTCGTATCCTGCCGCGCAATCGCACTCGCCGCCGCCATCAATCCCGCTGCAATCACCTGCCGTCCGGCTGGCGTTCCCATCTGCCGGGCAATGGCGGAGGCAATACCAGCCATGGGAGCGGCATTTTCCAATTTGCCGGGCCAGCCGTACTTAGCGCCAAAGGCACCCGCCCTGTCACCCGCCTTGTCATCCGTCCTCTGGCTTTCGACTCTGTGCGACGCTGCCTCGCGCTCGCGCCGCTTACGCTCGTCCTTCTTCTTGCCCATGTCGTCCTCGGTCGTTCGCTGTCAGTGTGTACGACGAAGATAATACACCAAAGCGGGATCGCAACCCCGGTGCTCCTCGGACCCGCTCACTTCCCAGACCCGCTCACTCGCCGAACCCGCTCACTTGCCTGACCACGTCCCCGGCAATCGCCACATGACCTTGCGCGAACTGTGGCTCAGCATCGTCTTGCCGTCGAAGCCAAGCGCGGGCCTGTAGCGTCCCCGCGCGATGATCGCGCGGCAGGCCGCTTTGTCGAGCTCGACTTCGCCGCTTTTCACCACCGTCCGACAATCGGCGGCGTGGCCATCCAGACCGATCGTCCACAGGATCGTCGTCGTGCCCTGCGCGCCCTTGCTGACCACCGTCATCGGGTAATCGGTGGTCGAAATCCAGTTTCCCGGATAGCTTTTCGGCTCTGCGGGCTGGGCGATCCGCGATCGCTCGGTCGGATCGATCCCCCACAGCTTGACCGTCGCATCGTTACACTTGGCCAGCGCCTCGAACGCCGCCTTCGCATTGGGCACGGCAAAGACCCATCCCGGCATTTTCTCGGGCGAGACCTGAAGCACCGCGCCGGCTTGCAGAGCCTCAAACAGCGCGACATCGACAGACATCTGCGTCAACCGCTTTCCCGACGCCTGCGTCGGGAAGCTTTCGTAATGGCCCTCGCGCGTTTCGCCACCGACGATGCTGATCTTGGCCTGACCCATCCGCATCGTCGTACCGCGATCATTGGTGTAGACCATCAGGTCGAGCGAAGACGCCAGCGGCACCCTGCGCAGCAGCAGGATCGTTTCCGCCTTGCCGGTGCCGTACGTCCGCCCGAGTACGCAAGCCGTATCGCCGTAATCGACGTTCCACTTGCTGGACGGCTTCATCGGCGCCGCGGCTGTCGGCTCGGCCATGGCGGCGGCCGCGGTCAGCGCCAACATCATTGGCATCGGTGAATGTCCTGCATCGTATCGTCCCCCTCGACGTGCCGGTCGGCGCTTCGGTTGTCGCCAATGTGCCGCCGGGTTTCAAGCCGCGTTCGAGACCATAATCGACGTAGTATCGAAGGCCGCGCGATCGACGGCCGATCGTTCGCCACGGATGAACTGGCACCCGGCCTCATGCATTCCTATCTCTCCATCTAGTTTCCCGAACAGAACAGAAGTAGAACCAGCCTCATGCTGACAAAGATTTCCGTACGCGGCGCGCGCGAGCACAACCTCAAGGACGTCGACATCGACATCCCCCGCGACACGCTCACGGTGATCACCGGCCTCTCCGGTTCGGGCAAGTCGAGCCTCGCGTTCGACACGATCTACGCCGAGGGCCAGCGTCGCTACGTCGAGAGCCTGTCCGCCTACGCCCGCCAGTTCCTCGAACTGATGCAGAAGCCCGATGTCGACCACATCGAAGGCCTCTCGCCCGCGATCTCGATCGAGCAGAAGACGACGTCGCGCAACCCGCGCTCGACCGTCGCCACCGTCACCGAGATCTACGACTACATGCGCCTGCTATGGGCGCGCGTCGGTATCCCGTACTCGCCCGCGACCGGCGAGCCCATTGCGGCGCAAACCGTGTCGCAGATGGTCGACCGCGTCATGGCGCTCCCCGAGGGCACGCGCCTCTACCTGCTCGCCCCCGTCGTTCGCGGGCGGAAAGGTGAATACCGCAAGGAACTCGCCGAGTGGCAGAAGGCCGGCTTCGCGCGCGTCCGCATCGACGGCACGATCCACGACATCGACGAAGCCCCCGCGCTCGACAAGAAGTACAAGCACGACATCGAAGTCGTCGTCGACCGCCTGGTAGTAGGCGGCGAGATCGCCACGCGCCTTGCGGAATCGTTCGAAACCGCGCTGAAGCTCGCCGACGGCCTAGCCTATGTCGACCCCGCCGACCCGGTAGAGCCGCACACGCCGAAATCGGAAATCCTCGGCAACAACGCCCCCGACGGCCGCATCGTGTTCTCCGAGAAATTCGCCTGCCCGGTCAGCGGCTTCACCATCTCCGAGATCGAGCCGCGCCTGTTCTCGTTCAACGCCCCCCAGGGCGCGTGCCCGGCCTGCGACGGCCTCGGCGAGAAGCTGCTGTTCGACGAAGACCTCGTCGTTCCCAACCACATGCTTAGCATCAAGAAGGGCGCGGTCGTCCCCTGGGCGAAATCCAACCCTCCGAGCCCGTATTACATGCAGGTCCTCGGCAGCCTCGCGCGCGAGTTCCAGTTCGACATCGAGACGCCGTGGGGCCAACTCCCGCCGGAGGTCCAGAGCACCATCCTGCACGGCTCGAAGGGCAAGCCCGTCACGCTCACCTTCATCGACGGCAAGAAGAAATACGACGTGTCGAAGCCGTTCGAGGGCGTCATCGGCAACCTCAACCGCCGCATGCTCCAGACCGACTCCGCCTGGATGCGCGAGGAACTGAGCAAGTACCAGTCCGCCGCCCCCTGCGAAGTCTGCGGCGGCGCGCGCCTGAAACCGGAAGCACTCGCGGTCAAGATCGCGATGAAGGACATCTCCTACGCCACGCACCTGTCCGTGGTCGACGCGCTCCAGTTCTTCACCGACATGCCGCAGCATCTCGGCGACCAGCAGAACGCGATCGCCGAACGCATCCTCAAGGAGATCGTCGAGCGACTCGGCTTCCTCAACAATGTCGGCCTCGATTACCTCAACCTCGACCGCACCAGCGGCACGCTCAGCGGCGGCGAAAGCCAGCGCATCCGCCTGGCGTCGCAGATCGGCAGCGGCCTGTCGGGCGTGCTCTACGTCCTCGACGAGCCCTCGATCGGCCTGCACCAGCGCGACAACGACATGCTCCTCAAGACGCTCCGCCGTCTGCGCGATCTCGGCAACACCGTGCTCGTCGTCGAGCATGACGAGGACGCGATCCGCACCGCCGACTACATCATCGACATGGGCCCCGGCGCCGGCGTCCGCGGCGGCCAGGTCGTCGCCCAGGGCACGCTGAAGCAGATCCTCAACTCGAAGGGCAGCATCACCGCCGACTATCTCAACGGCACGCGCGAAGTGCCGGTCCCGGCCACGCGGCGCAAAGGCAACGGCAAGAAGCTCACCGTCCACAACGCCGTCGCCAACAACCTGCGCGGCGTCACCGCCAGCCTCCCGCTCGGCACCTTCACCTGCATCACCGGCGTCTCCGGCTCGGGCAAGTCGAGCTTCACGATCGACACGCTCTACGCAGCCGCCGCACGCGAGCTGAACGGCGCGCGCATCGTCCAGGGCAAGCACGACAAGATCACCGGCCTCCAGTATCTCGACAAGGTCATCGACATCGATCAGTCGCCGATCGGCCGCACCCCGCGCAGCAATCCCGCCACCTACACCGGCAGCTTCACGCAGATCCGCGACTGGTTCGCCGGCCTGCCGGAATCGCAGGCGCGCGGCTACAAGCCCGGCCGCTTCAGTTTCAACGTCAAGGGCGGCCGCTGCGAGGCGTGCCAGGGCGACGGCGTGCTCAAGATCGAGATGCACTTCCTCCCCGACGTCTACGTCACCTGCGACGTCTGCCACGGCGCGCGCTACAATCGCGAGACGCTCGAGGTGAAGTTCAAGGGCCATTCGATCGCCGACGTGCTCGACATGACGGTCGAGGACGCCGCCGAGTTTTTCAAGGCGGTCCCCCCGATCCGCGACAAGATGGCGATGCTGGTCGAGGTCGGCCTCGGCTACGTCAAGGTCGGCCAGCAGGCGACGACGCTCTCGGGCGGCGAAGCGCAACGCGTCAAGCTCGCCAAGGAACTCTCGCGCCGCGCCACCGGCAACACGCTCTACATCCTCGACGAACCCACCACCGGGCTCCACTTCGAGGACGTGCGCAAGTTGTTGGAGGTCCTCCACGCGCTGGTCGAGCAAGGCAACACGGTCGTCGTGATCGAACACAATCTCGACGTCATCAAGACCGCCGACTGGGTCCTCGACCTGGGCCCCGAAGGCGGCGTCAAGGGCGGCGAGATCGTCGCCGAGGGCACACCGGAGAAGGTGGCGAAGGCGAAGGGCAGCTTTACGGGGAAGTATCTGGCGCCGTTGCTGGAGAAGGTAGGCAAGTCGTAGTGGTAATCTAACGAAATTTACTTTGATAAGTACGCTCGAATGTTTCCAGCTATTCGTTCGAATGATTGTTTTTTCTGAGGATCAACCACGGTCTTTTCTGGATTTGATGTGAGATGGTCTAGTATTGCGTATGCCATTCTTGTTTTTGATATCTCACCTTGATTTTTAAGGCCGTAATGAGAGGCAATTAGTTTTAACCTCCCATTCGATCTGAAGCTGGACGGAGGTATACTGCTCTTGTCAGGATGGCTGTCCGATAGCGCCGAATGAGCGCCAATAGAGAGAAGTTTAGGATCGATGAAATCCTCAAGTTGATGTTCTGTGTTATTCGGTCCTTTTAGGAAAAAGACGGCGTGCTCATCGAAGCTTGCTTCAACTATCTTGTTTTTGATCGCGGATCCGCCAGGATCATTGTCTAGAATAAAGGCGATTCCTTTGCCGTTTCGTGCCAAAATTGGTAAGTTTATGCCGCTGGTTTTCGATAATCCGGGAACAACCTGAAAATCCAGGTTAGATGACCCAAAGCATTCGCGAAACATTGTCGGTAGAAGTAGCATGTCTGACTCTCCCTCGGTCAACAACGCTCTTCGTATTGGAAAAAATGCTAGTGTTGCGGCGCCCATTCCAAACAATAAGGGCTCAAGTCCTCCACCTTCCCGACTCCAAAAATGATTTCGAACGGTACTACTTGGAACTTCGTCGTCTTTACTGGCGTAGTCAACTAGACTGACGCCATTTCCTAAATCCTCTGGTAGGCATCCTGCCGAATGGGTCGTGTAAATTATCTTTGGGGAAACGGTCTGCCGGGATAGCATTTGTATAAGATCGGCTTGCGCATCATAATGAAGGCGCATTTCCGCCTCATCTATCAGTAAAACTGGATTTTCTACTCTTTCACATGTCGTGAAAGCTTGAAGAGCTACGAACTGGCGAAGGCCATCACTTCTCTCTGCAAGTTTTGTGAAATTAAATCCTTCCTCTTGGACTAATATCTGAATTTCTCCGTTGAAAACCTCGAAGGCGACATGAACGCCTGATTGAGACCAGTTTTCTGAAAATTGAGTCTTAAGTGCATCATTAGCTTGAAGCTTCAGTTTTGCTATAGTTGAAGTATCTTCATCATCAATCGCAGAAACAAGCTTTGCGATATCCAAACCTGCTACCTTGGCCAAATTTGACAAAGCGGATGGTATAGCAGTTTTCACCTCTTCTACGCTATAGCTTCCCTTTAGAAGTCGATCATTTTCTGAAAATAGGAGAAATTTTGGCACTCGCTTGAATATTACTGAATATGCGTTTTCCGATGGGGTTGGAGCCTTCTCCAGCAGCATGCATTCCAATAATTTTGCGGCTAAGTCGCGAAAATACGCAGGATCGGTCTCATCCGCTTTATCCGAGATCAACTCCTTAAATTCTTCAATTTTTGCAATTTCTTCTTTAGACAAAGTTTCCTTTTTGGATAAAAGTATTTCATCAACCTGGTCTAAAATCTCGGGTATTGTTGAGACTGTTTGAATAAGTCGCCCGAGCAATTTGTTGTTTTTGCGAACCTTTGCCAAAGCAACCTTTAGCTTCGCGCGGTGGGAGGAGTCCCGTAGATGAACCTTGGGCTCGAAGTGATGAACCTGCTGGCCCGACGCTTTTTTATCCAAAATGTACCACGTCGGACCGGTCAACTGGGCGGCAGTAAGATCTTCAATTTCTAGCCGAAACCTGGCAACTATGATAATGTCATCATCGCTGACGATCGCTGCTCGAGCATAATCTGCTTTTGGAATGGGAACCGATGATCCGATTTGGCTGATGGCTTTAAGGATCGATGTTTTTCCCGCCTCGTTTGGCCCGAGGAGAGCGACTAATTTACCAGTCGTTTTCAGTTCCGTCGAGACCGCAAACCGCCGATACCCTGTAAGCGTTACCGATTGTAGTTCCATGAAGTCCCCCCGTGATCGTTATTCAATAACGGAGGGGTGCGCGAATGGCGAGTGGTTCACATCGCTCGCTTGAGATTGGGAACTTCTATCCTACAGCGCTGATATTATTCGTTTAAGCGATCCTGATTGGTCTCTCAACGCCTCACTCAAAACAAAGGACATTCCCATGACCAAGCCTCATCCGCACAAGCCCGCCCCCAGCACCAAGCCAAACGCCAAGACGTTCGGCATCAACGCGCTGTCGATCGGGGCTGCGGCGATCGGTCTCGGGGGTGCGTTGCTGGCGGTGTTCCTTCGGTCGAAGGCCAACCCCGCCGAGCATGCCGCGCCCGATCTCGCGCTCGACAAGCCCCGCCCGGGTGCGACCGACCGCGCGCCGGACGCCTTCCGCCCCGATCCCACCGCGGTCCCCACCAATGCCGAGCGCGAGTCGCTGCGCCCCGCCACCGGCCCGGCCCCGTCGTTCGCCGCGGATCGCGGTTCGACGCTCGGCTGACGCGCCTTCCTGATCCTCCCCCGCAAGGGGGAGGTGGCTGGCGCTTGCCAGACGGAGGGGGAGGGGGCGATCACCCCTGTTGCGTGTCCTCCCCCTCCGTCACCTGCGGTGCCACCCTCCCCCTGGCGGGGGAGGATAGGAAAGCCCGACGGTCGAAACTGATCCCGACGCCACCTCGCGCTCCGTCACCCCGGACTGATTCCGGGGTCCACGCTCCCGCGAACTCGACAGCAACGGTGGGCGGAACGGTGGATACCGGAACAAGGCTCTCCTGAGCAAAGCCGAAGGGTCCGGCATGACGGGGGAGGGCATAACCTCCCTCCTCGTTCTCCTGCGAAGGCAGGAGCCCAGGATCAAGCAGGACGGCGATCGTGGCTCCTGGGCCCCCGCGTTCGCGGGGAACAAGACCGCATCCCATGACGCTTGAAGCACCCCCCTTTTCCGTCATCCTGACGAACGTCAGGACCCAGAGCCAAAAGCGCCATACCCCGTAACGCTGGGTCCTGACATTCGTCAGGATGACGGGTACCACCCCCCGAAACCGCTGTCCTACACACCCCGATCCGGCATACCTGATCGGTCCTCTCTTCAGGCGAGGATCGATCATGGCGAACGCACCCACCCCGGCCGGCCCGCACCCATGCTACATCGGCGCGCGCGCGGTCCCCGTACCCCGGCCACGGTGCGAACCCGCGATCCCCGACGACCTCCCAGACGCGGTCCGCCACGTCGTCGCCTGGCAAGCGCATGTCGACGCCGGCCGGATCGGCAACCGCATGCCCGTATCGCCCGAAATCGCCGCCAACCGCGACCGCTGGACCGCACTCGCCCGGACCATGCGCAAGTGACCGCCGCTCTCCAGGAGCCCGGCGTCGACCAAGCCACCGACCAAACCGGCAACCAAACCCCCACGCAAACCGCCCCCGATCACCCCGCACCGCCACAAGCCGACCCCCCCGCGCTAGAAGATAACGCCGCGCAAGCCGATAACACCGCGCGCGCCTACATCCCGGCCACCCCGACCCGCTACACGCAGCGCCTCGACGGCTGGACCCCGGATCGCCAGCGCGGCTTCCTCGAAAGCATCGCCGAGGGCGCCACCGTGGACGAGGCCAGCGCCAGCGTCGGCCTCTCGCCCCGCGCCGCCTATTCCCTGCGGCGACGCGCGGCGGGGGCGGCGTTCGCGCTCGGCTGGGACGCCGCCAAGCTCGTCGCGCGGCCGATCGTCGCAGAGACGCTGTTCCTCCGCGCGATCGCCGGCCAGACCGAGCGCGTCACGAAGGCAGACGGCGAAGTCATCGAGCGCCATCGCTACGACAACCGCCTCGCCATGTCGCTGCTCAACCGGCTCGATCGCCACGCCGACACGTCGGAGGCCGCCAATGCCGCCACCCGCATGGTCGCCGCCGAATTCGACGCGTTCCTCGACGTCATCGCCGGCGACGCCAGCCCGGCGCGCGCCGGCCTGTTCCTCGGCGAGCGTATCGACGCCGACGCCGCCCGCTCGGGGGCAGGGCAGGGGGAAGCCGAGGCGGCGATGGCGCCGATCCTCGCGCTGGCCCGCGCCGACCGCTGGCTGCGCACCGGCGCCGGCCTGGCCTCCGCCATCCCCGTCGCGGATCTCGATCCCGCCGCCCGCGCCGACTGGACCGCCAAGCAATGGGCGCGCGCCGAAGCCGCCGGCCTGCTGCAACTCGCGCCCCCGCCCCCGCCCACGCCCACGCCCACGCCCAAACGCAAACCCGAACCCGCGCCAGCGTCTGCACTTCCTGAACTTCACTCCGCACCGGACGACGCCGACGCCGATGCCAGCCCGGTCTGGTTCGACCCGGATATCGACGGTTGGCAAACCAGCTTTCCCCCGCCGGACGGCTATAGCGGCACCGAAGACGGCGCGTTCGGCCAGGATGGGTATGCCCGCGAGTGTTCGGAGGAGGAGGTGATCATCCTCGACGCGCCGCGCGACCGCGAAATCGCCGCGCGCGTCGTCGCCGAGAGCGCCGACCGCGATACGTGGTTCGTCGGCTATGCGATCGATGCCGGGCTGATCGACGAAGCGGGCGCCGAGGCGATCGGCGCCACCGATGCGGACCGCGTCGCCGGGCTCGCCTGGACCTTCGATCCCCTCGCCAGGGTCGATTCCGACCCCCGCCAGGGCCTCGGTCGCCAGGATGATCCCGCCGCCGGGTTCTACGCCATCCATCCGCCGCGCGCGGGCGGTCCGGCGCAACCGCTCGCGGGGCCTGCACCCTAATCCGATACCGGGCGTTCTCCCGCCGTCACTTCATTCGACGGAGACCCCCATGAGCATCTTCAGCAAGATCAAGTCCGCCATTTTCGGTGAAAAGGGCCCGCTCGGCGGCGGCCCCTTCGGCACGCCCAAGGCCGACGCGCCCGCACCCGCGCCGCAGACCACCGCCGCCCAGCCTGTGCCGACCCAGCCTGCACCGACCCAGGCACCCCAAGCCGCCCCCGCCGCGCCCGCACCGGCCGCGCAGCCGGTCGACGTTGAGGCCGTCCTTTCGGGGATCGCCGCGAAGAAGGGGTCGACGCTCAACTGGCGCACCTCGATCGTCGACCTGATGAAGCTGCTCGATCTCGATTCGAGCCTCGACAACCGCAAGGAACTCGCCACCGAGCTCGGCTATACCGGCGCGAAGGACGGCAGCGCGGAGATGAACATCTGGCTGCAAAAGGCCGTGATGCGGGAGTTGGAAAAGAACGGCGGCACCGTACCCGCCAGCCTCCGGGATTAAGGATGGTTCGGCGCCGCAACCAAATCGCGGCGCCGATCATTGTTTCGTCGGTAACAACCCCCTGAAAGGACACGAAATGCGCGTTGCGATGCTGGGCCTGCTGGCCGCCTCCACCCTGGTTGCCGGCTGCGTCGGCGACGGCGGCAGTCGCTACGGCGTCGACCCGCGCTATCGTAGCTACGACTATAATGCGCCCGACCCCGCCTATGGTGGCTACGACGCCGGTCGCTATTACCGTGACGACCGCCGCTACCGCGAGCGCCGTCTGTCGCAGAACGAGCGTGTCTATCGTGGCAATGACGGCCGCTATTATTGCCGCCGCAACGACGGCACGACGGGCCTGATCGTCGGCGGAGTCGCCGGCGGCGTGCTCGGCAACGTTATCGCTCCCGGCGGTTCGGGCCTGCTCGGCACGGTGCTCGGTGCCGCCGGCGGCGCACTCGCCGGCCGTGCGGTTGATCGCTCCAGCAACCAGACGCGTTGCCGTTAATTGCCTCGACCGGCGCCGAAATATCGGCGCCGGTCGTTCCAATTCGCCGCCGGTGCGGGCACCTGGCGCGAAAAGATTATGGTCGAAAATCGCCAGAATTGTTGACCCATCCCGTCGTCCAGATTTGCATTTCCGGCAGTCTTGGCCTAGATAGTGCTCAGCTACAGTCGCACATCGACGGTTCTTGGCGCTTTGCGGCTCCTTTCTCCCTCTTTCCCTGCTCCGCGGCACTAGGGTGTCCCGAACGTCGGGTCGCCCCATACTAAGAAGGAGCCATCTCATGGCTATCACCGGAACCGTCAAATTCTTCAACGCCGACAAGGGCTATGGCTTCATCGCGCCGGATGGCGGCGGCAACGATGCATTCGTGCACATCACCGCGGTTGAGCGCGCCGGCATGCCGACGCTGAACCAGAACCAGCGCGTCACCTACGAGCTCGAGCCCGACAAGCGGGGCAAGCAGTCGGCCGTGAACCTCCAGCCAGCCGATTGATCCGGCTGGCGGAGCGATCCGCCAAGCTGATCTCGGTTGCGATGCGGCGGCCATAACGGCCGCCGCATCACCCTATGAAATTTCCCGCAGGAGCGCACCAGCATGGCCGATAATCCAGAATTTTACCGGGCCCGCGCTGATGAAGAGCGTCGCAATGGCGATGCCGCCCTCCTCGACAATGTCCGCGACCGCTGCCGCCGCGCCGAAAAGGCCTGGGACGAAATGGCTTCGCGCGCAGAACGCACCCAAGTCCTCCGCGCGGCCCGTGAAGCCGCCCCACCGGGTGGCGAGCGCATGAACATGACCCACGTCATGATCGCCGCCGAGTAGGCAGGCCTCGCGATTATTGCGGTCAAGGTTTGAAACGAAATAAGCCCGGGTGCCCCCAGCACCCGGGCTTCGCTGTGTCCAAGCGCTTCCCGGTCAGCCTAAAGTCTATTTCAAGGGCTTGCCCGAGTCCTTCCACCGATCGAGGATCTGCGACTCCGGCGGCAGCATGTCGCTCGCAACCGGCGCAGCGGGAGGCGGGGAGGACTTCGCCGACGTCGCTACGGGCTGCGCCGAAGTCATGGCGATCGCCGGCGCAACTGGAGCCGGAACGCTACTCGCTGCCGCAATGCCGGCTGCAATCATGGCAGGCGTCGGCGCAACGACCGGCGCCAACGACATATGCGGTCCCGGCACCGGCTCACCCCCGATATAACGCTGGTTGAACGCCGCCGACGTGCCCCAATACCCCTTCCACCGATGGAAGAAATGCGCGCCGACGACATCGGTCATCACGAGGCTGCGGTTCCACGCCGGAGTCACCGCATAGGTATGGTAATGCGTCGCCAGCCCAACCGGCGCATAGACGTACCCGGACAGCGCCATTCCCGCGTTCCGCGCCGCCCGCATCCAGGCGGCACGATTGGGAATGCGCGCCGTCGCGCCGTCGCAGGCAAAGCTGAATTGACAGCCAGCATGTTCGGAGCCCTGATAGACGACCCCGCACACGGTCGCCGGAAACGCCGGATGCCGCGTACGGTTCAGGATCACCTGCGCAACGGCCTGCTGGCCGGCATCGGGCTCGGATGCCGCTTCGTAATAGATCGCCGCGGTCAGGCACTGCACCGCACGACCGCGATCGATTGCCGATATGCCGGTCATCGTGAACGGGCGGGCAGGGACGACACCGACATCGACTGGCGTGCCGACGGGAATCGGCAGGTCGGGAAGGTCGATCGTTCCCGTTACGCCAGCCGCCGGGGCTCCTGTCTCCTGGTTCCCCGACATCGCGGATAGCGACGTTGCGTCCGGTGGGACTGCAACAGCCTTCGGACCGGCCGAGACCGCACCGCGTCTGGCGATCGCGCGCAGCGCAGCTTGTGCGGACATACCGGCGCCGATGACCAACAGCACCGAGACCATGATCAGCCAGATGCGGCGTATCAGCCGAAATGTCCGCAACTGAACCCGCAACCGTCCTACCCCGCCTCTGGCCGTCCTATACGGAAAGACCGGGCATAGCCGATTTGACCGCCCCGATCTGTCCCGTATTTCGGGCCCGTCCCGCTAAGAGACGACGCGGTGTCTTGGCAGAAATTGCTTACCGCAACGTTGGCGTATCGAGTTTTAATGCAGTCTCGGGAATGACTTCGACATTCGGATAGGCTTTGCGCAGCGGTGCGATGAACTGTTTCGCGTCGCCCACGACGACGATGCTTGCCGCCTTCGGATCGAGCAGTGCTACCGCAGTCGCCTGGACCGCCGCCGGATCGACAGAACCGACCGCTCCCGTGAACCGCTGGAGTTCACCCAGCGGTACGCCATTCTGGACGTAGGTGCCGAGAATACCGGCGACCCCGGAGGTGGTTTCGATCCGGCGCCCGAAATTCCCGATCAGTACCGCCTTCCGACTATCGAGTTCGGCAGCCGGCACCGGCGCCGACCCCATGCGAGCCATCTCGGCTGCGATCAACGTCACGACCTCCGCGGCGGTCGGGTTCTTGGTCTGCGTGCGGGCCGCGACCGTTCCTTGCGTCTTGCCGGCATCCAGCGCGCTGCCCGCACCATATGCCAGCCCGCGCTTGATCCGGATTTCCTGGTTCAACCGGGAAGAGAAGCCGCCACCCAGAACCGTGTTACCTACCGCCAGTGGATAATAGCGGGGGTCGGCCCGTTCGATAGCGGGTCGCGCGACGACAACGCCAGCCTGACCGGCCTCGGGCATATCGACTACGATCACGCGTGGTTTAGGATAAAGGACTGGTATCGACTTGGGCGCGCCCGTGCCTTGCATCCGCCAACCACCGAACTGCGCTTCGGCCAGCGCCTCGGCCCTTGCCGCCGTCACGTCGCCGACCATGATCAGCGTCGCCTGCGCCGGCTGGAAGCTTCGCGCATAGGCCGCAACGATGTCGTCACGCGTGATCGCCTTCAGCGATAGCGGCGTGCCCCCGCTCGGCGCGCCATAAGGCGAGACGCCCAGCACGGCGCGGTCTGCGACGAGCCCGGCGACCTGGGCGGGATCCTTGAGCGCTAGCGTGACGGCGTCAATCTGTTGCGTCCGCGCGCGTTCGATCTCATCGGGAGCAAACGCGGGATTGATCGCGACATCAGCCAGGATCGCCATCGCCGGCGCCAGCTGATCCGATTTCACCGTCACATCGACCGATGCACCATCGCTCGCTGCATCGCTGCCGATCGCCCCGCCAAGACCTTCGATCGCGCGTGCGATCTGCGTTGCCGACCGCGTCTTCGTTCCCTTGGTCAACAGTCCCGCGGACAGACTACTGACGCCCGAACGGTTTGCGGGATCGGTCGCGGCGCCGCCCGCCGTCACCAGATACGCGGTCACGATCGGCAGGTCGTGACGCTCGACGGTAACGACGCGCATGCCGTTGGCGAGACGAAGTTCCACCGGCTGCGGGATCGTCGGCGCTATCGGTGCAGCTGGAGCCGGCGGGCGAACGCGCTGAGCGTCAGGCGCTGGCGTGACGACCTCGATGTTAGGCGGGGCTTTCAGCTCGGCGACCTGTACCGTGTCGGCAACCGTGATTGTGGTGGCCGGGGCGGTGGCAGGCTTCGCGTCGATCGGCATGTAGCGGATCGTCGCAGACTGGTTTTCACCCAGGTATTTTCGCGCGACGCGCTGAATGTCGGCTGCCGTTACGCGCGCGATCGCGGCCAACTGCCTGTCCGCGGCCTGCGGATCGCCATCGACCAGCACCGCGGACGCAAGCGTGCTCGCCTTGCCTTCGGCCGTCTCGCGCGACAGGATCGATTGCGTCAGGATCTCGTTCTTCGCCTCGGCCAGTTCGGCCGCGGTCACCGGCGTATCGCGGAACCGGGCGATCTCGCGCTTCAGGGCGGCTTCGCCGGCGTCGACCGTCTTGCCGCCCGCCAGAATGGCGTAGACGACCATGTTGCCGGTCGCTTGCTTGGTATCGAGCATGGCCTCCGCCGACTGCGCGAGCTGCTCGCGGTACACCAGACTCTCGTACAGCCGCGAGCTTTCGCCCGTCGCGAGCACCGCCTTCAACACCGTGAGCGCCGGGATATCCGCGTCGCGGTCCGGCGGCAGGTGATAGCTGATCAGCACGGCGGGAAGCGGCGTGTTGGGCTCGTACACGGTCCGCGTCACTGCGCTAGTCCGCGCAGGCTCGGCGACGGTCACGCGTGGAATGGCAGTGCTCGGCTTCTTGATGCCCGCGAAATATTGATCGACCCAGCGGTTCAACTGCGCGGGATCGAAATTGCCCGAGATCACGAGGATCGCGTTGTCCGGCCGATAATAGGTCGCGTGAAACGCACGGACGTCGTCGATCCCGGCCGCTTCCAGGTTCTCGAGGCTACCGATGCCGGGCCGCGCATAGGGATGAACCGTGTACGCGAGCTCGGGATAATAGATCGAGAAGAGCTTACCGTAAGGTTGCGCAAGCGTGCGCTGGCGCAATTCCTCCTTCACCACGTCGCGTTCCGACCCGAAGCTTTTGGGCTCGACGACCAGGCTCGCCATCCGGTCGGCCTCCGCGAACAACAGTCGCTGGAGATGGTTGGCGGGGATCACTTCGTAATAATTGGTGTAGTCGTCGCCGGTCGACGCGTTGTTGTAGCCGCCGACATCCTCGGTCAGTCGGTCCATCTGCTCCGAGACGAGGTTTCGCGTCGATTTGAACATGAGGTGTTCGAACATGTGCGCAAACCCGGATTTCCCCTTGGGATCATCCTTTGAGCCCACGTCATACCAGACCTGCACCGACACGTTCGGCGTGCCCGTGTCGCGGATCGCATACACGCGCAGGCCGTTCGGCAAAGTGCGCTCGGTATAGGCGATCGGCTTGACCCCCGCCTGCGAGGGCATCTGCGTGGGAGCGGCCTGCGCCACCGCCGCTACGGGAAGACATGCTGCGGTCAGCAACAAAGCGGAGCGGAGGAGGCGCATGAAGGTCCTTACTTGTTGCGGTTCGCGAACAGCACCGCGCCTGCGATCGCCGCCGAGCCGATGCCGACGCCCAGCCCGATCTTCGCCAGCGGCCAGCTCTTGGCCTTCTCGGCGGCGTTGCGCGTGGCGGCTTCGGCCTGCAGCTTCGCCTCCTTGGCGGCGGCGAGAATCTCGTTGGGGGTATCGCTGTCGATCTTGATGGTCATTTGGGCTCTCCTTCACTCTTCCGGGCATACACCGCCCGGAAATCATTCGCGAATTGCGTCAGCGTCCCCGAGGCGATCGCCGCCCGCAGATCCGCCATCAGCGTTTCGTAGAACCAGATGTTATGCTCCGTCATGAGCATTGCGCCAAGCATTTCGCCCGACCGGACGAGGTGATGCAGATACGCCCGGCCCCAGGTCGCGCAGACCGGGCAGGAGCAGGCGGGATCGAGTGGCCCCATATCCTCGGCGAACTTCGCGTTGCGGATGTTGATCGGCCCGGTCCGCGTGAAGGCCTGGCCGGTCCGCCCGGACCGCGTGGGCATCACGCAATCGAACATGTCGATCCCGCGCTCGACCGCGCCGACGATGTCGTCCGGCTTGCCGACGCCCATCAAATATCGGGGCTTGTCTACCGGCAACTGGTCCGGCGCGAAGTCGAGGCACCCGAACATCGCCTCCTGGCCTTCGCCGACCGCGAGCCCGCCGACCGCATAGCCGTCGAAGCCGATATCGATCAGCGCATCCGCCGACGACTTCCGGAAACCCTCGTTCAGCGCACCCTGCTGGATCCCGAAAATCGCGTTGTTCTCCGCATGCGCCTCGCCGGCATCGAACGCCTCGCGCGACCGCTTCGCCCAGCGCATCGACCGCTCCATCGCAGCGGCTTGGACTTCTCGCGTCGAGGTCGTCGGCACCAGCTCGTCGAAAGCCATGACGATGTTCGAGCCGAGCAACCGCTGGATCTCGATCGATCGCTCGGGACTGAGCAGATGCCGCGTCCCGTCGAGATGCGACTTGAACGACACGCCTTCCTCGGAGCGCTTGGTCAGGTCGGCGAGGCTCATCACCTGATAGCCGCCAGAATCGGTCAGGATCGGCTTCGACCACCCCGAAACCGCGTGCAGCCCGCCAAGCCTGGCGACCCGCTCGGCCCCCGGTCGCAGCATCAAATGATAGGTGTTGCCGAGAATGATGTCGGCGCCCGCACCGACCACGTCGGCGGGCTTCATCCCCTTCACGGTGGCGGCGGTACCGACCGGCATGAACGCGGGCGTGCGGATGTCGCCGCGCTGCATTGCGATGACGCCAGTGCGCGCCCTGCCGTCGGTGGCGGAAATGGTGAAGTCGAAGCGAGGGCGGGTCATATCAACGTTTCTTGCGGATGCCGTAGCGCTCGCCGACTGGAGCACCGCGGATGGTGATGAGTTCGGCGCGGGTCAGCACGCCGTCCTTGTCACGGTCGAACCGCGCGAAGAACTGTGTGAACCGGGTCTGTAATTCGGCCAGCGTGATTCGGTTGTCGCCATCGCGATCGACTTCGAACGGGCTCGGCAACGCGTTGCGATCGCCGAGCCACGCCTGCGCCCAATCGGCATAGGCGATGTACCCGATGGAGCCGGTCGCTGCGCCCTCGGCGGTGGCATAGCTCCGCGCGACACAGGCGGTCAGCTCAGCCTGCGTCACGCGGCCATCGCCATTCGCATCGCAGGCGGCGATGAACAGCGCCGCGGGCTCGGCGAAGATCGTTGCAGGCGGCTGCGGCGTCCCCGCGGGCGGCGGCGCGGCGGTAATGGCCTGGAGCAGAGCGAAAGCGAGCAGCATGCCGCCCGTCATGGCAGCAGAAGCGAGGCGTCGCCATAGCTGTAGAAGCGATACTTCTCAGCGATCGCATGCGCATACGCCGCCTGCATCCGCTCGCGCCCCATCAGCGCCGACACCAGCATGAACAAGGTGGAGCGCGGCAGGTGGAAATTGGTCATCAGCCCGTCGATCCCACGAAACCGGTATCCCGGCGTTATGAAGATCGCGGTGTCGCCATCGAACGGCCGGATAACGTCGTCCTCGCCGGTCGCGCTCTCGATCAGCCGCAGCGACGTAGTGCCGACCGCGATCACGCGACCACCGGCGGCACGCACCGCGTTAAGCCGATCCGCAGTCCCCGCATCGATCCGTCCCCACTCAGCGTGCATCCGGTGCTCGGTCGTATCGGTCGCCTTGACCGGCAGGAACGTCCCCGCTCCGACATGCAGCGTCAGTGTGGCGTGTTCGATACCTGCGGCATCGAGCGCTGCCATCAACCCAGGCGTGAAATGCAGCGCCGCGGTCGGCGCCGCGACCGCACCCGGTTCGGACGCGAACATCGTTTGGTAATCGTCCGCATCGCGTTCGTCGGTCGGGCGCTTGCCGGCGATATACGGGGGCAGGGGCATGTGGCCCGCGCGCTCCAGCAGCAGTTCGACCGGCTCGTCGCCCGCGAACACCAGCGCGTAACTCCCGTCATCCTCGCGATCGACCGCCGCCGCGCTGACGCCGTTGCCGAACTCGATCACGTCGCCATCGCGCAACCGCCGCGCGTTGCGGATGAACGCGCGCCACCGCCTGGGGCCCTCACGCTTGTGCAACGTCGCGCCGATCTTCGCATCGCCGCGCCGCCCGTCGAGCTGCGCCGGGATCACGCGCGTATCGTTGAACACGAGCATGTCGCCGCGCCGCAACAGCGAGGGCAGGTCCGAAACGCCTGCATCAAGCGTGCGATCACCTTCGAGCACCAGCATCCGCGCAGCATCGCGCGGCGCCGCAGGGCGGAGCGCGATGTTGTCGGTCGGCAGGTCGAAGTCGAAAAGGTCGACGTTCAACGCGAGATCACTTCTTTGCAGGAGCCTTCTTGACCGGCACCTTGCGGGCCGGCGCGAGCTTGGGCTTGGCCGCGTCGGGGCCGCTAGCCGTACCAGGCAAAGTCACCGGGGCGCCCAACGCAGGGGCGGGCGGACCCGCGACATACGCCGGAGGGTTGTCCGCCGCGATATACGCGTG
This sequence comes from Sphingomonas sandaracina, assembly GCF_036663695.1. Taxonomy (NCBI): domain Bacteria; kingdom Pseudomonadati; phylum Pseudomonadota; class Alphaproteobacteria; order Sphingomonadales; family Sphingomonadaceae; genus Sphingomonas; species Sphingomonas sandaracina. Next base: position 897,773 of record NZ_JAXOJK010000001.1, on the reverse strand, counting down.
AACGATCCGCGACGGGTTCGCCGGCGGCTCGCCACGCTCGATCGCGTCGACATACTGCATTCCGTCGATCACGCGACCGAACACGGTGTATTTCTTGTCGAGGCTCAGGCGCGGCTGGAAGACGATGAAGAACTGGCTGTTCGCGCTGTCCTCCTTGTCCGACCGCGCTGCCGACACCGCGCCGCGGACATGCGGCAGGTAGTTGAACTCGGCCTTCAGGTCCGGCAGCGTCGATCCGCCGGTGCCGTCACCCTTGGGATCGCCGCCCTGCGCCATGAAGCCGTCGATGACGCGGTGGAAGGCGAGACCGTCATAGAAATGCTGGCGAGTGAGCGTCTTGATCCGCTCGACCATCAGCGGCGCGACATCGGGCCGCAGCCAGATCGTCACGCGACCGCCGGTCGACAGGTCGAGCAGCAGCAAATTCTGCTTGTCGGTCGTAAGCGGCGGCGTCGCGCGCGCAGGGGCGGCTACGACATCCTTCTTCTGCGCCGCGACCGGCACCGTGACCAGGCACCCGAGCAACGCGAACATTCCGACGAAAAAGCGCATCAAATTCCCACTCGAAAGAGGCCCGGCGCAACCAGGCTGCCGCCACTTAGAGCAAATCCCGGCTTGCGCCAATCTGAACGTGATGGGGGATCACTGCTCCCCTCCCTGAAAGGGAGGGGCCGGGGGTGGGTTGGCCCGCTTGAGCCTCAAGCGTTTGACCAAGCGGAACCCGACCCACCCCCAACCCCTCCCTTCCAGGGAGGGGAGAACGCGAGGTCAGCTCCCCTTGCGCCCGATCTTCTCCACCCGTGCAACCACCTCTTCACGCACCGATTCCGGCACGAACTTGGCGATGTTCCCGCCGTACAGCGCGATCTCCTTCACTAGCCGGCTCGCAATCGGCTGCAACGCGACATCGGCCATCAGGAAGACCGTTTCGACGCGCGGATTGATCTGCTGGTTCATCCCCGCCATCTGATATTCATATTCAAAGTCGGCGACGGCGCGTAAGCCACGGACGATCACTTTCGCACCCTGTCGCTCGGCAAAATCCATCAGCAGCGAATCGAATTCGACGACCTGGATGTCGCCGCCGATCCCAGCGACCTCGCGGCGGACGGTCGCCATCCGCTCCTCGATCGTGAACATCGGCGACTTGGACGGGTTGGTCGTCACGCCGATTACCAGTCGGTCGACCAGCTTCGCCCCGCGCCGGATAATGTCCATATGGCCAAGGGTGACCGGATCGAACGTGCCTGGATAGACACCAATGCGTGCGGTCATGTCGGACTCTCCGGTTATCGGTTCAGCGGTCGCGTTCGAGCACGTAGCGCGCGATATCCCGCAACAGATCGGCTTCCTTGCCATAGCTGTGGAGATGCGCGATCGCCTGGTCGACCAGCATCCGCGCCTGTTCGCGCGCCCGTTCGGGGCCGAGTAGCGACAGGAACGTCTCCTTGCCGGCGACCTCGTCCTTGCGCAGCTTCTTGCCCGCGACGGCCTCGTCGCCCTCGGCGTCGAGCAGGTCGTCGGCGATCTGGAACGCGAGCCCCAGATCATGCGCATAACCGCGAAGCCCGACGCGCCCCTCAGGCGGCAGGCGCCCCAGGATAGCCCCGGCCTCGACCGATGCCGAAATCAACGCCCCCGTCTTCATCTGCTGGAGCCGCGTGACGGTGTTCAGGTCGAAGCGCGTGTTCTCCGCCTCGATATCCATCTTCTGCCCGCCCGCCATGCCGTTCGGGCCGGCAGCGCGCGCCAGGTCCATGACCAGTTCGATACGCACGAACGGATCGGGATGTGTCGCCGGATCGGCCAGGATCTCGAACGCCAGCGCGTGCAGGCAGTCGCCGGCCAGGATCGCGGTCGCTTCGTCGAAGATCTTGTGCACGGTCGGCTTGCCGCGCCGCATGTCGTCGTCATCCATCGACGGCAGGTCATCGTGGATCAGCGAATAGACGTGGATCGCCTCCAGCGCGGTCGCCGCCCGCGCCGAACAGTCGCGCGCGACGTCGAACAGGTTGGCGGTCGCGAACACGAGCAACGGTCGCAATCGCTTGCCCCCGCCGATCGCCGCATGCCGCATCGCCCGGTACAGGTCGCCGCGCGGATCGTCGGGGATCGTCAGCAACTGGTCGAACTGCCGGTCGATCTCGGCCGACACATCGGCGAGTGCGGCATCCAGCGTGACGGGCATCTGGCTCACCGGTTCAGGCCGCCGCGAACGGACGGACGCCGGCGGGCTTGCCGTCGCCGTCCAGTCGGATGGCCTCGATCCGCGCCTGCGCCGCGTCGAGCCGGTCGGCGCAACGCTGACGCAGCTTGTTGCCGCGCTCGTACAGCTCGATCGCCTGCTGGAGCGGCGTATCGCCGCTTTCCAGCTTCCCGACGATAAGCTCGAGTTCCTTCAGTGCATCCTCGAACGCGAGGTCTTCGATCGGCGTGTCCATACCCGGTGCTATGGCGCAGGCACGCGATGGGGGTCAAGGACGTGCGCTAGCCTTCAGCGCAACCGGTTCACGGTCCAGGTATAGAGTACCGAAACGCCGACCAGCCCGAAATCGACCGCCGCCTGCATCCGGTGCGGTGCGGGATCGCGCGAGTCGTGTGTAACGAGCTTCAAGTCGACGGTCGGGTGCCGCACCGCGAGCATCGTTACCGCGAGCAGCCCTGCGACCATCAGCGTTGCCTTACGATTGCGCATCCCGTGTCCCCCCGATGATGACGGATCATGTCGCAAATCGCGCCTGCCGACAAGTCGAGCTGCTAAACGTGCAGAGCAGGCGAAATGGTCAGGCGGCGATGCACAGTCGCGGTGCCTCGCGGGCACGGTCTCGTCCCGCCGCCTTCGCCGCGAACAACGCCCGGTCGGCGCAGTTGTAGAGCAGTTTCCAGTCGGTCTCGTTCAGCAACGGCCCGGTGCAGGCACCGATGCTGGCGGTCACCACGATGTCGAACGGCATCCGCTGGCCGCGCAGCCGGTCGAGCACGGCGTCGGGCGTGACCGCGTTCGCCGCGTCGAGCAGGATGGCGAACTCTTCGCCGCCGATCCGCGCCACCAGCGCGTCGGGCGGCACCGCAGCACGCAGCGCGCGCGCGACGACGCGCAGCACCTCGTCGCCGCCATCATGGCCGATCGTCTCGTTGACCCGCTTGAAATGATCGACATCGGCGATCAGCAGCATCTGGTCGCCGGGTCGTCCGATCGCCTGCGCCAGGAACGCGCGCCGATTGAGCAGCCCGGTCAGCGGCTCGGTGTCTGCCAGCAGCCGTGCGGCGATCTCCTGTTCGCGCGCGGTATCGCGTTCGACGCTGAGCAGCCGGATCCGGTAGGCGATCGCCAAGCTCGACAGCATCGATTCGAGCGCCATCGACAGGATCGTCGAATTGTCGAGCCACCGGCTCCATTCGATAAGGCCGAACGCATTCGCCACGCGCAGACCCGCCACCGCGATCGGCACGCTCCAGGCCAGCGCGAACAGCCACAGGAACTTGCTCCTTACGCGCCATGCCCGGAAGAGGACGGTGGGGATCAGCACCAGCAATGCGAGATACGCAATCGCCAGCAGCGTATCGAGCATATGGAAATGCCACGGGGCGAAGGCCGCCCATACCAGCCCGGCGAACAGCAACCCTGCCATCACGATCGTACTCGCCGGGCGCAGCCATCCGGTGAACACCGCCCGCTCGAAGAAGGTGCGCGCGAACAGCAGCGCCGACGCCGCGGATCCGGCGAGGAACAGTGCGTTCAGTCGCTGGCGATCATTGTTGTCGAGCGTCGGTACAAGCTGGCCCAGCGCTCCCGACGAGGTCAGTGCATAGGCGAAGAGGCACAGTACGAGCAGGCAGTAAGCGGGCTGGAACGCTTGCCTCAGCGCCCCCCACAAAGCTAGGTTGTAGACGATCAACGCGATAGCCATGCCACCGAAGGCGCCGTAGAGCGCGGCGAGCAGAATTTCGGTGACATCGCGCTGGTCGTGATTCGCGATCGCCGGGCCAAGGATCAGTCCGCGCAGGTTCGCCGCACCCTCGACATGCCAGAGTAGTCGGACCGGCGCCGCATCGTGTCGCGGCAACGGCTGGACGATCACTGCGCCAAGCCCCAGCAACCGTCCCGCAGTGCGCGAGGTGAAGCCGGTACGGCGGATCGAACCGTCGGCATACAGTATGAAAAGCGTGACCCGGTTCACCCAGGTGCTGCCATAGCGGACCGTATGGCCGTTCCCGCTGATCGCGGGCAGGCGCTGTGACAGGATCCAGAAATCGCCACTGCCAAATCGGGTTTGCGACGTGGCGCAGTCGAAACCACGCGGCTGGCCGAACAAGGCGCCCGGCGTCTGTCCGGAGACCGCAGGACGAACGCAGACTGACAGGGGTATGCCCGTCACCGCAGCGGCCGGCACGGCAAAGGCAACGCCGAACGTCAGCGCCAACGCGCCGATCATCCACCGCAGCCATGCCATGCTTTCCATACCGCAGCGCTAGCCCCTGCTTCCCCAATTATAAGTAAACGGCGGCGAGATTGGTGATGGATCGTCGATGCTCCACGTATCCTCCCCCGCCAGGGGCGATGGCTGGCGTTTGCCAGACGGTGGAAGGGGTTAGGCAGAACTCTGTTCCGTGCCTCCCCTACGTCGCCTTCGGCACCCCCCCGACGGGGAGAATCGGTACCGTCCGGACAATGCACCTCCCCGGCGAAGGCCGGGGCCCAGTTGGCGAGGTCGTTATAACTGAGCGCAACCATCGCCGGCTCCGTTTCCCACTTGGACCCCGGCTTCCGCCGGGAAGGGTCTTCCGCCGGGAGGTGCCTCCGCCGGGGAGGGGGGCGCTCAGGTCGAAGGACCGAAATATTCAGGCTCGGCTCGCGCTCCTTGTTCTCCCGCGAAGGCGGGAGCCCAGTCTGGGCCCCCGCCTTCGCGGGGGAACACGCTCCCTTGTGGCTAGGGGGGCCGAACCGAGCCCTGAGGGTCGACCCGTCCCGCAACCATCGCCCAGCCCAAGACGACGGCGCCCAAAAAAAAGCCCGCCCCCGGATCGCTCCAGCGGCGGGCTCATAACATCTAACAGACGGGCGTTACTTCGCGTCGACGGTCTCGACCTTGCCCTTCTTCTTCGGCTTCTTCGGCGCAGCAGGCTCGATCGCGAACGACAATGCGCCGTCCTTCATCTTCACCGTAACCTCGCCGCCATGGACCAGCTTGCCGAACAACAATTCCTCGGCAAGCGGCTGCTTGATCTTCTCCTGGATCAGGCGACCCATCGGCCGGGCGCCGTACAGCTTGTCATAGCCCTTGGTCGTCAGCCACGCCTTCGACTCGTCGTCGAGGACAATGTGCACACCGCGATCCGCCAGCTGAAGTTCGAGCTGAAGGATGAACTTGTCCACCACCCGCGCCACGACCTCGGTCGGCAGATACCCGAACGGCACCACCGCATCGAGACGGTTGCGGAATTCGGGCGTGAACATCTTCGTCACAGCCACCTCATCCTCGCCCTCACGCGAAAGGTTGCCGAAGCCGACCGTCTCGCGTGCCATGTCGCTGGCGCCCGCATTGGTCGTCATAATCAGGATGACGTTGCGGAAATCGACCGACTTGCCGTGCTGGTCGGTCAGCCGCCCATTATCCATCACCTGCAAGAGAATGTTGAACAGGTCCGGATGCGCCTTCTCGATCTCGTCGAGCAACAGGACGCAGTGCGGGTTCTGGTCGATCGCATCGGTCAGCAGACCACCCTGGTCGAACCCGACATAGCCCGGCGGCGCACCGATCAGACGGCTGACCGAATGCCGCTCCATATATTCGGACATGTCGAACCGCTGGAGCGGAATGCCGAGGATCGTCGACAGCTGCTTGGCGACTTCGGTCTTGCCGACACCCGTAGGCCCCGTGAACAGATAGTTGCCGATCGGCTTCTCGGGCTCGCGCAGGCCCGCCCGCGCCAGCTTGATCGCCGACGACAGCTTCTCGATCGCCGCATTCTGCCCGAACACGACACGCTTCAGATCCGTCTCCAGCGTCGCCAGAGCCAGCTTGTCGTCGGTCGAGACCGACTTCGGCGGGATGCGTGCCATCGTCGCGATGACCTGCTCGATCTCCTTGGGCGTGATCGTCTTCTTGCGCTTGTTCGGCGGCACCAGCATCTGCATCGCGCCGACCTCGTCGATCACGTCGATCGCCTTGTCCGGCAGCTTGCGGTCGTTGATGTATCGCGCCGACAGTTCGACCGCCGACTTGATCGCATCGGGGGTGTATTTGACGTTGTGGTGATCCTCGAACGCCGAGCGCAGACCCGCGAGGATCTTGATGGTGTCCTCGATCGTCGGCTCGTTCACGTCGATCTTCTGGAAGCGCCGCAGCAACGCGCGGTCCTTCTCGAAGTGATTGCGGAACTCCTTGTACGTCGTCGAGCCGATGCAGCGGATCGTGCCACCCGACAAAGCCGGCTTGAGCAGGTTCGATGCGTCCATAGCGCCGCCACTCGTCGCACCCGCACCGATCACGGTGTGGATCTCGTCGATGAACAGCACCGCATCCGGCAGCTTCTCGAGCTCGTTGACGACCGCCTTCAAGCGCTCCTCGAAGTCACCACGATACCGCGTCCCCGCCAGCAACGCGCCCATGTCGAGCGAGTAGATCACGGCAGGCAACAGCACGTCGGGCACGTCGCCCTCGACGATCTTGCGCGCCAGGCCTTCCGCGATCGCGGTCTTGCCGACGCCGGGATCACCGACATAGAGCGGGTTGTTCTTCGACCGGCGGCACAGGATCTGGATCGTGCGATCCACCTCCGGCCCGCGTCCGATCAGGGGATCGACCTTGCCGTTCTTGGCCTTCTCGTTGAGGTCGACCGTGAATTGCTTGAGCGCGCTTTCCGTCTTGCCCTTCTCCTGTCCCTTGGCCGGCTTCTCGTCGTCCGCACCCTTGGGCGTGGAGGCTTCGGTCGCCTGCTGCCCGCCCTTGCCGACACCGTGGCTGATGAAGCTGACCGCATCGAGGCGGCTCATGTCCTGCTGCTGCAGGAAATAGACGGCATAGCTCTCGCGCTCGCTGAACAAGGCGACGAGCACGTTGGCACCCGTCACTTCGTCGCGGCCCGAGGATTGGACGTGCAGGATCGCGCGCTGGACAACGCGCTGGAACCCGCTGGTGGGGGAGGGGTCGGTCGCCGCATCGACCTTCAGCGCATCGAGTTCGCTGTCGAGGTAATGCGAGACGGTGTTCTTCAGATCGCCGATCTCGACGTTGCACGCGGTCATGACCTTCGACGCATGTTCGTCGTCGATCAGCGCGAGCAGCAGATGCTCCAGCGTCGCATATTCGTGCCGCCGGGACGATGCCGCCTCGAGCGCCTTGTGCAGCGTGGTCTCGAGGGCGGGTGCAAATGATGGCATTTACAATACTCCTGTCGGGCCGCGAGAACGCGGGCCCTTTGCAACTATGTCGGCATTGATATCGGCCGCATCAAGCACTTGAACCCGGCCCCGTCCGTTCCTGCGCTGTTCAAAAACAACCGGTGGGTAGGCGGGCAGGGCAGTCACCGCCTGAAAAGGTCGTCGGCGACGGCCCGGTGGCTGACCGCACGATCCTTCTTCAGCTGGCATCGCGCGATCTCGCCCTGCAGAACGGTGATCCGCGCATCGAGCTCGGCGACCGACAACGGATCGAGGTCCTGTCGCACGAGTGCGTCAAGCAGATCGTCGGGACGGGAGGGGGTGTCTTCCAGGTCCATCGTGCCTCTAACGTTGACCCGCACCAGAGTGATGTCAATAAGGCGCGGAAATCTAAAGGGACGTGACGAACAGATGACCGCGAAACCCGAACTCGAATCCAGTAACGCAGGTTTACCTGACGTCATGAAGGCGATCGATCCGGCGCAGCCCGGCGGTCCCGAAGTCCTGGTGCTGGTCGATCGTCCCGTACCCGTGCCGGCCGCGGGCGAGGTACTGGTCAAGGTTGCCGCCGCTGGCGTCAACCGTCCCGAAGTCATGCAACGCCAGGGCAAATACCCGCCACCCCCGGGTGCGCCCTCAATCCTCGGAATGGAAATATCCGGCACGATCGTCGCGGTCGGCGAAGGCGTCGGCGACGAGCAGATCGGCCAGTCGGTCTGCGCGCTGATCTCGGGCGGTGCCTATGCCGAATATGCGGTCGCGCCGTTCGGCCAGTGCCTCCCTGTTCCCGACGCGCTGACGATGGTCGAAGCGGCGGCGATGCCCGAGACGCTTTTCACCGTGTGGACCAATCTGTTCGAGCGCGCCTACGCGATGGAAGGCGACACGGTCCTCGTCCACGGCGGCACCAGCGGGATCGGCACGATGGCGATCGGGCTGTGCAACCTGTTCGGGATCGACATCATCGTCACCGCCGGCTCGAAGGCCAAGTGCGAAGCCGCGCTCAGCTTGGGCGCGACGCATGCGATCGACTACAAGTCCGAGGATTTCGTCGAGCGCGTGAAGCAGATCACTGGCGGCAAGGGCGTCGCTGCGGTGCTCGACATGGTCGGCGGCGATTACGTGCCGCGCAACCTGCAATGCCTCGCAGAAGACGGCCGGCACGTGTCGATCGCTGTCCAGGGCGGCATGATGGCGACCGTCCCGCTGTTCGAAATCATGCGCCGCCGCCTGACGCTGACCGGCTCGACGCTCCGCCCGCGCGACACCGCATTCAAGTCGCTGGTCGCGGACGAACTCGCGCGCACCGTCTGGCCGCACGTCGAGGCCGGCAAGCTGAAGCCGGTGATCGACCGCACCTTCGCCTTCGCCGACGCACCGGCAGCACACGCGCGGATGGAAGCAGGCGATCACGTCGGAAAGATAGTCCTGACGATGGGGTGAGGATGGGGCACCAGACGCCGCGCCCCCTCCCGTCACCCCAGCAAAAGCTGGGGTATCCCCTTTTTGACGGCCGACACCCCTCCAGCGCCACCACCACCACCCCGGCGAAGGCCGGGGCCCAATTGGGGGACGGTGCTGATCGCGCGTAGCTCTCCGTTACTGCGACCTTTCCAATTGGGCCCCGGCCTACGCCGGGGGGGGAGTATTCAGCTAGGCCAGTCTGCGCAAAACGCTACTCGGCCCCGGACCTGTTCTCCCGCGCAGGCGGGAGCCCAGTCTGGACCCCCATCTTCGCGGGGAAGCAGACTATACTCGCCCATGACTTCGAAGAGTCACCAGACTGCGACTACCCTGTCACAATACTCGGCTAATACTCGCGACAAGGTTAGTTTTGCGGGGGCAGGCTTATGGACGCCGTTACGACGTTTTCGCCATCTGGCATCATGGGCGCCGACATCACCGATATCGCCGACTTCATCCACTCGCGCCCGGCAGTTCCGGAGCCGATCGTCGAGCGACGCCAGTATCGCACGATCTGGATCTCCGACGTCCATCTCGGCACGCGCGGCTGCAACGCAGTCATGCTCAACGACTTCCTCGATCACGTCGACAGCGAGACGATGTACCTCGTCGGCGACATGATCGACGGCTGGCGGCTGAAGAAGAAATTCTACTGGCCCGCTGCCCACAACGACGTCCTCTGGCGGCTGCTGAAGCGCGCCAAGCGCGGTACGCGCGTCGTCTACATCCCCGGCAATCACGACGAAGTGTTCCGGCAATATTCCGGGCTCGACTTCGGCGGCATCTCGATCCGGCGGAAGGCGATCCACGAGACCGCCGATGGTCGCCGGCTGCTGGTGCTACACGGCGACGAGTTCGACGCGATCACGCTCGCCCACCGCTGGGTCGCGCACATCGGCGACGCCGCCTACACGATGCTGATGGGCCTCAACCGTTGGGTCAACGGCGCACGCCGCCGGATGGGCATGCCCTATTGGTCGCTGTCGAAGCACGCCAAGGCAAAGGTCAAGAACGCGGTCGCCTTCATCTCGCACTTCGAGGAGGTCGTCGCGCATGCTGCCGGCGTCCGCGGCGTCGAGGGCGTGGTCTGCGGTCACATCCATACCGCCGAAATGCGCGATATCGCCGGCATCGCCTATTACAACGACGGCGACTGGGTCGAAGGCTGCACCGCGTTGGTCGAGCATTTCGACGGCCGCATGGAGTTGCTCCACTGGGGCGACGAGATCGCCGCGCGGGAGCGCGACAAGGTAATAGCGATTGCTGCGTAACTAACCCTCTCCCCGATGGGGAGAGGGCAAGCCGCGTCAGCGGCGCGGGTGAGGGCAAGTCCACAACGCTAACGAAAAGCGTCCCCTTACCCTCCCACCCGGCTGCGCCGGCCGGGTCCCTCCCTCTCCCAGACGGGCGAGGGCAAGCAGGAGAAGACCGATGCGTATCGCGATCGTCACGGATGCCTGGAGCCCACAAATCAACGGCGTCGTCCGCACGCTTCAATCGGTCCAGCGCGAACTCGAATCCGTCGGTCATCAGGTCCTGGTGGTTTCCCCCGAACGCTTCGCCTCGATGCCGTGCCCGACCTATCCAGAGATCCGCCTCGCCTTTGCCCGCTCGGGCGCGGTCGGTCGCATGCTCGCCGCATTCGGCGCCGACGCCATCCATCTCGCCACCGAAGGCCCCGTCTGCCTCGCTGCCCGTACCTGGTGCCTGGCTCGCGCTCTTCCGTTCACCAGCGCCTATCACACACAATTCCCGGACTATATCGCCGCGCGCACGGGCGCGAACCCCGACTGGATCTGGCGCTACATCCGCTGGTTCCACCGTCCCGCGCAGTCGATCCTCGTCTCCACGCCGTCTGTGGCGAAGACGCTCGCGGACCAGGGCCTGCACCAGGTCCGCGAATGGGGCAGGGGCGTGGACTTCGCGCAGTTCGGCCTCGACGGCGCGCGCGACCCGGACATGGCCTCGCTCCCCGGTCCGATCCTGCTCTATGTCGGGCGCGTCGCGGTCGAGAAGAACATCGAGGCGTTCCTGTCCTCCGCGCATCCCGGTACGAAGGTCGTCGTCGGCGACGGCCCCGCCCGCGCCGCGCTCGCCCGCCGCTTTCCGCATGCCGTCTTCCTCGGCCAGCGCTCGGGCCTCGACCTCGCTGCCGCCTATCGCACCGCCGACGTGCTGGTCTTCCCGAGCCGCACCGACACGTTCGGCCTCGTCATGATCGAGGCGCTCGCCTGTGGTACGCCGGTCGCGGCCTTTCCCGTCACCGGCCCGATCGATGTTCTCGACGACCGCGTCGGCGCCATGAACGAAGACCTCGATACCGCGATCGCCACCGCACTCACCCGCGACAGCGTGACCTGCGCCGCCTACGCCGCACGCTACAGCTGGCCCGCCAGCGCGCGCCAGTTCCTCCACGCGCTCGTGCCGCTCGAAGGAAAGCTCATGGCGGCCTGACGCTTGATCGCTTGCTTGATAGCGCGGCGCGCACTAAGTCTCTCCCATGTCAGGCCGCTCCGAAAGGGGCGGCCCTTTCTATTTTTACGGAGTTCTCGCCGTGGCCCAGCCGCTCATGCCCCACGCGACCGCCGCCTGGATGGTCGACAATACCGCGCTCAGCTTCGAGCAGATCGCGGACTTCTGCGGCCTGCACATCCTCGAGATTCAGGCGATCGCCGACGACACGACCTCGACCAAGCTCACCGGTCGCGATCCCGTCCGCGCACACGAAGTGACGCAGGACGAGATCGACAAGGGTGCCGCCGATCCCGATTATCAGCTCAAGATGATCAAGGGCCCCGAGCAGGTCCGCCGCACCAAGGGGCCCCGGTATACGCCGGTCTCGAAGCGCCAGGACAAGCCCGACGGCATCTCGTGGATCATCCGCAACCACCCCGAAATCACCGACGGCGCGATCTCGCTGCTGATCGGCACCACGCGCACGACGATCGCCGCGATCCGCGACCGCAGCCACTGGAACATCGCCAACATCACCCCGAAGGACCCGGTCACGCTGGGCCTGACCTCGCAGCGTGAGTTGGACGCGGCAGTAGCCAAGGCAGCCAAGGCAGCCGGCATGGAAGCCCCGACCGATACCCGCCTCGAAGGCGACCGCGAGGTACTCCTCCAGCAGCTCCGCGCCGAGCGCACCCAGGCGGCAGCGGACGCGCAGTTCGTGGCCGAGGGCGGCGTCCTCCCCGTCAAGCCGCTCTTCGACGACCCCTTCAAGCGCTGATCGCACTTCCCCTCCCGCAAGCGGGAGGGGGCAGGGGGTGGGCTCGCGCTCTCCTCGTGCAATACGGCTAGCGAGGACCTCCAACCCTTGAGCCCAAACCCCACTCGACCCAAAGCGTGAGTCCGCCCCTGCTTCTCCGTCATGCCGGGCTCGTTCCGGCATCCACGGTCCCGCAAAATCGATAGAATTTGGTTTGCGGAAGGGTGGACCCCGGAACAGGTCCGGGGTGACGGAGCACACGCGAATCCGCGGGCCAACTCAATCCTCCCCCGCCAGGGGGAGGTGGCTGGCATTCGCCAGACGGAGGGGGAGGCAAGCGACCATCTCGGCTCCGTGTCCTCCCCCTCCGTCACCTGCGGTGCCACCTCCCCCTGGCGGGGGAGGATCGAGAGAGGGGCGGCCGCGAAGCAGCACTATCTCCCGCCCCATCCAGTTGCTAACCGCAACGGATGGCAACCGCACCCGACACCGCATTCGCGCCCACCAGCCACAAGGGCCTGACCTACCCCTTCGGCGGCGCGGAGCCAGCGAACGGCGGCACGATGCAGGTCGCCCCCGGCATAGACTGGGTCCGCCTCCACATTCCCGGCCCCTTACGCCACGTAAACTGCTGGCTCCTCGCCGACACTGACGGCGAGGCGCTGGTCGACACCGGCATGAACACCGCGGCCGCGCGCGACGCCTGGAAAGCCCTCTTCAAAGGCCCCAAGGCGGACGTTCGCATCACGCGAATGATCGGCACGCATTTCCACCCGGATCATATCGGCCTCGCCGGCTGGATGTGCGATCACCATTCCGCACCCCTGATCATGACCCGAGCCGAATGGCTCACCGCGCGCATGCTCGCCGCCGATGCCCGCGACTCTGTCCCGCACGAAGTGCTCGCCTTCTGGCAGGGTGCAGGCTGGGACGCCGATCAGATCGCCCACGCGACCGGCAAGGGCTGGGCCGGCTTCCGGAAAATCATCACCCCGCTGCCGCTCAGCTATACCCGCATCGAAGACGGCGACACCCTCACGATCGGCACGCGCGACTGGCGGATCGTCACCGGCTCGGGTCACTCCCCTGAACACGCCTGCCTGCTCGACGAAGCCGAAGGCATCCTTATCGCCGGCGACCAGGTCCTCCCCCGCATCAGCCCCAACGTCTCGCTCGGCGTCACCGAACCGAACGCAGACCCGTTGGGCGAATGGTTCGCCTCGATCGCCAAGCTCAAGACGCTGCCGTCGAACCTGCTCGTCCTCCCCGGCCATGGCGACCCGTTCACCGGCCTCCACACCCGCCTCGACGCGATGGACCGTGAACACCGCGAGCGTCTCGACGAACTCGCCGTCTTCCTCGACGAACCCCGCCGCGCGGTCGATTGTTTCGGCCGCCTGTTCCGCCGCGCGATCGGACCCGACGTGCTCGGCATGGCGACCGGCGAGGCGCTAGCCCATCTCCGCCGCCTCGAAGTCGAAGGCCGCGCCGCCCGCGAAACACGCGATGGCGTGTGGTGGTGGCGCAAGGCTTGAGCTAGCATGCGGCCAAACTCAAGAGGATAGGCCCATGTGCGACGAGCATACCGCAGACGATAACGAAGCCTATCTGGCCGGCGTCTCGCGCCGCCAGTTCGGCGTGATGACCGGCGCGATGGGCCTGACGATGCTGCTCCCCGCGCCCGCAAACGCCGCGGTCATCAAGGGGCGCGACGTGTCGATCACCACGCTCGACGGCAAGGCCGACGCCTATTTCGTCGCGGCCGCCACCGGCAAGCATCCCGGCGTGCTGATCTGGCCCGACGTGATGGGCCTGCGCCCCGCCTTCCGCCAGATGGCCGACCGTCTCGCGCAATCGGGCTATGCGGTGCTCGTCGTCAACCAGTTCTACCGCTCGACCAAGGCACCGTTTTTGAAGCCCGGCGAATCCTACGACCAGCCCGCCGTCCGCGCGCGCATCGCACCATTCCGCGAAGCGCTTACGTCCGAAGGCACGGTCCGCGACGCGCGTGCCTTCACCGCCTTCATCGACGCGCAACCGCAGGTCGATCGCAAGCGGGGCATGGCCTCCACCGGCTATTGTATGGGCGGCCCGATGGTCATGCGTACCGCCGCAGCCGTCTCCAACCGCATCCGCGCGGGCGCGACCTTCCACGGCGGCGGTTTCGTCACCGACAAGCCAGACAGCCCGCACCTGCTGATCCCGCAGATAAAGGGCCGATACCTCATCGCAATCGCCGCCAACGACGACGCCCGCGCGCCAAAGGAGAAGGACACGCTCCGCACCGCATTCGCCGCAGCCAAATTGCCGGCCGAGATCGAGGTGTACGAAGGTACGATGCACGGCTGGTGCCCGCCCGACTCCAAGGTCTACAATGCAGTCCAGGCGGACAAGGCATGGTCGCGGATGCTCGCCCTGTTCGACAAGGCGCTGGTATAAATCTCTTCTCGTCATCCTGACGAAAGTCAGGACCCAGAGCCAAAAGGGGCTGACCCTCGTGGCTCTGGATCCTGGGTCAAGCCCAGGATGACGGCAGTTGGAGCGACGTCCTGCAACCAAAGGCGGCGCTTGACGCTGATTCCGCCCCATGAGACCATCGTTCACGATCCGTTCTCAAGGAGAGTCGCATGACGCTGACCCTGTACACCAACCCGATGTCCCGCGGCCGCATCGCGCGCTGGATGCTCGAAGAGGTCGGCGCCACGTATGAGACGATCGTCCTAGACTACGACACGACGATGAAGGCTGAGGCGTATCGGGCGGTCAACCCGATGGCGAAGGTCCCTGCGCTGATCCACGACGGCAAGACCATCACCGAGTGCGCCGCGATCTGCTCCTATCTCGCCGAAGCGTTCCCCGACGCCGAGCTCGCGGCCCAAGCAAACGAACGCGCCGATTATTACCGCTGGCTCTTCTACGCGGCCGGCCCGGTCGAGGCGGCTACCGGCAATCGCGCGCTCGGCGTCGTACCCGATGCCGCGCAACAGCGGATGATCGGCTATGGCAGCTTCGACCGCGTCATCGACGTGCTGGAACAGGCCGTGGCGGCGCACCCGTATATCGCTGGCGACAGGTTCACCGCCGCCGACGTTTACGTCGGATCGCAGGTCATCTGGGGCATGCAGTTCGGCTGGCTCCCAAAGCGCGCAACGTTCGCCGACTATGCCGCTCGTCTTACCGAACGCCCGACGTATCTACGCGCTGCAGCACTGGACGACGCCCTGATCGCGGTCGCCGCGTAAGGGCGAGCGACCGCGCCGCGCAAACCCGTCATTCTGACGAAAGTCAGGATCCAGAGCCACAGGGGCTAACGCCTGGAATCCTGGGTCCTGACTTTCGTCAGGATGACGGCGACAATTGGAGTCAACGGAGCGGCTAAACCGGCTTACTAGAGAACCGATTGCCTCGCGACTAATGCCACACAACGGATGTCGGACTTTACGAGCAAGAGGGGCGCGCTGGACTGCCTCACAAGCACGAGGGCAGTGTCGAACTAGCATTAACCGCTAGCGGCAGCTCGCACGATTTAGCGGCTCGGACCCATTCCCTCTCCCATCGGGGAGAGGGAGAGACGCCGAAGGCGGCGAAGGATGAGGGCAAGCCGCACAGAGCGACGTAATGTTGCTACCCAACTTCGGCGCCGGATAGGATGACCGACGGTTGGCGAAACGGTAATGGTCAGGAATCGAAGCAGAACAACAGAACCACCCCGACCGCCTCAAGCCCGCCGAAAGCCAGTCCCCCAAACGCCCTCAAAAACCCCCGATCAGGCCGCCCACTTCGCCAGCCAGTTCGCCAGTGCCTGCGGCCCCATCGACCGCGCATCTGCCAGCTCGGTCTCATGCCCAGCGTTCAGCAACCGATTACTGCGCGGATCGACCACCAGCACCGCCGGCACGCCCTTGAGCCGCCCCTTGATGCCGTAGCCCGCCGCAATCTGTCCGTTCTTGTCG
Source organism: Sphingomonas sandaracina (assembly GCF_036663695.1). Classification (NCBI taxonomy): domain Bacteria; kingdom Pseudomonadati; phylum Pseudomonadota; class Alphaproteobacteria; order Sphingomonadales; family Sphingomonadaceae; genus Sphingomonas; species Sphingomonas sandaracina. The sequence goes on along the minus strand of NZ_JAXOJK010000001.1, from coordinate 881,761 downwards.
AAGCGGCCGATGTCGACCGTTACCACCACGAACTTGCTGTCCACGAACCGCTTCATCTCCGGCAGGTCGATCGTCCCCGCCAGCAGCCGGCAGTCGAGGCACCAGTTGCCGCCGAGATCGATCAGCAACCGCTTGTGCGTCTTCAGCGCGCGAGCCCGCGCCGCGGCCACCTGCGCATTGGCGTTCGCCGACTCGTCATACGGCAGCGGCAAGGGCTGCGGCAGCTTGTCGAAGCTCGCCGTATTGACGTGCGGCGCCACGACCTTCGCGCGAGGGGCAGCCGGTGCGGCCACCGCAGTGGCAAGCAGTCCGAGGGCGGCGATACGGCGCATCGACATCATTCATATCCTCCGATCACGGCATTGAGGAAGCTCGGGAACGGACCGTTCCAGCCATCCGCCGGTGCATCGGCGACCGGCTGGGGACGGCCACGGTTCGGTTCCGCCGGGACACGCTCCCAACGTGGCGGTTCGACCTTTGCCGCGTCCGGACGAACAGGCTGCGACCGGACCGCCTCAGCCCGAACAGGGGCACGAACCGGTTCCACATACTCCGGCTCGACCTTAACCGGCTCGACCTGGACCGGCTCAGCCCGTACGACTGCCGTCCGGACTTCCTCAGCAACGCGCGGCTTAACCGCAGGCACAGGCTCGTCGATCGGCGTTCGTTCCCACCGCGGGCGCTTTGCCGCCACGACCGGTTCGATCGCAGCAAGCACTTCGGCGACGATCGCCGGCGCCACCGTGTCTTCGCGCGGCACGCGACGAGTCCGCGGCTGCTCGCGTGCGGCATCCTCGGCGATGGCGACCGGAGCCGCACCTTCCGTGCGTCCTCCGCGACGGTTCCGCGACCGTTCGCGACGCGGCGCGCCCACGTCCTCTTCGACCTCCACGGCAACCGGCGCCACGACCTTCGGCTCCGCGTTCAGCCGCTCGATCGTCTGACCCGTCAACTTCTCGATATTCTGGATGTTCTCCGCATCGTCCGGCGCGACGAACGTGTACGCCGTACCGCTCGCCCCCGCACGACCCGTCCGCCCGATCCGGTGGACGTAATCGTCCGGATGCCACGGCGCGTCATAGTTGAACACCGTCGACACGCCCTTGATGTCGAGCCCGCGCGCCGCGACGTCGGACGCCACGAGGATCGTCACCGCCCCCGACTTGAACAGCTCGAGTTCGGCCAGCCGCTGCGGCTGTTCCATGTCGCCATGGATCTCGCCCGACTTGTAGCCCGCCTGCTTCAGCACCTTGTTCAGGTCGCGCACCGTCGTCTTGCGGTTGCAGAAGATGATCGCGTTCGTCACTTCCTCCTGCGCGAGAATGCGGCGCAGCGTGTCGCGCTTTGCGCTCTGGCTCGGCACCGGCACCAGATACTGCTTGATGTTCAGGTTGGTCGACGCCGGGCGCGACACCTCGATCATCTTGGGATTGGTGAGGAACTTGTCCGCCAGCTTCTTGATCGGCGGCGGCATCGTCGCCGAGAACAGCAACGTCTGGCGCTGCTTCGGCAGCTTGGTGCAGATTTCCTCGATGTCGGGGATGAAGCCCATGTCGAGCATCCGGTCCGCCTCGTCGATCACCAGCAGCGAACAGCCGTTGAGCATGATCTTGCCGCGCCCGAACAGGTCCATCAGCCGGCCCGGCGTCGCGATCAGCACGTCGACGCCCTTCTCCAACGCGGCGAGCTGGTCGCCCATCGAGACGCCCCCGATCAGCAACGCCATCGAGAGGTTCGAGTTCACCCCGTATTTCTCGAAATTCTCGGCCACCTGCGCGGCGAGTTCGCGCGTCGGCTCGAGGATCAGCGAACGTGGCATCCGCGCACGACTGCGCCCGTGCGCCAGAATGTCGATCATCGGCAGCACGAACGACGCGGTCTTGCCGGTGCCTGTCTGCGCGATACCGATGATGTCGCGCATCATCAGCACCGACGGGATCGCGCCGGCCTGGATCGGGGTCGGCTCGGTATAGCCGGAGTCGGTAACTGCTTTCAGCAGTTCGTCGGAGAGGCCGAGATCGGCAAAACTCATGCAAATGTCCGGTAAATGGAGGGTGAAAATGCACTGCCCTCAAGCATTCCGGCGCTCGCTGATTTGGCGACAAATGTCAAGGAAACGCGGCGAAACGAAGGTGGGGACGAGGCGGCGGGCGGCGTATTTCCGCAAAAACCCCCGTCATCCTGACGAAAGTCAGGATCCAGAGCCAAGCAACGTACCGTCAGTTACTCTGGATCCTGACTGTCGTCAGGATGACGGAGCGAGGTGAGACTGCGTTCGCCATACACGCGACTGTCAGGGCCCCGCTATTTCTTCAACCGCAAGCTCTTGAACCCGTCGATCTCGCACCGCGCGCCCGACCGCATGCGAATGGCGTCGCGATCCCTGCAGATCAGGCCGTCCGGTCCCGGCCGCAGATAGAAACCCGAATAATAATCGAGCGGCTTGCAATCGCCGTCCAGTCGCGCGCGCAATCGCGTCGTGTCGGCCATCAGCAGGTCGAGCGCGCCTTCCTTGTTCAGCATCGCGCCGGCGATCTCGGCGACTGCGATGCATTTCGGGCCCTTGTGCTCCTTCCACTCCCTCGGCGGCATGTAGGTGCGCGAGGGCATCCGGCTCATCCGGGGCACGCGTATGATGACGCGCTCGTGGATCGAGAGTTGCGCGACCTGCATGCCGTCCAACGCGAACCCGGACGACGCGGCGGGCGACGGCATATCGCGCATCGCCGCAGCGAAGGGTCCCGCGAGCGCGAGCAGGGTGGCGGGAATCACGGGATGGATCATGTTGACGTAATCGTTAGGGCCATTCGTTGAACGCGCGATGAATTTTGTCTAGCGCGTGGTTCGTGGCCGAAATTCAGACAGCAACCCTGACGCCTTCGCAGACCGCGATGCTCGAGTCCCTCTCCGCGCGGCTCGACCGCAAGGCGATCGTCACCGATCCCTGGGATATCGATCCCTGGCTGCACGATTGGCGCGGCCGCTTCCACGGCGTCGCGCCCGCGATGCTCGCGCCGACCTCGACCGCGGAGGTGGCGCTGATCGTGCAGGCGGCGGCCGAGCACCGCGTGCCGCTCGTCGCGCAAGGGGGGAACACCTCGATGGTCGGCGGCGCGACCGCGCCTGTCGACGGCAGCGCGCTGATCCTGTCGCTGCGTCGTCTCAACCGCATCCGCAGCATCGATACCGACGCCGGGCTCGCCATCGCCGAGGCCGGCGTCATCCTCGCCGACCTCGACGGCGCCGCGCAAGGGCAGGGGTGGCGCTTCCCGCTGACGCTCGGCGCGCGCGGGACGGCGACGATCGGCGGGCTCGTCTCGACCAACGCCGGCGGCACGCAGGTGCTCAAGTTCGGCACCATGCGCGGCCTCGTCGCGGGCGTCGAGGCGGTGCTCGCCGACGGTACGATCCACGACGGCCTGTCCGCGCTCAAGAAGGACAATCGCGGCTACGACCTCGATCAACTCTTCATCGGCGCGGAGGGCACGCTGGCGATCGTCACCGCCGCGACGCTGCGCCTCGCCCCGGCGATCGCCGCACGCGGCACCGCATGGGTCGGCATCGCGTCCCCCCAGGCGGCGCTCGAACTCCTGCGGAGCATGCAGGCGCGGACCGATGCGATCGAAAGTTTCGAGATCCTCCCCGCGGAGTCGCTCGACGCCGCGATCGCGCATCTCTCGAACGCCCGCCCGCCGCTCTCGGGCCGTCATCCCTGGCACCTCCTGATCGAGGCCACGGCGGCCACGACCGAGGGCGAGTCCCCCGCCGCACTTCTCGAACGCCTGCTGGCCAGGGCGCTGGAGGACGGCGCGATCGAAGACGCGACGATCGCCACCAGCGAAGCCCAGTCGGACGCGTTCTGGCTCCTGCGCGATTCGCTGTCCGCCGCCGAACGCGCACTCGGCCCCGCGACGCAGCACGACATATCGATTCCCGTCGAGACGATGCCGCGCTTCATGATCGAGGCGGCGGCGGCCTGCGACGCACGCTTTCCCGGCACGCACGCCAGCGGCTTCGGCCATCTCGGCGACGGCAACGTCCATTTCCACGTCCGCGCCGCGCCCGGCACCGACCCCGCGCGCTGGTATGCGGAGGATGCAACCGTCGTGACCCGCTTCGTCGGTGACCTCGTCACAGCGGCAGGCGGCTCGATCTCCGCCGAGCACGGCATCGGTCAGATGAAGCTGGGCGAACTCGAACGCCTGTCGTCGCCGGCGCGCATGACCGCGCTTCGGGCCATCAAGTCGGCGCTCGATCCGCTCGGCATCCTGAACCCCGGCAAGCTCGTCACACTTGCACCCCCGCCCGGCGCACCATAGAGCCTCGCCCCAATCGGTGGCACCAGCCACCGGCATTTGAACGACCGATCCGGAGAGTAACATGGCCAGCACCGCTCAGCTTCCGCTTTTCTATAATGGCCTCGAGCCGCTTTCGAGCGACACGCATGCGAACTTCAAGGTCCGCCCTCAGGACAGCGCACCGTTCCTGGTCGGCCAGCACGCCATTCCGATCACCGTCGACGAGTTTCCGCTCGTCCAGCGTCACATGCCGATCGTCTTCTCGGTCGGTGACGACGCCATCCCGCTCGCGCTGATGGGCCTGAACGAAGGCGTCAACGTGTTCGTCGGCGAAGACGGCAAGCTCACCGAGAACACGTTCTACGTGCCGGCGTATGTCCGCCGTTACCCCTACATGCTCGCCCGCCTGCACCCCGATGCGCAGGAGCTGTCGCTCTGCTTCGATCCGACCTCGCAGGCGATCGGCGAATTCGAGGACGGCGATGCGCTGTTCGAGAACGGCCAGCCGACCGAGCTGACCAAGAACATCCTCGGCTTCAACGAATCGTTCGAACAGGCCGGCGCGCGCACGCAGAACTTCATGAACGAACTGCGCGAGCTCGAACTGCTGATGGACGGCGAAGTCACGATCCAGCCCGACGGCGCCGACCAGCCGTTCGTCTATCGCGGGTTCCAGATGATCAACGAGGAAAAGCTGATCGACCTGCGCGGCGATGCGCTGCGCAAGATGAGCAAGTCGGGCATGCTTCCGCTGCTCTACGCGCACCTGTTCTCGCTGTCGCTGATGCGCGACATCTTCGCGCGCCAGGCGCAGCTCGGCATGACGCCACAGCCGCAGATGCCCGCACCTGCGCAGTTCAACGTCTGACACCGGGCTGAGCACGCGCCTTGGCATTGCACCGATGCTCGATCGTCGGTGAGACACTGGTCGCCGCATTCGCTACAAAAAATTGCGTGTGCGGCGCACCAAGGGTTGAACCAAATCGGCGGTTCACCCATTTAGATCCTGTACGGCATCGTGTCCCCCCCTTTCGCGGCGCCGTACGGTACGCTTCTAGCGTACCTCCTCCCTGAACCTAGGCCACTCCGTGCACCGCACGGGGTGGTTTTTTTTGGCCCACGTCATTGCGCATCACGTGGGCCCGTCTGGTCTCCCCGCCCGTTGCGTGCTCGTGCTGTTGTTCGAAAGCCTTGATGCAATTCTGCTCGCCGCGTTGGTCCTGCTGGTCCTCGCGCGCAAGCTGAACGTGCCCTATCCCACGTTGCTGGCGGCGGCGGGGCTGGGCTTCGCGGTGCTGCCGTTCGCGCCCAAGATCGCGGTCGAGCCGCATCTGGCGCTGGCACTGTTCATCGCGCCCGCATTGCTCCATGCCGCCTATCATACCAGCCCGCGCGCACTGCTGCGCTACTGGTTCCCCCTCTTGTCACTGGCGGTCTTTGCGGTGCTGGTCACGGCCTCGATGGTCGCATGGGTAGGTGTGACGCTGGGCGGCCTGCCGCTGGCCGCCGCGTTCGCGCTGGGCGCGATCGTTGCCCCGCCGGATGCCGCCGCGTCGGAAGCCGTGCTCGGCGAGGTCGGCATCCCCCGTCGCGGCCTGTTGTTGCTACAGGGCGAGAGCCTCCTCAACGACGCGACCGCGCTGCTGCTGTTCGGTCTGGCGGTGGCGTTTGCGACCTATTCCGACACGCCCACGACACCGCTCGCGCTCGCCGCCGCGGTGCCCGGAGGGATCGTGTTCGGCGCGATCACGGCATGGCTCTATCTGCGTGTCTCGCCGTTGTTCGCAGGCACATTGGGCGCGAGCCTCGCCGACTTTGCCGTCACGTTCGGGATCTGGTTGCTTGCCGAGCGGCTGCACCTCTCGCCGGTGCTAGGGGTCGTCACGTTCGGCATGATCGTGTCGCAGCGTCGCCCGATCGGGCAACCCGCGCGCGATCGATTGCAGGGCGCAGCGGTATGGTCGGCCGTCGTACTGGTCCTCAACATCATCGCGTTTGCGCTGATGGGGCTGCAGTCGCGCGACGTGCTGTCCGGTCTGCCTGCGGCCGAGCGCTGGCCGGCGATCGGGTTCGCCGCGGCCGTGCTTGCGACCGTCCTCGTCACGCGTGTGGTCTGGGTGTTCTTCGTGCGTTTCGTCGAGGGGGTGATCGCCGACCGCTTCGCGCCGTCGTGGTTGCCGACGCCACCACCGTGGAATGCGTCCGTGATCCTGTCCTGGTCGGGCATGCGCGGCCTGCTCACCCTGGCGACCGCGTTCGCCTTGCCGCGTTCGGTGCCGGGCCGCGACCTCATCGTGCTCGCCGCATTCGGCGTGGTGATCGGCACGTTGGTGTTGCAGGGGTTGACGCTCGGCCCGCTGATCCGCCGTCTCGCGATCGGCACGGATACCGGGCTTGCCGATGAGATCGCGCCTGCACGCAAGCGGTTGATCGATGCCGGCCTCTCGGTACTGCCGGCGCACGCGGGCGAGGCGGCGGAGGCGCTGCGCTTCCGTTACGGCGCGGCGGGCAAGGTCACCGCGGAGGCGGACGATCCACAGGCGATGTCCGAATTCGACGAACTCCACCTCGAGATGATCGCCCGCCAGCGCGTGGTGCTGCACAGGATGCGCGACAACGGCGAGGTCGCCGAGGACGTCTATCGCCGCCTGCAGGAGGAACTCGACTGGGCGGAGGTCGACGCGCGCGCCTTCAGCGACAATATTCTCACGGCGACCTGAACCCTGCGACCTGAGGTAAGGCGCGGGAACATCGGCCCCCGCTGCGCTGTTTCAGGGAACCACCGTAGAAAGGGTAACCCATGTCCGAGGCGTCATCGTGAGCAAGTCCGTCAAGCCCGCGCCGCCGACGACGCTCGTGATCTTCGGCGCCTTCGGTGACCTCACCCGCCGCCTGCTGATGCCGGCACTGATCAACATGACCCGGCTGGGGCTCGTGGGAGATGACTTTCACGTGCTCGGCGTCGGCATCGACGAGGGGAACGACCAGTCGCTCCGCGAGGCGCTCGGCAGTTTCGATGCAAAAGGCGGCGAGGGCGCCGGCGAGAAGGGTGACGCCTGGGCAAGGCTCAAGGACCGCGTCGGCTATCTCCAGGGCGACTTCACCAAGGACGACGTTTTCGAACAACTCAAGGCGCGCGTCAGCGGCAATGTCGCGTTCTATTTCGCAGTGCCGGCCAAGTTCTTCGGCGACATCGTCGACAAGCTCGCCGACCATGGCCTGATGACCGAAGCGCCCCAGGCGTTCCGCCGCATCGCGATCGAGAAGCCGTTCGGCCACGATCTCGCCTCCGCGCGCGATCTCAACGCCCGGATCCTCGCCAAGGTGTCGGAGGCGCAGGTCTACCGCATCGACCATTTCCTCGGCAAGGAAACCGTCCAGAACATCATGACCGCGCGGTTCGCGAACATGATGATCGAGCGCGTCTGGAATTCGGACAGCATCGCCCATGTCCAGATCACCGCGGCCGAAACCGTCGACGTCGGCACGCGCGGCAAGTTCTACGACGCGACCGGCGCGCTGCGCGACATGGTGCCCAACCACCTGTTCCAGCTGCTGGCGATGGTCGCAATGGAGCCGCCGGCAAGCTTCGATGCCGAGGCGATCCGCAACGAAAAGGGCAAGGTGCTCAAGGCCGTCCGCGTCTATTCGCCCAGCAAGGCGAAACGCAACGGCGTCCGCGGTGCCTACACCGCAGGCAAGGTAAAGGGCGTCGACGTCCCGGCCTACACCGCCAGCCCCGACGTCGCACCCGACAGCCGGACCGAGACCTATGTCGCGCTGAAGCTGATGGTCGACACCTGGCGCTGGGCGGGCGTGCCGTTCTACCTGCGCACCGGCAAGGCGATGACCTGCCGCGATACCGAGATCGCGATCACCTTCAAGCCGGTCCCGTTCGCGTCTTTCGCCGGTGCGCCGACCGACATGCTACCGCCCAACCGGCTGATCATCCAGATCCAGCCCGACGAGGGGCTGAGCATGGACATCAACATCAAGCGCCCCGGTCTCGAAGTCGCAACCGCACCGATCGCGCTCGATTTCCGCTATGCCGACGCGTTCGATATCGGCCACCTGACCGGCTACGAATCGCTGATCTACGACCTGTTCGTCGGCGATCAGACGCTGTTCCAGCGCGCCGACGCGATCGAGGCGGGGTGGGCCGCGGTACAGCCGTTCATTGATCTGTGGGCGACCGACAAGGAGATGCCGGAACCGTACGAGGCCGGCACGCTAGGGCCCGCTGCGGCGGATGCCCTCCTGGCGCACGACGACCACACCTGGCACGAACTCGCGCCGGCCGGGAAGACGGTCCCCTAATCTTCACCCCTCCCTGAAAGGGAGGGGCAGGGGGTGGGTAGGCCGCTTGGGAAGCAAGACGTCCGACAACTGGCCGACCCACCCCCAACCCCTCCCTTCCAGGGAGGGGAGCAGGCAGCTCAAACCCGCTCGGTAAGCTCGATCTCGCCCTCGACCTCCATCTCGTCCTCGTCGCCCATCTCGTCCATGTCGGGCATCGTGAAGTCGGCCTTCCAGTCGTACACCTTCTCGACGCCGCCCTGCACCCAGACGCGCACCGCGCCCTCGGTGATCTCGCCGCCCATCGCGCCGACGAAATCCGCGACCAGCGAGTCCGCCGCGTCCTCGTGATCGGTCGCACCAGGAATGGTGGCAGCCGTCATCTCTTCGTCGAGTTCGATGATCTGCGCCCAATATTGCTTTGCCATGTGTCGCTCCTCGAAAATGGATAGCCGTCAGCCGGCGGTAATAATGGGATGGTCCTCGCGCAGCCGGTCCGCCAGCCGCTCGACCGCGTCGACCTCGCTCGCGCTGCCCGACGGCGTCACCGCCCAGTTGCAATGCGCGTGCGTGGCGAGGCTATAGACCTTCACGTCGCCGACGATCAGCCGCCACCGCCGCCGGTCGCCGCTATTATGCCGGACGAGGTTGGTGACGAACAGGCTCTGGAGATCCGATGCGGTCATCCGCGCCCCATAGCTGTGCGCGCGATCACCGCAAACCGGCTTATCGACGCGAGGTGGGCTTGGCCTGCAACGCATCGAGCGCATCGGCATTCCGGCGGCCCCAGTCGTACAGCAGCTCGACCGGCTCGACGAACCGCGCGCCCAGCGGCGACAGCGCATAGTCGACCGCAGGCGGCACTGTCCCATGCACCTGCCGCACGACCAGTCCCGCGGCCTCCATCTCGCGCAACGTCTGCGTCAGCATCTTCTTCGAGATGCCAGGGATCGAGCGCAGCAGCACCCCGGTCCGCACCGGGCCGTCATGCCGCACGTGCAGCGTATGCAGGATCATGCTCGTCCACTTGGTCGCGAACAACTCCAGCGTCCGCCGCGGCGCGCAATCCTCGCGCCAGTCTTCTTCGGCCGATCCCGGCTGCATGTGGAAACCTTCCGGTGCCTATGTCCCCAAAGGGTGCCTTCTAGAAGCCGGTGCGTTCGGTGCCTAGCTGGTAGCGAGCAGATAGGGAGCTGAAGATGGCCAAGACGGCATTGGTAGTAGGTACGAGCGGGATCGTCGGTAGCGCGACCGCTGCGGCGTTGGTGAAGTCGGGCTGGACCGTCCACGGTCTCGCGCGGCGCCCGACCGAACAGGACGGCGTCCAGCCCGTCGCAGCGGACCTCCAGGATCCCGCCAGTCTCGAAAAGGCACTCACCGGCCTCAAGCCCGACGCGGTGTTTATCGCCACCTGGTCGCGGCAGGACAGCGAGGCGGAGAACATCCGCGTCAACGGCGGCATGGTCCGCAATTTGCTCGGCGCGCTATCGCCTGCGGGCAGCGTCGGCCATGTCGCACTTGTAACCGGCCTCAAGCATTACCTCGGACCGTTCGAGGCGTACGGCAAGGGCGCCCTCCCGCAGACCCCGTTCCGCGAGGAGCAGGGCCGGCTCGACATCGAGAATTTCTACTACGCGCAGGAAGACGCCGTGTTCGAGGCCGCGACACGTGACGGGTTCGGCTGGAGCGTCCATCGCCCGCACACGATCATCGGCAAGGCGGTCGGCAACGCGATGAACATGGGCACCACGCTTGCCGCCTATGCGACGCTGTGCCGCGAGACCGGCCGTCCGTTCCGCTTCCCCGGCTCGGCCGCGCAGTGGAACGGCCTGACCGACATGACCAGCGCCAGCCTGCTCGCCGATCACCTGATCTGGGCCGCGACCACGCCTGCGGCGCGCAACGAGGCGTTCAACGTCGTCAATGGCGACGTCTTTCGCTGGAGCTGGATGTGGGAGCGCATCGCCGCGTGGTTCGGTATCGAGGCGGCACCGTTCGACGGCACCGTCCTGACACTCGACGAGCAGATGAAGGACGATGCCGGCATCTGGCGCGAGATCGCCGCGCGCGAAGGCCTTGCCGAGGCCGACCTGTCGCGGCTCGCATCGCCGTGGCACACGGACGCCGATCTCGGCCGCCCGATCGAGGTGGTGACCGACATGGGCAAGAGCCGCCGGCTCGGCTTCAAGGAATACCAGCCGACCGACGACGCGTTCTACGACCTGTTCGCACAGCTGCGCACCGACCGGCTCATTCCGTAACGCCACGGTAATCCTCCCCCGCCAGGGGGAGGTGGCAGGCGCAGCCTGACGGAGGGGGAGGCAGGCGAAACATGTGTTCCGTGTCCGCCCCCTCCGTCACCTGCGGCGACACCTCCCCCTGGCGGGGGAGGATCGCAGGATGAAACCCCTAGCTCTTCACCGCCACCGTCGCCGCAACCGCCGGATCATCCCGCAATCGCAGGAACAGCGTCCCCCCGACCGGTTTCGGCACGGTAAGCATCCCTCCGGTAAACCCCTCCGGCACGCGCGCCGCATCGGCAAAGCCGGCATTCGCCGCTACCGAATCGAGTAGGAACAGGTCACTCCCCGACAGCGTGCACGTCTCCGCGCACGCCACGCCGGTCAGCCCCGGCACGCGGACCAGCGTCGTCAACGGGACCCAGTCCCCAGCGACGCCGCCCTGGACCAGTCGCCACTTGAGCGGCCCATGCGCCGAAACCCCCAGCGCCTTGCCCGGTTCGACCGTCACCACCGCGATCCGGTCGTCCTGCACGGTCAGGCCGCGCGCCGACGCCGCGCTGGTCGTCATCGCGCCGTCCGCCGTCGCGATCTCGACGCTGTCGCCGGCGGTGAACTTGGTCCCCTCGGCGCGCAACGAGAAGGTCAGCCGGGCGTCCTGCGCGATCGCCGTATCGCCCGCCAGCACGACCGGAAGCCCGGGCGCGGGGGGCGCAACGACGCTTTTCGCGATCAGCGTCGCCGTGGGCCGCGCCGCCGCGACGACGAACTTCACCGATCGCTTGCGCCCATCGGTCAGCGTGACGAGCGCCGTCTTCGCCTGACCCGCCGCAAACCCTGCCGCCTTGTCCGTGGTCAACGGCAGCAGATCGCCCTTGTCCGCACGCACGACCTCGCCCGGCTTGAAAGCGACCCCGTCGACCGTCATCCCCGCGACCAGATCCAGCCGGGTGCCCGCCAACGTCCCCGCCGCATCGCCCGCATATAGCGTCAAGTCGTCGATCCGCCCCGCCTCCGCCAATGCCGTCAGCGCGATCCTGTCGGGCGCCTCGACGCCATATTGCTTCACCAGCAGCGTCAGTTTCCCCGGCGCGGTCTTGGCCAGCGGCAGGGTCAGCCCGATCCGGTCGCCGGCGGTCGTCCACGCCAGCGGCACGTCGCCCGACGCACTGGTCAGCGTCACCGCCTCGACGCAGCTCGGCGTCGGTCCGGCGAGCGCCACCGGATTGTCGCGCCCGACCACCAGGTTCTCGGGGTCGGTATCGACCATCTGCCAGCCGCCCGCGCGTGGCACCTGCAAGCGAAACCGCGGCCCGTCGAACGGCGTAAAGCCCCAGCGCCCGTGCAGCGTCGCGTCGGTCACGCTGCTGAGCCCGGCGGTCCGCATCCCGACCTGATCGAGCACATAGCCGCCGCGCTCGGCATCGGCCTGCACGGGCAGTTCGGTCACGCCCCCCTGCGGCGTCGTCACCCGCAAGCTCATGTCGTGCGCGAACTTGGTCGCATAGATCAGCGGCGCACCCTCGACCGGCAGGACCAGGTCGGGCTTGGCCGCACAGACCAGCTGGTCGGCCTCCGCGCGGCGCAGCGTCGGCGTCTGCGGCGTGCTCGTCTCGATCACCGGCATTGCCACGACCATCACCGATTTCGGACTCGCGAACGATGGCGCGGCGTTCAGCAGCAACGCCATCTTGTCGTCGCGCAGCCGTGCCAGCGCCGGGATGTAGCGGAACTGCGTCGACTGGAATGCGCCGAAGATCTTCGCCAGATCGCGCACCACGCCGATATACGGGCTGTAATAGCCGAGCCCACCCGCCGGCGTCGCGCTGAGTTGCAACGCCAGGTCGGTCGGTGCCCCCACCAGCGTGTCCGCCAGCGTCGAGCTCTGGCCATCAGCCAGGACGAGCGAATCGCGACTCTGCGTCAGGCACGACGCCTGCAGATCGGCCGCCAAATCGAGGCATTCCGCCTTCAGCTTGATCGCCAGACTGCGCGACAGCAGCGGCGACACCGCCTCGATCCGTTCCGGCTGCGTCCGTTCCAGCGCATGGATACCGTCGAGAAACGCATCCAGCCGCGCCCGGTCGAGCGACGCTTGGTCGAGATCCTGCACCGCGCGCACGAACGCCCCCGGCTGCTTGCGGACTGCCGCGACGACGGTATCGAAACCACCGCTGTCGGGCACAAGGAACACCACCAACTGCCGCGCCCCGTCGGGCACCTTCAACGTCAGCGCGGCCTTCTTCGCCTTCCACGTCTCGGCCTTGAAGAACCAGGATTTCGGCGGCGGCTCGGTCGCCCCGCGCAGAAAACCGGCAACCAGCAGATACCGCTCGCCCTCGTCCTTCTTGCCCGTCGGCAGGTCCGCCGCGATCGTCACGCGGTCGCCGGTCGCCAATCGCGGCACGCGTGCGATCGGCAAGGTCGTGGCCCCACGCGTCACGCCGACACGCAAACTCGGCCCGGTCAGGTCGAACGGTGCCGGATCGGCATGCGCGGCAAGCGGCATTAGCACGGCCGCGATCAGGCATGATGGTAGGAATCGGAGCTTCATCGGGGCGATCTCGGATTGGCGACGGCAGGGTACGTACGGCCCGCGGTCTGCGCGCAAGCGATGTCGTTTTTGAGGCACGCCACGTTTTTCCCATTCCCTCCAAAGCCGTTCGCGCAAAAAGCAATGATAACGGCAATTTAAGCTTCCCATGCGATTAAACCAGAATGAGTGAAACCGGACCCGATCCGGTTTGAAGGGGGATGGATGCTACTAGGCAAGACACGAGCCGGCGGCCCGGGGGGGCCGCTAGGCCACGCATTTCGACGGTTGCGGACCGACCGCAAGGGATCGGCGATCGCGATGATGGCGGCCGGACTCATCCCCGCGATCGCTGCCCTGGGCTCGGCGATCGACGCGGGGCGCATCTACATCGTGAAATCGCAGTTGCAGACCGGTGTGGACGCCGCGGCGCTCGCCGGCGCGCGGGCGTTCTCGGTATCGGGCGCTGCGGCCAATTCGCGCGAGAATCAGGTGTCGGCGTATTTCAGCGGTAACTTTCCCGACACCTACATGGGCGTCACGAACCTGAAGGTCTCGCCCACATTCACCGTGGTCAAGGACATCAATACAACCACGGTCGTCGCTACCGCGACGCTGCCGATGTCGTTCATGCGGTTGTTCGGTTTCACCCAACAACCCGTCCGCGCCATCGCCAAGGCGGCGATCAACCCGCACCCGCTCGAAGTAATGATGGTGCTCGACAATACCGGCTCGCTGAAGGCCAATCTCCCGCGCGATTCGAACGGCGTCGTGAAGACGCGCATCACCGCATTGAAGGATGCCGCCAAGAGCTTCAACGAAATCCTGTTCCAGGGCAGCGACACCCGCAAGGATCTGGCGATGGGGTACGTCATGTACGACATCACCGTGAACGTCGGGAAACTGCTGACCGACTGGAAATCGTCGTCGGTGCGCCAGATGTTCGGGTTCAACGACGTCATCGCGACCAATTATGGCGGTACGTGGCCCGGCAACAGGCTCGGGTGGAAGGGGTGCGTGTTCGGCGACGACACGGTCAAGGACCTGAATTCGACGCTGACGTACCGCGAACCCAATGCGTGGGATATCGATCGCACGCTGCCGGGCGAGGGCGTGCATCCGCCCGTGAGCCCCTACTTCATTCCGCCGATGTACGTCCCGCAGATGTCTGGGAATGCCGTGGCGAACGGCGCCAGGTCGAACCCGTCGAGTGCCTATTACAGCGTCGCGAATGTCGAGCCGAACAACAATCTCTACAAGTTGCACCCTACTTATTACGACCAGATGCTGAACCTGGATTTCTACGGTAACCAGTTCGCCAACAATCCGTACCGCAAGGCCTTTTACGCCGCGTACATCACGCTGAACGACACTGCCGCCAGAATGGACGACGACGTGATCGTCCGTGCGGACAATGGCGGCTTCTACGATCCGGCGAGCAACCCTTGGAATTTCGCGACGCGCACCGGCGCGCAGTTCAGGGTCCGGTACGAGAAGATACCACAGTTCAACAACTGGAAAGACGCGACGGAATATACGGTCAACCCGCTCGGCGGCAGCGTCGACGACGGTTCGCGGAACAAGACCGAGTTTCCATCGCCGAACTGGCAATGTCCGGAGGCCGCGACGAAGGTCGATTACGGCCGGTCGCGCAGTTTCTACGACGACGTTATCGATCGCCAGAACGCGGCGATCTATCCGGCGAACGGGACGCTGCATCATGCCGGGCTGTTGTGGGGCTACCGGTTGCTGGTCCGCGATGACGTCTTCAAGCGGACTCCTCCGCGCGCGCAGGAGCAACCGAAGCGCGCACTGGTGTTCATGACCGACGGCGAGACTGCGCTGGCCACCGGCCAGAACGGGTATGAGGACCGGACGTGGACCTTCTACGGCAATTACGCGGACTCGCCGATATCGGCCAGCAGGGGCGGCCTGATAGGGCAGTCGGAGCGGCGTTTCGCCAAGACCTGCGCTGCGCTCCAGGCGGAGGACAACCCGCCCAAGGTGTATATCGTCGCGCTGACCACGACCGACACGAACACGCTCGCGATGTTTGAGCAGTGCGCGCCGGGTCATGTCTACCAGACGTCGGATACCGCGACGCTGAAGGCAGCCTTCGACGATATCGCTTCCGAACTCGTCGACCTCCACCTCGTCCAGTGAAGGTGCTGGCCAGGCTGCGCAGCGACCTGCGCGGCGTCACCATCGTCGAGTTCGCGATCATCCTGCCGGCAATGCTGTCGCTGATCTGCGGGGCGATCGAGTTCGGCCACATGCTGTTCGCGCGCGTCGTGCTGGAGGGGGCGGTGACCGAAGCCGCCCGCGCCGCCACCGCCACGCTCGAGACCAAGGAATCGGAGCGCGCCACGATCATGCGCGCAAGCATCGCCAAGTCGATGAGCGACTTCGGCACCGCGCCCGGCAAGTCGATCGATATCACCACGACCGTCTACCGCGATTTCAGCACCGCATTTCCCGAGACCTACACCGATGCGAACGGCAACAAACAATATGACAAGAATGAAGCCTATGTCGATCGCAACAAGAACGGCGTGTGGGACAATGCGACTCCCGTCGCGGGCGGCACGCTCGGCGGACCCGGCGACGTCGTCAGCTATACGGTGAAATTCCCGAAGCGCGTGTTGTTCGGGTTCATCGGCAGCGCGATCGGCTATGGCTCGGGTGTCATTCCGCTGTCGGCGTCGACGGTCGTCCGCAACGAAGCCGTCGTGACGAACCCGTCGTGAGGCTGCGCGCAAGACCTGCCTTTCGGCACGACCCGCGCGGTATCGCGATGCTGGAATTCGCCCTGATGCTGCCGTTGTTTCTCGGGTTCGTGCTGACCGCGATCGAGTTCGGCAACTACATCATGGCGAATAACCGCGTGCAGCGCCTCGCCGCGATGAGTGCGGATCTGGTCGCGCAGAGCGGTACTGGCGACATCGGTATCGGCGAGGGGCAGATATACGATCTGTTCAGCGCGCTCGACCTGACCGCGCGACCCTATAACCTGCGCAACGACGGGCGTATCGTCATCACCGGGGTGCGCGGTACCGACATCGACAATAACGGCACGACCGAGAACCGAATCCTGTGGCAACGCTTCGACGGGGGGTATGTGATCCCGCCGCGGGTGGGCTGCAACAAGACCGTCGCGACCGCGATCCTGCCCAAAGGTCGCAGATTGCCGCTGGGTGAGATCCTGTTCCACGTCCAGGTGAGCTACCGATACCGGCCGATCCTGACCGACGCTCCGTTTCGCATGCTGTCGCTGCCAGTCGATTTCACGCGCATGGGGATGTTCCGCGCGCGCAACAAGGATTTCCAGTCGCCGACCCCCGACAATCGATTTCCGCCCAAGGACAATTGCACGACCGCAAATGGCCTGTGAGCGCTTGGCCAGTGACTACTTGCCCAGTGACCGCGCATACCGCACACCCGGATCGGGATCGGGATCGGGATCGGGATCGGGATCGGGCAAGGACACACATGAAGACCGCACTGATGTACGCCGCTGCGCTGCTTTCGAGCACCGCCGTCACGGCAGCCGACGCGAAGACGGTCGTCGTGACCGCCGCGCACATGATCGACGTCCTTGCCGGCAAGCGCGTCGATAACCCGCAGGTAACGATCGTCGACGGCCGCATCACTGCGGTCGGCCGCAAGGGCGACGCGATCCCCGCCGGCGCCGAACGCGTCGATCTCGGCACGCGCACGCTGCTCCCCGGCCTGATCGACATGCACGTCCACCTGACGAGCGACCCGACGCTCAGCGGCTATCGCCAGCTCGAATTCACCGACAATTTCTGGACCGTCGTCGGCGTCGCGAATGCGCGGAAGACACTCGACGCGGGCTTCACCACCGTCCGCAACGTCGGTTCGGCGAACTACGACGACGTTGCCCTCAAGCAGGGAATCGAGCGTGGCTATGTTCCCGGCCCGCGCATCGTCCCCGCCACCTACGCGCTCGGCGCGACCGGCGGCCACTGCGACGCGACCGAATTTCCGCCGTCGATCCAGGTTCCGCATCCGCAGATCGCCAACACCCCGGACGAGTTCCGCGGTGCCGTGCGGACGATCCGCAAATATGGTGCCGAGGTGGTGAAGGTCTGCATGACCGGCGGCGTCCTGTCGAAGACCGACAGCGTCGGCGCACAGCAGATCAGCCTCCCCGAAATCAAGGCGATCGTCGAGGAGGCGCACATGCTGGGCATGAAGGTCGCGGTCCACGCGCACGGCGTCGACGGCATCAACGACGCGCTGCGAGCGGGCGTCGACACGATCGAGCACGCCAGTCTCGCCGACGCCGAATCGTTCCGCCTGGCCAAGGCGAGCGGCGCATGGTTCGACATGGACATCTACGACGACGACTACATCCTGGCCGAGGGTGCCAAGAACGGCGTGTTCGCCGAGAGCCTCGAAAAGGAGCGGGCGATCGGACTGAAGCAGCGTCAGACCTTCCGCGCCGCCCACGCGGCTGGGGTGAAGATGCTGTTCGGCACCGACGGCGGCGTCTACCCCAACGGCAACAACGCGCTGCAGTTCGCCAAGATGGTGGAATGGGGCATGACCCCGATCGAAGCGATCCAGGCAGCCACCTCCAACGCCGCGATCGCGCTCGGCCGAACCGCCGACGTCGGCGCGATCCAGCCCGGCCGCTTCGGCGACCTGATCGCGGTCGAAGGCGACCCGCTCGCCGACGTCCGCCAGTTGGAGCACCCCATTTTCGTCATGAAGGGCGGCGCGGTCGTCATCGCCGCGCGGTAAGTCACGCGGAGCGGAATAGCGTTTTTTCCCCCCGCGAAAGCGGGGCCTCAGGAACCACGCGGGCTACATTCGCAACTCTGAACTGCCGCCTTCGCGGCTCAAGCAATGCGTCAGACATCTGCATCACAAAAGCGCGCCAATTTTCGCAATTTTTTCGTCTAATGCAAAATTCGTGAGTTTCGCATCAGGAACGCGGAACGCTGGTAGCGATTGACCGGCAGGTAATGCAAAGAAAGAATGCGATAGCTGCTATTTGCAAGCAGGTGGCTACTGTGACTTTCGACAATCAAAGTTGTTTTGGTCTCCTGCTGCGCAGCTTGGTTTGATTTTAGAAGCTGGTGTTGCAGCCGGCATCAACTCCGCAGCGCTTCCATCTGTAAATGCGATCCGCAATCTTTCGCCTTGCAACGACCATCTACCCGCGCCTTGCATTTTTGCCCAGAACCTATCAGCGACATCGGTTGCGCGCTTGTCCAAACACCCGACGACGGTGACGATGGTAGCTCCAGTTTGATCACGTTTAAACGCGCCTTTCATGCCGGTAGGGTCGGCAGACCAAGCGAACTCGTTTCCGCCAACATCATTGCAAACCGATGTTCCCACGATCCCGTGATCGGATCGGAACCGAATAGTAGCGGCCTCGGGCTCGGTGTGCTTGACGTGCTCGCCATCGAGCTGGCGTAGGGACCATACTTTGCTGGTCACTCCAGCGCTCTGGACTGGCCGATCGATAGTCTCCGAAGCGACACACCCTGAGAGGAACATGAGCACTAGCAGCGCGTATCTCGCCATTAGGTTAATCCTTCTAAGCGTGGCACCGCCCTCAAAGAGCAACAGCTTCTGAGCTAAGTCAAACTTGGCTTCGCTGACGAATCTTGGCGTCAAATGACCCGCTGCGTTGATGCAAAACTTTTGGTTTTTTGCATCAGGTGCGACCGGTGGGCGGATAGCTTTCAGTCCGCTAGAAAAACCCGGCTCGCAATAGAGAACGGCATGTGCGGGACCGAGTGGAGCAACATCGCAATCCCTCGCCGCCAGGACCGCCCAACCACCCCGGCGAAGGCCGGGGTCCAAGTGGACAGGTCGCCGTGGAAGCCCGATCCTAATCCCGGTGACCAGACGTAACCCCCCGTAACAACTCCCAGCATTTCATCGCTGCCCAGACGCGTTTCGTCGCATAACGGGTTGCCGTCGCGGCAGGTTCAGCCTCCCCCGCGCACAACGCCGCGACGACCGCGCAGGGGATTTTCGACGATGACGACCGACCGCGGGGCCCTCGCTGCCCTGCTCGCCACCCTGGCCGTGATGAGCGCGACACCGACCGCCGCGCAGACCTCTCCGTCCGAGCAAACGCCGCAACCCGCCCCCGTCCGCGGCCTGGAAGCACTCGCGCCTCCCCAACAGACGCAGATCCCCGTCCCCGACGCGCCGAAGATCGTCCTCCCCTCGACCACACCGCGCACGACGACCCCGTCGACGCCCGCCCCGAAGGCCACCGCGAAAAGGCCGGCAACCAGCGACCGATCGGCAACCCGCGCGACCCCCGCGGAGTCCGCAACGCGCGCGCCCTCTTCTGCTGGCGACACGAACACGACCGCCGAGCCGCGCGCCTCGACGTCGTCGCCGACGGCGGCCGCGCCGGCGCCGGCAACGACGCCCGAACCTGTGCCCACACCAACCGCGCCACTCACGACGACCGACGCGGCACCGACCACCACGCCCGCACCGAAGGAGTCGACGCTGGCCGCACCCGAGACGGGAAGGGCGATGCCGCTATGGCTGTCGCTGGCGGTCATCGTCGTCGTCCTCGCCGGTCTCTGGTTCCTCCGCCGCCGCAAGCCCGCCGCCCGCTACGATCGCGCCGAGCCCGAGGTGATCGCCGAACCGACTCCCGACCCCGCCGAGCAACTCGTCACGCCGCAGCCCCCAGAACCTGTCGCCACGCCCGTCGCGATCCCGGTCGCAGTGCCTGTCGCGGCCCTCGCAGTTTCCGCGCCGACCGCGCCGAAATTTCTCGAGCCACGGGCCAAGACGCCGGCGCCGCCACCGTCGCCGCCAGCGGCACCTCGAGCGCGCGTCACCTGCGAACTTCGTCCGCTACGCGCCGGGCTCAACCTGTTGAGTGCCACGGTCGAATGCGAACTCGTCATCACCAACACCGGTAACGCCGCGGCCGAGGCGATCCGTACGGGGATCGTGTTGCTCACCGCCCATTCCGATCAGGACGCCGACCTCGTGCGGTTCAATGCGGCGCCCGTCGTCCGTCCCGCCGCGCCGCCGTTCGCGCTGGCACCGGGCGAGACACGCACCGTCCGCACGGTCACCGCCATCGCGCGCGAGGCGATCCATACGATGACTGCCGCCAACCGCCCGATGTTCGTCCCGGTCGTGGCGACCAATATCCTCTACACGACCGCCGGCGACGACGCGCAGACCGCCCGCGCGTGGGTCGTCGGGATCGAACGCGTCGACTCCGCCAAGCTCGCGCCGTTCTGGCTCGATGCACCGGCGAAGATGTTCACGATGGTCGCCGCGCGCCCCCACGCCGCGACCTTCGACCGGTAGGGTCCCCCGCGGCTTCCCCTGGGCTCACGTCCCCTGGGCTCACATCGCCGCCACCATTGACGTTTATCGAAAAACGATACATATCGTTTTTCGATAAACGGAGGGGTGGTTATGCAGGACCGGGTTCTCGTCGTCGCCAGCGGACTTTTGCGGTTCGCGAACTGGGCCAACTGGATATCGGCGGTCGGTTTCGTGCTGGCGATCGCCTTGTCGTTCGGCTTCGGCGACATGTTGGCTGCGCATCTGTCGGCGAAATATCACGGCCGCAACGTCGTCGAGACGATCGCGGTCATGCGTCTCATGGGGCTGCTCGGCATCGCGGCCGCCGTCGCGCTGCATCACTTGTTTACCCGGCTGCTGGCGATCGTCGCAAGCGTCCGCGCCGGCGACCCGTTCGTCATCGCCAATGCCGATCGTCTCCAGCGGATCGGCTGGGCTCTGCTCGTGCCGCAACTGCTGGATCTCGCCTTGGGCGGAATCGTTCTCACGCTCGACCGTCTCGGCGTCGATCACGCGACCTGGACGCCCGCCTTCACCGGCTGGATCGCCGTCGTGATGATGTTCGTGCTGGCCCGCGTGTTCCGCGTTGGCGCCGGCATGCGCGACGATCTGGCGATGACCGTCTGATGCCCGTCATCGTCACGCTGGACGACATGCTGGCCACGCGCCGCATGACGCTGACCGAGCTGTCGCAGGCCGTCGATATCACGATGGCGAACCTGTCGATCCTGAAGACCGGCAAGGCCAAGGCGATCCGCTTCTCGACGCTGGAGGCGATCTGCACCGTGCTCGACTGCCAGCCGGGCGACATCCTGAGTTTCACAGCAGAGGGGGAAACGGCATGACATTCTGGCAAGCGTTCAAGGCCACGTACAGCGGGAGCGTGGCGTTTCTCGTTGCCTGCCCGCTGCTCGCGCTGATCCCGGTAGTGTTCGAACTGATGCAGCACGCGGCCGAGGTGCATATCGGCATGTACGGCAGCATCGCCGCGGCGAAGGCGGTCGAGCATCATCCGCTGCGGATGGGGTTCGGGATGCTCAAGGTGGCGGCGTTGACGCTGCCCTTCTACTGGGTCACCCGATACCTGCCACACCGAGACGCGCGTTTTGCCCGTATGCGGGACTCTGTGGCGACCCGACGTTTTGCGATGTTTTTGCGTTCAACGTTGCCCTGGCAGCGGTTCAGTTGTTCGGCCTTCCGCAGTCGGGCGCGGTCCTCGCGGTCAGTTTCGTAGTCAGCACGATCATTGGCAACCTGTTGCTGGCCTGGGGCGTCGCCGCGTCGCTCGGCAATCCAGCGATTGGGCCTAGCGAGTCGATCGCGGTCATGGCGCGACACGTACCGTGGACGTTTGCATTCACACTCGTTGTCATCCTGCCGCTGATGATCCCGCATTACGGGTTCGCAGCGCTTGGACTGGTCGGCCCCAAGATTCTGCTGTGGCCGGTTCTGGTCGTCGACTCGCTGCTTGTCGGGTGGCTGACCGCGGTCATGGCCGCTGGCGGTTATTACGCTGCGATGCGAGCTACAACGAGGGTGGGGGTGGATCTGATGCCGCGTGGCGCGGTGCGAGGTGGTCGGTCGGAAGCGGTGTTCGGGACGGCCATCTGACCCATCCCTCCGTCATGCCGGAATCCTTCCGGCATCCACTGATGGGTTCTGCAACGTTCGTTGCGGTGAAGACCGGACTGACGGGGAAGGGCTGACCCTGCACCCGCGCGATCTCGATGCAACGGTGGAGCAGGCGGCCGTCGCGGCGAGGTTCGAAACCCGGACGGCCTGACCGGCCTGCCGCACCACCACTGGCTCACGCCACCTCGGCTCAGGCTACCTTGGCTCACGCCACTACCACCAGCTTACGCCACCACCCCGGCGAAGGCCGGGGCCCAGTTGGGAAGGCCATCGTGATCGTGAACTGAGCGGAGTCAGCGCGGTCGCCCGCCAAGGCCTCGGTCTGTACCCGAGTGGAAAGGCCGCCATATCGGTAAGACACAAAAAAAGGGCGACCCCATCGCTGGGGCCGCCCTTTTTCCAAGCTGCGGCCAGCAGGGGCAAAGCCCCTGCTTCGTCGGTCGGTGCAGGCACCGCCGGCCGGCCTTGCGGGAGTGCGGACCAGGATGGTCCGTCTCTCCCGCTGCGGCTTACTTGACCTCGACGGTCGCGCCAGCTGCTTCGAGCTGAGCCTTGATCTTGGCGGCTTCGTCCTTCGACACGCCTTCCTTGACGGCCTTGGGAGCCGACTCGACCAGCGTCTTGGCTTCGGTCAGGCCGAGCGCGGTGATCGCACGGACTTCCTTGATGACGTTGATCTTCTTGCCACCGTCGCCGGTCAGGATGACGTCGAATTCGGTCTGCTCTTCTGCTGCAGGAGCAGCGGCGCCGCCGCCTGCTGCCGGTGCTGCGACCGCTGCTGCGGCCGAAACGCCCCACTTCTCTTCGAGCAGCTTCGAAAGCTCAGCTGCTTCGAGAACGGTCAGTTCGCTCAGGCTCTCAACGAGCGCGTTCAGGTCTGCCATGATAAATCTCCATCTCGGGGCTCATGCCCCATCAGTTCAAAAAAGTAACGAAAGGCCTGCAAGATCAGGCGGCTTCCTTCTCCGCGTAGGCGGAAAGCACGCGCGCGAGCTGCGCTGCCGGAGCCTGCGTGATCGTTGCCAGCTTCGTGGCAGGTGCCACGATGAGGCCAACGATCTTGGCACGCAGTTCATCCAGCGAGGGCAGCGTTGCGAGCGCCTTCACGCCTTCGACGTCGAGGGTCGTCGCGCCCATCGCCCCACCCACGATTTCGAACTTGTCGTTCGTCTTCGCGAATTCCACGACCACCTTGGCGGCCGCGACGGGATCGATGGAACTGGCCAGACCGACCGGACCCGTGAGCATGTCGCCCAGCGAGCTGTAGTCGGTGCCGTCCATTGCGATCTTGGCAAGCTTGTTCTTCGAGACCTTGTAGGTCGCGCCGGCGTCGCGCATCTTGTTCCGCAGCACAGTGGACTGTGCGACGGTCAGGCCGAGGTTGCGCGTCACAACGACGACGCCGACCTCGGAAAAGGTGCGGTTCAGCTCGGCTACGGCCGCGGTCTTTTGATCACGATCCATGCCATTCTCCACGTTTTGTCGGGTAGTCCGCCGAAACGAACGACCCGGTTACTACCGGAGGCGCAGACAAGCCCGCGCTCCCGGGTGTCTCGTCGATGGGGCATGGGAGAGGGCAGGCGCGCATGGCGCTCCGCAAAATCTCATTCCCCGTCTAGGTGGGAGATTAAGCACCGGCAAACCCGCTGCACCCACTGTCTCGGACGGAGTTCGACGAGCAAGCCCGCCGAACGAGCGCTGCCCTTAGCGGAATTGACGGCGGAGTCAATCGCCGAGCGGGTCAGGCGTCCAGGTAGAGCCCGGTATCCGCGCCATCGAGCCGGCGTATGCGTGTCACCGCTAGAATTTCGAGTGGCATCAGGCGTGCGTTGACCCCGATCCGGTCGATCGCAGGGTCGACCTTCGTCCGGTGCGTCACGCACCCGCATTCGCCGCACCGATGGAAGCGCAACGTCTTGGCACCCCAGCTGTAGATGGCGGTCGGGACAGATGCCGCGACGCGAACGTCGCTCAATTGGTAATACGCCCACAGTACGCCGTAACGGCGACAGATCGAGCAGTTGCAGTCGGCGACCCATTGGGGCGGAAGGTCGACGGTCAGCGTTACCGCGCCACAATGGCAGGAAGCTTCGATCATGCGCCGGCAGATGGCCCATATCGGCGAGCCATTCACGTGTTTTCCCAAAACCCCGTCATCCTGACGAAAGTCAGGATCCAGAGCCATAGGGATAGACGCCCGTAACCCTGGATCCTGACTTTCGTCAGGATGACGGGACCGGGGGTAGGGCGACGATCTTCATCGAACGATCAATCTATCCCGGACGCAAAAAAGGCCGGGATCGCTCCCGGCCCTTCTCTGTCTCTTAGCGGCAGGACGGAGTATATCCCGTCCCCGTCTCTGGCATCGTCGGTCGCAGTTGCCCGCGCCGGCCGCGCTTTCGCCGTCTCGGGATTAGCTCGCGCTAACCCCGTGCGGCTCAGGCGCCAGCAACCTCGGCCGTATCGACCTTGATGCCCGCACCCATGGTCGACGAGATCGCGACCTTCTGGACGTACTTGCCCTTGGCGCCCGACGGCTTGGCCTTGACCACCGCGTCGACCAGCGCGTCGAAGTTCGCGCGCAGGTCTTCCGCCGGGAACGACGCCTTGCCGATGCCCGAGTGGATGATGCCGGCCTTCTCGACGCGGTATTCGATCTGGCCGCCCTTGGCTGCCTGAACCGCTGCTGCGACGTTCATCGTCACCGTGCCCAGCTTCGGGTTCGGCATCAGGCCCTTCGGACCCAGCACCTTGCCGAGGCGACCGACGATGCCCATCATGTCCGGGGTCGCGATGCAGCGATCGAAATCGATCGTGCCACCCTGGATGATTTCCATCAGGTCTTCGGCGCCGACGACGTCCGCGCCTGCTGCGAGAGCCTCTTCAGCCTTCGCGCCGCGGGCGAACACGCCGACGCGGACGGTCTTGCCGGTGCCCTTGGGCAGCGTCACCACGCCGCGGACCATCTGGTCTGCGTGACGCGGATCGACGCCCAGGTTCAGCGCGACTTCGATCGTCTCGTCGAACTTCGACGTGGCGCCCGACCGTGCGAGACCGATGGCCTCGTCAATGCCGTGCAGCTTGACGAGGTCGACCGTGATGGCCTTCTGCTTCTTGCTCAATGCCATGATATCAGCCCTCCACCACTTCGAGGCCCATTGCGCGGGCGCTGCCTTCGATGATCTTCGTCGCAGCGTCGATATCGTTGGCGTTCAGGTCCTTCATCTTCGTCGTGGCGATCTCGCTCAGCTGGCTGCGCTTGATCTTGCCGGCGACGACCTTGCCCGGCTCCTTCGAACCCGACTTGAGACCAGCGGCCTCCTTGATCAGGTACGAGGCAGGCGGCGTCTTCGTCTCGAACGAGAACGAGCGATCCGCATAGACCGTGATGACGGTCGGGATCGGCATGCCCTTCTTCAGTTCGCTCGTGCCGGCGTTGAACGCCTTGCAGAACTCCATGATGTTCACGCCGCGCTGACCCAGCGCAGGTCCGATCGGCGGCGCGGGCTTTGCCTCGCCTGCAGGCACCTGCAGCTTGATGTATCCGGTAATCTTTTTAGCCATGTCACTCTCTTATATTGGGCTTTGAGCGCAACAGCGCCTCGCCCGGTGAGCCTAGCGGTGATGGCGGCTACCTCTCGGCAACCTCCCGCAAAATTCCATCAGTGAAGGTGGAAGCCGGCGCGCATACCCCAAAACCCGCAAAGCGGCAACACCCCGCTACCCCCTTCTTCTCCGCGCCCTTCTCCTCCGCGTCTCCGCGCCTCCGCGCGAACCCCGAATCTGCCTTTCTTCTCACTGGTCTTCGCGCCCTCGCGCCTTAGCATGAACTAATCCTGCCAAAGACAGCGCTCCCCTATGCTACCGCGAAGGCGGGAGCCCAGTCTGGATCCCTGCCCTCGCGGGGAAACATTCTTGGCCCCGCCGCACCCAGCACAAGCCCCCTTGCAATGTAGGATATCGAGGCAGACCCGCTAACGATGCCGCGCCCCTTCAAACCCGACCACTTCACCCGCCGCCAGGCCGCGCAGAACGCTGCGTTCCTCGCCAATCTCCGCCGCACCGGCAACGCCCGCGAAGCCGCCCGCGCGCTCGGCTATAACCGCTCCACCTTCACGAAGCGCCGCGCCGCCCACCCCGCCTTCGCCGCCAAATGGGACGCCGCGCTTGTCCTGGCCAACGCGGCCCTAAAACTCCCCTCCCGCTTGGCGGAGGGGGCGGGGGAGGGGCGTACCACGAACGCCGCCGTCTCGACCGCATCCCCCACCACGACGAGAACCGCCAACGGCCGCCTCCAGCTCCGCCGCCCGCCCGCCAACCGCCTGGGTCACGCCGCCGAGCAAGCCTTCCTCACCGCGCTCTCCGCCACCGCCAACATCCGCCTCTCGGCCGCCGCCGCCGGTTTCAGCCACTCCGCCTTCTACGCCCGCCGCAAAGCCAGCCCCGCCTTCGCCCGCGAGATGCGCCTCGCGCTCGCAGCCGGCTACGAGTCCGTCGAGTCCGCGCTGCTCGCCGGCTCGCTATCTGGCTCGCACGACCACGGCGACTGGCGCCACAACGATCCCCCACCGATCCCGCCGATGACTGCGAACCAGGCGTTGCAACTCCTCCACCTGCACAACCGGACGGTCCACCTCCAGGAAGAACCGCCGCACATCAAACGCCGCCGCGGTGAATCGAGCGAAGCGCACAGCTACCGCCTGTCGGCAATGTACGAAGCCCGCCAAGCCCGCGCCCGCGAAGCCTTCGACATCGCCGAAGCCGCCCGCAACGAACGCGGCGAACCGACGCTGACGAATCCGTATCCGGCGCCGAAGGCGGTAATCCTGCCGGCGCTCGATCAGGTAACCGGCTGGAGCAAGGCCGACCCGACGAAGGTGCCGCACGATCCCGATGTTGCGCTGTTCGGTGGGTGGCGACTGAAAGACTGGAAGTAACGGAGTCAATTTTAAGGGGGGCGGATTGTCCGCTCTTGGACACAAAAGCGGCGTAAGTAGCCGCTCATTCAGAATTTGTTGGCAGACAGCTATTCTAATTGGCAGAGCAGATCAAAACGATTCGTCAATGGGAGTAAGTGATGCCGATATCTCGAGGGCGAAAGTTAAAAAAGCAGGTCCCGTCAGAGTCCCGAGGTGATCCGAACAGGATGAGCTTCGAAAAATTAAATTTCGGCATAGGCGATCGCCATGAAGATTTTAAGCAGGCTCTCCTTAAATCGGCTCGCGACGATGTTGATAAGTATCCAGCTTTAATCAGTAGATTATTCGATGTGTTTAAAGAGCGGATGCCGGAAAGCGTGCTATCGACATTCGCATTCTACGGTACGCGAGCGGCGATCAACGCGAAGGGCGAAACCCGCAGCTTTGCCAAAGGTATTGAGCAGCATCACATCGAGCTACTACAAGGCATAGCTCTCACTTTGCCAGTCGCTGACTGGGGCGAAGATCCCTTCACGGCAGAAGCCATACAAACCGTGTTCGATATTCTGCCGCAGATATCCGATACGATTTTCAAACGCCGACTGATTGATGAAGCGGACGAGGTGGATGACGGCCGCAAGGCGCTTATAGCGCTTCAGGAGAAGATCAGGCTGCACACACAAGCGGTCAGAAATTGGGGATATTTTAGCGAGGTCAAACTGATTTGCCGCGAGTTGTACGCGGCACTGGACGCTAAACTGGAAGCGGCAGCGGGGTACACGTTTAGTGATATTCTCGATGTGTCTGAAACCGTTCTTACAACAATCGAACAGCGCGGTAATGAACACATGGGTGCGTTGAGGCGGGTTGTGCGTGCTCGCGATGTCCAGGCCCTAGTAGAAGCCTATTTCCGTGAGTTCCCTGATTTGATCGGATCTCCCGAGAAACTGCTCAATGTGATACCAGAAGGAATGCCACGCAAAAGCGTTGCAGCATTCCTGATGTCGCATGCGGACTTGCGGCATTCCAACGATATGTCCGTCACGGCTTCTGAAATCGCCGCAGCGACTGGTAAAGAGGAAGAGCGCGTCAACCGCATTTTAGGTATGCTTTCGATCCAGCCAGGTGAGCTCGCTGACCAGAAAATTGAACACATGTTTCTTTCCAATCCGGTCTGGGCAAGGCCTGGAGTCCATGTTCACGATAAATATATGTTCGTCGTGCCACAGGCGATCTTCAGCCATATCAACGAGATTATGTGGCGCTTTGCCAGATCGGCGAAGATTGAAAGTGACTTGTCGGATCGTCGCGCGGCCTATCTTGAAGATAAAACGGAATTCTTAATCCGGTCGGTACTTCCTACAGCGAGAATTACAAAAAATGCTAAATGGATGGTAGGCGCTCAACAATTTGAAACCGATATCATCGCGACCGTCGATAAAACGGTGTTTCTTGCTGAAGCCAAATCTCATCGATTGACGCCTGAGGGGCTACGTGGCGCGCCCGACCGTCTCAAACGTCATTTGAACGAAATGGTAGTTGCACCGTCCATTCAATCCGCTCGACTGGCCGAGCACATCGTCGCTGCTCGGGCGGGCAATATCGAAAGCCTCAAGATCACGCAGTCTCTCGGACTAGATGCAGAAAACGTCGATCAGATAATCCGAATATCGCTGACTCTTGATGATCTATCTATTCTCAGTTCCTCGGAAGAAGATATGGCGAAGGCCGGACTTATTCCGGAGGGTCATACGCTAGCTCCGGTATTACATATTGCTGATCTTGGCTGCATCGCAAATATTATTGATGAAGAGATCCCATTTCTCCATTATTTTTCCGAGCGATTTCATTTTCAAAAACATTTTGACGTTTTTGGTGACGAGTTGGATTTCCTTGGCGTTTATCTGTCAACAGGCTTCAATCTTGGGCCGAGTCAAAAAAACTCCTATCGTCTAATGGTGTCTGGAATGTCTGGCGTGATCGATCGGTATTATACCGCCCGCGACGCCGGAATAGAGATAAAGAAACCCACGGCGACGATCCATCGAACTTACAAAGGGATCATCGATAAACTGGCCCGGACGAAGCCCGCCGGATGGACCACTATGGGTATTTTCATTCTCAGCTCTGCAAGCCCTGAGGAGCAACCAACCGTCGAGCGCGGTCTGAATAGACTAAGGAAATCGGTCACGCGCAAGAGCGCTAGGCCGGGCCATGAATGCTTCATCGAGATCGTGCCGCCGCTCAATCGCAAAGCGACGGTCGGGTTTTATGTTTATGAGGGTAAAAACACAAATTTGCGGCGCGAGCATATGGAGCATTTCGCGGCTGAAGCGCTGGAGCGGGACGATGCCGCAAGCTGCGTTCTGTTCGCCAGAAATACCGACAATTGGTCTTCGCCGTATGATGCAGCTTTGCTCGTACAGCGGCGCGAGAAAGTTAGAGCGGAACTGAAAAGCTGAAAGCAGACCCATTCTAGCCCTCTAACAGCATCTGAACCAATGGCCGGTTCCGAATAGGGCTGAATCCGGCGTGAACTTCGGTTGTTGGGCGCTCTGTTGAAGTCGCTTGCTTCGCTCACAGTTTCATAGAGCCAAGGCCGGATGCACGCGGTGCGGTGATCGCGAGATAGCGCAGTTTCGGCGCGCGGCTCTACAAGCTGGGCGTTCCCAAACCTAAGAGCATTTCGTTGGGCGGATCGTCCGTCTCTTCACGCCATCCTGACGAAAGTCAGGATCCAGAGGCAAGCCGGTCAGCGTTCCGTAATTCTGGATCCTGACTTTCGTCAGGATGGCGGAGGGGGAGGCTCTGGTGGGAAACGTGCCCGCCTAAAACGCGACGCGGGAGTAAATCCCGCGTCGTCGGCCGGGCCTTTGGCCCGCCGGCCGGTCGAGGCCGTCTCGCGATTAGCTGACCGCTAATCGCGTGCGGCCGCAAGCGCGCCGCTTTGCGGCTTACTTGCTTCTTTCGACCTGCTCGAATTCCAACTCGACAGGCGTCGCACGCCCGAAGATCGACACCGAAACCTTGACGCGGCTGCGGTCGAAGTCGAGTTCTTCCACAAGCCCGTTGAAGGTCGCGAACGGGCCGTCAAGGACCTTGACCTGATCGCCGATCTCGTAGTCGACCTTGACCTTCTGCTTGGGCGCAGCGGCGGCTTCTTCCTTGCTGTTCAGCATCCGCGTGGCTTCCGCCTCGCTGATCGCCTGCGGCTTGCCCATGCTGCCGAGGAAGCCAGTGACCTTCGGCGTGTTCTTCACCAGGTGATACACGTCGTCGTTCATGTTCAGCTTGGCGAGAACGTAGCCCGGCATGAACTTGCGCTCGACCGCGATCTTCTTGCCGCGACGGGCTTCGGTGGTGGTTTCGGTCGGGACTTCGATCTGCTCGACGAGCTGTTCGAGACCCATGCGGGTCGCCTCGGCCATGATCGAGTCGCGGACCTTGCCCTCGAAGCCCGAATAGGCGTGAATGATGTACCAGCGCGCCATGACGGAACCTTGCTTACTGAGCGAGTTTGAGGAGGGCGGAGACGATCGCTTGCAGGATCGAGTCGACGCCCAGGAAGAACAGCGCGAGGATCGTCGTCATGATCACCACCATCACGCCGGTCATGACCGTCTCGCGACGCGTCGGCCACGTGACCTTCGCGGTCTCGTTGCGGACCTGCTGGATGAATTCGAGGGGGGACGTCTTCGCCACGATGTTCTTCGAACCCGCTGATTGAGAAACTGAGATGCGAGGCATAGACCCACTAGCCGCTCCCTGGGAAGGGCAGCGGCGGCAGGTCCGTCCTCGCTGTCGGAAGCGCGGCAGATAGCTTCCACCCGTCGTGAAAGCAAGTGCGCGGCAGGAGAGGGGCGGGGCGACGGTTCTGTAGGCCGCGGCATTGTGCTCGTGGAGAGGTAGCGGGGGAGAGCGCTTGGGTCGCTCGATCCCCCGCACGATCGTCTTGCCGGTGCCGGCTTGACCGGCTGCTCCGCTCCCACGGTGTTTGTTATCGTTCGGCGCGACGACGGCAGCTGAGGTGTATGCCGAACGCGGACCAAAAAAAAGGCCGGTCTGAGACCGGCCATGAAAGTTTTTAGGAGAGGATGCCTGAAAGGCCCGATCTTTGTGCATCGCAGCAGAGAAAATCGCAATTGCGAAATTTGCATTATGAAATGCAGTTTCTGCAATCGCGATAGGCGCGCGAAAGCGCCGGCTGAACCTGCGCCGTTCGAACAGATC
The DNA here is from genome assembly GCF_036663695.1 of Sphingomonas sandaracina. Classification (NCBI taxonomy): domain Bacteria; kingdom Pseudomonadati; phylum Pseudomonadota; class Alphaproteobacteria; order Sphingomonadales; family Sphingomonadaceae; genus Sphingomonas; species Sphingomonas sandaracina. The sequence goes on along the minus strand of NZ_JAXOJK010000001.1, from coordinate 850,281 downwards.
GGACTTCTTCTAAAGGGGGTGGCAGGAGTGCTCGGATTCGAACCGAGGGCCTTCGGTTTTGGAGACCGACGCTCTAACCAACTGAGCTACACTCCTAAGCGGTCGCGCCCCATACCCAGCCGTTTCGAGAAGGGCAAGCGCCTCGCGTGCAATTCGTCATCGTAAGGATGATGCGTCGCACGGCACAGGGTTTCGCCGTTAACCGTACGCGGTCTCGTTGGATGTAGGAAAGCGTAATCGGTATGAAGGCGAGATTAATGATGCTGGCGCTGCCGGCCGCGGCGATGCTGATCGGGGCAGGCCCGGTACCACTGGTGCCGGATCTCGGGCCCCAGCTCGAACGCTTCACCTATCCCTGGCCTGTCCAGACGATGGAGGTCGATATCGTCGGCGCGCCCGCGCAGATGGCCTTCATGGATATCGCGCCACAGCGGCCCAACGGTCGCACCGTCGTCCTGCTCCACGGCAAGAACTTCTGCGGTGCGACCTGGGGCAGTGCCGCGCGCGCGCTCAGCGAGGTAGGCTACCGGGTGATCGTCCCCGACCAGATCGGTTTCTGCAAATCGTCCAAGCCGCGGGCGGCGCAGTATAGTTTCGAGATGCTGGCGACGTTCACCAAGCGCCTGCTCGAATCGCGCGGCATCACAAGGGCTACGATCGTCGGGCATTCGATGGGCGGCATGCTCGCGATGCGCTACGCAATCCTGTACCCGGCGTCGGTAGAGAAGCTGGTACTGGTGAACCCGCTCGGCCTGAAGGATCGCGGCGAGGAGGGCGTGCCCTACACCGACGTCGACACGCTCTGGGTGAACGAGAAGAAAGCCAGCTACGCCTCGATCAAGGCGTACCAGCTCGAGAATTATTATCACGGCATATGGAAGCCGTCCTACGATCGCTGGGTCTGGATGCAGGCGGGCATGTATCAGGGGGCAGGGCGCGACACCGTCGCGCTCGCCCAGGCGAAGACCAGCGAGATGATCAAGACGCAATCGGTCGCGCACGAACTCTACCGGATTACGCCCCCGACGACGCTGATCGTCGGTACCCTCGACAAGACCGCGTTCGGCCGCGCGCAGGCGCCGGTCAGTTTGCGCAAGTTCCTCGAGCCCGTCCCGATGGTGGCGCCACGCGCGGTGAAGCAGATGCCGAATGCGAATCTGGTGACGCTGGAGGGGTTGGGTCACTCGCCACAGGTCGAGGATCCTGCTCGATTCGAGAAGACGCTGCTCGCAGTGCTTGGAACGCGATCGCGCTAGCGTGAGACAAGTAATCCTCCCCCCTTGAAGGGAAGATTAGAAGGAGTGGCAGTCGACACATGGCTGTGGTTAAGGCGGCGGCTGTCAGCGGCATCACGTGGGCGTTCGTGTCCTCCTGAAGCCAATTGCCTACCTAGGACCCAAAGCGATTCCGCCCCGTTGACCCGACCGGCCTCCTAACCTATAGGCGCGGCCTGTTCTTCGGGAGTGTTTCCCGCCGGGCATGCTTGAACATTGCTGGATGCATTCCAGGACCTGAGGGGCGCTCCCGCGTTCCTATGGTCCTTTTTGTATTCTCAGGCGCCTCATGGCTCCAGCAAAGTAACCACTTGAAAGGTGAAGGCTTCAATGCCGACGATCAACCAGCTGGTCCGCAAGGGCCGCGATCCGCAGAAGGCCAAGTCCAAGGTCCCTGCGATGGAAGCAAATCCGCAGAAGCGTGGCGTTTGCACGCGCGTCTACACGACGACCCCGAAGAAGCCGAACTCGGCTCTGCGCAAGGTGGCCAAGGTTCGCCTGACCAACCAGCGCGAAGTCATCAGCTACATCCCGGGCGAGGGCCACAACCTTCAGGAGCATTCGGTTGTCCTGATCCGTGGCGGTCGTGTCCGCGATCTTCCCGGTGTTCGCTATCACGTCCTGCGCGGCGTGCTCGATACACAGGGTGTGAAGGACCGGCGTCAGTCGCGTTCCAAGTACGGCGCCAAGCGTCCGAAGTGATCATGCCGGGGGCATGATCATCCCGGAAAGATCGCTCTCGGCGGTCTTATCCGGGATCCACGCCTCGGAAGTTACGAAGCTTAGTAAGCCCCGGACGTGTTCCGGAATCGGCTGAAGTCTACAAGGAAATTGAAATGGCACGTCGTCGTCGTCCCGAAAAGCGGGTCATCCTGCCTGATCCCAAGTTCGGGGATGAGGTTCTGTCGAAGTTCATGAACAGCGTCATGCTGGACGGCAAGAAGTCCGTCGCAGAGCTGATCGTGTACGGTGCATTCGAAACCGTCGAGCAGCGCGCCAAGCGCGACCCGATCGGCGTTTTCCATGATGCGTTGAACAACGTGAAGCCGGGCATCGAAGTCCGTTCGCGCCGCGTCGGTGGTGCAACGTACCAGGTGCCGGTCGAGGTTCGTCCCGAGCGCGCACAGGCACTGGCGATCCGCTGGCTGATCGGTGCGGCACGTTCGCGCAGCGAGAACACGATGGCCGCACGGCTGTCGGGCGAGCTGATGGATGCCGCCAACAACCGTGGCAACGCGGTGAAGAAGCGTGAAGATACGCACCGGATGGCAGAAGCCAACCGTGCATTCTCGCACTACCGCTGGTAAAAGCGGGCTTCTAAGCCTAGCGTCTGGTACCGCGTCGGCGGGCGGTCTTCCGCCTGTCACGCAAACACCTATATATTGGGGAGCCGGCACGTTCGGCTCCCCATATCCTTAAGGAAGCACGATCATGGCCCGCAGCCATCCGCTCGACCGTTACCGTAACATCGGCATCATGGCGCACATCGACGCCGGTAAGACGACGACGACCGAGCGCATCCTCTATTACACCGGCAAGTCCTACAAGATCGGCGAAGTGCACGAAGGCACCGCGACGATGGATTGGATGGAGCAGGAGCAGGAGCGCGGGATCACGATCACGTCGGCTGCGACCACCTGCAAGTGGCGCGCCGAAGAAGGTAAGGGCGAAGAGCACCTTATCAACATCATCGACACCCCCGGCCACGTCGACTTCACGATCGAAGTCGAGCGTTCGCTCCGCGTGCTCGACGGCGCGGTCGCATGCTTCGACGGCGTTGCCGGCGTGGAGCCGCAGTCCGAGACCGTGTGGCGTCAAGCCGACAAGTACGGCGTGCCGCGCATGTGCTTCATCAACAAGCTCGACCGCACCGGTGCCGATTTCTACTTCTGCGTCGACTCGATCATCGAGCGCCTCGGTGCGCGTCCGGCCGTGCTGTATCTTCCGATCGGCATGGAAGGCGGCTTCAAGGGCCTCGTCGACCTCGTCGAGAACCGCGCGATCATCTGGCTCGAAGAGAGCCTCGGCGCGAAGTTCGAATATGCCGAGATCCCCGCGGACCTCGCCGAGAAGGCCGCGAAGTATCGCAGCGAGCTGATCGAGATGGCCGTCGAGCAGGACGATGCCCTCATGGAGGCATATCTCGAAGGTAACGAGCCGAGCGTCGCCGACCTCAAGAAGCTGATCCGCAAGGGTACGCTGAGCATGGCGTTCGTCCCCGTCGTTTGCGGCTCGGCGTTCAAGAACAAGGGCGTGCAGCCTTTGCTTGACGCCGTCGTCGACTATTTGCCTTCGCCGCTCGACGTTCCCGCTATCCAGGGTCTGAAGCTCGACGGCGTGACGCCAGACGAGCGTCCTTCGTCGGACGACGTGCCGTTCTCGGCGCTGGCGTTCAAGATCATGAACGATCCGTTCGTCGGCACGCTGACCTTCGCCCGCATCTATTCGGGCAAGCTGGAGACCGCGTCGCAGGTCACCAACTCGGTCAAGGACAAGAAGGAAAAGGTCGGCCGCATGCTGCTTATGCATGCGAACAGCCGTGAGGACATCCAGGAGGCATTCGCTGGCGACATCGTCGCGCTGGCAGGCCTCAAGGATACTACGACCGGTGACACGCTCTGCGCGATGAACGCACCGATCATTCTCGAGCGGATGGAATTCCCCGAGCCCGTGATCGAGCTGTCGGTGGAGCCGAAGACCAAGGCCGATCAGGAGAAGATGGGCGTCGCGCTCAATCGTCTCGCACGTGAAGATCCTTCGTTCCGCGTTTCTTCCGACCCTGAGTCGGGCCAGACCATCATCAAGGGCATGGGCGAGCTCCATCTCGAGATCCTGGTCGATCGCATGAAGCGTGAGTTCAAGGTCGAGGCGAACGTCGGCGCTCCTCAGGTCGCATACCGCGAGTATCTGAAGAAGCCGGTCGACGTCGACTACACGCACAAGAAGCAGTCGGGCGGCACCGGCCAGTTCGGTCGCGTGAAGGTGAAGGTCACGCCGGGCGAGCGCGGTTCGGGCATCACGTTCAAGGACGAGATCAAGGGCGGCAACATCCCGAAGGAATATCTGCCGGCGATCGAGAAGGGTTTCCGTGAGACCGCGGCGACCGGTTCGCTGGTCGGCTTCCCGATCATCGATTTCGAGATCGTGCTGTATGACGGCGCATATCACGACGTCGACTCGTCGGCACTGGCGTTCGAAATCTGTGCGCGTGGCGCGATGCGCGAAGTGGCACAGAAGTCGGGCATCACGCTGCTCGAGCCGGTCATGAAGGTCGAGGTCGTCACCCCGGAGGATTATCTGGGCGACGTCATCGGCGACATGAACAGCCGTCGTGGCCAGATCCAGGGCACCGATAGCCGTGGCAACGCGCAGACGGTCGAGGCGATGGTGCCACTGGCCAACATGTTCGGCTATGTGAACTCGCTGCGCTCGTTCACACAGGGTCGCGCACAATACTCGATGCAGTTCTCGCATTACGACGAAGTTCCGCAGAACGTCGCCGACGAGGTGAAGGCGAAGTTGGCCTAACCCTTTCAAAGGGTAGGGCTAGCGTCAGACTTTAACAGCCGCTATGGGGCCGCGTTCGCGCGGTTCCCGGTGTGGCACCGGAATACGAATCAGAAGGTAGGAAACAATGGCCAAGGCAAAATTTGAGCGGAACAAGCCGCATCTCAACATCGGCACCATCGGTCACGTCGATCATGGCAAGACGTCGCTCACCGCTGCGATCACGAAGGTTCTGGCAGAGACGACCGGCGGTACCGCTGTCGACTTCGCCAACATCGACAAGGCTCCCGAGGAGCGCGAGCGCGGCATCACGATCTCGACCGCACACGTCGAGTACGAGACGGCCAACCGTCACTATGCGCACGTCGATTGCCCCGGCCACGCCGATTATGTGAAGAACATGATCACCGGTGCAGCCCAGATGGACGGCGCGATCCTCGTCGTTTCGGCGACCGATGGCCCGATGCCACAGACCCGTGAGCACATCCTGCTCGCACGCCAGGTCGGCGTGCCTGCGATGGTCGTGTTCATGAACAAGGTCGATCTCGTCGACGACGAGGAAATCCTTGAACTGGTCGAGATGGAAATCCGCGAGCTTCTCAGCTCGTACGACTTCCCGGGCGACGACATCCCCGTCATCAAGGGTTCGGCGACCTGCGCACTGTCGGGTTCGAACCAGAAGCTGGGTGCGGATGCCGTCACCGAGCTGATGCAGGCTGTTGATGAGTACATCCCGCAGCCCGAGCGTCCGCTCGACAAGCCGTTCATGATGCCGATCGAGGACGTGTTCTCGATCTCGGGTCGTGGTACGGTTGTCACCGGCCGCGTCGAGACCGGCATCGTCAAGGTTGGCGAGGAAGTCGAGATCGTCGGTATCCACCCGACCGTTCGCAAGACCACGGTCACGGGCGTCGAGATGTTCCGCAAGCTGCTCGACCAGGGCCAGGCTGGCGATAACGTCGGCGCGCTGATCCGCGGCGTTGCACGCGACGAAGTCGAGCGTGGCCAGGTGCTCTGCAAGCCAGGCACGATCAAGCCGCACACCGACTTCAACTCGGAAGTGTACGTGCTGTCGAAGGAAGAGGGTGGCCGTCACACGCCGTTCTTCGCCAACTACCGCCCGCAGTTCTACTTCCGTACGACGGACGTGACCGGCACCGTCGAGCTGCCGGAGGGCACCGAGATGGTCATGCCAGGCGACAACGTGTCGCTCGGCATCAAGCTGATCGCACCGATCGCCATGGACGTGGGCCAGCGCTTCACGATCCGCGAAGGTGGCCGTACCGTCGGTGCAGGCGTCGTCAGCCAGATCGACAAGTAAGCATCATCTCCTTCGGGAGCTGATCGAAGAGCCCGGCTTCTCGCGAGAGAGGCCGGGCTTTTTCGTGTTTTGAAGCGCGCACGAGATGTTTCGACTAGGTCGGGTATTGCCGTTCGCTGACACCCAGGCATGCGAATGGCGTATGGGGCAGAATGCAACCCCCGCTACTCAGCGCTATCGAGCCGAGTCCAGTCGGGGGTGCTGGCTCCGCAGCCCCAGATGCGGGTGGGTACACGCTTACTGCCAAGCTTAGGTGGGAACGGCCAACGTATGAGCGCCTGCGCAGTAATCGAGCAGCGCTGGTCTGGCATGCAGCTGATCCGTGTTCGGGCAAGCAGTCCTGCATCGCTCTCCCAGGAATACAACGTTGCTTCGCCGCGTCGATGCAGCCGGTCGAAGTTCCAGTTGCCACTACAATGCTTGACGAAGCTCGCTGCAATGCGCTCGCGCGCGAGTTCCGGCGAGGGTGTCGAGGCGACGGCGCTTGCCAGAGAGTCGCTAGGCACGTAGCGCGGGGTCAGGCAGCCGACCAGGATCAGCGGCGCGAGCAGCGGCAGGCCAAAAATCCCGGCGAAGAAATACACACTGCTGATGTCTGACAGACTACGACCACCAGCTTGGCGATCTCTTAACGCCGGGCATATCGACTGATTATGACGCTAGTCCGCTGGCGACCCGTCATAAGTGGAGGATATTGACGCGATCCTCCCCGAAAGACACAGATCAACGGTTCGATTGATGTGGATCGCGTCGAGTAAAGCATCGGAAAATCCTCAACCTCCGGTTGCGTTTCCCCCCGCACTCCCGTAATGGCCCGCCTTCGGTTTAAACATCAACCAGCAAGAGCCCGGAAACGGGCCCGCTCTTTCGCATCGGTAGGGACTATGGACAGCAATATCCGCATTCGTCTGAAGGCGTTCGATCACCGTGTGCTCGATCAGGCCACTGGCGACATCGCCGACACCGCACGCCGCACCGGCGCGCTCATCCGCGGTCCGATTCCCCTTCCGACGCGCATCGAAAAGTTCACCGTGAACCGCGGCCCGCACATCGACAAGAAGTCGCGCGAGCAGTTCGAGGTGCGCACGTACAAGCGTATGCTGGATATCGTCCAGCCGACGCCGCAGACGGTCGATGCGCTGATGAAGCTGGACCTCGCCGCTGGCGTTGACGTCGAGATCAAGCTCGCCTAAGGGCTGGCGCGGCGCGGTCGACCGGTAACGGTCCCGCGCCGTTCGACATTGGGATACCGCCGTCGGTGAAAACCGACGGGGCAGCGTCCCCCGTCACGCTTCCGTACTCGCGGAAGCACCAGCCCGGGACGGGGGCACGTTTCGTATTTACCGGGTTGAACCGACTCCATTCAGGGCTTTTGCCGGGGATGAGGTCAGGTGGACGCATCATGGAGCTTGCTCCGGACATGGTCCGCAAGCCCCCGAGGAATAGTCCGACGGGGCCTCTGTCTAGGAAGGGACAAGATCATGCGTACTGGCGTGATCGCGAAGAAGATGGGGATGACCCGCCTGTTCCAGGAAGATGGTCGGCACGTGCCGGTCACCGTTCTGGCACTCGAAGGCAATCAGGTCGTTTCCGTTCGCGAAATGGATCGTGACGGCTACACTGCCGTCCAGCTTGGTGCAGGTGTCGCCAAGTCGAAGAATGTCGCAAAGCCGCAGCGCGGCCATTTCGGCAAGGCCGAAGTGGAGCCCAAGGCTGTCGTCCATGAGTTCCGCGTGAACGCAGACGGCCTGCTCGACGTCGGCGCCGAGATCTCGGCCGACCATTACGTCGCAGGCCAGATCGTCGATATCCAGGGCAAGACCCAGGGTAAGGGCTTCCAGGGCGGCATGAAGCGTTGGGGCTTCGGCGGTCTGCGGGCAACTCACGGCGTGTCGGTCTCGCACCGTTCGCTTGGTTCGACCGGTCAGCGCCAGGATCCGGGCAAGGTCTTCAAGAACAAGAAGATGGCCGGCCACATGGGCGACAAGTACCGCACCCAGCAGAACCTTGAGATCGTGTCGACGGACGTCGAGCGTGGTCTCCTGTTCGTTAAGGGTTCGGTTCCTGGCTCCAAGGGCGGCTGGCTCTTCGTCAAGGACTCGGTGAAGGTCGCGCGCCACGCCGACGCACCGTTCCCCGCCGGTCTCAAGACCGCAAACAGCAACACCGCAGCAGACACGCCGGCCGAAACGACCGACGCACCTGCAGCCGACGGCCAGGAGGGCTGAGCGTGAAGATCAAGGTTTCATCTTTCGCCGGCACTGACGCAGCGGACATCGAGCTCAACGACGAGGTCTTCGGCCTCGATCCGCGCGCCGACATCCTGCACCGTGTCGTCACCTGGCAGCTCGAGAAGCGTCGCGAGACGGCTCGTGGCACCCGTGAGCGCGCAGACGTCGCACGCACCGGCAAGAAGTTCGGTCGCCAGAAGGGCGGCGGTACGGCTCGTCACGGCGATCGTCGCGCACCAGTGTTCATCGGTGGTGGTAAGGCTCACGGCGCACGCGTCCGTGACTTCAACCCGTCGCTGAACAAGAAGGTTCGCTCGCTCGGCCTGCGGATGGCTCTCAGCAGCCACGCCAAGGCGGGTTCGCTGGTCATCATGGACAGCCTGGCTGTCGAGGGTGGCAAGACCAAGACGCTGCAGGGCGATCTCGCAAAGCTCGGCTTCGGCAAGCGTGCGCTCGTCATCGACGGCGACATGGTCGACACCAGCTTCGCATTCGCTGCGGGCAACCTGTACGAAGTGAACGTGATGCCGGCTGCCGGCGCGAACGTTTACGACATCCTGAAGCATGACACGCTGGTGCTGACGCGCGCCGCTGTCGAAAAGCTGGAGGCGCGCTTCCATGGCTAAGAAGCAGAAGGCGGGCATCGATAATCGTCATTACGACGTTATCCTGGCCCCGCACATCACCGAGAAGACGACGACCCTGTCGGAGTTCAACGCGGTTGTGTTCAAGGTATCGAACGATGCCACGAAGCCCGAGATCAAGGCGGCCGTAGAGGCGCTGTTCGACGTGAACGTCGTCGGCGTGAACACGCTCGTCCAGAAGGGCAAGACCAAGAAGTGGAAGGGCACGAACTACTCGCGCTCGGACATGAAAAAGGCAATCGTGACGTTGAAGGACGGTCAGTCCATCGACGTGACGACGGGGATCTGAGGCCATGGCACTCAAGCATTATAATCCGACATCGCCGGCACGCCGCGGTCTCATCCTGGTCGACAAGTCGTCGCTCTGGAAGGGCCGCCCCGTCAAGGCGCTGACCGAAGGTAAGCACAAGACCGGCGGTCGTAACAACAAGGGCCATGTGACCTCGCGCGGTATCGCCGGCGGTCACAAGCAGAAGTACCGCTACATCGACTTCAAGCGTCGCAAGTGGGACGTCGAGGGCACCGTCGAGCGGATCGAGTATGATCCCAACCGCACCGCGTTCATCGCCCTGGTCAAGTACCCAGACGAGGAACTCGCCTACATCCTGGCGCCACAGCGTCTGGCCGTCGGCGACAAGGTCCTCGCGGCCAAGAAGACCGACGTGAAGCCAGGCAATGCCATGGAACTCGGTCAGATGCCGGTCGGCACCATCGTCCACAACGTGGAGATGAAGCCGATGAAGGGTGGCCAGATCGCCCGTTCGGCCGGCACGTACGTGCAGGTCGTCGGTCGCGACAAGGGCATGGTGATGGTCCGCCTGAACTCGGGCGAGCAGCGCTACATCCGCAGCGATTGCATGGCGACGGTTGGCGCGGTCTCGAACCCCGACAACCAGAACCAGAACCTGGGCAAGGCAGGCCGTTCGCGCTGGATGGGTATCCGTCCTCTGACGCGCGGCGTCGCCAAGAACCCGGTCGACCATCCGCACGGCGGTGGTGAAGGCCGTACCTCGGGTGGCCGTCATCCGGTTACGCCTTGGGGCAAGCCGACGAAGGGTGCGCGCACGCGTCATAACAAGTCGACCGACAAGATGATCATCCGGTCGCGTCATTCGACGAAGAGGAAGGGCTAACATGGCTCGTTCAGTCTGGAAGGGCCCCTTCGTGGACCTTCATCTGCTCAAGAAGGCAGAAACTGCCCAGGACACCAACGCGCGTTCGCCGATCAAGACCTGGTCGCGTCGCTCGACGATCCTGCCGTCGTTCGTGGGTCTCACGTTCAACGTCTATAACGGCCGCAAGTTCGTGCCCGTCTCGGTCAACGAAGACATGGTCGGCATGAAGCTCGGTGAGTTCGCGCCCACGCGCTACTTCCCCGGCCACTCCGCCGACAAGAAGGGCAAGCGCTGATGTCTAAGCAAGTCAGCCCGCGCAAGGTCGCGGACAACGAGGCGCTTTCGGTCGGTACGCAGATCCGTGGTTCCGCGCAGAAGCTCGGCCTCGTGGCTGCGCTGATCCGCGGCAAGAAGGTCGGCGATGCGATGAACATCCTCGCCTTCTCGACCAAGGGTATGGCGATCGAAGCGCGCAAGGTGCTGGCCTCGGCCATCGCCAACGCCGAGAACAACCATAACCTCGACGTCGACGCACTCGTCGTCGCCGAGGCTTCGGTCGGCAAGTCGATCACGATGAAGCGCTTCGCTACCCGCGGCCGCGGCAAGTCGACCCGCATTCTCAAGCCATTCAGCCGTCTGCGCATCGTCGTGCGCGAGCAGGAAGAAGCATAATGGGTCAGAAGAGCAACCCCATCGGTCTGCGTCTGCAGATCAACCGTACCTGGGATAGCCGCTGGTACGCCGAAGGCGCCGACTATGGTCGGCTCCTGCTCGAGGATCTCAAGATCCGCGCATTCATCATGAAGACGCTGCCGCAGGCCGCGATCTCCAAGGTGGTCATCGAGCGTCCGGCCAAGCTGGCCCGTATCTCCATCTTCGCTGCACGCCCCGGCGTGATCATCGGCAAGAAGGGTGCGGACATCGAGAAGCTGCGTTCGACCATCGGCAAGATGACGTCGTCGACCGTGTCGCTGAACATCGTCGAGATCCGCAAGCCGGAAGTCGATGCGCGTCTCGTCGCGCAGGGCATCGCCGATCAGCTCGAGCGTCGTATCGCCTTCCGTCGCGCCATGAAGCGTGCGGTCCAGTCGGCGATGCGTCTCGGTGCCGAGGGCATCCGGGTGAACTGCGGTGGCCGTCTCGGCGGCGCCGAGATCGCACGGTCGGAGAGCTATCGTGAGGGTCGGGTTCCGTTGCACACGCTGCGCGCGAACATCGATTATGCCGAGGCTACGGCGCATACGTCCTACGGCGTTTGCGGCGTGAAGGTCTGGGTCTTCAAGGGCGAGATTCTCGGCAACGATCCGACGTCGTACGACCGCATCATGATGGAGGCTCAGACCTCCGGCGTGCGGCCGCAGCGCGACGATCGTCGCTAAGGGGCAGGAACAGACATGCTGCAACCAAAAAAGACCAAGTTCCGGAAGGCCTTCAAGGGCAAGATTTCGGGCGACGCCAAGAGTGGCTTCTCGCTCAATTTCGGCTCCTACGGCCTGAAGGCGATGGAACCCGACCGGATAACCGCACGCCAGATTGAGGCGGCCCGCCGCGCGATCACGCGGCACATGAAGCGCCAGGGGCGTTTGTGGATCCGCATCTTCCCAGACCTTCCGGTCTCGGGAAAGCCAGCCGAAGTCCGCATGGGTAAGGGCAAGGGCGCGCCGGAATACTGGGCCGCTCGCGTCAAGCCGGGTCGGATCCTGTTCGAGCTCGACGGTGTGGACGGCAAGATCGCCGCCGAGGCGTTCGAGCGGGCGGCCATGAAGCTGCCGATCAAGGTAAAGGTCGTTGCCCGCCTGGGCGACACCTCGCATCTGGGAGGCGAGTAAGATCATGGCTCGTATCGACGACATGAAGACCAAGAGCGACGACCAGCTGTCGGAGTCGCTCGGCGAACTGAAGCGCGAGCAGTTCAACCTGCGCTTCCAGGCCGCCACGAACCAGCTCGAAAAGCCGAGCCGCGTTCGTGAGGTCCGCCGCGACATCGCTCGCATCAAGACCCTGCAGGCTCAGCGCACCAGCGCTGAAGCCGCGAAGTAAGGAACGTATCATGCCGAAGCGCGTGCTGACCGGTCTGGTCGTGTCCGACAAGGGCGACAAGACGGTGGTCGTGAACGTCGAGCGTAAGGTGAAGCACCCGCTCTACGGGAAGATCATCCGTCGCTCGAAGAAGTATCATGCTCATGACGAGAGCAACGAGTTCAAGCAGGGCGAGACCGTGCGGATCGAAGAGACCGCACCGATCTCGAAGCTGAAGACCTGGAAGGTGATCGAGCGGGTCAACACCCACGCGACGCCGGAGCGGGCTTCGGCCGAGGGCTGAACTGGTACGCTCCAAACCCCGTCATCCCAGCGAAAGCTGGGATCTCGTGGTGAGGGGCGATCGGCTCGAACAGGGATACCCCAGCTTTCGCTGGGGTGACGGGTTTGAGTTAAGAGGGCAGGGGGGAAACCTCCTGCGCTCTTGTTTTCGTAAACGGGAACGGCTAAGCGGCCGCTCCTCCCCGCTGCGGTTCGTCCGTGGCGGGGTGATTTTTTAGGCGGGGTTCGGTCGGTATCGACCCCAGAGACAGAGAAGGGATACGGATCCATGATCCAGATGCAGTCCAATCTCGACGTCGCTGACAACAGCGGCGCGAAGCGGGTGCAGTGCATCAAGGTGCTTGGGGGTTCCAAGCGTCGTGTTGCAGGCGTTGGCGACATCATCGTCGTCAGCATCAAGGAGGCGCAGCCACGTGGCCGTGTGAAGAAGGGCGACGTTCACCGCGCGGTGATCGTGCGTACCGCCAAGGATATCCGCCGTGCAGACGGTACGGTCATCCGCTTCGACGGCAATGCCGCGGTGCTGGTCAACAAGAACGAGGAGCCGATCGGCACCCGTATCTTCGGCCCAGTCGTTCGCGAGCTGCGCGGCAAGAAGCACATGAAGATCATCAGCCTCGCGCCGGAGGTGTTGTAATGGCGTCGCAGCGTATCAAGAAGGGTGACAAGGTCATCGTCCTGTCCGGCAAGGACAAGGGCAAGACCGGTGAAGTCACCGTCTCCATGCCGAAGACCGACAAGGTCGTCGTATCGGGCGTCAACATCGCCGTGCGCCACACCAAGCCGACTCAGGGTGACCCGCAGGGTGGCCTGATCCGCAAGGAAGCACCGATGCACGTTTCGAAGGTCGCGCACGTGACCGCCGACGGCAAGCCGACCCGCGTCCGCTTCGAGGAGCAGGACGGCAAGAAGGTCCGCGTCGCCGTCAAGACCGGGGAGAAGATCAATGGTTGATCAGAACACGGGCGCCGACAAGGCTGGCACCGAGGTCGCCTACACGCCGCGCATGCGGAAGATGTACGACGAGACGATCATCAAGGCGATGACCGAGAAGTTCGGCTACAAGAACGTCATGGAGATCCCCCGGATCGACAAGATCGTGCTGAACATGGGCGTCGGCGAGGCCACGCAGGACAAGAAGAAGGTCGACCAGGCTGCTTCCGAAATGGAGCTGATCGCCGGCCAGAGGCCTGTCGTGACGAAGGCCAAGAAGTCGATCGCGCAGTTCAAGCTGCGTGAGGGCATGCCGATCGGCGTGAAGGTCACCCTTCGCCGCGAGCGCATGTATGAGTTTCTCGACCGTTTCATCACGATCGCTCTTCCCCGCGTCCGCGATTTCCGCGGCCTCAACCCGAAGAGCTTCGATGGCCGCGGCAACTATGCCTGTGGTATCAAGGAGCAGATCGTGTTCCCAGAAATCAGCTATGACCGGGTCGACAAGGTCCGTGGCATGGATGTGATCGTGACGACGACCGCAAAGACCGACGACGAGGCTCGCGAGCTTCTGCGTCTGTTCGGTTTCCCGTTCCCGATCGAAGACGACGCTGCCGACGAGAAGAAGGCAGCGTAAGTAACTCCCTCTCCCCTCAGGGGAGAGGGTTGGGGTGAGGGGGAGTGAGTCTCCCTTGCCCCGCCCCTAAACTGGAGGCGCGGCCCTGCTGGGCTGCCCCTCACCCCGACCCTCTCCCCGGAGGGGCGAGGGGGCAGAAGAAAGAAAGAACTTAAGTCGATGGCGAAACTGAGTTCAGTCAACAAGAACGAGCGTCGCAAGCGCATGGTCAAGCAGTATGCCCCGAAGTACGCGGCACTGAAGGCGATCGCAGCGGACAAGACGCTCGACGACGGTGAGCGTCTGATCGCTCGCCTCAAGATGGCGGCACTGCCGCGCAACGCGAACCCGACCCGCATCCGTAACCGGTGCGAGCTGACCGGTCGCCCGCGCGCCTATTACCGCAAGTTCCGGCTCTGCCGTATTCAGCTGCGCGATCTGGCCAACAAGGGCCTCATCCCCGGCGTCACGAAGTCGAGCTGGTAAGGACTAAATCATGGCAGTGACCGATCCCCTGGGTGATTTGCTCACCCGTATCCGTAATGGCCAGCGCGCGAAGAAGGACTCCGTCCTCACGCCGGCGTCGAAGCTGCGCGTCCGCGTGCTCGACGTTCTGCAGCGCGAAGGCTATATCCGTGGCTATAGCGAAGAGCAGATGGGCCCCGCGGCCGGCCTTCGCATCGAGCTGAAGTATTTCGAGGGCCAGCCTGCGATCAAGCATGTCGCGCGCGTCTCGAAGCCCGGCCGTCGCGTCTATTCCGGCTCGCAGGAACTCCCGCGCGTCCGTAACGGCCTCGGCATCACCATCGTCTCGACGCCCCGCGGCGTGCTGTCGGATTCCGAAGCACGCGAGCAGAACGTCGGCGGCGAAGTCCTCGCGGAGGTGTTCTGATGAGCCGCATTGGTAAGAAGCCGGTCACCGTACCGGCGGGCATCACGCCGACCATCGAGAACAAGCAGCTGACGATGAAGGGCCCCAAGGGTACCCTCAAGATGCCGCTTCGCGACGAGATCAGCTACACGATCGAAGACGGCGGCATCTCGGTGCAGCCGGCCAACGACACCAAGCGCGCTCGCGCGTTCTGGGGCATGCAGCGTACCATGGTGCAGAACCTGGTCACCGGCGTGTCGGAGGGCTTCACCAAGAAGCTGCTGATCACCGGCGTCGGCTATCGTGCCACCGCCCAGGGTCGCAACCTCAAGCTGCAGCTTGGCTACAGCCACGACGTCAACGTCGACGTGCCGGAGGGGATCGAAGTCAAGACCCCCGACAACACGACGATCGAGATCTCGGGTTCGGACAAGCAGATGGTCGGTCAGCTGGCCGCGGAAATTCGTCAGTGGCGCAAGCCTGAGCCTTACAAGGGCAAGGGTATCAAGTACGACGGCGAGTTCATCTTCCGCAAGGAAGGGAAGAAGAAGTAATGACCAAGGGACTTTCTCTTTTCGCCAAGCGGCGTCGCCGCAACCGTACCGCGCTCCGCGCACGTGCAGGCACCCGTCCGCGGTTGTCGGTGCATCGCTCGGGCAAGCACATCTATGCCCAGGTGATCGACGATGCCGCCGGCACGACGGTCGCATCGGCCTCTACGCTGGAGAAGGACGTGCGTGGCACGTCCGGCGCCAACATCGACGCGGCGACCTCGGTCGGCAAGCGCGTCGCCGAGGCTGCCAAGGCAGCGGGCGTGACCCAGGTCGTGTTCGATCGCGGCGGCTTCCTCTACCACGGTCGCGTGAAGGCTCTTGCCGATGCCGCGCGCGAAGCCGGATTGGAGTTCTAAGACATGGCTGACGAAAACAACACGCCAGCAGTCATCCCTGTTGAGATGACGGCACAGGATGCAAACCTCACCCCGGCGCCGACTGGCTATCAGGGTGGCGGCAACTCCGTTGGCGGTCGCGGTCGCGGCGGTCCCGGTGGCGGCGGTGGTGGTCGTGGTGGCCCCGGTGGCAACCGCAGCGGTGGCCCAGGCGGCAACCGCGGTGGTCGCGACGGTGGTCGCGGTCGCGACAATCGTGGCGGTCGTCCGGGTGCGGACGATGGCGGCGAAGAGCTGATCGAGAAGCTGGTGCACATCAACCGCGTCTCGAAGACGGTCAAGGGCGGTAAGCGCTTCGGCTTCGCAGCGCTGGTCGTGGTCGGCGACGGCAAGGGCCGTGCAGGCTTCGGTCATGGCAAGGCACGCGAAGTGCCGGAAGCCATCTCGAAGGCGACGGCTGCTGCCAAGAAGAAGATGGTTCGCGTTCCGTTGAAGGACGGTCGCACGCTGCATCATGACGGCAACGGTCACTTCGGTGCCGGCAAGGTCACGCTGCGGTCGGCGCCTCAGGGTACGGGCATCATCGCCGGTGGCCCGATGCGCGCGGTCTTCGAATCGCTGGGCGTTGCCGACGTTGTGACCAAGTCGGTCGGCACGTCGAACCCCTACAACATGATCCGCGCCACGTTCGAGGCCCTTGGCGAACAGACCTCGCCCAAGGCCGTCGCACAGCGTCGCGGCAAGAAGATCGCCGACCTGCTCGGCCATGGTGGTTCGAAGACCGCCGAGGCCGATGCAGCTGCGATCACGGAGTAAGCGATCATGGCAACCATCAAGATCACGCAGACCGGTTCGCCGATCCGCCGCGAGAAGGATCAGCGCGCAACGCTGATCGGTCTCGGTCTCAACAAGATGCACAAGACCCGCGAGCTGGAAGACAGCCCAGAGGTCCGCGGCATGATCCGCAAGGTGCAGCACATGGTGTCCGTCGAAGGCTGAGCCTTCACGCTACCTAGTGACAAATACCGGGAAGGGGGCTAACGGCCCCCTTCCTCATTTCCGGATTCGAACCCGGCGATTTGAAACCAGCGCGTAACAAGCGAAAGCGAGTGCATTACCATGAAGCTCAACGAACTCCGCGATAACGAAGGTGCCCGTAAGTCCAAGATGCGCGTCGGACGCGGCATCGGCTCGGGCAAGGGCAAGACCGCAGGCCGCGGCCAGAAGGGCCAGAAGAGCCGCGAGGGCGTGTCCATCGCCGGCTTCGAAGGCGGCCAGATGCCGCTTCACATGCGTCTGCCTAAGCGCGGCTTCAACAACATTTTCCGCAAGGATTTCGCTGAGGTCAACCTCGGCGCGATCCAGCTCGCGGTCGACGCCGGCAAGATCGAGGCGAACGCCACGCTCGACCACGACGCGCTGAAGGCCGCTGGCCTGGCACGCGGCGGCAAGGACGGCGTCCGCCTCCTCGCCAAGGGCGAGCTGACCACGGTCCTCTCGTTCACCGTCGACGGCGCGTCCAAGGGCGCGATCGAAGCGGTCGAGAAGATCGGCGGCAAGGTCGAGGTGATCCACTTCGTCCCCGCGGCCGAGAAGGCTGCCGCCAAGAAGGGCGTGAAGTATAAGGAGCGTGCGGCGCACAAGGCATCGTTCAAGGCCTAAGCCGATCTAAAAGGGGGCGGGTGCGAAAAGCGCTGGCCCCCTTTCTATTTGACTGACCTAGCGTCTTCCCGCCGCTCATTTCCGATCCGTGCGCTTTCCGGGACTCCTCTTCCTCCGTTCGCCCTGAGCGAAGTCGAAGGGTACGTCACTTGGGGCAATGTCCTTCGACTTCGCTCAGGACGAACGGAATATGGCTCTGTCGCGACCCTCACTCCCGTTCGTCCTGAGTAGGAGCTGAGCGAAGCCGATGACCCGTATCGAAGGATTTGCCTCAATCGAGCGGGTCCTTCGATACGCCGCTTCGACAAGCTCAGTGTCTACTCAGGACGAACGGAGTGGGTACTTAGCGCACCTAGCCATTAGACAAGCGCGCCCGTGCGCCTATATGAGCGGCGGGGGCGGTCACAACGCATCCCGCCTTCTTTGTTTCCAGGACGATCACACGCATGGCATCCGCAGCCGACCAGATGGCGCAAAGCATCAGCCTTTCGAAATTCGCGAAGGCGACCGACCTCAAGAAGCGGTTGTGGTTCACGATCGGTGCGCTGATCATTTTCCGCCTGCTCAGCTATGTCCCGCTGCCGGGTGTCGACCCAACCGCGCTCGGCCTGCTCTCGCAGCAGACGCAGGGCGGCGTGCTCGATTTCTTCAACACCTTCTCGGGTGGCTCGCTCAGCCGCATGTCGCTGATTGCGCTCGGCGTGATGCCCTACATCACCGCCTCGATCGTGGTGCAGCTCGCGACCTCGCTGTCGCCGACGCTCGCCGCCATCAAGAAGGACGGCGAATCGGGCCGCAAGCGCCTCAACCAGTATACGCGCTACGGCACCGTCGGCCTGACCGCGGTGCAGGGCTATTTCATCGCCGTCGGCCTTGAGACTCTTGGCGCCGCACAGGGCATTCAGGCGGTCATCGAGCCGGGCATGACGTTCCGCGTCGCCGCGGTCATCTCGTTGATCGGCGGTACGATGTTCCTGATGTGGCTTGGCGAGCAGATCACCAGCCGTGGCATCGGCAACGGCGTCTCGCTGATCATCATGGCCGGCATCGTCGCGCATCT
This sequence comes from Sphingomonas sandaracina, assembly GCF_036663695.1. Lineage (NCBI taxonomy): Bacteria > Pseudomonadati > Pseudomonadota > Alphaproteobacteria > Sphingomonadales > Sphingomonadaceae > Sphingomonas > Sphingomonas sandaracina. The sequence goes on along the minus strand of NZ_JAXOJK010000001.1, from coordinate 831,836 downwards.
GCCCGTCACGCTGGTCAACCTGCTCGAAGGCGGCCGCTCGGGCTCGCTCGATCCGATCAAGCTGATCGGCATCGTCGTCGCGGTGGTCGTGCTGATCCTCTTCATCTGCTTCATGGAGCGCGCCCAGCGCCGCATCCTGATCCAGTATCCCAAGCGCCAGACTCAGCGCGGCATGCAGGCCGATCGCAGCCATCTGCCTTTGAAGATCAACACCGCCGGCGTGATCCCGCCGATCTTCGCCTCTTCGCTGCTGCTGATGCCGCTGACGATCTCGCAGTTCGCAGGACAGCGCGTCGCGGGAGAGTCGAAGTGGGGTGATTTCATCATCACGCTCAACCAGTATCTGCAGCACGGCAGCCCTGTGTACATGCTGCTGTACGGCGCCGGCATCATCTTCTTCTCGTTCTTCTACACCGCGGTCGTCTTCAACCCCGAGGAGACCGCCGACAATCTGAAGCGCAATGGCGGGTTCATTCCCGGCATCCGCCCGGGAAAGAACACCGAGAATTACTTCGATTACGTGCTGACACGCATCACCGTCATCGGCGCTGCATATCTGACGATCATCTGCCTGTTGCCCGAATATCTGGTGACCGCGTTGCAGATTCCGTTCTACCTCGGTGGCACCAGCCTGTTGATCGTCGTTAATGTGACGATGGACACGGTTACGCAGATCCAGTCGCACTTGCTGGCTCACCAGTATGGCGACTTGATCAAGAAGGCGAAGCTCAAGGGCAATCGACTTCGGTAAGCTGCGGGGTTAACCCGGATTAAATCCTGCACGAACGAGGGGAGTGCGTTTCGTGAATATCATCCTTCTTGGACCGCCTGGCGCGGGCAAGGGCACCCAGGCCGCGACGCTGGTAGCAGACCGCGGCATGGTGCAGCTTTCTACCGGCGACATGCTGCGCGCAGCGGTGGCCGCCGGAACGCCGGTCGGCCTTCAGGCAAAGTCGGTGATGGCATCGGGCGGTCTAGTTTCGGACGAGATCGTATCGGGCATTATCGGCGAGCGTCTCGACCAGCCGGATACCGCGAACGGCGTCATCTTCGACGGCTATCCGCGTACGGCCGCACAGGCGGAAGCGCTTGACGGGTTGCTCGCCGCGCGTGGGCGTACGCTGGATTGCGTGATCGAGTTGGGCGTCGACGAAGCCGCGCTGATCGACCGCGTCGTCGGCCGCTACACCTGTGCCAAGTGCGGCACCGGTTATCATGATCGCTACAAGAAGCCGGTCGTGGCTGGGGTTTGCGACGTGTGCGGCTCGACCGAATTCAAGCGGCGTCCCGATGACAACGCTGAAACCGTGCACAACCGCATGGCTGAATACCGGGCGAAGACCGCGCCGATCCTGCCGATCTATGACGCACGGGGCTTGGTCCACCGCGTGGACGGCATGGCCGACATTGCGCATGTCGGCGCTGCAATCGCAGCGATCCTCGACGGCGAGTAACCTGTTCTCTTGCGAAGGTTGGGGTGCGGTTCGGGTATCTGCCTTCGCCCCCTCTTCCGTCATCCCGGCGAAAGCCGGGACCTACGGATACGGTGGACCAAACGATTGCGCTTAACCATTACCTCCCGCGCAACCATGGGTCCCGGCGTTCGCCGGGATGACCGGAGGGGATGGTGGGATTTTTGGACTGCCCTAGCGAATGCTCCAGCATCGGGGGCAACCTCGTCCGTCTCCGCTGCTGTGAACATCCGAACAACATCAACATGACGAAATTGTCACTGCTCGGTCATCGCCCTGACCCCTGTCCGATCCTAGAAGCAATCCGTGATCAGCAACGGTCGCGCGAGTTTCCAGAGATCGGTGCCCGTCACTCCCGGGGGTACCGTGGGGGCCGGTGGGAAGGGTTCTTTCCGCCGGCCTTTCCGTTTATAAGGTTCGGAGATAGTGACCGATTTCGGTGGCAGGGAAGGTGAGACCGCGTTGAGCCGCAAGATCCTGATCGTCGAGGACGACGCCTCGACATCCGCCTATCTTGCCAAGGGCCTGGCGGAAGCCGGTCATGCAGTTGAAGCCTGTGCAGACGGCCGCGACGGCCTGTTCCTCGCCAGCGAAGGCATCTTCGACCTCATTATCGCCGATCGCATGTTGCCCGGCCTCGACGGGCTGTCGATGGTCAGCGCCATTCGGGCAGCCGGCATCGCCACCCCGGTCCTGATCCTGTCCGCGCTCGCCGCCGTCGACGACCGCGTCGATGGGCTTAAGGCTGGCGCCGACGACTATCTCTGCAAGCCGTTCTCCTTCGCCGAACTTTCCGCGCGGATCGAAGCGCTCGTGCGCCGGTCCGACCGCGCCGCGACCGAGCCGCAAAAAACCAAGCTTTCCGTCGGCGATCTCGAGATCGATCTGCTCGCGCGCTCCGTGTCGCGTGCCGGCCGCTCGATCCCGCTCGGTGCGCGCGAATTCAACTTGCTGGAATTCCTCGCCCGCCATGCAGGGCAGGTCGTGACGCGCACCATGATGCTCGAGAAGATCTGGAACTATCATTTCGACCCGGGCTCGAACGTCGTCGACGTCCATATCGGTCGCCTCCGCCGCAAGCTCGAGGATGGCTTTCCGACGCCGATCCTGCACACGGTGCGCGGCGCGGGATACCGGCTCGCCGTCGAAGGCTGATCCGGGATGGCGATGCGCCTTTCGGTAACGGCGCGGATCGCGCTGCTCTCGATTGCGCTCGCGCTTGTGTCCAACCTCGCGCTGGTCGGCTTCGTCTGGAAGACCACCAGCGCCGACGCGATCGACGCGATCCGCCGCGAGACCACCGAACAGTCCGAGGCGTTGCGTGCGGTATGGCGCAGCGGTGGACTTGCCGCGGTGCGGCAGGCGATCGATAGCGCGGTCGTTCCCGGCGACGTTTCGCTGGTGCTGGCCGTCATCGATCCGAACGGCCGAGCGGTCGTGGGCATCTCGCCCGCCCGCCTCGCCGTACCGCTCCGTGTCACGCAGTTCCGGATCGCGCGGCTCGGCTCGGACGAACTCTGGTCCGCGCGAGAGACCGGGTATGCGCTTCACCCGCTCGGCGATTACTGGCTGCTCACCGGCCGCAACCTCGACCTGATCGCCGCGGAGGAACGCGCGATCGAACGCGCGCTCGCCGTCGCTGTCTTCCTGTCGCTTGCACTCGGCGTGTTCGGGGGGCTCGTCCTTACCCGCTATGTCGGACGCCGCCTGGACGGTATCGCCAAGGCGATCGAGGCGGCGGGCGAGGGCGATCTCTCGCGCCGCGTGGACATGGTCGCCGGTGGCGGCGATGCGTTCGACCGCCTTGCCGCACGGCTCAACGTCATGCTTGGCAAGCTCGAAGGCGTGATGGCCGAATTGCGGATCGTCACCGACAGTCTGGCGCATGACCTCCGCTCGCCGCTCGCCCGCCTTCGCACGAAGACCGAGCAGGCGGTGCTGATCGCCGATCCCGATGCGCGCGAGGCCGCGCTCGGGGGCCTGCTGGTCGAGACGGATCTCGTCATGCGGATGCTGACGATGGTTATCGAGATCAGCCGCTCGGGTTCGGTGTCGCGCGATCGCTTTATCGAAGTGTCACCGGCGAACCTGCTCGAGGAGATCGGCGAACTCTATGCACCCGTCGCGGAGGACGCCGGCCTCGTCTTCACGATCGCGATCGACGACCGCCCGCCGCCCATGAAACTGCACCGCGAACTCATCAGCCAGGCGATCACCAATCTGATCGACAACGCGCTGCGCCACGGCGCCGGCGGTGGCGAAGTGACGCTACGGATCGTCCACCGTAGCGACGGCGTCGCGATCCAGGTCGAGGATCGCGGCCCCGGCATCGCCGCCGCCGACCGCGCGCAGGCGTTGAAACGTTTCGGCCGCCTAGACAGCGCTCGCTCCACCCCCGGCGCCGGCCTCGGCATGGCTCTGATCGAAGCGGTCGCGCGGCTCCATGACGGGCATTTCGAACTCGCGGACAACGGACCGGGGCTGATCGCGCGGATCGTTCTCCCCGTATGAGCCGCGCGGCAGATGGTTGACCCCAATCGTCGGTGCGGCGATGTCGTGTCCATGACGACGCTCGCCTCCCACCGCCGCATTCTTGCCGCCAGCCTGGTCGGCACCGCGGTCGAGTTCTACGATTTCTACATCTACGCGACTGCCGCGGCGCTGGTGTTCGGGCCGCTGTTCTTTTCAGGGCAATCGGCGTCCGCACAGTTGCTGCTGAGCTATGCCACGTTCGGCCTTGCGTTCGTCGCGCGGCCGGTCGGTGCGATTGTGTTCGGGCATTTCGGCGATCGGATCGGGCGCAAGTCGACCCTGGTCGCATCGCTGTTGCTGATGGGCGGATCGACCGTCGGGATCGCGTTCCTGCCGACCTACGCGCAAGTCGGTTGGATCGCCCCGGCGCTGTTGTGCCTGATGCGGCTGGGGCAGGGGCTGGGGCTCGGGGGAGAATGGGGTGGTGCGGCGTTGCTCGCGGTCGAGAATGCGCCACCGCACCGCAAGAACACCTGGGGCATGTTCCCGCCGCTGGGTGCGCCGGTCGGTTTCCTTGCGGCGAACGGGCTGTTCCTGATCATCGGGCTCGCCCTCGACGAGGCGCAGTTCCTCGCGTGGGGCTGGCGGATCCCGTTCTTGTTGAGCGCGATCCTCGTCGGGCTCGGTCTGTGGGTGCGGCTGAAGCTGACCGAGACGCCCGCCTTCCTCGAGGCCGAGGCGACCGAAGCGCTTCCCAAGGTGCCGATCGCAACGCTTCTTACGCAGCATCTGCGGCCGACGTTGGCGGGTACATTCGGCGTCATCGCGTGTTTCGCGCTGTTCTACCTCGCGACGGCGTTCGCGCTTGGCTACGGGACCAAGACGCTCGGCTATTCGCGTGAGGCGTTCTTGGCGGTCGAACTGGTCGCGATCTGGTTTCTCGCAGGGGGCGTGATTGTGGCGAGCGTGCTCGCGGACCGGCATTCCGCGGCGCGGATGCTGGCGATCGGGTTTGCCGGGTGCATCGGCGTCGGCGCGCTGATGGGGCCGATGCTGGGGTCGGGATCGCTGTTCACCGTGTGGCTGTGGTTGTCGGGCGCACTGTTCGTGATGGGGTTCGCCTATGGCCCGCTGGGTGGATGGCTGCCGAGCCTGTTTCCGGCGGGCGTGCGCTACACGGGCGTGTCGATGACGTTCAACCTGGGCGGGGTGCTGGGCGGAGCGCTCGCGCCGATCGTGGCGGAGGCGCTGGCGCCGCACGGGTTGTGGCTGGTCGGCGGGTATCTGATGGCGGCGGGGGTGCTGAGCCTATGCGGGCTGCTGATACTCGGCCGCACCCCCTCGAAATAACATGTGCTCCCGCCGTTGCGGGACAACACTCACGCTGGCCGTAACAGCGTCAACCTGGCCTTCCCGTGCACGCGCGTCGCATCGATCTCGAAGCCGGCGAGTTCGACGACCTCCGCCTTCGCCGTCTCCAGGCTGATCCACGTCGCCGGGCTCGTCCACCCGAGCCGCGCCAGCTTGTCGAGCGCCACCATCCCCGCGCCGGTATTATACGGCGGGTCCATGAGGATAACGTCGAGCGGGGCAGGCGCCGGCCCGAGCGCCATCACCGACGTCGCGCGCACGTCGCCGCGCACGCCGAGCTTGGCGAGGTTCGCCTTGAGCACGTCCACCGCCAGCTTGTCCTGCTCGACGAACAGGCATGTTGCCGCACCGCGCGACAGCGCCTCGATACCCAACGCGCCCGAGCCGGCGAACAGATCGGCGACCGCCAACCCCTCGAAGCTTCCGACCCGGCTCGTCAGCATCGAGAACAACGTCTCGCGCATCCGGTCCGCGGTCGGACGCGTGGCGTCACCCTTGGGCGCGACGATCGTGCGTCCGCGCCATTGGCCTGCGATGATCCGCATCAGCGCTTCCCTCCACGCGGTGCACGGGGCGGATGACCGCGCCCTCCCGATGGACCCTTGCCGGGTGGGGTCGGTCGTGCGCCCCGATCAGGCCGTGTGGGACCGTCCGACCGGACGGGTCGCGGCTCCGCACCGGGACGTCCGGCGGCACTGCGCGCGGCCCGCTTGTCGAGCGCCCCGCGTGCCCGCGAATCGTCGGCCTGCGGACGAAATCCCCGCGGCTGTTCCTGACGCGGAGCCGAGGTGCCGCCCGCACCGACACGAGACGGCGCAGCACGCTCCCGCGGCGGCTTGGCGGCGCGGAAATGCTTGATCTTGGGGTTGGTGCTCAGCTCTTCGCCGCGGTCTGCGCGCTCCTGCCGCACATAGGGCTTGGTCGTGTCGCCACTTGTCGGCCGGGCATGATGCGTTCCGGTCGGCCGCGCGGCATTGCGCGCATCCGGCCGTGCCCAGGGATCGTTGACGTCGCCGCGCTGCATCGCCGCGGTCGGCCGAATCCGCTCGGGACGCGCCGGTCGCGATGGCCGATCGGTTGGTGCTACGCCGCTTGAAAAGCCCGAGCTTGCAGGTGCCGCATACGGACTGCGAACGGGCGTACGCACTCCACCGGCAGCAGGCCGCGCACCCGAACTCGGACGGGCACCAGGGGCGGGTCGAGCCGTCGGCGCAGGCCGGGGGGCGTTGCTGCCACGCTGGCTCGACCGCGCGCCGATCCCGGCACCCGCGCCGGCACTGGCGCTGATACCGATATTGGCGCGCGCACCCGGACCCTCGGGCTTGCCCTTCGCCAGTTCCTTCTGGAACGCCACGACGTCATGCTGAAGGACTTCACCGATCTGCCCCGGCGCGAGATCGCCGAGGACGAACGGGCCGTAGCGCGTCCGGATCAGCCGCGAGACCTGCAACCCGAGATGCTCCAGCACGCGACGGACTTCGCGGTTCTTGCCCTCGGTAAGGATCATTTCGATCCACACGTTCGCGCCGGTGCGGCGCTCGATATTCGCGTTGATCGAGCCGTAGCGGACGCCCTCGATCTCGATCCCCTCGATCAGTTCCTCGAGCTGTAGCTGCGTGATGTTGCCATAGGCGCGCGCGCGATAGGCACGCTCGACACCGGTCGCGGGCAGTTCGAGCTGGCGCTTGAGCCCGCCGTCGGTGGTCATCAGCAACAGCCCCTCGGTGTTGAGATCGAGGCGGCCGACCGGCACCAGTCGCGGCAGTTCGCGCGGCAAGCGGTCGTAGATCGTCGTGCGTCCGGCGGGATCGCGCTCGGTCACGAGCAGTCCTGTCGGCTTGTGATACAGGAACAGCCGCGCCGAGCTCGGCGCCTCGACCGGGTCGCCATCGACCGTCACCCCGTTGAGATTGCGCAGGATCGTGGCGGGCGTATCCAGCGTCGAGCCGTTCAGCGCGACGCGCCCCTCGGCGATCATCCGTTCGATATCGCGGCGCGAGGCGATGCCGGCGCGCGCGAGCAGCTTGGCGATACGGTCGCCCTTGACCGGTGCGGCTGGGGGGGGGGCGCTGGTCGTGTCGGGGGTTGTGTTTGGGGTTGCAAGCGCGTCGTTCGACGGGCTGGCAGTCGGGTTATCGTCTTTTGAAGTCGTCATGGCGCGGCTGATACTATGGATCGCTCGCCAGCGCGAAATATTTGCGACCGTTCGTGCTGCGGCGCGTTAAGACACACAAGCGTAACGACCGTTCGGCGCGCGGTGGGGTCTTAGCGATCATGTTGTTCGGAAAGAAGAAACGAAACATCGTGCGCCTCCTGCTGGTCGAGGACGAGCCGCTAATCGCGTTCGACAACGAGCATTTTCTGACCGACGCCGCATACACGGTCGTCGCGACGGTCGACCGGGTGGCGGACGCCCTGGCGATCATCGCCAACAGCATTGGCGAAGACGGCAATACGGACATCGATCTGGTTCTGGTCGATGTCCATCTAGCTGACGGCTCCGGTCTCGACGTGGCGCGCGCGGCGCAAGCGCGGGGTGTGCCGGTGATGTTCGTGACCGGCAATTTCCCGGACGAGGCCACGACGCTCGCAGCCGGGTGCCTGTCGAAGCCATATGCACCGCGCGATCTGATCGGCGCGATCGCAGTCATCGACGCGAGGATTGGCGGCACTGTCCCCAAGCGTCTCCCACCCGGGTTCAGGCTATTCGAGACGCTGGCCTGAGGTGGCGCGCTAGCCGGCGCTGGCATCGCGCGGTTTTCGCGTTAGGGTCCCGCTCGATCGAGTAGGGAGTGTAGCGTATGAACGAAACCGCGAGCAGACGCTGGAGCGACGGGTTTCGGCCGTATGCGGAAAAGGCACCGTTAGCGGCGCTCGCTCTCGGCATGTCGTCGGGCTTTCCCTACGCGATGATCGGTGCGACGCTGACCACCCGGCTCGCGGCGAGCGGAATCGACAAGAAGACGGTGACGGCGTTCAGTCTCGCCTTCCTCGTCTATAATCTGAAGTTCCTGTGGGCCTGGATCGTCGATGGCATTCGGTTGCCGATCGTCGGTCGATTGGGGCAGCGTGTCTCCTGGCTGATCGTGACCGCGGCGCTGGTCGTCGCAGCGGTCGTCAACCTGGCGCTGGTCGATCCTTCGGCGAGCATCGCCAGTACCGCAACCGCGGCGATCCTGGTCGGCGCGGCGGGTGCCACCTTCGACATCGTGATCGACGCGTTCCGGATCGAGATTCTCGAACCGCGCCAGTTGGGCGTCGGATCGGGCATGAGCCAATATGGCTGGCGGATCGGGTCCGCCGGCGCGGGAGCGCTTGCCCTGGTCGTCGCCGAACGCGCGGGGTGGAGCGCGGCGTATCTAGCTTGCACGGTCTTCACGCTGCCGGCGGTGCTGGCCGGATTGATACTCGGCGAGCCCGAACGTCGCCGCCCGCCGATCGAACGGCGTGGGCTGGGCGAGGGATTTCGCGCCATCTGGGTGCCGTTCGTGCAGTTCTTCTCCCGCGAAGGCGCGTTCGTCGTCTTGGCCTTCATCCTGATCTTCAAGGTTGGCGACACCTTGGCCAACCTCACGTTGCGGTTGCTGTTCGACGATCTCGGCTTCACCGGCGACGAGATCGCGTTCTACGACGTCGGGGTCGGCTTCTTCGCGTATCTCGTCGGCATCTTCATCGGCGGTATCCTGTATGCGCGGATGGGGATGAAGCGGTCGGTGCTGCTGTCGCTCGTCCTGATGGGCGTATCGAACCTGTCGTTCGCCGCGCTGGCCGCGGCGGGGCATTCGAACCTCGGCATGGCCGCGGCGATCGGCTTCGAGAATGCGGCGAGCGGCTTCGGTGGCGTCGTCGTGATCGCGTATTTCTCCGCGCTCTGCGACCTGCGCTTCACTGCCGCGCAGTTCGCGCTGATCTCGGCTGCGGCGAGCGTCCTCGGCCGGATCGTCACGGGCACCACCGCCGGCGGACTCATCGACGCCATGGGGTATGTCGACTTCTATCTTCTCACGACGGCGCTTGCCCTGCCCGGTATCGTGCTGTTCTGGTGGATGAGCCGCTCGGGGATGATCGACCGGTCGATCGGCAGTGCAGGCGTGGAGGGCGAAGGCGACGCTCGCGTCCCTGCGCAGGACTGACCGTCTTTCGGCGAAACGATGCGCCTTTCGCGTTGCCGAGTGATCGGCGACGCCCGTATGCCGCGGGACACGCTACCGTGACCGCTCGATTCACCACACGACCCCCGCCTTGCAGGTCGATGGCGTGATACTCCGGTCGCATTACGTCGTCGACGCCTAACAGATTGTCGCAAACCGCGCCGTTCCGATGTCGTCAGCGTTACACCGGAAATATCCCGGACAAACACGAGATGCAGAGAATCGGGCATGATCGCGCACCATATCGGCTTCATCCCACGCCAATCCGCCCCGAGCGACGTCGACGACCATGTCGGCAGTGCGCGGATCGTCATCGTCGACGATGATCCGGGCCTGCGCGAATTGCTGACAGAGTTTCTGGTCGATCACGGCCTGCGCGCCGAGGCGGTGGAGAGTGGCGCGGCGCTTCGCTCGTGGTTGGTCCGTCACCCGTGCGATCTGGTCGTGCTCGATATGATGATGCCGGGCGAGGATGGCCTTTCGGTACTCCGGACGCTTACGCAAAGCGGCGAGGCGCCGGCGGTCATCATGTTCTCGGCGCTTGCTGGCGAGGTAGACCGCGTGGTCGCCCTCGAACTCGGAGCCGACGATTACGTGACGAAGCCGTCCAGCCCGCGGGAAATTCTCGCACGGATACGCTCGGTGTTGCGGCGGCGTGGTGCTGCGGCACCCGCCCCGTCGGGATCGCCCGAACCGGCTGCGGCCACCGCGCCACCGTCGGCCCGCACCGAAGCATACACGTTTGCCGGGTGGACGCTGAACTCGCGAATGCGAACACTCTACACGCCCGACGGCACCGCGGTCCGCCTCACCGACGGCGAGTTTCAGCTCCTCAGCGTGTTCGTGTCGCAACCACAGGTCGTACACACACGCGACGATATGATCGCGCGGTCTGGCAGGGCGGAGAGCATGTCGCGGGGGCGTACGATCGACGTCAACATCAGCCGTCTCCGGCGCAAGCTGCAGGCGTTCGATTCGACGGAGATCATCCGCACGGTACGTGGCAACGGCTATATCCTGATGCCGGACGTCGTCGAAAGCTGAGCCGTCAAATCGGCCTGAGTACATCCGTAAACATCGTGTCGATCGGTGCCGCAACCCGAACAGGTTGCGGCACGCTTCGTCAGGCGGGCTGACCGTTGCCGCCGGTCGAGCCGAAGATCTGGCCCGTCGAATAGCTCAACGCCGGATCGGCCGCAGCGACGTAGAGCGCTGCGATCTCGGCCGGCTGGCCAGCACGCGCCATCGGCGAGTCCCCGCCGAAGCTCCGCAACTTTTCTGGCGTCGCCCCGCCGCTGACCTGCAACGGCGTCCAGAACGGGCCCGGTGCCACCGCGTTCACGCGGATGCCGCGGCTCGCGACCTGCTTGGCCATGCTCTTGGTGAAGTTCAGGACGGCGGCACGCGTGAGGGCATAGTCGACGATATCGGGTGAAGGATTGCCCGCCTGCTCGGAGGACGTGTTGACGATGACCGCACCCCGACCCATGCGTTCGAGCGCCGCCTTTGTCAGCCAGAAGGGCGCGTAAACGTTGGTCTTCATCGTATCGTCGAAATCCTGGCTCGTGATATCGGCGATGCCGGGACGCGTCTGCTGACGGGCGGCGTTGTTGACCAGGATATCGAGTCCGCCGAGCTGCTCGCTCGCCTGCTGCACCAGGCGGCGGCAGAACCGTTCGTCCCGCAGGTCGCCGGGAATGGCGACCGCCTTGCGTCCCTCTGCCCGGATCAGCGCAACGACCTCGCGCGCGTCGGGCTCTTCGGCGGGCAAGTAGTTGATCGCCACATCCGCACCCTCGCGCGCATAAGCGATGGCGGCGGCGCGGCCGATGCCGCTGTCGCCACCGGTTATCAGGGCCTTCTTGCCGGTGAGCTTGCCCGAACCCTTGTAGCTCGTCTCGCCATGATCCGGCCTCGGCATCATCTTGGACGCCAGACCCGGCCACGGCTGGCGCTGCACGGGGTAGGGGGGCTTGGGATAAGCCGCCGCTACGGGCGTCGTCGCCGGCGTGGCGCCACCACTTTGCGGCTTGGCGTTGGCGGCAGTTCCGGCAATGGCGCCCGCCGTAATTGCTGCCCCGGTCACGAATGTGCGACGTGTGGTATCGGTCATGGTCGTAGCTCCCGGAATGATCATCACTCCAAGCGCCAGCCATTTCCTTATGTTCCCAAATCGTTGATTATTATACCTTAGTTTATGTTAATGCCTCGATTGCTCGCCGCGCTGCATCACGATGTTGGATCGTTTTATCCCGTCATCATTGGGTGACAAGATCGTTATCTTGTCACCGCGTCGGAAATTCGAGGTGCGACTGGAGAGTTCGGTCACCCTCCCGCGGTAGCCGAGGCCGATCGCTCACGCGGACCGTCGACGAACCGCGAGCCAGCCGGCCATTGCAGAGATCGCCGCAACCGGCAGAGCCAGTACGCACGACATCACGATACCGGTCACCCAGATATTGCCCGCCCCAGTATTCAACCACATGACCGGCAACTGAGCGAACGTCAGTATCGCTCCCGCCATCCATCCGCGCCTCTGGAAGAACAGCCCTGCAAACGCGGCTAAACCCAAGGACACCGGATACCAGACACGCCAGTACGTGTCCGCATCCCAAGGCTCCTGCGTCCCGGTCACCCTGCATACCAGATGCCAGTAGAACATACTGCACGCCAGCAGGACGAGTATCTTGATCAGACCGATGCTCACTTGGCCTTACTCACACAAGACGGGTCCGACGCCAACATGCGATGGGGCGCAGAATAACCGTGCCGGCAACGACCCCGGATCCGGATATGCCTGCCTGTTGTCCGCCTTCACGACGAAACTTACCCCGAAGTCGGCGCGTTCCGACGGCACCGGAGCAGTTTGCTTCGCGGCTACCTGCTGAGCGAGGACACTATCATGGGCTTGTTTTCCAAAGACATCGTGACGTTCGACGACCTGTTCCTGCACCAGTTGCAGGACGTGTATTATGCGGAGAACCAGATCACCAAGGCGTTGCCCAAGATGGCAGCGAAGGCGACGGCGCCTGCGTTGAAGCAGGGGTTCGAGATGCATCTGCGCGAAACCGAGGGCCAGGTCGTGCGCCTGGAGCGCATCTTCGAACTGCTGGGTGAGAAGGCCAAGGCCGTCACGTGCCCCGCGATCGACGGCATCATCAAGGAGGCCAATGAGGTCGCAGGGGAGATCGAGGATAAGGCCGTTCTCGATGCGGCACTCATCGCGTCGGCGCAGGCGGTCGAGCATTACGAGATTGCGCGCTACGGCACGCTGATCGCATGGGCCAAGCAGCTTGGTCGTTCCGAGATCGCGGCGATCCTGAAGGAAACGCTCGACGAGGAATATGCCACCGACGACAAGTTGACGGCGATGGCGACGACGAGCGTCAACGCCAAGGCCGAAGCGGTAACGGCATAAGCATCGCGACGGTCGGGGGGCAGCCCCCCCGACCGTCGCAGATTTCAGTGAAGGACACCGACATGGCCGACGACATCGCGTTCACGCTCCCCGAGGCGTTGAGCGCCCAGAAGCATCTTCGTGACGCGCTAGGTCTGGGTGAGGAGCGGTTCCCAGTTCCGGCCTTCATCAACATGGTGAGCGACGAGATCGAGCAGTTGCGCGACGCCGGTCGGACCGACGGCGACATCGCGGCACTCGTCAAGGAGGCCAGCGGTCATGCGATCACCGATGTGGATATCGCACGGTATTTCACGCCCGCCGAAGATCGCCACTCCAACGAGCGTTGAGCGTTGAGCGCTGCCGCAGCGGTTCGTCTGCAAACGCGTCGATGGAAACTAGGAACGATAAGCTGGGCCATGCCGCCGCCGATCTATGGATCGCGGTATCTCGTGCCGGGCATATCCAAACACGGACAGGCCATGAAGCTTGGGTTTGCATGTCTAGCAGTGGTCGCGTTTGCATGGGCGAACCCTGCGCTTGCCGACATGACGGCGCATTATGTCGGTCCTGACGAAACGACGATGATGACGATCGAAATCGCCTCCGATGGCGATCTTCGAATGACGTTCGGCGACGACACCGCGTATTTCCTCACCCATGCGGGGCAGGATTATCACGTGGAGACGCGCGCCGCCGGACCCATGGTCATGCGTCAGGAAGACATTGCCGTCGCGATGATCGAGCAAGCGGCTCCAAAGGTGCGCCGCTCGCCTCGCAAGGGCGAAAAGGGTGTCCGTCTCGTTGCACGCGGCGAAGTCGGCATACGAGGGCGAAAGGGACTTGCCTACGGCTTGGTCTCCGAAGGCAGAAGCGAGGCAGACGACGCACCGTTTCTGGTCGTCAGCGACGATCCCGCATTGGCGCCGCTTGCTGCGGCGATGCGCCGGCAGTTCGACACATCGTTCGGGACGATGCACGCCATCTTCGGGGATGCCAGTCCGTTGATCGGCGTGACGGGCATGTTGGCCAAGGGCGCACCGCTGTCTTTCTTCGGATTTCAACTCGACACGATCGACCCTGCGCCGATATCCGCATTGCGGTTCGTCGTGCCAGCCGCACCGCTATCGCTCGACGCCGTCAGACGCGATTTTGCTACCCCGTAGATCATGCGTGCACGCAGAGCCTGACTACGGCGTTTGCATCGCGCCAATACCAGAACCGGTATCTCTATCGTGAATCAGGGCGACGGGTGGGGGCATGGAAATCGGGAGGCTTATCCGCGATCCAGCGTAGGAAGCGGCTGATATCCGGTCGTGCTTTCAAGGCGTCGAGGTCTGCGAACGTCGTGGCGAGATCATGGTTGGAGACGCTGGCGTGAATGATGCGGTGGCAGATCGGATGAACCGGCAGAACTTCGGTACCGCCGCGGCTTTTCGGAATGCGGTGATGCCATTCCACTTTTCGACCGAGTGTTCGCGTGCAAAGGCCGCATCGGTCGGTCTCGTCGATCGCGTGCGCTCGTACCATGGCTGCTTCAGCCCCGCCATTCGCTTCACACGTCCGCCCATCGCCGGAATATGGTGCGCGGGGCCGGACAACCAAGCATCGGACGCGCTACCCTCTTATGTAATCCGGTGCGGGCACAGCACGTTGCGGCAGGCACGATCGCAGGGCGAGCCACCAGAAATAGGCAAAGCCCCTGGCTTTGTGGCGGAGGCGAAACCAGTAGAACCGCGTTATGCCCGCGTGCGCCGTCACAGGACGCGTGATGTCGAAGCGAACGGCAAGGATATCGGCGGCGATGGCGTAGAGCGCGCGTCGGTCCGAGAAGAAATACTTTGCATAAAGGGCGCCGTCGCCGAAGCTGTAGCCCGCCAGCAGCCGTGTCTCGTCGTCCGTATGACGTCGCCCGTGATGGTGGTCGACGACGATCAGCGGGTCGTAGAGCACCGGAACGCCCAACCCTGCCGCGCGAAACAGGAAATCCGTATCCTCGGCGGCGACGAATGGTGCTCCCGCGCCGAACCGCTCATCGAAGCCTCCCGTCAACGACAGGACATCGGCGGTGAACGCCAGGTTCGCTCCCATGACGAAGCCGCCCGGAAACCCGCTGGAGGGCGCCACCATGGGGTGATCTTCGAGTTTGATGGTGACGGGGAGATCGGCCGGATCGCCCAAAAGAATGCGGCCACCGATGATCGCCGATCCGCCGACCCCTGCGAACGCCGCGAGCAGCGCCGGGAAATAGCCGGCGTGCAGGACGCAATCGTCATCCGTCAGTGAGACGATGCGGCCCGTGCACAGGGCAAGTCCGGTGTTGCGAGCTCGGGCAAGGCCCGGACGCGGCTCTCGGACCCGATGAACAGGGAACGCCTGTATCGCTTGCCACGCCGCCAGCTGCTGCGGGGTATCGTCGACCGAGCCGTTGTCGACGAGCACGACCTCCAAGGCCACGGCGCCAGCGTGCGCCGCCGCCCGCGTGACCGAGTCCAGCGTCGCCGCCAGAGAACCGGCACGATTGCGCGTGCAAATGAGGAGAGAGACGTCGATGGCGGCAGTCACCGTGCGCCGACAAGCCGTTCGGCAAGCGCTAAGGCCTGTTCCATCGTCGTGGCCTTAGTCATCGTCGTCGTTCGATCCGGCCAGGCGTCCAGATAGGCAGCGATCTTGCCGTAATCATTGTCGAGCGTGACGTGGGGGATACCCAACAGATCAGCGAGTATGTGACCGTGTAGTCGGTCCGTCACGACCACCCGGCCTCGGGCGAGCAGCCTCAGTCCGCGTTCGACCCGCGCTATCGCCTGAGCCTCGCGCGCGGGAGCATCGATGCCGACGGGCAGGTCAGCATCGTCCTCGAGCCAGTCGACGACGGTCGCCTGTGTGGTCGACGGTATCGCGTAGCCTTGCCGTTCGTCGTCGGTGCGCATCAGGAGGAGCAGATCGCATTGCGCCGCCGCGCGACATTGCTTGCCGAGCGCATACGCGGAGTCCGGTGCGAGGTACGACGGACATGCCAAATGCCGCCGGGCGAAATCCAGACTGCGACCGTCGCGGACGTACAGGACGAAGTCCGGATGGCTGGCGACGCGCGCGGCGAAGCGATCGGCCTCTGCGGATACGCGAAAATGGATCGATTGGGGCAACTGGACGACCTGGCGGTCGCGGACCGTCGACAGGATGTCCTCGCGGAACCGTTGGTGATGCCGCCAGATGTCGCCGAGGTTTCCACCGCCGTGAAGGAACAGGATGCCGTTGGGGCACGCCGCTCGGAAGGCATCGAGGTCGAAATCGTGCCAGGTCGAAACATAGCAAGGATCACGCCCCGTTATCTGCCGGAGCAATTTGAGTTCACCCAGCCAGATCGCACTGTCGCCGACGTTCGCATGATCAGGGAAATCGACCAGCGCGTAACAGGCGCCAAGCCCGACATGCGCTCGATACACGTCACCCAGAGCAGCGTGCTGTGGCGCCAGCGGATCGTCAGCTATCATGACGTCGTCCCGCTGTGTCGCCGACGACGTCACGGTAGAGGCTCTCGCAGCGACCCAGCCATCGACCCTGCGTAAACGCGGCCTCGACGCGATCGCGCTGAGGCACGCGGGGAAGTCGGAAGGCGGCAACGATAGCTCGGGCAAGGGCGGGCACATCGCCGGGCGGTGCGAAACACCCGGTCTCGCCGACGATCTCCCGCAAGGCGCCTCTATCGAATGCCGCGACCGGAAGGCCGCACGCCATCGCCTCGATCGCAACCAGACCGAAAGGCTCGTCCCAGCAGGGCGTGAAAACGAATACCGAAGCGCGCCCCATCTCCGTCGCGAGCGCGGTCGCGCCGAGATGACCGCCATACCGGATGTCGTCATCCAGCAGCGGGGCGACGTCGGCGTCCCAATATTCATGGTCCTCGATCGGACCGAACAGAGTGATTGGGATGCCCGCCATCCGGGCCGCCTGCGCCGCCAAATGCGGCGCCTTGTCCGGCGTCATCCGTCCGCACCAGACGGCGGTGCCATTCCCTTGCGCGACGAACGGCCATGCGTCGGGATCGATTCCGTTGTGCAGCACGGACGCTTCGCGTGGTGCTCCCTCCGGCCACCAGGCGGCAAGCTGGTGCGCGGACGTCGCGGTGAGGCGGTGAGTGGGTACCGCGCTCGCGTGCACGAACCAGCGCAGCGCATCATAGGGCGGCACATGCAACGAGGTGACAGTCGGGACGGCGGCGGTTCGCGCCGGTTCGAGCGGAAAGCGATGCAGGCTGTTATTGTGGACCACGTCGAAGCCCCCGGCGGCGATCCGGTCGCAGGCGGCTTGGTAGGCGTCGTCGAGGTGCGCGATCAAAGGGGCGTGGCCGCGGTGTTCCGCGCCCGGAAAGGTCCGTTCGTAATGCTCAGGAATCACGGCATCGATGGTGAAACGCGGATCGCTGTCACCCGAGGCGAACAGCACGACGTCGTGACCGCGCTCCTGGAGACCTGCTGCCAGATGCCAGCACTGCGACTCCATGCCCCCCGCAAACGGCTGCGCGATCGGCTGGCGGACATGGCTAAGGACAGCGATTTT
This sequence comes from Sphingomonas sandaracina, assembly GCF_036663695.1. NCBI lineage: Bacteria > Pseudomonadati > Pseudomonadota > Alphaproteobacteria > Sphingomonadales > Sphingomonadaceae > Sphingomonas > Sphingomonas sandaracina. The sequence continues at coordinate 814,413 of NZ_JAXOJK010000001.1, read as the reverse complement.
CATACGACGCTCATTCGGCCGCTGCGGCATTCTCGGTGGCTGCCAGCCGGTCTTCCAGAAGGCGGATGACGGTCGCGGTGTTGGCATAGGGCTGGTGGCTCTGCTGGCCGGTCAGCGCGAGATCGGCGGCGTCGGGACGGCGCAGGATGCGGATCGGCCGGCCCGGTGTCGGATCGATCAGGCCCATCAGCCGGAACGCCTGGAGCCAATGGCCCATCGTTCGATAGCCCCATTTCGTCTCGAACAGTTCCGCGTTTCGTACAACGCTGTCGAGATGGTGGACCGGCGGCATGTGGTGCGGATGATACTGATGATAGGCCAGACCGCCCTTGATCCATGCGATCGGGATGCCGGCCTCGTCTAGCGCCTTGCCGAAATCGGTATCCTCGCCGCCATAGCCGACATAGCGTTCGTCGAAGCCGCCAAGGCCGAGGAATGTCGCCTTACGCATCGCGAAGTTCAGCGACCAGAAGCAGCGATAGTCGGTGCAGATCTCGATGCCGCGCGGCGGCGGACCTTGCCGGTCCGAATGCTTCACCGCGATCTCGGCGAACCGGTCGTACGACCAGTCGCCGACGGTCGCGCCGCCTGGCAGGTACAGGACCTCGCCCATCAACAGCCCGTCGAACGTGTCGAGGAACCCGGAATAATCGGCCAGCAGCGCGGGCGTCGGGATACAGTCCATGTCGAGAAACACGATGACCTCGCCAGTCGCGGCGTGTGCCGCGGCGTTGCGCGCGGAGGCGAGCGGCAAGGCGTCGGCAACGACCTGCATCTGGCGGATCGGGAACGGCGCCTTGGGCAGGTCGTACAGCTCATCCTGCATCACAGCGACGATCAGCTCGGTCGGCAATAGCGTCTGGCGCATCAGCCCGCGGACGACGTTGACGAGATGGTCTGGACGCCCCTTGCCCAGGGTAACGACGGAAACTTCGGTCATATCGATAGCTCTGCTTGCAATAGGATGGCGGCGGCACGCGTCGATCGTGGTCGGTCGATCAGCCCGCGTGCAGCGCGTAATAACGTTCTTCGGCGATCCGCCCGGTCCGCTCGGTCATCGCATCGACGCCGCCGAACTGGAAGCCGAGTTGTGACCCGTATGCGGCACAGGCGGAAATACGCCGCGCCCGCGTTTCGGGCGTCAGATGTTCGATCACCGCCGGCATGGCGGCAACCCGGTCTTCGCGATCGGCATAAGGCCAGTCTTCCCACAGCAACACGGTGCGACCGGCACAGGATCGCCGTATCGCATGCAGAACGACGTGATGGTCGACATGGTTGCCAAGGCACAACGGCCCGAGCACGAGATCCGGCCGTTCCGCCGCAAGAAGCGCGGCCAGCGCCGCCGCGACATCGTCGACGATCCGGTCGTCGGGCAGCCGCGCGGCGAACAGCATCGCGGCCGAGGCATAGCCCCGGTGTGGTGCCTCGAGGAACGGCAGGTGGATCGCGCTTGCCCCCAGCGCCCGGCAGGCGGCGATATCCTCGGCACGGCGCAGCGCCATATAATCGACGTCCGTACCCAGCCCCTTGTCGAGCTGGCAGGCGAGCGCGAACCCGGTCGGTTGCGCGACGTTGCCGGTGAAGCAGGTCGCGACCGTAACCTCCCAGCCCTGGTCGACGCGCGACGCCAGCAAACCGCCGGCTGAGAAGGCGGCATCGTCGAGATGCGGCGATATCGCGAGCAGCTTCATCGATCGGTCACAGCAGATGCGGCTCGCTGCGAAAGCGGCAGGGCGTGATCGGCAGGTCCGTGTCGAAGGCGACTTGCGAATGGTCGCGCAGGTCGCGGTAGATTCCGACGATCTGCTGCCCGACCGCGTCCCAGCTATACACCCGGCGGCATTCTTCCAGCGCGGCCGCCGCGAGATGCGTGCGCAGGTTCGTATCGGTGATGACGCGGGTCAGCGAGGCCGCCAGTGCGGGCACGTCGCCGGGATCGGTCAGCACGCCATTCTCGCCGTCGCGGACGCAGTCGACGACCCCGACCGCATGGCATGAAACGACCGCAAGCCCGCATGCCATCGCCTCGAGGATGGTGTTCGAGAACCCCTCCGCATAGGTCGGCGACACGAACACGTCGTGCGCACGGTAGAGCGCGGGGACGGCGTCATAGTCCGCATAGCCGTTGAACGTCACGCGGTCGGTAAGGCCGAGTTCGCCAGCGAGCGCTTGCGCAGGGTCGACATCCGGGCCGATGCCGGAAATAGTCGCGTGCCAGTCCCCGCGTACGTCCGGTAACGCCTGGAGGAAGTCGAGCACGCCTTTGCGGCGATCGACGCGGCCATGGTACAGGAGGCGGACCGGGCCTTCGGGGGCGGATTGCGTTGTCGGCGTGAAATGATCGGTGTCGACTGCGCCGGGAACGATGGTGAACCGGTCGAGCGCGGTGCCGAGCCGGTCGTGCACTTCGTTCGCGAAACTCTTCCCGCCGATCAGCAGCGCGCCGGCATGGTCGAGCACGCGCACCATCGCGAGCCGGTGCGTCTCGCAGCACGAGCCGACCCAATGCCCGTCGCCGCCCTGGATCGACACGACGCAGGGCAGGCCGAGGCGCCGGGCCGCGATCATCGTCGCCCAGCCGGTCGGATAGCCATATTGCGCGTGGAGGATGTCGAACGGATGCACGGCATGGTCGCGCGCGATGGCGTCGACGATGGCGTCGATATCCCGCTCGAAATCGCCGCCATCCTGCTCGCCGAGCGCTTCGAGCCCGACGACGCGCACGCCCCGCACGGGCGGCGGCGGGCCACCGCCGTACACGCGTGCGCGCGCCGGATCGCCGTAATATTGGCTGATCATCGTCACATCGTGGCCCGCCGCCACGAGTTGGCGCAGCAGGTTGATCGCGTAGATGGACATCCCCGATATCGCCGGGAAAAAGCGGCGCGAGACGAAGCAGATCCGCATCAGGACAGGGCCGCCCGAAGGTAGGCGATCGACTCCGGGATCGCCTGATGCGCGCGCGGGCTCTCCCGCGACAGTTCGACGCACACGAGGCGGTCGTATTCGATCGTTCCCAGCGCGGTCAGGATGGCGGGAATGTCCATGTCGCCCTGGCCGAAGGGGAGGTGCGTGTGATCGCCGCGCCGCATGTCCTCGACGGCGACGGTGCCGAGACGATCGGCATAAGCCAGCACCGCGGCATCGGGGGCGATATCCTGCGTGACGAGGCAATGGCCGGTGTCGAGCGCGAGCATCAGGTCGGGATGGCGGTCCGCGAGACGTGCATAGTCGGCGACGGTTTCGATCAGCATGCCAGGCTCGGGCTCCAGGCTTACCGGGATGCCAACGCGCGATGCATGCTCGACGACCTTGCCGATCTCTGCGTCGAGCCAGTCGAGCGCGTCAGCATGGGCGACGCCCGGCTTTGGCACGCCGGCCCAGAACGAGACCGTCTCCGCGTTCAGGATCGCGGCGATTTCGAGAGATCGGGCCAGGAATGCGACGCGGCGGTCTCGGCCGGCCGGGTCGGCGGTGACTAGCGTCGGTTCGTGCTTGTCGCGCGGGTCAAGCAGATAGCGCGCGCCGGTCTCGATCACCGACCCTAGCCCGAGCGACCTTAGCAGCGCGCCGACGCGCTCAGCCTCGCGCGTCCAATTGTCGGCAAAAGGGTCAAGGTGGTGGTGGTCGAGTGTCAGTGCGACGCCGTCATAGCCCGCATCGGCGATCAGGTGCAGCGCGTCGTCCAACCGGTGGTTGGCGGCTCCGTTGGTGTTGTAGGCGAAGCGCAGAGTCATCGTGGCGCCTCCGTTTCAAGGCTCCGCTCGCTCCAGGCGACATGATGCGCCTCCGGCTCGCGGTAGAGCGGATACAGCGGCCCGACGATCTCGTCAGCCAATGCCGTATCGAAGAACGGCTGGCCGCCGAGCCGGGCGATCGCGTCGTCGGTGAGACGGACGGGCCGGCGCGTCGTGCTTTCCTCCCCACCGAAGCTGACCAACGGGCTGTCGAGTCCGATCAGCTTGGCGACGTTGCGCTCGCCGATCCGGTAATAGCTCATCGTCTCGACCTCCATGCCGGGCACGATCACCTTGACCACCGCGACGCTGGCGTCCGCTGGGGACATGTCGACGTAGAGAATGTCAAAACCCGCGGCCTCGACGGCTTCCCGCGCCAGCCGTCCGCGAGCCCGTGCATCGGGAACGTCCGCGCGCGGCAGGTCGGTAAAATCGCGGCGGCTGCGCTCGGCGAGCATCGTTTCGGCGAGCCAGTCTCTGAGCGTCGCCGCATCGACGTCGGTCCAGCGCTGCATCTCCGAAAACGCACGGCTGTCGCTCGACTTGGCGGCGCCGCCGGCCTGCGCCATGAACCGGTCGATATAGCCGCGCGGGGCGATACTCTCGGCGAGCGCCATCGGGCCGTGCGCGAAGGCTTTGCGCGCGCGGCTCGCGGCATATTCTGCGATTGCCTTGGCCAGTGCCTCCGCCGCGTCGGGATGCGCCGCCTCGCCGCAGGCGGTTGCCATGATAGGCACAGTGGGATCGCGCGCGTCGACACCGACGCAGTAGACGTTGGCAAGGCCGAACTCGTCGGTGGCGAACTTGGGGATCACGCGGACGTCGGCGGCAGCGAACCGGTTGATCAGATCGCCGATCTCCGCCGGCAGCGAGTCGGGTAGGTCGATCGCGACGCCGCGGTCGAGCGCGCGGAACAGCAACCCGTTGCCGTCGCGCTGAAGGATTTCGCACAGCCCGTGACCGATTGCCCAGTCGAGGTCCGGTCCGGCGCCCATCCCGTTGGAAATGATCGTCGTGAACGGCACGTAACCCGGCGCCAGTTCCTTGGCCGAATAGGCGGCGAGGTCGATCGGCACGAGCACGCTGGAGCCGTCCGCCCACCGCCTGGCCTCGACCCAGTCGAGCGGGGTGTCGCGTCCGACCGGGGACCCTGCGGGAAGGCACAGGGTCAGCGGATCGGCGATACCCCGATCGCCGCGTTCTCGGACGAGGTCGGCATAGCTGCCGTGCGTCTTGCCGCGCGCCGACAAGGTGAGCGTCGGCCAGACCATCTCGGCGATCTCGCCCAGGGCACCGAGGATCGCGGCCTCGTCGATCGCGCCATAGCCGACGCCGTACGGCATGATGCCGCCCAGCTCCGCGGTCTCCGGGAACAGCGCGACCACCCAGACCGGGATGCCGACGCGGTCGATTGCGTCGATCGGGAAGGCGACGATATCGCCGGCGGGAAACGCGTCGAGATACAGATGGCAGGCCGCGCCGAGTTGTTCGGGCAGGCCGGTGACAGTGCGGGTCATAGCGGGATCCTCTTCACGCCCGGCGCGCGGGCCAGCGCCTCGTCGAGCACGGCGATGGCGACGTCTCGACCGACTTCGGGGGCATATTCGAACGGGGTCAGGACGGCGTCGAACGCCAGCGGCGCGATCACCGCGCGGTAGTGGCGGATCTCGCCGTGGGTCAGCGGGATGTCCTTGTGGAAAGCCTTGTGGCTCGAAATCGCCTGGCTGACGCCCGCCGCATCCTGGTCGATCTTGAACATATCGCCGCAGAACAGGCGTCGGCCAATAGCATCGTGGAGCGCCGCCTGGCCCTCGTAATGCCCGCCGACGTGGTGCAGCGTATAGCCCGGCGCGATCTCCAGCACGTCGTCATACGGCGTCGTGACGCGGAACGCCTTGGTCATGCCGAGGTCGTCCTTGTGGATCGCGAGCATCTCCGGCGCGCACTCGCGCTGGAGCTGGAACAGCGCACCATAGCCATGCGCGTGACTGGCCGCGAGATAGCGAATGCCGCCGAGCCGTTCGATCTGTTCGAGCATCGCGGGCGAATAATAGGGCGCCGCCTCGAAGGCGATATTGCCGCCCTCGCGGACGATCAGCCAGCCGGTACCGCCTAACCCCAGATGGGGCGTCGTGGTGAAGGCCCAGAGATCGTCGGCGACCTGCCGCCAACTGCCGTCATGGCTCGCGGCGACGTCCTGTTCGGGGAGGAAGGACCAGCCGTCCTCGGGCAGGTCGTTGCGCGTATCGTTGCACACCAGGCAATCGGCGGGCGCGAAATGGCGCTGCCAGAAACCGCAATGCGCGCAGGCGTACCAGCTCAGAGGCATGATCGCGCCTCGGTATAGGCGGCGTCGAATAGGCGCATCAGCGACAGGTCCCTATGAATCGAGAAATCATGCGCTTCGCCGCGGACGGCGGCGGCGAACGCGGCAGCCTGCGCGGCGAAGGGCGACAGCGCGGCGTCGAAGGGCAGGGCGGTCTCATTCCCGGTCAGTGCGCAACGCCGGATCACGGTGCCGCCCTCGGTCTGGCCCATCGTGTCGGTCGCGACGAGCAGGCCGTCCTCGCCAAGGATCTCAAGCCGGCGACGGGGCAGCACTTCGGGGCAGTTATACGCGACATGGCTCTGAACCAGGATGCCGCCTGCGGTGCGACCCGAGAGGATGCCGCCATCGTCGACCGGATAGTCGTGGATGCGCCGCTGCAGGTCGATGTGCAGGCGCGCGAGCGGTTCGTCGACCAACATCGCGGCGAGATCGAGGCCGTGGAGGGCGAGGTCGATGACCGCGCCGCCGCCCGCCGCTGCCGGATCGGCGCGCCAGTTGCAGCCGCCGCCTTCGCCGGAAGGCGACCAGCTCGGGTCGACCCAGCAGGCATAGACGATCCGTACCGCGATCGGTCGGCCGATCGCCCCGTCGCTGATCGCCTGCGCCATGGCGCGGTGAGCAGGGTGGTGACGCTGGTCGAAAGCGGTACCGTACAGATGTCCCGTAACCGCCGCGCCGATCGTCTCGGCATCGTCCAGCGTCGCGGCGATCGGCTTTTCGCACAGCACCGGGACGCCCGCTGCGACGGCTGCGCGGACGGGGTCGGCATGGAGATTATTGGGCGTAGCGACATAAATGCAGTCGAGCGCAGCGTCGGCGAGCATCGCCTCGGCGGTATCATAGGCCAGAATGCCGCCCGACATCGCGCTGGCCTGCGCCATCGACGAGGGGTCGGCGATCGCGACCAGCGTCCCGCCAGCCGCGGCGATGCCCGGTGCCATATAGTCGCGTGCGACCCAGCCGAAGCCGACGATGCCCCAGCGCATGCTCACCACCGCGGCGGCAGGTCGACGACGCGGCGGTTTCGCGCCGCATCGCCGGTGTCCGACAGCCATGTTGCAGCCGAGCCATATTCCACGCGGTAGCGATCGGAGGGCCAGCGCGGCGTATCGCCTTCGAGCAAAGGGTTGGGTTGCAGCACCGCATTGGCAACCGGCATCGCCAGCCCGCCGGTCAGCGTGCGCGGCGCACCGGCGTCCGTCTCGATGATCGACCACGCCTCGGTTCCCGGATCGTCGAACCAGCCGGTCGGGACGGGCGCATCGCTTGCGAGTAGAGCACGCCGCAATTCGCGCTCGTCATAGGCGATGGCGGCCGGGAAGAGCGTCGCCCATTCGTCCGAGGTGCGGGCCGGGCCCATCGCACCGCCTGCGACTGCGGCATTGTGGAGATGGCTGACCGCGAGCACGCCGCCTGGTGCGACGGTCTCGCGCAACAACCCGGCAACCCGCGGCTGATCGGGCAGGAAATAGAAGGCGTCGTGGCACGCGACGAGGTCGAACTGTTGCGTTTCCACCGGCCACCGACCGGCAGCGTCGAACACGACATAGTCGGCGGCCGGCGCGACCCAGTGCTTCGCGAGCCAGCATTTCGAGAACACCACGTCCGCGCCGACACACGCGACGCCGCGCGCCGACAGTTCGCGCAGATAATGGCCGATCCCGCAGGCCAGTTCGAACGCGGTACCCGGCTCCCGCCAATGCGCCTCGACCAGCGCGAGCCCGGCAAGATAGGTCGGATCGCTCCAGCGATGCGCGAAATAATCCGCGACGGGCCCCATCCGCAGCAACGCCATCGCCGCGCGCAGTGACAATGTGTCGCGCTCGCGGACGAGCCGTTTCAGCTCGCCGAGATCGGTCGCAGGGCCGGTCCACCACGCATCCTGATCGGTCAGCAGCGCGACCAGCGCGTCGTCCGGGCAGTCCGCGTCGAGATGGTCGAGCGCCACCGCGACCAGCCCCTCGCTATCGGTCCGCAGATAGGGGATGCCGTCGACCACCGGCCAGCGCTCGCCGGGTGCCGCTAGCGAATGCGGCGTGTCGGCCACAAGCGGCCGGCCGGTGACGGGCGAGCGGTAGGTCACAACAGGCCGACGTCGGCCAGCACGCGGTCGTGGAAGTCCTTCACGGGCCCCGCGTGGACGAGTTCGTAGGTGTGGAGAACGGTGTCCATCGTCGCCGAGGCTGCGCGGGTGTGCTGTTCGATCTCCAGCACGCGGTCGAGCACGTCGGCGGCATGGAACGCGCGTGCTGCCGGTGTCGCGTCGCCGGCGATTGGCGCGAGCGCGGTGCGGACGTCGGCTGCGACCGCTGGATCGAGCATCGCCATCGCCTGTTCGCGCGCCGCGTCGATCACACGGTCGAGCAGGTCGCCGAGCAGCACTTCGCCGGTAAACCCCGCATCGGGCATCGCCGCATTGTGGAAATGATGCGCCATCGACGCGAAGAACACCTCTGCCGGATCCGCGCCGTAGCCGGGCGCCGCGAGCACGCCGTACACCGCGACGATCAGGCAATGCTCGGCGTGGTTCTCCGGCGGCTGGAGCAACAGGCGCGGCCGGCCGGGACAGGTGACGCCCGCGCGGGGCTGCGTCGCCAGTTGCGCGACGAACCGCGGCACCGGCTCTGCCCCCGGTGCGCCCTCCGGGAGCGCTCCGCGCAGATCGGCCGCCAGCGCCGGATCGAGCAGGACCGCAACCTCGTCGAAGCCACGTTCGAGCACAGCGCACGCTTCCGCGTCCGACAAACCAAGCTCCGCCAGCGTGACCCGGTCGAGATCGCCCAACCGCGCCGCAGCGAGCGCAGCCGCGACCGTGCGACGCATCACCACCGCCGGCGCTTCGCCCGCCGCTAGCGCAGCCCACCCGCGCGCGAAAAGTCGCTCAGCGATCGACCCGTCGCGCTCGGCCGACCGGATCCGCTTCAGGGCGCCGAGTTCGCGCAACAGAGGGAGATGCGCCGCGTCGAACTTCACCGGCGGTCGAGCCAGGTGTCGAGGATCAGCTGTTGCTCGCCAAACGCGTGGATCGGCTCGCCGCCATCGGCAGTCTGCGGCATCTTGAAGAAGATCCCCATCTGGTCCTGCACGCCGCCTTCGCCGCGCGATTGGGCGAGGGCCAGGCAGCGCGCGATCTCGATCGCGAGCGGCGCGGCGAGCACCGAATCCTTACACAGGAAATTCAGCTTGAGCTGCATCTTCTGGCCAAGAAACCCCGTTATGTCGATATTATCCCAAGCTTCCTTGTTGTCGCCGCGCGGCTTGTAATAATGGATCATGATGATGTGATCCTCGACCGGATAGCCGAGAATCTGGTCGAGCACCGACTTCTTGGTATCGACCTTCGACGCAAGGCTCTTGGGATCGTCGAGCGCAAGGCCGTCCGAATTGCCAAGGATGTTGGTCGAAAACCAGCCATCGACGTGCAGCGCCCGGTCACGCAGCGCCGGTGCGATCACCGTCTTCAGCAGCGTCTGGCCGGTCTTGCCGTCCTTGCCGGCGATCGGCACGCCGCGCTGGCGGGCAAGCTCGGCAAGCGGCGCCACGTCGGCGGCGACCGACGGGGTGAAGTTCGCATAGGGCGTGTCGCTCGCGATCGCCGCATAGGCGTAGAGCATCGCCGGGCTGATCGCCGCATCGTCGGCGTCGAGGCCGCGTTCGAAGCCTTCGACGCTGGTCAGCGCATCCGCGCCGAGATCGGCCTTGCGCTCGGTTGAGGCCAGATTGATCATTACGACGCGGTCAAGATTCTGCTCGGTCTTGAACCGCGCCAGATCGTCCTGGATGTGCTTCACCGCGGCCCGGTGGCCAGATGCTGCGATCTTGTTCGCGCCGTCGATGTTCGCACAAAAGTCGACCGATCCGACCGCGGGCCAAGGCCGCATGTCGGAGAGGCTCGACGCACCGTTGGCAAGCTCGCTTTCCGTCAGCACGCCGTGCTTCAGCGCGGCGGTCGCGAGGTCGTCATGGCTGAGGTCCCAGCCACCGAAATGGAGGTCGCGGTATGCCGCCATGCCGTCCACGTCGCGGCTGGCTAGAGGCAGACCCGACAGGTCGTTCGACCCTGCGCGGATCATCGCGATGCCCGCGGCCGCGGTGGTGGCCACCGCGCCATTCAGTCCGATCACTGCGATCCCGACCCGTTCGCCCATAGCTACGTCCCTTCAATTTAGATGGCGTGGCTAGCCAACCGATAAGCAAAGTCCACCGATGTCTACGCAAACGCCAGCTAAATTGCGCCGGCGATTACATATGTTTCCGTTTGCCGAATGCGCGATCAAATAACGGGACCTTACGGGACCAGTCAGGTTCGCGAGCTCGATGGTGGAAGTCCAAAAAGTGCACGATGCCAGACCAATGGCATTTCGACTGCGTCCGTGGGACATTCACCGGACGCACGTCGTGGCCTTCGCAGTTCGACATGATCGATCCGGCTACTGGTTTACGTTCGAACGAGCGGACATCGCCATTTTCCGCTGTCGAAACGGTCTCACCCAGATTTCAACGATCTCGTGAGACCGACATGGTATCCGCGTGAACCGCCTCGCGCCGACCGCTACGAGCGGTCGGGCATCGATCGATCAGCGGGAGGCAGGCGCGCGCCGCCACCTCCCTCGAAACCACGGTTTGCTATGCCCGGCACCACAGGGATCACGGACCGACGTCGATCGCCTGGGCCTCCGCACGCCGTGCTGCGGCCTTGGAGAAGCCGAGCTGCTCCGCGATCGGATCGTTCCAGCCGTAGGGATCCGTGCGGAATGCGACCGCCCCGTCGTCGCCGATATAGACATTGTGGTAGAGCAGTCGGACCGGGATACGGGTCGGCAGGGGGACGAATGTCATCTCGCCCGATGCCTGCGCCGCTTGCCATGCGTCCGCAACGCCTTCGTCGTCGGCCAGCATCTGCGCGAAACCCACTGCATCCTCGACCCGAACGCAGCCGTGGCTCAGGTGACGTTGACTGCGTTCGAACAATGCCGGCGCGGATGTATCGTGGAGGTAGATCGCCTGATCGTTCGCCATGTCGAACTTCACGAGACCAAGCGCATTGTCTGGTCCCGGCTGCTGGACGATCCAGCCGTCGCGCAGGACCATGTTGTGCGCCTGCAGATAGTCCGCTCCGACGTTCGCCATCTCGCCGTTCTGGATCGATTTCGGTACGGTCCAGGTCGGATTCGCGACGAGCCTGAAGATCGGCGAGGAAAGTGCGGGGGTCTCATGGCCCGGTTCCCCGACGACGACCTTGCGCACGTCCCGCATCGTGCCGTCGTGGTAGTATCGAAGCTGCGCCGCGGCCGTGTTGACGTCGATCCTGGTCGCCGGTGACGTCCGTGACAGCCAGCGGCGCCGCTCCAGCGCTACGGCGAGCGAACGGGCGCGGTCGCCGGCACCGAGATTGAGCACTTTCAGGGTCTCCGGACCGACCACCCCGTCCGCGGCGATGCCATAGTCGGTCTGCAACCCCTTCAGCGCGTCGGCGATCGCCTGGGTATAGAGCCGGCGCGTGGGGGACGAGGGCACCGATGGCGACGGATCGGTGGCGGCCCCGGTGGCCACCAGATAGCCGTTCTCCCTCAGCTGATCGGCAATCGCCGATACCCGCTCGTCACGATTGCCGACCCGAATAAGCCCGCCTGATATCGCCGGAGCAGACCCTTCACCGGACGCTGCCTGGCTGAAGCGGCGATAGGCATCGGACAAGGCACGATATTCGGCGTCCTGCGGGGCCAATGATCGAAGCCACTCGGACAATGTTCCGGCCCGAAGCGCGGTGCCGAGACCCGCCACGACGTCCGTCTTCGGTCGGGGAAGGGTGTAGACCTCGTGCAGCGATGCTGGATCGATGCGACCGTTGGCCAGCGCGTCCGCATAGTCGAGCGCAGCTTGCGACAGCGCGACATCAGCGCTTGCCGCGTTTGGGTCCTGCGGGTCGGCGGCGCGGAATGCCAAATGATCGAGACCATGCTGCCCGCGATCCGCAAGTGCCGCCTCTAGAGCCTCCGCATTTGCCGGAGACCAAAGCGCCCGCCATTTCGCCTTGGCATACAGCGTCCGCAGCTTCGGGTTCGTGACGTCCCCCTCGGTGATCGCAACGCCGGCGTTCGCCGGTCGAGCGACGGCGGCCACGGGAACGTCCTGTGCGTAAACTGCTCCGTTGGTCAGCAGGACGAGCAGGGGGAGGGTGCGTAGGCATTTTGTTTTAAACGGCATTTTGCGTCAACGAGCGAACGCGCAATCTGGCTCAGCGTAAATACGCATCAGCTCCAGTGGCGCAGGGGACCCGTGTCGACATGGACGAAGCCGTCATGCGGATAATAGCCCACGCCCCCGCCGCGCAGCGATAGCGCCGCGTCGCGAAGACGGTTCAGGGGCACGCCGGGGATCGCGATGTCGGTCGCCTTGCCGAGCATATGCTGGCTTTTGCTGGCAACGCCGTGGGACCGACTATGCATCATGCCGTTCGTCTTCGGACTGCGATAGCCCGACACCAGCTTCAGCGGCTTGCGCGCGGCTATGTCCAGGCGATCGCGGACGCCGACCAGCAGGTCGAGAAGTTTGGGATCCATGGTCCGAGTCGCGCCCGTGCGCCAATCGCGCATGGCATGGTTGAGTTCGGCCAGGCCATCCGCGCGGTACCGGCCGCCAGCGAAGAAGCAGGCATCGTAACGCTCGCCGTTATTTGCATTGACCAATACGAGGCGACGCTCGGGCGCCCGCGCCGAAGCCTTTTCCGATAAGGCTGCCATCACGAGTGCAGCCGTTCCACCGCTCAGAAGATCGCGGCGTGAAAACAAAGAGTTAGGCAAAATGTCGCTTCCGGTCGATGAGAGGCCCGACACATAGCGCAAGAGCACTGAACAGGCCGTTTACCTTTTGGCGTCTTGTCGTACCGAATGAACCGTTCATCGGATTGTCATCGTTTGTGGTCCATCCCGGAGATCTGAGGTCGGGCTGGAGCAGGCCGGTCGGCAGCGCGGCCTAAAGCGTTTTGTGGGAGTGACGTGTGCGTTCAACATCGGGAAAATCGCTGGCTTTGGGCCTGTTGCTGTCGGCCTGCAGCGTCAACGTCGTGCCGGACCAGAACGCGACGTCGAACGCGGCCGCGGCGGCCACCCCCGCCGGGCCCGCTCGGTGGAGCGACACGACGCGAGGTCAGTTGCGCAAGGCGATCGACGCCCGCGCCGCGCACGGCCTTGATCATGTCGATTTCGGTACGGCGTCCGGACAGGATGCCGACGTCACGCAGCAGGCACTGCGTTTCGCAGGCGCCCTGGTACGCGGCGCGACGGATCCGACCAAGCTCTACGAGGTCTATACCGTGCCGCGGCCAACGCCCGATCTGAAGGCAGGACTGGCCGCGGCGGTGCAGGCCGGCGACGTGACCGGCTGGTTGAATAGCCTCGCGCCGGGCGACGCCAACTACAAGAAGCTGTCGGACGCCTACCTCAAGCTCAGGCAACAGCCGGGGGCACCGGTCACGGACATCGCCAGCACGGGCAAGGCGATCGAACCCGGCGCGGCGGATCCGCGCCTGCCCGCCATCGCGCGCGAACTGGCCGTCCTCGATTATCTCGATATGAATGCCGCACGAGGCGAAGGATCCGGGGGCGATCAGTATGGACCGGCGATGGTCGCGGCCGTGCGTCGGATGCAGGCGGACTATGCGATGAAGCCCGACGGCATCATCGGCGGCGAGGCGCTTGCCATCCTCAACATGTCGGACGTCGACCGATCGCGGGCGATCGCCGTGGCCATGGAGCGATTGCGCTGGCTGGAGCGTACGCCGCCGGCGACCCGCATCGACGTCAACCTCGCTGCGGCGCGGCTCACCTATTGGCGGGACGGCAAGATCGTCGACAGCCGCAAGGTCATCGTCGGCGAGCCCGAGACCGAGACCCCCCAGCTGGGCTCGCCGATCTTCAGACTGGTCGCCAATCCGACCTGGACGGTGCCCCGCTCGATCCAGAAAAAGGATCTCGCCAGGAAGGGCGCAGGCTATCTCAAGGCGAACAACATGGTCTGGAAAAATGGCTGGATCGTGCAGCAACCCGGACCGAAGAACTCGCTCGGGTTGGTGAAGTTCGACATGCAGAACGATCACGCGATCTACCTGCACGACACGCCCGCCAAGCCGTTGTTCGCCATGGTCCAGCGTCAGCGTAGCCACGGCTGCGTCCGTGTCGAGGATGCGCTCGGGTTCGCCGGGATCCTCGCGAAGGACGGCGGGGTGCTGGACCAATGGCACCAGGCGCGCGCGACCGGCAAGGAGACCTTCGTCAAGCTGCCACGACAGATCCCCGTCCGAATGCTGTACCAGACGGTGCTGTTCGACGACACCGGCGAACCGATCGTACGCAACGACCCATATGGATGGGACGATCGCGTGGGCGCAGCCTTGGGCTTCAAAGCGGGCAAAGCCCTACGCGTGCAAAGTGGCGCGGCCGACGTCGGCCCCTGACGCGTGGATACGGGGTGGCGATAAAGGGGGGGACGCCGACGGTAGGCGCATTTTCCTCCGACCGTGATAGAGGCGTGGATGGGACCGTCACTACGCGAGAGTTATATGCCACGTATGCACACGGCTGAAATCGACAGGTTCGTCCACGCTGTCGATGCGTGTGGCGGAGACCTTGCGTCCGCGACGGTCCAGGACGCGTTCTATCCCATCGATCTCGATTTCGATGCGGTCGTGGATCAGTCGTCCGACCCGTTTTCGGCATCCTATTTCGATCAGCAGGTCGCGCTGTATCGCGAGATCGCGGCTCGTGCGCTCGATCAGTCTTCGGGTGAGTTGCACGACGACGATCTTCGACCGCTGCTGACTGCGGCGAACCCTACGGGGGTCGCCAACGCCGCGATGTTGGCGGAAAGCATGCGGGCGTTGACGACGATGCTGTCGCTATCAACGCTCGGCGCCGCGCCGCGCATATTGGACCTCGGCGCCGGCCACGGCCTCAGTTCCGAAATCTACGCGTATGCCGGCTGCAAGGTCCATGCGATCGATATCGATCCGGCGCTGGGGGATCTGAGCCGCCGCCGCTCATCGGCGCGAAACCTGGACATCACGCGCGACGAGATGAACTTCGACGACCTCGGCGGAGTTCCGGACTCCGCCTATGATGCCGCCTTTTTCTTCCAGTCGTTCCACCACTGCCTGCGACCATGGGATCTGGTCGAGCAGCTCAAGTCAAAGATCGTACCGGACGGCATCATTGGTTTCGTTGGCGAACCCGTTCAGGAAAACTGGTGGAAAAATTGGGGGATCAGGCTGGACCCCGAATCCATCTATGTCGCGCGCAAACGCGGCTGGTTCGAGAATGGATGGTCGCACAGGTTCATCAGGCAGTGCTTCGAGCGGAACGGGTTGACGCTCGCGTTCTTCACTGGAGGACTGGGGGACGGTGCGATCGGTATCGCAGCCGCATCCGCCGAAAAACTCGAGGCTGTCCGCGTGCAGGCGCGCGCGCTGGGTCTGTCGGAAATATACCGTGTCGACGAGTTCGCGATCCCGAACGACCTGTTTCTGACCCATTCGGGTAAACCCACGACCTTGATCGACCGGCCGGCGTTCACGCAGGTACCAGACAGGAAAGGTGCCTTGATCTACGGTCCGTATGTCGACCTGGAGCCGGGCTTGTACCAGGTCACGGTGATCGCGCAGCGCTCTGCGCCCCGTCCCGGGTTGAGCCTGCCCGTCCTGACTCTCGATATCCGTAGCGAAGGCGTGTCGGCGCCCTTGTTCAAGCGTCGGCATTTTGGATCGTTCTCCGATCCGACACTTATCTGCCATCGCTTCGAGGTCAGGACGTTGGCACGCCGGGTGGAAACCAGGATTTTCGTCGCCGGCGAGAATTGGACCGCGACGCTGCCCGTCATCCAGAAGATCGGCTAACGAAGCCTTCGGTCGGCGCCCGGTTCGCGACAAAGGCGGCAATCGCCAACTGTTCTACCGTCAGTTCACGGCAATACGTGTATCCCCGGTAATAGGTGACATCGGCGTGCGCGCTTATCGCAACTGGCTGTCCTTGCTGCCGCGCCGGTTGATGGTTGCAGCCAGTGGACGATCGCGTCCGCTCTGGCATGTCACACAGGTGCGGACGCCGGGAATCGCACGCCGGCGCCCCTCGGGGATATCGTCACCGCATTGCGCACAATAACGTTCGCTCTCGCCCGCAGGAATTCGAGCGCGCGCGGCCAAGACTGCGTCCATCACCGTGTCGTCGATCTGATCCTGCACCGCGCCGTCGCGCGTCCATCCGCCTGCCATGGCATCTCTCCTGTTACAGACAGGGATATGGTGACGGGGCCGCGGCTGCGCCACCAACCCGCCGTCGAACTCAGGTGTGACGGTCTCGGAACGAAACGCCGGGGCGGCCGACCACCGGCTAGAACGTATAGGCGAGGCCCATCGTCCCCAGCCATTGGTCGCGCGATCCGGCGATGGCGACGAGCGGACTGCGTGCGATGTCGCCTTCCATGCGGCCATAGGTGCCGCCTGCGACGATCTTGATGCCGTGCAGCAGATCGCCGGTCAGTGAATAGCTGCCGATCGCGCCGAGCGTCCAGTTTTTGAGGCCACCGCCCGCAGTGTAAACGGGCAGTCCGCTCGCGAGGCTCTGTGCCGCCGAGACGTTGTAATAGGCTTGCGCATAGCCGCGCTCGACGATGTCGGCGGAGGCGAACAGGCCAAAAGCGGCCTTGCGCGACAGCGGCGTGAAATAGGTGACGCTAGGGTTCCAGATACCGCTGTCGTGGACGTCACTGACGTCGTGGCGATAGCCCAGCGTGACCGACAGCTTGTCGTACGGGCTCGTCAAAACCCCCGTCTTGCTGAGACCGACATAGCCGCCGAGTTCGACCGCGGTGGCGCGCTTGCCGAGTGCGCGGACGCGAAGGTCGTCGATGTTGCCGGACGAGCTGCGGTTGAAGTTGAGCTGGGCGATCGGGCCGGCCTGGAAATCCCAGACTGGTCCGGGCTTGTCCTTGATCAGGTCGACGCTGAGCTGATTGCCGGCAAGGACGAAGCCATAGCCCTTAATCGCGCCGATCGCGGCCGGGACGGGGGTAATGCGATAGTCGTTGGAGCCTTCATAGTCGGGCAGCGCCGCGACGCCGGCACCTATCGTGACGGTATCGCGGTACGGGTCGGCAGGTTGGTCCTGCGCAAAAGCCGGGAGTGCGATAAGCGCGGTCGAGGCGCTTGCGAGCAGGAGCGTGAACGTTCGGGTGTGAAGCATGAAAAGGTCCTTTGTGGTGAAATGACGGGACACGCGGACGGCTAGCCGCCGAGTGCGCGGTGGAGCTGGATGTGCGCGAGTGCGGCGACGACGCGCTGTCGGACGACCGCGAGTTCCGCCGACAGCGCGGCTTGACGCGCATCAAGCACCGGCAGCAGCGCGATATCGCCGCGGGCGAAACGCGCCTCGACTGTTGCGACCGTCTGGCGCCGTGAGGCGAGGTCGCGCTCGGACAGAGTGGTGCGTTCGGCGGCGGCACGGGTCGCCGACAGGGCGTCGTCCACCTCGCGCCACGCGGTCAGGACGGTCTGGCGATAGGCGAGCGCAGCGGTGCGTTCTTCCGAGCGGCGCAAGTCGAGTTGGCGTTGCAGGCGACCACCGGAGAAGATCGGCAGCGACAGGCTTGGCCCGATGCTGGTGCTCCGCGAGTCCCAGCCGAAATCGGTTAGGTTCAGCACGTCGATATTGAACAATCCGGTCAGGCTGATCTTCGGATAGAAATCGGCCTTGGCGACGCCGATCTGGGCGGTTGCGGCGTGGAGCCGCGCTTCGGCCTCGACGATGTCGGGTCGGGTCCGCGCGACCTCCGAGGGAAGGCGCACGGCCGTTGCCGGGAGTGGTCTTGGCGGTTGCAGCATCGTGCGGTCGAACGGGGCGGTATCGGGCGTGCCACCGACCAATATCGCGAGCGCGCGCTGCGTCGTTGCCGCCTGGTGATCGAGGTCGACGATGTCGCCACGCAGCGCCCGGAGCTTCTCCTCGGTCGCGGCCAGATCGATCGGGGTGGCGAGGCCGCGGGCGAGCAGCGCGCGCGAGATGGCGGCGTTGCGGTCGGCGATGTCCACGCCGTCCTGCGCGATGCGGCGCTCGTCCCACAGGCCGCGCAGCTGGATATAGGTGTGCGCGACTTCGGCCTCGACCGACAGGCGCACGCCGCGTGCGGCGGCTTCGGTTGCTGCAACCGAAGCCTGCGCCGCCTCGGCCTGACGGCGGTGACCGCCCCACAGATCGAGTTCCCAGCTTGCGCCGACGCCGACGCTGTAGAGATCGAAGTCGACACCCTTGGGCGGGGTCGTCGTCGGAGTGACGCCGAGCAGCGTCTGCGTAACCGAGGCGACCCCCGCCGTGCCGACGCGCTCTCGGCTGTAGCCGGCCTGACCCTCGACCTGCGGTGCACCGGCGGCGCGCGCCTGACCGCGTTCGATCCGCGCGGCGGTAATCCGCTCGATCGCCGCTGCGATGTCGAGGTTCGCTGATCCGGCGCGAGCCTCCAGCGTATCGAGCACTGGGTCGTCGAAACTTCGCCACCAGCGCGCATCGGTGGCGACCGGTGACGACGATGTCGCCCCCTGCCATACCGGCGGCAGGATCGGCGCGGGGGGCGTGAAGTTCGGGCCGACCGTGCACCCCGCTAGCGCGGCGGCGAGCAGCAGCGGCAAGGCTCGCGAACCCTTCGGATCATGCATGTCGGTCGTCCTGCTTTGAATGGCGGGCAGGGCGGTCGAAGGCCAGCGCGTACAGCGCCGGCAGCGCGACCAGCGTCAGGATCGTCGCGCCGATCAGCCCGCCGATCATCACGATCGCCATCGGCCCCCAGAAGATATTGAAACACAGCGGAATGAACGCGAGCACCGCTGCCAGCGCCGTCAGCACGACTGGACGCGACCGACCGATCGTGGCGGCGACGATCGCCGCGTGCAGGTCCATGCCCTCGGCCTGGTTATGCTGCACCTGATCGACCAGGATGATCGCATTGCGCATGATCATCCCCGCCAGCGCGATCAGCCCGAGCAACGCGACGAACCCGAACGGCGCGCCCGTCAGCAGCAGCGCCACCACGGCGCCGATCACCCCGAGCGGCGCGGTTGCCAGCACCAGCAACGTGCGGCCGATGCTCTGCAGCTGGATCATCAGCAGCAGGAGCATCAGCGCGAAGGTGATCGGCAGCAGTGCGTAGATCGCGTCGTTCGCCTTGGCGGACAATTCACCGTCGCCGCCGTCTTCGATCCGGTAACCGGCGGGCAGCGATTTCGCGATCATGGCCACACGCGCTGCGGCGGCGTCGACGACCTCGGACGCCTGCACGTCGCCGGTCATGTCAGCCTGCACGGTCATGCAAAGCTCGCCGTCGCGCGTCCAGACGATCGGCTGTTCGGTCGTCGCACCGATCCGCGCGACTTGGCTGAGCGGAACCGGCCCGCCAGGCGTGCTCACCGCCATGTCGCCGAGCCGTCCCGGATCGCCGCGATCCGCCGCCGTGCCGCGTACGACGATGCCGATCCGCTTCGTTCCGCGCAGCACGTCACCCGCGGGCTGGCCCGACAGCATCGTCGCGACCTCGCCCGCCAGCTGCGCCCGGTCGAGCCCCAGCCGCGCGACCCGGTCGGGATCGACATCGAGCCGCATCGCGACCGACGGCGTTCCCCAATCCGCCTGCACCGCGGTCGTCCCCCGCGTCGCGCGGAGCACCGCCTCTATCCGCGTGGCGATCGTCCGAAGTACCTCCGGATCGGGGCCGATCACGCGATACTGCACGGGGAAGCCGGCGCTCGGCCCGAGCGACAGGCGGCGGACGTGCAGCTTGGCCTCGGGCGCCGCATGGTTCGCCAGCAGCCGCGCGATGACGCGTTCACGTGCGTGAAGGTCAGTCGCGACCAGCACCATCGTCGCGGTCGCCGCATCGGGCAGGGACGGGCCGTAGGGCAGATAGAAGCGCGGCGATCCCTGGCCGATATAGCTGTCGACCTGCGCGATATCACGGTCGTGCAAGATTCCCGCCTCGATGCGCTTTACCGCGGCGGAGGTGGCGGACAGCGACGCGCCGGGGCGAAGGCTCACGTCGACGATGATCTCCGGGCGATCCGACGTGGGGAAGAATTGCTGCCGCACCAGCATCGCGCCCGCGAGACTCGCCACCAGCAGCGCGGCGGTCACCGCGACCACCGCCTTGCGCCGCGCCATGCACGCATCGACCAGCTTGCGCAGCCGGCGATACACCGGCGTCTCGTACATAGCCTCAGCATCGTGCTGCGCATGCGCCTCGGGCAGCAGCCGCACACCGAGATACGGCGTGAACACCACCGCGACGACCCAGCTGACCAGCAACGCGGAGCCCGTCACCCAGAAGATCCCGCCGGCATATTCGCTGGTGGTCGATTGCGCGAACCCGACCGGCAGGAAGCCGACGATCGTCAGCAGCGTGCCGGTCAGCATCGGGAAGGCGGTGTGCGTCCACGCATAGGCCGCTGCATCGGCGCGCGTCGCGCCCTTTTCGAGTTGCACCACCATCGCCTCGACGCTGATGATCGCATCGTCGACCAGCAGGCCGAGCGACAGGATCAGTGCGCCGAGCGAGATCCGTTCCAGCCCGATCCCGCTCGCGCCCATGAACAGCGCGACTATCGCGAGGGTCAGTGGCACCGACAGCGCGACGACCACGCCGGTCCGCCACCCGAGCGTCACGAACGCGACCAGCAACACCACCGTCAGCGCGCAGAAGAACTTGATAAGGAACGCGTCGACCGCCTCGCGGATATTCTGGCTCTGGTCCTCGACCTGAGTCATCTTCACGCCTGCGGGCAGCGTGCGGGCGAACTCGACGGCGACTTGCGACAGGTGCTTGCCGAACCCGAGACCGTCTGCGCCGGGCGCCATTGCGATCGCCAGCACCACTGCGGGCTTCGCCGCATGGCGTACCAGTCCGTCGGGGGGATCGGCATGGCCGTTGCTGACGATGCCGACGTCGCCGACCTTCACGGTCTCTTTCGTGGCTGAGACCGCGGTGTTTTCTACCGTATCGACGCCGTCCACCGGATTGCCGATCCGCACCGGGACTCGCATCGACCGTTCGAGCACGCCCGCCGGCGCGACGCTGCTGCGCTTCACCAAGGCCTGCACCACGGCGTCCGGTGACAGGCCCATCGCGGCGAGCCGGCGGCTGTCGAGATCGACGAACAGTTTGCGCGGAATTTCGCCGGTGATCTGCGCCTTGCCCGCGCCGGGCACGCGCAGCATCGCATCGCGCGCCTGCTCGGCCAGCGCCACCAGCCGCGCATTGTCCGCACCGGTCAGCGTGAAGACATAGCCGTAGACGTCGGCATAGTCGTCATCCGCCGCGACGGAAGCGCCCGCGGGAAGGTCGGGCTCGATGTCCTTCAGCCGCTTGCGCACCTGTTGCCAGATCACGGGTACGCGGTCCTTTGGTGCGCCATCCTTCAGCGACACGCGGATCGCGCAGCGACCATCGACGCAGTAGGTCTGGAGAAAATCGAGATCCTCGGTCGCGCGCAGCCGGCGTTCGATCGGATCGGCAACCTGCGTGCGCATCTGTGCCGGCGTCGCGCCCGGCCAGGCCGCAGCGACGATCATCTCCTTCAGGGTGAAGGTCGGGTCCTCGTCGCGGCCAAGCGCGAAGAACTGCACGGTCCCGGCGGCGAACAGCAACGCGATCAGGAAGCCGACAAGCGCGGGGTGACGGATCGCCCAGCGCGACAGGTTGAAGCGGTCCATCGCTCAATTGCCGCCAGCGACGAGGCCGGCCATGACCACGCGTTGCCCTTCCGACAGTGTGTCGCCGCCACTGGCGACGATCCGCTGGCCGTCGGGCAGGCCGGAAACGATCGCGTCTTCGCCGCGCAGCTCGACGAGATGCACGGGCTGACGGTGGACCCGGTCGCCGACGTTCGACAGCGACCAGACGTGCGGCTGGCTACCCTGTGCGCCGATCGCAGTCAGTGGCACGCGGATCGTCGCTCTGGGATCGGGCATCCGTAGCGAGACGGTCGCCGAACTGTTGTACGGAATCTGCGAGACATCGCCCAGCACACTGAAACGTGCGGTCCGCAGCCTGAGCGCGCCGTCCGCCGCCGGCCCGACCAGCCTCAGCCGCGCCTCGGCGATCGTGTCGGGCGCGGACCAGAAGCTCGCATGCGCCATCGTGCCGCTGGTCAGGCGCACGCGCTCGGGCAGGCGCACTTCGATCTCGGGACCACCCGCCGCCAGCCTGACGACGACGCTGCCGGCGTCGACCACGGTGCCGGACTCGACCGCGCGCTCGGTCACCACGCCGTCCTTGGGCGCGACCAGCACCGCGTCTGCGAGCGTCGCACGGCTGCGTTCGAAGGCAGCGCGCGCCGCATCGCGCTTGGCCGCAGCGGCGCTGGCGGTCAGGGCGCGGTCGCGAACTTCGGCCGTCGATAGCGCGCCGATCCCGTCGAGCCCGGATGCGCGTCGTGCGGCATCGCCGGCGCGGGTCGCCTCGGCGGTCGCGGCTGCCAGTTCGGCGCGCGCCTGCCCGCTATCGGCGACCGCGCCGTCGCGCGACAAGCGGGCGAGGACCTGGCCGGCGCGAACGTGATCGCCGACCTGCACGCTCAAGGCGAGGACGCGGCCGCCGGTCTTGAAGCCGAGCGCGATCTCGCGGCGCGGGCGCAGGACGCCGTCGAACGTCGATGTCTGGCCGCCGGCATGATGGATCGTGACGACATCGACCAGCGTGGCGTCGGATCTGGGTGATGCGACCGGCTCGGAGGAACACCCCGAACAGGCCAGGAGGGTCAGGCCGGCGGCAATCAACCCGATCGGCAGCATCGTCGGCAGCGTCGTCGGTAGCCCGGTCGGGGCAGTGGAAATCTTCGGCATCGTCGCGTCCCGTTGGTGAACGCGGTCGCCCTGCCGATCCGGGCGTATGCTGGCCTGCCAGTCCTCGAAATCGACCAGTCATTTTCGAAAACGACCGGTTCTACGCGCGGTCAGCCTTCGAGATGCCGCCGCCGAAACGCGCTCGGGGTCTCGCCCATGCGTTCCTTGAACACGCGGTTGAACATGACGAGGCTGCCGAACCCGGCATCCATTGCGATCGTCAAGATGGGCACGTCCGACTGTGCGGGGTCGGCCAGCGCATCGCGGACTTCGGCAATGCGGTGCTCGTTCAGGTAATCGCTGACGTTGCGATAGCCGAGCCCGCCATTGATGTGCCGCCGCACGCGATATTCGGGTGTCTCCACGCGGGCGGCGATCATGCCGATCGTCAGGTCGGGATCGCGATAAGCGCGGTCCTCGGCCATCATCCTGGTCAGGCTGTGACCGAGCCCGGCGTCGAGCGGTTCAGCAACTATGGTCGCGGCCGGAGCCTCACCAACCGAGGGGCCCGTATCCGCGCTGACGAAAACCTCAGGGTGACGCAGGCCGAACAGCAGCGCGGTGATCACGAATGCGCCCATGAACAACCCGGCGGCGGACGCCATGCCGGACACCGCGAGTTCGCCCGTCGCCCGCCCGACGATCTCGCTGCCCAGCAGCCACAGGATGATGAGTCCGATCGACACGACGAAGATCGTCCGCGCCTTGCGCCTGGCTTCGACCAGATCACCCTGTCGGTTGCGCCACGCCAGCCACTGCGCATGGACCGCAAACGCCATCCCGCCCAGATAGACCGCGATATCCAGCCCCTCGATCGGCGCCGCCAGTCCGCGGCCCTGCAAGCTGGCGTACAGCGTGCAACACAGGAACGCCGCCGACAGACCCAGATCGACGGGCGTCGGCCGGAACGCGTCGTCGAACCACGCGCGTGCGAACAGCCAGAACAGCGGGATGGCGGCGTTCGCGCTGACATCCAGCAGCGGGTCGAACGCACTCTGTGCATGCGGTAATCCGGCCAGCGTGCCGACGACCGTGCACAGCGTCAGCGCCAGCCCGAAGCGGCTCGGCAACGACGCGGGCGACCGCGCGAATACCACGGCCGCCAGCATCAGCAGCCCGATCGCGCCACCGCGGAACAGGAAATCGATTTCCAGAATCATGTCAGCGAAACGGCTGACAAAACGGGGCGGCGCTGGACA
Source organism: Sphingomonas sandaracina (assembly GCF_036663695.1). Lineage (NCBI taxonomy): Bacteria > Pseudomonadati > Pseudomonadota > Alphaproteobacteria > Sphingomonadales > Sphingomonadaceae > Sphingomonas > Sphingomonas sandaracina. Next base: position 790,271 of record NZ_JAXOJK010000001.1, on the reverse strand, counting down.
TCGGCAGCGAAAACCATGCTGCGGCGGCGATGTCCAGTGGGCCGTATTCCCTCATCGGTGCCGCCAAGACGACCACGTCGAGAGTATGTCGACGCAGCGCCGTCTCGCCAGTGACTTCGGACGAGACGTTTTCGGCGCTATTATGCCGGACCCTGTAGTCGAGACTCAGGCGGCCTTCGCGGCCATGCGCGCGGCGAGCTTTTCTTCCTCGGTCCAGACTTTGCGCACGCGCTCCTTGGTCGGCTTGATCTGCTTGGCAGGGCCGCCGCCCAGTACGGGTGCGCGCTGGGTCGAGTGGCGCGCCACTTCGCAATGCCATTCGTGATCGTCCTGCACGGTCAGGGTGCGGCCGATCTCGCGCTCGACATCGTGCAGCCAGGCGCGCTGCTCGGCATCGCACAACGTGATGGCGAAGCCGCTACGCCCGGCGCGACCGGTGCGGCCGATCCGGTGGACATAGCTTTCCGGCAGGCTCGGCAGGTCGTGGTTGAACACGTGCGTCACGGTGTCGACGTCGATGCCCCGCGCGGCGATATCCGTCGCCACCAGCACCTGCACGGTACCGGCGCGGAACGCGTCGAGTGCACGCTCGCGCTGCCCCTGCGACTTGTTGCCGTGCAGCGCCTCGGCGGTGATGCCCTCTTCGCTGATGAAGGCACACACCTCGTTGGCGATGTTCTTCTGCAACGTGAAGACGACCGCCTGGCCCATGTCGGGCGTCCGCAGCAATGCCAGCAACGCGGCCTTCTTGTTCGCCGCATCGAGGAACATCACCGACTGGTCGATCCGGTCGACGGTGGTCGACGGCGGTGCGATCTCGACCTTCGCGGGATCGTTTAGCAGGCTTTCGGCCAGCGCGGCGATCGACTTCGGCATCGTCGCCGAGAACAGCAGCGTATGCCGATCCTTGGGCAGCGTCGCGACGATGCGCTCGATCGGCTTGGCAAAGCCCATGTCGAGCATCTGGTCGGCCTCGTCGAGCACCAGCGCCTCGAGCGCGGACAGATCGCACAGACCCTGATCGATCAGATCGAGCAGGCGCCCTGGCGCCGCGACGATGATGTCGACGCCGTCCTTCAGCGCGTTGACCTGGTGGAACTGGCTGACGCCGCCGAAGATCGTCGTCACGCGCGGCTTGATATGGCGGCCGAAGCTCTCGAAGCCCGCGGCGATCTGCGATACCAGTTCGCGCGTCGGTGCGAGCACGAGCACGCGCGCGCCGCCCTTGGGGGCAGGGCGGGGATTGGCGGCGAGGCGGTGGAGCAATGGCAGCGCGAAGGCTGCGGTCTTGCCGGTGCCGGTCTGCGCCATGCCCAGCATGTCACGACCCTGCAGCAGCATCGGGATCGACTGGGCCTGGATCGGCGTCGGGCGGGTGTACCCTTCTTCCGTTAGCGCCTGCAGCAAAATGGGCGCGAGGTCGAGGTCGGCGAAAGTCATGGTCATGGTCGAGCGGCGCCTCCGGCGCAGAGCTAAGCGGCACCGTAACGGGCTTGGCGTAATGAGGAGACGCGCGTCTAATGTTGATGCTGCACTGCGTCAATCTCGAAAGCCGCACGCGAGTGAACTGTCAGCGGCAAGCCGAACTTTCGAGCATGCGGGCGGGGCTGACGATCGCCCGGTTACGGCCTTCGCGCTTTGCCTGGTACAGCGCGGCGTCCGCCGTCTGGATGAGCGTCGAGCCATCGCGCGACATGTCGGGGTTCCAGGTCGCGAGCCCGAACGACATGCTCGTCGAGCCAAGCCTTTTGCCGTGCTGGACGAGCGTCAGGTCAGCGATGGTCTGTCTGACGATCTCGACGCGCTTCAACAGCGTTTCCGCGGTCGTTCCTGGCGCGATGATCGTGAACTCCTCGCCGCCGAAACGGCAGACGACGTCGCCGTCGCGGAAGCGGGCGCGCATTTCACTGGCAACCGCGTGCAAGACGAAGTCGCCCGCGTCGTGGCCGAATTCGTCGTTGAACCGCTTGAAGTGATCGACGTCGCACATCACCAGGCTGAGCGGCGGACCACCGCGTGCGGCGCGGGCGATCTCGATCGCCAGCGTCTCTTCCATGTAGCGCCGGTTGAACAGCCCGGTTAGCGGATCGCGGATCGTCTGTTCGCGCAGATCGCGCTGCAACCGGTGGTTGACGAGCGCGGAGGCGATGTTCTCGGCCAGGACCGTCAGCTGGAAGCGGGCATCGCCGGCGATCATGCCCTCCAGATACAGGACGCCGATGACTTCGCCCGATGCGAGCAGCGGTTCGCAGTGGTAAATCGTCTCGGAATTGCCGACATGCGCGCAGACGATGTCGCCGCCCGGCACGGCGGCGAAGTGGCTCTGTCCGCGGCGTAGTGCCCAGCAGTGATCGGGGGCGAACCCTTCGCTTTCGATCGCGACGCCGCCCCAGGCCGCCATGGGGGTCAGCAGGTTGCGCGAATTGTTGTGGACGAACAGCGCGCCGGGCAGGTCCGGCAGGACGCGCGGTACGAACAGCTGGACGATCTCGGCCAGTTCGACGTCGGTCCGCGCGGCTTGCATCCGGTGCGCCATGCCGCCGAGCAGTTCGATCGCCTCGCCGCGTTCGCGCATGCTGTCGGCGTTGCGCACGAGCGCCACGTTCGCATGCTGGAGCTGATGCTCGCTCTGCACCTGTTCGGCCACCGCTGCCTCCAGAAGGTTGGCCATCGCATTGTACCCCGATGCGAGGTCGTCGAATTCGCGCGAGCCCATCGCGCTGGTGATGCGGGCGCTGCGGTCCCCCTTGCCGAGGTCGGCCATCGCCTCGCGTATGAGGATCGCCGGCCGCTTGATGCCGTGAATGACCAGGCCTGACACCAGGATGACGATGAGCGCGATGAGGGCGACTCCGGCGATCGCCAGCAGGCGCACGCCCTTCAGCCGCTGTCCCGCCGCGGCGGTGCGCTGCGTCTGGAGGTTTCGCTCCTCGTCCAGAAACGTCCGCGCGCGGATCGTGATCGTCGCCATCAGGTCGCGGCCGTGCCCGCTGGCGACGATCGCCGCAGCCTTGTCGAACGCGCCCATCTTGCCCAGGTCCAGCGGACCGCGCAGCACGGCGATACGCGCGCGGACCAGCCGATGAAGCTCGGCCGCCCGACTGTTCTGAACGGGATTGTCGACGGTCAGCGACACGACCTGCGCCATCTCGCTCAGGGCGCCGGCGATGCGATCCTCGAACGACTGCGCGAAGACCGGGTTGTGCGTGATGATGAATCCGCGCTGGCCCGACTCGGCGTCGCGAAGTTCGTCCAGCGCATCGCTCATCGTCTCGATGACCTCGGTCGAATGCGTCACCCGGGCGAAGCTGTCGCGCGTATCAAGCGAGGCATGGATGAGCAGCGCCGCGAGAGCCGTCAGGGCGATGACCACCATGACGCCGAGCACGACTATGCGCGAGGAAAGTGACGACAACATGCTTTCGTTTTAAGGTGAACGAGTTGCCAAAGTCTGAGCGCGACAAATTATTTTCGATACAATCGCGTGTGCCGATACGAACACACTCCCTGCGTCGGCCAACATCCTGTCGGCGGTGCGCAGGCTCAGCGGCATGGTCGTCAGCGCCAAATTAACCGCGAGCGAGCTCTGGAAGTCCGCATTGCCGGAGACCGGGTACCCGTGATCGCAAGCGACTTGCCGCCGATTAGTGATCTATGTTGTGCGGCGTGTAGGTAAGTTGTTAGCGTTCTGCTGGCATTCGCATCGACAACACGATGCTAAACCAGCGAAATTTCCGAAGCGAGTCATCGCGGCGCCATCGTTCGAGGCTGGCGCAAGTCAGTGCGCGCGACGATCTCGCGAACGCCGGTCGGACCACTGCGGGCCTTGTGATCGACGGTTCCGCGCATCGCAGGGACACCACCAAGACGGCAATCCGGCTCGCCGGCTCGCTGCTGAACTGTCTGCCGTTCTCGCGGGTGGTTGCGGGTCCCAGGGCGGTCATCGTCCTGCTCGTTCTGGCGGTGACCCTGTGCCTCGGCACGCTGATCTACGTCCAGCATACGAACACCGTGATCGTGAACCGCGACATGGATACCGCGGTGTCGTTGAGCGAGATCGCGGCGCGATTCGATCACGAGGACGGTAATCTCTACCGGCTGATGGTCGACGAGGCGGCGGGCGTGCCGACGCCCGGCGGCGATGCCCAGCTTGCGCGAATCAGCAGCCGGATCGACCGGATCAGCGCCGATCTCGTGGCCGAGCAGCGCGAATTGTCGCCGGCCGATCGCGCGCGGGCGGCAAACGTCGTGGTCGAGCTCGCGAAATATCGCGACGCGGTCGACGTGGTTTCGTCGATGCTGGAAATCGATTTCGCGACCAGTGTCGCAATGCTGCGGCCGTTTCGCGCCAATGCCGACCGTGTGCTGGTGGCCATCAAGGCGATGGCCGCGTCGGGCATGACCAACGCGCACAGGCATGCCGAGGAGGCCGCGTTGCGGACTCGTCTGCTGGTCGCCTTGGTGACCGGCGCGATGCTGATCGTGGCGGCGTTGTCGTATGCATGGCTCGCGCTGGCGGCACGACGCGGTACGCAGCTTCGCGCGGAGATTATCCGGCGCGGGGCGGCCGAACAGGAAGCGCTGCTGCTGGCGCGGACCGATGCGTTGACCGGACTGGTCAATCGCCGCGTGTTCGTCGGCGATATCGAAAGCGCGATCGGTGCTGCGCACGCGTCCAGTCGCCGCTTGTCGGTGATCCTGACCGATCTCGACAGTTTCAAGGATGCCAACGACACGCACGGCCATGCCGCGGGCGACACGGTGCTGAAGGCGGTCGCGCACCGGCTGCGGATCGTCTTCGGCCCGGACAGCACCATCGCGCGCCTGGGGGGCGACGAGTTCGCCATCCTTCTGCCGCAGGACCAGGACAGCGACGACGTGATGGCGCTGGCGAAACAAGCGAGCCTTGCGCTGCACGAGCCACTGGCGTGGCGCGGCAACATGATCAAGGTCGGCGCAAGCATCGGCGTGTCGCGGTTCCCGGAAGACGGTTCGGAACCCGACGATCTGCTTCATGCCGCCGACATCGCCATGTACGAAGCCAAGCGCAACCGCCAGCAGCGGGTCTGCCTGTTCGCCCCGGCGATGGAACTCGACCGTACCGAACGGCGTCGGATGGAGCAGGACCTGCGCGACGGCATCCCGCGTGGCGAGATACGCCCGTTCTACCAGCCGATCATGCGCTTCGCCGACGGCGAGCTCTATGGCTTCGAGGTTCTTGCGCGGTGGTATCATCCGCGTCTGGGCATGCTGGCGCCCGACAAATTCATTCGGGTCGCCGAGACCACCGGGCAGATCACGGAGATGACCAAATCGATCCTGCGGCAGGCGTGCGCCGACCTGCATCGCATGCCGGCGCACCTTCGGATCGCGGTTAATATATCGCCGATGCAGCTCGAAGAGCCGAACCTCGCCGAGGCACTGATCGAGATCATCCGCGATGCGGGCGTGGCCCCGTCGCGGGTGGAGATCGAGATTACCGAAGACGCGGTGATGGACGATATCGCCGCCGCCGAACGCGTGCTGAACGCGTTTCGTACTAGCGGGATCTCGATTGCGCTCGACGATTTCGGCACCGGCTATTCGAGCCTGTCCCATTTGCGCCGCCTGAAATTCGACAAGATCAAGATCGATCAGAGCTTCGTCGCGTCGATGCACGAAAGCGTCGAGAGCGAAAAACTGATCGACGCGATCATCGCACTGGCGATCAATTTCGGCATGGAGGTCACGGCCGAGGGTATCGAAGATGACCGTACCGCCCGTCTTCTCGCGCAGCGCGGATGCACCCAGGGCCAGGGGTATTTCTTCGGCAAGCCGACCTCGTTGGCACAGGCGCTCATGGTCATCACCCGCAGCGTGCGGGAAGCGGCGTAGTGCGCCAGCCCCTCTATCGTGCGTCGTCCACGGGGCGGCGGCAACCGGTTCGCGCGCCCGTCCCCAATTCCGTCATCCATACCGTCTTCCATATCGTCTTTCGTGACGCACCATTGGGATCATCGTGAAGCATTTGAGGTATCTCGCGGGTCCCGTCCTCGCTCTCGCGGCGGTGTTGGCGACGCAACCTGCACCCTCGGCCGTGCTGAACGTGCCGGTAGCGGCCCGCGTCATAACCTTCGTCCAGCCGGCGCCTGTCGGTGTCGTCCCGGTGGCCATCGTGTACGAGCCCGGCAACGCCGCATCGGAAGCCGAAGCCGCGGATATGGAACGCGCATTGTCGAGCGGGATCACGATCGGCCGGGCGACGCTGCGCATGCGCCGGGTGCCGGTGTCGAACCTCGGCCAGTTGAGCGGCTTCAAGGCGGCTTTCGTGACGACCGGGCTGCGTGCGTATCAGGACGAGGTCGCGGCGGCGGCCAGCGCCCAATCGGTGCTGACGATCACCGCGGACTCCGCCTGTGTCATCGGTGGGCGCTGCATCGTCGGTATCAGCAGCGCAAACCGGACGCAGATCATCGTCAACAGGGCAGCCGCGCGGCGGAGCGGTATCCGCTTCGGTTCGGCGTTCCTGATGCTGATCAAGGAGGTTTGAGCATGCGGCCTCGCACCCCGCCATACGTCGTCGCCCTTACAACGTTACCGTTCGTCGCGGTGCCCGTGCAGGCGCAGCGCATGGATTACGACATGCTGAGCCAGGCGATGGGCGAGCTTGTCACGAAAAGCGTCACGGGCAAGCCGCAGCGGCAGTCCGAAACCCCCGCATCGACGATCATCATCACCCACGACCAGATCCTCCGATCGCCGGCCAAGGACGTTCCCGGCCTGCTCAATACCTATGCCGGGATCGACGTGAACCATTGGACCGCGGGGCAGAGCGATGTGGCGGTGCGGGGCGGGGTGCAGACCTACAATCCGCGACTGCTCGTGCTGGTCAACGGACGTCAGGTCTATCTCGATCACTACGGCATGACCGACTGGAACCTGCTCGGCATCCAGCTGGAGGAAATCCAGCAGATCGAACTGGTTCGCGGGCCGGTCGGCGCCCTGTTCGGGTTCAATGCGGCGAGCGGCGTCGTCAACATCATCACGGTCGATTCGCGGGCAAACCGCAAGATCTTCGCCACCGTGGAGACGGGCAATCACGGCTATGGGCGGATCGCCGGTGCCCTGAGCATGCCGGTCACCGGCTCGGTGGGCATCAGGGTGTCCGGCGGACACATGCGCGAGAACGAACGCAAGGTGCCGGCCGACCAGATCCAGCCCGCGCGCACCGACGACGTGATCCGCGACGACGTGTCGGCGACGGTCGATGCCGACCTCGACGCGCAGACCCAGCTGAGCCTGACCGGCGGCTATGCCCGCAATCGCCAGCTCGAACTGCTCGTCACGCAGATCTCCAGCGAACAGCTATACAAGACCGGCAATATCGGCCTTCACGTCGACCGCGATACCCAATGGGGCAGCATCACCGCGCAGGTGTATAATAACTGGCTCGACGCGCGGTACGGGATCGGCTCGAACGATCCCGGACGACCGCCGATCGCCGCGTTGCAGACGTTCGACCTGTCGGCACGGACCTTCGTCGCGCAGACGTCTGCGCTGGTGAGGTTGGGTAGCGCCGACACCGCACGGATCGGCGTCGAATACCGTAAAAACCGGCTCGACAGTGGCGTGACCTTTTCACGGATCACCGATTATTCGGTCGTCTCGGCCAATGCGATGCTGGATCTGCGGCTGGCCGACCCGCTGTCGATGACCGTGGCGGGCCGTATCGACACGCTCTCGTTGGGCCAATCCGGAACGATCTCCGCGCTCAACGCCAACAGCGCAAGCGACTTCGACCGCAAATTCACGACGGTCAGCTTCAACGGTGCGATCGTCTATCGGCTCGGCGCCCGGCAGACCGTCCGTCTGAACGGTGGGCGCGCCGTGCAGGCCCCGTCGCTGGTCGTATTCGGGATGAATATCCCGGTCACGTTCGTCGGCGTGCCGCTGCCGGTCGTCGTCGCGGGTGACCCTGGGATCAAACCCGTCCAGGTGTGGAGCGCCGAGCTCGCCTATGATTACCGGATCTCCGATGCCCTGGAACTCAAGACGACGGCGTTCTTCACCCGCACGAACCACGCGATCGCCTATCCCGGTGACAGTCCCGTGCTGGAGTTGCGTGACGCCACCGATCCGTTCCTCGTCGCGCGCGTCGCCAATATCGGAAATTTCCGCACCTACGGCGTCGAGGTGTCGGCGAGGGGCGCCATCCGGGACCATGTGACATGGCGCGCGAATTATTCGTTCACGCAGACCGACGAGGCGTTGGCGGGCATGGTCCCGGCGATCGCATATTCGTTCGTGCCGCGCGAAGCGACCGCCCGGCACAAGGCCAACGTCGTTATCGACTATAGCAGCGATCGCTGGTCCGGTTCGGTCATCGGCCGCTATACATCTGCGACGCGGCAGCTCGGCACGCGGCCCGATACCTTCCTCAACCTGTTCGACATATCGGCCGCACTCGCCCTCGACGCAAAGATCGGTGTGCGTCTGTCGCGGACCGTCTCCGCCTGGGTTGCCGGCGAGAACCTGACGCATGCAGCGGGCGCCGCGGGGTCTCCGCTACCTGCGGATACGCGTCTGAGGACGGGCATCGGCGTTTCGTTCTGATCGCGGCGATCAGGCGCCGACGCCGCGCTCGTGCGCCCACACGACCGCGGCGCTGCGCCGGTTGACGCCGATCTTGGCATAGAGCCGCGCGACATGGTTGCGGACCGTGTTGCGCGACAGGCCCAGGCGCTCGGCGATCGCCGCGTCGTCCAGATCCTGGCAGATCAGTTCGAGGACCTCACGTTCGCGCTTGCTGAGATCGGTGGACGGCATGCTGGTGCCGGGCAGGGGGCGCGGATTGCGCAGCGTCGCCAGCTTGTCCATGATCGAGCGGCTGAGCCAGTTGGCGTCCTTCATCACCGCATCGATCGCCTCGACCAGATCGAGTTCGCCGCGTCGCCGTGCCGAGATGTCCTGATACAACCATAGCACGCACGGCGCGCCGTCGACGCTGATCCGCTCGGCGGACACCAGGCAATCGAGCACTTCGCCGTTCTTGTGCCGCAGGCGGACGTCGTGCCCCCGGAATCCGCCGCGATCGCGGATCTCGGTCTCGAGCCCCTGACGCTGCGCCGCGTCGTTCCAAAGCTGCAGGTCGTCCGCGACTTCGCCCAGCACCGCCTGTTCGGTGTAGCCGGTCAGGCCCTTGAACGCGGTGTTGACCTGCGCGATGCGGTTGTCGTCGCCTTGCGTCACCACCATCGCGATCGGTGCCATTTCGAATACGGAGGCGAAGTGGCGTTCGCTCGCCTGCAACGCACGCTGGGCGCGACGTCTCGGTTCGAGATCGGCGAAGGTGAACAACAGGCAGTCCTCGTTCGCCACCTCGATCGGTTGGCCGGCCAGGATCACGAGCGTCTCGTCGCCGTTCGCCAGTGGCAACTCGGCCTCGAGCTGCGGCACCGGCTTGCCCGCGGCCACGCATTCCTTGACGAACGGTTTGCGCTCGACCTCGGCCAGAAAATCGAACTCGAACAGGGTCTTGCCGACGATCTGATCGCGGTCATATCCCGACAGATCGAGAAAGCCCTGATTGACCAGAACATAGCGCTGATCGGCGACCCGCATGATCAGCGCCGGAGCGGGATTGGCATGGAACATCGCCTCGAACCGGTCCTCGGCATCGAACCGTTCGGACACGTCGTTGATGACGAGCCCCAGGCAATCGGGCTCACCGCCATCCTCGTCCATGACGATGTCGCGAACCTGATGCACCCAGCGCGGTTCGTCGGCGCCGGCCGGCGCGACCTCGACGATCAGGTCGGGAAAGCTCTCGCCCGCTAGCAGCCGCATCAACGGATATTCGCGTCGCGGGATCTTCCGGTGGTTCCGGTAGCGCAGGTCGAATCGTGCGGCGTAATCGTCGGCGGTTTCGCCAAGGTCCTTCACCGAGGCGATCCCGTGCATCTTCAATGCGGCGGGGTTGGCGCTAACGATGACGCCGGTCGGGTCCATCAGGATCACGCCTTCGAGAAGCCCGGTCATGAGCTGTTCGAGATGATGCAACGTGGGTGCGTGGAGCGGTGGATGCGGGGTCTTGTCCATGCGGTACCCAGCGCCGACGGGGGCATTCCGGTTCCGCGACCGGGTCACGAAAATACCAACGATCCCAGTATTCCTGCACCAATCGGCCAAATGCGCGAACTGAACGGAATCACGAGTCCGACAGTTGAGCATCCCGTACCACAATTACTCAGGGAGCCTCATCATGAACCTCATCATCCTTCTCGTCGTCGGCGGACTCATCGGTTGGGTCGCCAGCATGATCATGCGGACCGATGCGCAGCAGGGGATCTTCCTCAACATCGTCGTCGGCATCGTCGGCGCGTTGCTCGCCGGGTTCCTGATCACGCCGCTGATCGGTGGCGCGTCGATCATGGACGGCGCACTGAACATCCAGTCGATCCTGATCTCGCTGGTCGGCGCGGTCGTCCTGCTCGCGATCATCAACCTGTTTCGTCGCGGCACGGCACGCTGAGCAAACGGGGCGGTCGTTCCAGCGTGGAACTGCCGCCCCGACGGCGGATTATCGAAGAACAAGAAACAAAGGAGAGTATGATGACTGTTCGAGCATTTATGGCCTGTGGCGCAATGCTGCTGGCGTCGAGCGCCATCGCACAGACCGCGGCCCATACCGGCGCACACAACCCCGCGATCAAGAACAACGACGCAGCCCACGTCGCGGCTCCCGCCAGTGGCGCCAATTCCTTCTCGGAAGACCAGGCGCGCGGTCGGTTGACCAAGGCCGGCTATCGGTCGGTGTCGGCGCTGACCAAGGACAAAGACGGCGTCTGGCGCGGGATGGCCACGCGGGCAGGCAAGAAGGTCCATGTCGGGCTCGACTACAAGGGCAATGTGACCGCGCGCTGATCCCAATCCTTAGGAGAGAAACGATGACCAAGACACTCACACGCCTGTTCGACGACTATGCCGACGCGACCGCTGCGCTCCACGATCTCGAGCGACTGGGCGTACCGCATAGCCATGTGAGCATCGTCGCCAGCAACGCCGACGGCGCGCATGGCGAAACCACTTTCGGCGACGTCAACGATCACGGCGATGTCGGCCGCGGCGTCTCGACCGGCGCGGCGGTCGGCGGCGTAGGCGGCCTGCTCACCGGTCTCGGCCTGTTGGCGATCCCCGGCCTGGGCCCGATCGTCGCGGCCGGTTGGCTCGCGTCCACCGTGGTCGGCGCCGGGATCGGTGCGGCCGGCGGTGCCGCGACCGGCACTATCGTCGGCGCGCTAAAGGACGCAGGGCACACCGAGGAAGACGCGCACGTCTATTCGGAAGGCGTCCGCCGTGGCGGTGCCCTGCTCAGCGCGCGCGTGGAGGACGATCTCGTCGCCGAGGCCGAGGCTGTGCTCGATCGCAACCGCTCGGTCGACGCGACGACGCGCGGCGCGGCGTATCGTCAGGACGGCTGGAACAGCTTCGACGAAGCCGCCCCCGCTTATACGCGTGACGAAGTCGCTGCTGAGCGGAACAGGTATCGGCCGTCGACGACATCGACGACCTACTAAGCAAACCCCGGTTAAATGAAGACGGCGGCCTGTTGCGATACAGGCCGCCGTTTCTCGTTAGAATCGCGTCGAAATGGTCGCGCCATAGGTGCGCGGATCGCCCGGCTGGCCGACGATCAGACCCGTGCTGCCGGACTGCGTTGCGAGCACATCGTAATAGCGCTCGTCGAACGCATTGCGCAGCCAGACGAACGCGTTGATGCCATCATGCTCGCGGAACCCGACGCGGAAATTGCTCCGCGAATAGCCGTTGATCTCGGTATAGATCGACTCCGACGGGTTCGACGAGAAATGCGAGCGGTAGCTGCCGTCATAGCCGACATAGAGTTGGCCATCCTTGCCCGCGATCCGTGCCGGCAGATCATATTCCGCCCCGTAGGAGAACGCGAACTTCGACACGCCGGGCAGACGCTGGCCCGAGATGTCGCAACTCGCCGGGCTGTACGACGGCGCCGTAACAGTGCCGGCCTGGCCAGCGGGGCTCGCTGGGTGGGTCGCGTCCGCCGCCGTGCCCCCGGTCAGTTCGGGCGGGCAGGGCGCATCGACGAACTTGACGTATTTCGCGTCGGTATAGGCGCCGTTGACGTACAGGTTCAGCCGCTCGGACGGCCGGAACGCGGAGTCGAATTCGAGGCCGCGCGTGCGGACCTTGCCGGCATTCGCGAGATAGCCGCGCAACACCGAATATTGGTTGTTCGTGACGGTCGCCTGATAATCCGAAATCTCTGTCCAGAACGCGGCGATGTTCAGCGTCACGCGCCGATCGGCGAACTGCGTCTTCAGCCCGAGTTCGTAGTGATTGACCTTTTCCGGCTTCACAGTCGCAGATGCGAGGATCGGATTGTTGCTGGCGTCGAGCGGCAGACCCGACAGGTTGATGCCGCCCGATTTGTAGCTGCGCGCATAGGTCGCATAGGCGTGGACGTCGGGGGTCACGGTGTACGACGCGGTGATGTCGCCTGACAGGTTCCAGTTGTCGAATTTCGGCTTGTAGCTTTGCGGTGCGAGCACGCCGCGCTGATCGGCTGTCAGCGTGGTGCCGCCATTGCCGGTGGTGACGACGGAGACGTAATCGCCGTCCTTCTTGTCGTAGTTCAACCGCAGGCCGGGCGCGATCTGGAGCTTGTTCGTGGCCTGCCAGGTGAGCTTGCCGAACAGCGCGGCGCTGGTGTTGGTAAAGCCGATCGTGTTGCGGCTGGTCAGCCCGTTCAGCGCCGACGGGTTGCAGGCCGCGGTGGTCGCGGTGGCGCATCCGGTGGCGCCGGGCGCGACGCCGTTGCCGGGATTGAGCAGGAACCGGCTCGCCGCGGGCCCCTGGACCTGAAGACCCTGCGTATCGATCGTCTGGTGGAAATAGAACACGCCGACCGTGTAGTCGACCGCGTGCGTGCCGTTCGATCCGACCCGCAGTTCCTGGCTGAACTGGCTCTGCTGCGACGGGTTTGCCGAGACCGGGGTGATCGGAAGGCCGATGAAGTCGCGATCGTTCGACGGGTCCCAATGCCAGAACCGCCACGCGGTGACCGACGTCACCGTCGCGGGGCCGATATCCCAATTCGCGAGCAGCGATGCGCCGCCCAGTTCCTGCATCGCGCGCAACGGCGTATCGACGTCGGTCACCCGGTCGAACGCGTTCGTCGAGGGCACGACATAGCCCTGCGCCGCGGCGAGTGCCGCATATTGCCGGTTGAGCGGTCGCTGCGTCGTGCCGACCCGCGCATAATATTGGACGCAGCAATTGGGGTTCTGCCGGCCGTAATCGCCGTACAGCGTCAGATCGAGATTGGAGGCCGCACGCCACAGCAACTGGCCGCGAAACCCGAGATTGTCCTGGCTGTTGAGATACGTGTCGGTGCGCGAATTGTAGATCGTGCCGCGCCGCGTCGTGATCGACGTCGACAGCCGGATCGCGAGCTTGTCGTCGACCAGCGGACCCGACACCGACGCCTTGCCCTGGAAGAAATCGTAATTGCCGCCGCTCAGTTCGACGCGCGCCTCCGGTGTGAAGCTCGGCGCGCGCGTGGTTACGTTGATCGCGCCCGCGGTCGTGTTCTTGCCGTACAGCGTGCCCTGCGGTCCGCGCAGGATCTCGATCCGCTCGGTATCGGTGAAGTCGAACGTCGCCGAGGCGATCCGGCTGTAATAGACTTGGTCGACATAGATGCCGACGCCCTGTTCGATGCCGTCGTTGGTCAGGCCGAACGGCGCACCGAGCCCGCGGATGTTGGCGGCCGAATTGCGCGGGTTGGTCGAATAGAATTGCAGCGTTGGTGCCAACTGCGTGATGCGGCTGACGTTGTACGCGCCGGTATCGGCGATCGCGGTGCCGCCGATGACCGACATCGCGATCGGCACGCTCTGGACGGTTTCCGCGCGACGCCGTGCCGTCACGAGGATCTCGCCACCCGCATCGCCCGCTGCCGGACCGGCGCGCTCTCGCTCGGCGGCAGTCTGTATCGGTGGTGTCTGCGTCCGCGGTATCGGCGCGGGCGGCGGCACCTGCTCGGCACTTTGTAACGTAAACAGCAAAGCAGTCAGCACCGGAACTCTCCCCCAAAGCAATGACGGGAAACTCCATCGATTGAGTAGGAATACCAATATCGTTTTTTGATCTGCGCGCTAAAGCTCAGCTTGGAGGAGCAGGTCGAGCAGGGTGGCTAGGCCGGTTTGACGCGATATAGAGGCGCACGCCGTACGCAGCGGCGGCCGGACCGACGAAGGAACGCAGCATGAAACCGCCGATCGGACGCGACACGCGTCTCTGCATGTCGTTGTCGGCACGACCCGGCAATTTCGGTACCCGGTTCCACAACCGGCTCTACGAGCTGACCGGGCTCGACTATGTCTACAAGTCGTTCTCGACCACCGACCTGTCCGCGGCGATCGGCGGTATCCGGGCGCTGGATATCCGTGGCTGTGCGATCTCGATGCCGTTCAAGGAGGCGGTGATCGCGCTGCTCGACGGTCTTGCGCCATCGGCCAGTGCGATCGACAGCGTGAATACGATCGTCAACGACGACGGCGTGCTGACCGGGCACAACACGGATTACGGCGCGGTCGTGGATCTGGTCGCGGATCTCGATCGATCGCTCTCGTTCGTGCTGCGAGGCTCGGGCGGGATGGCGAAGGCGGTCGCCGCCGCACTCAGCGACAGCGGTTTCCGGGACGGCACCATCGTCGCGCGCAATGCGGCGGCGTGTCGGGCGCTCGCCGATCTGTACGGGTATCGTTGGGCATCCGAAGCGAGCGGGGCGGCGGCGCTCCTCATCAACGTGACGCCGATCGGCATGACCGGGGCGGATGCGAACGCGATGGCGTTCCCGCCCGAAATGATCGCGGCGTGCGACATCGCGTTCGACGTGGTGCAATATCCGCCCGAGACGCCGTTCCTGCGCGCCGCCGCGGACGCGGGCAAGCGCTGCATCACCGGAACCGAGGTCGCGACTCTGCAGGCGCTGCACCAGTTCGTGCTCTACACCGGCGTAACGCCCGATGCCGCGCAGGTCGCCGAAGCGGGCGAGTGGGCGCGCGCGAACTCGTAAGTCGCGCGCTTATTTCGTCAGGTCGGTGAGCAGCGAGCGGTAATAGGTGATCGCCAGCGGAATGTTGTCGATCGGGGTGCGCTCGTTCAGGCCGTGGCTGAAGTCGTCGGACTGCTTGATGAAGGTCGGGCTGACGCCGTAACTCGGCACGCCGACCGAGCGGTACCACATCGAATCGCTCGCGCCCGCCGACATGCTCGGGAAGATCGGGACGTCGGGGCGGATCTTGCCAAGCGCTGTCTTCACCGCGCCCATCAGGTCGGCGCGCAAGGGGGAGGCGTCGGTCGGGTTCGACCCTTCGGTGACGTCGCTGAACTTCACCCCCGGATCGGCGGCGACCCTGGCGAGCTCGGCCATCACGGTCGCGGGTTTCACGCCGGGAAAGATGCGGCAGTTGATGTTTGCGGTCGCGCGCTGCGGCAAGGCGTTGAGCGCATGCCCGCCGTTGATCATCGACGTGACGCAGGTCGTGCCGATCTGGCCGACATAGCCGGGGTTGGCGGCGAGCGTCTCAATCGCCTTCTGGTCTCTCGGGTTGGCAGCGAACGCGCGCATCGCCGCACCGATCTCGGGCGTCTGGCGCGGTGCTACGCCCTCGAAATAGCCCTTGGTGATCGGCGACAATTGCGGCGTGAAGCGATAGTCCCCGATCCTGACCAATGCCGCGGCGAGCTGGTTGATCGCGTTCACTTTCCGCGGTGCGGACGAGTGGCCGCCCGCGCTCGTGGTCTCCAACTGGAAGTCCGCATAGGTTTTCTCGGCCGCGCCGACCGTGAAATATTCGGCCTTGCCGTTTTCCGCGTACAGCCCGCCGCCACCGTCGATGTTGAGCGCCATCTCGGCGGTCTTGAGTGTGTCGGCGATCAACGACGATGTCTTCATGACGGTTTCCTCGTCGCCCGACAGCGCGAGCACGATACCGCGCTTGGGTTTGTACCCGGCCTTCTTCATGTCGATCAGCGTGGCGATCGCGAGTGCGGCATCGAGCTTCATGTCGGTCGCGCCGCGGCCGTAGAGATAGCCGTTCTCGACCACCGGCGTGAACGGATCGCGCTGCCAGTCGGCGGGCTTGGCCTCGACCACGTCGATATGGCCGGAGATGACGATCGGCTTCAGCGCCGCGTCGCTGCCCTTCCAAGTCGCGATCAGATAGGCGGTGTCGTCGACCGGCGTGATCGTCACGTCGCTCGCCGCGAAGCCGCCGCCGACTAGTACGGTCTTGAGGTAGGCGGCGAGCTGTGGCGTCTGGTTGCCCGGACCACGGACGCTGCGAAACGCGATCATCTTCTTGGCGATTTCGAGGCCGTTGGCGGCGGCGGTCGAAGTCCCCGTCTGCGCCGCGGCGGGGAGGGCGACCGTCACGGCCGCGCACGTCAGAAGCAGCTTCAATGTCATTCTCGTATATCCTCGAATATGCATCAGAATTTCGCGCCGGCCCGAAGGCCGATGGTCCGCGGCGTACTGGTGACGATGTAGGTCCGCTGCGAACAGGTCCCGCATTGCTGGTAGCGCGACAGCTCCGCGCGTTCGTCCCACAGGTTCTGGACGAATACCTCGAAGGTGAAGTTGGACACTTCCGCGCCGATCGAGGCGTTGCCGGTGGTGTAGGCTTTGAGCCGCCCGAGCGTGCCCGCCTGATACGTGCGGATGTCCGCGGACGCCGAACTCTGATGCGCGACCAGTCCTTGGATATACGCCTTCGCCGCGCCGATCGGTATGCTGTAGCGCGCCGTTCCACTGGCCTTGAAGCGCGGCGTGATCGGCAGGCGCGTGCCTTTGTCGGCGAGCGGCGTTTCCCCGACGGCACAGACCGGCTTCGCGCACAGATCGTTGCGGGTCTTGGCATCGGTGTAGGAGGCCGCGGCGGTCAGCGACAGGCCGCCGGTCGAGAAGTTCGCATCGGCTTCCGCGCCACGGATGCGCGCGTTCGGTCCGTTCTGGATGATCGTGAAGCTGTTCTCGCCAAGGAACGAGAACTGGAACTTGTCCCAGGCCTGCTGATAGATTGCGGCGTTAAACCGTAGCCGGTCGAACAGCGTCGTCTTCAGGCCGAGCTCGTAGTTGGTCAGGAAATCCGCATCATAGGGCTGGACGTCGCCGCGGCGGTTGATCCCGCCCGGCCGGAAGCCGCGCGAGAACGTTGCATAGCCCATAACTTTGTCGGTCGGCTTGAAGGTCAGGTTGAAGCGATACGTCGCCCCTTGTCCCTGCGTCTTCTTCGGGACCAGTCCGGTGGTGGTGTAGGTCGCCAGATTGGTACACGGCGAACCCGATACTGCCGCGGGGAGCAGGGTCGAGGTGTCGCCGCCGCTTTGATACGCCTCGCGCAAGGTCTGGCCGTTGGCGAGATAGCACCCCGCAACGCCGGTCTGGCCGCTGCCTGCGGCGTTGAACGGCGTGGCGGTGTAAGGTCGGCCGTCGGCCGGATCGATCGCCGGGTTGCGGCCGAAGCCGTAGAAGCCGATCAGCGAATTGTCGTAGATGTACGCGCGGCCTCCCGCGGTTGCGGTGAGGGTCGGCAGGATGTCGTAGCTCGCTTCGCCGAACACCGCATAATCGGTGTCGACGCGCTTCTGCTGGGTCAGCCACAAGGTGCCGGGCGAGCCGTTGACCGACACCGCGGTCCCGAGATTGGCGATCTGGTAATCCTGGAAGATCGCGTTCGTCTGGCGCTGGTAGAACGCGCCGGCGACGATCCGGAACCGGTCCTCGACGGGCGACGCGACGCGCAGTTCCTGGCTGGTCTTCTTGAAATGATCGGTGCCGATGATCTTCTGCCGCGGGTCGATCGTCCGGCCGGCATTGTCCTGGTAATAGAAATAGCCGGCGAGCCCCCCGACCGAGGAATAGGCCGAGTCATACGCCTCGGCGTAATCGGTATAGTCGCTCGACGTGTAGGTCTTCCGGTCGAGATACGCGCCGGCATAGGTCACGTCCCAATTGCCGACCTTGCCCTCGATCGTCAGCGCGCCCTGGATGAAGCGATCGCGGCGGAATTCGGGGAAGAAATGCTGGACCTGGAGATCGCCGACCTTCGGGTCGTAGCCATAGGTGCCGTGGTTGCGCTGTTCCTGGTACAGCACGGTCGGCGTCACGGTCCAGTTGCTGTCGAGATCGACCTTCAGCGCGGCCCGGCCGCCATAGGTCTCGGTGTCGTTGTAATTCTTCTTCACGAACGCGGCATTATCGACGACGACACCGCCATTGGCCGAGGTGCACGAGGTCGCGGTCGGTTCGGGCAGATAGCTGCGGCACCCGGCGACGTTGTCGATATAGCCCGCATCGCGCTGATAGAAGCCGACCACGCGCAGCGCCGCCGACCCGGACAGCGGCATGTTGAGCATGCCCTCGAGCTTGCTGCCGATGCCGCCCGACTTGACGCTGTTCACCTCGCCGTCGACGCGGCCGTAGAAACCGCTCAGGTCGGGCTTGTTGGTGATGATGCGGATCGTGCCGGCTTCGGACGACGCGCCGTAGAGCGTGCCCTGGGGCCCGGCGAGGCTCTCGATCCGGGCGATGTCGTAGATGTGGACGTCGAGCGTGCCGCCGATCGTCGTCACCGGCTGCTCGTCGAGATAGGTGCCGACCGAGGGCAGGGGGCCCGAATGATTGCCATCGCCGCCCGATGCGACGCCGCGCATGTAGACTACGGTCGAGCCGGGCTGCGTGGTCTGGAACGACACCGACGGCAGCAACTGCGTATATTGGTTGAAGTTCGAGATGTTGAGATCGTCGAGCCGCTTGGTGCCGATCGCCTGGATGCTGATCGGCACGCTCTGGATGCTCTGGTCGCGCTTCTGCGCGGTGACGACGATGTCGCCGTCATATTCGCCAGCCGTCTGATCGGCAGGCGCGGCAACCGGCGCCGGGGTCGTGGCGGGATCGATCTGGGCATAGGCGGGACAGACCATCGCCGACGAGGCCAGAAGCGAGCCGATCAACAACCGACGATCGAATATATGCATGCGCGAGCCCCCAAGCGAATAGTGCCGGCAGACTGTGGTGCGGTGCAGCAAAGGTCAAACGTGCGGCGAGTATTTTTGCAGCTTTATTACGTGCCCGTGACGTATTTATCACTAATCATGCGCCGACACAGTCGCCGAGCGCGGATTTCAGGGGTGACAGCCACGCCTCGTACGGCCGCCAAGCGTCGACACCGTCGCGGTTGATCGGACGGCGGACCTGCTCCGAACTTGCGGTGCGGACCGCCCGCTCGGTCGCATGAAAGGCGAGGCAGCCGGGTTCGTAGTCGAGCCCGCAGGCCGTAAGCAGCGCGCGGACCTCGGCTTCGGTATTCTCGATCAGCGCTTCATGATCGACGCGGTGGACGCGGCCCGGCGACACCGCGTCGACATGCGTCATCAGCCGGACATAGTCGCGATAGTATCGGCCGAGGTCGTCGAGCGAATAGCTGAACGTCTGCCCCCGCGCGTAATGCTGTTTGAAGTTCGAGAAGCAGCAGTCGAGCGGATCGCGGCGTGCGTCGATGATCCGCGCGTTGGGCAGCGCGAGCAGGATCAGCGGCACATGCGCCCAGTTGTTGGGGAGCTTGTCGATGAAGAACGGTCGGTCGGTGCGGCGCTGGATCGCGGCCCGGCGCAGATACGCCTCGCCGATCTCGCACACCGCATCCGGCGACAGCGCGTCGATGCCGCCTGGATACCCGGCGATGCCGCGGGCGAGCGCCGGCATGTCGGGCAGTTCGGTGGTCCCCTCGACCAAGCTGTGGCTGGCGAGGATCTGTTCGATCAGCGTCGATCCGGCGCGCGGCATGCCGAGCACGAAGATCGGGTCGCGCGCCGCGCATACCTGGTCGCGTCGCGCTTCGAGCAAGTCGGCGGTCAGCACCGCGATGCTGCGGTCGACGAACGCAGTCGTTTCGTCGGCGTCGTACGCGATGCGCGTGCGGCGCAGCGCGTTGCCGGCCGCGTAGTGCGCGAACGAGCGGGCGGCGTCGCGGCGATCCTCGAACGCCTTGCCCAGCGCGAAGTCGAGGTGGAACCGGTCCTCGTCGCTGAGGTCGTCGCGCGCGAGCGCCGTTTCCATCGCCGCGATATCGCGGTCGTCGAACCGCACCGTCTTGAGGTTGGCGAGGCTCCACCACGCATCGCCCAGCGTCGGCTGCAGCGACAGCGCGCGGCGATACGCGGCGATCCCCTTGTCGCGGCGCCCGACGGTCTTGAGCATATGGCCATAACTCAGCCACACGCGCGGTTGATCGGGCGCGTCGTGCAGCACCTTTTCGTACAGCGTGATCGCATCCTCGAACCCGCCGAGCCGACCGAGCGCCGCCGCTTTCAAATTGGCGTGGCCGGGATTGTCGGGCTCGTCGGCGATCACCGCATCGAGCAGGGTCAGTGCCTCGGGCGCGCGGTTCTGGCGGTAGAGCACGAGCGCGAGGTTGGCGCGTGCCGCGGTGAAGCCGGGGGCTAGTTCGACGGCGCGCCGCAACAGCGTCTCGGCATCCTTGTACCGCCCGATCCGCCCGGCGAGTTCCGCCAGCATGCGGATCGCGCGCGCGTCGAACGGATCGCGCTTGAGATAGGCCTTTAGCAGCGGTTCGGCGACGTGGAGATCATTGTCGTGCAGCGCCAGCGCGGCCTGCATCAGGTCGCTCGACCAGCGGGGAGTGGGGAGGGAAGCCATCGCGCCGAACAGTCGGAGAGCATCGCGCCAGCGTCAAGCATGCATCCGCGCCCGCGCGCCTGACCTACGCCATCACGCGGTCACTGCGTCCACGCATACGGACCCACGACGGTTCCGACGAACCCGCCCGCGGACTTGGTGCTGAGAAAGCGTGCGTCGACCTTGTCCGACAGCGTGCGTCGGGAGCCAGCGACCTGATAATCGAACGCCATCGTTCCGCCATTGGCGCGGATCGTCAGCGTGACGGGACCGGTCGCGACGGGGGCCGACGCGACCAGCCGCTCGCGCCCGTCGGCCGTGGTATACAGCGCGACGACGGTCTTGCCCGCGATCCGCGTGACCCCGAATAGCAGATAATTGCGGTCGCTTTGCATCGCCGCGAGACCGGCGCGGTCGCCATCCGTTTTGGGCGCGAACTGCACGGTGGTCGACATCGTCGCGACATGATGCTGCTGACGCCGCCCGACGAATGCGGGCACGCCCGACAGGTCGCCGATCGGCGTGCCCTTGCCCAGCACGAGGTCGCCGCGATCGAGCCGGTAGAACGGTTGTTTCGGAGTGCGCACGCCGATCCACTGCATCGCGAGCTTGGTGCCGTCGAATTCGTCGACATAGCGGAAATCGCCGCTTGTCGCGATCTTGGGGGCGGGTTGTTCGGGGAGAGCGGGCGCTTTGCCGACGAACGGTATCGGCTGGCCCTTGGGCAGGATGATCGGCCACCCGTCGCGCCATGTCACCGGCAGCAGGAACGTCTCGCGACCGATATTATAATAATCGCCCTCGTACGGCCGCACCGCGAGGAAGGTCGCCCACCAGTCGCCCTTCGCGGTCTGGACGAGTTCCGCGTGACCGGCCGACGTGATCGGATTGGCCCGCGCCGGATCGAGGTCGCGCTGCGTCAGGATCGGGTTGCCGGCGAACGGCACGAACGGTCCGAGCAATTTGCGCGAGCGGAGCACGACCTGCGAATGATTGACGCTCGTGCCGCCTTCCGCGGCGGTCAGATAATACCAGCCGTCCTTGCGGAAGATGTGCGGTCCCTCGATCCAGACCGGCTTCTTGGTCAGGTCGACGCCGCCGTTGATCAGCTGCGTGCTCTCGCCGACCATCTTGCCGGCGCGCCAGTCGAACTCCTGGATCCAGATCGCGCGGTGACCGTCGTAGCGCGGCGGCTCGTTCGGCGCGCGGTTGTTGACGACATAGGCCTTGTCGTCCTCCCAATAGATCGACGGATCGATCCCTTCGAACGGCAGCCAGGTCGGGTTTGACCACGGACCGGCAGGGTTCGTCGCGGTGATGACGAAGTTGCCTTTGCACTCGACGCAGGTGTTGATGATGTAGAACATGCCGGCATGGTAGGAGATGTCGGGCGCGAACACCGCCTGCGACGTCCGCATGCCCGTGAAATCGAGCTGTTCGGGCCGGTCGATCGCGTTGCCGATCTGCGTCCAGTGGACGAGGTCCTTCGAGGTGAAGATCGGCAGCCCGGGGAAATGCGCGAACGACGACGACACCAGATAGAAATCGTCGCCGACGCGGGTGACCGAAGGGTCCGGATAATAGCCCGACAGGATCGGATTGCGGTATTCGCCGGGGCCGACCTTGACCTGTTCCTGCGCACGGCCGTCATAGGTGAAGCGGCTGAACCGCGGCGCTTCGCCTGCCTGGGCGGTTGTCGCGCCGACGGTGGCCGTGCCCGCCAGCATGAGGGCGGTCGCACGCAAGACTATGCCTGTGGATCGATCGACGCGCGTCATCATGGTCCTCTCCTGTATCTGGCGGCGCTGATCGCGCCTGCTTTGCCAGCACTATAGCGCTAACATTACCGAAGGCCAGCGATGCGGCGCGGACCCCAGGCCTAGCCGCTCACCCTCTATGGGGGGTGGCTTAGATACCGGTACCAAGTTACGTTCCGATCAAACGCAGACGCAACGGGCAGCGTGGCGAGAGTCGGACAGAGTCCGGCCTCCCGCAGACTGGCTCGTGACGATGGCGGAAGGGAGAAGGATGACCGAACTGCCAGCCGGGGGACCGCATGCATCGCCGTCGCGTCGCGCGGTCCTGGAAGGCGTGGGGGCGACGTTCGCGCTGGCGGTCCCGACCTTGGGCTTCGAGACGGCTGCCGATGCCGCTATGTCCGCGCTAGGTGAAACACGATTATGGTATCGGCAGCCGGCCAAGACGTGGACCGAAGCGCTGCCGGTCGGCAACGGGCGGCTCGGCGCGATGGTGTTCGGCGGGACGACCCGCGAACGCCTGCAACTGAACGAGGACACGCTGTGGTCCGGCGGTCCGTACGACCCGGTCAACCCGGCCGCGCGGGCGGCCTTGCCCGAGGTACGGCGGCTTATCGACGCGGGGATGTTCGCGGAGGCGCAGACGCTCGCCAATGCACGAATGATGGGCGTGCCGAAGACTCAGATGGCGTATCAGCCGGTCGGCGACGTGCTGCTCGATCTGCCCCGGGCAGTCGGAGAGGCAAGCGCGTATATCCGCGAACTCGACCTCGATGCCGCGATCGCGACGACCAGCTTCACGCTGGGCGGCACGCGGTTCCGGCGCGAGGTCTTCGCGTCGCCGGGGGATGAGGTGATCGCGGTGCACATGACCGGCGATCGGCCGTTCGACCTGTTGGTCGGCCTGACGTCGCCGCAACCGGGCGCGGGCGTGGTCGCAGCGGCACGACCGGCCGGCGCGATGCTGACCCTGTCCGGACGCAACGGCGCGCGGGCGGGCGTCACCGGGAAATTGCGGTTCGCGGCACGCGTGCGCGTCATAGCGGACGGCGGCACGATCACGTCGGCGGGCGAGCGCCTGCGCGTTACCGGCGCGCGGGCCGTCACGCTGCTGATCGCGATGGGAACGAGCTATCGCCGGTTCGACGATGTCAGCGGCGATCCAGAAACCGCGACGCTCGCCGCCGTCGATGGCGCGGCACGGCGCGGCATCGCCCGGCTGCGGTCGGAGGCGAGCGCGGCGCACCGGGTGCTGTTCCGGCGGGTGATGCTGGACCTCGGCCGGACGGCGATCGCGGACCGGCCGACCGATGCGCGCATTCTGGCCGATGACGCCGCGGCCGATCCCGCGCTCGCGACGCTGTATTTCAATTACGGACGGTATCTGCTGATCGCATCGTCGCGACCGGGAAGCCAACCGGCGAACCTTCAGGGCATCTGGAACGCGGAGCCCGAACCGCCCTGGGAATCGAAATATACCGTCAACATCAATACCGAGATGAATTACTGGCCCGCCGAGGTCACCGCCCTGCCCGAATGCGTCGCGCCGCTGGTGCAGATGGTGCGCGAGCTGGCGGTCACCGGCGCGCGGACCGCGAAGACGATGTACGGCGCGCGCGGCTGGGTCTGTCATCACAATACCGATCTGTGGCGCGCGACCGCGCCGATCGACGGGGCGCAATGGGGGCTGTGGCCGACCGGCGGCGCGTGGCTGTGCACGCATCTTTGGGACCATTACGACTATAATCGCGACCTCGCCTTCCTGCGGTTGGTCTACCCGCTCATGCACGGCGCGGCGCTGTTCTTCCTCGACACGCTGCAGACCGATCCGAAGACCGGCGCGCTGGTCACCAATCCATCGCTGTCGCCGGAAAACGTGCATCCGCAGGGCGCGTCGATCTGCGCGGGGCCGGCGATGGACATGCAGATCCTGCGCGACCTGTTCGATCAGACCGGCAAGGCCGCGACGCTGCTCGGCACCGATGTCGCGTTCGTCGCGCAATTGGCAGCGGCGCGCGCGCGGCTGGCACCCGACCGGATCGGCCGCGGTGGTCAGTTGCAGGAATGGCAGGCCGACTGGGATGCGGCCGCGCCCGAGCAACGCCATCGCCACGTCTCGCATCTCTACGGCCTGTTTCCCAGCGACCAGATCGATCCAGACGCGACGCCCGCGCTGGCCGATGCGGCGCGCCGTTCGCTCGACATACGCGGCGACGAGTCGACCGGATGGGCGACGGCGTGGCGCGCGAACCTGTGGGCGCGGCTGCGCGAGGGCGAGCATGCGCACCGCATCCTCGCCTATCTGCTCGGCCCTGCGCGCACCTATCCCAATCTGTTCGACGCGCATCCGCCGTTCCAGATCGACGGCAATTTTGGGGGCACGCGCGCAATCGCGGAAATGTTGATGCAGAGCCGCGGCGACGAGATCCTGCTGCTCCCGGCCCTGCCGCGCGCTTGGCCGACCGGGTCGATCACCGGTCTGCGCGCGCGGGGTACGTGCGTGGTGGACGTGCGGTGGGAGGACGGGATACCGATCGAAACGGTGATTTGCGCCGCCATCCCCGGTCGCCGCCGCATCCGGTTTGGCGACCGCGCCGTCGATGTGACGCTGGTGCCGGGACGCAGCGTCAGGCTGCGCGGTGCCCGACTGGCGCTGGGCTGATCGCCGCACGGACGCCTACCGCGACCCCGGCTCGTCCGTTCTCCAAGGAATTGCACCCATGTCGAAAGTCCTGACTGCCACGATCGCGGTGGTGTCGCTGCTGACGATTCCGGCATCGGCGCAGGTCTGGCGGTCGGATCTCGGCAACGGCACTTTCCGCAACCCGGTGCTGTTCGCGGACTATCCCGATCCCGACATCATCCGCGTCGGCGGCGACTATTATTTCGCCACGACGACGTTCGCCAACGTGCCGGGGATCACTATCCTGCACAGCCGCGATCTGGTCAACTGGACGCTGGCGTCGCACCTCGTCGATCGGCTGGAGGGCAAGCCCGAATATGATCTGAAGGGCGGCAATGCGTATCGGCACGGACTCTACGCCTCGTCGTTACGCTATCACGCGGGCACCTATTATCTCGCTAATACGCCGGTCGGGCAGAAGACGCGGATCTGGTACGCCAAAGACGTGCGCGGGCCGTGGCGCTATCACGAACTGGAGCGCGAGGCGTTCGATCCCGGGCTGTTCATCGAGCCCGACGGGCGCGCGTATATTGCCACCGCCTCGACCGCCGACGGCACGATCACGCTGCTGACGCTCGACGCGACGATGACGCACGTCACCGACGCGCGGCAAATCCATTATATCAAGGGCGCGGAGGGTTCGAAGATCATCCGCCGGGGTGCGTATTATTATCTGTTCAATGCGTTGCCGCCGCGGCTCGGGCTGACGGTGTCGCGGTCGCGCAGCCTGTTCGGGCCGTGGGAAACGCGCGACCAGATCGACGACACGACCGGCGGGCATCAGGGCGCACTGGTCGACCTGCCCGACGGCCGCTGGTTCGGGTTCGTCATGGAGGATAGCGGTGCGGTCGGCCGGATGACCAACCTCAGCCCGGTCTTCTGGCGCGACGACTGGCCGGTATGGGGCACCGCGGACGCCCCCGGTCGCGTACCGCGGCTTGCGCAAAAGCCGATCGCCGGCTTTCCGTTCGCCGAGCCGGCGACCTCCGATAATTTCGCCGCACCGCGCCTGGGATTGCAATGGCAGTGGAACCACAATCCGGACCCGAGCCGCTGGTCGCTGGCGGCGCGGCCAGGCTGGTTGCGATTGAAACCGACGGTCGCGCCACGCTTCTGGTCGGCGCGCAACACGCTGACGCAGAAAGGGCAGGGGCCTGCCAGCCGCGCCGAGGTGAAGCTCGATATCGGTCATCTCGCGCGGGGCGACCGATGCGGGTTCGGGACGCTGGGGCAATATAGCGGCAACTTGACGATCGAGCGCGACGCCGGTGGCACGACCTCGGTGGCGATGGAGGTGACCGAAGACACGATCGACGGTGCGCGGACCGAGACGCGCGGTCGCGGCGTGATCGGTGCCGGCCGCGCGCTATGGTTGCGCACCGAGATGGATTTCACGATCGATCGTGCCCGCGTCGCGTATAGTCTCGACGGCCGCCGCTGGACCGGGCTCGGCGGCGACTTCCCGCTCGCCTTCGCGTGGCGGACGGGGACGTTCCAGGGCGAGCAGTTCGCGCTGTTCTGCTACGCGCCGAGCCCAGGCAGGGGCTGGCTCGACGTCGACTCGTTCACGTTGAGCGCGCTCGAACCCCGGGCGACGTTCAAGTTCCGCAACGCGCCCCCGCGCTAGTCATCGCCGTGGCGCGACGGGTATCTCGAACGTGCCGACCGGGAGCATCGCGTCGTCGGACAGGTTCACCGACGGCGCATCGGCCCAGGCATAGCGGACCCGCATGACCGGCCTGCCGTCGCCCGGCAGCGTCACGGTCGTGCCCGCCACGGTGCCTGCGGCATAGCGGCAGGTGGCAGGCGCGGTGTCGCACAGTTCGAACCCGATCGCCTGGTTCGCACCGCGAGCGTGGAGCGCACCGGTCACGTCGCCGAAGCGCAGCGCGATGCTGCCATCGGCCCCGGCGTCGACCGCGGCGATCGCCGGACCGGACGGCCCGCCGGGCGCGCCATAGACCGCCGACCGCATGACCTTCGCGAGGCGTTGCCCGACCTCGTGCTTCTCGCCGGGATGGATGTCGAGCGCGTCGCCAATGTCGAGCGTGACCGCGATCCCGGCATGGCGATCGGCGGCGGCGACGCGGCGCTGCGCATCGCGAACATAGCCCCAGCCGCTGTCGCTCGGCGCACTGGTCGGCTTGCCGTAGTTCGCGAGCTGGACGATCCCGAAGCCCGTCTCGGGCGTACCGAACCGCGTGCGCCAGTCCGCGATCAGCGCGGTGAGGCGGCGGTCGTAGCCGGGGATGCCGGTGTCGGACTCGCCCTGATACCAGGCGATGCCGGCGAGCTTGGTCGACGCCAGCGGCGCGATCATGGCGTTGTACAGCGTGCCGTCGCCGTTGATGTCGTCCCACGGTACGCGCGGGGCCGCGCCGTCGAGCCGCTTGGCGATCGCATAGCGCCAGCCGCTGCCGAGCGCGGCGCTGCTGCCATCGGCGAAGGTCACGCGCATCGTGTCGGCGGGGCCGGTCATGCCGCCGAATGCGTAGACGTCGTCGTCGTTGACGGTGATGACGTTGCTGCCGGGCTTCAGCGTACCGATCGGCAGCGTGTAGACGCGCGCCTTGCTGGCCAGGCTGCTGCCACCGACGCCCTGGCCGTTGACCCAGGTCCGGTCGGCATCATCGATCGTGCCGAGCGACAGGATCGCGGGTCCGCGCGCCTGCGCCGCGGTGACCTCGACCGTCCGCTGATACCAGATCATGCCGTTGTAATCGGCAAGTTCGGGCACGCCCCAGGTCTCGAAATTGGTCATCGCCGGCACGGGTTTCCAGTCGAGCGCCGCCGCCGCCTGCCACGGTTCGCGCCCCGCCGCGTCGCCCGACCCGGCGCGCCACCAGCTTTCCCAGATCGTCGACGCCTTGCGGTCGGCGGCGGCGGGATCGCGCGCGTACAAGGCGAGCAGATCGGCCTCGGCGCCGAGCCCTGCCTTGCGCAATGCCGCGTCGCTCATCCAGGCGCTGATCCGCGATCCGCCCCAGCTCGAATGGATCGCGCCGATCGGAACGTCGGCGGTGCGGCGCAGCGCCTGCACCATGTAGAAACACGCCGCCGAGAACGCCGGTACGGTCGCAGGACCCGCCGCGGCCCACTGCGGCTGATTGGCAAACCGCGTGGCCGGGCTCGCCGCGGAAACCTTCGCCACCGTCAACAGCCGCAGTCGATCGTCGAGCGGCGGATGCGCGTCGGGGATCAGGTTTTGCGCGTCGTCGACCGCCAGTTCCATGTTGCTCTGGCCCGAGCACAGGAAGACGTCGCCGATCAGGATATCGCGCACCACCGCCGCGCCGCTGTTGGCGGCGATCGTCAGGTCGTACGGACCGCCCGCGGGCAGCGCGGGCAGGCCCGCCTCGAACCGGCCATCGCGGCCCGCCTTGGTGGTGACGGTGCGCCCGGCCAGCGCGATCAGAATCGTCTCGCCCGCCGCCGCGTCGCCGCTCAGTACGATCGGCTGGCCGCGCTGGATCACGGCATGATCGCCGACCACGCCGTCGAGGCGCGGCGCGGCCCAGACCGGAGAGGCCGCACCGGCGATAGCGGCGTAGAGCGCGAGGCGCAGGGCGGTTTTCATCGGATCATCTTCCTTGGGTCTCAGATCGAACGAGAGGGCAGCTCAGACGGGCAGGTCAGATCGGCTGCAGCCCGTGTTTGACGATGCGGTCGATCAGGTCGCGATGACCCGGCAGGCTGCTCATCATGCGTTGCGTCTGGAGATGGTTCTCGCGGCGTGCGCGCTGCGCCAGGGCGGCCTCCGCCTCGATCGTGCCGGGCAACACCGCGGTGCGCGCGCCCATGCCGTACAGGACATATTGATAGCTCGCCGACGGAAAGACCTCTTCGGCGCGGTCGAACTCGTCATGGATCCACGGCGACTGATATTGCCAAAGCTCCATCAGCCCGCGCAACCGGTCGGGGATCGTCTCGGGCCGGACGTTGTCGCGCCAGAAGTCGGTGTCGGTGCGCTTCGTCAGCGTATAATGCAGCTTCAGGAAATCGACGATCCGGCCCCAGCGATAGTGCGCCGTGTCGTTGAAGCGGTTCGCGACGACGTCCATCACCTCGCGACAGACCGGCATCTGTTCGGCGATCATCTTCGCGGACAGTTCGACGAGCACGATCGCAGACGCTTCGAGCGGTTCGAGGAACCCGGCGGCGAGGCCGACCGCAACGCAATTGCCCTTCCAGAACGTCTCGCGGTGCCCTGCGCGGATCGCCAGCTTGCGCACCGGCAGGTCTTTCCCCGCGGGCCCCAGATATGCGCGCAGTTCCTGCTCGGCAGCATCGACGTCGATATGGCTGCTGGAAAAGACATGGCCGACACCGCGGCGGTGGGGCAGGCCGATGTCCCAGATCCAGCCGGCCGACTGCGCGGTGGAGATGGTGTGGCTGGCGATCGGATCGTCGGGGCGGTCGTACGGCAGTTGCACGGCAAGCGCGGTGTCGCAGAACAGCGTATCGGCGCAGCTACGGAACGGCACGCCCATCGCGTCGCCGATCAGCCGCGCGGCAAAACCGGTACAGTCGACGAACAGGTCGCCTTCGATCGTCACGCCCTGCGCGGTGCCCACGCGTGCGATGTCGCCGGTATCGTCGAGCACGACCTCGGTCACGTCGGCCAGGACATGCCGCACACCCAGCGTATCGCAGCAATGGCGCTGCAGGAAATGCGAGAATTTGCCCGCGTCGAGGTGATAGGCATAGTTCGCCAGCCCGTCGAACTCGGGCGTCGCCATCGTCTTGGGGGCAAGGCCCTCGTCGCAGATCCGGCCCTGCGGCGTGACCGCGTCGCAGAAGCTGTCGTCGCCGTGTTCGGACAGCCAGTGCGGCGCGAGGTTCACCGTACCGAATTGCTGCGGCAGCATCAGCGGGTGGTAATAGCCGTCGTCGACCGCGCCGGTCGTCCAGCGATTGAAACGCGCGCCCTGTTTGAACGCCGCGTTGCAGTGGCGGAACAGCTCGGTCTCGGAAACGCCCATCTTGCGCAGCGTGGCCCGCAGCGTCGGCCAGGTGCCTTCGCCGACGCCGATCGTCGGGATGTTGGGGGATTCGACCAACGTCACCGTGAAGCCGTGCTCGCGCTGGCCCTTGTGCCGCGCGGCGATGACGCCTGCGGTCAGCCAGCCGGCCGTACCCCCTCCGACGATGACGATATTTCTGATCTGGTGCATGAATCAGCGTATTCGAAAAATGGCGGAGCACAACGTCGTCATGCTCCGCCAGGGGGGAGAACTCAGAAGCGGAAGCGCGCGCCCAGCGTGTAGCGTCGACCGTAATCGAACACGTCGAGCAGCTGGTTGCTATAGCGGCCATGCGTGCTCTGCTGGTTGTTGTTGACGTTCAACGCCTCACCGAAAATGCTGAAATTCTTGGTGACGTCATAGCTGCTCGTCAGATCGACCTGGAAGCTCTGGTTGACGAAGGTCGGCTCTGCACCGAACGAACCGGTGTTCTGGTTCTGCCCGAATTGCAGCAGATACTTGTCGCGCCAGTTGGCCGCCGCACGGAACTGGAAGCCGGACTTGTCGTAGAAGCCGACGAAGTTCGCCGAATTGGCGAGGCCCGTCACCGCAAAGCCCGACTGCGTGATGTCCTTGTCGTCGTAAGGACGGTTGGTGTTCACGAACGTCGCGTTGGCCTGGAAGCCGAACCCGGTGTCGCCGAACACCTGCTGCCAAGCCAGCTCGACGCCGCGGACGGTCGCATCCGGACCGTTGATCTGCTGCGATACCGCGAACGATGCAGGCTGGCCGGTGGTCGGATCGATGACGCCGTTGATGGTCTGACGGGTGACGCCGGCAACGACGAAGTTGCTGACGTTCTTCAGGAAGAAGCCGACCGACAGATACGAGTTGCGGCGGTAATACCATTCCGCCCCGACGTCGAAATTGTCGGCGAGATAGGGCTTCAGGTTCGGATTGCCGCCGCTGGCCGACAGCGCCCCGATCCGCTGGCCGTTGCCGACGTTGAGCACCGGATTCAGCAGGTTGAGTGCCGGGCGGGTCAGCGTCCGCGATGCATCGAAGCGCACGAGCAGGTTGTCGGTGAGTTCCAGCTTCGCATCGATGCTGGGCAACAGGTACGAATACGAGCTCTTGCTCGTGATCGCGCCGGGATCGGTATAGGTCGGAATGCTCAGCAGCGTCCGGTCGGCGGTGCTGGTGACCAGCAGCGTTGGCAGACGACCGACGCCTTCCGCCGTCAGGTTGGTATGCTCGTTACGCACGCCGGCGTTGAACGTGAACGGCTGGCCACCGATCTCGGTCTTGAAATTGGCACTGAAATACAGCGACCACGTCCGTTCGCGCACGCGCAGCACGCTGCCCGGATCGACCGCTTCGTCGAACGCGCCGGTGAACCCCTGCACGTTCGCATAGTTGTAGCCCGGTACATTCTGCGCCTGCGGATTGCCGAGGCTGGACAGGTAGTTCTGGTACGCGACCGGGCTGAACACGAACACCGACGGCGGCAGCGAGCCGTCGAAGCTGGGGATGAAGTTGTTGAGGCTGACTGACCCCTGATACAGGTTGGCGGGCAAGGGTGCGATACCCGAGGTGCCGGCCGACGGCGCGCCGTATCCGGCATAGGCCTGCCAGAAATTGTTGACGAACGTGCTGGTGTTGCGGAAGTTGAACGTGTCCTGGTAATATTGGCCACCGGCCTTGAGCGTCAGGTTGTCCTGCTTCCACGTCGCGTTGCCACGGAACTGGATCAGCTCGTCGGTATTGCGCTGGGTCTGGTTGACCGCGACGTGCGAGCCGATCAGCGAGGTGTCGGCCCAGGCCGCGGAATTGCCCGCGGGTCCGAAATTGCTGATCGAGGGGAATGCGCTGCTGCTGTCGCCATCGATCTTGAAGCGCAGATTGTTGCCCAGCGCGCTGCCGTACCCGATGTCGCCGTTCTGGCTGCCGATGACGTCGCCCGGGTTACGCCAACTCTTGGCGTAGGATCCATCGGCTTCAAGCGTCAGGTTGCTGGTCGCGTCGTATTTGACGTTCAGGCCGGTCTGGTTGGTCTTCAGGATCTCGGTGTTCAGCGCCGCGGTGAAATCGGTCGGCGTTCCGGTCTGCGTGAAATCGGTCGCGGTGCCGTTCTCGTCGAGCGTCACGTTGCGCAGGTCGCCCTGGTTGAACCAGACGCCGAACGCATAATTCTCCGACGTCACCTTCTGACGCGAATAATTGTTGTCGAGCGTCACCATCAGGTCGTCGGTCGGGTGATATTGCAGCGAGATGCGCGCATCGATGCGCTCGTCCTGCACGCGCTGCTGTTCCGCACCATATTGCTGCGGAAACCAGCCGGGGATGTTCTGGCGGTTGGCCGGGTTGGCATAGGCCGCAGACGTCGTGTCGCTGGTCGGCGTGCACGCGCCGGTGCCGCCCGCAAGCTGGCAGCCCGCAAAGTTGCCACCGGGCCAACCCGAGACATAGACACGATTGGTATCGGTATCACGTCGAGTATAGATCACGTCGGCCAAGATGCCGAACTTGTCGTCGGCGCTGGTCGTGCTGAGCAGCAGACCGCCGGTCGGGACGATCTTGCCGGCGCGATCCTGGATCGAGGCCGACGCCGTCGTCGCGGCGCGGAAACCGGGGTGGTCGAACGCGTTCGGGAAGGCGATGTTGACGGTTGCGCCGATCGAGCTCGATGCCAGCGATACGTCGGGTGTCTTGAGCACGCTCAGCTGGCCGATGAAGTCGACGCCGACGGTGCTGAAGTCGATCTGACGCCCGCCCGTCGCAGACGAGATGCGGCGGCCATCGTAGAGCGTCGTGTTGAAATCGCCACCGAAGCCGCGGACCGTGATCCCGGTCGGTTCGCCACGCGAGCCGGACCGCTGGATCGACACGCCGGGCAGGCGCTGCAGCGATGCGGCGACGTTCGAATCCGGGAATTTGCCGATATCCTCGGCAGATATGACGTCGACCACGCCCGACGACGTGCGCTTCAGGTCGAGATTGCGCTGCAGCGATCCGCGCAGGCCGACCACGACGATATCGTCGCCGGCGGTGTTGCCCTGCGAGGCGTCCTGTGCGGTCGCAGCATCCTGAGGCTGGCCGGCTTCGGCCGCGGTCGTCGTGTTGGCGGTGGCCGGCACCGCGGGCTGCACGGCGGCTGGACGATCGGTCGTCGCATTCTGGAGGTTGGTCTGGTCCTGCGCCATCGCCGGTGAAGCCCATGCCAGTGCGGCCATGCTGCTTGCGCACGCCAATGCATATGCCCGACGCGCACGTCCGCTATCGCCGGTCATCAAACGGGTATCCAGAGTCACTTTCAACATCCCCTCATCGACGCCGCGCTGCTCCTTATTGGTAGGAGCTATCCGGCAGTATCTTTGCGCAATGTCACGAGTCGGATTCCCGGCTCGCCTCCCTGCGGTAGCGCTCACAATACGCCATGCGATAATCATTGCAAGCTCTTGTAGGAGTGAAAGCGAAGACCCTTTGCAAGGATGACGGGGTGTGCGAATTCGGTCGCGGGACCGCGAACCTGGCGGCCCGAAGACAGGAGTATCGGATGCCGACGTGGGAGATGTTGAACCGGGAACAACATGCCGCGCTGCGCGTGTCCCGCGCGTGCGACGCGAACCGGCATTTCGCGCAGATCGTCGCCGACGAATTTCCGCGGGCGGCACCGCACTACATGATCCTGTTCACCAAACATCCCGAGACCGGCGCCTTCTATGCAGGCGTCGTCATGGGACTGGAGCCGGGCGACAATCTGCTGACCGTCGACGGCGTCCTGCCGGACTACCGCCCCGCCGATCTCGAACGGCAGGGCTTCTTCGTCAACGACGGCCAGGTGGTGATCGACCGCGAGCATCCGGTGTTTGCGGGCGTCAAGGGCGAGCCGGTGTTCGAGATGGACGGCGAACCCGCGCTGGCGCTGAAACGCGTGCAACAGGCGCTGCATACGCTGCAGGAAGGCATCCCGGCGACCGACGAGGCGATCAAGCGCTTCCTGGCGCACGGCTTGCTGGAGCCGGTCGACGTCACGCTCGATTTCGACGACGGCAACCGGCTCCGACTCGACGGGCTGTACACGATCAGCCTGGATGCGCTGCACGCCTTGCCCGACCCCGCGGTGCTGGAACTGTTCCGCCTCGGCGATCTGCAACTGGCCTATGCGCAGACCGGCTCGCTCCGGCATCTGCGCACGCTCGGCCGGATCCGCAATGCGCGACTGTCGGCCGGCGCCGCGTGACGCAGGCGCCGCCCAGCGAGGCGCTGGCCGACCCCGCGCGGTTTCGTGCGGAGGTCATGACCCAGGGCGAGCCGGTGCTGATGCGCGGTGCGGCACGAGACTGGCCGCTGCTGGCCGGCGACGGCGTGCAGGGGCTTGCCGACCATTTGCTGCGGCTTGAGACGGGAGCATCGGCCGAGGTGTTCGTCGGCGAACCCGCCATCGGTGCCCGCTATCATTACGACGCGACGATGGCCGGGTTCAATTTCACCCGCTCGACGATGCCGTTTCGCGACGCACTGACCCGCATCCTCGAAACGGCGTCGGAGCCGGGGCATGCCAGCATGTACATGGGCTCGCTGACCGCGGAGACCTTCTTTCCCGGCGTCGAGCAGATGACCCGGTTGCCGTTCGTACCGCCCGAGGTGCGTCCGCGGATCTGGATAGGCCACGCCTCGACCGTCGCCTGCCATTACGACACGATGGACAATGTCGCGTGCGTCGCGGCGGGGCGTCGGCGCTTCACCCTGTTTCCGCCGGATGCGATCGGCGACCTCTATGTCGGGCCGATCGACCATACGCTCGCGGGCCAGCCGGTGGCGCTGGCGGTCGGCAGCGGACCCGATGATGCGAATTTCCCCCGCTTCGAGCAGGCGAGGCACCGCGCGCGCGCGTTCGACCTGGAGCCGGGCGACGCGCTGTACGTGCCCAAGCTCTGGTGGCATCAGGTCGAGGCGACGGGCGACATCAACGTCCTCGTCAATTTCTGGTGGGATGGGTTCGCCGCCGGGCCGGACCAGCCCTATACCGCGATGCTGCTGGCGCTCACCGCGATCGCCGATCGTCCGCCGGCCGAGCGGGCGGCATGGCGCGCGTGGTTCGATCATTACGTCTTTCGCCCTGACGGTCACCCACTCGCATTCCTGCCACCGGAACGACACGGCATATTGGGCGCGGCGAAGGAAAATCGCGGCCGCATCCGAGCGCTCGTCATGCGATTGTTGCGGGGCGGTTGAGCCCCCCGGACCGCGCCCCGAACACGATGGCGAGGCCGACTAGCGCACCGATCAACGGGACCGCCCACGCCATCGCCAGCAGGAGCGCGCGACTGTCCTGCGCCAGCGGCTGACCGACGGTCCAGCCGATCGCCGACAGCCCGCGACCGAGCAGCGCACCACTGAGCCCGCCACCCGCCTTCAAGGTCAGCAGCAGCAGCGCGACTGGCAATCCCTCGAGGCGAACGCCGGTGCGCCGCTCGCCGTGGTCGACCGCGTCGGCGAGCAGGACCCAGATCATCATCTGCAACCCGGCATTCCCCGCCCCGAAAAGCGCGATGCCCGCGATCATCGCCTCGGGCCCGATCGCGAATATGGCGAGACCGACCGCGATCGCGACCAGCGCGCACCACAGGACGCGGCGGCGGCTGCTACGGCGAGCGAGCGCCATCCACGCCGGCAGCGTGACGAGCTGCGCCAGCGCCAGCGTCGCCAGCGCTTGGCCGGTCCAGGCCGCATCCTGGATCACGCCCTTGCCGATATAGGCAACCGATCGGGCCAGGAACGGCAGCGTCAGCGCCTGCGCCAAGGCCAGGGCTAGCAGCATCAGGAACGGCCGGTTGCCGACGATCCACGCGAACGACCCCTTTCGCGCATGCGCCGTCATCGTCGCCGATCGTGGCGCGGATGCGGCCGACAGCCACAGCGTGGCGACATAGGCGACCGCGGCAAAACCCGTCGCGAGGATCAGCGCGGACCCGCCATCGGCGCCCGGATCGACGAACGCCGGCGCGAAATAGGCGACCGTCAGCGCACCGCAGCAGCTGAACATGTAGCGCAGGCCCGACACGGTCGTCGCGGCACCGGGCGTACGGGTCAGCTGCATCATCAGCGCGTTGTGCGCGACGTCGCAGACCGAATAGGCGGTCCGGAACAGCAGCACGATCGCGATCGCCCACAGCAGAACGGCAGAGTCGTGCCCTACCGATTCCGGCGCGCCTGGTCGCAGGAAGAAGATCGCGAAGAACGCACCGACAACGGGAGCGCCGACGAACAACATGCGACGATAGGTGCCGAGTCGGTCCGCCGACCGGTCTACCAAGCGCCCGAGTAGCGGATCGCAGACGCCGTCCCAGACCAGACCCATCATCACCACCAGCCCGGCTGCCGCGGGCGATATGCCCCAGCGCTCGGTCAGGATGAACAGCAGGAAGAAGTCCATCGTCGACGCGAGGACGTTCTTGCCGAAATTGCCGCTCGCATAGCCGATCATCCGGGACCGCTGGACCGGGGGATCGACGATCCTGTCGACGACTCTATCGGCGGTGGCCTGCTCCATACTTTGCGGTCTTAGCGCCGGTGTCTTGCAGTTGCGGGACATTTCGCGTGGCAGTTCTGACGGATGGTGCAGCGGTCGTAATCGTCAGCGTACCGCCGCGCAGCAGATCGGCATGCCGGACACGAAAGTCCGGCAGGGTCCGTCCGTTCAGGCTGGCCTGCATGATCCGACCGTCCTCGGGCCCCGACCGTTGGATCGTCAGCCGTCGTCCGTTACCGAGATCGAGCGAGCTTCGTGCGAATGCGGGGGTCGTGACGACGTACCAGGGCTCGCCGGGCACCAGCGGGTACAGGCCGAGCGTCGCGAACACGTACCACGCGGTCATCCCGCCCGCATCGTCGTCCATCCCGTCGGCGAATCCCTGCGGCGACAGTGCGAAGCTGCGGCCGACGAACGGCACCGCCAGCTTGCCGCTGTTGGTATAGGGATGCGCGATCGGCTTTGTCAGGATCGTCCGGACGAGGTCGGCGGTGGCCTGCGGCTGGCCCAGCGCGGCGAACATCCACGGCACCTGAATGTCGGGCTCGTTGGTCATGTTGAACAGGCCGGCATCGAAGAAATGGTGCAGTTCGCCGAGCAGCCGCTCGTGGCCGACCGTCGCCGTCATCCACGGCAGGTCGAAGATCGGCGCCCAGCGATATTGCCACAAGGTGCCCTGGTACAGCCCGCGCGCCTTGACCACGTCGCCGTCCGCGCCGGGTGTCTGGAACACCGATCGCCACATCGGGCGGTAGCTCTGCGCCTTGGCGGTGAAGGTACGCGCCAGGTCGGTGCGGCCGAGATCGCGCGCGAGTTCCGCGGTCGCCCAATCGTCATAGGCGGCCTCGATCTGCTCGTCCGGCGTCCCGCGCTTGAGCGTGTCGCTGTCCGCCACCATCCCTGCCAGCGCGGCGGCCGCGTCGAACGCGATGCCCTTGCGATGCATGTCGAGCAGCGCGATCCCGGCATGCTCGGTGCGGACCGTCAGGAACGGTTCGCGCGGCGTCGACCATTGCGGCTTGCCGCCTGCGTAGAGCGCGACCAGCAACTGCGCGATATCCGCGCTGCGCTCGGGCTGGAGCAACGCCAGCAACGGCATCTGGGTGCGGTAATTGTCCCATAGCGACCAGTTGGTGTAGCGCGTCCGGCCCTTGGGCGAGGTCTGCACGGTGCCCGTATTGTCGCGGTGGCGTCCATCGGGATCGTCGATCGAGACCGGGGTTTCCATGACGCGGTAGAGCGAGGTGTAGAACAGCGCGCGACCGTCCCGCGGGCCGCTTAGCGCGACACGACCGAGGATGCGGTTCCAGGCGGCGCGTGTGCCGCTCGCGACGGCGGCGAGGGGCGTGTTGCCGACCTCGGTGTCGCGCACCGACGCCGCACCGGTGCCGTCGACGCTCGACAGGCCAGTGCGGATTTCGATCGCGTCGCCGGCTTTCGCGGTCAGGCGCAACGTAGCGAGGTCGCTCGTGCCCTTCGTCAGGGTCCGGTGGATAGGCCGGCCGTTGACGAGAACCCGGCTGGCGGTGTGGAGATGATAGGCGCCCTGGTCGCAAACCGTACCCGCGACCAGATCGGCGCGGAGGTCGTCGCTGCCCAGGCTTGCCCAGCTGGCTGCGAGCCGCTTCGAATAGCTGTGCCGCGGGTCGATCCGCAGGTCGACCGCACCGGCGCGGGGCAGGGTAAAGCGCAACACGCCCGCACCCCGCGTCGCCGCCATCTCCGCGAGGATACCGCCATCGTAGCGCACGCGGTAGACGCCGGGTCGCGCCGTCTCGCTCGACTTGTCGATCCGCGCGGGCCCGCTGTAGTTGGCATAGCGCAGCGAGATCATCAGGTCGCCGCCCGCACCACCGCAACCGACCCCGACGCCGCGCGTGTGCGAGAAGCCGAGCAATGTGGTCGCGGCATGGTCGTAGCCGGCGTGGTTGGCGGGGCTGGTATCTGGGCCGAGCTGCATCATCCCGAACGGGGCCACGGCGGCTGGGGAGAGTTGACCGAAGTCGGCGAGGGTGCCGACGAAGGGGTCGACCAGGTCTGCGGGGGTGTCCTGCGCAGTGGCTACGGCGGGGGTGAGAAGCAGTGTGAGAAGGAATGGGTATCGCAAACGCGCTTTCCCTAACCACCCCGGCGAAGGCCGGGGCCCAATTGGAAAGGTCGGCGTAACGGAGGGCGATCCCCGATTACAGCTGTCGCCCAATTGGGCCCCGGCCTCCGCCGGGGTGGTGGCATGCGCGCTGACCACTGGCTGCCGACGCAAATCACTCATGGATCGAGAGGATCGCGCGGATCCTCCCTCAGCGATAGCCGCGACGGGCGAAATTCCAGGTCGTACACCGACAGCCGTCGACCGACCGCCCCCGGCAGATAGCCCAACTCCGCACGGTTGCGATCGGTGAAGGTCTGGCTCTCGATATATTTGCTCTGCTCCGCGTCGGTCACGATCAGCGTCGGCCGGTCGAGCGGAATGCCGAGCGCCACCATCCGCCGCGTTGCATTGCGCAAATTGGTGGTCGTGTGCCGCGCATAGGGCT
This sequence comes from Sphingomonas sandaracina, assembly GCF_036663695.1. Classification (NCBI taxonomy): domain Bacteria; kingdom Pseudomonadati; phylum Pseudomonadota; class Alphaproteobacteria; order Sphingomonadales; family Sphingomonadaceae; genus Sphingomonas; species Sphingomonas sandaracina. The sequence goes on along the minus strand of NZ_JAXOJK010000001.1, from coordinate 751,076 downwards.
CAAGAATGACACGATCGGCGGGGATACCATAACGCTCGATCAGCGCCCGGCGGATCTCGACCGCCTCGACGAACCGCGTGCCGCGCGGATGGACCGCGCTGCCCGAGACCAGGATGAACGGCGCGAGGCCCTGGCGATAGCGTTGCGCGGCGAGCAGCGCGTGCAGCTTGCTGCGCGGGCTGAGCATCGTGCCGACATCCTCGGGACCGACGCCGGGCACGATCAGCAGCGAGTACCGAAACGCCTTCCAGTCGGTCCGCGCTGCCAGCGTCCGCGCGCCTGCATTCTCGCGCTGGTCGAGCGGTTCGAACTGCGTCGCCGCCATTGCGTCGTTGGCATCGAGCAGCGCCACCGCCAACCGAACGCTGGCCGGGATCGTCGCTGGCGGCGCATCGGACGCGGCGCGCGCGGTATCGATCGCGACCTTCACGTTGTCCGCAAAGAACGGCGTGTCGGTGGCGAAGATCGGTCCGTCGATCTTCGGATAGCGTCCCGGCAAGCCGAGGCCATAGACCCGCAGCACGACGTTCACCGCCTCGAGTTCCCGGTCGATGCCGGCCGCACCCGACAGATCCGCATTCGCCTTCGGCTTTGCGCCACCCTTGGTAAGCGCCGCATCGACCATCGCCCGGTCCTGATCGGTCCAGATCGTCGCCTCGATCACGCAGGCGGGCGCATCGCCGCACGCGGCAATCCGTCGCGCCCGCGTATCGAGCGTCCCAGCCGACGACCGGCCCAGCGCGCCGAGCATCGGAAACAGTCGCGCCGACAGCGTGTCGACGACCGTATCCGTTACCACCACCGGTGCAGGCGTCTCCGCCCACACCGGTGCAGCCGCCGTCATCGCCAGCGCCGCAAGCATCAATCGCAAGCCTGTCACCAGGACTTGCTGACCACGAGGCGGACATTGCGACCGAAGTTCGGTCGGCCATAGATCGCGTCGGCGGTGCCCTGACCGCTAAACTGGTCGGTGCGCGTATTACCTTCGGTCAGGCCCTTCGCGTTGAACAGATTGTCGCCGACGACCTGCATCTGCCACGTGTCGCGCGTCAGCGTGATCCCCGCGCCAACCGTCTGATAGGCGGGCAGCGCGGTGTTGTTGAAGAAGTCGACATAGCGTTTGCCGGTATATTCATAGCGACCGTACAACTGCACGGCATTGCCCGCGACGTCGAAGTCGACCGACGGGCGGATGTTGCCATAGACCTTCGGTTCGCGAACGATCTGGTTGCCCTCGACGTCGCCGGCACTCGCGCCGTTGGCGTTGACGAGGCTCTTATACTGCGGATCGCTGACCGTCAGCGCGCCGGTCACCGCAAAGCCGTGCGGCAGCGCAAGGTTGCCGTCGATCTCGATCCCCTTGATCGCTGCCTTGCCGACGAACGGCACCGACTGGTCGTTGCGGCCGGTGACCGGATCGAGCGCGACGAACGACGCGTTGAGCGGATCGTAGCGCGTGTAGAAGCCGATCAGGTACAGATACGAGCGGCCGAACGCGGCCTTCAGACCGACCTCATACTGGTTCGCCTTCGACGTGATGATCGTCGGGTTGATCTGATACGTCACCTGCGTCGACGGCGGCGTTTCGAGGTGCGACGCGCGCGCATAGGCGCCGAGATGCTTCGTGACGTCGTAGTTGATCCCGCCGGTCCAGTTGGTGATGTCCGGGCTCAGCTTGGCATTGATGATCTTGCCGGTGAACGCGCGCACGCCGTCGTCGGCGAGCGTCTTCGGGTCGCCGAGATTGGCCGACGTCGTTTCGAACGCATAGCCCTTGAAGCTGTAGCGCTCGTGGCGGACGCCGCCATCGATCGTCAGGCCCTTCAGCACTTCCCACGTATCGTTGGCGTAGAACGCGTACATCGACGCGTCGGTGTTGCCGCGGTTGAGCGAGGATGTATATTTCAGCACGCCGTTGTCCGTGACCGAACCGACCGCCTGGCCGGCGGCGTTGTAGGCGATCAGGTCCAGCGTGCGCGGCTGGCCGCGAACCTCGAGCAGATAATCCTGATACGCGACGTTGTTGGTCTCGCCGTACAGGCTGCCATACACGCCGACGCGCAGGTCATGCGTGCCGAACCCGGTCGCGATCGAGCGGGTGACGCTCAGATCGCCCTGCGTCGAATAGAATTTAGACACGACGTCGCGGAACTGCGCGGGGACGACCAGGCCCGAGGCGGTGTTGGGGTCGTAGACTTCGGCGCCGTTGGTGCCGGCGATCGCATAGCCGAGCCGGGTGACGCCGGCGCCGAACGCCTTGCGCGCGTTATCCAGGTTTGTCGGGGTGCCGATCCCGTTGCTGGTCGCATTGGCGTAGGCGTTGGCGTCCGACGGGTTGCTGGTCGAATACAGGGCGTTGAAATGCAGCTTGCCGACGCTGACGCCGCCCTTTGCCGCGACGATCCAGCCATCGTAATCAGCGTCGTACTGCACGCCGACATTGCCGAATTCGGTGTGCCGCCCGTTGCTCAGGTCGGCGGCGACGTTGCGCGTCGTGCCGTCGGCTTCGCGGAAGCGGATGTTGGCGTTGCGCAGCGCAGGCGAGTTCATCGTGCCGCTGAAGAAATCGATATACTGGTTGAGCGACTTGCCCGGATCGCGCGGATCGGCGGTCGGGATCGGCAGGTAGAACACGTTGTGATCGTTCAGGTAATTACCCGAGATCCGCAGCGAGCCGTTGCTGAAGTCGTGCTTGATGTTGGCGCGGATCTGGCCGCCGCGATCGTTCGGGAAGCCGTTGTCGCGATAGCCGTCGTGATGCCGCAGGAACCCGCCGATCGCATAATAGGTCGAATCGTCGATCGGTCCGGCCTGGTACGCGTCGAGCCGGTAGAGGCCGGTGTCGCCGAGCGTCACCTGCGCCTTGCCGCGCGTCGTATCGGTGCCGGACACGGTGATGTTGTTGACGATCGCCGCGGCATAGCTCGCATAGACCGGGGCAGGGCCGCCGCGCACCACTTCGACACGCTGCGTCATCAGGTCGAACCGGTTGATGCTGTCGCCGCGGAAGAAATTGCCGTCATTCTCGTGGAACATCGGCAGGCCGTCCTGCTGGAAGGTGACGAGGCCACCGTCGCTCGGCAGGCCGCGCAGGCGGATGATGTTCTGAACCTCGCCGCCGGTGTTCTCGACCGCGAAGCCCGGCAGCTTGCCCAGCAGGTCGGCGAAGTTGACCGGTGCAAGCTTCTGAATGTCCGCGTTGCTCAGCGAGTTCACCGCGTAGGATACGTCGAAGCGGCGCTGCTGGCGTGCCGAGCCGGTGACGATGATGTCGTCGCCGGTTTCGGGCGCGGCCGCGTCCGGCGATGCGGCGCCGTCGGTCGCTTGTGAGACGGATGCATCCTGGGTGGGCGAGGTCGTCGCCGCTGGTGCGGGCGCCGTCGGAGCGGGCGTCGGGGCGTTTTGGGCCCACGCCGGGGTGTACGCCATCATGCTGAGTGCGAGCAGCGCGCAGCCGTTGCGCAAGCCTGTTTTCGTCATCGGTTCGTTCCCACCCTGTGTAATGACGGAGCCGCTGGACGCGCAATGTGACGATTTTAATTAATTCTATGAAATAAACTAATGGCGTAGTGGATTGTCTCGGCAGCGTGCAGAGGTGTCACACATGAGGGTCAGACTGGACGACGACGAACGCCGCATCATGCAGGTATTGCGATCGACCGGCTCGCGGTCACGCAAGCAACTGGCGATCGACCTCGATACGAGCGCGTCGAAGCTCACCCGCCTGTCCAGCAATCTGCTGGCGCATGGCCTGATCGAGGAGTGCGCGGGTGCGGACACGGTCATGCCCGGCCGCCCGGCCGTGCCGCTGCGGATATCGCCGCAGGCGGGCTATGCGGTCGGCGCGATGCTTCACCGCGGCCTGATCGAGGTAGCGCTGGTCGATTACGCCGGCGGCGTCATCGCGCACAGCTCGCAACCGTTCGACGATCCCGACCCGCGCGTGTTCGCCGCGTGCGTGACCGCGACGATGCACGAGCTGGCTATCGCGCACCGCCTGCTGGGGCGGCGACTGTTGGGCGTCGGCATCGGCGTACCCGGATCTTCTATGTCGCCTGAGGGAAACAAGCGCTGGACGGTGGACAGCCTGGCCATCTGGCGCGGCGTCGACCTGAAGGCGTTGTTCGAGGAGCAGATCGGCCATCCGGTCTGGATCGAGAACGACGCCAACGCCGCCGCGGTCGCCGAATATTATATCGGCGGCCTGATGCGCCGCTGTTCCACTGCGGTGGTGATCCTGCTCGGCCACGGGATCGGCGCGGGCGTCATCGTCGAGGGGCGCATCCTGCGCGGCGCGATGGCAAGCGCGGGGGAGATCGGCTGTCTGTATCCCAATACCGAGGCACGCCCCTCGACGCTCGACCTGCTGATCACGCTGCGCGAGGCGGGGTGCGACATCCATTCGCTGGTCGATTTCGACGCCGCGATCGCCGGGTACGAGGATGTCGTCGATCGCTGGGTACGCCGCGCCGCCAGCCAGATCGCGGTTATCGTCAACTGGGGGATCGCCTGGATCGACCCCGGCGAGTTCGTGATCTCGAGCCCGCTACCCAATCGCATCCTGACCGCGCTGATCGACCATATCGATTTCGCTGCGATGCACATCGGCGATCACGTCGTTACGCCGCCACGGATCTCGGTCTCCACTCTCGAAGGCGCCGCCGCGACGATCGGCGCCGCGCTGCTGCCGATCCACGCGACCACCGTGTCGTGACCGCGCCGGCGGGGGCCGCGGCGCACGTCCGTTACCCGCATGTCTGTAAAACGCCTTATCGCGCGGCCTTCACATAGCGGTCGAACCACGCGATCGCCCGCTGGCGGACGTCGGCGGACTGTTCGGTGCCCGTGACGCAGTGCCCGGCATCGGGATAGATCACCAGGCTGACCGGCACGTTGCGGTCCTTCAGCGCATGCCACCATTCGATCGACTGGGTCGGCGGCACTTCGATGTCGCGCTCGCCGACATAGATGAAGGTCGGCGTCTTCGCCCGCTTGGCCTGATAGATCGCCGACACGTCCTCATACGCCTTCATGTCGTCGTACATCGACTTGCCGAAGAACGGCAGCATCCACTGGTCGATGCCGTTGGTGCCGTAATAGCTGACCCAGTTCGACAGTCCGGCGCCCGCGACGATGCCCTTGAAGCGATCGGTTTGCGTGTTGGCCCACATCGCCATGAACCCGCCATAGCTGCATCCGCCGAGGCCGAGGCGCTTGTCGTCGACTGGTGCGACGCGCTCGACCGCGTCGATCCCGGCGAGGATGTCGCGCAGGTCGCCACCGCCGAAATCGCGCTTGTTGGCCGCGGTGAACGCCTCGCCCTGGCCGTAGCTGCCGCGCGGATTGGGCAGGAACACGTAATAGCCCGCCTTCACCAGCGCCGCGTTCAGCGATGTCGGATACAGATAGTTCGGCATGGACGCCGACGAGGGACCCCCGTGGACGATGGTGATCATCGGCGCCTTGCCGCTCGGCGCGACGCGCGGCGCGAGTAGCCAGCCCTGGACGTCGTATCCGTCATTCTTCCAGTTGATGCTGCGGGCCGAAGCTAGGGCAGGGGCGTCGTCGTTGTCATGCGTGATCTGTTTCACGCCGACACCCTGGCTGGCGATCGGTCCCGCATAGATCGCCGGCGCGCGTTCGTAATCCTGCACCACCGCAGCGGCGACCCGGCCATCGGCGGAAAACGCCGCGCGACCGTCGCCCGCTGCCGTGCTCACGGGCTTTGTGAAACCTGCCACGACCGGCTGACCCGGCGTCAGCGTCCCGAACTGCACCTGGTCGCCGGCTAGCCTCACGACGCGCAAGCCCGCTCGGGTCCAGTCGATCGTGGTCACCGTCGCCTTGGCACCCTGGGTGATGTTGCGCGGTGTCCCGCCGCCGAAACCGACGGTGTAGACGTCGCCGCCGATCGACCCGAAGTCGCTCATCAGCCCGCCGATATACGCGACCGTTCGCCCGTCGGGCGAGACGCGCGGCTGGTTGATCTGCACCGTCGGCTTGGCGATCGCGCGCACCGCGCCGGTCCGCGCGTCGATCGCATCGAGCGTCGCCACCCACCAGTTGTTGTCGCCATTGCCGAGCGCGGTCGTCGCGACGAAGCCGCGCCCGTCCGGCGTCCAGTCATATTCGTAGACATAGCGTCCGGCCGGCGACAGCGGCTTCACGGCGTCGTTGGTGCGCGTCAGGTCGAACACGGCGAGACGCTGTTCGTCGTTCTTCTCGCCGATCTCGCCGATCATCCGCACCCCGGCCTGCGTCGCGCCCGACTCCTTGGCGGCGCCCAGCGTCACCAGCAGCGCGATCCGCTTGCCGTCGGGCGATACGCGCGGCGTCTGCGCGATCCCGCCGATCGTCGCGACCGTCCGGGTGGACTTCGCATCGGCATAGGTCAGGCGCACCGTACCGGCGGCGGTATCGCGTGCGAGGAACACGAGGTCGCCGTTCGGCGCGAACGTCGGTCCGGCATAGCTGCATGTCGGGCAAGGATCGATCGTCCGCAGCACGCGGCCGTCGGCGGCGCTGCGGATCGTCACCACGCCGTGGCCCCCATTGCCCTCGATCGTCGCCATCCGGTCGCCTGCCGCGGACAAGGCGAGGGCGCCATATTGGCGCGGCGTCGGGGTGGGCGTCGAGGCAGGTGTCTGGGCGGATGCCGGCAACGTGGTGGCGAGAAGGACGGCAGCAAGGGTCAGGCGCATCTAAAGCTCCGGCAGGCGGCAAGTTACCGCCATGCTTACCGCGTCCGCCTCAGGCCGCAAGCAACGTCGCGCCCCGCGCAGCGAAGATCGTCCGTTCATCCCGACGCCAGCGAAGCCCGGAGGGGATAAATGGTTGCGTCCGTACCGGGTCAGACCGCGGTGCGCGCGATCTTCCAGTAGGTCGCGTACCGCTCGTGCGCGATCTGGTGATAGGGGATCAGGCGGATCGGCAGCCCCTCGGCCGACAGCGTCGTGAACTCCAGCGGCTTGGGCCCCGGCTTTACCGCCGCGGCGAGCGTGTCGGGATCCCCGGCCAGCGCCGGCACGGCGAACGGCGCGGCGTTATACTCGCCGTATTTGCGCTCGCTGACGACGATGTCCGACCCCGGCGCGAGTCCATCGCGGCCGAGTGCCCCCGCCAGCACCAGCGGGCCATAGGTGAAGGCGACGATATCGGGGGCGGCGGGCGCGCGTTGCACCGCCACTTTCATCGCGAGCCGCAATTCGACCCGGTCGCCGTCCTGCCACGTCCGCGCGACCTCGACATAGCTGCCAGGCGTGGTCGACTTCATGGTCTCGACCCCGTTGACCAGGACGATCGCGGTCTCGCTCCAGTGCGGATGGCGCAGTTTCAGCGTCGCGGTGGTCGGGCGCTTCGAACCCCAGCGCAGCGTCGTCGTCGGCGTCTCGGGGAAATTGGTGATCTGCGTGACGACCGCGTCCTTGTCCGCCCACCGCACCGACGACGGCAGGAAGAGGTTGACGTAAAGCGCGTCGGCATCGTGGAAATAGATCGAATCGCGGTATTTGACGTGGTTCTCCATACCGGTGCCAGTGCAGCACCAGAACGAGTGTTCGGGCGTGTGGTACAGTTTCATGTAGCCGGGGCGGGCGCCCTGAAAATAGGTCGCCATGCCGCTGTCCGGATCCTGCGATGCGAGGATGCCGTTGAACAGCGTGCGTTCGTAATAATCGGCATAGGCCGCCTGCGGATCGTGCAGGAACAGCGCCCGCGTGAGCTTCAGCATGTTGTGCTGGCAGCAGGTCTCCGACCCCTTGGCCGAGAAGACGTGGTCGGCGAAATCGGCCATCGGGAAGAAATGCTCGTTGTCGCCGTGCCCGCCGGTCGCGAACGACCGGGTCAGCGCCACGGTCTGCCAGAAGAACGCCGCCGCGACGCGGTAGTCGGGTTTCCCGGTGATCTCCCACACGCGCTGGTAGCCGATGATCTTGGGCAATTGGGTGTTCGCGTGCAGCCCGTCGAGCGTGTCGCGGCGCTTGGCGAGCGGGGCCAGGATCGCCTTTTGCGCGAACCGCTCGGCGGTCGTGCGGTACTCGGCGTTGTCGGTCATGGTGAACAGGTCGGCAAACACCTCGCTCATGCCGCCATGCTCGGTTTCCAGCATCGTCTCGAACTGCGCGTCGCTCAGCGGACGGGTGGCGATCACTGCCCAATCGGCGAATTTCAGGAGCACCGCGCGCGCCGTGGCGCTGTCCGCGAGCACGGCCCCGTCGCGCAACCCCGCGTAGATCTTGTGCAAAGTATACCAAGGCACACCGCTGATCGGCTCGCCCCGCAGATGCGCCGCCACCACCGCCGCCCCATCGGGGAATGCGCAGACCAACCCGCTGTCCGCCGCCGTCTGACAGGCCGCCAGTTCGCGCGCGACATAGTCGATCCGCCGCTTGTAGGTCGCGTTGCGGGTCGACCGATACGCGAGCGCACACCCCGAGAGATAATGCCCGAGTGTATGCCCGTGACAGTTGATATCCGCCCAGGTCGGATCGGACTCCCACCCGCCATAGACGGGTGCCTTGGGTTTCAGGCCGGCGTTCACGCGGAAATTGTGCAGCAGGCGGTCGGGCTTCAGCGCCAGCAGATAGGCCTCCGTCTTGCGTTGCGCATGCAGGAACGGCCCATCGCCCAACGTGACCTCGCCAAGGTCGAACGGCGTCAACTTTGCGGTCAAGGCTGAGGTAGCGGTCCTAGCTCCCTGCGCTGCCGCCGACCGCGTGTCGGTCAGCAGTGCCCCAGCCGTCAGCGCGACCGTACCGGAACTGAGGAGAAAATCCCGGCGTGAACCGCTGTTGCAACACCCGTCGGCCACGGCCACTCTCCAATACTTCGCTTTATTGTTGGAGTATTCATACCCGGTTTCAGGCCGAGATAAAGCGGTTTGCGAAGGGACTCGCCTGCGTGAGTAATGTGACCTCCCAAAGGAACATCGCGATCACAATTCTGGTTTGATCCTGGGCAGCCGTCTCGCTCGGTGGAATGAAGGAGTGCCAGGAATGCTCGAAGCCTTTGACTTCCAACCTCGTCGATCATCGCGGTGCGTCATGTGCGCGCTAGAGCGCCTGTCATGAGACCGGTCCCCGATGATGTCGGCCCGGGACAGACAAGCGTATGGGACTATCCGCGACCGGCCGTCGCCGAACCGACTGCCCGGCATATCGTGATCGAACATCGCGGCGTGGTTCTCGCGGACACCCGCACGGCGATCCGCACGCTCGAAACCAGCCACCCGCCAAGCTATTATCTGCCGCCCGACGACGTCCTGACATCGGCGCTGCGCCGCTCGGGGCGAGGGTCGCTTTGCGAGTGGAAGGGGCAAGCTATATATTACGACGTCGTGATCGCGGACGACGTCTTCCCCGACATGGCCTGGAGCTATCCGACGCCGACGCCGACGCCGGCGTTCGCCTGCTTGCGCGACCACATCGCTTTCTATGCCGCACCGTTCGAGACCTGCATGGTCGACGGCGAACGCGTCGTACCGCAACCGGGCGACTTCTACGGCGGCTGGATCACCGCTGATCTCGCCGGCCCGTTCAAGGGCATCCCCGGCAGCCGTTTCTGGTGATGACGAGGCGGAACGCTCAACAGAGCGACGTCGCGGAGATGTTTTTCCGCAACCCGCAGCCCGAACCAGGCTTCAGAGGTGGAATAGTACCACCACCGAGATTCGGGTATTTATGATGTTAGGAGATATGGTGGACGCACTTGGGCTCGAACCAAGGACCCGCTGATTAAGAGTCAGCTGCTCTACCAACTGAGCTATGCGTCCATTCCGGGGCGGTTTTGAGTGGCGCCCTGGTGTGGCGCCCCGCTGCTGGAGGCGCGCTGTTAGCAGACTCTTCGGGGGCTGCAACCCCCTTTTCGTCGATCCGAGTCCGTTTTGCCTGATCGCGCCGCTTTTTCGCGAAATTATCCGGCTTTCGCCCTTCCAGCCGGCTGGCGCACTACCAGCCGACCGTCTTGCGGTTTTGCCGGTCGATCGACATCAGGATGCCGAGGCACAGCAGCACCGTCATCTGCGCCGAACTGCCGAAGCTCACCAGCGGCAGTGGGATGCCGACGACGGGGGCAAGGCCCATGACCATCATCAGATTGATCGCGACGTAGAAGAAGATCGTCGTCGACAGGCCGGCCGCAGTCAGGCGGCCGAAGCGGGTCTGCGCGCGTTGCCCGACCTCGATGCCCCAGCGGATCACCAGCAGGAAGGCGAGGATCAGCAGGCAGCCGCCAACCAGCCCCCATTCCTCAGCCATCGTCGCGAAGACGAAGTCGGTATGACCCTCGGGGAGGTAGTCGAGGTGGCTCTGCGTACCCTGGAGGAAGCCCTTGCCCCAGATCCCGCCCGAACCGATCGCGATCTTCGACTGGCTGATGTGATAGCCCGTGCCGAGCGGATCGCTTTCGGGATCGAGGAAGATGAGGATGCGGTTGCGCTGATAGTCGTGCAGCGCGAAGTTGATCGCGAGCGGGATCGCGACCGCGGCACCGATCGCGCCGCCGACGAACAGCCGCAGCGGTATGCCGGCGAGGAACATCACCGTCGCGCCGCCCGAACAGATCATCAGCGCGGTGCCGAGATCGGGCTGTTTCATCACGATCGCCGCGGGCACGCCGATCAGCAACGCGGCCGGCCAGACGCCGCCGAACCGACGTGTCTCGCCGGGCGGGAGCAGATCGTAGAACTTCGCGCAGGCCAGCACGATCGCGGGTTTCATGAACTCGGACGGTTGCAGGCGGATGAAACCGAGGTCGAGCCAGCGTTGCGACCCGCCTGAAACCTTGCCAAGGATCTCGACGGCGATCAGCGATAGCACGATCAACGCGTAGGCGGGCAAGGCGGCCGCCTTCCAGGTGCGCTCGGGGATATAGGACAGTCCGATCGCGCCGGCGAGCAGCACGAAGAAGCGGATGCCCTGCGAGAGCGCCCAAGGCCGCAGCGAGCCGCCCGCCGCGGAATACAGCACGACCTGCCCGAAACAGCCGATCGCGACCACCAGCAGCAGGACCCGCCACGGCAGCTTGGCGAGCGGTTCGGGGACGATACGGTTCATCGTGTGCGCCTGATAAAGGTCATTGCTGGCGGTCCCGCGCATCGTCCTCGGCGACCGTGCTGCCGGGCGTGGTGAGCGCCTCCTGCGTCGCATTTGCCATATCGGTAGCGTTGACCACCGCCGGGGCGTCGCTGGGCACGATCGCGTCGGTCTTGGTGGCGATCGCGGCAGGCGGCGCGGATTGCGCGGCGCGATAGGTCTCCGCTGTCGCCGCCATGCGCGTGCGAATGTCGCCGCCCCAGGTCGGCTCGACCTCGGCGAGCGACTTCAGCGCACGCTCGCGGTCGAGCATGTAGGTCATGATGTCGCGGCCGATCATCGGCGTGTCGAGATTGCGGACGGTGTGGCCGTTATGCTCGAGCACGACCGCCAGCGCATAGCGCGGATTGTCGGCGGGCGCGAAGCCGATGAACAGCGCGTGGTCGCGCATCTTGAAGGGCAGCTGGCCGTTCTTGAGCACGCCCGAACGGCGCTCCGCCATCGTGATGCGGCGGACCTGTGCGGTGCCGGTCTTGCCCGCGATCGCGACGCCGGGGATCAGCAGCTTGGCCGCGCCGCCGGTACCGCCCTGGTTGATCACCCCGAACATCGCGTCGCGAACCCGCGCGAGATGCTCGGAATCGATCGCGAGGGCAGGGGAGTCGCGGTGGACGTGGCTCGCGAGAATGCTCGGCTGCAACGCCCGCCCCGACGCGATCCGCGCCGCCATCACCGCCAGCTGCAACGGGTTGGCGAGCACATAGCCCTGGCCGATCGACGCGTTGAGCGAATCCGCGACGGTCCAGTCGTGCTTGTACTTCTTCAGCTTCCACGCCGGATCGGGCACCGTGCCGTAACGCTGCGTCGAGAAGGGCAGGTCGAATTTCTGCCCCATGCCGAGCGTCCGCGCGACCGGCGCGATCGCGTTGTAGCCGACCCGCCGTGCCATCTCGTAAAAATAGATGTCGCAGCTCTGCATGATCGCGTTCTTGAGATCGAGCGGGCCGTGGCCGCTTTTCTTGTGGCAATGGAACACGCTGGTCCCAAGCCGCATCGCCCCCGAACAGTTCACGCGCGCTAGCGGATCGACGCCGGCGTTCATCAGCGCGAGGCCGTTCATCGGCTTGACGGTCGAGCCCGGCGGATACAGCCCCTGCGTCACCTTGTTCATCAGCGGCACGTGATCGTCGTCGCTCAGCATCTGCCATTCGAGATGGCTGATCCCGTCCGAAAAGCTGTTCGGATCATAGGCCGGCATCGACACCATCGCGAGCATTTCGCCGGTGCGGCAGTCGAGCACGACGACCGACCCGGAGTTGGTCCCGAGGCGCCGCGCGGCATATTCCTGGAGCCCTGCGTCGATCGTCAGGCGTGCTGTCTTGCCGGGGACATCGGGCTTGGTGGCCAGTTCGGCGACCAGCTTGCCGCGCGCGGTGACCTCGACTCGTTTGGCGCCGGCGACGCCGCGGAGTTCGGCCTCCAGCATCTTCTCGAGCCCGTCCTTGCCGAGCTTGAACCCCGGCGTGACGAGCAGCGGGTCGTGTGTCTTCTTATACTGTTCGGCGTTGGGCACGCCGACATAGCCGGTCAGGTGCGCGACCGCGGCGCCCGCCGGATAGCTGCGCGCAAAGCCACGTGTTGGCGCGACGCCGGGGAGTTCGGGGAGGCGCACGCTCACCGCGGCGAACCGCTCCCAATCGAGATTCTCGGCGACCTGGACGGGTTGGAACCCGGCGGCGTGTTCGAGGTCGATCGCAATCCGCTCGACTTCCTCGGGCGGCAGCTGGAGGATGCGGCCGAGTAGCGGCAGCACGCGCTCCTTGTCGCGCAGGCGATCGGGGATGATGTCGACGCGGAAGTCCGTGCGGTTGTTGGCGATCGGCACGCCGTGGCGGTCGACGATCCAGCCGCGCCGCGGCGGCAACAGCGTCATGTTGACGCGGTTGCTCTCCGACAACATCGTGTAGCGCTCGTTCTGCGCGATCGACAGCCACGCCATCCGACCGGCGAGCATCAGCCCGACCGTGCCTTGCGCGGCGCCCAGCATCCAGGCGCGGCGCGAGAAGCTGTACGCCTGCGACATCTCGGTGACGATGCGCGGGGTGTTCTTCATTCGGCGCCCCGCTTGTTCTGGATCGCCGCGACTATCCGCGCGGCGAGTGGGAACATGAGGATCGTGACGGCGATCTGCGCGATCAGGATCGTGTCGACATGCGCGCCGACCGGCACCGCGATGAAGCGGCCGGCGATGATGCACGCCGCGATCAGCCCACCGGCGATCAGCCAGTCCTGCCAATAGTCGCGGAAGGCGAGCCGCTGTTCGATCATGTCGATCGCGACGAACGCCAGCGACCACATCAGCACCGCGCTGCCGAGTGGTTGGCCGCTGACGAGATCGTCGAAGAAGCCGAGCGGCGCTGCGGCCCAAGGGCGGAACGCGAACCGCGCGAGCAGCCGCCATGCGAGCAGCATGACGAAGCCGAATGGCGGCAGCAGCGGGATCGTCGCGACCACCGGGATGATCGTAATCAGCGACCCGGCCATGACCGTCGCCCACGGGATCGCGCGCGACCGGCCTGCCGGAATCTTGGTTTCGAACGGCTTGTAGTCGACGCTGTCGACGACGCGGGCCCTGCTCATCGTGACGCGCTCATCGCTCGGCGACCTGGCGGGGCGGCGGCACGGGCATGAACATCCGCTCGACCAGCGCGAAGTCGAGCGTGTCCGGATCGGCGAACGTGCGCGCCATGACCGAATCCGACCCCGCCTTGGTGACGCGCGCGACGGGCACGCCGGGCGCGTAGATGCCGCCGGTCCCGGTCGTCACGAACACGTCGCCGGCGTTGAAGCGGACGTTGGTCGCGTTGACCGAGCGGATGTCGATCATCCCGTCGCCGCGTCCTGCTGCGATCGCGGGCAATCCGTCGCGGGTGCGGCGCACGGGGACGATGCTGTCGCCGTCGCTGAGCAACAGGATGCGCGCCGCATTGGGGCCGGTCTCGACGACACGACCGATCAGCCCGTCGGGCCCGCGGACCGGCATGCCGGGCAGGACGCCGCTCCAGCGCCCGGCGTTGAGCAGGGCGAAGCGCCGACCACTCGACGCGCTCGAACTCACCAGCCGTGCGGTCACCACGGGCTCCGGCGATCGGTCGCGCACCGCGAGCAGGCTGCGCAGCCGGCGGTTGTCATAGGCGATCGTCCGCGCGCGCATCAGCAGCGCCCGCGTCCGATCGCGATCGGCACGGAGCGCGACGTTCTCCTGCTTCACGAAGAAGTAATTGCCGATCGCATCGGGAATGCCGGAGATCGAGGAGCCGACCGTCGCAAGTCCCGTCGACACCGGCACGGTTACCCCGGCGATGCCCATCCGCAGCGCGGAAAACGCCGGCGGATTGAAGGTCGAGGCGACGAGCATCACCAGGCCCACCACCGCACCGGCGACGGCGAGCACATAGCCCATGAACACACCATATTGCCGACGCCGGGAAAACCCCGTGCGCCGGTCGCGGGCTGGCGCCATGCGCCTGTCCCCCTGTCTCGGGCGCCGCCGAAGTGCCGGGGGACCTACCCCTGCGACTCGGAAGACGCGATTTCGTGTCCGCGTGTCTTACAACAAAAACAACCTCTTAGCCGCTCATCAGCACGCCGCGGAACAGCGGATCCTCGAGCGCGCGACCGGTGCCGAGCGCAACGCAGGTCAGCGGGTCCTCGGCGACCGTCACCGGCAGCCCGGTCTCGTCGCGCAACACCTCGTCCAGCCCCTGCAGCAGCGCGCCGCCACCGGTCAGCACGATGCCCTGGTCGACGATGTCCGCCGCCAGTTCCGGCGCGGTGTTCTCCAGCGCGACGCGGACGCCCTCGACGATCGTCGCGACCGGCTCGCTTAGCGCCTCGGCGATCTGGCCCTGGTTGATCTGGATCTCCTTGGGCACGCCGTTGACGAGATCGCGGCCCTTGATCTGGATGATCATGCCGATGCCGTCGACCGGCGGCTTGGCGATGCCGACCTCCTTCTTGATCCGCTCCGCCGTCGCTTCGCCGATCAGCAGGTTGTGGTTGCGGCGCACATAGCTGACGATCGCCTCGTCCATCTTGTCGCCGCCGACCCGCACCGAGGTGGTGTAGGCGAGCCCGCGCAAGCTCAGCACCGCGACTTCGGTCGTGCCGCCGCCGATGTCGACGACCATCGAACCGATCGGCTCGGTCACCGGCATGTCCGCGCCGATCGCGGCCGCCATCGGCTCCTCGATCAGCCACACTTGGCTGGCGCCGGCGTTCGAAGCGGCATCGCGGATCGCGCGGCGCTCGACCTTGGTGGAACCCGACGGCACGCAGATCACGATCTCCGGCCAGCGCGCGAACTTGCGCGGGCCGTGGACCTTCTGGATAAAATATTTGATCATCTGCTCGGCGACGTCGATGTCCGCGATCACGCCATCGCGCAGCGGCCGGATCGCCTCGATGTTGCCCGGCGTCTTGCCCATCATCATCTTGGCGTCGTCGCCGACCGCCTTCACGCGCTTGATGCCGTTGATCGTCTCGACCGCGACCACCGACGGCTCGTTCAAAACGATGCCGCGGCCACGGACGTAGACGACGGTGTTCGCGGTGCCGAGGTCGATCGCCATGTCGTGCGACATGAACTTGAAGAAACGCGAGTAGAAGGCCATTCAATCAGGGTCCCGTAATCCTGGCCGCCGGACGGGCGGCATTTCGCACACATCATCTCGCGTGACCCGCCGGCGTTTTTAAGACCGGGTGCCTATACATATACATGGCGTTTGCGGGTCGCGGGATGCCGTCGCTTGGTCTAGACGCAAACCCATGTCAATACGGCGTCTCCCCGAGCATCTGGTCAATCGTATCGCCGCCGGTGAAGTGGTGGAAAGACCCGCCAGCGCGTTGAAGGAGTTAGTCGAAAACGCGATCGACGCAGGGGCAGGGCGCATCGCGATTGTCCTTGTAGAGGGGGGCACGTCGCGGATCGAAGTCGCCGACGATGGCTGCGGCATGACACCCACCGACATGGCGCTGGCGCTCGAACGCCACGCGACCTCGAAGCTGCCCGACGAGTTTATCGAATCGGTCGTGACGCTCGGTTTTCGGGGCGAGGCGCTACCCTCGATCGCGAGCGTAGCTCGGCTGACGATCGAGAGCCGGATCCGCGGCGCCGAGGGCTGGGCTCGGACCGTCGACAATGGCCGCGTGGAGCGCGAAGGCCCTGCCGCACTCCCGCCCGGCACGCGCGTCGTCGTCGAGGATCTGTTCGCCCGCGTCCCCGCCCGCCGCAAGTTCCTCCGCTCCCCGCGCGCCGAATACGCCGCCTGTCTCGACGTCGTCCGCCGGCTCGCGATGGCGCGGCCCGATATCGGCTTTACGCTGGAGCATGACGGGCGGCGCGCGCTGTCGGCGATGCAGGTCGAGGACCGGCCGGGCAGGGTGGCGACGCTCACCGACCGCGGGCTCGCCGACAATTCGGTCGCGATCGACTTCGAACGCGAAGGCCTCGTGCTAGGCGGTGTCGCCAGCCTGCCGACCTACAATCGCGGCATCGCCGACCACCAGTATCTCTTCGTCAACGGCCGCCCGGTGAAGGACCGCCTGCTGATGGGCGCGATCCGCGGCGCCTATGCCGAGATGCTCCCGCGCGACCGCCACGCCGTCGTAGCGCTGTTCCTCGACATCCCCACCGACCAGGTCGACGTCAACGTCCACCCCGCCAAAACCGAAGTCCGCTTCCGCGATCCCGCAATGGTGAGAGGCCTCATAGTCTCCGGCTTGCGCCGCGCCCTCGATGCCGCCGGCCACCGCAGCCAACGCGCCAGCGAGTCCGCCCTTTCCATGTGGCAACCGGAAAACTCCTCTCCCCTCGGGGGAGAGGAAGGGGCCCGTCCGCAAAGCGGATGGGAAGGTGAGGGCACGCCCCAAAGACTACCGCTAGAAAACCGCCACTACGGCGCAGTCAACGACGCCCGTCCAACGTTCTTCGCGTCTCCCCCACAGGCAAGAGCCGAACCCGCCTGGACACCCCCACCCCAAACCACCGCCTTCCCGATGGGCGTAGCCAGAGGCCAGGTCGCCAAGACCTACATAGTCGCCGAAGCCGAAGACGGCCTCGTCCTCGTCGACCAGCACGCCGCCCACGAACGCCTCGTCCTAGAACGCATGCGCGCGGCGCTGATCGGCGGCACCATCGCCAGCCAGGCCCTCCTGATCCCCGAAGTCGTAGAACTCGACGAATCCGCCTGCGACCGCCTCGAATCCCGCGCCGAAGAACTCTCCGAATTCGGCCTCGACCTCGAACGCTTCGGCCCCCACGCCATGCTCGTCCGCGCCACCCCCGCACTGCTCGGCCAAAGCGACCCGAAGGGCCTGGTCACCGACCTAGCCGACGAACTCGCCGCCTTCGACGAAGCCCTCTCCCTAAAGGAGCGCCTTGACGCAGTAGCCGGCACGATGGCCTGCCACGGCTCCGTCCGAGCCGGCCGCATCCTGTCGGTCCCCGAAATGAACGCGCTTCTCCGCGAAATGGAAGTCACCCCCCATTCCGGCCAATGCAACCACGGCCGCCCTACCTGGGTGAAACTCGCACACGGCGATATCGAGAAGCTCTTCGGGCGAAAATAGTGGAGCTTATAATTTATGGCACTGTAGCGAAGGCTGAGACTATGATTGCGTAATGCACAAAAACGTCTTCGCAATTTCGGGATGGGTAGCTGCTTTATTTATGGGGCTGCTCAATCTGCCGGCTCAGATAAACAGCTTTCGAAAGGAACTGCCGGCCGCCGCTGAGGGAGTGGGGCTTTGGGCGCCCGTCGACGGAAAATCGAACGGAAATTGGAGTTTAGTAAAAACCTGCAAGGGGGATCCGTTTGAAGTGGGAGATCTGGACGACGGGCTCCCGAAATCAACGTTAAAGGGCAGTGGACTGGACCTCGCTCTCCAGGTTGATAGCGATGCTATCCATGGGGAGGTTATGTCCAAAGGGTTGCAGAAGAATTTTGCATGGCCCGAAGCAACGGTCGTTGGCGCTGTCTATCGCAGCAAATCGAGAATAAGGGTACTCGACTGGATTGGCGGAAAGCCAGTCACGCTGGCGAATGTTGATCTATCGCGAACGGCAGAGGGGTGTCTGGAATTTAAGGTAGTTGATCAGAGCGGCGAATTTTTTCCTCAGACTGCGTTACTTAAAAGGGAAGGCATGGATTACTATAAAAGTCTTCCGCGAGATGGAGGGATGATAGAGCGGGTGATAGACAATATTGTAAAAGCGGATACGATAAAGCAAGCGCGCCCCTAGTTCAATCTGGCGGATCATTAGATTTTAGTGCAGTATCCTTACGCTCTCTGCACTTTGTATGATTCTCACGCATCTCCCGTAGCCTCTGCCGATCATCCAGTGCACAGCGCAACATATGGACGCACTCTCCCTATTCGGCCTGGCCGCAGTATCCTTCACCCTGCTATGCTACGCCAAGGAGGCCGGATCACACTGGTGGACGCTCGGCTTCGCGTTCGGCTGCGTCCTCGGCTCGATTTATGGCTTCCTCCAGGGTGCGTGGCCGTTCGGGGTGGTGGAGCTCATCTGGACGGTCGTCTCGTTCCGCCGCTGGCTGAAGATGCGCAACGCTGCCGCGCAAACCGCGGAACCGCTCGCTTGACAGTGCGTTTGCGCGGCCCTAATTGACCTCTCCCCGACACGACGGTTCCCGGCGGCGCTTGTCTGCGTTCGCCGCTATCGTGCGTTTCGGTTCATCGCTAGGAGATGAGGGCCGTGCAGCCATGCCGGACCTCGTGGAGCAGGAGAACCAAGTTCATGGCACGTATCGCGGGTGTTAATATCCCGACCAACAAGCGCGTGGTGATCGCGCTGACCTATATTCACGGCATCGGTTCGACCAAGGCCAAGGAAATCGTCGCGAAGCTCGGCATCGCCGATACCGCACGCGTCCAGGACCTGACCGACCAGGAAGTCCTGCACATCCGCGAGACGATCGACGCCGATCACACCGTCGAGGGCGATCTGCGCCGCCAGACCTCGATGAACATCAAGCGCCTGATGGATCTCGCCTGCTATCGCGGCCTGCGTCATCGCAAGGGCCTCCCGGTCCGCGGCCAGCGCACGCATACCAATGCGCGCACCCGCAAGGGCAAGGCCAAGCCGATCGCCGGCAAGAAGAAGTAATCCACTTTTCGAATGGATTACTCCGCCGGCGCTGGTCCCGACGGACCGCCCGGCGTCACGCAGATACAGGTCAGGAAATACACCATGGCACGCGAACCTCAGCGCATTAAGCGGCGCGAGCGCAAGAACATCACCTCTGGCGTCGCTCACGTTAATGCCAGCTTCAACAACACCATGATCACGATCACCGATGCCCAGGGCAACGCGATCTCGTGGTCGTCGGCCGGCGCAATGGGCTTCAAGGGCTCGCGCAAGTCGACTCCGTATGCGGCCCAGGTCGCAGCGGAAGACGCCGGCAAGAAGGCCGCCGAGCACGGCGTCCGCACGATCGAAGTCGAGGTCAAGGGCCCCGGCTCGGGTCGCGAGTCGGCACTGCGCGCACTTCAGGCAGTCGGTTTCCAGATCACGTCGATCCGCGACGTGACCTCGATCCCGCACAACGGCGTTCGTCCTTCGAAGCGTCGTCGCGTCTGATTTCTCCGACGTTGCCCGTGCGCGGTTGATCGCGCGGCACGGGTGCATTTTAACGGTCGGCGGAAGTCCTTTTCGCCGGCCCCCAAATTAGGGGAAGCATGTGTCTGTCAACGCAAAGAACTGGCAGGAACTCAAGAAGCCCAGCGGCCTGGAGAAAAAGGCCGGTGGCGACACCAAGCGCAAGGCGACCTTCATCGCCGAGCCGCTCGAGCGTGGCTTCGGCCTGACGCTCGGCAACGCGCTGCGTCGCGTGTTGCTCTCGTCGCTGCAGGGCGCGGCCGTGACCTCGATCAAGATCGAGAACGTGCTGCATGAGTTCTCGAGCCTGGCCGGCGTCCGCGAGGACGTGACCGACATCGTCCTCAACGTGAAGCAGATCGCGATCCGCATGCAGGGCGAGGGGCCCAAGCGCCTCCAGCTCTCGGCAACGGGTCCGGGTGAAGTCAAGGCCGGCGACATCGCCGTCTCGGGCGACATCGAGATCATGAACAAGGATCTCGTGATCTGCCACCTCGATGAGGGTGCGACGCTCAACATGGAGCTGACCGCCGACATCGGTAAGGGTTACGTGCCCGCGACCGCAAACCGCCCGGCCGATGCGCCGATCGGTCTGATCCCGGTCGATGCGCTGTACTCGCCGGTACGTCAGGTTTCGTACAAGGTCGACCCGACCCGCGTCGGTCAGGACCTGGATTACGACAAGCTGACGCTGACGATCGAAACCGACGGCACGATCACCCCGGAAGACGCAGTCGGCTATGCCGGTCGCATCCTCCAGGACCAGCTGGCGCTGTTCGTCCACTTCGACGATTCGTCGGTGACCCGTTCGTCGGCCCCGATCGGCCAGGCAGCGCCCGCTGCCGGTGGTGCGGAGCCCGCAGGCGACACCCAGCAGATCAACCGTTACCTTCTCAAGAAGGTCGACGAGTTGGAACTGTCGGTGCGTTCGGCGAACTGCCTCAAGAACGACAACATCATCTACATCGGCGATCTGGTCGGCAAGACCGAAGCCGAGATGCTGCGTACGCCTAACTTTGGCCGCAAGTCCTTGAACGAGATCAAGGAAGTGCTGTCGTCGATGGGTCTTCGCCTGGGTATGGAAATCCCCGGCTGGCCGCCTGAGAACATCGAAGAGATGGCCAAGAAGCTCGAGCAAGAGATAATGGGGTAAGTGGTTCGGGGCCGAGTAATATCGGCCCCGACCTCTTGTTCACCCGCGAAGGCGGGTGCCCAGACTGGGTCCCCGCCTTCGCGGAGAGACAATTAGGAATGGCTAAGGAAGCGTCGTCGGCGTGACCTTATCCTAACCTTTGAACGAAAGGCGATCGGTCGCGGCCTCAACGGCGACCAGCTCCCGGGTACCTCACACGGCCCCTGAACGAACGAAAAGGTATTAAACATGCGCCATCGCGTAGGCGGCCGTAAGCTTCAGCGGACCTCGGCCCACCGTCTTGCTCTTTTCCGCAACATGAGCGCCGCGCTCATCAAGCACGAGCAGATCACCACCACCGTCGCCAAGGCGAAGGAACTGCGTCCTTACATCGAGAAGCTGATCACGCTCGCGAAGAAGGGTGGCCTGTCCAACCGTCGTCTCGCGCACGGCAAGCTGCTCGACGATGCGCAGCTGATCAAGTTGTTCGACACGCTCGCGACCCGCTATGCGGATCGCAACGGCGGCTACACCCGCGTCATCAAGGCCGGTATCCGCATGTCGGACGCCTCGCCGATGGCCGTCATCGAGCTCGTCGATCGCGACGTCTCGGCGAAGGGCCAGGACTCGGGCCCGGTGATGTCGGACACCGAGTATGACGACGCCGCCTAATCCGTTCTCCTGCGCACGCAGGAGTCCAGGATCACAAGCGTGATCGTCCGTTACCCTGGGCTCCTGCGTCCGCAGGAGAACATGGAAACCGTAAAGGGCCGCGTCCAGCAATGGGCGCGGCCTCTTTCGTTACGGGGCTCATCCGGCTATGCGCCCGACATGGAGCACCCAGACAGCATTCTCATCGTCGATTTCGGCAGCCAGGTAACCCAGCTGATCGCCCGCCGCGTGCGCGAGGCCGGCGTCTATAGCGAGATCGCCCCCTTCCAGTCCGCCGAGGCCGCGTTCGACCGGATGCAGCCCAAGGGCATCATCCTCTCCGGCGGCCCCGCCTCGGTCACCGCCGAGAACTCCCCGCGCGTGCCGCAGCACTTCTTCGAGGCCGGCATTCCGATCCTCGGCATCTGCTACGGCCAGCAGGTCATGTCCGCACAGCTCGGCGGCAACGTGATCGTTTCGGGCGACGGCGGCGAGTTCGGCAGCGCCTTCATCGAGGTCAAGTCCAACTGCGCGCTGTTCGACGGCCTGTGGGCAGAGGGCGAACGCCACCAGGTCTGGATGAGCCACGGCGACAAGGTCGACGCGATCCCGCCCGGCTTCACACCCGTCGCCACCTCGACCGGCGCACCCTACGCGATCGTCGCCGACGAGGCGCGGCGCTTCTACGGCGTGCAGTTCCACCCCGAGGTCGTCCACACGCCCGATGGCGGCAAGCTGATCGCGAACTTCGCGCGCCACGTCTGCGGCCTGAGCGGCGACTGGACGATGGCGGAGTTCCGCGAGACCAAGATTGCGGAAATCCGCGCACAGGTCGGCAAGGGCCGCGTCATCTGCGGCCTGTCCGGCGGCGTCGACTCCGCGGTCGCCGCGGTGCTGATCCACGAGGCGATCGGCGAGCAGCTCACCTGCGTCTATGTCGACCACGGCCTGATGCGCGCGGGCGAGAGCGAGCAGGTCGTCAGCCTCTTCCGCGGCGCCTACAACATCCCGCTGATCCACGTGAACGTCGAGGAACTGTTCCTCAGCGGCCTCGCCGGGATCACCGACCCCGAGCTGAAGCGCAAGTTCATCGGCAAGACCTTCATCGACGTTTTCGACACCGAAGCGAAGAAGCTCGGCGGTGCGGAGTTCCTCGCGCAGGGTACGCTGTACCCGGACGTGATCGAGAGCGTCAGCTTCACCGGTGGCCCGTCGGTGACGATCAAGAGCCACCACAATGTCGGCGGCCTGCCCGAGCGCATGAACATGAAGCTCGTCGAGCCGTTGCGCGAACTGTTCAAGGACGAGGTCCGCGTGTTGGGGCGCGAACTCGGCCTGCCTGAGATATTCGTCGGCCGTCATCCGTTCCCCGGACCCGGCCTCGCGATCCGCATTCCCGGCGAAGTCACCAAGGAACGCTGCGACATCCTGCGCAAGGCCGACGCGATCTACCTGGAGGAGATCCGCGCGGCGGGGCTCTACGACACGATCTGGCAGGCGTTCGCGGTGCTGTTGCCCGTCCGCAGCGTCGGCGTGATGGGCGACGGCCGCACCTACGACAACGTGCTGGCCCTTCGCGCGGTCACCTCGACCGACGGCATGACCGCACAGGCGTTCCAGTTCCCCGGCGACTTCCTGCCACGCGTCGCGACCCGGATCATCAACGAGGTGAAGGGCATCAACCGCGTCACCTACGACTACACCTCGAAGCCGCCCGGCACGATCGAGTGGGAG
The DNA here is from genome assembly GCF_036663695.1 of Sphingomonas sandaracina. Taxonomy (NCBI): domain Bacteria; kingdom Pseudomonadati; phylum Pseudomonadota; class Alphaproteobacteria; order Sphingomonadales; family Sphingomonadaceae; genus Sphingomonas; species Sphingomonas sandaracina. Next base: position 727,849 of record NZ_JAXOJK010000001.1, on the reverse strand, counting down.
TGAACGGGAAACAACAGCCATGCGGGGCATGGCTGTCCCGTTCGCTCGGCGGCGCAAGCCGCCGCAGCCTCACACGCGTGCTTCTTGTCGCAGCTCCGCTGCTAACCGTAGCGGCCGGTGACCCGCCGGCCTGGACGCTCCCGCAGGCACCGTTCCCGATTGCCGGCCGCATTACCTATGTCGGCAGCGAAGGCATCGCCGCCTATTTGATCAAGACCAGCGCAGGTGCGATCCTGATCGACGGCACGCTCGCCGAGAATGCCGGCATGATCGAGCGCAATATTTCCGCTGCCGGAGTCCGTCCACGCGACGTGAAGCTGATCCTCGTCACCCACGCGCACTTCGATCATGCCGCCGGCGTGGCCGCGCTCAAGCGTGCGACCGGCGCGCGCGTCGTCGCTGGCGCTCGCGATGTCCGCGCGCTCGAAACCGGCGTGCCACCGGGCGAGACCAGTTACGGCGTCATCCGCTTCCCGGCCGTTCAGGTCGACCGCGGCGTCCGCGATGGCGACAAGGTCACCCTCGGCAACGTCACGTTGACTGCACGCGCCACGCCGGGCCACACACCCGGCTGCACCACCTGGACCATGCGGATCCCCGCCAAACCGCGGGCGCTCGACGTCGTGTTCCCGTGCAGCGTTAGCGTCGCCGGCAACCGCCTGATCGGCAACCGGGCCTATCCCGGCATCGTCGCCGACTATCGCCGCAGTATCGCGATGCTCGGCACCTTGCATGCGGACATCGTCCTGCCGTCGCATCCCGAACTCGCCGACGTGATCGCCCGCGGCAAGCGCCACGCTGCCGGTGACGCCACCGCATTCGTTGATCCCACGCTGCTGCCGAGGATCGTCGCGAAGGCGCGGACCGGTTTCGTCGCCGATCTCGCCAAGCAGGCGCGCTAGGCCGCAGTGCTGGTCCTGTGCGGTATCGCGGTGATCGTCGCTGGCTTCCTGCTCCGGTTCAATCCGTTGCTCGTCGTCGCGGTCTCCGCGCTCGTTACCGGCCTGGCCGCCGGGATCTCGCCGCTCGCGATCCTCGCCGCGTTCGGGAAGGCGTTCAACGAAAACCGCTACGTCACCGTGATCTACATCGTGCTGCCGGTGATCGGCATGCTCGAACGCCACGGCCTTCAGGAGCGCGCGCGGCTCGCGATCGGCAAGCTCAGGGGCGCGACCGTCGGCCGCCTGCTGATCGGCTACCTGCTGTTCCGCCAGCTTACCGCGGCGCTCGGCCTGACCTCGATCGCCGGCCCGGCGCAAAGCGTCCGCCCCCTGGTAGCACCGATGGCCGAAGCCGCCGCCGAAGCGCAGGGCGTAGCGCCCGGTGGTGACCGCATCCCCGCGATGGCGGCCGCGACCGACAATATCGGGCTGTTCTTCGGCGAGGACATCTTCATCGCGATCGGTTCGATCCTGCTGATGAAGGGCGTGCTGGAGGGCTACGGCATCGTCATCCAGCCGCTCCACCTTTCGATGTGGGCGATCCCGACCGCGATCGCCGCGTTCGTCATCCACGGCTTTCGGCTGTGGCTGCTCGATCGCCGACTGGCGCGCGCGCGCTGATCGGCACCGGCTTCATTTACGGCGTCGCCGGGCTGATGTTCGCGGCATTCGCGTGTCTGAGCGCGACCGACCGCGCCAACCCGAAGCGCTTTGGCAACGCGGCGTTCTACGCCATGCTGGCAATCAGCTTCCTGTTCGGTGGAAAGCTCGGTGATGTCGGCAACGGCGTTCTCGTCCTGACGCTGGTGGCGATCGCCGGCTCGGGTGCGATGGGACGGGGCGGGCGTGCCACCACCACGCTCGACGAACGGCGTGTCGAGGACGCCCGGTTCGGTAACCGGATATTCCTCCCCGCACTGATCATCCCGGCCGCAGCACTCGGCGGAACGGTCTTATTCCGCGTAGTCCCGAGCCTTGTTGACCCGAAGCAGGCGACGCTCGTCGCGCTCACCTGCGGCGTGCTGATCGCGCTGGTCGCGATGCACCTCTGGTTCCGCCCACGCCCTGCAACGCCCCTCGCGGAGGGCGTCCGGCTTATGGACGCGATCGGCTGGGCCGCCGTCCTGCCGCAGATGCTGGCGAGCCTCGGCGCGGTCTTCGCGCTGGCCGGTGTCGGCGATGTGGTCGGCGGTCTGGCGGGCCATGCGATTCCCGAGGGCAGCCTGATCGGCGCGGTGCTCGCCTACACGCTCGGCATGGCGCTGTTCACGATGGTCATGGGCAACGCGTTCGCGGCGTTTCCGGTGATGGCCGCAGCGATCGGCATCCCGCTGCTTGTCCGGCACTATGGCGGAGACCCCGCGGTGGTCGCGGCGATCGGCATGCTCTGCGGGTTCTGCGGCACGCTGATGACGCCGATGGCGGCGAACTTCAATCTGGTCCCCGCCGCGCTGCTGGAACTCAAGGACAAGAACGCCGTCATTCGTGCCCAGATACCGACCGCGCTGCCGTTGCTCGCGGTCAACATCGGTCTGCTATACTGGTTGGGTTTTCGATGAGCATGCATAAGGGCTGGTGATGACCGACTGGACGATGACCCGACGATCCGCGCTGACCGCGATGGCGGCGACGATTGCCGTCCCCGCACTCGCCAAACGTTCGGTGCGGTTGATCGCGGGCACGTATGCGCGCGAGGGTGGCAAGGGCCTCTACCCGATCGTCTATGATGCCGATCGCGACCGCTGGCAGGTCGAGGCACCGATCACCGGCATCGACGACGCGTCATTCGGCGTGGGGCGCGGCCCCGGCGGCGCCTATTATCTCGTCCGCGAGAAGGCCCGTGGCGAGATATCGGCGTACACGCCCGGCTGGGTGAAAGCGGGCACCGCGCCTACCAAGGGTGCGGATCCCTGCTACATCGCGCTTGACCGCGGCAGCGGATGCCTGGCCGTCGCCAATTATTCCAGCGGTGGCGTCGCGTTCTATACGCTCGATCCGCGCACCGGCGTTCCCGGCGACCCGGTGCTGTTCGATCATGTTGGGACCGGCCCCAATACGGCGTGTCAGGAGGGGCCGCACGCGCACTGGGTCGGGTTCAGCCCGGACCGGCGATGGTTGCATTCGGTCGACCTGGGAACGGACACGATCTACGCCTACCGCTTCGATCCGACAGCGCGGACGCTGGCCCGCCCGGTTGCCGCCTGGCATGCGGATCCCGGCGCCGGACCACGCCACCTCGTGCATCACCCCAAATTGCCTTGCGCCTACGTCGTTTGCGAACTGACCAATACGCTGATGACGCTCGGGTCACGCGCGGATGGCAGCTTCGTGACGCGATCGCGCCTCTCGACGCTGCCGTCGGGCTATCGTGGCGCGTCGCAGGCCGCGCATATCGCGATCGATGCGAAAGGCCGGCGGGTCTACGTTTCGAACCGCGGGCAAAACGGCATCGCCGTGTTCGCGCTCGATGCGGCGGGTGTGCCGACGCTGCTCCAGCATATCTCCAGCGGCGGTGACTGGCCGCGCTTCTTCTTGTTGCTCGACGACGCGCAACGGATGGTCGTCGCCAACGAGCGATCGGCGACGCTGGCGATCCTTGCGATAGGCACCGACGGCCGGTTGTCCGCCACCGGGCAGCAGATTGCCGTGCCCGGCGCAGTCTTTCTGGACCGACTCTGATCGGTCAGCGGGCCCGTCGTTCCAGTAGCGGCACCGCAGCCTCGTAGCGGGCCTGCGCGTCGAACGGCGTCGCGCGCGTATCGACGTCGACCGTCTGCCGCAGGATCGGTCCTCCGCCTGGAGGCGCAGGCGACCAGCGCGGCAACCCGGCGGCGTTGGGGGACCCGGTCTTGATGAACGCAGCGAAATAGCCCTGGAACAGCGTCGATATCCGGCGGTCGTCGGCAGTCCAGGCATAGGCCGGGTTCGTATCGAGATTGCCCAGCGCATACTCGATCTCCGCGCTGTGCACCGCGCCGATCGGTGGGACATCGGGATTGGTCAGCGGGGGAAGCGCGCGGGGGCGGGGGTGCGCGAAATAATAATAATAGGCGGGTTGCTGCGAGCGCCGATGCAGGTCGAACCATTTCCAGGTCGATGCGCCGAGAAACGCGTCGCTCGCCAACGCAGTCGCGGCGGCGGGAACGTCTGTGTCGGAGGATGCGGGGTAGAGCGCGAACAGTGCGTCCGCGTCTGCGTAGGTACGGCCGATCGCCGTGCGGTAGTTCGCAACCGTGGGCGGCCGATCCCGCAGGATGTTGGTCCACGCACCCTCCTGCGAATTCGAGCCGACCAGCAAGGGCACGCGGGCGGCACGACCAGCCGCATAGGTATCGATCGGCGGCTCGGTCAGGAACAGTCCATCGACGATGAAGTCCGCACCGACGTGATCCTGCCCTTGCGCCTTGAGCAAATCGGCCGCCGGCAGCGCGCGGAGCGCAGCAAGCGAGGGCCCACCGGTTGCCCGCGCGAAGGCGTCGCCTTGCGTCATGGCGGTCGCTAGCGATTTCGGCCGGAACGTCGGCGGAAAGACACCGCCGCTCTCGCCGATCGCCCGCGCGAACCGCGTCCTGGTCAGCGGGGAGGTCATCAGGACGCTGACCGACATCGACCCCGCGCTTTCGCCTGCAATCGTGATCCGCGTTGGATCACCCCCAAAGGCGCCGACGTTGCGACGCACCCATTCCAGCGCCGCCGCCTGATCGAGCAGGCCGTAGTTGCCCGCGGCGTGGGCGGGGGATTCCGCCGCCATCTCACTGATCGCCAGGAAGCCGAAGACGCCCAATCGGTAGTTGATCGTGACGACGACGATTCCTCGGCGGGCCATCGACGCGCCGTCGTAGCGCAGTTCGGACCCGTCGCCCGCGATCGCGCCCCCGCCGTGGATGTAGAACAGCACGGGAAGCTTGGTACCGCGCTTGGCACCGGCCGGCGTCCATACATTGAGGGTGAGGCAGTCCTCGCTGATCCCGGGCGAACGAAACTTCATGTCGGCGTACAGGGGTTGCTGCATGCACCGCGCGCCGAACGCGTCCGCCTTGCGCGGGCCAGTCCAGGGCTGTGCGGCTTTTGGAGGCTGCCAGCGCAGCGCTCCGATCGGTGGTGCGGCATAGGGTATGCCGAAATAGCCGTCGACGGGTGCCGCCGACATCGGCAAATGCGCCCCTTCGAGCACCCCTTGCTCGACCTTGACCTGCTGCGCCGTCACCGGGAATGCCAGCAGCCCGAGCGCCGATGCCCACCAGGTTCGCCGCATGCCATCTTCCCCCACCGTTACTGTACCGATGGTCGCATCTTGTGATCGCTTTGCCAATGGCGGCGCGCGATATGCCGATCAGCGGTGCGGTTCACATCGCCGCGGGTACGGCCAGATCGAGCTCGCGTTCGGACACGATTCGGATCGTGCCGCCCGTCCGTCGATACTGCTCGGCCCTGCGGAACGCGCCGCTGTTGCGCACCGAATAACCGAACGGCGGCCCACCCGCGATCACCAGCAATGTCGTCGTCGGCCCCACCGCCGAGACGATCCGCCCACCGAGTGCGGCGATGCCGTGCGCGATCGCACCATCGCGCGGTTGGCCGAGAATGGCGACGCGTTCGCCGCGCAGCGGTCCCTCGGTCGCGGCGCGCGGTGCGGGGCCAGGCTTGCGCGGCGGCGCCAGCCATTCGTCCAGGGCGATGCCGGTATGGTCGATCGCTTTTACGATGACCCATCCCGCCGCCCGCGCATCGCTGAGCGCATCGTGATGCCTGTGCGCGATCCCCAGATATTGCGCGAGCCCGCCGAGACGATGGCTCGGCAGGTCCGGCCAGGCGCGCTGCGCGACGCGGACGCTGTCGAGCCACCGCGTTTCGATTGCGGGGCGGTCATGGATTCTGCACGCGGCGGCGATTGCGCCCTTGTCAAAGTAGGAATGCGCGACCGTCGTGTGACCGGTCAGATGGCGATGAACTATGGCGTGGACGTCGGCGAAGCTCGGCTTGCCGACGACATGATGCTCGGCGATGCCGTGGATGCGCGTGTTGAACAGATGAAATTCGTCGCGCGGATCGACCAGCGTTTCGTATTCGAAGATCTCTCGGCCGTCGCGAAACCCGACGATGCCGATCTGACAGATGCTGCTGACCCGCGAACACGCGGTCTCGACATCGATGACGACGAAGTCGGGGGGCAGGGGGGCGTCAGAATCCGATTGCGTCACGGTAACAGTGTCGAGCATCCGCTCTCCATGCACGCATGCGCGGGGCGGATAAACAGCTTTGGTGACTGGATGAAAGCTGGTGCCCCCGGCGAGATTTGAACACGCGGCCTACGGTTTAGGAAACCGTCGCTCTATCCGGCTGAGCTACGGGGGCATCCGCTGGCGCATTACGCCTGTCGGGGGGGACGATCAAGCTTGGCGCTTTATCCCAGTCGCTCGTTATCCCAGTCGCGCGCTATCCTAGTCGGTTGGAACGGCAAGGGCACGGCCGGGATCTGTGGCACCGACCGGCCGTCCCGGAACGTCCAAGAGGCGACGGGTATCGATTACGATGCCCCGTCGCCTCTTGTCGTGCAGTGCAGGCGGTCAGGCCTTGACGTGCTGCGAGATGTACTTGTTCATCTCGAACATCGTGCACTTGTCACGCCCGAAGACCTTCTTCAGCTTCTCGTCAGCCAGAATCTCGCGCTTGTTCTCGGGGTTCTGGAGGTTGTTGGCCTTGATGTAGACCCACACCTTGCTGATGACTTCGCTGCGCGGCAGCTTGTCGTTGCCGACGATCTCGCCGAGCTCGGGAGAGGGCTGGACGGGGGCGTGGATGCCGCCGGTCTTGGGAGCTGTAGCCATAAGCATTCCTTCCTGTTGCGCGCGTGCGTTAGGCACTGCACGCGTGGTCACGCCTTGGTGAGCGCGTCCGCCTTGTGCGCTGCCTTGCCGCCCTTGTCACTCCTTACGATGAACTGGGGCTCCTCCTTCGACGCCTTGACCGTGTGACCCTTGATCTTGGTGTCGCTGGTCTGCTTCTTTTCGACCGTGCCATGCGCTTCGCCGCCGGGCGAGTTCCAGGTGACTTCGTCGCCTTTCTTCGGATCTTTCATCGTTCCATCTCCTTGATAAGTAACGATCAAGCGCTGGAGCACGGCTTTGGTTGCATCAGCGGCGGGTTGCGGACGCGGGGTCGGCGGGGCATCAGGGCGGCAATCAAGGAGACCGACCGATGAAGACCCGCGCCGCCGTTGCGTTCGAGGCAAAAAAACCGCTCGAGATCGTCGAACTCGACCTGGAAGGGCCGAAATTCGGCGAAGTCCTCGTGGAAATCATGGCGACGGGCATCTGCCATACCGACGCGTACACGCTCGACGGACTTGATTCGGAAGGCTTGTTTCCGAGTGTGCTGGGCCATGAGGGTGCCGGCATCGTTCGCGAGATCGGCGCAGGCGTGACGAGCGTCGCGGTCGGCGATCACGTCATCCCGCTCTACACGCCCGAATGTCGCCAGTGTAAGTCGTGCCTGAGCCAGAAGACGAACCTGTGCACCGCGATCCGCGCGACGCAGGGGAAAGGGCTGATGCCCGACGGGACGACGCGGTTCAGCTACAAGGGGCAGCCGATCTTCCATTACATGGGTTGCTCGACCTTCTCGAACTTCACCGTGTTGCCCGAGATCGCGGTCGCGAAGATCCGCGAGGACGCGCCGTTCGATACGTCGTGCTACGTCGGTTGCGGCGTGACGACGGGCGTCGGCGCGGTGGTCCACACGGCGAAGGTCCAGCCGGGCGATACCGTCGTCGTGTTCGGACTTGGCGGGATCGGGCTCAACGTGATCCAGGGCGCGCGGCTTGCCGGTGCCGGGATGATCGTCGGCGTCGACCTCAACCCGGACCGCGAGGAATGGGGGCGTCGCTTCGGCATGACGCACTTCGCCAACCCGAAGGACCCCTCCATCGTTGGGGGCGACATCGTCCAGCATATCGTCGCGCTGACCGACGGCGGCGCGGATTACACGTTCGACGCGACAGGCAACACGACCGTCATGCGGCAGGCGCTTGAGGCATGCCATCGTGGCTGGGGCACCTCGATCGTGATCGGCGTGGCAGAGGCGGGGAAGGAAATCTCGACGCGGCCGTTCCAGCTGGTCACCGGGCGCAACTGGCGCGGGACGGCGTTCGGCGGCGCGCGCGGGCGGACCGATACGCCCAAGATCGTCGACTGGTACATGAACGGCAAGATCGAGATCGACCCCATGATCACGCACCGCCTGACGCTGGACGAGATCAACAAGGGTTTCGACCTGATGCACGCCGGCGAGAGCATCCGCTCCGTCGTGATCTACTGAGGGGCGGGGCCATGTTCACGCACATCATGCTCGGTGCCGACGACATCGCGGCGTCGAAGGCGTTCTACGACGCGGCCTTGGGCGCGCTCGGCGTTCCCGAAGGCGTCACGGACGATTGGGGGCGTGTGGTCTACGCGCATGACGGCGGGCGCTTCCTGCTGACCAAGCCTATCGACGGGCAGCCGGCGAGCCACGGCAACGGCAGCACGATGGGGTTCGCGGCCGCCTCGACCGAGGCCGCCGATGCGTGGCACGCTGCGGGGCTGGCGAACGGCGGGGCGCCCTGCGAGGATCCACCGGGTGTGCGTGAGGCGACTGGGGGGCGGAAACTGTACCTTGCGTATCTGCGCGATCCTTCGGGGAACAAGATCTGCGCGCTGCACCGGGTCGCGTGATGGAGACTGTCTCCACCAGCAAGGCGTATGGCGGCATTCAGGGCGTATACCGCCACGCCTCGACCTCCACCGGTACCGACATGACCTTCGCCGTCTACGTGCCGCCGCATGACGAGGGCGCGCAGTTGCCAGTGTTGTGGTTCCTGTCGGGGCTGACCTGCAGCCACGCCAACGTCATGGACAAGGGTGAGTATCGGCGGGCGTGTGCCGAACTGGGCGTGATCCTGGTTGCGCCGGATACGTCGCCGCGTGGCGACAACGTGCCGGATGACGACGCATACGACTTCGGCAAGGGCGCGGGTTTCTATGTGGACGCGACCGAGGAGCCCTGGGCGAAGAACTTCCGGATGCGGTCCTATGTCGAGGACGAACTGCCGGTGTTGATCGCGGCTGAGTTTCCGATGGCGGACATGGCGCGGCAGGGAATCTTCGGGCATTCGATGGGGGGCCACGGCGCACTGACGATCGCGTTGCGCAGCCCGGACCGGTTCAAGAGCGTCTCGGCGTTCGCCCCGATCGTGGCGCCGCTACAGTGCGCCTGGGGCGAGAAGGCGCTTGGCGGGTACCTCGGGCAGGATCGGACGGCGTGGCGGGCGTATGACGCGTGTGCGCTGATCGAGGATGGTGCGCGGGTGAAGGACATTCTGGTCGATCAGGGGGAGGCTGATGGCTTCCGCGTCGAGCAGTTGAAGCCCGAGTTGCTGGCGGCGGCGTGCGAGGCGGCGGGGATCGACCTGACTTTGCGGATGCAGCGGGGGTATGATCACAGCTACAATTTCATTTCGACGTTTATGAGCGATCATGTCGCCTGGCATGCGGAGCTGCTGGGGCGCTAACCGCGGTTCTGATGGTGCAAGGCTGGCGGTCTGCAGGTCGTGCCCTCACCCTCGCCGCCTTCGGCGTCTCTCCCTCTCCCGATGGGAGAGGGAAGCAGCCCGCAGCGCCTTCGCTGTGGGAAGGGTGAGGGCAAGGGAGAGTCCAAGCTCTGCATGAGCCAGCACGTGGCTCCACCCACACGTCATCCTGACGAAAGTCAGGACCCAGGGTCACGAACGCTGCGCTGATTGGCTCTGGATCCTGACTTTCGTCAGGATGACGGCGGCGTCGTGGGATCCTCCCCCGCCAGGGGGAGGTGGCTGGCGCTTGCCAGACGGAGGGGAGGTAAGGCGACACATCTGTTCCGTGCCCGCCCCCTCCGTTGCCTTCGGCGCCACCTCCCACTGGCGGGGGAGGATCAGTTAGATCGCCGTCCTTTCCGTCGGACTCGCCTTGCGGCGGACCCGCCTCGAACGTCCCTTCAGAACTTGAACCCCGCCGCGACACCGTACCGGCGTGGTTCGATCGTGAAGATGTTCGTGAACAGCCCGGCCGACTGATCGGTTACATATTGCCCGGTCGTCGCATCGTTGTCGGTCAGATTCTGCACATACGCCCGCACGTAGAAGCGGTCCTCGCGCGCGTTGAGTTGCACCTGCATGTTGACGACCTCATACCCCTGGATCCGGTCGATCTGAGTATTGAAGATGCTGCCCGACAGCCCGCCGGTGTAATTGAGGTCCGCGCGCGGCACGAGGCTCATGCCGTTGGCGAAGTCGATCGTGTACTGCGCACCCACCGACCATTTGTAGGTCGGTGCCTGGGGCAGGCGGTTGCCGCGGATGTTGGTGGTCACGCCGTCGAGCACCGACACGCCGCTCGCCGCGGCGTTGGTCCCCAGCGCTGAGCATATCCCGAACGCGCCGGTCGCCGAGATCGTCGGGATCGCGGTCGGTGCGCGCAGGCCGATCGCCGAATTGACCGCCGCGACATAGCCGTTCGCCAGCGCCGCATTGCCCGCTACGTTCGGCACGACGACGCAGTTCGACGCGTTGGTGATGTCCTTGATGATCACCGCGTCCGCGCGGCCGCCGGACACGTCGCGCGGGTTTACCAGGAACTTGTCGCTCGACACCTTCGAATGCAGGTAGCTCGCGTTCATGTTGACCACGAACGCCGGCACCGGGCTCATGATCGCCTCCGCCTCGACACCGTAGATATCGGCGTCGACATTGTCGTTCACCGATGTGCGCGCGACGATCCGGCTCAGCTGGAGGTTCTTGTACTGGTAAAAGAAGCCGGTGAGGTTGAGCCGGAGCCGGCCGCCGCCGAAGGTGTTCTTCGAGCCGATCTCGTACGCGTTGACCTGTTCCGGCAGGAACGTGTTGCTGACGTTGAACATCGGCAGCAGCGGTGGGTTGATCCCACCCGATTTATACCCGCGTGAGTAGGATGCGTAGAGCAGGTTGTTCTCGGTGATCCGGTAATCGATCACCGCGCGACCGGTCAGCCGCGAGAAGCTGACCTGCGCATTGGCGAACTCCTGACGCCCCGGCAGGTTCGGGTCGAAATCGACCGTGCCGTAGTTCAGCCCTTGCTCGATGCCCGTCGCGCCGATCGGTGTCAGCACGTTGAGCGCGAGATTGCGTGCCTGGTCGGTCTTCTTGTCGTGGTTATACCGCAGGCCGATGGTCAGCTTCAGATTGTCGGTGAACTTGAAATAGGTCTCGCCGAAGATGCCGTAGGACTTCAGCCGGAATTCGCTATCGCTGTTGCGATAGAAGGGCGTCGACAGGAAATAGCCGTTGCCAGCGGGTAACCCGGCGCTCGCCGCGTTCGCCGAGCCGAGGATGCCCGAGGCGTAGTCCAGCCCGAACGCGTTGACGAAATAGTCGGTGTTGGTCGATTTGCTGTCGACATAGATGCCGCCAAGCAGGAAGTTGAACATCCCGTCGAAGTTGCTGTCGAGATGCGCCTCGGCGGAATATTGGCGGTTCTTCTGGCGTGAGCGATCGAAGTCGAGGCTTTGCGCAAAACACCCGATCGAATTTCCACCATAGACGCCGACATTGTTCGGATCCGCCGCCGACTGGCATGCGCCACCCGCTGGGCCGTTGGGGATCAGCGTCTGTCGCACGCCGTTCAGGAACGCGAACGGCGATCCCGCGCGGCCGAGCGCGTTGAGCGTTGCGAGCCCGGCATTGTTGGTCAGCGGGTTCTCGACCGCGAGGTTATAATCGGCGGTGCTGTCGACGGCGTTGCGGGTGTAGCCGCCGGTGAGGTTCAGGCTGACCGGTCCGAAATCATGGAAGATCTTCGCGGTATATTGCTCCTCCTCCGCGAAATAGGTCGGGCTGTAGTCGAGCGATACGGTCCGCACGTCGGCCGGGTTGACCACGCCGGTATAGGTATCCTGGCCGTACAGGCTCTGCAGCCCGAAGCGTCCCAGCGCGGGGTTGTTGACGGCGAAGAACTCGCTCGAACTGAGCACCGCGGACAGTGTCGAATTGCCGTTCGCGGTCTCGTTGGCAAGCCGGTCGGGCAGGCAGCCGAGGACGCCGGTCGGATCGCGGTGGCAAAGCTGCTTCTGCAACCGCGAGCGATCGTCCTTCTCGCGAAAATACGACCCGATCAGGTCGATCCGGGTACTGCTCGTCGGCTCCCACGATAGCGTGCCGCGCACCGAATGCAGGTCGCGCCCGTCGATCTTGCGACCGTCGTACAGGTTCTTGGTATAGCCGTCGCGGTTGAGATAGGTGCCGGCGACGCGGATGCCCAGCGTGTCGGTGAAGGGCAGGTTGACCATCGCCCTCACGCGTTTCGAATCGTAATTGCCATATTCGAACTCGGCGGCGGAATGCACGCCGGTGAGGTCGGGCTTGGCGGAGATGAAGTTGACCACGCCCGAGGTTGCGTTGCGGCCGAACAACGTTCCCTGCGGCCCGCGTAACACCTCGATCCGTTCCAGATCGAAGAACTCGCTTTCGAACAGGCGCGTCGTAACCAGCGGCATGTCGTTGACGTGGATGCCGGTCGCGGTATCGCAGGTCGCGCCGGTGCACAGATCGCCGATCCCGCGGATCGTGAAGCTCGACGTGGTGAAGTTGGTCTTGGTGAAGGTGATGTTGGGCAGCGTCTGCTGGAGTGCACTCGGGTTGACGATCTGCTGCTTGGCGAGGTTGTCAGCGGTAAAGGCGCTCACAGCAATCGGAACATCCTGCAACCGCTGCGATTGGCGTTGCGCGGTAATCACGATATCCTGGGCGGCGTAAGGATCGATCGGTGCCGCGGTGGACACGTTCTGTGTCGTCTGCGTCGACGGTGCTTCCTGACCCGGACCGTTGGTGGGGGCGGTGTTTTCAGCCGATGTTGTGGTGGCCGTCTGGGCCATTGCCGGCGCAATCGACAGGAGTATCATCGCCGATGCGGCGAGCAATTCGAACTTAGCCATGGCAGTCCTCTCCCCGATCGTGCCGGTCTTTGCCGATTCACGATTTAGTTTTTCAGGTATGGCGAAGTAACGACGAAAAAAATCAACCGTCAACGCTTTTTGATGCCTGGAATACGGCACTTACGGCGCGTTGCTGAAATGAAACAGTTGCAAAAGAGGACCCATGTTCCGATGTTTGGGTATGCTGACAAAAGGTGTTGCGATGCGGGATGAACTGAGCGGGTCGAACGACCCCACCGTGGCCGAAGATGTGCTGGGCCCCGACGGCAAGGTGATCGTGCCCGAAGACGTAGCGTCGGCGATCCGTACGTTGATCCGCTGGGCGGGCGACGATCCGACCCGTGAGGGGCTGCTCGATACGCCGCGTCGTGTTGCACGTGCGTGGAAGGAATATTGCGCAGGCTATGGCGACGATCCGGCGAAGCATCTCGAGCGCGTGTTCGAGGAAGTGGGCGGCTATGACGAGATCGTCCTGCTGAAGGACATCCCGTTTCAGTCGCATTGCGAGCATCACATGGCGCCGATCATTGGCAAGGCGCACATCGCGTACCTGCCGCGCGACCACGTCGTCGGCATCTCGAAGCTCGCGCGCGTGCTGCACGGCTTTGCACGGCGGTTGCAGGTGCAGGAGCGGCTGACCGCGGAAGTGGCGGACTGCATCTGGGACAACTTGAAGCCGCAGGGTGTCGCGGTGGTGATCGAGGCGAGCCACGCCTGCATGACTGCGCGCGGCGTACGGACGCCGGGCGTGACGATGGTGACCAGCCGGATGATGGGCGTGTTCCGCGACGACGAACGCAGCCGCAAAGAAGTGCTGGCTTTGATGGGGCAGCCGGCCTGATGCGAACGGTGCTTGTCACCGGCGGGGCGAAGCGCCTGGGCGCGGCGATCGTCCGGCGACTCGCGGCCGATGGCCATGCGGTGGTCGTTCATCAGGGTCATTCGCCGGACGAGGCGGCGGCGCTGGTGATGAAGATCGTCGATGGCGGCGGGCGTGCGGCTACGGTGGCCGGCGACCTGAGCGATCTTGGCACGATCGGCGGCCTATTCGCGGCGGCGCGGGCGGCGATCGGCGGACCGATCGACGGGCTGGTGAACTGCGCGTCGCGGTTCGAGTTCGATCGGCCGCCCGAGGTCGATCCGGTGCTGTTCGCCGAGCTTGGCGCGATCAACTGCGGGGCGCCGGTGCTGCTGGCTTCCGCGCTGGCCTCACAGGACGACGTCGTGGACGGTGCGGTGGTCAACCTGCTCGACCAGAAGGTGGCGAACCTCAATCCTGACTTCTTCTCGTATAGTTGCGGCAAGATCGCGCTGGAGGGGGCGACGACGATGCTGGCACAGGCACTCGGGCCGCGCATTTCCGTCAATGCGGTGTCGCCCGGGCTGACGCTGCCAAGCGGGGACCAGAGCGACGAGCAGTTCGCGGCGGTGGCGAGCGACAATCTACTTCGGCGACCGGTCGGCGCCCACGCGGTCGCGGACGCAGTGGCGTGGCTGCTGACCGCGAGGGGCGTGACGGGGCAGAACCTGTTCGTAGATTGCGGGCAGCGGTTCTTGGCGCGCGATAGCGACGTGATGTTCGACCGGGACCGTGGGGGGCGACATGGCTGAGTTCACGACGATCCTCGACGGTCTCGAGGTGATGATGCGCCTCGGCATCCATCCGCACGAGGTCGCACCGCAGCGCGTGGTCGTGTCGGTCGAGATGACGGTCGTGTATCTGGCGCCGCTCGGCGAGGATGCGATTGCGGAAGTGCTCGACTATGACTTCGTGCGCGCGGGTATCCTGGCGATGGTCGCGGAACGGCCGTTTGCCTTGCAGGAGTCGCTCTGCGAGGCGATTGCCGGGTTATGCCTGGCGGACGCTCGGGTGCGGCGGGTAAAGGTCCGCACCCTGAAGGCGGACGTCTACCCCGACGCCCGCGTAGGTTGCGAGATCGTCCGCAAGCGATGAACGGCTCGCTCTCCCCTCCGGGGAGGGGGCTGGGGTGAGGGGCTGTTCCAGACGTCGCACTGCTTGGCTGCCCCCCACCCCGACCCTCTCCCCGAAGGGGGGAGGGAGAGCCGCATTATGCGCGGTTGGCGGCGCTCAGGACCGCGCGGACCGAGGCAGTCGCGATGTCGGTGTCCATGCCGACGCCGAACACAGTCTTGCCCTCGGCCGTGCGACATTCGACATATGCGGCGGCCTGCGCGTCCGCGCCGTGGCCAATCGCGTGCTCGTTATAATCGACCACGTCGAGCGTCGGCCCGGTCGATTCCGTCAGCGCCGAGATCACGCCTGAGATCAGCCCGTTGCCGCGCCCCGAGATCGACCGCTCCTCGCCATCGATCGCAACGCGGCCGATGAAGACGCGATGCCCCGACGCACCGCTCTCCTCATAGTCGCGCAACTCTACGCGATCGTCCGCCTGCGGCATGTACGTCCGCTCGAACAGGCCCCAGATGTCCGCCGCGTTCAGCTCACGGCTGGTCTCGTCGGCATAGGCCTGAACGTGGCGGCTAAAGTCCGCCTGCAACCGCTTGGGCAGCTTCAGCCCCTTGTCCTGCTCGATCACCCAGGCGACGCCGCCCTTGCCCGACTGCGAGTTGACGCGGATCACAGCCTCGTAGCTGCGGCCGAGATCGGCGGGGTCGATCGGGAGATACGGCACCTCCCACAAGGTGTCGTTCTTCGCCTCCTGCGCCGCGAACCCCTTCTTGATCGCGTCCTGATGCGACCCCGAGAACGCGGTGAACACGAGGTCGCCGGCATAGGGCGTGCGCGGGTGGACCGGGATGTTCGTGCAGTAATTGACCGTGTTCACGACGCCGTCGATGTCCGAAAGGTCGAGCTTCGGGTCCACCCCTTGTGTGTACATGTTGAGCGCGACGGTCACGAGATCGCAGTTGCCGGTGCGCTCGCCATTGCCGAGCAGGCAGCCCTCGACGCGGTCAGCGCCCGCCATCATGCCGAGCTCCGCCGCCGCGACGCCGGTGCCGCGGTCGTTGTGCGTGTGCAGGCTGATCGCCACCGCGTCACGGTTGCGGATGTGGCGCCCGAACCATTCGATCTGGTCCGCATAGATGTTCGGCGTCGCGCACTCGACGGTGGCGGGCAGGTTGAAGATGATCGGGGTGTCGGGCGTCGGCATCAGCACGTCCATTACCGCCTCGCAGACCTCGAGGCTGAAATCGAGTTCGGCGGTCGAGAAGGTCTCCGGGCTGTATTCGAACTGCCAGCGGACGTTCGGTTGCTTGGCGGCCTCGTCGCGCAGCACCTTGGCGCCGTCGATCGCGATCTGCTTCACCTGCGCGCGGTCCATGCCGAACACGATTTTCCGCCACGCAGGCGACACCGCATTATACAGATGCACGATCGCGGTCTTCGCGCCGACCAGGCTGGCGAAGCTCGTTTCGATCAGGTCGCGGCGTGACTGGGTCAGCACCTGGATCGCGACGTCGTCGGGGATGCGCCCGGTCTTCACCAGTCCGGAGATAAAGTCGAACTCGGTCGCGCCGGCGCTTGGGAAACCGACCTCGATCTCCTTCAGCCCGACTTTGCAGAGCAGGTCGAAGAAGCGCGTCTTCTTCTCGGCATCCATCGGGTCGATCAGCGCTTGGTTGCCATCGCGCAGATCGGTGGAGAGCCACCGCGGCGGCTTGACGATGGTCTTCGACGGCCATTGGCGGTCGGGCAGGTCGATCTGGGGAAAGGGGCGGTATTTGGTCGATGGGTCGCGCAGCATGGCTCGTGTCTCTCGTATCGTCGGGAGCGTTCGGGTCAGCCCTTAGGCGCGAGGCACGGGGCGTGGCCACCGCGCAAACGATCGGCGCGCCTAAGGGCGCGTAAGTCGAAGCAGCAGGAGGCGGCCATGCGTCATCGCGAGTTCCCTACCGCGCGGGCGGTGTATGTGTCCAGCGCGATAGGGAATGCGGTCGATTATTGCGCGGCGAACGCCGCGTTGATCGTCAGGTCGACCTTGTCCGACACGACCGGGGCATACGCACCGATGTTAAAGTCGCTGCGCTTGATCGAGGTCGTCGCACGGAAGCCGAAGTTCAGCTTCTTGTTCATCGGGTTCGCGCCTGCGCCGATGAAGGTCGCCTGCAGCACGACCGGCTTGGTGACGCCCTTGAGCGTGAGGTTGCCGGTGATCGTCGCCTTGTCGCCGGTCGCGACGACTTTGGTCGAGACGAACTTGGCGGTCGGATAGGTCGCGGCGTCGAAGAAGTCCTTCGACTTCAGATGGCCCGCGAACGGCGCGGACGTGACCGCGAGCTGGTCGATCGCGAAGTTCACTTCGACCTTGGTCGCGTTCGGCTTGGTGGGATCGATCGTGATGCTACCCCCCGACGCGCCGAGCTGCCCTTCCAGCATCGAGAAGCCCATGTGGTTGACCTGCCACGTGACCTGCGTGTGGTTCGCGTCGACCGCGTAGGTGCCGGCGGTCACGCGCGCCTTGACGGGTGCGCCGGGGATGGCGGCGGTTTGTGCGAGAACGGGTGCGGCGGTGAGGGCGAGGATCGTGGCTAGGACTAGGCGCATGCGGGGTCTCCTGTTGATCGCGCGATGCTGGCCGAGGTAAGGGGGCGCGTCAAACGGCGTTATGCCAACGGTGTGTTTCGGAATTGGGTCGGTGGGGCGGGGGGCAGGGGCGCCGCACCGTCTTGTTCCCCCGCGGAGGCGGGGCCCCAGCTAAACCAAGGTCACCGCCCGAGACCCTGGACCCCCGCGTTCGCGAGGGAACAAGAAAGGGGAACGCCTTTCCCGACGAAGACTACCACCCCGGCGAAGGCCGGGGCCCAATTGGGGGACGTCTCTAACGGAAGACAGCGTTCCGTTACTCGAATCTTCCCAATTGGGGCCCGGCCTTCGCCGGGGTGGTGTGGAGCGCGCGGAAGCGGCCAGCCCGTCGGACCCGGCGAAGCCGTGCCCCATGGGCAAGCTCCGTCGTGCCGGCGGCGCTCACGCGCGTTCGCGCGCTCGCGCTCGCGTCAGTTCTTCGCCTTATCGACGAGAGCATTCTTCCCGATCCAAGGCATCATCCCACGCAACTCCGACCCGATCTTCTCGATCGGATGCGCCAGCGCCTGCTTACGTGCCGCCTTCAGCTCAGGCTGCCCCGCGCGGTTATCCAAGATGAAGTTCTTCACGAACCGCCCCGACTGGATGTCGGCCAGCACGCGCTTCATCTCGGCCTTGGTCTCCGACGTGATGATCCGCGGCCCCGTCGTGATGTCGCCATATTCGGCGGTGTTCGAGATCGAATAGCGCATGTTGGCGATGCCGCCCTCATACAGCAGGTCGACGATCAGCTTGGTCTCGTGGAGGCATTCGAAATACGCCATTTCGGGCGCGTAGCCGGCCTCGACCAGCGTCTCGAACCCGGCCTGGATCAGATGGGTGATGCCGCCGCACAGCACGGCCTGCTCGCCGAACAGGTCGGTCTCGCATTCCTCGCGAAAGTTGGTCTCGATGATCCCCGAACGCCCGCCGCCGACGCCGCTGGCATAGGCGAGGGCGATGTCATGCGCGTTGCCCGACTTGTCTTGGTCGATTGCGATCAGGCAGGGAACGCCGCCGCCGCGGACATATTCGCTGCGCACGGTGTGGCCGGGGCCCTTGGGCGCGATCATCATGACGTCGAGATCGGCGCGCGGCTCGATCAGGCCGAAATGCACGTTGAGGCCGTGGGCGAAGGCGATCGTCGCGCCCTGCTTGAGGTTGTCGTGCAGGTCGGCGGCGTAGATCGCCGCCTGATGCTCATCAGGCGCGAGGATCATGACGATGTCGGCCCAGGCGGCGGCCTCGGCGTTCGACTTGACCGCGAAGCCGGCCTCGATCGCCTTCTTGGCGGTGGCCGAACCTTCGCGCAGTGCGATCGCGACGTCCTTGACGCCTGAGTCGCGCAGGTTTTGCGCGTGCGCGTGACCCTGCGAACCGTAGCCGACGATCGCGATCTTCTTGTCGGTGATGAGGTTCAGGTCGGCGTCGCGATCGTAATAGACACGCATTGGATTCTTCCTTCTTTCGTCATTCGGGCTGTCGCCGGAACCCAGGGTTGCAGGCGGCGCCATGTGTGGCTCTGGATCCTGACTTTCGTCAGGATGACGCAGTAAGTTAAGCGGGCTCTTTGCCGCGGGCGATCGCGACGATGCCGGTTCGGGCGACTTCGATCAGACCGACTTCGCCCATAAGTTCGACGAACTTGTCGATCTTGTCGATCCCGCCGGTGACCTCGAACACGAAGCTCGATGTCGTCGCATCGACGACGCGCGCGCGGTAGACGTCAGCGAGGCGCAGCGCCTCGATCCGGTGGTCGCCGGTGCCGCGGACCTTCACCAGCGCGAGCTCGCGTTCGACATGCGCGCCCTGTGCCGTCAGGTCGGTGACCTTATGGACGGGGACCAGCCGGTCGAGCTGGGCGATGATCTGCTCCATCGTCGCCGGCGACGCGCTGGTGACGATCGTGATCCGGCTGACCGACTTGTCCGCGGTGATCTCGCTGACCGTGAGGCTCTCGATATTATAGCCGCGCGCGGTGAACAGGCCGGCGATCCGAGCGAGGATGCCCGGTTCGTTGTCGACGATGACGGCGAGCGTATGCCGCTCGGCCTTTTCCTGGGAAATGTGCATGACTAGCCTTCTCCCCTCCCTGACAGGGAGGGGCCGGGGGTGGGTTGGTTTCGATCGGAGGCGGCGGTGGCCAAAGCAGGCCGACCCACCCCCAACCCCTCCCTTCCAGGGAGGGGCGCAGAAGACGAATACGCCATCACACCAGCGCCTTCGCTTCGTCGTCCATCGTGCCGGACACTTCGTTCGCCTGCAGGATCATGTCGGTATGCGCAGCGCCCGACGGGATCATCGGGAAGCAGTTGGTCAGCTGCGACACGCGGCAATCGACGATCACCGGGCCGTCATAGGCCAGCATCTCGGCGATGCCGCCGTCGAGCTGGTCGCGCGTCTCGATCAGGATGCCCTTCCAGCCATACGCCTCGCCGAGCTTCACGAAATCGGGCAGCGAATCCGAATAGCTCTCGGCATAGCGGCTCTCGTAGGTGAGTTCCTGCCACTGGCGGACCATGCCCATATACTGGTTGTTGAGGATGAAGATCTTCACCGGCAACCGGTACTGCGTGGCGGTCGCGAGCTCCTGGATGTTCATCTGGATCGACGCTTCGCCGGCGATGTCGATCACCAGCGCGTTCGGGTTGCCAAGCTGCGCGCCGATCGCAGCGGGCAGGCCGTACCCCATCGTGCCGAGACCGCCGCTGGTCAGCCACTTGTTCGGCTTCTCGAACCCGAAATGCTGCGCGGCCCACATCTGGTGCTGGCCGACCTCGGTCGTGATGATCGGCGAGCGCGTATGCGTCGCGTCGAACAGCGCCCGGATCGCGCGCTGCGGCATGATCTCGGTCGGGTCGTTCTCGGGGAAATCGAGACACTTCACCGCGCGCCAGCCGGCGATCCGCCGCTGCCAGTCGGTCGTGTTGGGCTTTGGATGCTGGCGGCTCTTCCAGATCCGCACCATGTCCTCGAGCGCATGACCGACGTCCGCGATGATCCCGAGATCGACGCGTACCGTCTTGTTCACCGACGAGCGATCGATGTCGATGTGCACCTTCCGCGAGTTCGGGCTGAACGCGTCGAGCCGTCCGGTCACGCGGTCGTCGAAGCGCGAGCCGAGCGCGACGACGAGGTCGGCCTGGTTCATCGCCATGTTGGCCTCGTACGTGCCGTGCATCCCGAGCATGCCGAGCCACTGTGGCCCCGATGCGGGATAGGCGCCAAGGCCCATCAGCGTCGACGTCACCGGCGCGCCGGTGATGCGGACGAGTTCGCACAGCAACTGGCTCGCAGCCGGACCCGAATTGATGATGCCGCCGCCGGTGTACAGAATCGGACGTTCGGCCGCGGCGAGCATGTCGACGAGCTGCTCGATCTGCGACTGGTCGGCCTTGACCTGCGGGCGATAGGTCTTGTGCTGGATCGGGCCCGGCTTCTTGTACCGCGCGGTCGCGACCTGCACGTCCTTGGGAATGTCGACGACCACCGGGCCCGGACGCCCCGAGGTGGCGATATGGAACGCCTCGTGGATCACGTCGCCAAGCTTGGCGGGATCCTTCACGAGATAATTGTGCTTCGAGCAATGGCGGGTGATGCCGACGGTATCGGCCTCCTGAAACGCGTCGGTGCCGATCAGCGCGGTGGGCACCTGGCCGGTGATCACGACCATCGGGATCGAATCCATCAGCGCGTCGGTGATGCCGGTGACCGCGTTGGTCGCGCCGGGGCCGGAGGTGACGAGCACCACGCCGGGCTTGCCGGTCGAGCGTGCGTAACCCTCGGCGGCATGCGTCGCGGCCTGCTCGTGGCGCACCAGAATGTGCTTGATCCGACCGCCGTTCGAATTGTGGCGAAACAACGCGTCGTAGATCGGCAGCACGGCACCACCCGGATAGCCGAAGACGACCTCCACGCCGAGATCGCACAGCGCCTCGATCAGGATATCGGCTCCACTCTTCTCGGTCATTTCAAATCATCCTTTGCGAGAACGCTGCCTTTAGCGTCTCGTGGAGGGGCCGGCTACCGATATAAAAGATGCGTGTCAAACATCATTTCAGCAATATAGTTTCAAATTGTTGCAAGCGCGTTTGCTGGTCGAAGGCTTCGGTGCGGGTCCAGTCGGCGGGCGGCTGGTGCCTGAGCCACGTATATTGGCGCTTGGCATAGCGCCGAGTGGCGAGCGATCCCGCAGCGATGGTGTCGGGTTCTGAAACTTCGCCGCGGACGAAGGCGCTAACCTCGGGCACGCCGATCGCGCGGCGGATCGGGGCGTCCTGTGGGATATCGGTGCGCGCGAGCAGCGTGGTGATTTCCGCGCGGCTGGTGTCGGCCATCTCGGCGAAGCGCTGATCGATGCGCGCGTTTAGCCAGTCGCGGTCGGGGAGCAGGATCAGCGCGCGGACGTCGATCGTCTCGCCTATCCCGCCCACACGTTCGGTCTGCCAGTCTGCAAGCGTCCGGCCGGTACCGCGGACGACTTCGAGGGCACGGGCGACGCGGGTGGTGTCGGCGGGGGCGAGCCGCGCCGCGGCGGCGGGGTCCAGTTCTGCAAGCGCAGCGTGTGCGACCGCGACGGGGAGGGCGCGCACATGCTCGCGCAGGGCTGGATCGATCGCGGGTACGGGAGCGATGCCGTCGAGCAACGTACGCACATAGAGTCCCGTACCACCGACTAGGATCGGCAGCCTGCCCTCGGCCAGCGTCTCGCGGATCGCCTGCGTCGCCTCCGTCGCCCAACGCGCAGCGGAATAGCTGGCATCGGCAGCGTCGACATGGCCGAACAGCCGATGCGGGGCGCTCTCCTCCTCCTCGGCCGATGGGCGCGCGGTTAGAATGCGGAGATCGGCATAGACTTGGGCCGAATCGGCATTGATTACGACGCCCCGGTGTTTGGCGGCGATCGCCAGCGCCAGCGCGGACTTGCCGCTTGCGGTCGGCCCTGCGATGAGCGCGACCTTCGGCAACGCGCACTGTGGTTTGGAGTACGGCATGTTCACCGCAACGCTTATAGCCTCGGGCACGCTGACCGCAGGCGATATTTCGACCGGCATGGACCGGCTGTGCGCGGCAGGGTGCGTGCCCGCGATCAGCGGCTGGATCGACGAGGGCGCCGCCGCTGACTTGATCTTCGGCATGGCGCCGGATGCGGCCCGGGTTGCGCTGGAGGGCGCGTTCGCCAAGACCGATGTTGTCGTGCAGTCCAGCCTTTCCCGCACCAAGTCCCTGCTGGTCGCCGATATGGATTCGACGATGATCACCGTCGAGTGCATCGACGAGCTCGCCGACTATGCCGGGATAAAGCCCCAGATCGCCGAGATCACCGAACGCGCGATGCGCGGCGAACTCGATTTCGAGGCGGCGCTCGATGCGCGTGTGGCGCTGCTCAAGGGGCTGGCCGAAACCGATATCGAACGCTGCCTTGCCGAGCGCGTGACGATCATGCCGGGCGCGAAGGCTATCGTGCGGACGATGCGCGCGCGCGGGGGGACGGCGGTGCTGGTATCGGGCGGCTTCACGCGGTTCGCCGAGCCCGTGGCGAAGGCGATCGGCTTCGACCGGGCGATCGCCAACGTGCTGGAGATCGAGGGCGGCGTGCTGACGGGGACGGTGACCAAGCCGATCGTCGGATCGAACACAAAGCTGACGACGTTACGCACAGCGATCGCCGCGCGCGGTATCCCGGTCGAAGAGTCGCTCGCGGTAGGCGATGGCGCCAACGACCTGGCGATGATCGAAGCGGCGGGGCTGGGGGTGGCGTACCACGCCAAGCCGGTCGTCGCGGCGGCGGCGGCGGCTCGCGTGGATCATGGCGACCTGACGGCGCTGCTTTACGCACAGGGTATCGCGAAGCGCGACTGGGTGTTGGACTAGTTTTCACCCCTCCCTGGAAGGGAGGGGCAGGGGGTGGGTCGGCTTCCGCGTTACCCGAACTGAATGGCTCCAGCTGGCCTACCCACCCCCAACCCCTCCCCGTCAGGGAGGGGCGAGGAAGTGCGTCAGCCCTTCGCCAGTGGTGTACCGCTCGCCGCGCAGACATACGTGGCCAGTTCCTCACGCAGCGGCAGTCCCTTGATCGGCCGCAACGGGCCGTCATGCGCGATGTTGGTTTCGACCAGCGCGCGGTTCGGGCCGACGCCTAGGACGTGGAACAGGCGCTTGGCGCAATCCGTTTCGGTGCGCGCATAGGCGACCTTGCCGTCATGCTCCTGTCGCAGGATCGCGATGATCGTGCCGCCGACGGCCTTCCGCTCGCGCAACAGGAAATGGCGCGATGTCGGATCGGACGGGGTCGGAATCAGCCGGCCCTTGACCGTCAGTTGCTCGGGTTTGGGCACGGCCACTTCGGTTTCGGCGAGATTGCGCAACGAAACGCCGTTCTCCACGATCGTATCGGAGGTGTTAGTCGCAGGCTGCTGGCCAGAACACGCGGTCAACAGCGTTGCGCCGGCAAGTGCCAGCGCCAAGGTCTTCAAAATCATCCATCTAGCTCCCGGTCGATGTCCAAACGAAACGACCGACGGGAAGAAACGATCCTATTGCCGCCTGTGCCTTAGTGCGGCGGCTTGCGCGTCTCGAGCCTTTCCGGCTTCGTGGGCTCGCACGCGCGGCGGATTGGCTGGCAGGCTATGCCAACCGACGAGCAGCCCTGCTTCCCGTCGGTCGGACAAGCGCGACATTGCTGTTTCACATCGACGCAGGACTGCGGCGTGGACAGCAAGGCAGGCGCCACAAACAGCATCATGTCAGCCCCTGATTGCGTAACTGGAGGCTGAGAAAGCAGCCCTGATCAAGGCGCGACGATCACGCACGGGACGCCGGCCGACGCACAGGCGCGCGTCGCATCCGCCTTGGTCGCGAAACCGCCGGCCTGAAGGCGCGTCACGGTACCGGCCTTTGGATAAAAGGGCTGTGCACCACGCAGCTTGCCACGGACCCGGTTCCAGAGCGTCTCCGCATTGGCCTGATCGCGGAACGCACCGAGCTGCACGCGCCAATTGCCGGTCGCGCGAACGACGGCATGTTTGGGATTTACAGGCTTGGCGGCAGCTGCCGGCTTGATCGCGCTCCGCTCCGGCTTCGGAGGCGGCGTTGAAGCTACAGGCTCGCGAACCGGTCCCGGCACGCGTGCAGGCAACGAACTGGCGGGCAGCTTGGCAGGACGCGGCATTGCCGCGGAACGGGCGGCAGGAACGGCGGTCACCCCGACCGTGGTGCGCGACGCCGGCGACGGCGACGCCTGGGCTTGCAACGCATAATGTTGCGCCAATGCCGTGCCCTTCTCGCGGTCGGCCGGCGATATGTATTGGTCCATCTGGGTCAGGGTCTGCGAGGCGGATTGCAGCCCGGATGCCGAGGCCCGGCTCATCAACGCATAGGCGCGGGGCAGATCACGCGCCACGCCGTCGCCATTGAACAGCATCGTCCCCAGCACAAGCTGCGTCCTGGGCTCGCCGCGCGCTGCCGATTTCTCGAGCCACGGCAGCGCCTCTGTCTTCTTGCCCGACTGGAACAACGCCAGGCCGTAATTGTCTTCGGCTTGGAGGTGCCCCTGCATCGCCGCCTTGCGGAACCAGCTTTCGGCCAGCGTAAGGTCTAGCGGGACGCCGCGACCGAGCTTGTACGCCTGGGCGAGATTGAACTGTGCATCGGGGTCGCCGGCAATCGCTAGCGGGCGCCAAACGCCGACCGCGCGGGAGAAGTCGCCTTTCGCCCAAGCGTCGACCCCGGATTTGACGTCGGCTCCAGCCGGTGCCGCGGCCGACACGCGATCCGCCGTCAGCGTGCCACCCGTCGCCAGCATGCTGCTCAGCACCACAGCACCCCAGAAACGTCCGTGCCCAGCCTTCATCGGTCTACCTCGTATCAGTATCGCACCACCATGCCGCCGTTCGTCGTGCAAGGGAAGGCGGACAAGGGCTTCTGTCCTGATTGGATCCATTTCGACGTCTATAATCCAACCAATATGACGCCGCGTTAACCTATTCTTATGCCCGCGCGTGGCATTCCCCCGGTCAACTAAAGGGGTTCGGGGGTTATGCGCGTTCTAGCGTTCGCATCGCAGAAGGGGGGATCTGGAAAGACCACTCTGACGGGCCACCTTGCGGTCCAGGCCGAACGTGCCGGGCAGGGCCCTGTCGTGCTGATCGACATCGATCCGCAGGCGTCGCTGTCGGACTGGTGGAACGAGCGTGTCGCGGACGAGCCCGCCTTTGCGCAAACGACCGTCTCGCGCCTTGCCGCCGATCTCGAAATCCTCCGCCAGCAGGGGTTCAAGCTGGCCATGATCGACACCCCGCCGGCGATCACGATGGCGATCCAGAGCGTTATTCAGGTCGCCGAACTCATCGTCGTGCCGACCCGTCCGAGCCCG
This sequence comes from Sphingomonas sandaracina, assembly GCF_036663695.1. Taxonomy (NCBI): domain Bacteria; kingdom Pseudomonadati; phylum Pseudomonadota; class Alphaproteobacteria; order Sphingomonadales; family Sphingomonadaceae; genus Sphingomonas; species Sphingomonas sandaracina. The sequence goes on along the minus strand of NZ_JAXOJK010000001.1, from coordinate 702,009 downwards.
CACGATCTGCGCGCGGTCGGCGCCACCGTCGACATGTGCGCCCGTGCGGGCAAGCCGCTGATCTTCGTCGTGAACGCCGCGACGCCCAAGGCCCGGATCACGGCCGATGCGGCGTTGGCCCTGTCGCAGCACGGTACCGTCGCCCCGGTCATCATCCACCAGCGCACCGATTTCGCAGCATCGATGATTGATGGCCGGACCGTGATGGAGGTCGACGCGAAGAGCCGGTCGACCGCCGAGATCGAAGCGCTGTGGACCTATGTCTGCGATCGTCTGGAGAAGAATTTCAGACGCACCGTCTTCGCTGTCCCCTCGGCTCCGGCGAACCGTCCGGCCGCCGTCGGCTTTGGTCGCCGGGTCGTGGTTTAAGGCGATGTCTCAGTCCAAACCTATGGCGTCCCTGTCGCCGTCTCTGCTGGCCCGCAAGGGTAGCGCCCGTCCGGCGATGCGATCGCAAGATCTGAGCGGCCCGGTGCAGACCCAGATGCAGACCGAGACAGGCGAGGATCTCGGCTGGAACGATATGGGTGCCGAACCTGACCGCGATGGGGTCCCTCCCGTGCTGATCGAACGCGACGCGCTGGAAAGCGAACTCGAACAGCGCACCCTCGCCACGACGTCGGTATCGCTGGCCGCCGCGACCCGCATCGGACGCGAGGCCGCGGCCAAGACGCGCGATACGAAAGCGGCGTTCACGCTGCGTCTCGATGCCGATCGACACCTGAAGCTCAGGCTGGCCAGCGCCGTCACCAGAAGCTCGTCGCAGCAGCTGGTGATCCAGGCGCTCGACGATTTTCTGCGGCGTCTGCCTGAGGTCGATGCGCTCGTCGCGCAACTGCCGCGGGCAAAGCCTCGCAAACGATAGAACAGGGACAGTCCCGATGAAGACGCGTGCATTTCTGATTGGCGGTTTCTCCGCCTTTCTGCTCGGCGGACCGATGGTTGGCTGTGCGGCCAATGGCGGCAGCGTGGCATCGGCCAGCGACCGCAGCGCCGCGCTGGCAGCCAAGGGGGCGGCAAAGGCTGCGGCCGGCGACGCGGGTCGGGCACAAACCGCCTTGGCGAGCCGCAACGCGCCTGCGGCGGTCGGATACGCCGAGCGCGCAGTGGCGCTGATGCCGCGATCGGCCGGCTACCGCATGCTGCTCGGGCAAAGCTATCTTCAGGCGGGTCGCTTCACCTCGGCGGGGCACGCCTTCGCCGATACGCTTCAACTGTCGCCGGGCAACGGCAAGGCCGCACTGAACCTCGCGCTGTCGCAGATCGCGACGGGCGATTGGCAGACGGCCCGGCAGACGCTCGAGACCAATGCGGCAATCATCCCGGCGAGCGATCGCGGTCTGGCGATGTCGCTGGCCGGTGATACGGCGGGCGGGATCGCGGTCCTGACCGAGGTCGCCCGGTCGCCCCAGACCAATTCGAAGGTCCGGCAGAATCTCGGGCTGAGCCTTGCGCTTGCGGGGCAGTGGCAATCGGCGCGCGTCGTCGCGGCGGCGGACATGGCGCCTGCCGACGTCGATGCCCGGCTTGAGCAATGGGCCATTTTCGCACAGCCGGCCAAGGCATCGGATCAGGTCGCGAGCCTGCTCGGCGTACGCGCGGCGGCGGACGGCGGCCAGCCCACCGCACTGGCGCTTAACACGCCGTCCCCGATATCGCCGTCACCGATGGCGCCCGAAGCTCAGGCATTGGCATCGGCGGACCCGACGGTCGTCACCGCGCCGTTCGCGACAGCGTCCGCAGCGGCACCCTTACCGGCGTCGGGATATTCCACCGTCACGTTCGGACCTGCGCGCGAGGTCGCACAGTCGTTGCCCGCAATGATGCTTCGGCCGAGCGGCGGTCCGATCAAGGTCGCCGCGTCGCGCGGCGTGATGACGGCGGCGACGCCTGCCAGGGCGCCGATCGAATCGCGAGCGGCGGGCAACTGGTATGTCCAGCTTGGCGCGTTCGAGAGCGCGGGCGTCGCGAAAGATGCATGGGGACGCGCATCGCGTCGCTTCGCGGCACTCGCGGGCCACACCCCGAACGGCATGACTTTCAAGACCGGCGGCGAAGACTTTTATCGGCTGTCGGTCGGCGGCTTCAGTCGCGCCGCTGCCGATACGGTATGCCGCCAGTACCGCGCGCGAGGAGGCAACTGCTTCGTCCGGCGCGGCGCGGGTGATGCGATGGCGCAGTGGGTGCGCGCCAACAATACGCAGATGGCCTCGCGGTTCTGATCTCAGCGAACCTCGCGGCCGCCCTTCCAGAGTCGCAGCACCCGGCCCTGGACGGGTAGCCCGTCGAACGGCGTGTTGCCGGCGGTTGCGGAGAACGCGTCGCCGACGATCTGCCACGGCGCGTTCTGGTCGAACAGCATCACGTCTGCCGGCTTGCCCGGCTCCAGCGTACCGGTGTCCACGCCCAGCACTCGCGCCGGGTTGCGCGCCAGCAACGCGAACAGCCGTTCGAGCGTCAGGAGCTCGTCGCGGACCAGCATCAGTGCAAGAGGCAGCAGCGTTTCGGCACCCGCCATGCCGCTTGCGGAATCGGCGAACGGCAGGCGTTTTTCCTCGGGGCCGCGCGGATCGTGACCCGAGGACACTACGTCGATCGTACCGTCGGCGATCGCGTCCAGCGCGGCGCGGCGGTCGCTCTCGTTGCGCAGCGGCGGCGACAGAAGCGCGAAGCTCCGGAAATCGCTGACCGCGATCTCCGACAGATGCAGATGCGCAGGCGTGATGCCGCAGGTGACCGCGACACCGCGACGTTTTGCGGCGCGAACCAGATCGAACCCGGCCGCGGTGGTGACCTGGCGGATGTGCAGTCGCGCGCCGGTGTCTTCGACCAGCATGAGGTCGCGCGCGATCGCCAGCGCCTCGGCAATCGCAGGCGCGGCAGGCAGGCCCAGGCGTGTCGCCGTCTCGCCTTCGGACGCGACCGCGCCGATCGTAAGCCCGCCGTCCTCCGCATGTGTGATAACCGTTACGTCGAGGTCACGCGCATAGGCCAGCACGCGCCGCATCACACCGCTGTCGGCGACCCAATGCCGGCCCGTACCAACCGCTCTTGCGCCGGCCGACAGGCAGATCGCCATCTCGGCAAGGTCATGGCCTTCGAGGCCGCGCGTGGCGGCTGCGATCGGGTGGATCCAGAGGTCCGGCTTGCCGATCAGCGCGGCACGCTGAACGATGCCTGGGTCATCCAGCACCGGCGACTGGTCGGGCATCAGGCCGATGCGGACGATCCCGCCCACGCGGAACGCGGCGCGATCGACCTTGGCGACGCCCAGGTCGACGATCCCCGGCGCCAATGTCTTGCCACCGCACTCGACCACCTGCGCGTCGGCAGGAATGGCGATGGTCCCGGACGCGACGATCACGCCGTCCTTGACCAGCAAATTGCCCTTCGAAACCCCGCCGACGGGGCATACGAGCGTGGCATTGGTCAGCGCGAGGATCATGCCCAACCCTCCACGCCGCGCGCGCGCCGCGTCAACACGTCCAGGCACGCCATGCGGACGGCTACTCCCATCTCGACCTGCTCGGTAATCGCCGAACGCGCATGGTCGGCGACCGCGCTGTCGATCTCGACGCCGCGGTTCATCGGGCCGGGATGCATCACGAGCGCATCGGGGGCGGCCTTGGCCAGCCGGTCGAGCGTCAGCCCGTAGCGCAGGCGATATTCGCGTGTGGAGGGGACGTACGCGCCGTCCATCCGCTCGCTCTGGAGCCGGAGCATCATCACCACGTCCGCACCCTCCAAGGCCTTGTCGAAATCGGTGAACGGGGTGACGCCCATCCGCTCGATCATCGGCGGCAGCAGCGTGGAGGGCGCGCAGACGCGGACCTCCGCGGCAAGCGCGGTGAGCGCCAGGATGTTCGACCGCGCGACGCGGCTGTGCAGAAGATCGCCACAGATCACGACGCGCTGCCCCGCGATCGAGCCTTTCCGCCGCCGGATCGTCAGTGCATCCAGCAACGCCTGGGTCGGATGCTCGTGGCGCCCGTCGCCCGCGTTGAGCACCGGGCAATCCACCTTGTCCGCGATCAATCGCACGGCGCCCGACGACATATGGCGGATCACGATCACGTCCGCGCGCATCGCGTTGAGCGTCATGGCGGTGTCGATCAGCGTCTCGCCCTTTTTAACGCTCGACTGCGCCGCGTGCATGTTGACGACGTCGGCCCCGAGCCGTTTCCCCGCGATCTCGAACGACAGCAATGTGCGCGTCGAGTTCTCGAAGAACGCGTTGATCTGAGTGAGCCCAGCGAGCCGCTTGTCAGGCGTGGCATGAGTCCGGTTCGCACCGACCCAGGTCTCGGCCTCGTCCAGCAGGAACGCGATCTCGTGCGGCTGGAGCCCGTCGATGCCGGTGAGATGCCGGTGCGGAAAGACGGCGCCGCCTTCGATGAGGGCGGCGGGGCGGTGATCTGAGTTTCGCATTAAAGCTGCGGGATAGTGGCGGCGGGGGCAGGGGGCAAGGGGCAAGGGGCGGCCCCCGCGGCGTCGAAAGTTGTGATGCGGATCACCTTCCCACCGTCCGTCATCCTGGACTCGATCCAGGATCCAGAGCCGAGCAGTGCGCCGCTCTTGGCTCTGGATCCTGACTTTCGTCAGGATGACGGGCGAGTATCAGATGTGCCCCGTCACCAGCGCATCGATCGCGCCCTGCAGGATGTAGGCGGCGGCCATCTTGTCGACGAGTTCGGCGCGTTTGGCACGGCTCGCGTCCTGTTCGATCAGCGTGCGGGTGACCGCGACGGTCGACCAGCGTTCGTCCTGGAGCAGGATCGGCAGGCCCATGTCCTTGAGGTTCTGCGCGAACGCTCGTGTCGATTGCGAGCGCGGGCTTTCGCTGCCGTCGAGGTTGATTGGCAGGCCGATCACCAGGCCGACGACATTCTGCGCCTTGATGATCTCGGCGAGCGCAGCCTTGTCTTTCTGAAACTTCGTGCGGCGGATGAGGATGGCAGGGCTGGCGAAGCTCCAGCCGGCGTCGCAGAGCGCGGTACCGATCGTCTTGGTGCCGACGTCCAGACCAATCAGCCGGCCGCCGTTCGGGAGCGCGTCGCGGAAGAGGGCGGGGGAGAGGGTTATCATCGTTTGAAGGCTTCAAGGCGGCGGTTGGCGTCGGCGCGGACGTTCGCCCAGAACAGGCTGTAGTCGTAGACGTGGTAGTTGTTGCCGGGCAGCACGTACGGCCCGAGGCTTGGCGGCTCGCCAATCAGGAGAAGGCCGCGGTCGGCGCAGCGCGCGGGGACGCTGCCGACGGCGAGCGTTGCGGTCTTGAGATCGGCGGACGGCACGAGCGTCCCCAGGTTGGCGGTGGCGGGCGCGGTCGCGTCGGCGGTGCCGGTCAACGGGTTGGTGCAGACGATCGGGGTGTCCTTGCGCGGCTGGCCGTTGAAGCCGGTAGTCTGGTCGTAGGCGTCGACGATCAGCGACGGATCCGCAGGCTCGGCAAAGCTTTCCCATGACAGAATGCAGCCGGTCTGGTCGGCAGCGCGACATTCGGGAAGGCCCATGCGCGGCAGGTCGGTCGCGCGCGAAACGGGCCAGCCGACCACGTACGCCGCGACGATCCTTGCCTTCAGCTTCGGATCGGTGGCGATGCGGTCGCGGAGCAGGCGGGTTAGGTGCAGCGCGCCCTGGCTGTGCCCGGCGAGGATGATCGGGCGGGTCGGGCCGGCTTCCTTGAGGAACCGGTCGAACGCGGCAGAGACGTCGCCATACGCCAGCGCCAGCGCGCGTTCGCTGTCGGCGACGCTGGTCAGGAACGCGCCGAACGTCGCTTGACGATACCGCGGCGCCCAGATGTCGCCAGCTTCGTTGAACGCACTTGCCTGGCCGCGAAGGAACAACTCCGCCCGCGCATTGGTCTCCGGATCGTCGATCGGCGCGTTCCAATGGTCGCGGTTGATGTACGACGTCGGATGGATGAAAAAGATCGCCGCGCCCTTGCCGCGTTCGCCGGGGGAGTAGCCGGGCGGCGTCCAAAGTGCGGGATTGCCGGGCGCGTCTGCGCGCGCGAGCCACATGATCTTTCGCGCATAGATGTTGCGCGGTGCTTCTCGTTGCGCCTTGAACGTCTCGGTCGGGACCATCACTGCACGCATCAACTGCGTGCCGAACAGCCGATAGGCGAGCAAGGCGGCGATCGCCAGGACGATCATGGCGGCGACGAAATAGAGGAACTTGCGGGCCAAGCGGGACCTTCCGTGCAGGCGGTCCGGCTCCCGTGCCGCAAGCTGTGGCTTGTTGCAATCGGTGCGTTCTCGTTGGTGAAAATGGCGGCGGCGCGGAAATGCCTCGTTCCCCCGCGGAGGCGGAGGCCCAGGATCTCGGGCGGTATCGTCTGTAATCCTGGGCCCCCGCCTCCGCGGGGGAACCAGAAGAAGACGCGGAGCTAGAAGGGTGTTGCGCGCCCGCGTCGCGCGGTGCTAGCCGCAACCCATGTCCGTAGATACTGCAACCGTGAAGCGGATCGCGAGCCTTGCGCGCATCGCGATCACCGACGAGGACGCCGCCCGCATGGCGCCGGAACTCGGAAACATCCTTGGCTGGATCGAGATGCTCGAAGAGGTCGACACGACCGGTATCGAGCCGATGACCGCCGTCATCCCCAACACGCTGCGGCTGCGCGACGACGTCGTCAACGCCGACCCGCTGACCGGCGGCGGCATCCGCGAGCAGGTCCTCGCCAATGCGCCCGCAGCAGAGCACGGGTTCTTCGCCGTGCCGAAGGTGATCGAATAATGACCGACCTCACAGATCTCGGGATTGCCGGCATCCGCGACGGCGTCCGCGATGGTTCCTTCAAAGCCCGCGAAGTTGCCGACGCGTTCATCGTAAAGGTGAGCCAGGCCAAGGCGTTGAACGCGTTTCTTGTCGAGACGCCCGAACACGCGATCGCCGCAGCCTCCGCCGCCGATACCGCGCGCGAGGCAGGCGAGACGCTCAAGCCGCTGGCCGGCGTGCCGATCGGCATGAAGGACCTGTTCTGCACGAAGGGCGTCACGACGACCGCGGCGAGCCACATCCTCGAAGGCTTCACGCCGACCTACGAGTCGACCGTCTCGCAGAATTTGTGGGACGCGGGCGCGGGGATGCTCGGCAAGCTGAACATGGACCAGTTCGCGATGGGCTCGTCGAACGAGACCTCCGCGTTCGGCAACGTGATCTCGCCGTGGAAGCGCAACGACGGCGGTAACGCGTCGCTCGCGCCCGGTGGGTCTTCGGGCGGTTCGTCCTCGGCAGTCGCCGCGCGGCTCTGCCCCGGCGCGACGGGCACCGACACCGGCGGTTCGATCCGCCAGCCCGCCGCATTCACCGGGATCAGCGGCATCAAGCCGACCTATGGCCGCTGCTCGCGCTGGGGGACGATCGCGTTCGCCTCGTCGCTTGACCAGGCGGGGCCGATGGCACGCGACGTTCGCGACTGCGCGATCCTGCTCGAGGCGATGGCCGGGTTCGATGCGAAGGACGGTACCTCGTTGCAGCTCGACGTTCCCAAATGGGAAGCGGGTTTGTCCGGCAATCTCAATGGCCTGCGCGTCGGGATTCCCAAGGAATATCGCGTCGACGGGATGCCCGAGGAGATCGAGGCGCTCTGGCAGCAGGGCATCGACTGGCTCAAGGATGCCGGCGCGACGATCGTCGAGGTCTCGCTCCCGCACACCAAGTACGCGCTGCCCGCCTATTACATCATCGCGCCCGCCGAAGCGTCGTCGAACCTCGCACGCTATGACGGCGTCCGCTACGGCATCCGCGACCTGCCGACCGGCGCCGGCCTGCAGGACATGTACGCCGCGACGCGTGCGGACGGCTTCGGCCCCGAGGTGAAGCGTCGCATCATGATCGGCACGTACGTTCTGTCGGCCGGCTTCTACGACGCCTATTACACGCAGGCGCAGAAGGTCCGGACGCTGATCGCGCGCGATTTCGAGCGGGCTTGGGAGACGTGCGACGTTCTGCTCACCCCGACCGCACCGTCGGCCGCGTTCGCGCTCGGCGAGAAGTCGGCCGATCCGATCGCGATGTATTTGAACGACGTATTCACCGTGCCGTCTTCGCTCGCAGGGCTGCCGGCGATGTCGGTGCCGGGTGGGCTCGACAAGCAGGGCCTGCCGCTTGGGCTGCAGATCATCGGCAAGCCGCTCGACGAGCAGGGCGTGCTGAACGCAGGGCTCGCGATCGAACAGCGTGCCGGGTTCGTCGCGCGACCGGAGAGCTGGTGGTAAGCGACCGCGCCTTCGTCAGCCGCAACATCGCGGTCCTGCGCGAGGCGCAGGCCGCGCTGAACGTGGCGTTTGGCGCGATCCTCAGCGCGTATGTCGGCGTGTCGTTGTCGGAAATCGACAACCACCCGTTCGACCATCACGTTCTCGCCCGATTCTTCATCGGTATCGCCGTATTCATCCTGTGCCTGTGCGTCGGCAACAGCGTCATCATGCGAGCCGAATTTCGGCTTGGCGCGATGTTCCTGATCTTTTCCGCGGTAGCGGGGTATTGCGCGCATCATGAAGCGCTGCGGCTGGGTTTCGAAGGCGCGATCCTTCGCATCCTGGCGGCAAGCTGGGTCGTCAGCCTGCTCGGCAGCAATGCGGTGCTGACCGCTATCAACTATATTCATCATCGGAATCGGACATGAGCGACTATCGGATCCAGGGCGAAACCGGCGAGTGGGAGGTCGTGGTCGGCCTCGAAGTGCACGCGCAGGTGACGTCGAACGCCAAGCTGTTCTCGGGCGCGGCGACCGCGTTCGGCGCGGAGCCCAACACGCAGGTGTCGCTGGTCGATGCGGCGATGCCGGGGATGCTGCCGGTCCCGAACCGCGAGTGCATCCGCCAGGCGGTCCGCACGGGTATGGCAATCGAGGCGCAGATCAACAAATGGTCGCGGTTCGACCGTAAGAATTACTTCTACGCCGATCTCCCGCAGGGCTATCAGATCAGCCAGCTCTATCATCCGATCGTGGGCGAAGGCGCGATCGACATCAGCCTGGACGATAAGAACCCGGATGCCGCCGGCAAGCGGATCGGCGTCGAGCGTATCCATGTCGAGCAGGATGCCGGCAAGCTGATGCACGACCAGCATCCGACGCAGAGCTATGTCGACCTCAACCGGTCGGGCGTCGCGCTGATGGAGATCGTGTCGAAGCCCGATCTGGCATCGCCTGCCGAAACAGGCGCTTATCTGCGGAAGCTGCGATCGATCCTGCGCTATGTCGGCTCGTGCGACGGCAACATGGAAGAGGGCTCTATGCGCGCCGACGTCAATGTCAGCGTGCGCAAGCCGGGCGACGAGCTGGGCACGCGGACCGAGACGAAGAACGTCAATTCGGTGCGCTTCGTGATGGCGGTGGTCGAGCAGGAGGCGAAGCGCCAGGTCGAGGTGCTTGAGGCCGGCGGCAAGATCCAGCAGGAGACGCGGCTGTACGATCCCGACCGCAACGAGACGCGCTCGATGCGGTCGAAGGAAGACGCGCATGATTATCGCTACTTCCCCGATCCCGATCTGTTGCCGCTGGTGCTCGACGATGCGTTTCTGGCCGAGTGCCGCGCGTCGCTGCCGGAACTCCCCGATGCGAAGCGTGCGCGCTACGAGGCGCTCGGGATCGCGCCGTATCAGGCGACGGTGCTGACCGCCGAGGTCGAGGCCGCACGGTGGTTCGATGCGTTGTTGGGTGCAGGCGTAAAGCCGCCAGCCGCTGCGAATTGGACGACGTCGGAGCTGTTCGGGGCGCTCAATCGGACGGGCAAGGACATCGAGAACTCGCCGGTATCACCGGCACAGGCGGCGGAATTGCTGGGGCTGATCGCGGACGGCACGCTGTCGGGCAGTCTCGCTAAGCAGGTGTTCGAGGTGATGCTTGAGACTGGTGACGGCGCGGCAAAGGTGGTCGAGGACCGCGGGTTGAAGCAGACCAGCGATACCGGGGCTATCGAGAAGGTGATTGCCGAGGTGATGGCGGCGAATGCGGACAAGGTCGCGGACTACCGGGGCGGCAAGGACAAGCTGTTCGGGTTCTTTGTGGGCCAGACGATGAAGGCGATGGGGGGGAAGGCTAACCCCGCGGTGGTGAACGAGCTGCTGAAGACGGCGCTTGGGGAGTCGGTGGCTTCGTAACGCTCCGACTTCCATGCCTTTCCCCACACCTAAGGTTCTTCCGCGAAGGCGGGAGCCCAGGGTAACAGAGCGCAGCGCTGCTTGATTCCTGGGCCCCCGCGTTCGCGAGGGAACAGAAGGAGGGGCATCTCCCCAAACTGAACCACCCCGGCGAAGGCCGGGGCCCAATTGGGGGACGGTGCTGACGGAGGGCAGCGCCTCATTACTCCGGACGTTCCAATTGGGCCCCGGCCTTCGCCGGGGTGGTAGTTGGGTGAGGTTGGGTCGGGTTGAAAGCGAGGGCTGGGCGGAGCAGCCTTACGCATCCACCTTCTGCGGATGATGCGGCACCAAAATCAGCGTGTTCTCCTCCACGCGCCACGATGCCAGCCGCGACAGGAAGTTCATCCCCAGCACGTTGGTATCCCCGAACGCCGGCGACACCACCACCTGCAAATCGCGCGCGACGATCGCGCCGAGGCGCAAATCCGCGATCGTCCCCGTCTTCGCCGCGATAGACCCATTGGCGGTCTGCAAGACGATCGGCACCACCCCGACCCGCGCCTGGATCCCCGCATCCTCCGCAGTCTGCTCCGAAATCGCGGTGATCGTCGCACCGCTGTCGATCAGCAGCCGCTGGCTTACTCCGTCGATGGTCGCCCGCGCCCAGAAGTGCCCATCCGGCGACATGCGAATGCGGACTTCGCCGCCGACCACCTGCTGGTCCTCGATCTTCAGAAACCGCGCGATCTTGCCGACATAGGGATCGAACTGCCGACGCTGGTCGACCGCGACGAACAGCAAGCCGACCAGCACGAGCGTCATGCCGATATTCACGAGCGTGCGCACGATCGGAATGCGCTGCGCGACCACCAGCACGACGACGGCAATGCCAAGCGCAACGTAGAGCGTGTGTGGTTGGTCGGGGGTGGGAAACGTAAAGATCGGCGGGTCCTGAAAAGTTGTGAAAGCAATGTCTTAGCGTAATCGCTACAACCTGTATCGGTGCTGACCGGGTAGGGGAGAACTGAAGCTACCGAAGGGACCGATCCGAAACCGTTCGGATTGTGGTTCCCCTGGATTGCGCGCCTCCCTCGGACCGGCTCCACTGCACCCGGGGGATCGATACATGGCGATCAGATTGGCAATGACGGTCGCGTTCCTGTTGCTCGCCTCTAGGCAGACGTCTGCCGCGACGCACGTGTCCGGCGACGCACGGCGCCTAGCGGCCATGACCCCTGCGCAATTTCAGGCTCTCGCCACGCTTCACGACGACGATCTGGACACGATCGCGACGGTCACCACCGCGGACGGGTTTGTCGAGCGAAGGCCGCTGCTGGGACTGGCACCCGATGACGTCTTTCTCCGTGCCTTCATCGACAAGAAGACGGGACGAGCTGCCTACCAAGTCTACGCCACGATGCGGTATCGCGGCTATGGGTGGGCGGATTGGAGGGTGGCGAACTACGCCGCGCCTACCGGGCCCCGATCGATACCGACCCGGCGCATAGTGCGCCTGCGGGGGGCCTGCTCACGGAGCCTTCCATGCCCACGGTCGGAAACCATCGGGTTTGCCGTTGAAGCGGCGCTGTTGAAGGCTAATGCAGCGCTGTATTCCCCTGAAACGAACACGCGTTGGCGCTTCAAGGTTCTGGCGCGCGACGGTCAGGAACGTAGCCTATCGCTCTCGACGGCGGAGATCGCCGGATTGCTGATGGCGGTCGATGCCTATCGCAGCGACCGCCATTTGCCGAACTTCTGACGAGGATTTCCCGCCTATTGCGCGTCGGCGTCCTGGTTCTTCACGACACCACCGGTCCCACCGACGCCGTCGTGCAGACCGCTGTCGGTGAACGTCTCGGGTTCGTCACCGCCTTCGCCGCGCTCGGCTGCGTCGGAGCGGGACTCCACTGCCTGTTCGATATCGCTACGGGTGTCCTCGTCACGGTCCTCGGGGAGCGTTTCGGGGTTCGTACCGGAATGTGGATCGCTCACGCTCAAAACTCCGGCTGAACGGGCGCGGGATCGTTCGACGGTGCACCCGGAGCAGGCACGTCGATGTCCGGTGCTGGCGGATTGAACTCGGGCGGTGGCGCGGTCGGCTCGACGGGCTGCGTCGGAGTCGGGAACTCTGCCGGGGGTTGGGTAGCCATGATGTCTCTCCTTCTCGGTGCTTAACGCGCGTAATCATGCGGAGTTGCCTATGTGCTTGCCCCCGCATGCTTCGTTGGTATAGACGCGCCCGCTACGGCGATGTCCTGTGCGGGCGTGGCGGAACTGGTAGACGCGCTTGGTTTAGGTCCAAGTATCGCAAGATGTGGGGGTTCGAGTCCCTTCGCCCGCACCAGCCCGCCGCGTAGGCGAGGCGACCGCCCGAAGAAATTATCCCGAATGCTCTTATAACAAAGGCCGGACATGCAGACTGTCGAGACGTTGAACGAGGGCCTCAAGCGCGCCTTTACGCTCACCATCACCGCGAAGGATATCGATGCCAAGGTCGATGTCGAGCTGAAGCGCCTCGCGCCGCAGATGAAGATGCCGGGCTTCCGTCCGGGCAAGGTGCCGGCCAACCTCATCCGTAAGATGCACGGCCCGGCCCTGACCCAGGACGCGCTGAACGCGGCGATCCAGGAGGGCGTCCAGACGCTCGTTGCCGAGAAGCAGCTTCGCCCCGCGATGCAGCCTTCGGTCGAGCTGGAAGACGGCTATGACCTTGGCAAGGACGCCGTGGTCAAGGTCGAGATGGAGGTCCTCCCGCAGGTCCCGGCACCGGCGATCGACAGCCTGAAGCTCGAGCGCCTTACCGTGCCCGTCGCCGACGAGGCGGTCACCGAGCAGCTCCAGAAGTTCGCGGACCAGCAGAAGAAGTGGGATGACGCAGCCGACGATTATGTCGCGGCGATGGGCGATCTCGTCACCGTCGATTTCGTCGGCAAGACTGCCGACGGCGTCGCGTTCGAGGGCGGCACCGGCACCGACATGGGCGTTGAGCTCGGTTCGGGTCGTCTCATCCCCGGCTTCGAGGATCAGCTCGTCGGCGTGAAGACCGGCGACGACAAGGTCCTGAACGTGACCTTCCCCGAGGAGTATCAGGAGAAGTCGCTCGCAGGCCAGCCGGCGACGTTCGACATCACCGTCAAGTCGGTGAAGACCGCAGGCGAGAGCGCGATCGACGAGGATCTGGCGAAGTCGCTGGGTCTCGAGAGCTTGGAGCAGCTCACGGGCCTGCTCAAGAGCCAGGTCGAGCAGGAGCATAACGGTCTCACGCGCACGCATATGAAGCGCAAGCTGCTCGATCAGCTCGCCGAGGGTCACGACTTCGAGGTTCCGCCGTCGATGGTCGAAGCCGAGTTCAACCAGATTTGGTCGCAGCTTCAGCACGAAGCCACGCACGAGGCCGATCCCGAGGCGGCGATGGCCGAGATGGAAGGCGAGCGCGACGATTACCGCAAGATCGCCGAGCGTCGCGTGCGTCTGGGTCTGCTCCTGTCCGAAATCGGACAGGCGAACGGCGTCGAGGTTTCGAACCAGGAAATGCAGCGTCTCCTCGCCCAGGCAGCGCAGCAGTATCCCGCGGAGCAGCGCCAGCAGTTCATGCAGTACATCCAGCAGGAGCCGATGGCGGCAGCTCAGCTGCGTGCGCCGCTGTACGAGGACAAGGTCGTCGACTTCCTGTTCGAGAAAGCCGAGATCACCGACCGCGAAGCGACGCGCGAGGAGCTTGAGGCCGCGATCGAGAGCGAGGACGGGTTCGCCAGCGGCACGCACACGCATGATCACGACAATCACAAGCCAAAGAAGAAGGCCGCTGCCAAGAAGGCCAAGCCAGCTTCGGACGAGGTCGCTTCGGATGACGTCGTGACGGACGAGGCACCTGCTTCGGACGCAGCGGACGAGGCCAAGCCTGCGAAGAAGGCGCCTGCCAAGAAGAAGGCCGCTCCGGTCGAAGCGGAGACCGCCGTGACGGAATCGTCGCCGGTTGCTGCCGAGAACGCAGAGGGCACCGACGCCGCCGACGCACCGGTGAAGAAGCCGCGCGCGAAGAAGGCTCCGACCAAGACCGAGGCGTAAGCTTCCCCTCCGTCATGCCGGGCTCGTTCCGGCATCCACCGTTCCGCACGCTCTCAAGCCGATGAGCGGGCGGAACGGTGGACCCCGGTACAGGTCCGGGGTGACGGAGTGGGTGGGACCGGTATGAGATTTTACCACCTCCCCGGCGGAGGCCGGGGTCCAGTTGGAAAGGTAGCTGTAACGGTGCGCAAAGCTCCGTTATGGACCTTCCCTAACTGGGCCCCGGCCTCCGCCGGGGAAGTGCGTTTTGGGATGGTTCGGTGACTGAAGTTTCGCCCGCTACTCGACCTTCGATACCGTCTCCAACTTCGCGGGGGAGGGTCATGACCGAACCGAGAATTGCCGTCCTGCTCCCGTGCTACAACGAGGAAGCCGCGATCGCTCAAACGATCGCGGGGTTCCGCGATGCGCTGCCCGGCGCCACGATCTACGTCTATGACAACAACAGCGCGGACCGCACGGTCGACGTCGCGCGCGACGCCGGTGCGGTGGTGCGGACCGAGCGCATCCAGGGGAAGGGCGCCGTCGTACGCCGCATGTTCGCCGACATCGACGCCGATATCTATGTCATGGCCGATGGCGATGCGACCTACGATGCCGCGTCCGCCCCGAAATTGGTCGCCCGCGTCCTGGACGAGCAACTCGACATGGTCGTCGGCTCGCGGATCAGCCAGGTCCAGGAAAGCTATCGCCGCGGTCACCGCTTCGGCAACGCACTTCTCACCGGCATGCTCGCCCGCCTGTTCGGCCGCAGCTTCACCGACATCCTCTCGGGCTACCGCGTGTTCTCGCGCCGGTTTGTGAAAAGCTTTCCGTCGCTCTCGGCCGGGTTCGAGATCGAGACCGAGATCAGCGTCCACGCGCTCGAACTCAAGATGCCGATCGGTGAGGTCGAGACGCCCTATTATGCGCGTCCCGAGGGGTCCGAATCGAAGCTCAGCACCTACGGCGACGGCTGGCGCATCCTCCGCACGATCATGACGCTCTACCGGATCGAGCGTCCGCTCTGGTTCTTCGGCGCGATCGGCAGCGTGTTCGGATTGCTCGCGCTGATTCTCGGCATCCCGCTGGTGCTCACCTACATCGAGATCCACCAGGTCCCGCGCTTCCCGACCGCGATCCTGATCACCGGCCTCGGCATCTTCGCAGCGCTCAACGTCTTCACCGGCCTGATCCTTGACACGGTAGTAAGAGGCCGCCGCGAAGTCCGCCGCCTCGCTTACCTGGCTTACCCCGCCCCAGGCATCTAACTTCCTCGCCCCCACGGGGAGAGGGAAGGAGGAGCCCGTTGGCGACGGGAGGGTGAGGGGCGGTTGGCGGATCCCAACGCCCCTCACCCTCCCACCCGCAAGTGCGTGCGGGCCCCTCCCTCTCCCCGGAGGGGCGAGGGCTTAGCAGGGCTTGAACTCCCCTCTCGGACCGCCGATGTTAGCGGTTCACTGGGGCATAAGAGAGATTTCCATGCACAATCCGTTCGAGACCGGCGATTTCGCGAGCCCGTTGGCCAGCGCCGGGCTCGGCCTGCAGCAGACGCAAGCAGGCCTGGTTCCCATCGTCATCGAGCAGTCGAACCGCGGCGAGCGTTCGTTCGACATCTTCTCGCGCCTGCTCCGCGAACGCATCATCTTCGTGACCGGCGGCGTCGAGGACGGCATGGCCTCGCTGATCACCGCACAGCTGCTCTTCCTCGAGTCCGAGAACCCGAAGAAGGATATCTTCATGTACATCAACTCGCCGGGCGGCGTCGTCACGGCGGGCATGGCGATCCACGACACGATGCGGTACATCCGTCCGCGCGTCGGCACGGTGTGCATCGGCCAGGCCGCATCGATGGGCAGCTTCCTGCTCGCGAGCGGCGAGCCCGGCATGCGCGTCGCGATGACCAACGCACGCATCATGATCCATCAGCCATCGGGTGGTGCACAGGGCATGGCCAGCGATATCGAGATCCAGGCGCGCGAGATCCTGCGCATCCGCAAGCGCATGAACGAGCTGTATTCGCAGTATACCGGCCAGCCGATCGAAGAGATCGAGCGCCGGATGGACCGCGATACGTTCCTCGAAGCGAACGAGGCTAAGGATTTCGGACTGGTCGACGAGGTGTTCGACAAGCGTCCGGCGCCTGCGGATGATGCGGCGACATCCGCTTGATCCCTGCTCAACCGACGCCGACATGGGGTGAATCGTAACACCCGCCGGTTTATTTGATTGTAGGAACTCCGGGGTGCGTTACGGTAGCGGCCCCGGAAACGGCACGTGCACCGACATGCACGAGAGGTGATTGAATGACGAAGCTGAGCGGTGGCGACTCGAAGAGCACCCTCTATTGCTCGTTCTGCGGCAAGTCGCAGCACGAGGTCCGCAAGTTGATCGCCGGGCCGACGGTCTTCATCTGCGACGAGTGCGTCGAGCTATGCAACGACATCATCCGTGAGGAGACGAAGTCGGCGTTGGTGTCCAAGAAGGATGGTGGCGTGCCGACTCCGCAGGAGATCTGCGACGTCCTCGACGATTATGTGATCGGCCAGAAGCGCGCCAAGCGCGTGCTTTCTGTGGCGGTGCACAATCACTACAAGCGGCTCAACCACGGCGCCAAGGGTGCCGATGTCGAACTGTCCAAGTCGAACATCCTGCTCGTCGGGCCGACCGGGTGCGGCAAGACTCTGCTTGCGCAGACGCTCGCCCGCATCCTCGACGTGCCGTTCACGATGGCCGATGCGACGACGTTGACCGAAGCGGGGTATGTTGGCGAGGATGTCGAGAACATCATCCTCAAGCTGCTCCAGGCGTCTGACTATAACGTCGAGCGGGCGCAGCGCGGGATCGTCTATATCGACGAAATCGACAAGATCTCGCGCAAGGCTGAGAATCCATCGATCACGCGCGACGTGTCGGGCGAAGGCGTGCAGCAGGCTCTGCTGAAGCTGATGGAGGGGACGACGGCGTCGGTTCCTCCGCAGGGTGGTCGGAAGCATCCGCAGCAGGAATTCCTGCAGGTGGATACGACCAACATCCTGTTCATCTGCGGCGGTGCGTTCTCGGGCCTCGAGAAGATCATCGGTGATCGCCTTCAGGGCAAGTCGATCGGTTTCGGCGCCTATGTCGCCGGGCCGGACGAGCGCAAGACGGGCGAGACGCTGAAGTCGGTCGAGCCCGAGGATCTGCTGAAGTTCGGGCTTATCCCCGAGTTCGTCGGCCGTCTGCCGGTGATCGCGACGCTCGAGGATCTCGACGTCGACGCGCTGGTAAAGATCCTGAAGGAGCCGAAGAACGCGCTGGTCAAGCAGTACCAGAAGTTGTTTGAGATGGAGGACGTCGCGCTCGGCTTCACCGACGACGCGCTGGTCTCGGTCGCCAAGAAGGGCATCGAACGCAAGACCGGCGCCCGCGGGCTTCGCTCGATCCTGGAGAGCATCCTGCTCGATACCATGTTCGACCTGCCCGGCATGGACGGCGTCGATGAGGTGATGATCGACAAGGACGTGATCGAAGGCCGCAAGGAACCGATCCGCGTCTACGCCGAGAAGAAGAAGACCGGCGACGCTGCCTAAATCGTAGTTCGGTCGTGAAATGCGGAAGAGGGCGTCGAGCGATCGGCGCCCTTTTTGTTTTGGGGTGAAACTCGCTCACAAACCCCTCGTGTCATCCTGACGAAAGTCAGGATCCAGAGCCATGAGGGCCTGCGTTCGTTACCCTGGGTCCTGACTTTCGTCAGGATGACGGGGGAGGGTAGGGCAGCCGGCGTCTCCCCTTTCCCAACGTGAGAGGTGAGGGACTTCCACATGGAAAGGGTAAGGACGGCTGCGGTACTAATCTACAAGGTCAGAAGCCGAACCCGCTCCAAATCCTTCGGTCGCCCGAACAGTCTCAGCATCGCCGCCAACTCGGCACGGTCAGGCACATAGACGGCGCACCCCTCAATCAGAACCGGCACGCGCGTCCGAGGCAACACCTCCGTCCATCCCGCGCCCGTCGCGACGTGAAACCCCGCCATGATCTCGACGACCAAGGGCGGCGTTTCCCATCGCCCGAACAGCGTCGACCGAAATAGCGAACTCGCGCCATCCTCGACCGGTGCGATGCCGAGCGCATCCATCAGCCGCCACGCATCGCCGACGCTCGATACCACATCGACATCGCCAACCTCAATCGGCCCGACTCCGTGAAGGGCCAATGCCGCGCTCGAAATCACCCACCACGGATCACGCGCGTGACGCATCGCCTCCGCCACCATAGTCAGCGTTTCGCCAAGATCTGAAGTTAGCATCGGCGCAACCTACTCGATCCCTACCGCCCCGCAATCGCCCCGGCTCGGACCCTTACCGGCCCTCACGCATTCGTTATCCAAGTGGAACGAGGGAGCATGCATGACGATCGAAGTGGCCGAACGACCCAATGAAGACGTGGTGGACACGATGCCGGACCGCCTGGCGCTCCCGATCTGGACTCTGATCGCGCCGGGTCTCGGGCTCGTCGCCGTTCTGGCCGGCTTGGCCAAGATGGGCACGATCGGCACCGCCGCCGCCGTAATCGTGCTGATCGGCAGCGTGCTCGCCGCCGTGCATCACGCCGAGGTCATCGCGCACAAGGTCGGCGAGCCGTTCGGTACGCTCGTGCTCGCCATCGCCGTCACCGTGATCGAAGTCTCGTTGATCGTCTCGCTCATGCTCTCCAACGCCGGCGACGCCACCACGCTCGCCCGCGACACGGTGTTCGCGGCGATCATGATCATCCTCAACTTCATCATCGGTATCTGCCTGCTCGCGGGCGCGGTGCGGCATCACGAGCAACGCTTCACGCTGAAGGGCATGACCGCCGCGCTCGGCGTGCTCGCGGCGATGGCGGTGCTGTCGCTGATCCTGCCGAACTACACCTCGTCGACGGTGGGGCCGACCTATGCGCCGTCGCAACTAATGTTCGTCGCGGTCGTGTCGCTGATCCTCTATGGGACGTTCGTGCTGGTGCAGACGGTGCGCCACCGCGATTATTTCCTGCCCTCGACCGACGACAAGGACGATCACGCCGCACCGCCATCGAGCCGCGCAACGGGGATCGCCTTCGCCGCGCTGTTGGTTGCGCTCGTATCGGTGGTGCTGCTGGCCAAGACGCTGTCGCCGACGATCGAGGCGGCGGTGATCGAGGCGGGCCTGCCGCTGACCGTCGTGGGTGTCGTGATCGCCGCGCTCGTGCTCGCGCCCGAAAGCCTGGCCGCCTACAAGTCCGCTCAGCGCAACCGGTTGCAGACCAGCCTCAACCTTGCGCTGGGTTCTGCAATGGCGACGATCGGGTTGACGATCCCGAGCGTCGCGATCGTGTCGCTGGTGCTCGACCTGCCGATCGCGCTTGGCATCGATGCGAAAGGCATGACGCTGCTCGCGCTGTCGTTGTTCGTCGCCACCCTGTCGCTCGGCACCGGACGGACGACTGTGTTGCAGGGCGTCGTCCATCTCGTGATCTTCGCGGCATATCTGTTCACGACGGTCGTGCCGTAGGTTCACGGACCCTGCGTCGACAGATAGGCGATGACGGCGGCGCGGTCCTTCGGATCGGTAAGGCCTGCAAAGGCCATCGTCGTGCCGGGAACCATCCGCCGTGGATTGGTCAGCCACGCATCCATGCGCTTTGCGTCCCACGTGCCGCCGAGCGCCTTCAATCCGGCGGTGTAGGAGAAGCGCGTGCGTCGCTCGCCGATCGGACCGCCCATTACGCCGTAGAGGTTCGGACCGTCGGTATCGCCCGCATTCCGCCCGATCGTGTGGCATGCGGTGCACCGGCGGAAGACGCGCTCGCCATGCGCGATCTGATCGGTCGGGCCGGCCTCGGGACTTGATCCGCAACCGGCGAGCGCGAGTGCCAGCAGGGGCCACCGCGGCAGGCTCACGGTTTTTGACGCGCCGCCAAGGCCAGGCCGGCCGCGATCTGCATCACCGCGTAAAGGCGCCGCCGACCGGGGCGGTCGACGAACGCCTTTACGAGCTTTTCCGTCCCGAGCGCATCGTCCTTCCAGAGGTCGACGTGACGACGCGGCTGGAGGAGGCCGATCAAACCGTCCCCGACCATGAAGATCGCCGCCATCTCCGCCGCGCGCGATCCCCAAGGTCCGCCTTTCCGCGAAACCGGAAGCGCGGTGTCGGGGGCGGTGTCCGTGATCTCCGGCGCCCCGCGTTGGCGAGGGAACAAGGGAGAGGTGGTCATTGCGGCTTGGCCTTTGCGGTTTGAGCAGCTTTCCAGGTGGCTACGTCCTCCAACGCGGCACTGCGGCGCAGGACCCGCGCGTCCGGATCGATAACGACATGCGCGCCCGCTGGGACGGATAGGCTCGCCCTCCCGCCGGTCATCGGCAAAGTCCGGGTGTTCCCATCGACCTGCACCTGCACCGGCAGCGGGAAGGGGCCGTTACCCGAAACCTTCCACGCCAGCGAAAGCGTATTGCCGGTCCGCGTTTCGACCAAATCGGGCAGGGCCCCCTGACGCAGATACACGTCGAAGAACCAGCGATAATCCTTCCCGGTCACCTTCCGGACAAACCCCTCATACTCCTTCGTCGACCCAAACCGCGGTCTGAAATTCCCCGGCTTGGGGTCGGGGCGGCCGTACACCGCGAGCCGCGTGACATCGAAGAACGCCTTGTCGCCGATCAGCCCCCGCAGCGTGTGGAGCATCCAGGACCCCTTGTAATAGATGTCCTGCCCCGCGCCGCCCTTGTCGAGTTCGTACACCTCCTCTTCGGTGGTGACGCGTTGCTGCGTGATCGGCTTGAGGTTCATGATCGAGCCACGCTCTGTCTGCATCATCGCCGCATAGCGCGCACGCCCCTCGCGCCACTGGCCGTAGAGCGGCTGCATGTAGGTGCCATAGCCCTCGTGCAGCCAGTAATCGTCCCAGTTGGCGGCGGTCAGCTGATTGCCGAACCATTCATGGGCGAACTCATGCTGGAACAGCCAGTCGAACCCCTCCGGCGCCTTGGCGTAGTCGTTGCCGTACGCGTTGATCGTCTGGTGCTCCATGCCCTTGTGCGGCGTCTCGACCACGCCGAGCTTCTCGTCGCCAAACGGGTAGGGGCCGATCATGCTTTCGAAGAAATCAAGCGTCGGCGCGAACTCGGCGAAGAGCTTTTCCGCCTGCACCTTCTCGCCCGGCAGGTACCAGTAATACATCGGGATGCTGTTGCCGAAACGGCTCTTGTACGTGCCGCTGATCTCCTCGTACGGCCCGACGTTCAGCGCGATGCCGTAGGTGTTGGGATGCTTGGCGCCCCAGTTCCAGGTCGTCCGGCCGTCGGGCAACGTATCGACGCCGAGCAGCACGCCATTGGAAGGTGCTTTCAACCCCTTCGGTACGGTGATGTGCAGCGTAACCAGCCCGGGCTCGCCGGTCGGGAAATCGAGGCACGGCCAGAATAGGTCGCAGCCATAGCCTTCCGCAGTCGTCGCGAACCAGGTTCGGCCATCGGGTGTCTTCGACCAGACCATGCCGTCGTCCCACGGCGCCTTCACCGCGACGTGCGGCGTGCCGCCATAGGTGATCTTCGCGGTAACCTTGCCGCCCGTCGCGACCGGCTTCGGCAGCGTGATCGTCAACCGGCCCTGGGGATTGCTCCACGCCGAGGGTGGGAGCGATACGCCGTCGATCGCGATCGCGCTGACGGGCAGATTGCGATCGAGGTCGATCGGCAGGCGGGTGAGGGGGGCCTTCGCGGTGAAAACCAAAGTCGCCACACCGTTCAGGCTCTCCGTATCGGGCAGAACTTCGAACGCCAGGTCCGCGCTGTCGAATTGGAGTGCAGCCTGCTCGGGTGTAAGCACCCCGCCCGACCGCTGCGTCTGTGCGGTAATAGCAGGCTCGCCCTTCTTGGGAAGCGGGGCGGCGGCGAGTAGCGTGGTGGCGCTGGCGGCAAGGAGAAAACGCGAGATCATGCCGCGTTCTTGCGCCTGGGCGGCTCGCATACAAGTGTGATCCGGCACCTTCGGTTCTCCTGCGAACGCAGGAGCCCAGGATCACGAATGCCGCCGCCCGTTACCCTGGACTCCTGCGTTTGCAGGAGAACGGCTGACGCTTGGGCGCCGCGCCAAAACCCCTAACCGCCGCCAACCAATTGATGGACGCCGCATCCTCACCATATAAGCTACAGATTATGCCCCCATGCAGGCACCCACCGGAGCGTTCATGACCCAATACCCCGTCCTTCCCCTTCGCGACATCGTCGTCTTCCCGCACATGATCGTGCCGCTGTTCGTCGGCCGCGATAAGTCCGTCGCTGCTCTCGAAGCGGCGATGGCGGCGGACAAGGAGATCTATCTCGTCGCGCAGGTCGACCCGGCCAAGGACGACCCCGCACGTGACGACCTGTATTCGATGGGCGTTACCGCGACCGTCCTCCAACTGCTGAAGCTGCCCGACGGCACCGTCCGCGTGCTCGTTGAAGGCAAGCAGCGCGCGACGCTGGAGACGTTGGACGAAAGCGGCGAGTTCCTGACCGCGACGGTCGAGCCGGTCGCCGATGCCGAGGTCGAAGGCCCAGAGGTCGTCGCCCTCATGCGCTCGGTCGTCGATCAGTTCGAGAATTACGCCAAGCTCAACCGCAAGCTCTCGTCCGAAACGTCGATCCAGCTCGGCGAGATCGAGGACGCCTCCAAGCTGTCCGATGCCGTGATCGCAAACGTCCAGATCAAGGTCGCCGAGAAGCAGGCGCTGCTGCTCCAGACCGATCCCGTGAAGCGCCTAGAAATGGCATTCACGGCGATGGAGGGCGAGCTGGGCGTCCTGCAGGTCGAGAAGAAGATTAAGAGCCGCGTCAAGCGCCAGATGGAGAAGACGCAGCGCGAATATTACCTCAACGAGCAGTTGAAGGCGATCCAGCGCGAACTCGGCAACGAGGACGGCGAGGGCGAAGGCGACGAGATCGCCGAGCTGACGCAGAAGATCGCGACGCTCAAGATGAGCAAGGAGGCGCGCGGCAAGGCTACGTCGGAGCTGAAGAAGCTCAAGACGATGGCACCGATGAGCGCCGAGGCGACCGTCGTGCGCAATTATCTCGACGTGCTGCTCGGGCTCCCCTGGGGCAAGAAGTCGAAGATCAAGAAGGACATCGCCGCCGCACAGGTGACGCTGGACGAGGATCATTACGCGCTCGAAAAGGTCAAGGACCGGATCGTCGAGTATCTCGCCGTGCAGGCACGCACCAACAAGCTGAAGGGGCCGATCCTGTGCCTCGTCGGCCCTCCCGGTGTCGGCAAGACCTCGCTCGGCAAGTCGATCGCCAAGGCGACCGGGCGCGAGTTCATTCGCCAGTCGCTCGGCGGCGTGCGCGACGAAGCCGAAATCCGCGGCCATCGCCGCACGTATATCGGCTCGCTGCCGGGCAAGATCGTCACGAACCTGAAGAAGGCCGGCACCTCGAACCCGCTGTTCCTGCTCGACGAGATCGACAAGCTCGGTCAGGATTTCCGCGGCGATCCGGCGTCGGCTTTGCTCGAAGTGCTCGACCCGGAGCAGAACGGCAAGTTCCAGGATCATTATCTGGAGGTCGATATCGACCTGTCGGACGTGATGTTCGTCTGCACCGCCAACTCGCTCAACCTGCCGCAGGCGCTGCTCGACCGCATGGAGATCATTCGTCTGGAGGGCTATACCGAGGACGAGAAAGTCGAGATCGCCGAGCGCCATCTGGTCGAGAAGCAGATTGAGGCGCATGGCCTGAAGCCGGGCGAGTTCACGCTGACGCAGGAGGGGCTTCGTACGCTCATCCAGCAGTACACGCGTGAAGCCGGCGTGCGTACGCTGGAGCGCGAAATCGCCAAGCTGTGCCGCAAGGCACTACGCCAGATTCTCGAGAACAAGACGACCAGCGTAACGATCACGCCTGAGAACATCGGCGAATATGCCGGCGTGCAGAAATACCGTCACGGGCTTGGCGAGACCGAGAACCAGATCGGCGCGGTCACAGGCCTCGCATGGACCGAGGTCGGCGGCGAGTTGCTGACGATCGAGAGCGTCACGGTCGCCGGCAAGGGGCAGGCCAAGCTCACCGGTACGCTCGGCGACGTGATGAAGGAATCGATCGAGACCGCGTTCAGCTATGTGAAGGCCCGCGCGCCGAGCTACGGCATCAAGCCGAGCCTGTTCGCGCGCAAGGACATCCACATCCATCTGCCCGAGGGTGCGGTGCCGAAGGACGGTCCGTCGGCGGGTATCGGCATGGTCACGTCGATCGTCTCGACGCTGACCGGCGTGCCGATCCGGCGCGAGATCGCCATGACCGGTGAGGTCACGCTGCGTGGCCGCGTGCTGCCGATCGGTGGGCTCAAGGAGAAGCTGCTCGCGGCGCTGCGGGGCGGAATCGAGACGGTGCTGATCCCGGCCGAGAACGAGAAGGACCTCGCGGAGATCCCGGCGAACATCAAGGCGGGGCTGAAGATCATCCCCGTTTCGCATGTCGACGAGGTGCTTCGCCTGGCGCTGACCGAGCCGCTCGAAGCGATCGAGTGGACCGATGCGGACGAATTGGCGGCGCTGCCACCAGCACCGATAGCACCGGTCGGAGGTGGCCTGCACCACTGATCCATGTTTGGCGTGCAAGTGAGTATGCGGCGGTTTCGTTTGACAGCAGACGGGGCCGCCGCATTATTGCGTGCTGAGTGCGGTCGCGAGTCCATCGCGGCCGATTCGCGTTTTTTCGGGGGATTGTATGAACAAGCAGGAGCTGATCGCGACGGTTGCCGATACGTCGGGGCTGGTGAAGGCCGACGCGACCAAGGCGGTCGAGGCGGTGTTCGACGCGATCGAAGCATCGTTGAAGAAGGGCGACGAGGTTCGCCTAGTCGGTTTCGGCACGTTCTCGATCTCGAAGCGCAAGGCATCCACCGGCCGCAATCCCCGTACCGGCGAGCCGATGACCATCAAGGCCTCGACCCAGCCGAAGTTCAAGGCCGGCAAGGGCCTGAAGGACGCGGTCAACTAGGACCGGTGTTATAGGGCTGGACAGACGGACGGGGTCTTCCTAAAGGCCCGCTTCCGAACGAGTTTCGGGCGCGTAGCTCAGTGGTAGAGCACACCCTTCACACGGGTGGGGTCGCTGGTTCAATCCCAGCCGCGCCCACCAGATTTACGCCGGTTCCTTCGCACGAAGGGGCCGGCGTTGCTGTTTCCGGCGTCCAGCCCGATCCGTCTTCTCTACGCCATGAAGGAAAGGCCCCCTTCTTCCCCCCTCCCTGGAAGGGGGGGCTGGGGGTGGGTCGGTTTCCGCATCGGCGAACCGTTGCAGCATAAACCGGCCTACCCACCCTGGACCCCTCCCTTCCAGGGAGGGGAGAAGCATCGAATACAGCCTAACCAACCCTATCCCCCAACATGACGATTTGTTCATTAGGCGTGTTCGTTCGATCGAACTAATGGCCCCGACGTGGTTCAGTCTCGACTCCTCGACATCGCGATCAGCGAATTCGGCACCAAGGGGCTGGAGGGCGCCAGCACGCGTGGGATCGCCGCGGCTGCGGGCACCGCGATGTCGTCCATCACCTATCACTATGGCGGCAAGGAGGGCTTGTACCTCGCCGCAGCCGACCGGATCGCCGAACGCATGTCCGCGGTCATGGACGACCCGTCGGAGCTTGGCGACGCCTTGCCGATGGACGTAGCGGAGGCGCGACACCAGATCCACCGCATTCTCGGCCGGCTCGCGGACAAGATGGCGAGCAACGAAAGCGCCGACTGGACGCTGTTCGTTCTGCGCGAGCAGATGAAGCCGGGCGAGGCGTTCGAGCGCATCTATGGCGGCGTGATGGGCCAGATGGTGCGCAGGCTCGGCGATCTCGTCTGCATCGCCACCGGTTGCGCCGAGATCCGCACCGGCAGGATCGCGACGATCACCATGATGGGACAGGTCATCACGCTGCGGGCGAACCGCGCGACCTGCCTCAAACTGCTCGAGCGCGACACGCTCGAGCCCACCGACATCCTCGATATCAAGGCGCGGATCGACGCCAATATCGACGCCATTCTCGATTCGATTCGTGCTGAAGAACAGGGCCAGGCATGACCGACCAGACGAACCACTCCGAACACGACCATGATGATGAGGACGGCCGCAAGCCCGATCCGAACGGCGACGATCAGCAGTCCGAGACCGAACAGCAGGACGGGGCCGACGACGACGACAAGAAGCCGTCGGTGTTCAAAAAACCGCTGTTCTGGATCATCCTGGTCATCGTCGTCGGCGGACTGATCATCGGCGGGGTTCTCTACTGGCTGCACGCGCGGCAGTTCGAGTCGACCGACGACGCGTTCGTGGACACGCATATCGTCCGCCTCGCGCCACAGGTTTCCGGTACGCTGGTGCAGGTCGCCGATATCGACAACCGCCACGTCGAGGCCGGCCGCTTGCTCGCGGTGATCAAGTCGTCGGGTCGCCACGCGCAGGTCGCCGAGGCACAGGCGAACGAATCACAGGCGCGCGCGCAGTTCGCGCAGGCGCAGGCGCAGGTCACGGCCGCCGAGGCCCAGCGCCAGCAGGCTGCGGCGCAGGCTCGCGTGCCGATGGCGGCGGCGATCAAGGCGCGACAGGATCTCGCGCGCTACGAAGCGTTGCTCAGGCTCGATCCGAGCGCGGTGGCCGGGCAACAGCTCGACCAGGCGCGGGCATCTGCCCGGCAGACCGCGGCGGATGCAGCAGCAGCCCGCGAACAGATCGACACCGCCGCCGCCCAGATCACGGTCGCCCGGAAACAGGTCGGTGCGGCAAAGTCGGTGATCGACGCTCGCCGTGCGCAGGTCCGGCAGGCGGACGTCACGATCGGCGATCTCCGCCTGACCGCACCGGTCGCGGGGCAGGTCGTCAACCGCTCGGTCAACGTCGGCTCCTATGTCGCTCCCGGCACGCAGCTGATGGCGATCATCCCCGATAAAATGTGGGTGACCGCTAACTTCAAGGAAACGCAGCTCACGCTGATGAAGATCGGCCAGCCGGTCGACATCCATGTCGACGCGTATCCCGGCGTCGATTTCAAGGGTCATGTCGATTCCATTCAGCGTGGTGCAGGACAGGCCTTCGCCCTGCTGCCTCCGCAGAATGCGACCGGCAATTACGTGAAGGTCGTCCAGCGCGTGCCGGTGCGGATCGTGTTCGACGTGAAGAACGGCCCCGATCCGCGGCGTTACCCGATCGGCCCCGGCATGTCGGTGGTACCGACCGTCAAGGTCCGCTGAGGTGGCCAAGGCTCCCTCCAACGCTGGGGCCAAGGCTGATGCTGGCGGCGGCCATACCTGGTCGCCGAGCCGGTCGGCAGCGGGCAAGTACAGTCCGTGGCTGATCGTTGCGATCATCTCGATCCCGACCTTCATGGAAGTGCTCGATACCTCGATCGCCAACGTCGCGCTCGATCATATCTCGGGCGGGCTGTCGATCACCACCGATCAGGCGACGTGGGTGCTGACCAGCTACCTTGTCGCCAACGCGATCGTCATCCCGATCTCGGGCTGGCTGTCGGACGCGATTGGGCGAAAGCGCTATTTCCTGCTGTCGATCGCGTTGTTCACGCTCGCCTCGCTGCTCTGCGGCCTCGCGCCGAATATCGGTACGCTGGTCGTCGCGCGCGTGCTGCAGGGTATCGGCGGCGGTGGTTTGGCCCCCGTCGAACAGTCGATTCTCGCCGATACCTTCCCGCCGAAACAACGCGGGATGGCGTTCGCCGCCTTCGCGATCGTCGTCGTCGTGGGGCCGGTACTCGGGCCGACGCTCGGCGGCTACATCGTCGAATATTCGAGCTGGCACTGGGTGTTCCTGATCAACGTCCCCGTCGGCATCGGCGCATGGTTCCTGGTCGAGACGTTCGTCGACGAGCCGCCGCAGGTAAAGAAGGACCGTGACGAGCGGTTCAAGAACGGCCTGACGATCGACTATGTCGGCGTCGCGCTGGTCGCGCTGGGCCTCGGTTTCCTCGAACTCACCTTCGATCGCGGCGAGCGCGAGGATTGGTTCTCGAGCGGCTTCATCGTCATGTCGGCGATCATCGCCGCGGTGTCGCTGATCAGCCTCGTCGTCTGGGAACTGAACCACAAGGACCCGGTGATCGACCTCAAGCTGATGAAGAACCGCAACTTCGCGCTGACGATCGGCGTGATGGGCGTCACCGGCATGATCCTGTTCGGCACCACGCAGCTCATTCCGCAGATGCTGCAACAAGTGCTCGGCTACAGCTCGCTCGATGCGGGGCTCGCGCTGACGGCGGGCGGCCTTGCGACGCTCGTGATGGTGCCGTTCGCAGGGCGGTTGAGTGGGCTGATCGACGTTCGGCTGCTGCTATTCCCGGCGTTGCTCGTCCAGGCGTTCGCGCTGTGGAACATGAGCCACCTGAGTGCCGACATCGCGTTCTCCGATGCCGCGTTCGCGCGGCTGTTCCAGGCGATGGCGCTGCCGTTCCTGTTCGTGCCGATCAACGCGATCGCCTATGTCGGGCTCAAGCAGACGCAGACCGCGCAGGCGTCGAGCCTCCTCAACGTTTCGCGCAATCTCGGCGGGACGATCGGCATCTGCTTCGCGCAGACGCAGCTCGCGGGCGGGTTGCAGCGGCATCAGTCGGAACTGACGCAGACGCTCAACCCGCTCGATCCGAACTACAACGACTGGATGCAGAAGGCGGCGAACGTGTTCGGCGGGCAGGGCGATTCGACGACACCTTTGGCCGTTCTATACAGCCAGATGCAGCGGCAGGCGACGATGCTCGCGTTCCTCGACGTGTTCCGCGCGATGATGGTGGTCGTGCTGTGCGTCGCACCGCTGGTTCTATTCATGCGCTCCGGCAAGACCGGCGGCGCGCCCTCGGGAGGGATGCATTGATGCGTGCGCGGTTTACGCTTTTCGGGGCGGCCTTGCTCGCCGGCTGCACGGTCGGGCCCAATTACGTGGCGCCGGAGATGGCGGTGCCGCCAGCGTTCGTTGGGCCGCAAATGACGGGCGCATCGGTCGATCCGGCACGTTGGTGGGTTGCGTTCGGCGATCCGCAGTTGGACGGCCTCATCGAGCGCGCGCTGAAGGGCAATCCCGACATCGCGATCGCCGCCTCGCGCGTGCGCCAGGCACGGTTGCAGGAGATCGTCGCGCGCTCGCAAGGCTTGCCAAGCGTGAACGCCAGCGCCAGCCCGAGCCGTATCGAGTTCAGCAAGAACGCCGGCCTGTCGTCCATCGCGCGCGCATTCAGCGGCGGCACCGGGGCGGGCGGCACCGGCTCGACCGGCGGCATCGCGCTGCCCGGCAGCGGGATCACGACCTACTCCGTTGGCTTTGATGCGAGTTGGGAACTCGACCTGTTCGGGGGCGTCCGACGCAGCACCGAGGGTGCGCGAGCACGGACCGAAGCTGCGGTCTGGTCGAAGCGCGATGCCGCGGTGACGCTGGCGGCCGAGGTCGCCCAGGCGTATTTCGCACTCCGGCTCGACCAGGCGCAGATCGCCACGATCGAGGGCGAGATCGCCAACCAGCGCCGCGCGCTGACGATCGCGGGCAACATCGCCAAGGTCGGCCTCGTCCCGCCGATCGACGTCACGCGGCAGCGCGCCTCGATCACCTCGACCGAGGCGCGTGCCGAACCGGTCCGCGCCGATGTCGACGTGCGGATGCATGCGCTGGCGATCCTGCTGGGCGAGCCGCCCGCGACGCTGATGACCGAACTCGCCGCGCCATCGGTCGCCCCGCTCGGCGTGCCGGCGATCCCGGCCGGTCTGCCGTCCGACCTGTTGCGTCGTCGTCCCGACATCCGCGCGGCGGAACGCGATCTCGCGGCATCGACCGCCGATATCGGGGTCGCGGTGGCGGACATGTATCCGAAGTTCAGCCTGACGGGCATGAGCCAGCTGATCTCGACTGCGCTCGGCAATCTGTTCTCGGGCGACAGTCTGCAGTTGACGGCATCGGGCGCGGCGCAGTTCCCGCTGCTCGACTGGGGCCGACGCAAGTCGACGGTCAAGTCGCGCGAGGAAGACCGCGAGCAGGCGTATCTGCGCTATCGCTCGAGCGTGCTCCAGGCGTTGCGCGACGTCGAGGACCCGCTTGCCCAGATCGCCGCCGAGCGCCGCCGGAACGCTGCGCTGCAGAGGGCCGTGGTCGACGCGCAGAGCAGCGCGAAGGCGGCGGAGTCGCAGTACCGGACCGGGTTCGTCGCGCAGACGACGCTGCTGAATGCGGAGACCGACGTACTGACGGCGCGGGAACAACTCGTGTCGAGCGATGCGCAATTGCGGCAGCTGACGGTGGCGCTGTTCAAGGCGCTGGGCGGCGGTTGGGAGCAGGCAGAGTAGGGGCGCGCGCCCTTTACTGACGTTACCCGCCCTTAAGTGTTCTCCCGCGAAGGGGGGGAGCCCAGTCTAGGCTCCCGCCTTCGCGGGAGAACAAGGTGGTCAGGAAACTGCATCGTTTTCGAAGCACCACCCCGGCGAAGGCCGGGGCCCAGGTGGGAGACGTCGCCAACGGAGGGCTGCGCGTCGTTACTCCGACCTCTCCACCTGGGCCCCGGCCTTCGCCTGGGTGGTGGCTCGAGTTAGGATCACATCTGGCAACGTTAACGTTACCGTAGCAGGGCGGCCACACGACCGCCCTCCAAAATCACTTCTTCTTGTTCTTCCGCGCCGCATACTTAGCGTCGCGAATAGCCTTCTTCTCGGCATCGGTCAGCTCGACCTTGGCCTCGGCCTCGCGCTTCTTCGCAGCAGCGGCCTCTGCCTCGGCCTTCTTCACGGCCTTGGCCTCATCTTCTGCAGCCCGCTTGGCGGCGCGCTTCTCGCGCTCTGCGACTTCCTTGGCTTCGCGCGCGGCGAGGCGTTCGGCGACGACGGCTTCGTCGATCGGGGGCTTGGCACGCAGCGCTTCAAGCGCCTTCTGCTTGGCGGCGGCTGCGCTGCTCGTGCGGTCCTGGAAACTGGGGTCCTTGAAAGAGGCCATTGTCGTAGAATAATCCTGTAATGATGGTCTGGCCGCGCGGTCGCAGGGATGCGCCGCGGGTGACACTGGCTGCGCCTGTAAATCATCGCACGCCGGATCGGAAGAGATGTGTTCGTTAGCGCGGTTTTCAACCCCGATGCCGAGCATGACCTTATCCACAGTCATCGAACCGTCATATCACAGTCATGCAAGCGTAACCTGAATCGCATCGCGACGTCATCTGGCCAGCCTAACCGCCATGTCACGGTCGGCAGGGGGGAGCCTGGGTCGATCCGAACAATCAACGGTACGACTCGGGAGTCCTTCGCATGACCAGCTTTACTCGCCTCGGCACGATCCTGCTGACCGGCACGGCCTGCCTCGCACTCACCGCATGCGGCGGTGCCGACGACGTCGCTTCGCCGGGCGCAGGCTCGGTGATCATCACCCCGCCGGCAACGCCGACCCCGACGCCGGCCACCCCGACTCCCACCCCGACTGCGATCACGGCAGCCCAGTTCGCATCGACATCTGGCGCCATTGCAGGCGGTGCGATCACGATCAGCGCCGACGAGCAGCTTGCGATCGTCAACGCGGGCACGAACAACAACGTCAACGGCACGAACGTCCTGAATGGCGTCTACCCGATTGCTGCCACTTCGGCGACCACCGCGACCGACCCTTCGTCGCTCAACGCGTTCTTCACCAGCACGAACTTCGTCGGCGCACTGAACGGCCCGTCCGACACCGCGTTCCAGGGCTGGACCTGCAACTCGACTTCGGCACAGTTCGGCGGCACCACGACCGCTAGCTGCACCGCTGTCCCCGCCGTCGGTGCTGGCGGTTCGGCCGCAGCCTGCCCGACCGGCACGATTGACGATGGCCTCGTCCAGACCTTCCGCGCCTGCCGCCTCCCGACCGTCATCTCGTCCAGCCTGACGCTTCCGAAGATTGCCGGCGTGTTCTACCGCCTGCGCGGCCAGACAGAAGTCGGCGCCGATGCCGGCACGACCGGTGCAGACACTGGCGTAACGCTGACGATCGCACCCGGCGTCGTCGTTGCAGCGGATTCGACCGAAGTCACCGCCGATCTCCTGCTCGTCAACCGCGGGTCGAAGATCAGCGCCGTCGGTACGCGCGATGCGCCGATCATCTTCACGTCGCAGCAGAACCTGACCGCCAACGGCGTCAGCGATGCGACCCAGGGCCAGTGGGGCGGGATCATCCTGCTCGGCCGTGCACCCGTCGCGGTCTGCGCGACCGGTACCGGTCCGAACAACGCCGGCGGAACGAGCACGACCTGCCAGCAGGCGATCGAAGGCGTCACCGGACGCTTCTACGGTGGCCCGGCCGCCGCGGACAACAGCGGCGCAATGCAGTATGTCCAGATCCGCTACAGCGGCATCGCGATCAGCGATGGCAACGAGCTTCAAGGCCTGACGCTCGGCGGCACCGGTTCGGGTACGACGATCGATCACGTCCAGAGCCACAACTCGGCCGATGACGGCATCGAGATCTTCGGCGGCACCACGAACGTCAAGTATTTCGCGGTCACCGGCGCGGACGACGACGGCTACGATATCGACAACGGTTATCGCGGCTTCATGCAGTTCATCATCTCCGCACAGCGCCTGCTCGGTGCGACCGCCGACTCGTTCTCGACCGAGATCGACTCGAACGGTGCCGAGGATCTGCTGCCGCGCACCTTCGGTCAGTTCTCGAACTTCACGTTCGTGCAGACCGCGCTTGCGCCGGCCGCGATCCGCCAGCGTGGTGGCTCGGACATGCGCTTCATCAACGGTATCGTGAAAACGCCGGCGACCGTCGCCTGCCTTAACCTCGTTGCGCAGGAAACCAGCCAGGCCGATCGCTCGACGATCCGCGCCGCCGATGCTTCGAAGCAGGACCAGGGGCCGCCGATCTTCACGTCGGTCTACTTCAACTGCAACGGCCGGTAACGGTCCGCAGTCTTCCCCTTAGTCGGTCCCCCAGTCAGCTGGGGCGGTCGATGATGTGAGCAGCGATGCCGGGGTGGTTCGACGACCGCCCCGGCATTTGCCCATAGACTCCTGATCTGGATATTCGGCCATGCAGACGCGCTTCGGCTATGCCACCTTACTTCTCCTGACCTCGCAGCTGGTCGCGCCCGCGGTGCTGGCCCAGACGGGCGGCGCTGCACCCGCGCCCGCCGCTTCGCCTCCCGCCTCGACGACCCAGACCGGTCCGACCTCGACGCCGGTGGACTCGTCCGCGCCTCAGGCTGCCGGTGCAGAGGCCGCCGGAGCGCAGGCCGAAGTGTCGACGCCGGGCTATGATCCCAATGGCGGCGAGGACATCGTCGTCGTCGGTCGCAACATTCCGAACTTCGTCCGCGCGACACCACAGGTCGTGTCGATCCTGTCGACCGAAGACATCGCCCGCACCGGCGAAGGCGACATCGCCGGCGCCCTGTCGCGCGTCACCGGTCTCAGCATCGTCGGCAACGGCTTCGTCTACGTCCGCGGCCTCGGCGATCGCTATTCGTCGTCGCTGCTGAACGGTTCGCCTTTGCCAAGCCCGGAGCCGCTGCGTCGCTCGGTCCCGCTCGACATCTTCCCGACCACGATCGTCGGGTCCGCCCTGGTCCAGAAGACGTATTCGGTGAACTATCCGGGTGAATTCGGCGGCGGCGTGATCAACCTCACGACCAAGACGATCCCGGACAAGAACTTCCTGTCGTTCGGCGGCTCGGTTTCGGCCGACACCGCGACGACCAGCGAGCTCGGCTACACCTATTATGGTGGCGATAAAGATTGGATCGGCTACGACGACGGCACCCGCAAGGTGCCGAGCTTCATCAAGGACGCGCCGAAGGGCAACGGCAACATTTCGGCTGCACAGGCCGCGACGCTCAGCAACGCCTCGACCTCGCTGCTTCAGCGCAACAATCAGCTTCCCGCCAATTTCTCGGGCGAGGTCAGCGGTGGTACGGTGTTCGACGTCGGCTCGGGTCGGCTCGGCGTGATCGCGTCGGTCAGCGCGAGCAACACGTTCCGTACGCGCAACATCACGCAGCAGGATTCGGTCACGCCCGAGGGTCTGGTGCGAAACGATTTCCAGACGCTGCTGACCGACAACCGGATGGTCGCCAATGGCTTGCTCGGCATCGGCTACGAGTTCGGCGATAACAGCATCAAGCTGACCAACGTCTATATTCACGACACGCTCAAACAGGCGCGCGGGTCGGCGGCGACCACGTATAACAACTCCAGCGGCCTGCGTTTCCAGCAGAACACCAACTGGTTCGAACGCCAATTGTTCGAGACCCAGTTGGTCGGCGCGTTCAAGCCCGTCGACGCGCTGACGCTCGACGTCCGGGGCGCCTACGCCAACTCGAAGCGCAATGCGCCGTACGAGCGGCAGTTCGACTATCTCTGCTCGAACACCACCACGACGGGTCTGCCGATCACCGTGCAGGATCCTAACGGCATCGGCGGCGCGCAGTGCAACGGAGCGTATCAGGTGACGCAGCGCTTCTCGCCATTCGCGTCGATCATCTTCAGCGAACTGAAGGAAGACCTCTATAGCGGGCAGGCCGATCTGGCCTACAAGCTGTCGACCGCGCGGCCGGTGACGCTTTCGACCGGATATTTCTTTTCGGACACGAAGCGTACGTCGTCGCGTCTTCAGTTCAATTACCAGACGCCGCGCGGTGGTGGCACGGCGCCGGGCTATCCGTACAACCTCCTGCGTCCGGACTATCTGCTCGCGATCGACACGAACGATCCGGCCAACTCGCTGGAGCTGCAGTTCAACACCCCGCTCGGCGCGTACCAATATGATGCATCGCTGCGCATTCACGCAGGCTATGCCCAGGCAGAGGCCGAAGTGGCCGACGGTATCCGCGGCACGATCGGCGTGCGTTACGAGACGGCGGACGAGCGGGTCACCCCGATCGGTTCGGCGACGACGCGTCTGAAGAACGACTATTTCCTGCCCGCAACGACGCTCACCTACAATTTCGCGTCGGATATGCAGTTCCGCGTCAGTGGGTCGAAGACGATCTCGCGCCCGCAGTTCCGCGAGCTTGCCCCGCAGCAGTTCCGTGATCCCGAATCGGATCGCCTGTTCTTCGGTAACCCGCTGTTGCAGGATACCAAGCTGTACAATATCGACGCGCGGTACGAATGGTTCTTCGCGCGTGACCAGCGCTTCACGCTCGGCGCGTTCTACAAGCGGATCGACAAGCCGATCGAACAGGTCGGCTTCTACACCGGCGCGGACGATCGTCTCCAGACCGGCTTCACCAACCTGCCCAAGGCCAAGCTGTACGGGGGCGAGGTCGAGTTCCAGAAATACGTGCCGCTCGACACGCTGGGCAGCGATTTCTTCGCGACGCGCCGCCTGCTGTTCATCGCCAACTACACCTATACGCAGTCGTCGATCACGGTGGATGACACGTGCGTTCCGAACGTGGTCGACCAGACGACGACGGTTCCGGGCTGCGCAACCGGGTTTGCGCCCGCAACGGGCAATTTCCGCGACGGTGCGCCGCTCACAGGTCAGTCCGATCACCTGGTCAACGTCCAGCTGGGGCTTGAGGACACCAAGCGGCTGTCGCAGATCACGCTGCTCTTCAACTACGCCAGCGAGCGCGTGACCAATCGCGGCCCTTCGAACCTCGGTGGCACGGGCTTCCTGCCCGACATCATCGAGAAGCCCGGCATCCGCCTCGATCTCGTCGCCCGCCAGGGTATCGAATTGCGCGGCGCCAAGTTCGAGGTAAAGGCCGAGGCCCGCAACCTGACGAAGACGCGGTTCACCGAGGGCCAGACGTTCGAGAACGGTAACGTCATCTACATCAACCGGTACAATCTGGGTCAGGTGTTCACGCTCGGGGTCAGCACGACGTTCTGATCAAGGGGATGTCCTGATTAAGGGGACATCCTGAAAACGGTACCTCCCCGGCGCAGGCCGGGGTCCAGTTGGTAAGGTCGAGGTAACGGAGCATCAATCGTCCGTTAACGACGTTGCCCAACTGGACCCCGGCCTCCGCCGGGGCGGTGGTCAGGGCGCTGGGTTGAAGCGCTTAGGTACAAAGACGCCAAGATGCCGGGGGCGTCGCCCAGCTGATCCGTCGGTTTCTCGTCGGACCAACTAAGCCGTCGACGGCCAGCCCTAGCTCCAGGCCTTCTCGCGAAACCATTTGGTGATCACATACTTGACCCCCGCGCGCACTTTCATCCCATGATGCAGCGTCGCGGGGTTCAGGCTGCCATCCGCTCTGCGATTGTTCCAGGCGAGCAGCTTGCCCGTCTCCGGCTGGACGATCTTGTCGATCGCCTTGAACCGCGTCGCGCCGCCCGCCTCGGGCCGGTTGAGGTAGACCATGACGGTCCACGTCCGGTTGCCGGCAACCCCGCAATAGCGCTGGAAATCCACCCCGGTCGGTTCGAAGTAATCGGTGTGTCCCTTGAATTCCTGTCCGACCGCATAGCGCTGGCCCTGCAGCGGTTCGCCGTGCACCGGGTCGAGCCCGGTCAGCGCCGCGATCCTCTGCTCGACCTCGATCGCCAGTGGATCGAGCGGGGAGAGATCGCCCGTCTCGCTCGTCCGATAGTTCGCGTCGCCGTTCGAATCGGAGATCGTAGAGGGACGCCGCACCGCATCGATCCGCTCGATCAGCGACGCGCACAGGTCCGGCGGCAGGAAGTCCCGACGCACGAACAGGTCGAGCTTGGGGCTCGGTACGCGTTGCACGCCTGGGACGGACAGCCGCGCTATGATCGCTTCGGGCGGCAGGCCGGAGCCACTGGACGGGAGAGTGTCGGACATACTCGCCTTCTGCCAAGGGTCGACGCGAAGTGCTACCCCATCGGAAATACCGCGATTGGCGCACAAGCCATTGACGCGGAATTGTAACATGGCATGCCTACGCGACGGAATGCGGGAAATTGGGGTGGGTCGCGGATGCGATTGAAGCTGGACGCGCGGGCGCGCCGTATCTTGCGGCGTATGCCGGTCGTGAATGTTTACAGTGTCGTCGAACTTGCGCTGCTGGCCGGGGTGGCGGTGCAGTGCGCGCGGCTGGCATGGACGATCGTGACGCCGATCACGCCGCTCGGCGATTGGCGCCCGGCCGTGCCGATGGTCGTTGGGTCGCCCGCCGATATCCTGCGCGGGTTCGATCCTTTCTTCCGCCTCGGTGGTGCGGCGGGAGCGCCCGCTACCGTCACGTCGCTTCAGTTGGTACTGTTCGGTACGCGCATGGACGAGGCGATGGGGCGCAGCTCCGCGATCATCGCTGGTCCCGACGGTGTCCAGCAGAGCATCGCGGTCGGTGACGAAATCCAGCCCGGCGTGCGCCTCAAGGCGGTGGCATTCGACCATGTGACGATCGACCGTGGTGGAGCCGACGAAGACCTGTTTCTCGATCAGTCGGGTTCCGTAACGCCAGTCGCCCCGGGCGCCTCGCCAACTGGTGCGTCGGCCACGGCTGCACCGGTCGTGGGCATTCCGGTCGCGCAGTTGCGCAGCGAAATCGGCTTCATCCCGCGCATCGATGGCGGCCGGATCAGCGGCCTTACCGTCCGCTCGCAAGGGTCGGGCAACGCGTTCCGCTCAGCCGGACTGAAGGACGGCGACGTCGTCACCTCGATCGGCGGCCGCCCGGTCTCCGGTCCCGGCGATCTCGACCGGGTCGTCAAGGATTTCGCGGGCGGCGGCAACGTCCCCATCACCGTAGAGCGCGGCCAGGACACCCTGCCGCTCGCCATTACGATCGCGCCTCCCAAGTGAAAACGCCCACATGAAAAAGCTTCTTCTCGGTCCTGTCGTCGCGCTCGCGCTGGCCGCGGGCGTCCATGCCCAGACCACGCTAAACGTGCGCGACGCCGATATTCGCGCGTTCATCGCGGATGCCGCCAAGGTTACCGGGCGCACGTTTATCATCGACAACCGCGTCGCGGGCAAGGTGACGGTGGTCACCGATCGCCCGCTCAGCCGGTCCGAATATTTCGAGATCTTCCTCTCGACGTTGCGCGCCAACGGCCTCGTCGCGGTGCCGACATCGAATGGTGCGTTCCGCGTTCAGCCGCTCGACAACGCCGCCTCGCAGCCGAGCCGGATCGGCGTCGCAGGCGCGGCGCGGAACAGTTATGTGACCGAGATCATCCGCCTTCGCGCGATCGATGCACAATCGGCGGTCGAGACCGTTCGCCCGTTGGTCAGTGCGCAAGGTTCGGTCAGCGCGAACCGTGGCGGCAACAGCCTCGTCGTCGTCGATTTCGCCGACAACATACGCCGCATCCGCGAAGTCCTCCGCCGGATCGACACCGATACGTCCTCGACGCGCGTCGTCGCGCTCAAGAACGCGAATGCGAAGGAGATCGCAACGGCGCTTCAGGGGCTGATCGGCACAGGAACCGGCGGCGGGCAGGGTGCGGCCACGACCGGTCCCAGCGCCTCGGTCGTCGCCGTCGAAGGCTCGAACGCGGTCGCGCTGCGGGGCGATCCGACTACCGTCGCCCGCCTCGCGCAGGTCGCTGTCGATCTTGATCAACGGGCGCGTAACGGTACCGAGATCCGGGTCGTCTTCCTCGAAAACGCCGACGCCGAGCAACTGCTGCCGGTGTTGCAGGAACTCGTCGGCCAGACCCCGACCCAACCGGTGCAGACGGCATTGTCGCGCTCAAATTTCGGACCGAACAGCAGCAACGGAAGCGCAGGAGGGCAGTCGAACGCCTCGCAGGCTCGGATCCCCCAGTCTGGACCGACATCCGGCGGCGGATCGTCGGGATCGGGTCAAGCTGCGATCTC
Organism: Sphingomonas sandaracina; assembly: GCF_036663695.1. Lineage (NCBI taxonomy): Bacteria > Pseudomonadati > Pseudomonadota > Alphaproteobacteria > Sphingomonadales > Sphingomonadaceae > Sphingomonas > Sphingomonas sandaracina. The sequence goes on along the minus strand of NZ_JAXOJK010000001.1, from coordinate 663,140 downwards.
CGCGGCGGGATCGAAGAGCGCGGTGGTCGTCACGCGTTTCGCCGGCGCCAACGCGATCGTCATCGCTGCCCCCGCAGAAATCCAGCGCCAGTTGAACGAGGTCGTCCGCCAGCTCGACACGCGCCGCGAACAGGTGCTGGTCGAGGCGATCGTCGCCGAAGTATCGGATTCAACCGCCCGTACGCTCGGCGCGCAGTTCATCGTCGGCGACCCGAGCGGCGGTGCGTTCGGCGCGTCGACCTTCTCGAACTCCGCGCCCAACATCCTCCAGATTGCCGGCGCGATCGGCGCGCGCTCGATCGGTGGCAATGGCACGACGGTCGTTGCGCCCGATGGCACGCGCACCGAAACGAACACGCCCAATGCCGCGGCGGACACGTTGCAGCAGTCGGCGATCGCGTCGATCCTCGCGGCCACCGGCGGCTTTGGCGGGTTCGGCGGCAAGATTGGCAGCACGTTCTTCGGCGCGATCATCAACGCGGTGAAGAGCGACACGACGTCCAACCTGCTCCAGGTCCCGCACCTGGTCACGCTCGACAACCAGGAGGCGCACAGCCTTGTCGGGCAGGAGATCCCGATCACCACCGGCCAGGCGCTCAGCACCAATTTCGACAACGCGTTTCGCACCACGCAGCGCCAGAATGTCGGCATCGAACTGACGGTCCGCCCGCAGGTGAACTCGTCGGGTACGGTGAAGCTCAACCTTCGCCTGGAGGTCAGCTCGATCGCCGGCCCGGTATCGAGCGACAACAGCGACCTGATCCTCAACAAGCGTGAGGTCGAGACCGTCCGGACCGTCGACGACGGCCAGATCGCCGTGATCAGCGGCCTGCTCGACGATAATGAACGCCGCACGATCGAGAAAATCCCGCTGCTCGGCGACATTCCCGTGCTCGGCCATCTGTTCACCTCGAAGGCGAAGCAGCGGGCTAAGACCAATCTGATGATCTTCATCCGCCCGACCATCCTGCGCACCGCCGAGGACAGTCGCAAACTGACCGAGCAGCGGTACGGCTATGTCCGCCTGCAACAGGGCTTGCAGGAGCCGGGTACAGAGCCGTCGATCGATCAACTCGTCCGCGATTACATGGGCGCCGCCCCGCCGATCCCTAGCGCACCGATCCCCGGCAACATCGAGGACCCCCGCATCGCCGTTCCGGTGCGTACATCGACGATGGTCGTGCGGCCCAGGAAATGATCATCCGCGAAGGCCACGAGATCGACGCTCTTCCTTCCCCCCTCCCGCTTACGGGAGGGGAGTGAGGCAGATCTCCCCCAGATCACCATTCCCTACGCCTTCGCGCGGAAGTTCGGGGTTGTCGTCGATCACACGGACACCGACTCCCATCTGACCATCGCCATGCGCGCCGGGGCGGAGCCCAAGGTTCTAGTCGAACTTCGCCGCTACCTCGCCCGCCCGTTCGACGTCACCTTCGTGGAACAGATCGCGTTCGACCGTCTCCTGTCGAACGTCTACGCCATGGACGGCCAGGCCAACGCGCTGGCCGCGGTCGGGATGGGCGACGAACTCGACCTGCTCGCCGGCGACATGCCGACCGCGGAGGATCTGCTCGACACCGCCGATGACGCCCCCGCGATCCGCCTCATCAACGGCATCATCGCCGACGCCGCGCGCAATGGCGTGTCCGATATCCATATCGAGCCCTACGAGACCGGCCTCGTCGTGCGCATGCGGATCGACGGCGTGCTGCGCGAAACGCTGCGCATGCCGCCCAACGTCGCGCCGGTCGTCGTCAGCCGCGTCAAGGTGATGGCCCGCCTCGACATCGCCGAGCGCCGCGTACCGCAGGACGGCCGCATGGGGCTGACGCTGGGCGGCAAGCTGCTCGACGTCCGCGTCTCGACGCTGCCGAGCCGGGCCGGCGAGCGCGTCGTGCTGCGTATCCTCGACAAGGAAAACGCCGGCATCGACCTCGAAGCGCTCGGCCTGCCGCCCGCACTCTTTGCGCTGCTCAACGAAGCGTTGAGTGAACCCAACGGCATCATCCTCGTCACCGGTCCGACCGGCTCGGGCAAGACCACTTCGCTTTACGCCGCTCTCCGCCTGCTCAACGACGGCAGCCGCAACATCCTCACGGTCGAGGACCCGGTCGAGTACGCCGTCGACGGCGTCGGCCAGACGCAGGTGAACCCGAAGGTCGGCCTCACCTTCGCCGCCGGCCTCCGCGCGATCCTCCGCCAGGATCCCGACGTCGTGATGATCGGGGAAATCCGCGACCGCGAGACCGCCGAGATCGCGGTACAGGCCTCGCTCACCGGCCATCTCGTGCTGTCGACGGTCCACACCAACGACGCGATCGGCGCGATCACCCGCATGCGCGACATGAAGGTCGAAAGCTTCCTTCTTGCCTCGACGCTGCGCGCGGTGATCGCGCAACGTCTCGTCCGCCGGCTGTGCCCGACCTGTCGCAAGGCGGTTCCTGCGTCGGATACGGTCGCGCCACTGCTCGGCATCGCGCCGGACGCGGTCGTCTACGTCGCGCAAGGCTGCGAGGACTGCAACCAGACCGGCTACAAGGGCCGCATCGGCGTATTCGAAGCCGTCCGCATCGACGACACAATCCGCCGCTTGATCAACACCGACGGCCACGAATCGGAGATAACCGCACACGCGTTCGCCAAGTCCCCGAACCTAGCGCAATCGGCCCGTGACCTAGTCCTCTCCGGCCAGACCACCGCCGAAGAAGCCGTCCGAGTATCTCGCCGCGACACCACGGAAGTCGTGGAGGATACGGAAGTTGCATAACGCCCTAACAATCCTCCCCGGAACGGGGAGGGGGACCAGCGAAGCTGGTGGAGGGGGCTCACCACGTTCGCACCACCAGCGGTGCGCCGCCAGCAGCGCAACGCAACGTGCGCGGCACGCCCCCTCCACCACCGCTTCGCGGCGGTCCCCCTCCCCTTGCAGGGGAGGATAATGGCGGACTTCGATTACATCGCGATCGATACCAAGGGCGCCGAACGCCGCGGCCACGTTGCCGCCGCGGACATCGACGTCGCACGTGCGACGCTCGACGCGCGCAAATTCTACGTCGTGAAGATCACCCCCGGCGCGCCGCCGCAGGCCTCGAAGGGCCGCCCGCTGTTCGGCCTCCAGCTCGGCACGCCGAAGATGTCGGGCAAGAGCCTCACGCTCTTCACCCGCCAGCTCGCCACCCTCAATCGCGTCTCCCCGCTGGAAGAGTCGCTCCGCACGATCACCCGCCAGACCGAGCAGGACAGCGTCCGCACGATCGTCCAGCACGTCCACGCCGGCGTCGTCGAAGGCCGCCGCCTCGCCGACGCGATGGCGCGCGAACCCAAAAGCTTCCCGCCGCTCTACCGCGCGATGGTATCGGCCGGCGAAAGCTCGGGCTCGCTCCCGACCATCCTCGACCGTCTCGCCGCGCTCCTCGAGCGCCAGGCCGAGATCCGCGGCAAGCTGATCACCGCGCTCGCCTATCCCGCGATTCTCGCGCTCGTCGCGTTCGGCGTGGTCACGGCGCTGATGATGTTCGTCGTGCCACAGGTGGTCGAGCAGTTCGACACGGTCGGCCAGCAATTGCCGCTGCTGACGCGGATGGTGATGGCGTTCTCCGCGTTCCTCGTCGGTTATTGGTGGGTGATGCTGCTGATCGTCGTGGGCGGCGGGCTGGCGGGGTGGCAGGCGCTCAAGGACCCGACGATCCGGCTCGCGTTCGACGGCTGGCTGCTCCGCATCCCGCTGCTCGGGCGTCTCCTGCGCGACCTTCACGCAGCACGGATGGCACGCACTCTCGGCACGATGGTCGCGAGCCGATTGCCGCTGCTCGACGGCCTCAACCTGACCGCCAGCACGATCCACAATCGCCGCCTGCGCCTGGCTTCGGACCAGATCGTCGAGGCGATCCGCGGCGGCGGCTCGCTGTCCGCCGCGATGCGCCGCGCCGGCGTCTTCCCCCCGCTGCTGACCTATCTTGCGGCATCGGGCGAAGCGGCTGGCCGCCTTGACGAGATGCTGGAGCGCGCCGCCGATTATCTCGAGCGAGAGTTCGACCGGTTCACCGCCACCGCGCTCTCGTTGCTCGAACCGCTTATCATCGTCGTGATGGGCGGCATCGTCGCGACGATCGTGCTATCCATCCTGCTCCCGATCCTCCAGCTCAACACGCTGGCCGGACAATGAGGTTGTTCATGCGTCCCGAAGCCAAGAAACGTCCCGAACTCCGCAAAAAACGCGAAGCCGGCTTTACCCTCGTCGAGCTGATGGTCGTGATCGTCATCATCGGCCTGCTCGCGACCATCGTCGCCCTCAACGTGCTGCCCTCGGGCGACACTGCGCGGATCCAGAAGGCGAAGGCCGACATCGCCCAGATCGAGGGCGGGCTGGAACTCTACAAGCTCCAGAACATGACCTTCCCCAACACCACGCAGGGCCTCAATGCGCTTGTGTCGGCGCCCGCCGGCCTCGCTGATCCGTCGCGCTATCAGCGTGGCGGGTATCTGAAGAAGCTGCCGAACGATCCCTGGGGCCGCCCGTATCTCTACGCGTCGCCCGGCGCACATGGCGAAGCCGACGTCTGGACCTTCGGGGCGGACGGCAAGGAAGGCGGCGAGGGGATCGATGCCGATATCGGCAGCTGGCAATAAGCGGCAGGCTGGTTTTACGCTGGTCGAGCTGATGGTCGTGGTTACGATCATCGGCTTGGCGTCTGCGGTGGCCGTGCTTGTCATGCCCGACCCGCGCGGCCGCGTGCTCGACGAGGCGACCCGTTTTGCCCTGCGCGCCCGCGCGGCGCATGATTCGGCGATCGTCGAGGCACGCCCGGTCAGCGTCTGGATCAGCGGCGGCGGTTACGGTTTCGACCGGCGGCTCGCGGGCGGCTGGACGCCGATCGCCGAGAAGCCGATGCGCGTCGAACGCTGGAACGACGGTACGAGAGCCATCATCGGCGACACCAGCGGTCGCATGCGCGTGACGTTCGACCCGACCGGCCTCGTCGATCGCCCTGCGGAGATCCGCCTCGATCGTGGCGGCGTCGCGGCGACCGTCCACATCGACGCCGACGGTAGCGTAAGAGCCGATGCAGGCTGAGCGCGGCTTCACGCTTTGTCGACGTTACGCCGAACACGGCTTCACGTTGATCGAAATCATGGTCGCGCTGGCAGTCTTCAGCCTCGCGGCGATGGCGCTCGTGCGTCTGGAGAGCGCAACGATCCGCGGCGCCTCGATCCTCGACGAAACGCTCGTCGCGCAGATGGTCGCGCGCAACGTCGCGATCGACGCGGTGACCGCCACGCAGCCCCCGACCGCAGGCCGCGTCACTGGCGTCGAGACCAACGGCGGCCAGCCTTGGACGTGGACGCGGCAGGTCAGCGCGCTCGGCGGATCGAGCGTGTTGCGGATCGACGTGGCGGTCGCCGACCGGACCGGCACGCAACTCGGCCGCCTGACGATGGTGCGACCGGCGCCGCGGATGGTGATGTGACGCACGCAAAATCCGAGGCCGGCTTCACGCTCGTCGAAGTCATGGTCTCGCTCATGATCTTCGGCATGATCGCCGCCGCCGGTGTCGCGATCCTGTCGTTCAGCGTGAAGGCGCAGAGCAGCACCGGCGCCAAGCTCGACGACATCAGCGCGCTCACCCGGACCATGTCGATCCTGTCCGCCGATCTCGCCCAGGCTTCGAACCGCGCCAGTCGCGACGAGGCCGGCATCAGCGTCCCCGCGTTCATCGGCGAAGGCGGGTCGGGCGTCACGCCGATGCTCCGCCTAGTCCGCACCGGCTGGAGCAATATCGACGGCGCGGCGCGTTCCAGCCTGCAGAAGGTCGCCTATCGCGTCGACGGGGGGACGTTCCAGCGGATTGCCTATCCGATGATCGACGGCGCGCAGCCGCTGCCCCCTGCGGCACTGCTCACCCGCGTTCGCCAGGTCGGGCTACGCTACCGCTTCGCCGGGGCCTGGACCGACCGCTGGGACGGCGCCAGCGGCAGGTCGTTGCCCGACGCGATGGAACTCACCGTCCAGCGCGACGACGGTACGCAATTCCGTCAGATGTTCCTCGTCGGCACAAGCTATGTCCCCGCGCCGGCCGATGGAGCCGGCCCATCGACTACGCCGCCGCCCGGCACGCCAGCGCAGGAGACGCCCGGTGCGCGTACCTGATCGCCCCGGCCATCGCGGGCAGGAGCGGGGCGCCGCGTTGCTAACCGTCCTGATGCTCGTCGCGATCATCGCGGTGATGGCGGGCGCCGCGCTGGAGAAACTGCGCCTCTCGACCCGCCTCGCGGGCAATGCCGCGACCGGCGAGCAGGCGCGCGCCTTTGCGTTCGCAGCCGAGACGATGGCGTTGACCCGGGTCTCCAACCTGCTCGCGCAAAGTCCCAAGCGAGTCACGCTGGCGGGCGGCTGGAGCAACACGCCGTTCGGTCTGCCGGTGCCAGGTGGTTTTGCCACCGCGCGCGTCCGCGATGGCGCGAACTGCTTCAACCTGAACGCGCTGGTCGCCATGACGACCCCGGGCGTCTATGTCGCCCGCGGCGAGGTGCGACCACAGTTCGTCCGGCTGATGCGGTTGCTCGACGTGCCGGTCCAGGTCGCCGAACAGGTCGCGGCGGGTACGACGGACTGGATCGACAGCGATCAGGACCAGCAGCCCATGGGTGCCGAGGACGGCGCGTATCTCGGGCGCGACCCGTCGTATCGCACCGCCGGTACGCTGATGAGCGACCCCAGCGAACTGCGTCCGATCGCCGGCATGACGCCAGAAATCTACGCGAAGATCCGTCCGTGGATTTGCACGCTGCCCTTCGCCAGGCCATCGCCGATCAACGTCAACACCCTGCTGCCCGAACAGGGCGTGCTGCTGGCAATGATGTATCCCGATACGCTGTCGGTCGGCGCCGCCCAGCAACTGCTGCTGCGGCGACCGGTGCAGGGCTATGCGACGTTCGACGAAATGCAGAAGGGCGCGTCGCTGCTCGGCGCCGCCAATATCGCGCCTGGGGTGGATGCGGCGGTGACGTCGAAATGGTTCACGCTCGATATCGACGTGACGCTCGGCACCACTCAAATGCAGGAACGTGCGCTGATCGACGCGAACCGGCTTCCCGCGCAGCTCGTATCGCGGCAATGGGGCGAGCCATCATGACGACATTAGTGTTCCTCCCTGCCGGCGAGACCGGATTCCGCTGGATGCGCGTCGCCGACGCGCGCGTGGTCGGCGAGGGGGAGGGGATCCCCGATATCGCCGCCGACGACGAGACGATCGCGGTGGCGCCGGCCGATGCGGTGACGCTGCACTGGGCGGAACTGCCGTCGCGCTCGGTGGCGCAGGCGACCGCCGCCGCGCGTATCCTGGCGAGCGAGGCAAGTGCATCGCCGCTCGCCGAACTGCACGTCGCGGTCGGCGACGAAGGCGCCGCCGACCGGCCGATCGGGGTAGTCGGCACGGCGACGATGCGCGACTGGCTTCGGATGCTGGCGGAGGCGGGAGTCGATCCCGTCGCCGTCATTCCCGCCCCGATGCTGCTCCCACGACCGAACGAGGGATACGCGCGGGCGGACGTTGCGGGCAGGGGCGTGGTGCGCGGTACGTCGAGCGGGTTCGCCGACGAGGCGCGACTGACCGAACTGGTGACGGGCGGCACTGCGCCGGCGACAATCGCGCGCGATACGCTGGAGGCCGCGATCGTTGCCGCCGCCGCGTCGCCGACGCTGGACCTGCGGCAGGGCCCATTCGCGCGCCGTCGTCGGTTCGGGGTCGACTGGGGACTGATCCGGCGACTGGCGCTGTTGGCGCTGACGATCCTCGCCGTGACGCTGGCGATCTCGCTCGTCCGCATCGCCAAGTACAGCTTTGGTGCGGACGCACTGGAAGCGGAGGCCAATACCGTCGCCGTCACCGGCCTGCCACGCGGCGAGACGGTGGTCGACGCCAGCCGCCAGCTCGACGAACGCCTGTCGCGCGTGCGCGGGCCGGGGCTTGGCTTCACCAACACGACCGCGGCGGTATTCGCCGCAGTACGCGCGACACCCGGCACAGAAGTCACCGGGCTCGATTTCCAGGCGAACGGCGACCTGCGCTTGTCGGTGGCGGTCGAGCGCGAGGCGCTGGCGACGGACCTGAAGCGCGCGCTGGAAGTCGCAGGCTTCTCGGTACGCGCGGGCGTGTTCCAGGCGGCGGCCGGCCGCGTGACCGGCGAACTCACGGTTAGCCCAGGTTCAAGCAGCCCGTCGGGAGTGACACGATGACCGGACTGAAGACCTGGTTCGAGGGGCGCTCGCTACGCGAACGTCGCCTGCTGCTCGTGATGGCGGCGCTCGCGGTACTGACGTTGCTCTGGGCGCTGATCATCCGGCCGGTCGGTGACGGACTGTCGAGCGCCCGCGAACGCCATGCCGATGCCGTCACCCGGCTCGGCGAGACCCGCGCACAGGTCGCGACGTTGCGCGATATCCAGCGGGCGCGGGCGACGCCGTTGACCGGTACGCTCGCCGACACGGTACGGGCCGAGGCCGACCAGGCCGGCTTTGCCCTCGCATCGCTCGATCAGGATGGGGCCAGCCGCGTGCGTATCGGTATCCAGTCGGCACGACCGGCCGCGCTCGTCGCATGGCTGGCGCGGCTCGAACGGCTCGGCATTCTCGTCGATTCTGTTGCGATGACCGACAAGGGCGACCAGACCGTCGGCGTCGCGCTCACGTTGAAGGCACGCGCGGCATGAGGCGGATTCGGATGCGGACCGGCCCTGCGGCGTTGTTCGGGGGCATGCTGCTGATCGCATTGATCGTTTTCCTGCCGATGCGCGCGGTGCTCGGCTGGGTCGGTGTCGGCGATGAAGGGCTGGTCGCACGCCGCGTGTCGGGCACGATCTGGGGTGCGACGCTGACCGAGGCACGGTTCGGCGATCTCGCGCTCGGCAACCTGCACGCGCGGCTGTCGCCATTGCCGCTGCTGATCGGCCGCGCGACGATCGTCTTCGCGGGTCCCGAGGCGGTGTCCGCCAGGCCCTTGCGCGGGTCGGCAAGCGTCAGTCGCCACGGCTTCGGCGTCGATCACATGACCGCCACTGTCGCGACCGGCCGGCTGTTCGCACCGGTGCCCGTGTCCGCGCTCGACCTCGACGACGTCTCGGTTCGCTTCCGCGACGGCCAGTGCGAATCCGCCGAAGGCCGTGTCCGCGCGACGCTGGCGGGCGGCGTCGGCGGGATCGCCTTGCCGCAATCGGTCAGCGGCACCGCGCGCTGTGATGGCACCGCGCTGCTCCTGCCGCTGACGAGCCAGGCCGGTACCGAAGGCATCGCGCTGCGGATCGAAGGGGCGGGCACCTACCGCGCCGAACTGTCGCTGCGCCCGTCCGACCCGCTGGCAGTCCAGAAGCTCGAACAGGCCGGCTTTGTGAGCGGCCCGAACGGCTATCGGCTCGCCATCGAAGGACGTTTTTAACGCGTTAATGCAAGTCGGCGGTTGACGGGAGGCGGCGACCCCCGCTAGGGGGCAGCGCCTACGCGGCGGTCGTAGTTCAATTGGTTAGAGCGTCGGCTTGTGATGCCGGATGTTGCGGGTTCAAGTCCCGTCGGTCGCCCCATTATTCCCGTTATTTTCGTATGTGCCTGCAGCGCGGGCGCTTTGGGCTGGTAAAAGCCTCGAGAAAATAATATTTCGCCTCCCGGTAATTTTATTCTCCTCAGGAGCCGGCGATGACAGCGGTTTGGGACCTTCCCGATTTCGACGACCACGAGGGCGTTCATGCCTTCACCGATCCCGAATCGGGCTTGCGCGCGGTGATTGCGCTGCACTCGACCAAACTGGGCCCGGCCGCCGGTGGCACGCGCTTCTGGCACTATGCTGATAACGGCCGCGCGGTAACCGACGCGCTGCGCCTGTCGCGTGGCATGAGCTTCAAGAATGCGATGGCCGGCCTCGAACTCGGCGGCGGCAAGGGCGTGGTCCTCGCGGCCAAGCCCGGCGACGTCATCACGACCGCACAGCTCGAGGCGTTCGGTCGCGCGGTCGATTCGCTCGGCGGGCGCTATGTGACGGCGGAAGACGTCGGCATGTCCGAACAGCGCATGAAAGTGATCGCGACGCAGACCCGCTACGTCTCGGGCCTGCCGGTCGCAAGCGGCGCTGCCGGTGGCGATCCGGGGCCCTACACGGCGCTCGGTATCTATCTCGGCGTGAAGGCGGCGGCGCAGCGCGGCCTCGGCGCGACCGACATGAAGGGCGTCCGCATCGCGATCCAGGGCGTCGGTTCGGTCGGCGGCGGTCTCGCGCGGCTGCTGGCGAAGGACGGCGCGGTGCTGACGCTGGCTGACGTTGACGAGGGCCGGGCGCAGAAGCTCGCCGGCGAACTCGGCGCGACCGCGGTTGCCGCTGAGGCGATCCTGACGACCGAGGCGGATATCTTCAGCCCGAACGCGCTCGGCGCGATCCTGACCGAGATGTCGATCGCCGCGCTGAAGGCGAAGGTCGTCGCGGGTGGCGCGAACAACCAGCTGAGTGTTCGCGAAGACGGCGCGCGGCTCCATGCCCGCGGTATCCTGTACGCACCCGACTACGTGATCAACGCCGGCGGGATCATCAACGTCGGCCTGGAATATCTCGGGCAAGGCGACGAGGCCGAGGTGAAGGCGCGGATCGCCCGCATCCCCGAGCGCCTGATCCAGGTCTGGGATGAAAGCGATCGTTCGGGTGAACCCTCCTCGGACGTGGCGGACTCGATCGCAAAGCGCTTAATCGGCCGCTGAGCGTCCTTCTCCCCTCCGGGGAGAAGGTGGCACGAAGTGCCGGATGAGGGGAGTTGGGGCGAACGACCCGAGCCTCACTCCCCCTCACCCTCCCACCGCAAGTGCGGCGGGCCCCTCCCTCTCCCCGAGGGGAGAGGGTAAAAAGTCCCCGCGTGACGTCAGCGAATTAAGCCCATAAGGCTGTCTCCAGTGGCCACCCTACACGCCTTCGCAAACCCCGCGCGCTTCCTGAAGATCGCCAAGCCGTTGACGCCGCTGCTCTTCTGGGCGGGCGTCGCGGTTATCGCGCTGGGCTGTTGGGCCGGCCTTACGCAGACCCCGCCCGATTATCTTCAGGGCGAGACGGTCCGCATCCTCTACATCCACGTCCCCGCCGCCTGGCTCGGCATGGGCGGGTGGAGCGGGATCGCGATCTCCAGCATCATGGTGCTCGTCTGGCGTCACCCGCTCGCCAGCATCGCCGCGCGTGCGATCGCGCTGCCCGGCGCCGTCTTCGCCGCGCTCTGCCTGATGACCGGTTCGATATGGGGCAGGCCGACCTGGGGAACGTGGTGGCAATGGGACGGCCGGCTGACCTCGATGCTGCTGCTGTTCTTCGTCTATCTCGGCTACATGGCGCTGGCGAAGGCCGATGCCGACCGTGGCGGCGACGGCCGTATCCCCGCGCTCTACGGGATCGCCGGCTCGGCGCTGCTGCCGATCATCCGCTATTCGGTGGTGTGGTGGAACACGCTGCACCAGGGACCGAGCATCGGCCTGACCCAGTCGACGATCGACGGCTCGATCCTGTGGCCGCTGCCGATCATGCTTGTTGGCTTCACCCTCGTCTTCGCGGGAATCGTGCTGATGCGGATGCGGACGATGCTTGCCGTCGCGAAATCCGAAGTTCGGATGCGCAGGATGGCGCGCGCATGAACCCCTGGCCGTTCGTGACTGCCGCGTATGTCGTGACGCTCGGAGGCGGCGCGATCATCGCGTTGCTGAGCTATCTGGCGATGCGTAAGGCCGAGCGATGAAAGCCAAGCACCAACGCCTGACACTGGCGCTGCTGGCGCTCGGCGCGGTCGTCGTCGCGGGGTTGCTCGCGCTGTCGGCGCTGAAGGATCAAGCCGCGTTCTTCTACGCGCCCTCCGACGTCCGCCGCGACGGCCTGCCGCTCGGCCGCGCGGTCCGGCTCGGCGGGATGGTCGAGGACGGTTCGGTGCAGCGCGCCGCTGACGGCGTCACCGTGCACTTCGTCGTCACCGACGGGCAGGCGACCACCCCCGTCGTCTTCGCCGGGATCGTCCCCAACCTGTTCCGCGAGAAGTCGGGCGTCGTTGCCGAAGGCCAGTTCCAGCCGAACGGCAGCTTCGTCGCCTCGAACCTGCTGGCCAAGCACGACGAGAAATACATGCCGCCGCAGATGGCCGGCAAGATGCATGAAACCAAGACGCTCGAACCGGACGCACGGCGATGATCGCCGAAGCAGGCCTGGCCGCGCTCTGGTTCGCGGGCGCGCTGGCGGCGTTGCAGTTGGCGATGGCGGCGATCGGTATCGCCCGCGGCCGTGACGACGTGGCCGCCGCGGTGCGACCGGTGGCCATCGTCCAGGGCCTGCTCGCGCTGCTGGCGATGGCGTTGCTGATCGAGCTGTTCCTCGACTCCGACATGTCGGTGAAGCTGGTCGTCGAGAACAGCCATTCCGCCAAGCCCTGGCTCTACAAGTTCGCCGGCGCATGGGGCAATCACGAGGGTTCGATGCTCCTGTGGGTAACGATCCTCGGAGTGGCAGGCGGCGCGGTCGCGATCTTCGAACGCGCGCTGCCCAAGCGCACGCTGACCGCGACGCTCGGCGCACAGGCGACGATCGCGCTCGGCTTCTACGCGTTCCTGCTGTTCTCCTCGAACCCGTTCGCGCGGTTGAACCCGGCCGCACCGAACGGCCTCGGGCTCAATCCGCTGTTGCAGGACCCCGGCTTGGCGTTCCATCCGCCGACGCTCTACATCGGGTATGTCGGCCTCTCGGTCGCGTTCTCGTTCGCCGTCGGCGCACTGGTCACCCGCGACGTGGGGCCAGCGTTCGCCAAGGCGATGCGGCCCTGGGTGCTGATCGCGTGGATATTCCTGACGCTCGGCATCACCGCGGGCAGCTATTGGGCGTATTACGAGCTCGGTTGGGGCGGCTGGTGGTTCTGGGATCCGGTCGAGAACGCGTCGCTGATGCCGTGGCTTGCCGCGACCGCCTTGCTCCATTCCGTGACCGTGCTGGCGACCCGCGACGGTCTGCGCGCCTGGACGATCATGCTGGCGGTGGTCGCCTTCTCGATGTCAATGATCGGCACGTTCCTGGTGCGCTCGGGCATCCTGACCAGCGTCCACGCGTTCGCGGTCGACCCGGAGCGTGGCGCGTTCATCCTGGCGTTGCTCGCGATCTACATCGGCGGCGCGCTGGCCCTGTTTGCGGCCCGAATCGGGTCCGTGCGCGCAGGCACGACCTTCGACCCGGTCAGCCGTGAGGGCGGTCTTGTCGCGAACAATTTGTTGCTATCGGTCATCCTCGGGATCGTCCTGATCGGCACGCTGTATCCGATCGTCGCGGCGAGCTTCGACGTCCAGCTTTCGGTCGGGCCGCCGTTCTTCAACAAGGCGGCGGGGCCGATCGCATTGTTGCTGGTCGCCGTGATGGCGGTCGGGCCGTTGCTGCGCTGGCGGCGGGACGATGCGAAGGCGGTGCTGGGCCGCGTGATGCTGCCGATCGGCGCGACGCTGATCGCGGCGCTCGCGTTGCTGTTCGTCTGGCCGGGCGTGCTGCCTTGGGCGGGTCTGTCGCTCGCGGCCGGGCTCGCCGTCGCCAGCGTAGCGCCGCTGTGGAAGCGCAAGTTGAAGCGCACGCCGCTGTTCACCTACGGCATGGTCCTCGCGCATCTCGGCATCGCGGTCAGCCTTTCCGGGATGGCGTCGGACAGCGCTTTCACCAAGGAGACGCTGGTCGCGGTGCGCGCGGGAGAGCTGGCGCGCGTGGGGCCGTACACCGTGACGCTCGACGGGATATCTCCCGTGATCGGCGAGAACTGGTCGGCACTGGAAGCGCGCCTGACCGCGACGCGCGGCGACAGCGTGCGTATCCTGCGGCCGCAACTCCGCTTCTTTGCCAACCCGCCGACCAGCACGAACGAGTCCGCCATCCTGACGGTACTCGATGGCCAGCTCTACACCGTGCTCGGTCAGCCGGACGGGCAGGGACGGTGGCAGCTTCGCCTCTGGTGGAAACCGTTCGTGACGCTGATCTGGTTCGGCGGCGTCCTGATCGCGCTGGGCGGGATGCTGTCGCTGCTCGGGCGGTGGCGCCGCGAGCGCCGGACCGCGATACGGAATGAATGGGCATGAAGCGTTTTGCACTCTGGGCACCGCTCGCAATCTTCGCGCTGCTGTTCGCGGTGGTTGCGAGCGGGCTGTTCCGTCCGGCTGAAAAGACGGTCCGCTCCGCGATGGTCGGCAAACCGCTCCCCGATTTCGCGTTGCCGGCGATGGTCCCCGGCAAACCGGGTTTGAGCAGCGCGTCGTTCCGGCAGGGCAAGCCGCGCTTGCTCAACGTGTTCGCGAGTTGGTGCATCCCGTGCATCGCGGAGGCGCCGCAACTGATGCGGTTGAAGGCTATGGGCGTACCTGTCGACGCGATCGCGATCCGCGACACCGGGCCGGCGATCGCGGGATTCCTCCGCCGCAATGGCGATCCGTACGAGCGGATCGGCAGCGATCGGGCCAGCCAGGTACAGATGGCGCTAGGCTCGTCGGGCGTGCCCGAGACGTTCGTGATCGACGGCCACGGGATCGTCGTGAAGCAGATCATCGGCGACATCCGACCGGAGAACGTCGCTGAGATCGTGCAAGCCGTGAAGGACGCGCGGTGAGACGCTCGCACTTCATCCCCCTTCCGCTTGCGGGAGGGGTTAGGGGAGGGGCTTCTAAACTCTCGCCAACCCCGCGTCCGGGTCCTGCCCTCCCCCGACCCCTCGCGCGAGCGGGAGGGGAGATTGCTGCGGCGTTGCTGCTCTGCATCTCACCCGCCGCTGCGCAGCCGGCCACGCCGCCCGCGCACTACGCAAACGTGCAACTCGCCGACCCCGCCAAGGAAGCCTCCGCCCGTGCGCTGATGGAGACGTTGCGGTGCCTCGTCTGTCAGGGCCAGTCGATCGCCGATAGCGACGCGGACATGGCCGCCGACATGCGCGCGCTCGTCCGCGAACGGATCGAGCGCGGGGAAAAGCCTGTATCGATCCGCAACTGGCTGGTGGCTCGGTACGGGGAGTATGTGACCTACGACCCGCCATTGTCGGGGCTGACGTGGCCGCTATGGCTCGCACCGATCGTGCTGCTCGCGATCGGCGGCTGGATCGCGCGGTCAAGCTTTCGGCGGAGGGTGCGCTGATGGGGTATGTCTGGCTCGCCGCGATCGGCACAGGGGCGTTCGCGCTGCTCGCGTGGAAGGTGGACCGCGTTCTATGGTCCATGGTCGCATCCGCGCTGATGCTCGGCGCGGCGGGCTATGCGTGGCAGGGACAGCCGGGACTTGTCGGCCACACGGTATCGACCGGGCTCGCACCGACGCCCGACGATAGTGCGATGCTCGACCTGCGCGATCGGATGCTGGAGCGTTATACCGGCGCGGCTGCGTATCTGGTCGCGGCGGATGCGATGACGCGGATCGGCGATCGCCGCGCGGCGGTGCGAGTGCTGCTCGGCGGCATCCGCATCGCGCCGAAGAGCCTCGTATTGTGGACCGGACTCGCCAACGCGCTGGCCGCGCATGACGGCAATCAGGTTTCGCCGTCGGCGCTATTTGCCTATCAACAGGCGGCGCGCCTGGCGCCCAAGCATCCGGCGCCACCGTTCTTTCTAGGACTGGCGTATGTGCGGGCGGGGGAGTTCGAAAAGGCACGACCGTATTGGGCTAAGGCGCTTGCCTTGACGCCATCCGACATTTCGTATCGGGGCGAGATTACCACGCGGCTCGCGTTGCTGGATCGGTTTCTGGCTATGCAGGACATGGCCAACGCAGGCCAAAGATAGTTCGCCATCCTGGGCTCGACCCAGGATCCAGAGCCATGAACGTTAAGCTATTCGGCTCTGGATCCTGACTTTCGTCGGGATGACGGAAGAAGGGTGACGGTAAGGAGGGCTTACTGCCCCCGGCCGGTCTTCGACTGAAGCTCGTCGATCTTCTTCGAAGCATCCGCCTTGCTCAGCGTTTCGTCGAATTCCTCATGCGCTTCTTCGGACAGCGTCTTGAGGT
Source organism: Sphingomonas sandaracina (assembly GCF_036663695.1). Lineage (NCBI taxonomy): Bacteria > Pseudomonadati > Pseudomonadota > Alphaproteobacteria > Sphingomonadales > Sphingomonadaceae > Sphingomonas > Sphingomonas sandaracina. The sequence continues at coordinate 647,130 of NZ_JAXOJK010000001.1, read as the reverse complement.
AGCTTGCCTGCGCACCGGTCATCTTCTCGTCGCCGGTGGTCCAGTCGTCCGGGTCCTTCTCGGCGTTCGAGAACGGTTCGGACTTAGGGTTCGGTGTGTCGGACATTGGTAATTCCTTTCCCCTGTCCAACACCCGTGTTCCGCATGTGTTCCCGATTATCCGGCCCATGCTTCGTAAGGTAAACCTAGATCATCCGCGACCGCCTTGTAGGCGATCTTGCCCTTGTAGACGTTCAGCCCGTTGGCGAGATGCGGATCGGCCTTCATCGCCGCCTCGGCACCCAGATTGGCGAGCTTCAGCGCGAACGGCAGCGTCGCATTGTTGAGCGCGAACGCAGAGGTTCGCGCCACCGCGCCCGGCATGTTGGCGACGCAGTAATGGATCACGCCGTCGACCTCGAACACCGGGTCCTCATGCGTGGTCGCGTGGCTCGTCTCGAAGCAGCCGCCCTGGTCGATCGCGATGTCGACCAGCACCGAACCGCGCTTCATCGTCTTCAGCATCTCGCGCGTCACGAGCTTGGGCGCCGCTGCGCCGGGCACTAGTACCGCACCGATCACCAGATGCGCGTTCTTCACCGCTGCGGCGATCGCCGCCTTCGACGCATACGCTGTCTTGATCTGGCTGGAGAAGAACATGTCGAGTTCGGCCAAACGATCGTTCGAGATGTCGTAGATCGTCACGTCGGCGCGCATGCCGACCGCCATCTGCGCCGCGTTGACGCCCGAAACGCCGCCGCCCAGGATCGCGACCTTCGCCGGCGCAACACCCGGAACGCCGCCGAGCAGGACGCCGCGTCCGCCCTGCTCCTTCTCGAGATAATGCGCACCGACCTGCACCGACATGCGGCCCGCGACCTCGGACATGGGCTTCAGCAACGGCAACCCGCGGCGATTGTCGGTGACGGTCTCATACGCGATGCAGGTCGCGCCCGACTTCATCAGCCCCTCGGCCTGCGGCTTGTCGGCGGCGAGGTGCAGATAGGTGAACAGCAGGTGGCGCGGTTCGAGCATTGCGATTTCGCTCGGCTGCGGCTCCTTGACCTTCACGATCATGTCGGCACCGGCGAACACCGCCGCCGCGGTCGGCAGGATCGTCGCACCGGCGTCGACATAATCCGGGTCCTCGAAATCGATCCCCGATCCGGCCTGCGTCTCGACGACGACCTCGTGGCCGGCCGCGACCAGTTCGGCGACCGACGGCGGCGTCAGGCCGACGCGATATTCGTGGTTCTTGATTTCCTTGGGGACACCGACGCGCATTGATTCCACTCCATTATCGTTTGCGCGATAGTAGCGCGCCTTGGACGGGAAGGGTTCGCAAATTTGTCGCAATACGGTAGCGTCCTTGCACGATAAATGCGTTCGCTGTCGTCGAAACGGGAAAACCTTGAGCATCACGATCGAACGCAGGATCCTGGACCTGTTGGCGGCCAATTCCGACCTGACCAGCGCCGAGCTTGGCGACGCGGTCGGTCTGTCGGCCAGCGCTGCGCACCGCCGCGTCGCGCAACTGCGGGAAAGCGGCGCGATCGTCGGCTACCGCGCCGTCCTGTCCAGGGCCGCGCGTGGCGACCCGAGCATCGTGCTCGTCAACGTGACCCTCCGCGACCAGCGCCAGGAAACGATGGCGACATTCGAGGCGGAGATCGTCGACTGCCCGCAGGTCGTGCAATGCTTCCTGATGAGCGGCGAGGCGGACTACATGCTCCACGTCGAGATCCGCGACGGCGAGACGTTCGAACGCATCCACCGCGAAACGCTGTCGCAACTGCCCGGCGTCACGCGGCTGGCCTCGCACTTCGTGATCCGCGAGGTCGTCACCCGCTGAACGACGGCGGACCGGTGATCGACGCGTACGAGATTCTTCTCCCCTCCCTGGAAGGGAGGGGGCGGGGGTGGGTCGGTCCGCTTGTGCCGCCGACGTTCGATAATGCGGAAGCCGACCCACCCCCAACCCCTCCCTCCCAGGGAGGGGGGAAGTGTTGGCATGTCTTTCTCCCCAGCTCCGATCAGCCGTCGTTAATCCACGTTTCCAGCCGCGGCGTTGCCGCCCTCTACCCCCCATGCTAAATGCGCGCGCTTGGGGCACAGGGTGAAATCGGAAATTCGATGATGATTGCTGCACTTCCGGGTCGATTCACCGTCCAGTGAGCGTCGACCAGACAGCCGCGGCCTCGACCGTGCCACCCGCCAATCTCGATCTCGAGACGGGGCATCACAACTCCGACGGCATGCTGAAGCTCGCTTTCGGGGCGATCGGCATCGTCTTCGGCGATATCGGCACCAGCCCTCTCTACGCCTTCCGCGAAACCTTCGCCGGCCATCACAAGCTCGCGCTCGACGCGGCGCACATCATGGGCGTCATCAGCCTGATGTTCTGGTCAATGATGATCGTCGTGACGGTGAAATACGTCATCATCATCATGCGCGCCGACAACAAGGGCGAGGGCGGCAGTCTCGCGCTACTCGCGCTCGTCTCTGGCAAGACCAAGACGAAGCGCTGGAGCAAGGGCATCATTCTGCTCGGCGTGTTCGCGACGGCGCTGTTCTACGGCGACAGCATGATCACGCCCGCGGTCTCGGTGCTGTCCGCCGTCGAAGGCCTGGCGGTCGCCGCGCCCGCATTCGGGGGGTTGGTGCTGCCGATCGTGATCGTCATCCTGATCGCGCTGTTCTGGGTGCAGAAAAGCGGTACCGCACGGATCGGGCTCGTGTTCGGGCCGATCATGCTGGTGTATTTCAGCGTCATCGCCGTGCTCGGCATCCTCAGCATCGTCCAGACACCGCATGTGCTGTGGGCCCTGTCGCCGCATTACGCGGTCGAGTTCTTCCTGATCGATCCCGTCCGCGCGTTCCTCGCGCTCGGCTCGGTCGTGCTCGCGGTCACCGGTGCCGAGGCACTCTATGCCGATATGGGCCATTTCGGGCGCAAGCCGATCGGCCTGTCCTGGCTGGTCTTCGTGCTCCCTGCGCTGATCCTCAATTACATGGGGCAGGGCGCTCTGCTGTTCCGCGACGGGCAGGCGGCGCTCGTCAGCCCGTTCTACAACCTGGCGCCCGAGAGTCTCCAGCTCCCGCTCGTCATTCTCGCGACGATGGCGGCGGTGATCGCATCGCAGGCAGTGATCTCCGGCGCGTTCTCCGTCACGCAGCAGGCGATCCAGCTCGGCTTCATCCCGCGCCTGCGCATCGAGCACACCAGCGCTTCGACCGCCGGTCAGATCTACATCCCGCTCGTCAACGGCGCACTGATGGTGATGGTGATCCTGCTCGTGCTGTTCTTCCGTACCTCGTCCAACCTCACGAGCGCGTACGGGATTGCCGTCACGGGCGCGATGTTCATCGACACCTGCCTGCTCGGCGTGGTGCTGTTCCGCCTTTGGAACTGGCCGAAGATTGCGGCGATCCCGTTGCTGGCGATCTTCTTCACCGTCGATGGCGCGTATTTCGCGGCCAATCTGACCAAGGTGCCGGCCGGCGGGTGGTTCCCGCTGCTGGTGGGCTTCATCATCTTCACGTTCCTGACCACCTGGTCGAAGGGGCGGCAGTTGATGATCGATCGGATGCACGAGGCGGCTATGCCGATGAAGGTGTTCATCGGTTCGGCGGCAGGGTCCGCGTCGCGCGTGCCCGGCACGGCGGTGTTCATGACTTCGACCGCGGACGGCGTGCCGCACGCGCTGCTCCACAACCTCAAGCACAACAAGGTGCTGCACGAGCGCGTCATCCTGCTCACCGTGAAGATCGTCGGCCAGCCCTATTGGCCCGCCAACGATCGTGCGGTGCGAGAGGAGCTCGGCGACGGCTTCCACCGCCTCGTGCTGCGCTACGGCTTCATGGAAGACGCAGACGTTCCCGCGGCGCTGCGCCAGGTCCATACTTGCGGTGCGGACTTCAAGATGATGGACACCAGCTTCTTCCTGTCGCGCCAGACGCTGCTGGCGTCGGACAAGCCCGGCATGATGCTCTGGCGCGAAAAGCTGTTCGCGTGGATGCTGCGCAACGCCGAAAGCGCGATGGAGTTCTTCCGCCTGCCCACCAACCGCGTCGTCGAGTTGGGCAGCCAGGTCGAGATTTGATGCCTCATTTCGTCCATATCCCGGACTTGCACGGTGCGCCTATCCTGCGGGCGTTTGCTCCCCCCCGGCGGAGGCCGGGGCCCAATTGGAGAGTTTGCCGTAACGGAGCGTGGCCCTCGTCATTGGCGTTTCCCAATTGGACCCCGGCCTTCGCCGGGGGGGTGTCTCTATGACGGCAGGCGTTACGGAAGTCGCCCCGATCATCGTTACCGCCTTGTTCGGTCGCCAGGACACCGCGTTCTTCGATGCCATGCGCCGCGAGCATTTCCCGCCCGAGCGCAACCAGCTCGACGCGCATCTGACGCTGTTCCACCATCTGCCGCCGTCGGGGCTCGACGAACTCAAGCACCGCCTGAACCAGGAGACGCGGGGCATCCGTGCCCCGCAGTCGCGTGTGGGCGGGCTGATGTCGCTGGGGCGGGGCGTCGCCTACCGGATCGAATCCCCCGAACTGATCGACATCCGCGCTCGGCTCGCTGATGCGTTTACCGGTATGCTGACCCCGCAGGACGCCGGCGGCTGGCGTCCGCACGTCACGATCCAGAACAAGGTCAGTCCCCAGGTCGCCAAGCTCCTGCTCGCCAATCTGCAGCGCGATTTCAGCCAGCGCGACGTCGAAATCGCCGGTCTGGGGGCGTGGTGGTATCGCGGCGGACCGTGGGAAGCGATTTCGCGGCACATGTTCGCTTGACCGCCTCGAAACCGCTTCCTATAGGCCGCGCCTCGCAGGGAAGAATGCTTCCCTGACGGACGGTACGGCGAAGTAGCTCAGTTGGTTAGAGCACGGGAATCATAATCCTGGGGTCGGGGGTTCAAGTCCCTCCTTCGCTACCATTTAAAACCTGATGCCGGCGTCGTTCGTCCGTCGCGTCAAACTCATCCGCAGACCAACGCAGACGATCACCAACTGCGGGAAACTCGTCTTCGCAATCCAAAAATGCCCATCTATTGCCGTGGATTAACGGTAAGCCTGTGTGTCGTGTTTTGGGCGCATACGCGTGTCCGGCCTTACGGGAGAGAGAGTATGCGCGACAAACGTCCTGACGGGATTGCCGATTACACCGGGCCGGCCGGCGGCTGGGGTGCGCTGAAGGCGGTCGCCGTTTCGCTGAAGGCACAGCAGATCGTCGTGCGCGGCGGCCAGACGCTGCTCAAGTCGAACCAGCCCGACGGCTTCGATTGCCCGAGCTGCGCATGGCCCGACCCCAAACACACGTCGTCTTTCGAGTTCTGCGAGAACGGCGCGAAGGCCGTGGCCTGGGAATCGACCGCCAAGACGATCGGCGCGGACTTCTTCGCCGCCCACAGCGTGTCCGACATCTGGCAGCAGAGCGATCACTGGATCGAGGATCAGGGCCGCGTTACCGAGCCTCTCCGCTACAACGCCGCCACCGATCACTACGAAGTCGTGAGCTGGGCCGATGCGATGCGCGAGATCGGCGCTGGTCTCGCAGCCGTACCCGATCCCAATCAGGCCGAGTTCTACACGTCGGGCCGTTGCTCGAACGAAGCGGCCTTCCTGTTCCAGTTGTTCGTGCGGCTGTACGGCACCAACAACTTTCCCGACTGCTCGAACATGTGTCACGAGGCGACTTCGGTTGGTCTGCCGAAATCGATCGGGATCGGCAAGGGTACGGTCAGCCTCGAGGATTTCGATCATGCCGACCTGATCCTCTCGGTCGGCCACAACCCCGGCACCAACCATCCGCGGATGATGGCGACCTTGCGCGAAGTGTCGAAGCGCGGCGGCAAGATCATCGTCTTCAACCCGCTCAAGGAACGCTCGCTCGAACGCTTCGAATCGCCGCAATCGGTGGTCGAGATGGCGACGATGTCAGCAACACCGATCGCCAGCAGCTATTACCAGGTGAAGGTCGGCGGCGACGCGGCCGCGCTCAAGGGCATTGCCAAGGCGCTCGTCGCCCTCGACGACGCGGCCAAGGTATCCGGCGGCGAACCCGCGCTCGATCACGCCTTCATCGCCGAGCATACCGCCGGGCTCGACGACTATATCGCCGACCTCGCGACCACCGAATGGGCCGAGATCGAACGCTCCAGCGGGCTTTCCCGCAGCGATCTGGAAGAGGTCGCGCTCGCCTATTCGACGTCGAAGGCGGCTATCTGCTGCTACGGCATGGGCATCACGCAGCACCGTACCGGCACGACCAACGTTCAGCAGATCGCCAACCTGCTCCTTCTTCGCGGTAACATGGGCCGCCCCGGCGCGGGCATCTGCCCCTTGCGCGGCCACAGCAACGTCCAGGGCGATCGCACCGTCGGCATCACCGAGCGGCCTATGGCGTTGCTGCTCGACAACATGCGCGACGTGTTCGGGTTCGAGCCACCCCGCGAGCACGGCCATTCGGTGGTCGAGAGCATCGCTGCGATGCGCGACGGGATGGCCAAGGCAATCGTCTGCCTCGGCGGCAATCTCGCAATCGCCTCGTCCGACCCTCAAGCGTGTGCGGAAGGCTTCCGCAACCTCGATCTCGCGGTGCACATCACCACCAAGCTCAACCGCACGCAGTTGCTGATGGCAAAGGCGACGTACGTCCTGCCATGCCTGGGCCGGACCGAACTCGACATGCAGGCTAGCGGCCAGCAGGCGGTGACGGTCGAGGACTCGATGTCGATGGTCCACGCCTCGCGCGGCTTCCTGATGCCGCCGGGCGAGAACGTGAAGTCGGAGATCTGGATCGTCGGCGAGATCGCCAAGGCGACCTTCGCTGCCAAGGGCCGCACGCCGATCCAGATCGACTGGGACGCCTATGTCGGCGACTACAGCCTGATCCGCGACAAGATCGAAGCGGTGTTCCCGGCCTTTGCCGACTATAACGAACGGATCCGCAAGCCGGGCGGTTTCCACCTCCCCAATTCGGCGGCAATGCGCGAGTGGAAGACCGATAGTGGCAAGGCCAACTTCATCGTCGCCAAGGGCGTGGAGAAGGACGAAAGCGCAGGCGATCCAACCGTGCTGCGACTGACGACATTGCGCGCGCACGATCAGTACAACACGACGGTCTACAGCCTCGACGATCGCTACCGCGGGGTGTTCGGACGCCGCGACATCCTGTTCATGAACGAGCGCGACATGGCGCGTCTCGGACACAAGGAAGGCGACATCGTCGACATTGCCACCGCGCTCCAGTTCGCGCGGCCTGACCGTGTCGTACAGAAGCTGATGCTGGTCCGCTATGCTTTGCCCGACGGTTGCGTCGCGTCCTACTACCCCGAGACGCAGCCCCTGATCGCGCTCGAGGATCACGATCCGCAGAGCTTTACCCCGTCGTACAAGTCCATTCCGGTAAGCGTCCGTCCCGCAGCCGGCGACCTCAAGGCGGACCGTGGCGTGGCGCGTGCGGGTGTGGTCGGCCATCAAGACAACGTAAGAGTAGACGCATGAGCACCGGTTACACGCCGACGATCGATACCTACGCGACCCTCGCGGCGACCAAGGCGGCGGCGTTTCGGCGCTCTCCCGTTGGCTTCTTCGCGGGTGCGATCCTGGCGGGCACCTATATCGGCATCGCGATGATCCTCGCGCTCAGCACCGGGTCGGGGCTCGAACCGGGCGTCCGACCGCTGGTGATGGGTGCGACCTTCGGGCTAGGGCTGATCCTGACGGTGTTCGCCGGTGCCGAACTGTTTACCGGGTACGTGATGTATCTCGGCTTCGGTCTTGCACGCCGGACCATCACCATCGGGGATGCCCTTAAGCTGACCGTAGTCGTCTGGATCGGCAACCTGGTCGGCGGACTTATCTTGTCGGCCGTATTCGCAGCCGGCGGTGGCGGCGCGGTGTTCGCCAATGCGGACACGATGTTCCACGCCTATGCCCAGCACAAGGTCGAGGCGGGTACCGTCGCACTCCTCGCCCGCGCGATCCTGTGCAACTGGCTCGTCTGCCTTGCGATCTGGACCGCCGCCAGGATGACGGGCGACGCCGCCAAGTGCATCGCCATGGCGTGGATCCTGTTGGCCTTCGTGGCCGCCGGGTTCGAGCATTCGGTCGCCAACATGACCGCGCTGACGCTCGGATTGTTGGTGCCCAACCCCTCGATCGATATTGCCGGGATGGTTCGCAACCTTGCGATCGTCAGCCTCGGCAACATCATCGGCGGCCTGGTGTTCGTCGTCGGCGGCTATCTGGCCGCGGCAAAGACCGACACGGTACCGACCGCGAAGTGATCGATCTTCGCCTGGCTGCATCACGTGCGCTCAGGCGAAGACATCCCACGGATCGTTGACCACCAGGATCGCGTCACTGCGGGCGAGCGCGAGCAATGTCAGGCCGTGATCGCGGGCATGATCGATCGCCAGGCTGGTCGGGGCGGAGATGCCCACCAGCATCGGCGCACCGGCGATCAGCGCCTTGTCGACCATCTCGAAACTGATCCGCGACGTGACGAGGATGAAGCCGTCGATAGGCTGCCCCGTGATCGCGATGCCGCCGACGAGCTTGTCGAGCGCGTTGTGGCGGCCGACGTCCTCATACGCCGCAACGATCCGCCCCTCGCGGTCGCAGGCGGCGGCGGCATGGATCGCGCCCGTGGCCGCATTGAGGGGCTGATGCGCGCGCAGGCCGCCTAGTGCCGCGAACAGCGCCTCAACGGGCGTATCGGGCTTTGGCGAGGCGTTGGGGACCGGTTTGCGAAGCTGCTCGAGCCCGGAGATCCCGCACAGCCCGCAACTTGTGTCGCTTGTCCGGTGACGAACACGGTCGTGAATGCGGCCCTTGCACCGCTCGGACAAGCCGACGCGAACGATCCAGCCCGCCTCCGCCTCGAAGATATCGATGTCTCGGACATCGTCGGCGTTGTCGGCCAGGCGCTCGGTCAGGAGGAAGCCGGTCGTGAACTCGACCAGATCGGCCGGGGTCATCATCATCACCGCATAACCAAGTCCGTCGATCTCGATCGCGACCGGGACCTCGATCGCGATCGCGCGCTCGCCGGCCGTGATCGAATCAGGCCGCAGGATCTTGATCGCTTGGGTGCGCGATGTGCTCATAAGGTATCGAGGTCCTGCGGCGTGTTGACGTTCGGAATAGGCGAACCCGCCGGAACCGGGATAGCGCCGATCGCGTCCGCCCAACCCCGCACCGATCGCCGTGGCACGGTCTCGATATGCGTCAGCAAGTTTCCAAGCGAGCTAGTCTCCCAATGCCCAAGGACAGGGGCATCGGGACAATACGCGGGAGCATGCCGAGAGAGTGCCGCGAGCAGACCATCCGGCAACCACGGCATGTCACACGCGATCGTCATCACCAAGGTGAACCCGAGCGAGGCTGCGTAATCCAGTGCGCCCGCAATACCCCCCAGAGGCCCGATATCCGGGCTTGGCAGATCAGGTATCGCCCCATCGCGTCCCGCAATCACGGCGCTATCGACATGGGGCAACAGCAGCGCCCGCGCACGGTCCGCCAACGTGCGCCCGTCCAGCACCGCCATCGCCTTGTCCGACCCGAACCGCGACGACCGCCCGCCCGCAAGAACGACGCCGAGAACGCGCCGCTCGGTCAGCGCGTCTTCTCGATCCGCACGGGCACGGATTTCGCTGCCGGAACATGGCTTTCGCGCGCATGGTGAGCAACCGGCATGAGCAGGTTGCTCTCGGGATAATAAGCGCCGAGGCACCCTTCGGGGATCGAATATTCGACCACGCGCAGCTTGTTCAGGCGACGGTCCGAATTGTCGCCGGCATCGCCCACCAGATCGACGTCGTCGCCATCGGTGATCCCCATGCGGATCATGTCGCTGCGGTTCATGAACACGATGTCTCGCGTACCCTTCACGCCGCGGAACCGGTCATGATAGCCATAGACGGTCGTGTTGAACTGGTCGTTCGACCGCAGCGTCATCAGCCGGAAGCGCCCTTCGGCTTCCTCGAACCCCGTCACGTTCAGCGCCTGCGGAATGTTGATTTCCGCCTTGCCGCTTTCCGTCAGCCACTCGCGGTGCGCGGCCGGCACGCCCTTCCAGAAGCCGCCGGGCGTGAACATCTGCGCATTGAAGTCCTTGAACATGTCCGGATACGTCACCTCGATCGCATCGCGAACGCGCGCATAGTCGCGCACCCAGGCGTCCCAATCGAGTTTCGGATTGGGCGCGAGCGTCGCCTTGGCGATCCCGGCCAAGATCGCCGGCTCCGACAGCAGCGTCTCGGCCGCCGGCGTTGCCTTGCCCTTCGAGCCGTAGATTTGGCTGAACGAATCTTCGATCGACACGCTCTGCGGCCCGGTGCCCTGCATGTCGGTCTCGATCCGGCCGAGGCAGGGGAGCAGGTACGACGTCTCGCCAGGCAGCAGATGCGAGCGGTTGAGCTTGGTCGCGATGTGCACCGTCAGGTCGAGCCCACGCCATTTCGGCTCCATCCGTGCATGGTCGGGGATCGCTCGGACGAAATTGCCGCCCAGTCCGACGAATGCCTGCGCGCTGCCGTCAAGCACGGCTTCGCATGCCTCGATGGTATCCCAACCCTTCTCGCGCGGCGGCTCGAAGCCGAATTGCTCGGCGAGCTTGTCGAGCGGGGCTAGTTCAGGCTTCTCGGTGATGCCGACGGTGCGCTGGCCCTGCACGTTTGAGTGACCACGGACCGGACCCATGCCGGCACCGGGCTTGCCGATATTCCCGCGGAGCAGCATCAGGTTGACGACCATGTGGACGTTGTCGATCCCGCCGACATGCTGGGTCAGCCCCATGCCGTACACCGCGATGACCGCCTTCGACTTGGCATAGACCTTCGCCGCCGCTTCGATCTCGGTGCGGGCCAGGCCGCTCTCATGCTCGATCGTCGCCCATTCGGTCGCTCGCGCGACATCGGCGAACGCCTCGAACCCGGTGGTATGCTGGCTCAGGAACGCGTGGTCGAGCACGGGCAGGCCATTGATCCGCTTGGCATTGTCGTCGGCTTCGATCAGGTATTTGCACATCCCCATGATCGCGCCGACGTCGCCGCCGGTCTTCAACTGATGGTATTGCGATGCGATCGGCGTCGACTTGCCCGACACCATCTCGATCGGATTCTGCGGATCCTGGAATTTCTCCAGCCCGCGTTCCTTCAGCGGATTGAACACCACGATCTCGACGCCGCGCTTTGCACAATCGCGCAGCGGATGCAGGAAGCGCGGGCTGTTCACGCCCGGGTTCTGTCCAAAGTAGAAGATGGCGTCGCACTTCTCATAGTCCGACAGGTGGATCGTGCCGACGGCCGAACCGATGGCCGACTTGAGCCCGACCGAGGTCGTCTCGTGGCACATGTTCGAGCTGTCGGGCAGGTTCTGGCTGCCGTACATGCGTGCAAGCAGGCTATACATGTACGAGGTTTCGAGACTGGCACGACCCGACGCGTAGAAGATGACCTTGGTCGGATCATACGTCTTCAGCTTGGCGCCGATCCCAGCAAAGGCTTCGTCCCAGCTGCACGCGGCGTATTTGTCGGTGGCCGCATCGTACTTCAGCGGATGCGTCAGGCGGCCGGCCTGTTCGAGGTCGAAATCCTTCCAGCCGAGCAGTTCGCTGACGGTATGCTGTTCAAAGAACGCCGGCGTCACGCGGTACGACGTCAATTCCCACGCGGTCGCCTTCGCCCCGTTCTCGCAGAACTCGGCGACATGCGGGTGTGCGGGCTTGCCCCAGGCGCAACTGACGCACTGAAAGCCGTCGGGCTTGTTCTGGCGCGCCAGTTCGCGGACCATTTCGGGTCCTACCTTCTCGCGTGCAGAAATCTCGACGAGAGACTTCATCGAACCCCAGCCGCCAGCTGGTGCCGTGTAATCCTCGATCTCTACGGTACGGTCGTCGCTCATGCTCATCTCCGTTTTGCTTGTTAACGAAGCGGCATAGCTTTCGATGCAGGCGCAACAGATTTACCGGCAGTTCAAATCCGCGCGCGCATCCCCTAGATGCAATCCCGAATCTCCAAGGCCAGAACCGTCAAGGAATGCCGATGACCACCCATACCACCCGCATGCTCATCCTCGGCTCGGGGCCCGCCGGGCTGTCGGCCGCGATCTATGGCGCGCGTGCCGGCATGGCGCCGATCGTCGTGCAGGGTATCCAGCCGGGCGGTCAGCTGACCACCACCACCGATGTCGAGAATTATCCTGGCTTCAAGGACGTGATTCAGGGCCCGTGGCTGATGGAACAGATGCAGGCGCAGGCCGAACATGTCGGCACGCGGATGATGTGGGACACGATCGTGCAGGTCGACCTGACCAGCCGCCCGTTCCGCCTGATCGGCGACAGCGGTGACGTGTATGAGGGCGACACGCTGGTGATCGCGACCGGGGCGCAGGCGAAATGGCTCGGCATCGACAGCGAGGAGCCGATGAAGGGCAAGGGCGTCAGCGCCTGCGCGACCTGCGACGGCTTCTTCTACCGCGGCAAGAAGGTCGCAGTGATCGGCGGCGGCAATACCGCGGTCGAGGAGGCGCTGTACCTCACCAACCATTCGCCCGACGTGACGCTGATCCACCGCCGCGATTCGCTGCGTTCGGAGAAGATCCTCCAGGAGCGTCTGTTCGCACATAAGGGCGTGACGGTATTGTGGAATAAGGAGGTTCGCGAGTTCGTCGATGGCGGTGGCAACGCAGGCCTTGTCGCGCTCGAGCTCGAAGACACCGTAACTGGCGAGCGGTCGCGGCTCGCGGTCGATGGCGGGTTCGTGGCGATCGGGCATCACCCGGCAACCGAGCTGTTCCGCGGCCATATCGATCTCGATTCGGATGGGTATATCGCCGTCGAGACGGGTTCGACACGGACCAGCGTCGAGGGCGTGTTCGCCTGCGGCGACGTGGCGGACAAGGTCTATCGGCAGGCGGTGACGGCGGCCGGCACCGGCTGCATGGCGGCGCTGGACGCAGAGCGGTTCCTCGCCGCAGCCGAGTTTGCGGAATTCGCCGAAGCCGCCGAATAACGGCGGCGCGAAAGCGATCAGGCCAGATTGCGCCTGATCGCTTTCTCCAGCGCGGCCCCCGCGGTGCCCGCAAAGCTGTGAGAGTCGGTATCGATAGTCTCTGAAGGGACGGCGACGCCGGCTGCCGCTGCAAAGGCAATGGCGGTCGCGTCCCCGCGGGCCAGGATGACGGTGGCGTCCGTTTCCCAGTCCGCGATTGCGGTCAGTACCCGTCCGGCGAGAGGGTTTTGGCTTTCCCGGTCTGTCCGAACTATCCTCGCTATGCCCCTAATAAGACCGGCGATATTGAGGTTCCCAGACAGTGCTCGACGCCATGTCGCCGAGTCCCGGAACGCGGTGCGGTAGCGCGCGCGGATGGCGGCGGCGGGGGGGAGGTCGTCTATCGGTTCGATGACCCAGGGGTTGGCAAGGATGACCTTGTCGAACCCCGCCACCCTTCCGAACAGCGCGAGCGTGCTGGCGGCGTCGCAGTTGCCAAAGCCTATTAAGCGGGTCACGCGCGGTGCTGCGTTCCTGAACGCGGCGACCGCTGCGATAAGGTCGGGCTCGGCGCTCAGGAAGCCGCCATTGTCGCCCGTCGAATCGCCGACGCCGCGGCGGTCGTAGCGGAAGACGGGCGTGCCGGTGGCGGCTAGGCGGTGCGCTAGCATAGCCATGCCGCGATGCGCGCCGCTGCGGATCTCGTTGCCGCCGGAGACTATGAGGAGCCCGGTCGTGCCGACGGCTTCGTCCAGCGTGGCGGCGAGCGTTTCGCCTTCGCACGAGAACGCAATCAGCGTTCGCATGATGCGACCCACTCCGAGATATCGCCGGCAAGCACTTGCGCGAATGAGATATCGTTGCCGGGTTCGGACCGGCGCCACAAGGGCGACGCCACGTACTTCACATTCGCGGTGCGGGGGTCGGAGTCGAGGCGAACGGTCCGCAAAGGGCACTCCGCGGCATAAGGCAGCGCGTCGCGAAGGTCGCTCAGCATCGCATCGGACAGCGTGTTGCCAGCATAGTCGGTCGCGCCCGCAGTTGCGGATCGATTGGCCGCCCGCGCGCGATCCAGTTCGCGCACAAGATCCTCGCCGGTCTGCGGCGACAATTGCCACCGGCCGACGAGGCCCGCTTCCACGTCGAAGAGCGCGCCGCTTCTTATCGAAATTCCGTAACTGCGTCCGCCAAGCTGTTGAATAAGCGAGTTATAGGCGACGCGTTGGTCGATCAGTCGCGCATCAGCCGTAGCAACGCAACTCTCACCGACGCCGGGAAAGTCCGGTAGCACGCTGCCGATCCCGCGCTGCGCCAGCGCGCGCAAAATCGTGACGAGGAACTGCCGCGTTCGGTTAGCCTCTTCGAAAAGGGGGAGCGTGGCGACGACGATCGGACCCGTATCGGGGCCGAACCGGAGCATCGCTTCGCGACCACCCGCCCAGTCATAATGTTCGAAGCGGAGGCCGGTCATCCCGGTCGAGGCTAGCCCCCCCGTCGAGGCTAAACCAGCGCCTTGTTCGCGGCGAACTGGACCAGTGCGCCGAACGTCTCGAGCATCTCGCCATCGACCTCGTCGTCCTCGATCAGGATACCGAGACGATCTTCCAGTTCGGTCAGCACGCTGGCCACCGCCATCGAATCGAGTTCGGGCAGTGCGCCGAACAGCGGCGTGTCGGCGGTGAACGCGGCGACGCGATCGGCGCTGAGGCCGAGTATGTCTGCAAGGACGGCGCGTACCGTCGTTTCGACTTGGGAAGTACCTTCGAAGATCACGAGCATCGCCTGAACCGTTACGAACCGGGCCGCGCTAGCGTGTGGGGGTGAATTCGGCAACGGCTTGGCGCTATGAGGGCTGTCATGATGTCTCTCAATCCCATTCCGTACCCTATCGACCATGTCGCCTTGCGCGGTGCTGCGGAAGACGTCGCGCTGATCGACAAAGCGGAGACGATGACGTTTGCCGAACTCGAGGCGGGCGTCGGAACGTTGGCCGGCTGGCTTGCCGCCCAGGGGCTGGCCGCGGGCGACCGGGTCGCGACGTGGCTGCCCAAGACACGCGTCGCCTGCCTGATGCCGCTGGCCGTGGCGCGGGCGGGGTTCGTCCATGTGCCGATCAATCCGCTGCTGCGGCGGGCGCAGGTCGCGCATATTCTTGGCGATAGCGGCGCGCGGTTGCTGCTGTCTCAGGGCGCGCGGGCTGGGACGTTGGACGATGGCGACGTTCCGGATGGCTGCGTGATCGTGGACGAGACGGAGCTACTCTCGTTCCCTCGCGAACGCGGGGGTCTAGGAATCCCAAACGTTGCGCTCTGTAACCCTGGGCCCCCGCTTTCGCGGGGGAACAACGGCGTTATGGGTCCGTCGGATGCTGACTCTAATAGTCTTGCGGCGATCCTCTACACCTCGGGTTCCACCGGGCGGCCGAAGGGCGTGATGCTCAGCCATGCGAACCTGTGGCTAGGGGCGATCTCCGTCGCGCACTATCTCAAGCTGGAGCCTGAAGACCGGGTGCTCGGCGTGCTGCCCTTGTCGTTCGACTATGGCCAGAACCAGCTGTTCTCCACCTGGGTAGCGGGCGCGTCGGTGGCACCGCTCGATTATCTGGTCGCGCGCGACGTGGTGAAGGCGGTCGAGCGGGTCGGGGCGACGACGCTGGCGGGCGTGCCGCCCTTGTGGGTGCAGTTGCTGGAGGCGGATTGGCCGGCGGAGACCGCGGCGCGACTGAAGCGGCTGACCAACTCGGGGGGCGCGCTAACCCCGCGGCTGGTGCGCGGGCTTCGTGACCGGTTTCCGGCGGCGGACGTGTACGCGATGTACGGGCTGACAGAGGCGTTCCGGTCGACCTATCTCGACCCGGCGCTGATCGATACGCATCCCGACGCGATGGGGCGGGCGATTCCGTTTGCGGAAATTTCGGTGGTGAAGCCCGACGGATCGCGCGCTGCACCGGGGGAGGCGGGGGAGTTGGTGCATGCCGGGCCGCTCGTCGCGCAAGGCTATTGGCAGGATGCCGAGCGAACGGCGCAGCGGTTTCGGCCGGCACCGGACGGGGCCGGCATGGCGGTGTGGTCGGGCGATACCGTGGTCGAGGGTGAAGACGGCCTGCTTCGCTTCGTCGGGCGGGACGACGAGATGATCAAGAGCGCGGGGAACCGGATCAGCCCGCTCGAGGTGGAGGAGGCGGTACTCGCTGGAGCCGAAGCGCGCGAGGCGGTCGCGGTGGGCGTGCCGGACGAGCGGCTGGGGCAGGCGATCGTGGTGATGCTTTCGGGGGACGCGAGCGAGGAGCCGGCGTTGCGGGCGCGGCTCCGGACGGCGTTGCCGAGCTTCATGCAGCCGGGTGAGTATCTTTGGCGGACAGAATTACCACGTAACGCCAATGGGAAACTGGATCGATCTGCCATAGCGTTGGAGGTCCGAGCGCGGGGAAACAAGGAGGGGAGCGCGTCATGAAACCGATGGGTGCTCTTCCTCCCGAGTTTGCCGTGCAGTCTGGTGCATTGGTCATCGCCGGCCGGACCGCCGACGCATGGGCGGTGCAAGCTGGCGACACGCCGTTGTTCATCTACGACATGGCGATGGTCGCTGCTCGGATCGCGCGCTTCAGGGCAGCGATGCCCGCGATCGACCTGCACTATGCGATCAAGGCCAATCCGCACGCCGACCTGCTTGCGGCGATCGCGCCGCTGGTCGACGGGCTCGACGTCGCGTCGTCGGGTGAGTTGGCCAAGGCACTGGCGGTCAAGCCTGCCGCGTCGATCAGCTTTGCCGGACCGGGCAAGCGTGACGATGAACTTACGGCCGCAATTACCGCCGGCGCCACGCTCAACGTCGAATCGGCAGGCGAAGCAGCGCGGGCATTCGCGATCGGCGATCGGCTCGGCCTTGCTCCGCGCATGGCGGTGCGCGTGAACCCCGATATCGAACTCCGCGGCTCGAGCATGCGAATGGGCGGGCGGGCCTCGCCGTTCGGGGTCGATGCGGTCCGCGCCGCAGCGCTCGTGAGAGCGATCGTCGACGCCGGTGCGGACTGGCGCGGTTTTCACATCTATGCGGGCAGCCAGGCTCTGGACCCCGGCGCCATCGCCGAAACCCAATCCGCCACGATCGCGCTCGCCGCCCGGCTCAGCGACGAGGCGGGCGTTGCTCCGCCGGTCGTCAATCTCGGTGGCGGCTTCGGCGTCCCCTATTTCGCCGGCGACGTGGCCCTAGACGTCGAACGGGTCGGCGCTGCGCTCGCAGACGCTCTCGCATCCCGTCCGGCGATCCTTGCCGAAACGCGGTTCGCGATCGAACTCGGTCGCTGGCTCGTCGCGGAGGCGGGCGTCTATCTCACCCGCGTCGTCGATATAAAGCGAAGCCAGGGGGAAACGTTCGTCGTCGTCGACGGCGGACTCAATCACCAACTTGCTGCCAGCGGCAATTTCGGAACCGTCGTTCGCCGCAACTATCCGATCGCGGTCGCTGCGCGAATGGGCCAAGTACCGGCCGAAACCGTATCGGTGGTCGGTCCCTTGTGCACCCCCCTCGACAGGCTCGGCGACAAGGTGGCGTTGCCGGCGGTCGAGGTCGGCGAGCTGATCGCGATCTTCATGGCCGGCGCATACGGCGCCAGCGCAAGCCCAACGGCGTTTCTCGGGCATCCACCCGCAACCGAGATCGTATCTGTGCTATAGTCACTGCGACGCCGGGCTACCGGGAGCATGGTTACGGGGCGCTCCTAACGCTATCTTCACCTGTTCCCTTCATAGCGAAGGTCAAGTTTAGCCGTCCGTCGGGCAGCCGATGGCCGGTGTGACGCCAGGAGAAAACTACCAATGCGTTCCGGATCCGTTTCGAAATCCCTGCTGACCCTTGGCGTGGCCGCGACCACGCTCGGTGCCTGCACGAGCACCGGCGGGCGTCCCGAACTGCCGCCCGCGGCCTATGTCGCGAACAAGGAACTGCCGGGCGAGGAATACGTCATCGGGCCACTCGATCAGCTCAACATCTTCGTCTGGCGCAACCCCGAATTGTCGTCGAAGGTTCAGGTGCGCCCCGACGGCCGCATCACCACGCCGTTGATCAACGACATGCCCGCGGTCGGCAAGACCCCGGCGATGCTCAGCGACGACATCAAGAAGGCGCTCGCGGCCTATATCAAGGACCCGATCGTCTCGGTGATCGTCGAGAATTTCAGCGGTACCTACAGCCAGCAGGTCCGCATTGTCGGTGCGACCGAGAAGCCGGCCTCGATCCCCTACCGCGCCAACATGACGCTGCTCGACGCGATGATCGCGGTCGGCGGTCTCAGCCAATATGCCGCGGGTAACAAGGCGCGGCTGGTCCGCTACGACCGCGCGACCGGCAAGCAGACCGAATATGGCCTGCAGATCGGCAACCTGCTCAAGAAGGGCGATTCCTCGGCGAACGTCCGGCTAGAGCCTGGCGACGTGATCATCATCCCCGAATCGATGTTCTGAGGCACGCTCGATGAACGGGATCTACGACGAGGTGCGCATCGCGCTCCACACGATATGGACGCGGCGCTGGCTGGCGCTCGGCGTGGCGTGGGGCGTGTGCGTGCTCGGCTGGCTGGTCGTCTCGCAGATCCCGAGCCGGTACGATTCGACCGCACGCGTGTTCGTCCAGATGCAGACGATCCTGCCTGCGGGCATGGACGGCGTGCCGCAGAGCGTGCCGATGAGCGTGGACGCCATCCGTACGACGCTGACATCGGCGGTGACGCTGGAAAAGGTCGTACGCGGCACTGATCTGGCCAATACGGTTTCGAGCGAACGCGACGTCGCCGACCGGGTGTCGAGCCTCGCACAGAATATCAAGATCGTCTCGCAACAGGATAATCTGTTTCAGATTACCAGCACCGCATCCAACCCCAAGCTGGCGCGGCAGATCACGCAAAAGCTGATCGATCTGTTCGTCGAGCAGAATCTTGCGGGCGACCGGTCGAAGACCACGCAGAGCCTGACCTTCCTCGATCAGCAACTCGCGTCACGGCAGAAACAGCTTGCCGACGCCGAAGCCAAACGCGCCGATTTCCAGAACCGCTATCTCGGCGCGCTGCCGGGGACCGGGTCGATCAGCGACCGGATCGGTGCGGCCCGCTCGCAGATGTCGCAGGTCGATGGTGATCTGGCCGCGGCGCAGTCGAGCCTGGCCGCGGTGCAGGGCCAGATGGCGGGAACGCCCGCGACCGTGGCTGGCGTCGGCGGTAGCGCCGGTGCGGCCGGCCCGGCCCGCGCTCGCTTGCAGGCGATCCAGGGTCAGCTCGCCGATGCCCGCGCGCGCGGCTATACCGAGAACCATCCCGATGTGGTCGCGCTCAAGAGTCAGCTGGCCGCGGCGACGGCGGCGGCGCGGAGTGAGCCGCTTTCCGGCGGCAACGCCGCGGGCAGCGCGCAGAACCCTCTCTACGCGTCGCTCCAGTCGATGGTGGCGGACCGTCAGGCGACCGTCGCGTCGCTGCGGATGCGGCGGGGCCAATTGCAGGGCGATCTCGACCTGCTCAATTCGAAGCTGACCGGGGATCCCGAGGTCGCCGCCGAACAGGGTTCGATCGATCGCGATTACCAGGTGCTCAAGGATCAGTACGACGCGTTGCTGACGCAGCGCGAGCAGACCGCGCTGATGGGCCAGGCGCAGTCGCAGAGCGATCACGTCAAGTTCAGCGTCATCGATCCGCCGACCATGCCGCGGACGCCCAGCGCGCCGAACCGGATGCTACTCCTGTCGGGCGTGCTGATCGCTGGACTCGCGGCGGGTATCGGCGCAGCCTTCGCGATGGGGCAATTGCGGACGACATTCGCCACCACGAGCCGGCTCGAAAAAGCAGCAGGGATGCCTGTGATCGGCTCGATTGGCGAAGTCGTGACGCGAATCCAGTCGGAGCAGCGTCGGCGCAAGTTGAAGATGTTCCTGGGCGGCACCGCCGCCTTGGGCGCGGCCTATGTCCTGCTGCTGGGGGTCGAGATCCTGCAGCGCGGACTGGCGGCATAAAGGGGGATGACCGTGACGAAACCTGATCGCGAACCCTCGCTGCTCGAACGCGCGGCCAAGGTCTACGACTTCAACGCGCATGCACGCGCGCGCAACGCTCCGCCGACGCCCGCGCCGGTCGACGATCTGCCGCCCGTGCACGTCCCCGCCGACGACGTTTCCGCGACGACAATAGTAGACCGCGGCCCGACCCATGGTCCCGCATTCGACGCGACGTTCGAGGATGCCAGCTTCCTCGCGATCCCCGAAGAGTTGCGCGCGCCGATCGGCAGCGAACTGCCCGACGAATTCTATCTGCCGGACGAAACCGACGATACCGCACGGATCGACCGCGGCATGTTGGCAGCAAACGGCATGATCGTGCCGGGCGCGCCCGTCGGCCCGCTCGCCGAAGAGTTTCGCCTGATCAAGCGCCAGCTGCTGATCGCCAGCGCACGGATCGCCGAGAGCGACAGCCCCGAAAAGGCGCGCATGATCCTGGTCTGCTCGGCGCGGCCCGAGGACGGCAAGACCTTCTGCGCGATCAACCTGGCGCTGTCGATCGCCGCCGAGCGCGACACCGAAGTGCTGCTCGTCGATGCCGACGTCGCCAAGCCCGATGTCGCCAACCAGCTCGGGCTCAGCGCCGGCGCCGGACTGCTCGATGCGCTTGCAGATTCTGCGATCGACGTCGAGGATCTCGTGATCCGGACCGACGTGGCGCACCTCTCGGTGCTGCCCGCGGGAACCAAGACCGCGATGGACACCGAGTTGCTCGCCAGTGCGCGGACCAGAACCGTGATCGCGCGGCTGCTCGCGGCCAACCCCCGCCGCATCGTCATATTCGATTCGCCCCCCGCGCTCGCCGCGTCGCCCGCCTCGGTGCTCGCGATGCGCGTCGGGCAGGTGATGCTAGTCGTCCGCGCCGATCGCACGCCGGAGAGCGAATTGCGCGCCGCGGTCAATCTGCTCGACGGATGCGAGCATATCCAGCTCGTCCTGAATGCGGTGTCGTTCGTCCAGGGCGGCGCGCGGTTCGGTAGCTATTACGGCCATGAGGCGTCGCAGTGAGCCGGTCCGCGATCCGTAAGCGTGCGCTGGCGGGCACCATGCTGACGATCGGTGCGATCGTTGCGACGCCATTGGCAGCGCAGTCCGTGCAGGGGGGGCAGGCCGGGCAACCGGCGCAAGCCGGTCAGTCCAACCAGATTGCAACCCTGGACCAGACCGCGCAATCAGGTCAGACCGGGCGCCGCGTGTCGGTCCGGCCGTATATCGAGGCCAGCCAGATCTTCGATGCCGATCTGAACGGCGGCGACGTCCTGACGTACACCAGCCTTGCCGCGGGCGTCGATGCGGCGATCGCGACGCAGCGCGTTTCGGGGCAGCTCAGCTACCGCTATGAACACCGGTTCGCCTGGAACAAGAACGCCGCGGACAACGACATTCATTCGGGCCTGGCGCGCGTCGATGCGCGCGTGACGCCGAACCTGACGCTCGAGGCGGGCGGCATCGCCACGCGGACGCGGTCGGATATCCGCGGCGCCGCGCCTGGCCTGCTGGTCGGCAATGTCGACAACGTATCGCAGCTCTACTCGGTCTATGCCGGACCGAGCCTGACCACGCGCGCCGGCCCAGTCACGTTCGATGCGAACTACCGGCTGGGCTACACGAAAGTCGAGACGCCGACCTTCGGCGGATCGACGCTCGCGGGCCAGCGGCTGGACTATTACGACGATTCGATCGGCAACACCGTGACCGCGCGTGCCTCGACCGCGCCGGGCAGCGTAGCGCCCTTCGGCATCACGCTCAGCGGCGCGTACGACCGCGAGACGGCCAGTCAGCTCAAGCAGCGGTACGAGGGCTATTATGGCCGCGGCGACATACTCCAGCCGATCTCGCCCTATGTCGCGCTCACCGCGGGCGCCGGATACGAGAAGATCGAGACGAGCCAGAAGGACGCGCTGGTCGATGCGGCCGGTACGCCGGTGCTCGACAGGGACGGACGGTTCGTCACCAACGACGCCGCGCCACGCCGGATCGCGTACCGGACCGACGGCCTCTATTACGATGCCGGCGTCATCTGGCGACCCAACCGCCGGACCTCGGTCGAGGGGCATATCGGCCGCCGCTATGGTTCGCTGAGCGTCACCGGGACCGCGACGTACCAGGCCTCGAAGTCGGTCGGTCTGGCGGTCAACGTCTATGACGGCATCCAGACCTTCGGTCGCCAGCTCCGCACCGGTCTCGGCAATCTGCCAACGAGTTTTATCTCGGGCGGACAGCAGGGCTTCGGCCAGCAGTTCAACGGCTGCGTCTTCGGCGCCAGCGGCGCACAGCCGGGCGGTTGCCTCGACAACGTGTTCCAGTCGATCTCGACCGCCAGCTACCGTGCACGCGGCATCGACGGCGTGATCGTCGCCACCCGCGGCCGTTCGACGTGGGGCGCCGGGGCGGGTTACACCAATCGCCGTCTCTACGCGCCCGACGGCGCACCGGGGCTGATCGTCACGGGGCTCGAGGACGAAAGCTATTACGCGCAGCTCTATTATGCGCGGTCGCTCAGCCAGGTGTCCGGCATCAATGCGGACCTGTTCTTGAATTATTACGAGCCGGGCGTTTCGAACGTCCCGCTGGAGGTCGTCTCCGGCGACGACGGCGTCTGGTCGTATGGCGCGACCGGCACATATTACCATTACTTCGGGCGACTTGGCACCACAGCCTCGCTCGGGCTTTACAGCTTCAAGGTCGGTGACCTCGACAGCGACTGGTCGGCGCAGGCGCTGATCGGTGCGCGGTACCAGTTCTGAAGGCGAGCACGATATGTACGATGAACATTATGGTCTGACGGGTCGCCCGTTCCAGCTGACCCCCGATCCCAAATTCTGGTTCGAGACCGCGACGCACCGCAAGGCGATGGCCTATCTCGGCTATGGTCTGGCGCAGGGCGAGGGCTTTATCGTCATCACCGGCGATATCGGCGCGGGCAAGACGACTTTGGTCGGCCATCTGATGGATACGATCGATCACCAGCAATTGAACGCGATCCGGCTCGTGTCCACCGCGATCGAGGCGGACGACCTGTTGCGGATCGTTGCCACCGAACTGAAGGTCGATCCTGCCAGGCTGACCAAGGCCGAACTGCTGACCGCGATCGAACGTGGCCTGCACGCAGTGGCGCGGACCGGCAAGCGGACCCTGCTGATCGTTGACGAAGCGCAGGCGCTGCCGATCTCGGCGCTCGAAGAGCTGCGGATGTTGTCGAACTTCCAGGCGGGCGGTCACGCGCTGCTCCAGATCGTCCTGCTCGGACAGCCCGAATTCCGCGATCGCCTGCATGGTTCGGATCGCCTCGAGCAACTGCGTCAGCGGGTGATCGCGATCCACCATCTCGACCCGATGGAAGAGGACGAGGTCTCGGACTATCTGGCACACCGTCTCTCGGTGGTCGGCTGGACCGGCAATCCCGATTTTGCAGACGACGCGTTCGGGGCCTTCTACACCGGATCGGCGGGCGTGCCGCGTCGCCTGAACATGCTGGCCGGCCGCGTGATGCTGCATGCCGCGATCGAGGATCTCACCGTGATCGACGCCGCCGTCGTGCGCGCGGTCCAGCGCGATCTCGAGGGCGACCTGCCGACGATCGCGACGGACACCGGCGGGCGCATCGCCGATGCCGCCGTAGATCATCAGGCCGCACCGACCGTCACGCCCCCCGCCTCATCCGCCCCCTCATTCGCCGCCCCGTCCGCCCCGCCGCCCGTCGATCCCGCGATCGTCAGCCGGATCGCCGACCTGGAGGCGCGGGTCGAGTTGCAGGACGAAGCACTTCGTCGCGTGCTGACCCTGCTCGTCGACTGGGTCGAGAGTGATGCCGACAAGCCCGACTATCCACCGATCCGGGGCGTTGCGGCCTGGCATGATGCGGCCTGACATCGTGCTGCCAAAAGCCGGTGTTCTCAACGGCATGTCCGTCGATGTAGAGGACTGGTTCCAGGTCGGTGCGTTCGAAAACGTCATCGACAAGGCCGACTGGGATTCGCTGCTACCGCGCGTCGAGGCGAATACCGACGCGGTCCTCGCGCTGTTTGCGGAACGCGACACGAAGGCGACGTTCTTCACGCTTGGCTGGGTCGCGCACCGCTATCCTGCGCTGATCCGCCGCATCGTCGATGCAGGCCATGAGATCGCCAGTCACGGCTGGGATCACCAGCGCGTCTTCACGATGACGCCGGACGTCTTTCGCGCAGACTTGGTGCGCGCGCGGACCGCGATCGAGGATGCCGCGGGAACGAAGGTCACCGGTTACCGCGCGCCAAGCTTCTCGATCGATCAGCGGACGCCGTGGGCGCATGTCGAACTGGCCGAGGCGGGCTACGCCTATTCCTCCAGCGTCGCGCCGGTAAAGCACGATCATTATGGTTGGCTCGACGCGCCGCGCTACGGCTTCAAGCCGCTAGCCGACAGCGCGCTGATGGAGGTGCCGGTCACGGTCGCCAAGCTCGGCGAGCGCAAGCTCGCCACCGGCGGCGGGTTCTTCCGCCTGCTCCCGGCTGCAATAACCGACTTCGCGGTGCGTCAGGTGAATCGTGAAGACCGGCCGGCGATGTTCTATTTCCATCCGTGGGAGATCGATCCGTCGCAACCGCGGGTCGCTGCGGCACCGATGCGCTCGAAGATCCGGCATTATTCTCGATTGGGCGCGATGGAGGGCAAGTTGCGCGGGCTGCTCGGGCGCCACGCCTGGGGCCGCGTCGATACGGTCGTCGCGCGCGAAGCGGCACGGCTGGCGTGACCGCGCCGATGCCCGTCGGCGTGCGCGAAGCGGACCTTCGCGACCCGGCAGAGTGCGCGCGGATCGCGGCGTTCGTTGCGGCGACCGACGGCGGTACCCCCTTCCATTTGCCCGCATGGAGCCGTGCGGTTCAGAACGGCTGCGGACAGCGTGCCCGCTATCTGCTCTCCGAGGATGCCCGTGGCGAGATAGTCGGTGCGTTGCCGTTGACCGAAATGCGTTCGCCGCTGTTCGGGCGTGCGCTGGTATCGACCGGGTTCGGCGTCGATGGCGGCGTGTTGGGGGCGTCGGTCGAGCCGCTCGCGGCGGGGGCCTGGAACCTCGCGCTCCGGACCGGCTGCCCCTCCGTCGAACTGCGCGGTGGTCCGGCGCCCGAGGGTTGGGCGAGCGACGACACCAGCTATCTCGGCTTTGCGCGTGATCTGGCTGCGGACGACGATGCGGAACTGCTCGCGATCCCGCGCAAGCAACGCGCCGAAGTCCGCCGCTCGCTTGGCTTCGATCTGGAGATCGTGGCTGGCAACGACCGCAAGTTGCTTGCCGAGCATTACCGCGTCTACGCGGAGTCGGTCCGTAATCTCGGCACGCCGGTGTTCCCCGCGAAGCTTTTCCGCAGCGTTGCAAGCATGATGGACGCCGATGTTCTTACCGTTCGGCATGAGGGCAGGGCGGTCGCCAGCGTCCTCAGCGTGTATCATGACGGCACCGTCTACCCCTATTGGGGCGGCGGGACGGACGCCGCGCGTGGGCTGCGCGCCAATGACCGGATGTATTTCGCCCTGATGGCGCACGCCCGCGCGCGCGGCTGCACACGGTTTGATTTCGGTCGGTCGAAGACCGGTACGGGGGCGGCGGCGTTCAAGAAGAACTGGGGCTTCACCCCCGAACCACGGCTCTACGCCAAGCGGAGCAACGGACCCGCGCGCGAGGTCAATCCGCTCAATCCCAAATACGCACTGATGGTAAGGACGTGGAAGCGGTTGCCGCTATGGGCCGCCAACGCCGCCGGGCCGTGGATTTCCCGGGGACTGGGGTGAGCGACCTCCTGTTTCTGGCTCACCGCGTGCCGTTCCCGCCCGACCGCGGCGACAAGATCCGCAGCTTCCACATCCTCCAGTATCTGGCGAGGCGCGCGCGCGTTCACCTGGTCGCGTTCGCGGATGATGCGGCGGACTTCGACCCACCGGTTGCGTTCACCGACATGCTGGCGAGTTGCACCATATTGCCGCGCGCCAAGTCTCAGAAGCGTGCGGCGGTCGAGGCGTTGGCAACCGGCAAGCCTGTATCGCTGACCGCGTTTGCCAGCCCGGCGATGCAGGCGGCGATCGATCGCGTGATGCCCGACGTCAGCGGCGTTTACTGCTTCTCGGGCCAGATGGCACAGTATGTGCCGGTCGCCGCGCCGCCGGTCGTGATGGATTTCGTCGACATCGACTCCGCCAAGTTCGCGGGGTTCGCTGCCGACACACGCGGGCCAATGCGCTGGATAATGCACCGCGAAGCCCGGCTGCTGGGGGCGTTCGAGCGGCAGGTAGCGGCCCGGGTTTCTGCGAGCCTGTTCGTCAGCGATGCCGAGGCACGTCTCTTCCAAGAAGGCGGCGCGACGGGCCGGATACTCGCAGTCGAGAACGGCATCGACTCGGTGACGTTTGATCCGGTCGCGCAGTTCGCCAATCTCGCCCCCCTCCCTGAAAGGGAGGGGCCGGGGGTGGGTAGGCTTCCCCAAGCCCGAACGCTGGTGGCAAAAACCTGCCGACCCACCCCCAACCCCTCCCTTCCAGGGAGGGGAGCAGAAGCATTGATCGTCTTCACCGGCCAAATGGACTACCGCCCCAATATCGACGCCGTAGCGTGGTTCGCGCGCGACATCCTGCCGCTGATCCGCCAGCGTATCCCCGCGCAGTTCGCGATCGTCGGCCGCGCGCCCACCCCAGCCGTACACGCGCTCGCCAGCGACCACGTCATTGTCACGGGCGAAGTCGACGACGTCCGCGGCTGGCTCGCTGCCGCCGACGTCTGCGTCGCGCCTCTCAAACTCGCCCGCGGCATCCAGAACAAGGTCCTCGAGGCGATGGCAATGGCGCGTCCGGTCGTCGCCTCCACCGCGGCAGCCGAGGGTATCGACCACGCCGGTACGATCCGCGTCGCCGGGACCGCACAAGCGTTCGCAGACCAGACGATCGCCCTGATCGAGGCTCCGGACGTCGCCGCCACGCTCGGCAACGCCGCCCGCGCGCAGGTCATCGCCAGGTACGGCTGGGATGCCCGCCTGGCACCGCTCGACGCACTGCTCGACTTCGCCGCATGACCATCTGGCGCCGTCACGGCATCGCGCTCGCCGTAGTGGCGGCGATCATCCTGCTGATCTTCCGTAGCGATGTCCGGGATCTGGCGCGGATCTGGTGGACCAGCACCACCTTCGGGCATTGCCTGTTCATTGGTCCGGTGATCGCCTGGCTAGTATGGCAGCGCCGTACGGAGCTTGCGCAGCTCGTGCCGATCGGCTGGTGGCCCGGGCTCGCGCTTATAGCGATCGGTGGGTTCGGCTGGCTGATGGGCGACGCCGCCTCGGTCGGCTTTGCGCGCCAGCTCGGGCTCGTGATGATGCTGCAGGGCGCCGCCCTGACGATCCTCGGCCCCAATGTCGCGCGCGGGCTGCTGTTCCCGCTATGCTACGCGTTCTTCCTCGTCCCCTTCGGCGAAGGTCTCGAACCGCCGCTGCAGACCGTGACGGTCGCGATCGTCATGCCGTTGCTCCGCCTGGTCGGCGTGCCGGCGGTGGTCGACGGCGTGCTGATCCACGCCGGCCGCTATTATTTCGAGGTCGCCGAGGCATGTTCGGGCGCCAAGTTCGTCATCGCGATGGTCGCGTTCGGCGTGCTCGTCGCCAATCTGTGCTTCGTGTCCACCCGGCGTCGCGCGATCTTCCTGGCCGTGTCCGTCGTGGTGCCGGTGATCGCCAACGGCTTCCGTGCGTTCGGGACGATCTGGGCTGCCGACCTGACATCGGTCGAGGCGGCAACCGGAGTCGATCATATCATCTATGGCTGGGTGTTCTTCGGCGTCGTGATGGCAGGGGTCCTGGCGATCGGCTGGCGCTGGTTCGACCGTGCGCCCGACGATCCTGCGTTCGACCCGGCGTCACTGCAGGCGCTGCCCCGGCAGCGTACCGGTCCGGTCCTCGCCGCCTGTCTCTCGCTGGCAACGGTCGCGGTGTTTCCGGCCTGGAGCGCCGCAATCGCAGGGCGGGCGCAGACTTTGCCCGCGCATATCGACCTGCCGGACGTGCCGGGCTGGCACCGCGTCCCGGTCAGCACGCGCGCGCCGTGGATGCCCTATTACCCCGGCGCGGACCATTATCTGTTCGGCCGCTACGCCGACACGTCGGGCGCGACCGTCGACATGGCCATCGCCGTCTTCGGCAGCCAGCGCGAGGGCCGCGAGCTGATCGCGTTCGGCACGGGCGTGCTGCGCGAGGAGGACCGCTGGGTGCGCGTCGCCGATCTTCCTGACATCGCCGACACAACGGGCGCGGGTGGCAGCGTCATGAAGATCACCGCGCCCGGCCCCGTGGAGCGGATCGTCGCGACGTGGTACCGCGTTGGCGACGCAACCACCCATGACGAGACGCTGGTGAAGATCGAGACGATGAAGGCGCGGCTGCTCGGCGGCCCGCAACGCGCGGTGGCGATCCACCTTTCGGTCGAGGGCAATGATCGGCGCCCGTTCGAACGCTTCCTGCACGCGCTCGGGCCGCTCGACCAAGTCGCCGATCGCGCAGCGGGGATGCGCTAGATGTGCGGTATCGCCGGGATCTTCCACCCGGGCACGCCCAAGCCGGTCGAGCCCAACCGCGTCCTGGCGATGATCGCCGCCCAGGCGCACCGCGGTCCGGACGGCGACGGCGTCTGGACCGCACCGGGAGTCGGCCTCGGTCATCGCCGTCTGTCGATCATCGATCTCGAAGGCTCGCCGCAGCCGATGTCGGACGGCCCGCTGACGGTCACCTATAATGGCGAAATCTACAATTTCGCGGAGTTGCGCGACGCGCTGACCGCCAAGGGCGCGATTTTTCGGACCGAAGGCGATACCGAGATCTTGCTGCACGGCTGGCGCGCCTGGGGGCCGTCGATGCTCGACCGGCTGAACGGCATGTTCGCCTTCGCGATCCACGATTCCCAGGCGCACACCCTGTTTCTGGCGCGCGACCGGATGGGCGTGAAGCCGCTACACTATGTCGAGCTCGCGGACGGATCGCTCGCCTTCGCCTCCGAACTGAAGGGCCTGCTCGCGCATCCGCAACTTCGGCGCGTCCCCGATCTTGGCGCGGTCGAGGACTATCTGGCATTCGGCTACGTGCCAGATGACGCGTGTATCGTCGCGGGCGTGAAGAAGCTTGCGGCGGGCCATTTCCTGCTGGTCCAGCGCGGCCGCCCGGTGCCGCAGCCGCGGCGCTGGTGGGATATCGATTTCTCCAACCGCGCCACCGGCTCGGCCAAGGCGCTCGGCGAGGAACTGGTCGACCGGATGCGCGCCGGTGTCCGCTCGCGGATGGTCGCGGACGTGCCGCTCGGTGCGTTCCTGTCGGGCGGGGTCGACAGCTCGGCGGTGGTCGCCTTGATGGCCGAGGCCAGCCCGAAGGCGGTAAGCACCTGCACGATCGGTTTCGACGAGGCGGGTCATGACGAGCGCGCGTTCGCGGACACGGTCGCGCGCCGTTTCGCGACCGATCACCGCGAGCGCGTCGTCGCGTCGGGCGATTTCGGCATGATCGATACGCTCGTCGCCAGCTTCGACGAACCGTTCGCCGACGCGTCCGCGCTCGCGACCTACCAGGTCTGCGCCCTGGCGCGAGAAAACGTCACCGTCGCCTTGTCGGGGGATGGCGCGGACGAGGCGCTCGCCGGCTATCGCCGGTATAAATTCCAGGCGGCGGAGGAACGCGTTCGCGGCCTGCTGCCGTCCCACCTGCGTACCGAGGTCTTCGGCACACTGGGCCGGTTCTACCCCAAGGCCGATTGGGCGCCGCGGCCGCTGCGCGCGAAGTCTACCTTGCTCGCCCTCGCGCAGGGCGGCGGCGAGGCCTATGCCCGCTCGGTCGGCGTGACGACGCCCGAACTTCGCAGCCAGCTGTTCGGCGCCAACGCCCGTGCGCTGCTGGGCGGCTATCGTGCCGAGGACCGCTACGTCGCAACGATGGCGAACGCGCCTGCCCGCGATGCGATCGACCGCGCGCAATATGCCGATATCAAGCACTGGCTGCCCGGCGACATCCTTACCAAGGTGGACCGCACCAGCATGGCGGTGGGTCTCGAAGCGCGCGAACCGCTGCTCGATCATCGCTT
Organism: Sphingomonas sandaracina; assembly: GCF_036663695.1. NCBI lineage: Bacteria > Pseudomonadati > Pseudomonadota > Alphaproteobacteria > Sphingomonadales > Sphingomonadaceae > Sphingomonas > Sphingomonas sandaracina. Next base: position 617,038 of record NZ_JAXOJK010000001.1, on the reverse strand, counting down.
GATTGAGTTCTGCGCCACGTTGCCCGCGAGCATGCGGCTCCGTCGCGGCGAGGGCAAATGGCTGATGAAGAAGGCGATGGAGCCCTATCTGCCGCGCGAGATCCTGTACCGTCAGAAGATGGGGTTCGTCACGCCGATCAGCGCCTGGTTCCGGGGTGCGTTGGCAGGCGAGGCGATCGCCCTGGCCAAGTCGCGTACGTTGGGAGAAACGGGCTGGTTCGACATGGCGACGATCGCGCGCATCGCCGAGGAACACCGATCCGGGCAGGTCGAGCATGGGCGCACTCTCTGGCAGTTCGTCATGCTCGAGCGATCGATGAAACGAATGTTCGGCTAAAGACCTAGCGCGGCGGGATAGGCACCAATTTTGCCCGCGCTATCAACGCTTCCAGTGCGGCATCGTCGAGCCTACCTGCCGTCCGCAACGCCGCTTCCGGCGTCATTGCGATCACCGCGCCGCAGGGTCCGTCGATGATGACCTCCCCGCCTTCTTGAAAGACGTCGCGCGGCGTGTCGTGCGGCTGGGTCATCTTGGCTCTCCCGGTATCTTGGGATAACGCGCGGGGCGCGCCACTTGCTCCCTGGGTCCGCGTCGGCGCTAACCTGCTACCAGTTCGCCCATCCACCGATCGAACATTTGCGGCCACAGCGACCCCGGCGAGCGCGGCGACAGGCGTGTACCGAAGCCGTGGCCGCCGCGCTGGAGGAAGTGCGCCTCGGTCGGGATGCCGGCGCGGCGCGCAGCGGCTAGCGTGTCGACGCTGTTGGCGACCGGCACGGTGTTGTCATCCTCGGCATGGACGAGGAAGAGCGCAGGCGCGCCAGGCTTCAACTGGCGATCGATCGCGTAGCGGGCCTGTACCGCCGGCAGCGGGTCGGGTCCGAGCAGGTTCGTCCGCGATCCGCCGTGGCTACGGCCCGGATCCATGTTGGAGACCGCATACATCAGACCGGCCCAGGCCGGGCGCGCGGAATGGCGATCGGCGGCATCGACCGGGCGGTAGGTCTTGAACTCGTGCAGGACAGCCAGCGAGCCGGCCAGATGTCCGCCGGCCGAGAAGCCCAGCACGCCCAATTTCTCCGCCCAGATGCCATAGGTCCGCGCGTTGGCGCGGATCAGCCGCATCGCCCGTTGCGCGTCGGCGAGCGGAACGTCGGCGCGGTCGGCCCAGCCTTCGCCCGGCAGGCGATAGCTCAGCACGAACGCAGTGATCCCGAACGCGTTCAGCACGCGCGCGACGTCGATCCCTTCGTTGCGCAGCGAGGTGATGGAATAGCCGCCCCCGGGCACGATCAGCACCGCGCGACCATCGGGACGGGCAGGGCGGAACACGCCGACCTCGGGACGCACGACGCCGCGCATCTGGAAGTCGCGATACCCATCCGGATAGCGCGGCATGCTCGGACGCGGGACCGGCAGCGGATTCGGCGCACCCTGCGGAATACCGGGCCACAGCGCGAATCTCTCCGCCGGTGGCCAGATCGGTACATCCGTCGCGCGAGGCTGGGCAGCCGTAAGCTGCGCACCGCTGCGCGCGAACGCGGGAAGCGCCAGCCCGGCGGCGAGGGGGAGGGTGAGCAGCGAACGGCGATCGAAGGTCATGGCCGGAATGCTAGACGATCCGACCGTGTTCGGGGAGGGGCGTGCGACGCGATCGGCGATTATTCGTACGCGTTCTCGAAGCCCTCAGAACACGGCGAGCGCCGCGTGGAGAGTAAGCGCGACGAGCATCAAACTCGACAGCACGAACACGAGGAAGCGGCCGCGAACGCGGTTGCTGGTTGCCTGCACGAGGCTGTGGGCGATCCGCAGTCCGACATACGCCCAGGCGATCCAAGCGTTGACGCCGTTGCCCGTACCGCTGAACGCCAGCACGGTGCAGACCGCGTAGAACAGCGTCGGCTGTTCCATCAGATGGTTGTAGTTGTGCGCCTTCCACTGGGCCTGTGGAGGCAGCGACCGGTCGGCATCCGCCGCCTGGGTACCGACGAGCTTGCCCATGTCGACGCCAGCCGCCTTCATCGCCGGCAGCCGCGTCGCGAGCATCCAGCCCAGCATCACGAGCGTCCACGCGATCAACACGACCATCGGTCGCAGGATGTCGCTGTGCATGAAAAAGCCTCCCCCGGTTATCCGGAGGAGGCTGCATCAATTGCGAGGGAGGAGCAACGATGCGGGCCATATACACTTGAAGCAAGGATACGGCCGCGATCGACCGACCGTCACCCTTCCTTGTTCTCCCGCGAAGGCGGGAGCCCAGTCTGGGTCCCCGCCTTCGCGGGGAAACATGCTACCTTTGCCTCCAAGGGACGAGGGTGGCGTGCTTCCGAGATGGCGACGGAGCGTCGTCAAGCCTCAGTCGAAGCTTGCGCCCCACTTGCGAACCGGACGGTCCTTCCAAAGCCCGCGATGATACGCGTCCGACGCCAGCAACGGCATGACCGAACCGGCTTCGGCGAACACCATCTGCTCGATGCCCGTGTTTACCTTGCCCCACGAAGCCGCCTCCTGCAGCGTCGAGGACGAGCATGCACCGTCGCGCACGTCGGCGACCGTGATCTGCACCGCATACTTGTGCACCTGGACGTCGTCATGGCCAAGGATCTCGGCGCAGACCACGGTGTCCTGGATGAAGTTCTTCGGCACGCCGCCGCCGATCATGAGAAGCCCGGTAGTGCCGGCCTTGATCTTGATCTCGGTGAGTTCGCGGAAGTCGGCGATCGCGTCGAGGACCATGTACGGCTTGCCCGCCTTCACCGCGTCGACCTGGTGCTTGACCAGACCGAAACCGGCCGACGAATCGACGAACGCCGGGCAGAAGATCGGCACGTCATGCTCATAAGCGAGCTTGACGAGGCTGTTCTCCTTCTTGCCGTGCTCGACGAGATACTTGCCCATCTCGCGGATGAACTCGCGGCTCGAATAGGCGCGCGGTTCGAGCGTCTCGGCGATCTCGAAGATCGTGTGGTCGACGTGCTGGAGCTCTTCCTCGTCGATATAGGTGTCGTAGATCCGGTCGATCATCAGCGAGCGCAGGACGTCGTCGTGCGGCACTTCGAGCGCCTGATAATGCTTGTGGCCGAGGCCCTCGAAGAAATCCATGTCGACGATCGTCGCGCCGGTCGCGACGATGCCGTCGATCATGTTGTTGCGCAGCAGCTCGGCATACAGGTCCATGCAACCGCCGGCGCTCGTCGAGCCAGCGATCACGAGGAAGATCGTGCAGTCCTTGTCGGCCAGCATCTGGTTGTAGATGTCGGTCGCACGGCCGAGGTCGCGGCTGGTGAACGACATCTTCTTCATCGCATCGACGATCGGCCGCGCGTCGAAGCTCTTGATGTCGATATGCTCGACGGTTGTGGAGAGGAGTTCCGCCTTGCGCTGCGCGTCGATGCGGGTGTCTTCGGTCATGTCTAATTTCTCCTGATCCCCCCTCCCGCCTGCGGGAGGGGGCTAGGGGGTGGGCGCGCGCTCACCGCAAACGCGCCGGATGTGGAAAACGCGCGCCCACCCCTCGGTCCCCTCCCGCTTGCGGGAGGGGAAGACGAAGAGCGAACGATTACTTGGTGTTGGTTACAGCTTGACGACGTTCGACGCGCGTTCCTGGAAACGTTCGTCGTACAGCGAGACCATCGGCTCGTCGGTGACGATCACCGTCTCGTCACAGCCGAACCCGTTGAACGCGGTCCGCATTGCCGAGCCATAGGCGCCGAGCATGCCGATCTCGATGTAATCGCCGGCCTTCGTGTCCGCGGGCAGCATGAACGGGCCGACCATGTAGTCCATGTCGTCGCACGTCGGACCATAGAAGCTGAACTCCATGTCCTTCGCACGGCTGTCCGGCTCGCGGAGCAGCTCGACCGGGAAACGCCAGCCGATATGCGCCGCATCGAACAGCGCGCCATACGCACCGTCGTTGATATACAGCTCGGTACCGCGACGCTTCTCGACGCGCACGATGATCGACGAATATTCCGCGCACAACGCCCGGCCCGGCTCGCACCACAGCTCGGACGAATAGCTGACCGGCAGCGATTCGAACGCACGGTGGATCGTCTCGAAGAAATGCTCGAGCGGCGGGGGCTCCATGCCGGGGTACGAAGACGGGAAGCCGCCGCCGACGTCGATGACGTCGACCGTGACCGCCGCATCGACGATCGCCGCACGGACGCGCTCCATCGCGTTCGAATAGGCCTCCGGGGTCATCGCCTGCGAACCGACATGGAAGCAGATGCCGAGCGCGTCCGCCGCCTGGCGAGCCGCGAACAGCAGTTCCTTCGACTCATGCGGCGCTGCACCGAACTTCGACGCGAGGCTCAGCTTCGAATGCTCCGACGACACGCGCAGACGCACGCACAGCGTCAGGTCGGTGGCTTCGCGCGTGGCGCGAACGACCTTGTCGAGCTCTTCGAGGCTGTCGAGGCTGAAAGTGCGGACGCCGTGCGTGAAATACGCCTCGGCAATCGCTTCCTCGGCCTTGACCGGGTGCATGAAGCACAAGGTTGCCTGTGGCAGCGTCCGTGCGACCAGGCGCACTTCGGCGATCGACGCCACGTCGTAATGCGTGATGCCGTTGTCCCACAGGATCTGCAGGAGTTCGGGAGACGGGTTCGCCTTCACCGCATACATCGAGCGACCCGGGAACTTCTCGACGAAGAACCGAGCGGCGCGCGCAGCGGCGTGCGGACGAACGAGCGTGACCGGATCAACCGGACGCCCTTTAGCGATGTCGATGCCGCTCCCGATGTGGGAGGTGTCGGCGGTCGAATGGGCTTTCGCTAACCCCAGCGCGATATGATGCTTGACCAATTCAAGGGACCTCCAATGTCCTGAGACAAATTACAAAAACACTGCCTTGCGGTTGGAAGTCCCATGGGGCAGCGGAAGCGCGATCTAGGGTTACGCGCCCCCCATGTAAATAGCGTTTGGCGGATAGGAGACGGTGTGTGACGATTTTGCGACAACCGACACGGGCGGGTGTCCGCGATGCGGCGGAGAAGATCGCCCGCATCCTCCCGCCGACGCCGCTGTTCGTCAGCGAAATCAAGGGTATACCGGTCGTTTTCAAGGCCGAATCGCTGCAACCGGTCGGTGCGTTCAAGATTCGCGGCGCGTGGCATCGGCTCACCGCATTGGACGAGGGTTCGCGCGCGCGCGGCGTCGTCGCGTTCTCGTCGGGTAATCATGCGCAGGGAGTCGCGTGGGCGGCGAAACGGCTCGGCATCTCGGCGACGATCGTGATGCCGTCGGACGCGCCGCGACTGAAGCGCGAGTCGACGCTGGCGCTCGGCGCGGAGGTGGTGACGTACGACCGCGCCACCGAAAGCCGCGAGACGATCGCCGCAGGACTTGCGGAGGCGCGCGGCGCGACCTTGGTGCCGAGCTTCGACGATCCGTGGATCATCGAGGGGCAGGGGAGTACCGGGATCGAAGCCGCGGCGCAGATGGCGGCGTTGGGCCTTGGCGTGCCGAGCCGCGTCGTGATCCCATGCGGCGGGGGCGGTCTGTCGGCAGGTATCGCGCTGGCCCTGAAGGACAGCGCGATAACTGTCGTCGAGCCCGAGGGCTGGGACGACATGCGCCGTTCTCTGGAGGCGTCCTGGATCGAACCCGTCGGTCCCAATCCACCGCCGACCGCGTGCGACTCGCTCCAGACCTTGCGCGTGTCGCAATTGACCTTCGACGTCCTCTCCCGGCGGGACGCGACCGGCGTCGCGGTCAGCGAACCGCAGATCGCAGCGGCACAACGCTGGGCGGCGGAGAAACTGCGGCTGGTGATCGAACCCGGCGGCGCGGTCGGGCTGGCTGCGGTGCTGGCCGGCAAGGTAAAGCTCGAACCGGAACTGCTCGTCATCCTGTCCGGCGGCAACGTCGACCTCGCCGCCTACGCCAAGGCGATGGCGGCATGAACGCCGCACTCACCTCGATCGCAGCCGCGGCACCGGCAATTGCGATGCTGGGCATGTTCGCCTGCCTGATCGGCGGCGTCGTGCTGATCGCAAAGAAGCGCGACCGCAGGAAAGGCATATTGATGCTGGTCATGGCCGCAGTGTTGCTAGCCAACGTAGCGATCTGGACCCTCTAACTCCCTCGCCCCTACGGGGAGAGGGAAGGGGCCCGCCGCGCTTGCGGTGGGAAGGGAGAGGGGAGTTGGGGAGCACCAGCCAATCCCAACTCCCCCTCATCCGACGCTGCCGCGCCACCTTCTCCCCGCGGGGGGAAGGATACCTCACCTGATCGGCGAGTTCGGGTCCAGTCGCATGTCGAGATACTTGTCCACCGACCCCATCAATTCCGGCATCTCATGCTCGAAGAAGTGGTTAGCCTTCGGGATCGTGTCGTGATGGATCGTGATATGCTTCTGTGTCCGCAGCTTATCCACCAGCTTCTGCGTAGCCCCCGGCGTCGCGACCTCGTCGGCCTCGCCCTGGATGATGATCCCGCTCGACGGGCACGGCGCCAGGAACGTGAAGTCGTACAGATTCGCCGGCGGTGCCACCGAGATAAACCCGCGGATCTCCGGACGGCGCATCAGCAACTGCATGCCGATCCAAGCACCGAAGCTGACGCCCGCGATCCAGGTCGTCTGCGCCTCGGGATGAAAGCTCTGAACCCAGTCGAGCGCGCTCGCCGCATCGCTAAGTTCGCCGACGCCGTTGTCGAACACGCCCTGGCTCTTGCCGACGCCGCGGAAATTGAATCGCAGGGTGGCGAACCCACGCCGCTGGAAGGTCTTGTAGAGCTGCTGCACGATCGCATTGTTCATCGTGCCGCCGGCCGAGGGATGCGGATGCAGGATCATCGCGACAGGTGCGCGGGGACGTGGGCCCGGCGCAAAACGACCTTCGAGACGGCCTTCGGGACCGGGAAAAATGACTTCTGGCATAGGCACTCGCGAGCTGGGATACGCACTCGGGTGGAGTGCCGGATGATCGACGCTATATAAGGATCGAGCCCCTTTTCGCAATTGGAACCGACCCTGGCCCGTACCGAAGCCCGCATCTACCTCGATCATGCCGCCACCACGCCGATGCGCCCCGAGGCCATCGCGGCGGTGGTGGAGGGCATGGCACGCTGGGCGAACCCCTCCTCGCCGCATGCCGAGGGCCGCGCGGCAAGGGCAGCGCTGGAGGATGCGCGGCGGCGTATCGCCAAGGCGCTGGACTGGCCGCATCATGTGATCCTGACGAGCGGCGCAAGCGAGTCCGCGGCGTTGGCGCTACGTGGGCGCCCCGGGGTTGCGGTGGCGGCGGTCGAGCATGATGCGGTCCTCCGTGCCACCGAGCAGCCGGTCATGCTGAACGTCGACGCAGGCGGTATCGTCATGAACGGGGAGGGCGCAACGACGATCGCGCTTCAGTCCGCGAACAGCGAAACCGGCGTCCTCCAAAATCGACCTACCGGTCTCTGGATAGCCGATTGCTCGCAGACCGCGGGAAAGTTCCCTCTCCCCGATGCCGACCTGATCATCGTCTCCGCGCACAAGCTCGGCGGTCCGCCCGGCATCGGCGCGCTGCTGGTCCGCGACCTCGGCATGCTCGACCCAACCGGCGGGCAGGAGCGAGGCTATCGTGGCGGCACCGAGAACCTCCCCGGTACGCTCGGGTTCGCCGCAGCGCTGGAGGCCCCCCGCGACTGGTTCGCGGCAATGGCCGATCTGCGCGATGAACTCGATGACGCCATCCTCGCTGGCGGCGGCGAAATCGTCGCGCAAAACTCCCCGCGCATCCCGACGATCGCCTCCTACCGCCTGCCCGGCGTCAGTTCCGCGGCGCAGTTGATCCGCCTCGACATGGCCGGGTTCGCTGTTTCGGCCGGCAGCGCGTGTTCGTCGGGCAGCATGCGCCCCAGCCACGTTCTCGCCGCGATGGGCTATACCACCGAAGCCGCCGCCGAAGTCGTCCGCGTCAGCTTCGGCTGGACCACGACGTCCGACGATGTCGCGCAGTTCGCCGAAGCGTGGACGCGGATCGCCCAAGACATACGGCGGGCCGCATGACCTATCTCGACTATCAGGCAACCACCCCGCTCGCGCCCGAAGCGCTCGCCGCGATGCTCCCTTGGCTCGAATCGCAACACGCCAATCCGCATTCCCCCCACCGCGAAGGCCGCCGCGCGAAGGCGGCCGTCGAGGTCGCCCGCGACCAGATCGCGGCGCTGCTGCCCCGCGGCGGCCGCGTCGCCTTCACCAGCGGCGCGACCGAAGCGCTGAACTGGGCGATCAAAGGCACGATCGGCCCGATCGTGACGCTCGCCACCGAACACGCGGCGGTGCTCGACACTGTCGCGGACGAAGCGAGGAGGGGGCGCCACGTCACGATCCTCCCAGTCGGCGCAGACGGCTTAAGTTTCGGCGCAGACGGTCTAGGTTGGCGCGACAGTCGACGTGCCGACAGTCAGCGCGACTCTTCTCCCCTCCCTGGAAGGGAGGGGTCGGGGGTGGGTCGGCTTCCGGATCATCGAACGTCGGCGGCAAACGCTGGCCAACCCACCCCCAGCCCCTCCCTTCCAGGGAGGGGGGAAGTTGAATGTCGATCCATGCTAGTCGACCCCGACACATCCTGCGCCGCGATCCTCCCCGGGACCGGCCTAGTCGCGGCAATGCTCGTCAACAACGAGATCGGCGTGATCCAACCGATCGCGCGACTTGCGGAGATGGCCCACGCGGCTGGCGCGCTGACGCTCTGCGACGCGGTGCAAGGCTATGGCCGCGTGCCCGTCCCCGATACCGTCGACCTGATCGCGATCTCGGCACACAAGATCCACGGCCCCAAAGGCATCGGCGCACTCTGGATACGCAACGGCGTCGACCTTGCCCCCCTGATGCACGGCGGCGGACAGGAAGCCCCCGGCCGTTCCGGCACACTCTCACCCGCCCTCTGCGCAGGGTTCGGCGTCGCAGCCCAACTCATGGCCGACCGCAAGGATCATGACGCCGCGCACATCGATCGCCTGTGGTCGCTCGCGCTGGATCGGCTCGGCCCCGGCTGGATGGTCAACGGCTCGACCGAACACCGCTATCACGGCAATCTTAACATCCGCCGAGAAGGCCTGGATGTGAACCGCCTGATGTCCGACCTGCGCGATATCGCCTTCTCCGCCGGCTCTGCCTGTGCGAGCGGATCGGGCCGATCCAGCCACGTCCTGCGCGCGATCGGCCTCACCGAACCGCAGGCACGCTCCAGCATCCGCCTCGGCTTCGGCCGCTACACGACCGAAACCGAACTGCGCGATGCCGTCGATGCGATCGTCTCGGCAGCCAAGGCGCAATGGCCATGATCGTCCGCTTCATTGCCCGCGACGGGACTGCCAGCAGCGTCGTCGCTAACGTCGGCGATCGCCTGCTCGACGTCGCGCAGGTCGATAACCAGCCACTCGAAGGCACCTGCGAAGGCCAGCTTGCTTGCGCCACCTGCCACGTCATCGTCGATGCCGCCGACTTCCCCAAACTCCCGGCCGCAAGCGAGGACGAGGAGGACATGCTCGATCTCGCCCACAACGCGACGCGCACCAGCCGGCTTGCCTGCCAGATCCGGCTGACCGACGCGCTCGACGGCTTGACCGTACGCATCCCCGGTTAGGTCGGCCCGGTTAGGTCGGCCCGGTTAGGTCGGTTCAGTTAGATCGGCCAAGGTAGGTCAACAAAGCTTACAGGAAGACAACGGCCGGTTCAGGGATCGTGCACCGCCAAACGCCGAAGATCCGCTCATCGCCTCAATGTACGAGGCCTCGAGAGGAGTACCGGACATGAAGATCATCGCAATGTTCGCCGCTGGCGCCTTGGCCGCGGGAACGGTGTTCGCCGCAGCGCCCGCCGACGCGCAACGCCACGGCTGGGACGGCCCCCGTGGTGGAGGCGGTTGGCACGATGACCGGGGATGGCGTGGCGGCAATCGCAATTGGCATGGCGACCGTGGCTGGCGGGGAGACCGTGGCTGGCGCGGCGATCGCGGCGGGTATCGCGGCGACCATGGCTATCGCGGCGGCGGCTACGGTTATCGCGGCCCGCGCGGCTACGGCCGGTCTCGCGTCGTCTGCCGGATCGAGCGCGGCTATTATGGGCCGGTCCGCCGCTGCTTCCGTCGCTGATACGGAACCGTAACGACCGCTCTTAGTTTTGTGACTGGGTTATCGGGCACCTCAAAACCCGAACCCAGCAGGAGAATTCCCATGAAGTTGTTTACCCTCGCCGCTGCCGGTCTCGTCGCACTCACCGGCCTCGCCCCCGTCGGCATCGCTGCCGAAGCTTCGGCGCAGCGCACCGTCGTTCACGAGCGGACCGTCGTGCGTCATAACGACAACCGCCCGGGCTACCGTCGCCATGTCGTCCGCACGCGCCAGGTCTGCCGCAACGTCTACCGCAACCACCACCGCCAGCGCGTCTGCCGCACGGTCCGCGTGCGCCGCTGATCCAGCGCCCGATCGAGATGCGGCAAGCTAACGCTTGATCATCCCGCCCGACCCCGCCATATGCGCCGCGGGAGTCGGGCGGACGTGGTCGTCGCCAACTTGGTCAGATCCGGAAGGAAGCAGCCACAACGACTCAGCTACGGGTCGTCCCGGCTCCCACCGCGAACATGTCGTTCCGACATGTGAGCGCGGCCAGCGGCGCAAAACGCCGTATGACGATGCGGCTAAGCCGCAGCGCACTTCTAATTTCCCTTATTCCACGGTCGCCCGGCAGAAACGCGAGAAACCGTGCTCGCTGTTCCCCAAACGTTCCAAATAACTGTCCTACCCCGCGTCGGTGTGGCATAAGTCGCGAATGCCTCGCCCACCCGCCGCAACAGGTCCCGCAAGACCACTGGCCCGCCTACCGGCTTGGCCAAGTGCAGAACGTTCCCAGCGTGTGAACTTTGTGAACTTCACTCCCCTTCGACAGCGCGCGTAGCACCCGCTATGACGACCGCAATGTCAGATTCCTTCGACCTGGGCGAACCCCTGCAGCCGGCCAAAGCGCCAGCCCAAAATGGGGACGTCGCCTACCGCGTCCTCGCGCGCAAATACCGACCGCAGACCTTTTCCGAGCTGATCGGGCAGGACGCGATGGTCCAGACGCTTGGCAACGCAATCAAGCGCGACCGGCTCGCCCACGCCTTCCTGATGACCGGCGTCCGCGGCGTCGGCAAGACGTCGACCGCACGCCTGATCGCCAAGGCGCTCAACTGCATCGGCCCCGACGGCCAGGGCGGCCCGACGATCGACCCCTGCGGCGTCTGCGAACCGTGCCGCGCGATCGCCGAGGGCCGCCATATCGACGTGATCGAGATGGACGCCGCGAGCCATACTGGCGTCGACGACGTCCGCGAGATCATCGACGCGTCGCGCTATTCGGCGGTCACCGCGCGCTTCAAGATCTACATCATCGACGAAGTCCACATGTTGTCGAAGAACGCGTTCAACGCGTTGCTGAAGACGCTGGAGGAGCCACCTCCCCATGTGAAATTCCTGTTCGCGACGACCGAAGTGAACAAGGTTCCGGTGACGGTGCTCTCGCGCTGTCAGCGGTTCGACCTGCGTCGCATCTCTGCCGAACAACTCGCCAAGCATTTCGCCTGGGTGTCGGGGGAGGAAGGCGTCGCCGCCGATCCTGAGGCGCTGATGCTGATCGCGCGTGCCGCGGAAGGTTCCGCGCGCGACGGCCTCTCGATCCTCGACCAGGCGATCGCACATGCCGGGCTCGAGGGCGGTGGCGTGACGGCCGACGCCGTGCGCCAGATGCTCGGTTTGTCCGATCGCGGCGCGGTGCGCGACCTGCTGACGTTGATCCTTGCAGGCGACGGGGCAGGGGCGCTTGCCTCGATGCGCCGTCAATATGATTACGGCGTCGACCCGCTGTCGGTGCTCCGCTCGCTGCTCGAGACGGTCCACGGCATCACGCTGACGAAGGTCGGCACGCCGCCGGATGCCGCGCAACCGATGGAGGAGCGCGCGGCGCGCGAGGAATGGGCGACGTCGCTCGGTCATCCCGCCCTCCACCGGTTGTGGCAGCTGTTCCTCAAGGGCCATGACGAGGTCGCGAAGGCCGCGTTGCCGATCGAGGCGGCGGAGATGGCGCTGCTGCGCGCGATCTACGCATCCACATTGCCCGACCCCGGCGAGTTGGCGCGTCAGATCGCCAGCGGCGCGGCTCCCTCGGCGGCACCGTCGTCACCGCCGCTGCCGCCGCCTGCGCCCCCGTCCGGCGAAGCGCCGCCCTGGAACGCGGGATCCGCTGCGAAGGTGCCCGAGCCGGTGGCGACCGGTCCGATCCTGCCGCCGACGTTCGAGGCGCTGGTCGACCTGCTCGACGAATCGGGCGGCCTCGCGATCGCCGCCCGCCTTCGTCACGGTGCGCGCGTCGTGAGCTATGCGCCGCCCGAATTCGTCCTCAGCGGCAGCCGCCCGGTTTCGGCCGACACGCTTGCCGAACTCAACACCTTGTTGAAGACGGTGACGCGGACGGCGTGGAAGGTGTCGATCGTCGATGCGCCCGGGCAGCCGACGCTGCGCGAGACGCAGGACGCTGGCGACGCCGCGGTGCGCCAGGCTATTCTCGAATCCCCCATCATGAAGGCCGCGGTGGCAGCGTTTCCCGACGCACAGCTCGAATCGTGGCCCGGCCAAAGGAGCAACGCATGAAGAATATCGATGAAATCCTCGCCATGGCGCAGAACGTCCAGACCGAGTTGGAAAAGGCGCAAGCCAATCTCGACACGATCGAGGTCGAGGGCGCGTCCGGCGGCGGTCTCGTCAAGGTGAAGGCATCCGCCAAGGGCCGCATCATCGGCATCGCGATCGACGATTCGCTCCTGCAGGTCAGCGAGAAGCAGATGCTCGAGGACCTGTTGACCGCGGCCTTCAACGACGCGCGAGCGAAGGCGGATGCGGTGTCGGGTACCGAGATGTCGAAGATGACCAGCGGCCTGCAACTTCCCCCCGGCTTCAAGCTGCCATTCTAACCATTTCGGGTTTGTTTCGGCGCGGGAACAATCGTTCTTCGGTCGGCGTTGCGCTCTCCAGTAATCAGGGAGAGTATCAATGGCCGAAGAGCGTATCGTCGAAACCCCGACCACCCACACCACGATCATCGAACGCCGCGGCGGCGGCAGCGGCATGCTGATCGGCATCGTCCTGCTCATCGCGGTACTGATCGGCGGCTATTACCTGTTCAGCCGCCAGGGCGCACAAAACGGCAAGGACGCCGCGATCACGTCGGCCGCAAAAAGCGTCGGCAGCGCCGCCGACAAGGCCGGCGACGCGGTCGAGAAGTCGACACAGTAATCGCTACGTGTCCCGTCAGGGCGAGGGGCCAAACCGGGCTCCAGCCTTGACGGGAGTACCCGTAGTGGGTGGCACAGAGAGTAGGGAAGGGGGCGTCCCTTACCGCAAACAGCTGTCCAGTCCGTCGTTACGCACGGTCGAAACCCGCCGTGACAATGTATTACCGTGCCGCCTCACGAAGCCATGCGGATCGATCGCCGCCCGTTTTTTCGGCAACGGCAACACGGCAGCAATCCGGCCCGCCTCGGTCGGCGACAGTCTCGACGCGTCGTGATTGAAATACCGGATAGCCCCGGCATTGACCCCATATGTTCCGATCCCGGTCTCGGCGATGTTGAGATACACCTCCATGATCCGCCGCTTCGGCCACAGCGCCTCGATCAGCACCGTGAAATACGCCTCGAACAGCTTCCGAACATAGCCGCCGCCCTGGAACAAGAACGCATTCTTGGCGGTCTGCTGGCTGATCGTCGAGCCGCCGCGGATACGCCCGCCCTGCGCGTTGCGCGCCGCCGCCCCCGCCATCGCCTTGAAATCGAAACCGTGATGCGAACAGAACCGCGAATCCTCGCCGGCGATCGCCGCGCGCGCCATGTCTGGGTCCATCTCGGATAACGGCATCCAGTCCTTCGTCACGCCGTGGCCGTTGATGACGTCGCCCATCATCGTCCAGGTGAACGGTACGGGCACGAAGCGGTACAGTCCCACCCAGGCGACCGTGATCAGCACGAACATGAAGACGATCTTGGCGAAGATGCGGAGGAAGCCCATCGGGGTTCCTTATGCGATCGTTGCGGCCTCGCCAATGACCGCGTGTGCCGCCGTTACGCCGGTTTCATATGCGCCGTGCGCGGTCGAAAAGTCGAACGTGTGGCACGCCTCGCCAGCGAAGTGGATGCGACCCTCGACCGGTGCGGCGAGAACCGCGCGTTGCCCTGCTCGCCCGATGCGTGCGTGACTGTAACTGCCACCGATATAAGGTTCATGCCGCCAACGGGTAGCGGTCAGCGGCGTGAAGCGCCTGCGCCAGTCGCTGCCGAGCAGCCCCACGAGCTCGTCGATCGCGAACTGCGCGGCGTCGCCGTCCTCCAGCATTTCCGCGCAGTCGCCGCCGAAGAAGCTCTCGACGATCGGCCAGCCGAACGGCGACAGGCGGTGGCTGGCGGTGCAGGCGCTGTACAGGTTACCGATCAAGTGCGCGTTGGTCGGCCATTCGGGTCGGTCGACATGAAGAAATACTTTGTCGGCGAGCCCGAGCGGGAGATCGGCGGCGGCGGCGTGCTTGTCGGGGAGCGGCGGGTCGAACACGATCTGCGACTTCGCGAGGACGGTCGTGGGGACGCAGACGATGACGCGGTCCGCCTCGATGGTGCCGGCAGGGGTGTCGAGTTTGAGGACGCGGCCGCTGTGATCGATGCGCGTCACGGGTGTCGACAGGCGGAAATTCAGGCCGGCGGCGTGGCTGGCGACCAGCGTTCCATAGCCCTCTTTCACGGTCCAGTTGTCGTCGGTCGAGGCTTCTTCGTACGCCGCCCAGTCGTGCAGGGAGACCTAGCTGAGGTTCGCGCCGTTGGCATAGCCGGAGATCGCGTCGATCTTCGGGCGCCATTTGTCGTGGGTGTCGATGAAGTCGGAAAGGGGGCGGTCTGGGCCGTCCAGCGCCGCCAGCGCGCGCTCGTTCCAGTCTTGGTAGGCGGAGGACGAGGACGCTTGGTCCTCCGACGAGAAACCGAGGTCGCGCCACTGGGTGCGCCAGTTCGCGTCGGAGCAGTCGACAGTGAAGCCGGTGGCCTCTGCTATCGACGTCCAGGGATTGCGCCTGGCGGAATGTAGCCAGCCGCAACCGGCGTCGACATGGTCCCCCGCGAAGGCGGGGGTCCAGTCTGGGCCCCCGCCTTCGCGGGGGAACAAGGATGCGAGGGCTAGGCTCTTGGCTCGGCCACCTAAGCGGCCACTGGCCTCGACTAGCAGGACATCGCGCCCAGCACCGTGCAGCGTCCGTGCCGCCGCGATACCGGCCGCACCGCCGCCGATGACGACGGTGCGCGCCAAGTTAAGCCGCCAGCAGGCGCTTCTCGCCGGCGATCCGCATCATTGCCTTTTGCAGCTTCTCGAACGCACGCACCTCGATCTGACGCACACGCTCGCGCGATACGCCGTAGACCTGCGACAATTCCTCGAGCGTCTTGGGGTCATCGGTCAGGCGACGCTCGGTCAGGATGTGCTGCTCACGCTCGTTGAGGTCGTCCATCGCCGACACCAGCATGGAGTGGCGTACGTCCGCCTCCTGCGCGTCAGCGACGATCTTGTCCTGCAACGGTGCGTCGTCCTGAAGCCAATCCTGCCACTGACCCTCGCCGTCCTCACGCATCGGCACATTGAGGGACGTATCGCCGCCCATCGCCATGCGACGGTTCATGCTGACGACGTCGGTTTCTGCAACACCCAGATCGGTAGCAATCTTGGTGACGTGCTCGGGACGCAGATCGCCGTCCTCGAACGCGTCGAGACGGCTCTTCATACGGCGCAGGTTGAAGAACAGCTTCTTCTGCGCCGCGGTGGTGCCCATCTTCACGAGGCTCCACGAGCGCAGGATGTACTCCTGGATCGAGGCGCGGATCCACCACATCGCATAGGTGGCGAGGCGGAAGCCGCGCTCGGGCTCGAACTTCTTCACGCCTTGCATGAGGCCGATGTTGCCTTCGGAGATCAGCTCCGACGTCGGCAAGCCATAGCCCCGATAGCCCATCGCGATCTTCGCAACGAGGCGGAGATGCGAGGTCACCAGCTGTGCCGCAGCCTCGGTATCGCCATGCTCCTGGAAGCGCTTGGCGAGCATGTATTCCTGCTCGGGCTTCAGCAGCGGGAATTTCTTGATCTCGGCGAGATAGCGATTGAGACCCGCCTCGCTGCCGAGCGCAGGTATCGTCGCTGGAACGTTGGAGCGGGCTGCCATGGTCGTAATCCCTTTCTGCTGACCCCGATTGCCGCACTGCGGCCCCCGGTTGCCGCGTTGCGGCATGGTGTCGATTATCTATACGTGAAGTTGGGTGAACAGTTCCTGCATGTCCGCTGGCATTTCGCTTTCGAACGCCAAAGCGACGCTTTTCACCGGATGGATGAACCCCAGATGCGCCGCGTGCAAGGCTTGCCGGCGGAAACCGAGCGTTTCGAGCAGCGACTTCTGAGCTTGCTTTGTTCTACCATAGACCGGGTCCCCCAACAAGGCGTGGCCGATCGAGGCCATGTGCACGCGCACCTGATGCGTGCGCCCGGTCTCGAGCCGGCACTCGATCAACGCCGCGTCGCGCAATGTCTTTATAGTCGAGAAATGTGTCACCGCGCGCTTGCCACCTTCAACGATCGCAATCTTCTTGCGGTTCTGCGGACTGCGCGCGAGCGGCGCGTTGACGGTTCCGCTTGGTGGCCGTGGGATACCACCGACGATCGCCCTGTAGCGGCGGTCGATACTGTGATCATGGAACTGCTTTGCCAAGCCTTCGTGCGCACGGTCGGTCTTGGCGGCGATCATCAGCCCCGACGTGTCCTTGTCGATGCGGTGGACGATGCCGGGCCGCGCGACGCCGCCGATACCCGACAGATTGCCGGCGCAGTGGTGCAATAGGGCGTTGACGAGAGTGCCGTCGAAATTGCCCGCGGCGGGGTGAACCACCAGGCCGGCGGGCTTGTCGATCACGATCAGGTCGTCGTCTTCGTACGCAACGACCAGCGGTATGTCCTGCGCTTCATTGTGCAGCGGGGTCGGCGGTGGGATCGCAACCGCGAACATCTGGCCCGCAGTCGCCTTCTTCGCCGAATCGCGCCATGCCTTTCCCGCAAGCGTTACCTGGCCTGCAGCGATCAGGGCCTTCAGTCGCTCACGCGACATCTCCGGCAGCACTTCGGCGAGCGCGCGATCAAGCCGCCAGCCATCCGTGGCCGGCGTGATCGATGCTTCGACGATGGAAACCCCCCGGTCCATGTCGTAGCGATGTGGCGATGAGCGTCATGATTTCAAGCGAATTGCTGCGGCGATTGCTAGCCGAGGCCGGGGCTTCGCCGAAAGCCGAGGTTTGTGGGCTGTTGTATGGCGTGGCGGGGCGGATCGAGGTGGCCGAGCCGTGTCCGAACGTTGCGCCCGACCCGGCGCGGGCGTTCGAAATTGATCCGGCGGCGTTGTTCGCGGCGCATCGACGGGCGCGGGGAGGGGCGGCGGCGGTGATCGGCCATTATCATTCCCACCCGTCGGGTTTGCCGATCCCGTCCCCTCGGGATGCGGCGCAGGCGATGGGCGATGGGGCGATCTGGGTCATCCTCGGCGTCGGGATGGCGCGGGCCTGGCGATCGGTCGAGGCAGGCGCGTTCGTCGAAGACGCGATCGAACTTTGCCAATAGTGTCTGGGTATTGGTACTTTCTGGTAAGAAAGGTCGAGGACGCTTCGTCATCCTCGACCCAACAGAAGAAGATGGCATTGCGCGCGGTCGCCGAGGCCGCCACAAGACGCTCCAGAATTAGGGGATTTTCATGACGGTCAGTCCGGTCGATTTTGCGAGCCTGCTCTGTTCCCGGTTGTGCCACGACCTGCTGTCGCCGGTCGGTGCCCTCAACAACGGGCTCGAACTGCTCGCCGACGAAACCGATCCGGCGATGCGCGAGCGATGCATGGAACTGCTACACGACAGCGCCCGTGCGTCGGCCAGCAAGCTGAAATTCTTTCGCCTCGCCTTCGGCGCAGCCGGTGGCTTTGGCGAATCCGTCGACACGCACGAGGCGCGCAGTGCGATCGAGGGACTGGTCGCCGAGAACAAGCGGATAACCTTCGTTTGGGGCGTCGAGACGTCGGCGATGCCCAAGTCTGCGGTCAAGGTGCTGTTGAACCTTGTGCTAGTAGCGACCGAATCGCTCGTGCGCGGCGGCAAGATGGAGGTCGGCGCCGAGGAGAATGACGGTCAGCTCGAGATCGTCGTGAAGATCGAAGGTGCCAAGATCGTGCTCGATCCGGAAATCCGTCGGACACTGGTAGAAGGCGAAGGCCAGAACAGCGTCACGCCGCGTGCGGCGGCGGCCTATCTGATCAACACTCTCGTCCAGGAGGCGGGCGGCACGGTGATCATGTCCGAGCCGGCCGACGGGATCATGATATTCGGGGCCGTCTTCGACGCGCGCTGACGCGCCCACAGCGTCGTCGACACTAACGTGCCCTTAACCTCCGCAAGGCATGACAGTGCCTGAAACGCGGGGCGTGCATGGACGATTTGTTAGAGGAATTCATTGCCGAGACGCGTGAAACGCTGGAGGCTATCTCCGGCGAGATCGTCGCTTGGGAATCCGACCCTGCCGATCGCGCCCGGCTCGATTCGATCTTTCGGTTCGTCCACACCGTCAAGGGCAGCTGCGGGTTCCTCGATCTGCCACGCCTCGGCCGGCTGAGCCACGCTGCCGAGGACGTTTTGGCGGCGGTTCGGGATGGTTCACGCGTACCCGACACGGCGATGGTCAACGCGGTACTTGCGATCATCGATCGGATCAGCGAACTCGTCGAGGCAATCGATGCGGGCGTGTCGCTGGACGACACTAGCGAGAGCCTGCTGATCGCCGCGCTGGCGCCGGACGCGAAACCGCAGGTCCCGGTTAGCAGCGTCCCGCAAAGCCGCGCCGTGAGCCGGAGCGTCCGGCTGAACGTCGATCTGCTCGACCATATGATGAGCGGCATGTCCGAGATGGTGCTGGCGCGCAACGAGCTCGCCCGGCGGCTCCGCGACAGCGACAGCGTCGATCCGCAGGTCGAGGCCGCACTCGAGCGACTCTCGCTGACGGTCGCTGATATGCGCGATACCGTGACCCGGACGCGCATGCAGAAGGTTGACGCGCTGTTTTCCGCCTTGCCGCGAATGGTTCGCGATACGAGCGCGGAACTGGGCAAAGCCGTCCATCTCGTGATCGAAGGCGCAGACGTCGAGCTCGACCGCGAGATGATCGAATTGATGCGCGATCCGCTGGTCCACATCATCCGCAACGCCATCGATCACGGTATCGAAGTGCCGGCGCTGCGCCGCGCTGCGGGCAAGTCGGAGACCGGCCGGCTGGTCGTGTCGGCGCGCCAGTCCGGCAACCAGATCTTGATCGAGATCGCCGACGACGGACGGGGCGTCGACGTCGCCGGGATCGTTGCGAAAGCCGAGCAGCTGAAGCTGCATTCGGCAGCCGAACTGGCGGCGATGAGCGACGCGGCCAAGCTCGAGCTGATCTTCGCCGCCGGACTGTCGAGCCGCGACGAAGTCAGTGCCATTTCGGGTCGGGGTGTAGGGATGGATGTGGTCCGCTCGAACATCGAGCAGATCGGCGGCCGGATCGTGTTGACGAACGATCCGGGCAACGGGCTGCGTATTGTCGTCCATGTGCCGCTGACCCTGTCGATCCTGTCGACGATCGTCATCGGAGTCGGCACGCAACGGTTCGCGATCGCGCGCCAGTCGATCGAGGAGATCGTGACGGTCCGTGGCGACCAGGTGCGGATCGAGACGATCGGCGACGCCAGCGCTGCGACGGTGCGAGGGCGTCGCATGCCGATGGTGTCGCTCGCGCCGTTGTTTGGGCTTGGCTCGGGACCACCGCCGACTCTGGTGATCGTTTCCACGCGCGAGGGCGGCTATGCGCTCGGCGTCGACAGCGTCCTCGACACCGAAGAACTGGTCGTGAAGCCTGCCTCGCCCGCCGTGATGGCGACAGGCGTTTATGCGGGCAAGACGCTGCCCGACAACGGCTTGCCCATGCTGCTACTCGACGCATCGGGTATCGCCGCGGTCGCAGGCTTGCGGTTCGCGCCGGTCGTGGTGCATGCGGCGGCGGAAGAAAACGTCGTTCCGGGTATTCCAGCATTGCTGTTCGACGATCTGGACGGACAGCGACGGGCTATTGCACTGGCGGTAATCGACCGCGTCGAAGCGGTGCCGGTGGAGGCGATCCGTTGGAGCGCAGGCGCGATGCGGTTGTCGATCGGCGATGCCCTCATTCCACTGTATTCGGTCGGCGAACTCGGCAATCGCACCGAAGTCTCTGTGCTGAGGCTCACCGATGGCGACGGCGAAATGGCGTACGCGATCGCCGACGCGATCGAGATCGTTGAGTTACCGTCGGAGATCGCTCCCGCACGGCAGGCTGTTTCCGGGGGCGGTGGGGCTATCGCTGGCGTCGTGCTGATCGCCGGCGAGCCGGTCGAACTGGTGGATCCGCATGCATTGTTCGCAGGCCAGCCGATGAAGCTTGCGGCGCCGCCGGTCTGTCTGTTGCAGGTCGATGGGTCGGGCTGGATGGAGACGTTCCTCAAGCCAGCGCTCGAGGCGTCCGGGTATCGCTGCGTCACCGCCCTTGCGGCGGGGGAAACGGCGGCGGTAACGTTGGCGATGGAGGATGCGCCGGTCAGAGAGACCGTTGCGCCGGTCGTTATACTCCGCCGTTTTCGCAACGTCGATGGCGAGGACGACGGCAGCATCTATCGGTACGATCGGCCTGCGCTGATCGCAGCGATCGCGGCTCGGAGGGCGCAGTGACGGATCTGTTTCTGGTAGCGCACATCGCGGGCCGTGGGGTCGCGATCGATGCGGCGCAGGTCGATTCGGTTGTCGACATAGGCGAGGTCGTCGCAGTGCCACGGGCCGACGCGTTCGTTCGCGGGCTCGCTGCGCTGCGCAGTCGGGTCGTGACTGTCATCGATACCGGCACCGCTCTCGGTCTGGCGCCGACGCCCGATACGGCACGTCGCGCCGTGATCACCATGGTCGAGGGGCATCACTACGCAATCCTGGTCGACTCGGTCGAGGATGTTGCGCCCTTTGAGCGCTTATCGCTGTCGTCGGGGCTCGCGTTGCAGCACGGCTGGGCGGCGGCGGGAACGGGAACCGTCGATCATCACGGCGAGCCGCTGCTAATTATCAATCTCGCCGCGCTTGTTCCTGCGTCCGTGCCGGCTGCGTGACCCGGTTTGATGTCGGAAAATCGGCACTGGATTCAATACCCTTAACCCGTCGCTTACGCTTCGTGGCCTAATCTGATCCAATGATTACCCCCGGAAGGCTTTCCATGAAGACCTGTCTTGTCGTCGACGACTCCAAGGTGATCCGAAAGGTCGCCCGTCACATTCTGGAGACACTCGACTTTACCGTCACCGAGGCTTGTGACGGGCGCGAGGCGCTGCAGGCGTGCATGGCTGCGGTCCCCGACGTCATCCTGCTTGACTGGAACATGCCGGTCATGAACGGCATGGATTTTCTGCGCGCGCTTCGCGAAGCCGATGTCCCACGTCGTCCCAAGGTCGTGTTCTGCACCACCGAAAACGGCATGGCCTATATTCGCGCCGCAATCGAAGCCGGTGCGGACGAGTATGTCATGAAGCCGTTCGATCGGGACACGCTCGAGTCGAAGCTTCAGATCGTCGGCATGGCCTAAGCCGAGCGGTTCGATGACGGCCCGGCCTCATCCCACGCCACGGCGCACCGCGACCGTCGAAGCCGATACGACACGCGTGCTGATCGTTGACGATTCGGTCGTCGCCCGGGCCGTGATCGCACGACTGATCGACGCGAGCGATCGATTTTCCGTGGTCGGCGCGGTCGGTAATGTTGCTGCGGCGCTGGAGTTTCTCGCGCGTGCGAGCGTCGATTTCATCCTGCTGGATATCGAGATGCCGGGCGTCGACGGATTGACGGCGTTGCCCGATCTGATTGCCGCGGGCGGCAGCGCCAAGGTCATTATCGTCTCGTCCTCGGCCGACGATGGCGGTGCGACGACTGTGCAGGCGCTGGCGATCGGGGCAGCGGCGACGATCGTCAAACCGTCTGCGAGCGAATTGTCGGCGCGGTTCGGCGCGGCCCTGGTGGCGAAGCTGGAAAAGCTATGCGAGCATCCAGAACGATTGTCGCCGGCGCTAGTCGTTCGATCCTCGGCGCCGCAGCCTATCGCCGCCCAGCCTATCGCCGCCCAGCCTATCGCCGCCCAGCCTATCGCCGCCCAGCCTATCGCCCCCCAGCCTAGGGTAGCGTCGCCCGCACCATTGGCTCGACGCCCGACCGGCGACGACTACGACATCGTCGCGATCGGTGCATCGACCGGCGGCATTCACGCCTTGAGCCGGATGTTTCGCGAATTGCCGAGCGGCTTTCGGCTGCCGATCGTCATCACGCAGCACCTACCCGCATCGTTCATGCCGTATTTCGCGGCACAGATGGCACTTCTGTCGGGGCGGGTCTGCGAAGTCGCTGTCGACCGACTGCGGATACGTCCGGGCAGGATCGTAGTCGCGCCGGGCGATGCCCACCTCAAATGCGTCAAGCTGAGCGATGGGGGCGCCGCATTTCGGTTGACGCACGAGGCTGCGCCGAGCGGATGTATGCCGTCGGTCGATCCGATGCTGACGTCGCTGGCCGATGTCTACGGATCGCGCGTGATGGCGATCGTGTTGAGCGGCATGGGACGTGACGGCGTCGAAGGGGCACGTCGGGTCCATGAGGCGGGCGGCTGCGTCGTCGCGCAGGATCAGGCGACATCGGTGGTCTGGGGCATGCCTGGAGCCGTGGCAGCGGCAGGGGTCGCGCACGCGGTATTGTCGCCCGACGCGATCGGTCGGCTCGTCGCATCGCGACGTCGCGCGTGACCTCCGCGCCACTCCCTGCGTCGGTCGCATCCCCGACCGCGGTCAGCGTCCTGACTGCGTTGCTTGAGGCTCGCACGGGGCAACAGATCGCCGCCTATCGGTCGTGGCGGCTCGATACCGCGTTGAAGCCGTTGTTGCGGGATCAGAAACTGGAGACGCTCGACCAGCTCGTAACCCAGTTGCTCGAGGGGAGCGATCGGCTGATTGGCGATCGGATCGTCGATGCGCTCGTCAATCAGGAAACCTCGTTCTTCCGCGACGGGCACGTCTTCGAAATGATCGCCGAAGCGGTCGCTATCGCCGAGACACATGGCCAGCGTGCGCGGATCTGGTGCGCTGGGTGCTCGACCGGCCAGGAACCGCTGTCGCTGGCGATGCAGTTTGCCGAGCGTCATGAGACGACCGGCGCCGCGATGCCGGACATCGTCGCGACCGACGTGTCCGACGCGGCTCTTGTTCGGGCTCGGTCCGGTCGTTTTTCGCAGTTCGAAATTCAACGCGGACTGCCGGTCCGCCGGATGGTCCGCTGGTTCGACACGACCGGTAGCGACTGGGTTGCCAAGCCGGCGTTGCTCAAGGCGATCACGTTCCGCCGCATGAATCTCGTGTCGGATCAGCCGCCGCCAGGTCGGTTCGATCTCGTTCTGTGTCGCAACGTCCTGTTGTACCTGTCCAGCGCGACCAAGCTTCATGTGTTTCCCAAGGTCGCAGCGGCGATGCGCCCCGGTGGACACCTGGTGATGGGTGCTGGTGAGACGGTGATCGGTCAGACCCGCGTGTTCGAGCCGAGCAAGCGCTTTCGCGGGTTTTACGAGACCCCGGAGCTGCGCGGCCACCGCTAGTTGCCGTTCGTTAGATTTATCAGCACGGCCTGGTCGTGGGCAGGTGACGTCGCGCCATCACGCTAGGCCTGTCGCGGGCTATTACTTTGGCAACCCGTTGACGCTTTTGACGACGTTGGGCAGTGGTCTGGCGGTACACGGCGTCGCAGCGCCCTCTGTACCACGCGTGCAGAACGGCTCGAAGGGAAGCTGCTTTGAAGTTCATCGAGACGCCGTCACCCAATTTCGACGATCGCACGCTGCCCATCACGATGATCGTGTTGCACTATACCGGGATGAAGGACGGCGCGTCGGCGATCGCCCGATTGCGCGATCCGGAGGCGAAGGTTTCGTCGCATTACCTGATCGAGGAGGATGGCACAGTCCTGCGGATGGTCGCTGAGGACAAGCGCGCCTGGCATGCCGGCAAATCGCACTGGCGCGGTGTCGAGGACGTCAATTCGGCTAGCGTCGGCATCGAGATCGTCAATCCGGGGCACGAGTTCGGCTATCGCCCGTTCCCGCCCGAGCAGATCGCATCGGTCGTGGCGCTCGTCGCCGAGATCAAGGATCGCCACGAGATCACGCGCGGTAATATCGTCGGCCATTCGGATATCGCCCCGACGCGGAAACGCGATCCCGGCGAGTTGTTCCCGTGGCACGAACTAGCCCGGCGGCGGCTGGCGTTGCCACGGCCGACCAAGAACCTGATGGACCCGGGCTGGACCGAGGGCGGCTTCTGCCTCGCGCTCGAACGTTTCGGCTACGATGTCGAGAACCGGATGGCGGCGACGATGGCTTTCCAGCGGCGCTTCCGTCCCGAGCTGGTCGACGGGGAGGTCGATGCCGAATGCCGCTGCATCCTGCTCGCTTTGCTCCTTCCCAAACCGATTGGCGACGACTAGGGATCTGCGCGCCAGAGGGTCGGGCGGCCGCGGGGGTGTCGTAATGGCATCCGCGAGGAAAGTCCGGGCTCCGCGAAACGACGGTGCCGGGTAACGCCCGGCGAGGGTGACCTCAGGGAAAGTGCCACAGAGAGCAGACGGCCAACCCTCGGCTTCGGTCGGGGCGGTCAGAGTGAAAGGGTGCGGTAAGAGCGCACCGCGCGCCTGGTAACAGGGGCGGCACGGCAAACCCCACCGGGAGCAAGATCGAATAGGGGTGGCACATGGGCTTCGTTTCAGCTCGTCACCCGGGTTGATTGCTTGAGGCGGCGGGTAACCGTCGTCCTAGAGGAATGGTCGCCTAACTTTCGACCGAAGGGTCGGAAATGGACAGAACCCGGCTTACAGACCCTCTGGCATCCCTCCGCCAAGCGGCGCAGACTGCATGCACAGGATGTGGGGGATGTATGCGGATAAACGGGCGCGCACTGGTCGGCGCGGGCATGATGCTGGCTGCAGGGGGCTTGGTCCCGGCGGGTGCGCAAACACCGACGACGACGCTTCAACAGGATTTCGATGCTGCAGCCGCGCTGGATGCGGCACCGGATCGCGCGGCGTCGCTGGCTGCGTGGGAAAAGCTCGAGGCGCGGACGAAGTCCGGATCGCGTAGCCGCGGCATCGTGCTCGTCCGCAAGGCCCCGACACTGTTCGCGCTGAACCGCGCGGACGATTCGGTAAAGGCCGCCCGTGCTGGACTTGCGTTGCTTCCGGCAGATGACGCCAGCCTGGCAGAGGACCGGACGCGCGCTTTTCTGATCCTGGGTCAGGTGGCGATCGACACGCTCGATTATGCCGGTGCCGTCACCGCGCTGCAACAGGCCGAGGCGAGTGCGATCAGCACTCCCGATAAATTGGGCGCGATGCTGTCACTGGTCGGTGCCCAGATCTTCATCGATCCCCCCGCCGCGGCCGCCACGTTGGAGCGAAGCGACGCCGTGGTCGCGACCATGAAGCTCGACAAGAGCGCCGCCGCCCGGTTTGCACGCGCGCGGACTATCCTGAAGCTCAATACCGGCGATATCGGCGGCGCGCGCGCCAGTGCGTTACAGGCGATCAGGCTTCTCGGCGGTCTCGAGACGAACAAGATCGACGTCATGGCCGCCTCGGCGCGGTCCGATGCCGCTATCGCGTTCCTGCTGGGCGGGAATGCCGACGAGGCGCGGCGCTACATGGCTTATACGGGTGCAGGCCGCATGGTGAAGGGATCGTTCGACCCCGCCGCAGAAATGCGATCCCCCGATTGCGGCGGCGAGGCAGGTCTCAAGCCGCAGGACGTCGCGGTGGTGGAATTCGACATCGCGTCCGATGGCACGATCGACCGCGCTGCGCCGATCTATGCGGCGGGCGGTGGCCAGGTCGCGCTGGAGTTTGCGCGTGCGGTGAAGGGATGGTCATGGCCCGCCGATAAGGTCCAGGCGATCCCGGCCTTTTATCGCTATCACGTGCGCGTCGAAATGCGCTGTTCCACCGCGTTCGAGCGGCCGTCGATCAGTGGCGGACTCGACGGAGTCCTGGAACAATGGCTTACCAGCAAAGGCGTCGCTGTCGCACCTGCACCGTCCGGCCCGCAGGCGGCCGCCGTGGCCGGGCAGCGTGCCGACCTGGCCGCCGCAACGGCCCAGTCGCCCTCCAGTCTGCGTACGCTTGCGGCGATCTACCGCCTGACGAGCAACCCGACCGTCGCGCGTGAGGAGCGTGCGGCGCTGTATGCGCGGGGCCTTGCGATCGCGACCGCCAACGATGCCCCGCCAAGTGCGCGGCTGACCTTCGACCTGCCGGGACGTATCGATGCCGTGACCGACATCTGGAAGCCGGGGGTCTATCAGCGGACCCTGACTCCGATGGTGTCCGAACCCGTATACGCGAACGATCCCCAGGCCCGCGCTGCGATCCGGTTGATGATAGTCGACGGGACGGTCTCGCGGACGCGCAAGTCGGACAAGAACGACACGTCCATCGTGCTTCTCCGGCAGGTCGTCGACGACATGGCGTTACAGCCGAACGACCCCCTGCGGGTTGGCGCGCTGATCCGGATCGCGTCGATCGAGGAACGCAACGGCCAGATCGACGCCGCCCGCGCGACGTTCGCCGCGAGCGGTCTGACACCGAGCCAGTGTGCGATCATGGATGCCCCGCCCAAGATGGTGTCGATGCCGGGATCGGAAGCGTTCCCCATGGAGGCACAGCGCTGGGGCTTCGAAGGCTGGACGCAGGTGCAATTCGACGTCGGCGCCGACGGCACCGTGATCAACGAACGCGCGCTGCTGAGCTATCCGCCGTTCATCTTCTCCGAAGCGGGCAAAAAGTTCTTCACCAGGGTAAAGTTTGCAAAAACCTATCGGCCCGATGGGGGGCTTGGTTGCGGTGCTACGATCAACCGGCTTTCGTTCAAGCTACCGGGCTAGTCGCTTCGATCTGGAGTAGCGCCCGCGCTGCCCTGTTCTTCCATGAAGGTGAGGACCCGGTCAGGGTCGTCACCTTCACGGACGAGTGGAGGGACGCAACGCGCTTACACCAGCACCTTGTCCGGCCGGCCGACCTCGTCCAGCACGGTCGTCGAATCGATCTCCATCATCGGTTTGATGAGTCCGTCGCGGATGTCGTAGACCCAGCCGTGCAGCAGCACCTCCTGGCCCCGCGCGAACGCGCCCTGGATCGTCGCGGTGCGCGCGAGGCGGACGAGCTGGTCGCGGACGTTGACCTCGACCAGCCGGTTGACCTTCTGCTCGCGGTCGGGTTGCGCGTCGATCTCGTCAGCATGATCGTGCAGCACACACCGCGCTGTCGAGAGCCAGTCTTCGACCGGGCCGGTAGTGCCGCCGTCCAGCGTCGCGCGGATCCCGCCGCACGCATAATGGCCGCAGATGATGATATGCCGCACGCCCAGCACATCGACTGCATATTGCAGCACCGACATCAGGTTCATGTCGTCGTCGTTGACGAGGTTGGCGATGTTGCGGTGAATGAACATGTTGCCGGGCGGCGTCATGGTCATCTGTTCGGGGCTGACGCGGCTGTCGGAACAGCCGATCCACAGGAACTCCGGGTTCTGCCCGACCAGTTGGCGCTGGAAGAAGTCCGCGCTCTCCTCGATAATCTCGGCTGCCCACGCCTTGTTGGCGAGCAGGAGCTGCTTGTACTGCCTCATACGAAACGGACCTCGGTCTGGGGGGCGTTGATCAGCTTGACCGTGCGCAGCGCGAGATCGCCGCGGATGACCACGGTTATACCGCGATACTCGGCGCCCTTGATGAACGCGTTGATGATGTCGACGTTGTCGAGATCGACATAGCTGGTCGATGACAGATCGATCAGCAGGTTGGCGTTGTCGGGCACTCGGTTGAGCGACTTCTGCAACTCGTACTTATGAATAAAATACAGATTGCGCCGTGCGCGGACGAGGCAATCGTCGCCGTCGCATGCGAAGGTGATCGCGGTACGGAAGTTCCGTGCGACAACGAACACGAAGCCGACCGCGAGGCCGATGACGATGCCTTCGAGAAGGTCGGTGAACAGGATGGCACCGACCGTGACGACGAACGGAATGAACTGCGTCCACCCCTGCTTGAAGCGTTCGGTGAACAGCTTGGGCTTGGTCAGCTTGTAGCCGGTGGCGATCAGCACCGCGGCGAGCGCCGACAGCGGGATCAGGTTGAGCACCGCCGGGATCAGCGCGACGCTGACCAGCAGCCAGAAGCCGTGCAGCATAGTCGACAGCTTGCTCTCGGCCTTGGCATCGACGTTGGCGGACGAGCGCACGATCACCGATGTGACGGGCAGCCCGCCGATCAGCCCGGAGATGATATTGCCACCGCCCTGCGCCATCAGCTCCCAGTTCTTGTCGGTCGAGCGGCGACGCGGGTCGATCTCGTCGACTGCCTTGACGCTGAGCAGCGATTCGAGACTGGCGACGATCGCGAGCGTCATCGCGGTGGTCCAGACCACGCCCATGCCGATTCCCGAAAAGTCGGGCAGCGTGAACAGTGACGGGAATTGCGACAGCGTCTCGGTGATCGGTACCTGTACCAGATGCGTCGCCATCAGTTGCCATTCAGGCTTTACCGCGCCGAGCAGTGCGTTGCCAAGGATGCCGATCATCACGACGACCAGCGGACCGGGAACGAAGCGTAGCGGGCCGTTCTTCGGCTTGGCGCCATCCCACCAGAACAGGAAGGCGAGACTGACGCCGGCGATCAGGATCGCGCCGGGTGTGACGCTGGCGGAGAGGCTGTCGAGAATACGCGAGAAGGTGTTGACGCCGTTGGCAGTGGTGAATTCGAAGATGCCGACCGCCTCGCGGTCGAAACCGACCGCGTGCGGGATCTGCTTGAGGATCAGGATCAGGCCGATTGCCGCGAGCATGCCGGTGATGACCGACGATGGCACGAATTCGCTCAGGATGCCGGCGCGGGTGAGAGAGAAGCAGATCTGGAGCACACCGGCGAGCACGACCGACATCAGGAACATCTGGTAGCTCGGCATGCTCTCGATCGCAGCGAGGACGATCACCGTCAGGCCGGCGGCGGGGCCGCTGACCGACAGTGGTGATTTCGAGAAAAGTCCGACGGCGATACCACCGACGATGCCTGAGATGACACCGGCGAACAGCGGCGCACCGGAGGCAAGCGCGACGCCGAGACAGAGGGGCAGCGCGACGAGCGCGACGACGATGGAGGCGGGAAGATCCGCGCGCCATGTGGTAAGCTTTGGAATGAGAGTCGGCACCGATGCTCCTGTCGCTAAGGTGTCGGCGGGGAATACGTCCGACCCGGACGCATCTATCCATGCCACATGACAAATAGTTCATGTTCATTAATCGATGAACGGTGACTGACTCAAGGCGGAATGTTGCGACGCAGAAGATTATCGGATCAGGGACTTTCGGCCGTCTTCGCTACGCGCGGTTGCGTTGTCCGTGGGGACGCCTATCTCGGGCCGCTATGGCGAGAAGCACGACACGATCTTCCGACTGGGGTTTTCCACGCTGGCGCGAATATGGCGCGAGCAGCGAGGCGGTGACCGTCCGGCTGTGCGATCGGCATGGCTGCAACGAGCCCGGCAACTGCCCCGCGCCGAAATCGCCCAACAGCCCGGACCGCTGGTATTTCTGCATGAACCACGCCGGCGAGTACAACCGCGGCTGGAATTATTTTGAAGGCCTTAGCGCCGAGGAAGCAGCGGAGCGCGAAGCTGCCGAAACGCGCACCGCAGACGGCTATACCGATCCGAAGCACTACGCTTGGGCTGGCTCGGGCGATGGAAGTCGCTCGCGTGACGAGATGCGCGCGCTGGAGGTACTGGACCTGGAGCCTGACGCGACGTTTGAGGACGTGCGTGCGGCCTGGCGGCGGATGGCGAAGGCGAACCATCCCGATGTCCGACCGAACGACAAGGACGCGGCGAAGCGGTTCCAGGGCGTGCAGGCAGCGTACGAGGTCTTGAAGGCGGCCGAAGATCAGCGGACGTGGAAACCGACGTGATCCGGCTACTCGCCAGTCGCTGGCAGGGTAGCGTTCTGGTCTGCGGAAAGTGTTCGAAGAAGCTTGGTGGCGGGTTTGGCGAGAAGGGCCGGACGCCGTTGATCAAGTTTTTGCGGGCGGCGCTTGGGGTGAAGAAGGGGCGCAAGGCGGACCGCGGCGTGGTTGAGGTAAAGTGCCTTGGGGTTTGCCCGAAGAACGCGGTTGTCATGGTGGACGGCGCTCAACCGGATCGATGGATGCTTGTGCCGGCGGGTGCGCGGGTCGATGAAGTACTTGCCCCTTTGACAAACCGCAACGTGCCCTCACCCTTGCGGCCTACGGCGTCCCTCCCTCTCCCCTGACGGGAGAGGGAGGGAAGGGGCCCGCGGTCACTCGGCCGTGGGAAGGGTGAGGGCACGGTCCTAGACCGCGTACCGCTCGGCCGTTTCCCGGATCAACGCGATCATGTTCGGAATCCCCTGTGTCCGGTTCGAACTCAGCTGTTTGCTCAGGTCGAACGGCGCCAGTTCCGCCTTGATGTCAGTGGCAACGATCTCGCCCGGCGCCTGATCCTGCACCGTCAGCAGCACCAGCGCGATGATCCCCTTGGTGATCGCCGCATTCGAGTCCGCCAGGAAATGCAGCCGGCCATCGTCAGTCGTGGTCGGATATACCCACACCGACGCAGAACATCCTCGCACCAGGGTCGCATCGGTCTTCAACGCGTCCGGCATCGGTTCGAGTTCTTTCCCGAGGTCGATCAGCAGGCGATAGCGATCGTCGGGTTCGAGGAAGTCATATTCCTCGCGAATGTCGGTCAGAGTAGCCATGGGGCGATCGGTAGCGGTTCGGCCGTAGTGCTTCAACACCGGGGTACAGAACCAGAGTGCGTATCGTTGGTACCACCACCCCGGCGAATGCCGGGCCTAGTTGGAGGACGGGGATGGCGAGGTGCTGTCCTTCGTTATTGCCACCTCTCCAACTGGGCCCCGGCCTTCGCCGGGGTGGTCTGCTGGCTTTGGTGAAACTAAAGATCCACTCCGGCGGCGATCGCCTCCAGCTTCTTGATGCGTTCCTTCAGATCGGCGATCTCGATCCGCGCTCCGGTGGACACGGCGACCGGCATGCGGCCGTCCTGCGCGTGGTCCAGTTCCAGCCGCCGCAGCGAGAGCCACCCGCGCCATCCGGCCAACCCACCAGCGACGATCATCGCGAGGCCCGCGAGGCTCGCCAGCGCGAGCGTGATGTAAAGATTCGGGTCGATCATGTCCGCCTCCTAGCGGTCGCGGAGCCGCTCGATCTCTCGGTCGAGATCGACGCTCTTGTGGTTGTCGGTGATCACGCGCTCCAGAACCTGGATGCGCTCCTTCATCTGCTGCACCTCGTCGCGCAGCCGCTGGGCGTCGGCGCTGTCGGCGGGGGTCTGCTGGACTTTACCGATCGCCTTGTAACGGGCGTTCAGTACCTTGCCGATCATCACGATCAGGACGATGCAAACGGTCATCGTAAACGGGTTCATCGGGTCTCTCCTAAAAGTCTTGGCGATTATCGATCGCGGAGGGCGTCGATCTCGCGCGCGGTGCGCTCGCCGGGATCGGTGGCGATGCGCTCGAGGACCGCGATCCGTTCCTCCAGCCGCGAGACCTGCCCGGTCAGGCGCTCGTTCTCGCTGTTGAGCAGTTCGACCTTGCGGTCGCTATCGCCGACCTGCTTTTGCGAACCACCCCAGTTCATCGTGTTGCCCCAGTCGTCGCTCGGCGGATAGCCGTGCTTGGTACGGATCCAGTTGTTGGCGATCCAGCCGATGGTCGTGATCGCGATGATCGTGATGATGAAACCTGGTCCACCCCAACCCATGATTAGTCTCCCTGTTGACGCCGCGTCTCAGCGCAGGCTGTCGATTTCCGCCGCAAGGCTGTTGCTGGAGCGGCTGGTATAGTGCGTCTCGATGTCGGCGAGTCGGCGGTCGATGTCGCGGAACTTGCTGCGGACCTCGGCGGTCGAGCGCTTCGGGTTCGAGCGGACGCCCTGCCAGAACTTCGCATCGTCCGGCGTCTCGTAAAGCCCGATCGGCTTGGCATGGCCCATCCAGGCGACCATCCAATAGGCAAGCAGCGTCCAGGGAAAACCCCCGGCAAGCGTCAGCACGACAATTGCCACGCGGACGAAGAGCACATCGACGCCGGTATAGTCGGCGATTCCCGCGCAGACGCCCTTCCATTTGGCATTCTGTTTATCGAGGTAAAACTGGGTGCGGCTGCCGGACATTTCAGTTCCTCCGATCTAGCGGGCGATCGTTTTCGCGATCGAGCTGATATTGCGACTGCGGCTGGGTGGTGCCGAGGCCCGGCTTCCAGTCGGGATTGTCGGCTGCGATGATCCGTTCGACGGTCATCACGCGGTCTTCCAGGCGACGAGCCAGTGCCTGCATTTCATCGAGCAGGCGTTCGTCTTCCTCGGTGATCCGCGGCGCCTGCTTCCACTTGGTAATGTAGTGCAGGATCACCCACGGCAGGCCGATGAACAGCACCGCACAGACAAGAACGGGGGTCAGGTCATCCATCTCAATCGTCCTTCTTCATGCGCGCTTTGAGCGCGGCGAGCTGGGCGTTGACCTTGTCGTCGCTGCGTAGCTCGGCGATTTCCTCCTCGAGCGTCTTGACGACTCCGAGCCCCATCGCATCCGCGCGGCCCTCGGCTTCGTCGACGCGGCGGTCGAGGATGTCGAAGCGGCTGAACGCCTCGTGCGTCTTCGGGCCGTTGTACATTTCCCGAAGTCGCGTCCGG
Organism: Sphingomonas sandaracina; assembly: GCF_036663695.1. Lineage (NCBI taxonomy): Bacteria > Pseudomonadati > Pseudomonadota > Alphaproteobacteria > Sphingomonadales > Sphingomonadaceae > Sphingomonas > Sphingomonas sandaracina. The sequence goes on along the minus strand of NZ_JAXOJK010000001.1, from coordinate 584,113 downwards.
TTGTTCGCGCTCTCCAGCCGGGTCTGCACCGCGTTCTGCTTAGTACGCGCCTCGCGGAGTTTGGTCTGGAGCTTGGCGATGTCCTCTTCGGACGCGCGCAGCGCATCGTCGAGCACGCCGACCTCGGCCTTCAACTGCTCGGCCATGTCGAACGCCTTCTGACGCTCGACCAAAGCAGCCTTGGCGAGGTCCTCGCGGTCCTTGCTCAGCGCCAGCTCGGCCTTTTCGGTCCAATTGTCCTGGAGCTGCTCCAGCTTCGAGATATGGCGGCGCATCTCCTTCTGGTCGGCGATAGTGCGCGCGGCGGAGGCGCGAACTTCGACCAGCGTCTCCTCCATCTCGAGGATGATCATGCGGATCATCTTCGACGGGTCTTCGGCCTTCTCGATGAGATCGGCGAAGTTGGCGGCGACGATGTCGCGGGTGCGGGAAAAGATGCCCATGTAAATCCTACTCCAGGGGTCGGCCCGAGGCTCTTGGCGAGCCGTCGGGGTCTTATGCCACGATTGCGGTGGTTGCCGCGATGGGGGCCATAATGTTTGAGGGGGCATTGGTCGCGATCGCGGGCCCCACTGCGCCGAGGACGCAGGTTGCGCTGACGATGATGGTGCAGAGGGCGGCGGTGACGGTGCGGGCGATATTGGCGTTGAACATTGTGGGTCCCCTTTAAGACTGATTGGTTCCGCTATTCGGCGGGTTGCTTGAAGCACTGCATCTGTCGTGCCAGTTTCGAAAAGGACGGAATTGCAGGGGTTTGCGCGATTTTGGGAATACGGGGCCCGCCGCAAGCTTGCCAAGAGTTGGGAATTCGCGCCACATCTTCGCCATGGAGCGAACGACACAGGTCATCGGCGAGTCCGGCACGTTCATGGCGGCACTCGAACGCGCGTCGCGCGCCGCCGCGCTGGACCGCCCGGTGTTGGTTATCGGCGAGCGCGGCACGGGCAAGGAACTGGTCGCCGAGCGCCTCCACCGCCTGTCGCCGCGATGGGACCAGCCGCTGGTCATCATGAACTGCGCGGCGCTGCCCGAGACGCTGATCGAGGCGGAATTGTTTGGGCATGAGGCCGGCGCGTTCACCGGCGCGACCAAGGCGCGGGTAGGGCGGTTCGAGGAGGCGGACGGCGGCACGTTGTTCCTCGACGAACTCGGTACGCTGTCGATGGCGGCACAGGACCGCCTGCTGCGCGCGGTCGAATATGGCGAGATCACGCGGATCGGCTCGTCGCGCCCGATGCGCGTCGACGTGCGGATCGTGGCGGCGACGAACGAACATCTGCCGGACAAGGTCGACCGCCACGAATTCCGCGCCGATCTGCTCGACCGCTTGTCGTTCGAGGTGGTGACGTTGCCACCTCTGCGCGCCAGAACCGGCGACGTTGTGGTGCTGGCAGAGCATTTCGGCCGACGCATGGCCTCCGAACTGGGGCGCGAACGTTGGGAAGGGTTCGGCCCAGCGGCGATGGACGCGCTGATCGCCTATCGCTGGCCCGGCAACGTCCGCGAACTCCGCAACGTCGTCGAGCGCGCGGTTTACCGTTGGGAGCAGGCCGGGCCGATCGACGCGATCGAGATCGACCCGTTCCAGTCTCCGCATCGGCCGGGGGCTTCGAGCGCGCCGAAGCCAATGGTTGTGGCACCGCAGGCTGTTGAGGTGGAGGATGGCGAAGACCCGGTGGTGGCGTGTGAGGAAGGCCCCTCGGACTTTAAATCCCGCGTGTCGCGCTTCGAACGCGATCTCCTGTCACGTGCACTGTCCGAACACCGCTTCAACCAGCGCGCTACCGCCGAGGCGCTAGGCCTTAGCTATGACCAACTCCGCCACGCCCTGAAACGTCACGACTTGCTTAACGCGGGCGGTTGAGCCGCCACCACCCGTCATCCTGACGAAAGTCAGGACCCAGGGTAATAAACGGCGTCCTGTTTGGCTCTGGGTGCTGACTTTCGTCAGGATGACGGGGTAAGCGTCAGGCGCGCTTCCCGACCAGCCCCGCCAGCTTCTTTAACTTCGGCGCCACCATCGGCACGGTCAGCATCGTGCTCGCCAGCGCCATCAGCAGCAGCGCGGTGAAGGTCTCGTTGGTGATGATCTTCTTATCCAGCAAAATGTTGACGAAGATGATCATGATCAGCGCCTTGGTCTGGAGCAGCCAGCCGATCGCCGACGCCTCGCCCGGCCGCCATTTTAGGATTCGCCCGGCGGCATGAACTCCCGCCAGCTTGCCGCCGACCGATGCGACCAGCAGCAACGCGGCGGCGCCGAACACCGCGTAGCGGCCGACCGCCCACTGCGTCTTCAGGCCGGTCGAGAGGAAGAACACCGGCATGACGGCGAGCAGCACGAAGTGGCGGAACTGGTCCATCTTCGCGGTCGTGAACCATTTCGAATCGAGCACCGCGCCCGACAGGAACGCGCCGACCATGAAGTGCAGCCCCGCCCAGTCCGCCGCGAACCCGCATCCGGCCAGCCAGATCAGGCTGACATACCAACGGTCGCGCTCCTCGATCCGCGCCATCAGCTTGCGCACGATCAACGTGGCGATCGCGAACCCGACCAGGAAGCCGCCCTGTCGCCCGACACGCTCCCAATCGAGCAGAATCAGCGCGAGTACGCCCCAGATCGCGATGTCATCGAGGCTGGCGTAGCGCAGAATACGCTGGCCGATCGGCTGGCGCAGCACGTCGAGCTTTTCGAGGAACAGCACGAGGATCGGCAGCGCCGTGACCGCGCACGCCATGCCGATGCCGAGCACCACCTGCCACGTCGCGCCGTCCGGCCCCCGCCAGCCTGGGTAGCGCAGCATGAGCACCGCGGCGATGCTGCCGGTGATCAGCGGTATCGCGAGCGCTAGGCCTGCCGTCACGCCGGTCTCGCCGCGGCGTTTCCAGGCCTCGCCGAGGTCGAGTTCGATGCCGGCGACCCACACGAACATCATCACCGCCCACCACGCGATGCCGTTCAGCGACCCCATCGTCGCGGGTGTGAAAACCGTCGCATAATAGTCCGGATACGCCGCCCCGAGCACGCCAGGCCCCAGCAGGATGCCTCCAAAGATCTGCACGACCACCAGCGGCGCCCAGTAATCGGTCCGCCCGAGACGCCACACCATATACGGCACGGTGAAGATGATGAGTATCGCGAGGAGGAAGACCTCCGTCGGCGTCATGGCGTGCATGTGGTTCCCCCGGCGCCGGTCGGTTTCCCCGCCGGCTTCGTTACGGTAGCGGTATTATGCGGATTGTAGGACAGCGGCAATACGCGGTTGCCACCGGACTGGACCCCGTCTCGTGCGCCATTGCGGGACAGGCGATGTTCTTGCAGGTGTTGGGCAGGTCGAGGGGCGATGATAGGCTCGCGCCGTATCGTACCGCCCCACTGGTCTGCGCATCGTGACCGCAAAAGGACATTCCATGAAACGATCGTTGCTGGCGTTCGCGCTGCTCTCCGTTCCGGCGCTGGCACAGACCAATGCGCCGTTCACCGTCAACGGGCAGGGGTTCGCTACCCTGCAGGAGGCGGTGACGTCGATCCGGATGGGCACCGCGACGATCCTGATCGCGCCCGGCACCTATCGGCAATGCGCGGTCCAGCAGGGCGGGCATATCACGTTCAAGGCGGTTCAGTCCGGCAAGGCGATCTTCGACAGCGTCGCGTGCGAAGACAAGGCGGCGCTCGTCCTTCGGGGGAACGGGTCGGTCGTCGATGGGCTGGTGTTTCGTGGCTACCGGGTGTCCGACGGCAATGGTGCCGGCATCCGCACCGAATCAGGCGACCTAACCGTCACGAATTCGATGTTCCTCGACAGCCAGGAAGGGATTCTCGGCGGCCAGCCGACCAATCAGCGGATCACGATCGACCGGTCGACCTTCTCGGGACTCGGCCAGTGCGACCAGTCGCCAAGCTGTGCGCATTCGATCTATCTCGTCAACAAGGGCAGCATTTCGGTCACCAATTCACGGTTCGAGCGCGGCAACGGCGGGCATTACGTCAAGCTGCGTAGCCCCACGGTCACGATCACCGACAATAGCTTCGACGATACGGCGGGGCACAAGACCAACTACATGATCGATCTCCCCGAAGGCGCGACCGGCCTGATCGCGCGCAACACCTTCGTCCAGGGCAAGGACAAGGAAAACCATTCGGGGATGATCGTCGTCGCGGCGGAGGCGCGGACCTATCCGTCGACCGGCCTGCGTGTCGAGAACAACGACGCGCGGCTGTCGCCGGGTGACACGACCAACCCGGCGTTCCTGATCGACTTCAGCCACGACAAGCTGGCGATCGGCGCAAACCGGTTGGGGGCGGGGCTTCGGGCGTTCGAGACCCGGTAAAGGGGGGGTGGCGAGCGGGATGCGTCACCACTGCTACAACCCAGAAGCGTGTTCTCCCGCGAAGGCGGGAGCCCAGACTGGACTCCCGCCTCCGCGGGAGAATACGCTTTTAGCGGGGCTCGGCGCTCAGTTAGAGCAAGTGCTCGCCGCGCCCGGATCGAGATCGAGACACCGCCCGTCCAGCCCGCTGACCGGCAACCCGATCGTCGCCGCCAGCGTCGGCACGATATCCACCGTCTCCACCGACAGCGGCTGCTCGAACCCGGTCATGCCCTTGCGCCAGAACAGGATCGGCACGCGGCGGTCGTAATCCCACGGCGACCCGTGCGTCTCGACATAGCCGCCCGCCGGCGACACGATCGTCGTCACGCGCGGCTTGAGCAGCACCACCATCTGCCCCGACCGCTCGGGATAAAACGATGCACGCGCCCGCTCGATCAGCGTCCATGTTTCGGGCGGAGTCTTCGCCATCGGCATCGCCATGATCTCGGCGGCAGAATAGGCTCCCGCGATCTGCGGCATCGCGCGATACCGGCGCAGCGCCTCGGCCAGCACCTTCGCCTGCGTTTTCGCCGGGAGCGTGTCGTCGATATAGACATCGCCCTCGGTGCCGAGCAGGACGCTGCCCGGCAGTCCCAAATCCTTGGCGATGACAGTGCCGACCTGCTTGGCGAGGACGTTCTCGTCCATGTGCGCCTCCATCGGCATTGCACGCTGCTGCTGGCGTTCCGTGGCGTCATGCGCGCCGTGATCCGCGGTCAGCACGACCTCGTAATCCACCCCGGTCTCGTCCATCACCGCAAAGAAATCGCCCAGCGTCTTGTCGAGTTGCGCCATCTGGATGCACATCTCGGACCCCTGCGTGCCGTAGGTGTGCCCGATATAGTCGGTCGCCGACGCGCCGATATCAATGATGTCGGTCTGCGGTCCCTTGCCGAGCTTCATGTCCTGCACCAGCGCCGCTGCCATTGCGAACACAGCGGCGTCGGAGGCCGGCGACACACGGAACCCCTTGGCGTCGCCCGCCTCACGCTCGAAGCGCCCCTGGCCGTACGTCTTGCCCGCGATCACGATCGGATGGTTCACGCCCGCGCAATAACCGGGCAGCGGGAGCGCTACCTGCGGCTTGGCGATAAGCGCGGCGACCGCATCGCGCGTGCGCTGCACCGCCGGCGGCACCGCGCGGCCAGCGTAGGAGACATAGGTCTTGCCGTCCCACCACCAGAGCTCGTCGACCTTGTGGCCGCCCATCATCACTGCCGCGCGATCCTTCCCCGCGACCGACACCGAGCGCGTCCGCGGATCGCGCGCCTTCATCATCTCGCCGAGCGTCGGCACCTTCAGATGCATGTCGGACACGGTGTAGCTCTCGTGCGTGCTACCCGGCGCGCGTTCGTCCTCCGAGCAATAGACGATCTTGTCGGGCCGTCCCGCGCGCTGGTCGACCCAGTTGTTGGCGATGATCCCGGTATGCGCGGGCCGCATGCCGGTCAGGATCGTCGAATGGCCGGGGCACGTCTCGGTCGCCGCATGGCTCTGATACCCGCTCGGGAACACCGCCCCGTTCAGCAGCCGGGTGAAGCCGCCGGTGTAATGATTGCGATATTGCTGGAACAGGTCGGCGGCGAACTGGTCGACCGAGATCGCGACGATCAGCTTCGGCGGGGTGGTCGGCGCCACTGCGGGGGATCGGGGCGCGGTCTGCGCTGATACCGATGCGGCCGAGGTGAGGAGCAGGGCGGCGATAAGTGCTTTCACGAACAGTCCTTTAGCAAGCTTGCGCCCGCAACCGAGCGCGTCGCTTTGAAGTGCAATACGACAAGGTCACCGCTATGGCTTTGCGCGATGAACGAAACAAGGATGGCCATGCGCAGTTTACGTTGCGTCCTCATGACGGTGTTGCTTGCCGTCTGTGGACTGGCGAGCGCGCCTGCACTCGCGGAATCACTGAACGGCTCCAGCCAGCATCTGATGATGAAGCTGGTCGCCGAAAGCGATCACCCGAAGGCCGGCACGCCGTTGACGATCGCGCTTGTGACGACGCCCGAAACCGGCTGGCACGGCTATTGGCGCAACCCGGGCGACGCGGGCTTTCCGGCGACGTTCGACTGGACCTTGCCGACGGGCGCGAAGGCGGGAGAGCCTGAATGGCCGGTGCCGACGACGCTGCTGATCGCGGGCTTGATGAACTATGTCTACGAAGCGCCGTACGCGCCGCTCGTGACGATCCAGGTCCCGGCGGGGCTGGCGGTAGGCACGAAATTCCCGATCCGCCTGAAGACAAGCTACCTCGTGTGTTCGGCGACGATCTGCGTACCCGAAGAGAAGGCACTGTCGCTCGACCTGACGATCGGCGAAGGCGCGCCATCGCAGGCGGCGGCGTTCGCCGGCTGGCGACAAGCGATCCCCAAGCCGCTTGATGCCGGCGCGACGTACGCCGCGAGCAACGGGACGATGCGGATCGCGGTACCGTTCCCGGCGGGCGCGAAGATCGACAAGGCGTATTTCTTCCCGGTCACAACCGGCGCGATCGAGAATGGCGCGGCACAGACGGTCACGCGCGACGGCGACCGGCTCACGATCAGCACCAAGGTCGCTACAAACGCCAAGACCGGCGGACCGATCGAGGGCGTGCTGCGAATCGGCGATGGGCAGGGGCTCAGTGTCAAGGCGAGCCCCGGTGTGGTCGCCGATCCGGCCGGCGGCGGCTCGACGAGCGCGAGCAGCGAGAGCTTATGGCTAACCGCGCTGATCGCGTTCGCCGGCTCAGTGCTCGGCGGCCTGATCCTCAATATCATGCCGTGCGTCTTCCCGATTCTGAGTCTCAAAGCGCTCAGCCTCGCACGCGGTGGCGCGAGCGAGAAGGACGCTCGGGGAGAGGCGCTCGCTTATACGGCCGGCGTCGTGCTGGTCTGCCTCGGTCTCGGCGGCGCGATCCTGGCATTGCGCGCCGGCGGCTCGGCGGTCGGCTGGGCGTTCCAGTTGCAGCATCCCGGCGCGATCGTCGCACTGCTGCTGCTGAGCACCGCGATCGCGTTCAATCTCGCCGGACTGTTCGAGGTCCCGACCCCGCGCTTTGCCGGCGAGAGTGGCGCAAGCGGTGCGTTCGCGACGGGGGCACTCGCCGCGTTCATCGCGACGCCGTGCACCGGGCCGTTTATGGGCGCAGCGCTTGGCGCGGCGCTGGTGCTGCCGTGGCCGGCGGCGCTCGCCGTGTTCGGCGGGCTCGGCATCGGCTTGTCGCTCCCGTTCCTCGCGATCGGGTTCATCCCGTCATGGCGGCGGTGGCTGCCGAAGCCCGGCGCATGGATGGAGACGTTCCGCCACATCCTGTCCGTGCCGATGTTCCTGACCGCGATCGCGCTCGGCTGGGTGCTCGGGCGGCAGACCGGGGTGGATACGCTGACGCTCGCGCTGGTCGCGGTGCTGGCGATCGGCGCGGTGCTGTGGATCGGCGGCTCGCGTCAGCGCAAAGGCAAGTCGTTCGGCATCATCGCGCAGGTTCTCCTGCTCGTCGTGTTCGTAGGCAGCGCGGTGTTGATCTCACGCGCACCGCCGGTGGCGGCCAAGACCGCGACCGCCGGCGACGAGGCGTTCACCGAGGCGAAGCTCGCCTCGGTGCGCGCCGAGAAGCGTCCGGTGTTCGTGTACTTCACGGCCGACTGGTGCCTGACGTGCAAGGTTAACGAGAAGGCCGCGATCGACACCACCGGCGTCCGTGACGCCTTCGCCAAGCACAACGTCGCCGCGCTGATCGGTGACTGGACTGACGGCGACCCGGTTATGGGCCGCTTCATCCAGGCCCACAACCGCGCCGGCGTGCCGCTGTACCTCTATTACGCCCCGGGCGCCGCCAAGCCGACCGTCCTGCCGCAGGTCCTCACCCCAGGTCTGCTCGAAAGCCTAGGCGCCTAAGTAGCATCGATGGGCCCTCTATCTCGTCCTGACGAAAGTCAGGATCCAGAGTACCAAGCGTCATCGGCAATGACCCTGGACCCGACATTCGTCAGGATGACGGACGTGTGCGGTGGCGGGCCACATCAACCCTTGTGCAGCGCAGCGATGCGTTGCAGCATGGAACCGCAACGCTTGATGGGGAATTGACCGTTTCGATGGGGAAACAAGCGTTCGACGAAATCATGGGGACACCGGGCGATACGACCGCCCGGCCCGAACTGGCGGCATTGTGCAAGTGGATCGAGGATACGCCTGACGCCGAGCTACGTCGCCGTCAGGAAGCGGCCGAGACGACGTTCCGGCAGCTCGGCATTACCTTTGCGGTCTACGGCGAGAACGAGGCGGCTGAGCGGATCATCCCGTTTGACATCGTCCCGCGCGTGTTCCTCCACGACGAATGGGCGCGGCTCTCCGAGGGATTGGTCCAGCGCGTCGAGGCGATCAACGCGTTCCTCGACGACATCTACGGCGAACGGCGTATCCTGAAGGAGGGCATCCTCCCCGAGGACCTCGTGCTCGGCAACGCCCAGTTCCGGCCCGAGATCGCCGGCATCCGTCCGCCGCACGGCGTATGGGCGCACATCTGCGGGATCGATCTCGTCCGCACTGGACCCGACGACTTCTTCGTGCTGGAGGATAATGCGCGCACGCCTTCCGGTGTCAGCTACATGCTCGAAAACCGCGAGGCGATGCTCCGCCTCTGCCCCGAGCTGTTCCGCGAGTTTCGCGTTGCGGCGGTCGACAGCTATCCCGACCTGTTGCTTGAGACGATGAAGTCGGTTGCGCCGCACGGCACGGGCTCGAACCCGACCTGTGTGCTGCTCACTCCCGGGCATTACAACTCGGCCTATTACGAGCACAGTTTCCTGGCGGACTCGATGGGGATCGAGCTCGTCGAGGCGGCCGATCTGGTGGTCGATGACGACGTCGTGTGGATGCGAACGATCGCGGGGCGCGTGAAGGTCGACGTGATCTATCGCCGGATCGACGACGATTATCTCGATCCGCTCGTGTTCCGTCCCGATTCAGCGCTCGGTGTGCCTGGTCTGATCGCAGCCTACGCAGCCGGCAACGTTGCGATCATGAACGCGCCGGGCAACGGCATCGCCGACGACAAAGCGATCTACAGCTACATGCCCGACATCGTGAAATTCTACTCCGGCGGCGAGTGCAAGCTGCGCAATGTCGAGACGTGGCGGTGCCGAGAACCACAGGCGCTCAAGTTCGTCCTCGACAACCTCGAAGACGTCGTCGTCAAACTGGTCGACGGCTCGGGCGGCTACGGCATGCTCGTTGGCCCCACCGCGTCGAAACAGGAGATCGAGGATTTCCGCGCCGCGCTGACCGCCGAACCGCATCGCTACATCGCGCAGCCCACGCTCGCGCTGTCGACGGTTCCGACGATGGCGCAGGGCGGACTCAGCCCACGCCACGTCGACTTCCGTCCGTTCGTGCTGAGCGGCTCGAAGGGCGTCCAAGTCGTGCCGGGCGGCTTGACCCGCGTCGCGCTCAAGGAAGGGTCGCTCGTGGTCAATTCCAGCCAGGGCGGCGGCACCAAGGACAGTTTCGTGCTCATGGCTGACCAGTCGCAGCGGATGAACGCCGGGGGCATGACCCAGACGATGGGCGGCATGACGCAGACACTCGGTGCCCAGACGTCCGGCGGAAATTCGTAATGCTGTCGCGCACCGCATCCTCGCTCTACTGGCTCGGCCGCTATTTCGAGCGCGCCGACTTCATTGCCCGGCTGGTCGAAGCCACCGTCCGCCTCGACGTGCTCTCGTCGCAGCCCTCCGGCGACGCCGCCTGGGCGTCCGCGCTGGCCGTCACTGAAACCGATGAGGCCTTCGCGGCGACGGGCGTGGAGATCGGGCAGCGCGACGTCGTGCGGTTCCTGACGCTTGATTCGAGCCATCCGGGGTCGATCGTCCGCTGCCTCGACATGGCGCGCAACAACGCCAAGGCGGTCCGCACTGCGCTGACCCGCGAGGCGTGGACTGCGATCAACCGCGCATGGCTGCTGTTCGAAAACCGCGCCACGCCGGGCAGCACGACCTCGCAGTTGAACCTTGTCGAGGCGGTCAAGAACGAGACGCGCGGGTTCGAAGGGGCCGTCCACCGCATGCTCCGCAACCAGACCACGTGGTTCATCAGGCTCGGCCAGGCGGTCGAGCGCGCGGACAACACCGCGCGGCTGCTCGACGTCAAATATCATATCCTGTTGCCCGAGGGCGAACGGCTCGGCGGCGCGATCGATCGCGACCAGTGGACGACGATCCTCCAGACCGTGTCCGCGGTGACCGCCTATCGTTGGCTCTACAATGACGGGCTGCGCCCTGCTGACGTGATCGACCTGCTGCTCGCGCGTGCGGAACTCCCGCGCAGCCTGGCGGCGTCGGTGGAAGAAACGGTCGACGTGCTCAACCTGCTCGCCAAGCGGACGGGGAACCACGGCGAGGCCGATCGGATGGCGCGGATGCGTGCGTCGCGAATGGCGAAGACGCGATCGGGCGAGGTCATCGCCTCCGGGCTGCACCAGTATCTGCAGGCGTTCATCGCCGAGAACGCGCTGCTGCACGGCGCGATCGGCCGTCAGTTCAAGTTCCTCTGATGCGGCTGTCGATCGACCACCACACGATCTACCGCTTCGCGCAGCCGCAGGGGCGCTTGGTGCAGATGCTCCGGCTGACGCCCGAGAACACGCACGACCAGACGGTAGCGTCGTGGCGGATCGACGTCGATTGCGACGCCCGGCTCAGGCCCCGTCGCGACGGCTTCGGCAACGCAGTGACCATGCTCTACGCCGAAGGTCCGGTCGACGGAATCGAGATCGCCGTCAAGGGCGAGGTGCTGACCAGCCATTCGGACGGCGTCCTGCACGGGGTGCACGAAACGCTTCCGCCTGCGCTGTTCCTCCGGTCCACCGAGGCGACCGCCCACGACACGGCGATCGCCAAGTTCGCGGTCAATGCGGCCGACGGCGCACGCGACCGGATCGGCGCATTGCATCGGCTGAACCGGGCATTCCACAAGCGGTTCGCGTTCGATGCCGGGCGTCCCGAACCGGGTCGGACGGCGGCCGCCGCATTCCGCATGGAAAGCGCCACCCCACGCGACATGGCCCAGATGTTCGCGGTCGCCGCACGGTCGCTCGGCGCGCCGGCACGGTACGTGTCGGGCTATCATCACAACGATCACGAGGTCGTGCATCTGCCGACGCCGCATGGCTGGGCCGAGGCGTTTGTCGACGGGCTGGGCTGGGTCGGTTTCGATCCGTGCACGGGCATGTCGCCTGAGGAGCATTACGTCCGCGTTGCTATGGCGCTCGATGCGGCAGGAGCTGCGCCGGTGGCAGGCTCGCGATTGGGTGAGGGTAGCGAGGAACTCGACGTCGACGTCGTGGTGCAGCGGGAAGACTGAGAGTACTTCCTCTTGAAGGGGAGGACCCAGACCTGGCTCTTGCATTCGCGGGAGAACAAGAGGTGACGAATTTTCCGCTGATTCCTCACCCCGGCGAAGGCCGGGGCCCAATTGGTAAGGTGGTCGTAACGAAGCGCTGCGCTCAACTAGCAGCGTTTCCCAATTGGACCCCGGCCTTCGCCGGGGGGGGCTTAAGTTGGGCAACAGGCTAGGCAATCACCTCAGCCACAACTCAGACCAGCGCCGCAACCCGAGCCGGCGTCGTCGCCACATCAGCATCGTCCAGCCGCCGCCACCCCGCCGGCCCCAGCACCTCCAGCGGCCGATACCGCGTCTTATATTCCATCCGCGGCGACCCTTTCACCCAATAGCCCAGATACACGTACGGCAGCCCGGCATCGCGCGCGCGGAGGATGTGGTCCATGATGATGAAGTTGCCGAGCCCCGGTCGTGCCGTGTCGTCGGCTGCGAAGAAGCTGTAGACCATCGACAGCCCGTCCGCCTGGCGATCGGTCAGGCAGGCGCCGAGCAGGGCGCCTCGCATGCCGTCGATGCTGGGTTCGCGGTATTCGACGATCACCGAATTGACCGGTGAATGCTCGATCATGTCGGCATAATCGTCCTCGTCCATACCGGCCATGCCGCCGCCGGGGTGTCGTGCCCCCAGATAACGGCGGAGCAACTGGAACTGCTCGTCGGTCGCCCAGGCCTTGCACGCAGTTACTTCGATATCGCCATGACGCTTCAACAATTTGCGTTGCGTGGCGTTGGGGATGAACTCGCTTGAGACGATCCGAACCGAGACACATGCGGTGCATCCGGCGCAGGAAGGCCGATAGGCGACGCCCTGGCTGCGGCGAAACCCGATCCGGCCAAGCGCGTCGTTCAATTCACCGGCATGCGGTCCCGTCAGCTCGGTGAACACCTTCCGCTCCTGCCGGCCCGGAAGGTAAGGGCAGGGGGACGGGCTCGTGACGAAGAAGCGCGGAAAACGAAAAGGCGCAGTCACCGAACCAATGTCCTTCAGGCAGGCGGGGAAGCCGCGTTTTCGACATATGGTCGTAACCCACGCTACAGAAAAGCAGGTTTACCATGATTGTGTGTCGGCGCCGTAAATAACGACGCCGACGCGATAAATCAGGCGAGCTCGACGGTAGATGTCTCATACCCGCCGGCACGCAACGCCCCGACCAGTCGATCGAGATGCGCGCGGTCGCGCAGCTCGCATTCGATGTCGGTGATGAGACCCTTCGCCGGCAACGTCGTAAAGACGCGCTGGTGATAGATCTCGATGATGTTGACGCGCTCTTGGTCGAAGATGCGCGCGACGTGGAACAGCGCGCCCGGCTTGTCCTGCAACCGGATCCGCAACCGCGCGAGGCGGCCAGAACGGGCCAGATCGCGCAACAAGACATTGGCCAGCAAGCGCGTATCGATGTTGCCGCCGCAAAGGACGATGCCGACGGTCTTTCCTGCGAACCGCTCGGGATGCGACAGCAAAGCCGCGAGCCCGGCGGCGCCTGCGCCCTCGACCACGGTCTTCTCGATCTGCAGCAAAAGGCTGACCGATTCCTCGAGGCTACGCTCGCTGACCAGCACGATATCGTCGACCAGTTCGGCAACGATCTTCGATGTGATCGCACCCGGCTCCTTGACCGCGATGCCCTCGGCCAGCGTATCGCCCGCGCACGGCATGTCGGTGCCGTTGATGCGGTTGAACATTGACGGGAACAGCTCGGCTTGCACACCGACGATCTCGATCGGGTGGCCGCCCGGTGCCTCGCTTGTCGCGCGCGCAACCGTCGACATGCCCGAGATCAGACCGCCGCCGCCAATCGGGATGACCAGCGTGTCGATCTGCGGCACGTCCTCCAGCATCTCGACCGCGACGGTGCCTTGCCCGGCAATGACGCGGGGATCGTCGAACGGGTGGACGAAGGTGAAGCCGCACTCGCCTTCGAGAATGCGGGCATGGGCGTATGCGGCGTCGAACGTCTCGCCGTGCAGGACGACATTGGCGCCGTGGCCCTCGGTCTGCATGACCTTCACGGTCGGTGTGTTGGTCGGCATGACGATCGTCGTCGGGATGCCGAGCCGGTTGGCGTGATAGGCAAGGCCCTGCGCGTGATTGCCCGCAGACGCCGCGATCACACCCTTCGCGCGCGCTTCCGGCGACAACTGCAACAGCGTGTTGAGCGCGCCACGCTCCTTGTAGGCTGCGGTGAACTGAAGGTTCTCGAACTTCAGATACACCGTCGCGCCGGTCATATTGCTCAGCGTCTTGCTGATCAGCGTGGGCGTACGGACGATCGAGTCGCGGATCCGGTCATGCGCGACGCGGACGTCGTCGATCGAGACGGGGAGGGTGGGTGCCGCTACGGCAGCGTGGGTAGCCATGTCCGACCCGCTAGACCATCTGGCGCGCATGGGAAACACCGCTTATGCGCGGATGCTATGGCAAAACTGGCATTCATCGGAACCGGCGTCATGGGCGCGCCTATGGCGGGGCACCTCGTCACGGCAGGGCACGACGTCACCGTCTATAATCGCACCCAGGCCAAGGCACTGGCATGGGCCGATAAACATGGTGGGGCGGTGGCGAATACACCTGCCGCGGCGGCAAAGGATGCGGACGCGGTGTTCGCCTGCGTCGGCAACGACGACGATCTCGCCTTGGTTACGCTAGGCGAAGACGGCGCGTTCGCGGCGATGCGCGACGACGCGGTGTTCGTCGATCACACCACCGTCTCGGCCCTGATCGCGCGACGCCTCGCGGGCGAGCGTACGCTGGTAGTCGACGCGCCGGTATCGGGCGGACAGGCTGGCGCGGAGAACGGCAAGCTCTCGATCATGTGCGGCGGCTCGGCCGAGGCGATGACGAAGGCCGAACCGTTCATGCAGGCCTATGCTTTGCGTGTGGTCCATGTCGGCGACGCGGGCGCGGGTCAGACGACCAAGATGTGCAACCAGATCGCGATCGCCGGCGTGATCCAGGGTGTCGCCGAGTCGCTTCGGTTCGCGCAGAATGCGGGACTCGATCTGGACAAGGTGTTCGAGGCGATCTCGGGCGGCGCGGCGCAAAGCTGGCAGATGGTCAATCGCTGGCCGACGATGGCGAAGGAGGAGTTCGACTTCGGCTTCGCGGTCGACTGGATGCGCAAGGATCTCGGCCTCGCGCTCGACGAGGCGCGGCGCAACGGTGCGGTGCTGCCGGTCGCCGCGCTGGTCGACCAGTTCTACGCCGACGTGCAAAAAATGGGTGGCGCTCGGCAGGATACGAGCGCGCTGGTACGGAGATTGCCGAAGTGATGCGTCTGATGGTTTCCGCGGCCGCGATCACGCTGCTGTCCACCCCCGCCCTCGCCGATGGTATCGTCGATAACGTCAACGGCATCACCGTCGCCGATGGCGGTCGCGTGATCCACTTCAAGGCGATCCTGGTCGACAAGGACGGTCGCGTCGCGCGGCTCGTGCCGCCCGGCGAGGAAGCGCCCAAGCTGAGCCGCAAGGAATTGAAGAAGAACGCCGGCAAGCCGCTCTACGACTGGCGCGTCGACATGCGCGGTAAGACGGTGCTGCCCGGCTTCGTCGATGCCCACGGTCACGTCCTCGAACTCGGTTTCGGCGCGCTGTCGCTCGATCTGTCGATGACCAAGTCGCTCGACGAAGCGAAAGCTCGGATCGCGGCGTACATCGCGGGCAATCCCGATCGCAAATGGATCCTCGGGCGCGGCTGGAACCAGGAGGTCTGGGGGCTGGGTCGCTTCCCGACCGCCGCCGATCTCGAATCCGTATCGGGCGGACACCCGATCTGGCTGTCGCGTGCCGACGGCCATGCCGGCTGGGCGAACCGCGAGGCGATGCGCGAAGCCGGCGTCACGAATGCGACCGTCTCTCCACCGGGCGGACGGATCGAGAAGACGGGCGGCGCACCAGCCGGTGTGTTCGTCGATGGCGCGCAGGCGTTGATCGAGAAGGTCGTGCCGCAACCGCTGCCCAAGGAACGCGACGCCGCGTTCCTGACCGCACAGGGCATCCTGCTCGGCTACGGCGTCACCGCTGTCGCCGACATGGGCACCACGCTCGACGACTGGCTGACCTATCGACGGATGGCTGATATCGGCGGGCTTCGTGTTCGCATCATGAGCTACGCGCTCGGGATCGATACGGCGAGCCGGATCGGCGGCAAGGGGCCGACGCCATGGTTGTATAACGATCGCCTGCGGATGGGCGGTGTGAAGCTGTACGCGGACGGCGCGCTTGGATCGCGCGGCGCGTGGCTGCTGAAGCCGTATTCGGACGCACCGGGGCAATCGGGCCTCGGCTTCCTGACCGATGCGCAGCTTCAGAACCAGATGAGCCGTGCGGCGATGGATGGCTATCAGGTCGCGGTCCACGCGATCGGCGACAAGGCCAACCAGGAAGTGCTCGATGCGATCCAGGTCGAGAGCGATACCTACACCGGTGATCGCCGCTGGCGGATCGAGCATGCGCAGATCGTCGATCCGACCGATCTGCCGCGCTTCGGCAGATACGGCACGATCGCGTCGATGCAGCCGACGCACGCGACCAGCGACTGGAAGATGGCGGAGGCACGGCTTGGGCCTAACCGGCTCGTCGGCGCCTATGCGTGGAAATCGATGCTGACGAACGGTGCCAAGCTTGCGTTCGGGACGGACTTCCCGGTCGAGAAGCCCGATCCGTTCGCGACCTGGGCGGCCGCGTTCACGCGTGAGGATACCGACGGGCAACCACAGGGTGGCTGGCAACCGCAGGAACTCGTCACGCGCGAACAGGCGTGGTGGGCGATGACCGGTGCGGCGGCCTATGCCGGGTTCGCCGAGAAGCAATTCGGTGCTTTGGCGCCGGGCCAGCGCGCGGACTTCATCGTCGTCGACAAGGACCCTACGCTCGCCTCGCCGACCGACCTGCGCGCGACCAAGGTCAGCGAGACGTGGATCGGCGGCGAGAAGGTCTGGGCGCGCAAGTAACCGAAACTACTGGCGCATCCGGATCAAGCCCTCCTGCGCGACGCTGGCAACCAGGCGGCCATCCCTCGCGTAGATCTTGCCGCGGTTGAAGCCGCGCGCGTGGCCCGACCATGGGCTATCGCAGGCATAGAGAAGCCAATCGTCGGCGCGGAAATCTTCGTGCAGCCATAATGAATGGTCGAGGCTGGCGGTCTGCATGCCGGGCGTGATCCAGTTCATGCCGTGCGGCAGCAACGCGGTGCCGAGCAGCGCCATGTCCGAGGCATAGGCCAGGATCGCCCGGTGCATCGCCGGGTCGTCGCCGATCGGGGCGACGAGGCGGAACCAGTTGGCGTAGTGCGGTTCCTGCGGCGCCGGATCGATCCAGCTACGCGGGTTGACCGGGCGCACCTCGATCGGCCGCCACCGCAGCATGTGCGCGCGAAATTTCTCGGGGATGCCGTCGATGTTCTCAAGTCGCAGGTCGCGGTCGGTGCGAAGGTCTTCGGGCGGCGGGACGTCGGGCATCGCGTGCTGATGATGCAGCCCCTCTTCGGGCGTCTGGAACGACGCCGCCATGTTGAGGATCGGCTGCCCCTTCTGCATCGCGATCACGCGCCGCGTCGCAAAGCTGCGACCTTCGAAATCGCGGACGACGCGAAAGACGATCGGGTAGTCCTCGTTGCCGGGCCGCATGAAATAGGCGTGCAATGAATGCGCGGCCTTGGGGCCCTCGGTCGAGCGTTGCGCGGCCTGCAGCGCCTGCGCGATTACCTGGCCGCCGAACACGCGACCAACACCGCCAGGCTGGCGCTTGCCGACATAGAGATCGGTATCGACCTCCTCGATTTCGAGCAGGTCGACGAGGCCCTGGGCGAGTGCGTCGGGCGACGTGTCGGCAGTTTCCGCGGTCATCTAACTTCCTTGTTCTCCCGCGAAGGCGGGAGCCCAGACTGGGCCCCCGCCTTCGCGGGGGGACAGGTTCGGGTCAATACCCCGCCGCTACCGCCAGCCGATCTGCGTGGAAGTTCGCGTCCCCGAACATCTCCGCCAGCACCCGCGCGCGCTTCATGTAGAAGCCGATGTCGTATTCGTCGGTCATGCCGATGCCGCCATGCATCTGCACGCTCTCCTGTACGCTGAGCGTCGTCGCCAGCGCGGTCATCGCCTTGGCCACCGAGACCGCCTCGTCCGCGCGGTCGCTGCCTTGGTCGAGCAACTGCTGTGCCTTGAGGACAGCGGCGCGCGCCACCTCCATCTCCGAATACAGATGCGCAGCGCGGTGCTGGAGCGCCTGAAAGCTGCCGATAAGCGTCCCGAACTGCTTGCGCTCCTTCATGTAGCCGATCGTCATATCCATCGCACCGGCCCCGACACCTAGCAATTCGGCTGATGCCCCAGTCCGGCCTGCGCGAAGGAGGCGATCGAGCGGTGAACGTCCCGCGTCGACCTCACCGATCACCGCGTCCGCATCGACCTCGACGCCATCGAACTCTAGCCGAGCAGCAAGGCTAGCGTCGGCGAGCCGTTCGGCGTTCGCGGTCAGGCCTGCGGCACCCTTCGACACCACGAACAGCGTGACACCGTCCGTGTCGTTGTCCGACCCCGCGGTGCGCGCCGCGACGATGATCAGGTCGGCGGTGTGGCCATGCGTGACGAACCGCTTGGCGCCGGTCAGCTTGAACCCGTTGCACGAGCGTTCAGCCTTCATCGCCACGGTGTCTCGGTGCTTGGCTCCCTCGTCGATCGCGAGCGCGGCCACGGTCTCGCCGGCGATGATGCCGGGAAACCAGCGCTCGGCCTGTCCCGTGCCTTTGAGCGCCTCGACCGCCGCCACCGCGGTGGAGAGGAACGGGGAGGGGGACAGGTTGCGCCCGATTTCCTCCAGCACCACGCCCGCCTCGACATGGCCGAGCCCCAGCCCGCCCTGGTCCTCGCCGATCAGGATGCCGGTAAAGCCCATCTCCGCGAACTGCTTCCACAGGTCGCGCGAGAAGCCGGTCGCATCGTCGGCATCGCGCAAGGCTCGCATGTGGCTGACCGGCGCGTGCTCCGCGACGAAATCGCGAATGGTGTCCTGAAGGACGGTCTGGTCGTCGTCTAGATACAGTGGCATTGTGGTTCCCCCGCGGAGGCGGGGGCCCAGGAGCCCCTCGCGCAGCGTTCATGATTCTGGGCTCCCGCTTTTGCGGGAGAACGGTCAAAGGTCAGGCAGGCAATTCCAAGATCCGCTTGGCGATGATGTTGAGCTGGATCTCGCTCGTCCCGCCCTCGATCGAGTTCGCCTTGGTGCGCAGCCACGACCGCGGGATCGCACCGCCGCGCGACCGATCGCTGTCCCATTCGAGCGCATCCGACCCGCCCGCCGCCATCATCAATTCGTACCGACCCTTGTTCAGCTCGGTCCCGTAATATTTCATCATGCTCGGCTGGGCAGGGTGCGCCTTGCCCGCCTTCAACTCGTCGATGAACCGCTCGGACATCGCCCCGAACGCCTTCGCCCGCACCTCGAACAGCGCGATCGACGCACGCAGCAACGGATCCGCCAGCCGTCCGTCATGCCCAAGCCCGACGGTCGCGATCGCCCCGTCGATCAGCGGGTTGCCGTCGCTCGACGCCAACCCCATCCCCGAGATCATCTCGCGCTCATGTCCGAGCAGATATTTCGCGACGTCCCAGCCCTTGTTCTCCTCGTAGACGCGGTTGACCTTGGGCACCTCGACATTGTCGAAGAACGTCTCGCAAAATGGCGAATTGCCGCTGATCAGCAGGATCGGCTTGGTCGACACGCCGGGCGAGGCCATGTCGAACAGCACGAAGCTGATCCCGCCCTGCTTCGATGTCTTGTCGGTGCGGACGAGGCAGAAAATCCAGTCGGCCTTGTCGGCATAGGAGGTCCACACCTTCTGCCCGTTGACGAGATAATGGTCGCCCTTGTCCTCCGCCGAGGTCGCGAGCCCGGCAAGGTCGGACCCCGCATTCGGCTCCGAATACCCCTGGCACCAGCGGATCTCCCCGCGTGCGATCTTGGTCAGGTGATCGAGCTTCTGCTCCTCGGTGCCGTATTTGAGCAATGCCGGTCCGAGCATCGATATCCCGAACGAATTGAGCGGGTTGCGCGCCTTTATTGCCGCCATCTCTTCACGCAGGATCTTCGTCTCCGCAGGCGACAGGCCACCGCCGCCATAGGCCTTGGGCCAGTCGGGCACGGTCCAGCCCTTGGCCGCCATCTTGTCGAGCCACTCCTTCTGCGCAGGACTCGAAGGCTTGAACTCGCGTCCACCCCAGCAGACGTCGTCCTCCGAGCGCACCGGCTTGCGCATCTCGGGCGGGCAGTTCTCCGCGAGCCACGCACGCGTTTCGGACCGGAAAGTATCGAGGTCGGACATCGGATCAGCTCCTGCTTAGTCGATTGCACCGCGCGGCGACGGCGATCGCGTCGTGGTCGCGGTAACGGTTGGTGATGACCTGCACGCCGATCGGCAGGCCGCGCGGGTCGATCCCGACGGGCACGCTGGTCGCGGGCAGATTGGGGAAGGTGGCGAGACCGGCCCAGGCGAACTGGACGCCGAACGGGGTATCCTCGCCGTCGATCGACAGCGTGCGGCGCGCGACGTTGCGCTCGGCGATGTGCGGGAAGGCGTTCACGCCGCTCGCCGGCGCGATCACCGCGTCGAACCGCTCGAACAGCGCGCCCCATGCGCGTTGCATCCGCGCCTGCGAGTCGAGCAGGTCGAACCAGTGCGACAGCGTCGCGACCTTGCCGTCGCGCGCGGGTCCGCCGCGGGTCATCGCGATGCCGAGCATCCGCATATAGTCGGCATGCTGCGCGGCGAGGTCGATCGGCGGGGGTACGCTTGAAATGATGGCGCCGGCCGCGGCGAGGGCTTCACCGACGCGCCCGATCGCGCCGACGATCGACGAATCGACGCGTGCCGAGGGATGCGCGGTGAGCAGCAGGACGCGTGGTTGGGCTAAGTCGACGGTCGCGCGCGGCAAGGGGATGTCGGCGAGGATGTCGAGCGCAACGGCCAGATCCTCGGGATTGCGCGCGAGCGGTCCGATCACGCCGAGAACCGCGCTCGCCCCATCGGTGCCGGGCACGCGGTGGCCGAGATCGGACAAGGCGCCATAGGTCGGCTTGTGCCCCCAGACGCCACAGAACGCGGCCGGCACGCGGATCGAGCCGCCGATATCGGAGCCGAGCTCGAGCGGTACCATGCCCGACGCGAGCGCCGCCGCGGCGCCGCCCGACGATCCGCCGGGCGTCAGCGTCGGATCGATGGGATGATTCGTCCGGCCATGGATCGGGTTCTCCGCCTGCCAGTCGCTCAACCGCACCGGTACGTTGGTCTTGCCGAGGATCACCGCGCCCGCCGCCTTCAGCCGGGTCACGGCCACGGCATCGCGGTCGACGATGTTGTCACGGTGGACGCCGACGCCCCAGCTGGTCGGCAGGCCGGCGACGTCGAACGACTCCTTCACCGTCATCGGCACGCCGAACAGCGGGCGATCGTCCGCACCCTCCGCATCGAGCGCCCGCGCCGCCTCACGCGCCCGCACGAAATCCCGCACGACGACGGCGTTTATCGCACCGTCGCGCGCCTCGATCCGCGCGATCGCCGCCTCGCACTCGGCGAGCGCGGTCGTCTCGCCCGCACGGATCGCCGCCGCCGTCTGAAGCGCAGACCGCTCCATCAGCGATCGACTACCGGCAAGAAACGACCGCGATCGATCACTTCAGCCGACCGCCCGATGCCGCCGCGTCCTTCAGCGACTTCGCCACCGGGAACCCGTATTTCTCCAGCCCCGCGACGACCTTCGGCAACCCCTCGGACTGCGCCCAGAACATCGGTCCGCCACGATACACCGGCCAGCCATACCCATAGATCCACACCACATCGACGTCCGACGCGCGCTGTGCCTTGCCCTCTTCGAGGATCAGCGCGCCTTCGTTGACCATAGTGTAGAGCGTCCGCACGACGATCTCCTCGTCGCTGATCTCGCGCGGCGTCACGCCCGACTTCTTGCGGAAGTCGTCGATGATCTCCGTTACCCGTGCCGAGTTCGACGGCGTCCGCTTCTCGTCGTAATCATAAAAGCCCGCCTTGGTCTTCTGGCCCCAGCGATTCTCCGCCGCCAGCGCATCGCGGATGTTCTCGATCCGGCTCGGGTCGCGGTGCCAGCCGATGTCGACGCCTGCCAGATCGCTCATCTGGAACGGCCCCATCGGCATCCCGAACGCGACATGGACCTTGTCGATCTGCTCCGGGCTCGCACCTTCCAGCAGCAGCTTGGTCGCCTCGACCTGCCGCGGCATCAGCATGCGGTTACCGATGAACCCGTAGGTGACGCCCGCCACCACGGCGACCTTCTTGATCTTCTTAGCGAGCGCCATGACGGTCGCCAGCACGTCGTCCGCGGTCTTGTCGCCGCGTACGACCTCGAGCAATTTCATCACGTTGGCGGGCGAGAAGAAGTGCATCCCGACCACGTCCTGGGGCCGCTTGGTGCACGCCGCGATCGCGTCGATATCCAGATACGAGGTGTTCGACGCCAGGATCGCGCCCGGCTTGGCGATCGCGTCGAGCTTGGTGAAGATCTCCTTCTTCACCTCCATCGTCTCGTACACCGCCTCGATGATCAGGTCGCATTCCGCCAGATCGGCGAAGTCCAGAGTCGGCTTCAGCGCGCCCATCGCCTGCTCGACCTGCTCGGGCTTCATCCGACCCTTCGCGGCGGTCGCCTCGTAATTCTTGCGCACGACGCCGGTGCCGCGGTCGAGCGCGTCCTGCTGCATCTCGACGATCGTCACGGGGATGCCTGCGGACAGGAAGTTCATCGAGATGCCGCCGCCCATCGTGCCCGCGCCGATCACCCCGACGCGCTTGATCTCGCGGAGCTTAGTGTCGGCGGGGACGTCGTCGATCTTGGCCGCCTGGCGCTCGGCGAAGAAGATGTGGCGCTGGGCTGCCGACTGCACGCCGGTCATGAGCTTCATGAATGCCTGGCGTTCGAACGCGATGCCCTCTTCGAAGCTCGAACCGTCGGCGGCCTTCTCGACGCAGGCGATGTTCGCGGCCGGCGCGTCGAAGTTACGGAAACGACGGGCGTTCTCCTTCTTGAACGCAGCCACGGCATCCGGATCGGCCTGCGCCGTCTTTTCGGACGCACGGGGGAGGGGGCGCTTCGTCGCGATCTCTCGCGCGAAGGCGACGGCATCGGCCTCAAGGCTGTCTTCACCGACGATCTTGTCGATCAGGCCAGCGTCGAGCGCCTTCTTCGCCGAGATCGGATCGCCCTTAGCGGTCATCTCCACCGCGAGCTTCACGCCGGCGATCCGCGGAATACGCTGCGTGCCGCCGGCGCCGGGCAGCAGACCGAGCTTCACCTCGGGCGTACCGATCTTCGCCGAAGGAACAGCAATGCGGTAATGACAGCCGAGCGTCACTTCGCAGCCGCCGCCGAGCGCGGTGCCGTGGATCGCCGCGACGACGGGCTTCGACGAGGCTTCGATCATGTCGACGACGGTCGGCAGGCCGGGCTCGACCATCTCCTTGCCGAACTCGGTGATGTCGGCGCCCGCGAAGAACGTGCGCCCGTCGCAGCGGATCACCATCGCCGTGATGCTATCGTCGTTCACGCCGTCCTTGATCGCCGCTTCGAGGCCTTGGCGGACCGCGGCGCCGAGCGCGTTGACGGGGGGATTGTTCGAGATGATGACGAGCACGTCGTCATGGCGTTCGGTGCGGATCGGGCTGGTCATTCTAGTCTCCTGGTGCCGGCCCCGTCATCCCGGCGAACGCCGGGACCCAGAGCCAAATTCGGTGTGCGTGCGGCCCTGGGTCCCGGCGTCCGCCGGGATGACGGCCGTTGGGGGATCAGGTCATCGCCGCGTAGATCATCGTCTTCAGTTCGCGGCGGATGGGATAGAAACTGCTCGGCGAAAGCTGCGTCATGAACACCATCGACAGGCGCTCGACGGGGTCGACGAAGAACGCTGTCGAGAACATCCCGCCCCAGTAGAATTCGCCCTTCGACCCCGGCACCATCGTCTTCGCGACGTCGTCGGTGATCGCGAACCCGAGCCCGAAGCCGGTACCGGCGTTCGATGCCTCGCTGAACAGCGACTTCGACATCGCCGCGAGATCGGATTTTCCGGGCAGGTGGTTCTGCGTCATCAGATCGAGCGTCTTGCGGCCTAGGATACGTGCGCCGTCCAGTTCGCCACCGTTCAGCAGCATCGTGTTGAATCGGTGGTAATCGAGCGCGGTCGAGACGAGCCCGCCGCCGCCGGAAACGAGCTTCGGCTGCCGGCTCCATGCGCTCTCGGCCCCACGATCGTACATCACGCGGCCCTTGCCCGGCGCCAGCGTGTAGCAGTCGGTCAACCGGTCGAGCTTGTCGGCGGGAACCTGGAAGAAGGTGTCGTCCATCTTGAGCGGCGCGAAGATGCGCTCCCGGAAGAACTGGTCGAGCGGCAGGCCCGACACGCGCTGCACGACCGCGCCGAGCACGTCGGTCGCGACCGAGTAATTCCACGCGGTGCCGGGCGAGAATTCGAGCGGGATCTTCGCCAGCGCGCCGATGAACCCGTCGAGATCATATCCGCCATGCCAGCCCTCGATCTTACCCTCGCGGTAGGCGGCATCGACGTTCGACCGGTTCTGGAAGCTATACGTCAGCCCCGAGGTATGCCGGAGCAGGTCGACCATCCGCATCGGCTCGGCCGTCGGCTTGGTCACGAACGGCACGCCGCCACCGCCGCCGTCATAGACGCCGATATCCTTGAACTCGGGCAGCACGTGGTGGACTGGCGTATCGACCGCGACGAGGCCCTGCTCGACCAGCATCATGAACGCGACCGAGGTGATCGGCTTGGTCATCGACGCGATCCGGAACAGCGATCCCTCGTCTATCGCCTTGCCGCCTTCGCGCGCCGCGCCCGCGTTCGAGAAATGGACGATCTCGCCGTCACGCGCGATCAGCAATTGCGCGTTCGGCAGCTTGCCCGAATCGATGTAGCGCGTCCGGAGCAGCGTATCGATCGCCGCCAACCGGTTCGCCTCGAAGCCGTGCGCGGCAGGTTCAGCGATTTTCACGATTCGACCGTCCGTGTCATGACCCGCTCCATACCCCTAGTTCGAACTTGGTGCCTCTATTGCCTTGAGTGCGGCGGGAATCAACTATAACCTGTCTTCGAACAGGCGATAAGCCAAACCCGAAATTCAACTCTGGAGTCAACCGGTCTTGGCAAGCGAACCGATCATCGCACTCGATCCCTCCTGGCCGGCGATGTCGCTCGCCGATGCCGAGCGAATGCTGACCGCGCCCGGCGCGAAGTTCGAGATGGAGATGCTGACGATCGACGGCATCGAGACGCGCATCTGGAAGAACGCGCCGCCGTCGTTGCGCTGGCTGGCCGAGGCGTCGCGCGCGCATGGCGACAGGGTCTTCACGGCGTATGAGGACGAGCGCGTCACCTACGAGGCGAACTTTCGTGCGATCGCGGTGCTGGCGCACCGGTTGCGCGAGATGGGGATCGGCCCCGGCGACCGCGTCGCGCTGGCAATGCGCAACCTGCCCGAATGGCCGGTTGCGTTCTTTGCGGGTGCGAGCATCGGCGCGATCATGGTGCCGCTCAATGCGTGGTGGACCGGCGCGGAGATGGAATACGGCTTAGCCGATTCGGGGGCGCGCGTGCTGATCACCGACGACGAGCGGCATCACCGACTGGAGGCGGCCTATGCGACGCTGCCGGCGCTGGAGCACGTGTTCGTCGCGCGCGCCGCGGAGCCGCTGACGGGGATCGTGACGCGGCTGGAGGACGTGATCGGCACCCCGCACGACTGGGCTGCGCTACCCGATGTAGGCCTCCCCGAAGCGACGATCGCACCCGACGACGATGCGACGATCTTCTACACCAGCGGCACCACCGGCGCGCCCAAGGGGGCACTCGGCACGCACCGCAACATGATGTCGAACATCATGTCCGGCGGCTATTCGTCGGCGCGCTCCTTCCTGCGGCGTGGCGAGGCACCGCCGGAACCGACGCCGCGCGTGACGTTGACCGTGATTCCGCTGTTCCACGTCACCGCCTGCTCGGCGGGGATGATGGGCGTGATCGCGACTGGCAGCACGATGATATTCATGCGGAAATGGGACACGATCCGCGCGATGGAGATCATCGAGCGCGAGAAGGTGAACGTCACCGGCGGCGTGCCAACGATCGCATGGCAGCTGCTCGAGCATCCCGACCGCGAGAAATACGATCTCTCGTCGCTCGAATCGATCGCCTATGGCGGCGCGCCAGCGGCACCCGAGCTGGTGAAGCGCATTTACGCCGAGTTCGGGGCGATGCCCGGCAATGGCTGGGGCATGACGGAGACGATGGCGACCGTGACGCATCACGGGGCCGAGGATTATCTCAACCGGCCCGACAGCGCTGGCCCGCCGGTCGCCGCCGCCGATCTGAAGATCGTCGCGGACGATGGCGTGACCGAGCTGCCGACGGGCGAGGTCGGGGAACTCTGGGCGCGCGGGCCGATGATCGTGAAGGGATACTGGAACAAGCCCGACGCGACCGCCGCGACGTTCGTCGATGGCTGGGTGCGGACCGGTGACCTGGCCAGGCTGGACGACGAGGGATTCTGCTACATCGTCGACCGGGCCAAGGACATGATCATCCGCGGCGGCGAGAACATCTATTCGAGCGAGGTCGAGAACGTCCTCTACGCGCACCCGGCGGTGACCGACGCGGCGTTGATCGGCATCCCGCACCGGATTCTCGGCGAGGAGCCGGCGGCGGTGGTGCATCTGGCGCCGGGTGCGGTGACGACCGAGGCGGAGTTGCAGGGCTGGGTCCGGCAGCATCTGGCGGCGTTCAAGACGCCGGTCGCGGTGCGCTTCGTGCATGAGACGTTGCCGCGTAACGCGAACGGGAAGATCCTGAAGAAGGATCTGCAGGTGCTGTTCGAGGATCGGGTCGGAGTGACGGTTTAGGTTCGATCGTCTGCAACTCTGCGTCATCCTGACGAAAGTCAGGATCCAGGGTACCCTAGTGCGTCCTTTGCGGCTTTTGATTCTGACTTTCGTCAGGATGAAGGGTTTGGGTGCGTACCAGTCCATCCGACCGCGCCTTCGTCTTCGCGACTGCTCAGCGTCAACGCGATTTTCTACGAAATAGATTGCGCGTGCCGCCCCCGCCCGGCTTGAATGCCGACCGCGATTACGGGATGGGGGTGGCAAAGGAAAATGCCATGACGGACGAGGGTCTTCGCCAGGAAACGCGCCAGCCGGGGGGCGGGGATGGCATCGTTGCGGAAGGCCCGCCGCCTGAAAGTGCATTTGGATTGCCGATCGCGGTCGGGGTCGAGGATGCGATGCGGATCGCGCAGCGTCGCGATCGATTGCTGGCGGCCTTGACGCTGACGGCCGCTGTCGGGCTGATCCTCGCCACCCCGTTCGCGCTGAAATCGGGGGCCGAGTTCTTCTTGCCGCTCACCATCGCGCTCGTGATCTCGGTCGCGCTCGTGCCCGTACTGGAGTGGCTCGAGCGGCGTCACGTACCGTCGCCGCTTGCCGCGATTCTCTGCATACTCGTGTTCCTGATCGCAGCGAACATCGCGATCGCCGCGATCCTCGTGCCCGCGACCGATTTCTTCCGGTTGTTGCCGACGCGGTTGGACCGGATCCAGAGCAACCTCGCGCCACTGCTCGACCTGTATTCGAGCCTAGAGAAATACGTGAACAAGACGCTGCGGCAGGTCGCGTCGACGCCGATCAAGCAGCCGGCGACCGCGGGCGTTGCCGCACCGGGATCGATCCTCGAACTCGCCGCGACTTCGGCGCCTGCCGTCATCGTCCAATTCCTGTTCGGCGTGCTGATCGTGTTCTTCTTCCTGTCGGGCTGGACGCGGATGCGGCGCCAGACGATCACCGGGCGGACGAGCTTCGACGGCGCGATGGCGACGGCGCGCGTAATCCAGGACATCGTCGACGATGTCTCCGCGTATCTCGGCACGATCACGCTGATCAACATCGTGCTGGGGATCGTCACCGGGGTCGCACTGTGGTTCATCGGCATGCCGTATCCAGCGATGTGGGGCGGGATCGTCGCGTTGCTCAATTACATCCCGTATTTCGGGCCGGTGATCGGCGCGTTCCTGCTTGGGCTGGGCGGGCTGATGACGTTCTCGGACATCTGGATGGCGATGCTGCCGCCTGCGCTGATGTACGGACTGCACTTGGTCGAGGCGAATGCGATCACGCCGTTCGTCGTCGGGCACCGGCTCACGATCAGCCCGTTGCTGATCCTCATCTCGCTGAGCTTCTGGGGATGGGTGTGGGGCACGTCAGGAGCGTTGCTCGCGGTCCCGCTGCTGATCATCATCCAGACGATCGTCAAGGCCGCTGGCAAGCCCGATATCGCCGGCTTCCTGTTCGAGCACGGCACCCTGGTCCAGCCCAAGGCCGGGCGAAATAGTCGCCCCGGCGACCCGCCCGAGACGCAACGCGAAACGGGGGGCTGAAACGGGCGGCTGAATGGGGGTTGACGGTATTCGAACCCTCGCCTAGTTGCCGCCTCCACGCTGTTTCAGCGGGTGTAGCTCAGTTGGTTAGAGCGCCGGCCTGTCACGCCGGAGGTCGCGGGTTCGAGTCCCGTCACTCGCGCCATCGTTTGCCCTTACCGGGTAGATGGTTCGAGATAGTGTTTAAGGTTTTGACGAGCCTTCCGATGTGTCCTTCGCGGCACGGGTGTTCGTCATTGGGAATGCGGGTGTAGCTCAGTTGGTTAGAGCGCCGGCCTGTCACGCCGGAGGTCGCGGGTTCGAGTCCCGTCACTCGCGCCACCCTATGGGGTGGCCGAGATCCTTCAAAAATAGGTGCTGCAAGCACTTCGTCCTGCCTCCGAGGTCAGGATCATCCAACTCTTACCGTTGGTGCTGAGTCGAGACCGAGTAGCTTCGTAAGAAGCGTATCGAGGGCTCGTATCGAAGCATGAGTTCCGCGCGCCAACCTGTCCTTCGATACGCCGTCTCGATACACCGCCTGCGACGACTACTCGACGGCTACTCAGGACGAACGGGAGAGGATTTTTACCGCCCAACCTCCATCCAGCGCAGCATTGGCTTCAGCGGCGCGATCCAGATCAGGCCGGTGAACAGGTAGAACACCAGCTGCCCCAGCCAGTGCCAGCTGCCGACGATGTTCGAAAGGCTCACGATCGCCACGCACCATACCAGGATCAGGAGAAGGATGCCGAGCATTCCGACGGGTTTGCGCCAGGTCGGTGTCATGGCGTGATCCATTCGAGTTCGGTGGCGATGGCGTGGAGTGGGACGTCCCACGGGTCTGGGGTCAATGTCTCGACCTCCTGCACCGACAACGCAACCCCGACGCGCCAGGCGTTCGGGTGCGCAAGGAATGCACGGTCGTAATAACCCGCGCCCTGGCCGATCCGGTTGCCGCTGCGATCGAAGCCGACGAGCGGGGTCAGGATGATGTCGGGTTCCCGCTCGGCCGCATCTTCGGCGGGCTGATGCAACCCGAACGGTCCGGCGATCAACGCGGCTTCGGTCGCCCAGGCGAGAAACCGCATTGGGAGCGAACGCCGTACCACATGGGGCAGGGCGATCACGCACCCTGCGTCGACGGCAGCGCGCGCGAACGGGGATGGATCCGCCTCTCCGCCGAAAGGGACGTAGGAGGCGACCGTCAATCCCGGTTTCAGGCGTTCATGAAACGCGGAAGGGACGGCGATCTCGACGGGGGCGCAGGTTTCTCGGGCGGCGCGAAGGGCGGCCCTCAGCGCGCTTTTATCATTTACGCGCGCGCTCGTGTCGGTCATGCGCGCGCACTCTCACAGGATGGTGGTGTGGCGGGCCCACCATGGCCGTGTGCCGGGTTATCCACTGACGCACGGTACGTCAGGTGGGGGCCATATGCTTCGGACCAGGATCCTAACAGGGACAGCCCCCTATGGATGATGAATAGCCTCAGGGATAATAAAGGCTCGTACCGGGCAGAACCCGCCACGCCCAATCTAGGCGTTCGGGGGGCTAAGCTCAAGGGCTTCCGCAAGCCCTTCGAGACGATCGGCGATCCGGGTGAGTGCGATCTCGCTGACCGCCGAGCCTTCGGGCGGGCGGTGCGCGGCTTCGTCGAGGTCGTCGGCAAGCATTAGCGCGACGAACAGCATCGCACGTTCGGCACTGAGGCCGCCTGCGGCACGATCCGCGGTCGCCCAGCGCTCGGCGACCATCGCACCCAGCAGGCGAACTCGGGATTCCTCCCCATCGCGGCACGCCACCGCATGTGGACGGCCGCCGATATCGAGCATGACCTGTGCCATCAGTTGGGGCTCCCGCGCGTAATGACGTCGTCGAGCGCGGCGACGGCCTCGGCCATCCGCGCCTTGAGGGCTGCATGGCGCTTGGCAAGTGCGTCGCCGGCTTCGGTGCGGGCGGCAATGGCGGATTCGATCCGTGCGATGGCGGCATCGATCCGATCGACGGCCGAGGGCGCATCCGGCCCATCGACGGAAATAGGCGCGTCGGTAATTGTGTCTGACATACTTAACGAGATAGCATGGCCGGGGGACGCGACAAGCCGGTTTCGCCGCCGCGATCGGCGATCCACGGTGTTGACAGGGCGCCCCACCGCCCCGCAAAGGCTGCGCGCCCGGAACGGACTCGCGGGCGTAGCGGAGAAACAGCAATGACGGTCAAGGTTGCGATCAACGGTTTCGGGCGCATCGGCCGTCTCGTCGCCCGCGCGGTACTCGAACAGTCGAACGGCGCACTCGAACTCGTCGCGATCAACGATCTCGGCGATGCGAAGTCGAACGCCTGGCTGTTCAAGCGCGATAGCGTCCACGGCAAGTATCCGGGCGAGGTCTCGGCCGAGGGCAACGAGCTGGTCGTCGACGGCAAGCGCATCCGCGTCACCGCCGAGCGTGACCCGGCCAACCTGCCGCACGCCGAGCTGGGCGTTGATATCGTGCTCGAATGCACCGGATTCTTCACCGACAAGTCAAGCTGCCAGAAGCATCTCGATGCGGGTGCCAAGAAGGTGCTGATTTCGGCGCCGGGCAAGAATGTCGACCTGACCGTCGTCTACGGTGTCAACCACGACAAGCTGACCGCCGAGCACACGATCGTCTCGAACGCGTCGTGCACCACCAACTGCCTCGCGCCGGTCGCGAAGGTGCTGAACGATGCGATCGGTATCGAGCGCGGCCTGATGACGACGATCCACGCGTATACCAACGACCAGAAGATCCTCGACCAGATCCACCCCGACCTGCGTCGCGCGCGTGCTGCGGCGATGTCGATGATCCCGACCACCACGGGTGCCGCTCGTGCGGTCGCCGAAGTGCTGCCGGAGCTCAAGGGCAAGCTCGATGGTTCGGCGATCCGCGTGCCGGTGCCGGACGTTTCGCTGATCGACCTGACCTTCACCCCGTCGCGTGACACGACGCGCGAAGAGGTAAACGCAGTGCTGAAGGCGGCGTCCGAGAGCGGGCCGCTGGTCGGCGTGCTTGATTGGTCGGACGAACCGCTCGTCTCGATCGATCTCCAGCATACCCCGGCATCGTCGACGATCGACAGCCTGGAGACGGCTGTGATCGACGGCAAGCTGGTCCGTGTCGTCAGCTGGTACGACAACGAGTGGGGCTTTTCGAACCGCATGGTCGATACCGCGACCGCGATGGCGAAGTTCATCTAAGCCTGCGATCTATGCACCCCCTCTTCCGTCCGCTTCGAGCTCCGTCGAGAAGTCGTGTCGCGTGACAGATGGTGTCTCGACTGCGCTCGACACGAACGGGGAGGGGGCGGTGGCTCAGGCCTTCAGGATGGTAGGCAGGATCGCCGGGATTGCCCGCCATTCCCGCGCCAAGGCGCCGATGGAGGTCATCGACCATGTCGGGATCACCATCGAAGGCGGGCTGCACGGCGATTTCCGCGGCTATGTGAAGCCCGGCGGCAAGGGGCGTCGGCAGGTCACGTTACTCGAACGCGGCGACTGGGACGCGGCGATGGCCGAGGTCGGCCGCGATATTCCTTGGTACGAACGCCGCGCCAATCTGCTGGTCGACAGCTTCGACCTTCCCCAGATACCTGGCACGCGGCTGCGCATCGGCGCTGACGTCGTGCTGGAGGTTACGCGCCACACCGATCCGTGCGACCGCATGGACGCGTTGGCGCCGGGACTGTTTGCCGCGCTGACGCCGGATTGGCGGGGCGGGGCCTGTACCCGAGTTTTGATGGGCGGCAGCATCGCCGTCGGTGATGAGATCAGGATCGAAGAACCATGACCAAGCCATTCAAGACGCTCGACGATATGGGTGATGTTCAGGGCAAGCGCGTGCTCGTCCGCGAAGACCTGAACGTGCCGATGGCCGAGGGGCACGTGACCGACGATACCCGCCTTCGCGCGACCGTCGCGACCGTCGGCGAACTGGCCGACAAGGGCGCGATCGTCCTCGTCCTTGCGCATTTCGGCCGCCCCAAGGGCGTGCCGAGCCCGGAGTTCTCGCTCTCGCAGGTCGTCAAGCCGTACAGCGACGTGCTCGGCCGCGAAGTCCGCTATGTGGACTGGGAGGGTGCGGATGCCGCTGTCGCGATGCTGCGACCCGGCGATATCGCGGTGCTGGAGAACACCCGGTTCTTTGGCGGTGAAGAGACCAACGATCCGGCTGTGGTCCAGCGCTTTGCCAGCCTGGGCGATCTCTACGTCAACGATGCCTTCTCCGCCGCGCACCGGGCGCACGCGTCGACCGAGGGGCTGGCGCACGTCCTACCAGCCTTTGCCGGCCGCGCGATGGAGGCCGAACTCGATGCGCTCCAGAAGGCGCTCGGCGCATCCGAGCATCCGGTTGCCGCTGTGGTCGGCGGCGCCAAGGTGTCGTCCAAGCTCGACGTGCTGCGGCATCTTGTCACCCGCGTGGATCATCTGATCATCGGCGGCGGCATGGCCAACACATTCCTCGCGGCACGCGGCGTCGACGTGGGCAAAAGCCTGTGCGAGCATGAGCTTGCAAGCGTTTGCGAACAGATTATGGAAGCCGCCGACAAGGCCAACTGCACCGTCCACCTGCCATACGACGTGGTGGTCGCGAGGGAGTTCAAGCCGAACCCCGCCACGCGCACCGTCAACGTCCACGAAGTCGCCGCAGACGAGATGATTCTCGATGTCGGCCCTGCCGCGGTCGAGTCGCTCGGCGACGTGCTCAAGAATTGCCGCACGCTGGTTTGGAACGGTCCGCTCGGCGCGTTCGAGACCCCGCCGTTCGACACCGCCACCGTTGCACTGGCCAAGACCGCGGCCGCACTGACCGAGGGCGGTTCGCTCGTCTCGGTCGCAGGCGGCGGTGATACGGTCGCGGCGCTCAACCACGCCGGCGTCGCCGACGCGTTCACCTTCGTCTCGACCGCAGGTGGCGCGTTCCTCGAATGGATGGAAGGCAAGGACCTTCCGGGCGTCGCGGCGCTGACCCGTTAAAAAGCGGGTGCCGGTTCTCGCAGCATCGGCACCAGCACGCTGTTCAAATCGTCGAGGTCGAACGCGCCCCCCTTCGCATAGCGGACGACGCCGGCGCGATCGATGACGTAGTTGGTCGGCAGCCCGCCCATTACGCCGAACGCCCCCTTGATCCGCCGCGCTGACGGTATCGCCATCGCGGCGAACAGGGGCTTCAGCTTATACGCTGGGAGTGAGTCCTCCGTCGCGACCGCGAACACGCGCAGTCCGTTGGCCTTACGGAGACGGTAGTAGGTGTCGAGCAACGGCAGTTCCGCCTTGCATGGCCCGCACCATGTCGCCCAAAAATTCAGAACGACGACCTGACCGCGAAGGTCCGCGCTGCGAACCTTGCTGCCATCGATCAAGGTGAGTTCGAAGGCCGGCGCTTTCTCTCCAACCTTGATCCCGGCCATCGCCATGGATGCCGTCATCAACAGCGCACCCGCAATCATACAGCGAATGGTCGGCTTCATTATTGCGTCCCCCTGTTTCCAGGGCGTTCCGCACTCGTTGATCGTGCGTCAATCGCGATGGCGTGAGTACCGGGCGGGGTTGATCGAAGCGCCGCACCGGCCTATGTTTAACATGTTAAACGGAGGTTCCGGTGCTCGGCGTCAGGCTCGATAGCGAACTCGAAGATCGACTTGCAGCAGTTGCGCGCACCCAGGGGCGTAGCAAGAGCGACATCGCGCGTGAAGCCGTGCGTCGCTATGTCGAGCGGCATGACGAAGCGTTTTTGGCTGAGGCGAAGCGGCAGTCCCTCGCTGCCGCGCTGCAGGACAGTCAGGTCCGGGATGAAGACTGGGATGCCCTGCTCGCAGTGCGCCCTGCATGAAATTCTTACGTGGTATGATCGTAGTCGGGGCGGGGAAGGGCGATTTCTCCCGAAAACCCCGCCCGTTTCTTGTCGTTCAGTCTGACCTATTTGCCGATCATGCAACGATTTCCCTGTGCCCTTTGACAAGTGTCATCAGCGGTATAAATCTATTTCGCGTGCCGCTCGATGCGTCTCCCGAGACCGGCCTTGTTCGTGACAGCGAGATTCAGGTCGACAAGCTTGATATGCTCCAGCGCAACGAGATTGTCGCAATCATAGGTACGATACCCATCACCACCATGACCCGGGTCGACGACGCGCTGCGCCGTTGGCTCCAACTCTAGACAGGATTTGCCATGACCTCGACGATCACGCCCGCCGTAAAAGACATTCTCGACAAGTATGAAGCGACCAGTTCGGCGGTGAAGGCCAACCTCGCTCGCATCCTGATGCAGGGTAAGCTCGGCGGCACCGGCAAGCTGGTGATCCTGCCCGTCGACCAAGGCTTCGAGCATGGCCCCGCGCGCAGCTTTTCGGTCAACCCGGCGGCCTACGACCCGCATTACCATTACCAGCTCGCGATCGACGCCGGCCTCAGCGCTTATGCAGCACCGCTCGGGATGCTCGAAGCCGGTGCGGACACGTTTGCTGGGCAGATCCCGACGATCCTGAAGTGCAACAGCTCGAACAGCTGGGCGACCTCGATCGACCAAGCGGTGACCGCGACCGTGTCGGACGCCGTGCGGCTGGGGTCCGCGGCGATCGGCTTTACGATCTATCCGGGTGCGGACCAGTTCTTCGATCTCGTCGAGGAAATCCGCGAGCTCAGCGAAGAGGCCAAGTCGGTTGGCATCGCGACGGTGATCTGGTCGTATCCGCGCGGTGGCGAGCTGACGAAGGACGGCGAACTCGCTTTGGACGTCGGTGCCTATGCTGCGCACATGGCGGCGCTGCTCGGCGCGCACATCATCAAGACCAAGCTGCCGACCGCGCATATCGAACAGAAGGAAGCCAAGCCCCTCTACGCGAACACCGACTGGTCGAAGCAGTCGGACCGCGTGAAGCACGTCGTTCAGTCGAGCTTCGCCGGGCGTCGCATCAACGTCTTCTCGGGCGGCGCGTCGAAGGGCGAGGACGCGGTGTTCCAGGACGCACGCGACATCCGCGACGGCGGCGGCAACGGCTCGATCATCGGCCGCAACACCTTCCAGCGCCCGCGCGACGAAGCACTGGCGATGCTAGACCGCATCATCCGCATCTACAAGAACGAGGAATAAGCCGCGGTCTGCGCGCTCGTCACCCCTGCCACGCGCCGGGGTGACGAGCGCGACATGAGCCGCTAGGGGGCGGACATGACCGAATTCGAAGATCCGCTGGGCCCGCTCGATCCCAATTTCGCCGAGAATTTCCGTCGCGACATGCGTCGGCCGCCTTGCCAGCTGTATCTGGTCTCGCCGCTGGACGTCGGTGGCGACTTCCCCGAGCGTTTGGCGCGCGCACTCGACGCCGGGCCGGTCGCGGCCTTTCAGTTCCGCGTGAAGGACATCGACCAGCACGCCGCCGCCGCGCTGGGTGAGCCGCTGCGGAAGATTTGCGCCGAGCGCGATGTCGCTTTCATCGTCAACGACGATATCGGACTGGCCAAGCGCCTGGACGCGGACGGCGTGCATCTCGGGCAGGACGATGGCGATCCCCGTGAGGCGCGGGCGCAGCTCGGGCCCAATGCGCAGATCGGCGTAACGTGTCACGGCAGCCGCCATCTTGCGATGGAGGCGGGCGAAGCGGGGGCCGACTATGTCGCGTTCGGCGCCTTCTACCCTAGCCCGACCAAGACGGTCGAACAAACCGCTGAGCCGGTGATCCTGTCCTGGTGGTCGACGCTGTTCGAGATGCCCTGCGTCGCGATCGGCGGCATCACGCCCGAGAATGCCGCGCCGCTGATCGCAGCCGGTGCCGACTTCATCGCGGTCTCGAACGCCGTCTGGGGTGGCGACGAGGTCGCGGCGATCAAGGCGTTCGGCGCGGTGCTCGCGAAGCGCTGAGTCGTTGGAAACAACCGTCGTTCAGATTGTTGATGCACGAGCGTAACGGTTTGGGATGATGGGCATGACGGCATTTGTGAAGACTTCGGTTCTTGCGGCGTGTCTGTTCGGGGCGGCGTCGCCTGCAACGGCGCAGTCGACCCCTGCCAAGCCAGTACCGATCGACCGCAATGTCCTTCATGTTCAGGTGATCCTCGACCATCTCGGCTTCGGGCCGGGCGTACTCGACGGGCGCGGTGGCCAGTCGTTGGTCGCGGCGTTGAAGGGGTTCCAGGAGGCGAAGGGCTTGCCGATCACCGGCAAGGCCGATGCGCGGACGTTGCAGGCGTTGTACCCGTATCGCGCCGCGCGGCCGACCGTTACGGTCGCTCTCACGCCCGAGATGCTGGCCGGCCCGTTCATCAATCCGTTCCCGAAGGATCCCGCCAAACAGGCCGAACTCGCGTCGCTGGGCTACAAGACCGTCATGGAGAAGCTCGGCGAGATGTTCCACACGACGCCGGCGGTGATCGTGGCGCTGAACTCGCCGACGACGAAGCTGGCGCCGGGGACCAAGGTTGTGTTCCCGAACGCGCTGCCGTCGTCGCGGGCGTATGATCCGAAGCTGAAGCCGGACTGGATCGCGACGCTCACCATGCTGAACGTCGACGCGACGCAGCCTAAGGCGGATCACGTCGTCGTCGACAAGTCCGATGGTGTGCTTCGTGTGCTCGACGCTAGCGACAAGCTGATCGCACAGTTCTCCGCGACGATGGGGTCTAGCCACGATCCGTTGCCGCTCGGTACGTGGACGATCAAGGGATCCGACTACAACCCTAAGTTCCACTTCAATCCGGCGCTGTTCTGGGATGCGAAGAAGGGACAGCAAAAGGAAATGCTGCCGCCCGGGCCGAACGGTCCGGTAGGGGTCGTCTGGATGGACCTGTCGAAGGACCATTATGGCATCCACGGCACGCCGAACCCTGAAACGATCGGGCGTGCGGAAAGCCACGGCTGCATTCGTCTGACCAACTGGGATGCAGCGCGACTGTCGATGATGATCAAGCCTGGGACCAAGGCCGTATTCCAGGCTTGAGACGATGACGCGGACGTTCTGGATCATTCTTGCGCTGATCGTCGTCGTCATCGGCGGATTTGCGTCGATGCTATCGTTCGGCAGTGGTGGTGCGCCGCGCGTGCCATGGCGCAAGCCTGCACCACCTGTCGAGATCGCCAGCTTTTCCGTGACGCCCGGGGCACTGGCCGTTCCCGTGGCAGGGGTTCCGCGGACGGCGATCACGGACAGCTGGGAGAATGCGCGAGGCGGCGGTACGCGTGGCCATCATGGCACCGACATCATGGCACTAGGTGGCACACCTGTCGTCGCGGCTGCGCCCGGGCGGATCGAGAAGTTGTTCCAAAGCGGGCTGGGCGGTATCACGCTTTACGTCCGCTCGCCCGACCGCCGCTGGACCTATTATTACGCGCATCTTGCGGGGTACGCGGCTGGCATCCGCGAGGGGATGGCGGTCAAGGTGGGCGACACGCTGGGCTACGTCGGCGATACCGGCGACGCGGGGGCGGGCAATTACCACCTCCATTTTGGGCTGACCAGGATGCAGCCGGGTGAGCGCTGGTGGCAGGGCGAGAACGTGAACCCGTACCCGCTGCTTGCCGGACGCGAGCGCGCTCGCTAAAGCCCGCCGCTTCGGGTTTCCGCAGAGCCAGGCCTTGATGGCCATGCTTCGCGGACGGCCCCTAGCTCTTTCCAGCAGGAATCGGTCATGAAGATCAACGCGGTCGAGATTCGTCCCGGCAACATTCTTGAATATGAGGGCGGCATCTGGCGCGCCGTCAAGATTCAGCACACCCAGCCCGGCAAGGGCGGTGCCTATATGCAGGTCGAGATGAAGAACCTCATCGACGGCCGCAAGAACAACACCCGCTTCCGCTCCGCCGAGAGCGTCGAGAAGGTGCGGCTCGAGACCGTCGACTTCCAGTTCCTGTTCCGCGAAGGCGACATGCTCACTTTCATGGACAAGATCAATTACGAGCAGATCTCGCTCGATGCCGACATCCTGGGCGACGCCGCGGCGTTCCTGCAGGACGGTATGGACGTGGTGATGGAGCTCTGGGAAGAGCGGCCGATCTCGGTCCAGCTTCCCGACACGATCGAGGCGCTGATCGTCGAGGCGGATGCCGTCGTGAAGGGGCAGACCGCCTCATCGTCGTATAAGCCTGCGGTGCTCGAGAACGGCGTCCGCGTGATGGTCCCGCCGCATATCGGTGCGGGCACGCGTATCGTCGTCGACGTCTACGAGCAGACCTATGTAAGGCGTGCGGACTAAACTTTGCTCCCCCTCCCGCAAGCGGGAGGGGGCCGGGGGGTGGGCGCCCGCCCTCCACATAGCGTAACGTATTTAGCGCGAACTACGTCGACGTTGCATGACGTTGATAGCGCGAGCCCACCCCCGACCCCTCCCGCTTGCGGGAGGGGGGAGTTAGAAGACCATGGCATCCCATTCCGGCATCATGACCGTCATCGAGCGCGCCGCCCGCAAGGCCGCGCCCCGCCTGCGCCGCGACTTCAACGAGGTCCAGCAGCTCCAGGTGAGCCGCAAGGGTCCGGCCGACTTCGTCAGCCAGGCCGACCAGCGTGCCGAGCAGACGATCTTCGAAGAGCTCAGCCACGCCCGTCCCGACTGGGGCATGCTGATGGAAGAGCGCGGCGAGGTCGAGGGTGACCCGAACAAGCCGCGGTTCATCGTCGATCCGTTGGATGGGACGTCGAACTTCCTCCACGGCATCCCGCATTTCTGCATCTCAATCGCGGTCGAGGAGCCGATGCCGAACGGCAAGCGCGAGGTCACTACCGCATTGGTGTATCAGCCGCTGACCGACGAGAGCTTCTGGGCGGAGAAGGGCCGGGGGGCATGGCTCACCGACCAGCGCCTGCGCGTGTCGTCGCGGCGTGATCTGTCCGAATCGCTGATCGCTACGGGGATTCCGTTCCTGGGGCATGGCGACTTCGCGCAGTGGAGCCGGATTTTCGGCGCGGTTGCGCCTGAGGTTGCGGGGATCCGTCGTTTGGGTGCTGCGGCGTTGGATCTGGCTTGGCTTGCGGCCGGGCGTTTCGACGGGTTCTGGGAATCGAACCTGAAGCCTTGGGACGTTGCGGCGGGGATGCTGCTGGTGAAGGAAGCCGGCGGTTTCGTCACCGACTTCCGTGGTGGCGATCGCGCGATGGAGCGTAACGAGTTCCTTGCGGCGAACGATGCGTTGCACTCGCGTCTGCATAAGCTGGTGGCCGGCGCTTTGCGTTAAGCCTTGCGAACGATGCTTCTCCGCAAGGGGGAGGTGGCCGGCGTTTGCCTGACGGAGGGGGAGGAAAGGGAAACCTCTGTTCCGTGTCCTCCCCCTCCGTCACCTTCGGCGACACCTCCCCCTGGCGGGGGAGGATCGTGGGGTCGGAGAGCAATCCTTTCGCGCTGGTGAAGGTGGGGCTCCCACAACCGTTACCCCAGCGAAAGCTGGGGTATCCCCGTGATAGCCGACGCGCTCGCCAACCATAATACCCCAGCTTTCGCTGGGGTGACGGTTGTGGGAGCGTTGGGTTCAGAGTGGCGTAAACGGCGCAGACTCCCCTATAATCCGTCATGCCGGGCTTGTTCCGGCATCCACTGTTCCGCATTCTCGCCGCCGCTGGTTTGCGGAACCGTGGACCCCGGAACCAGTCCGGGGTGACGGGTACGGTTCGGTGGCGTTTCCGACACTCAGTGGAAGTCGCGGCCACAGTCATCAGCCCGCCGAGTAACGCATGTTTCCCGCCACCCCGGCCCCTCCACTTGCGAGTGATTCTCACACCCTCCACGCCTTGCCCATCACCCCCCATCGGCCTAAAGCGGCCCCGTTCCGTTCGCACTTGCGAGAAGCAATTTGGTCGACCTGTCGCACTATCTTCCGATCCTCCTGTTCCTCGGGATCGCCATCGCATTGTCGAGCACGTTCGTGTTCCTGCCGATGGCCGTCTCGCGCCTCACGGGGTCACACAAGCCTACGCCCGAGAAGCTCAGCGAATACGAGTGCGGCTTTCCCGCATTCGAGGATCCGCGGAGCCAGTTCGACGTACGCTTCTACCTGATCGCCATCCTCTTCATCATCTTCGATCTCGAGGCCGCGTTCCTGTATCCCTGGGCCGTCTCGGTCTTCACGCTCGGCTGGACCGCGTGGATTTCGATGATGATCTTTATCGGCGAATTGGCCCTTGGCCTCGTCTACGCATGGAAGAAGGGAGCACTCGATTGGGAGTAGAGCTTCAGCCCGCACCCGGTTCGCCCAGTTCGCTGGTGCCACCCGACCAGGGCTTTTTCGACGGTTTGAACGGTGAGCTGACGGACAAGGGTTTCCTTGTCACGTCGACCGAGGAGCTGTTCCAGTGGGCTCGCACCGGCTCGCTGTGGTGGATGACGTTCGGGCTCGCCTGCTGTGCGGTCGAGATGATCCACGTCAACATGCCGCGCTACGATCTGGAGCGCTTCGGCGCCGCACCGCGCGCGTCGCCGCGTCAGTCGGACGTGATGATCGTTGCCGGCACGCTCTGCAACAAAATGGCGCCTGCGCTGCGCAAGGTCTACGACCAGATGTCGGAGCCTAAGTACGTGATCTCGATGGGATCGTGCGCGAACGGTGGCGGCTATTATCATTACAGCTACAGTGTCGTGCGTGGTTGCGATCG
The DNA here is from genome assembly GCF_036663695.1 of Sphingomonas sandaracina. NCBI lineage: Bacteria > Pseudomonadati > Pseudomonadota > Alphaproteobacteria > Sphingomonadales > Sphingomonadaceae > Sphingomonas > Sphingomonas sandaracina. Next base: position 543,334 of record NZ_JAXOJK010000001.1, on the reverse strand, counting down.
GATCGTGCCCGTCGACATCTATGTCCCCGGGTGTCCGCCGACGGCTGAGGCATTGCTGTACGGCATCATGCAGTTGCAGCGGAAGATCCGGCGGTCCGGGAGCATCGAGCGTTGAGGGCTCCCGCACCAGCTTACGCGTCGAACGACGGTGTGATCGACAGTGCTCGCGCGGCTCTCGGCGGCATGCTGCTGGACGCGGTCGACCATGTCGGCGAAGTCGCGCTGCACGTTCGTCGTGAAGACCTGTACGACGCGATGATCGCGCTGCGCGACACGCCGGGGCTTGCGTACCAACAGCTCATGGAGATCGCCGGTGTTGACTATCCGGATCGGGCCGAGCGTTTCGAAGTCGTCTATTGCATGCTGTCGCTGACGCGGAACCATCGCCTGCGTGTGCATGTCGCGACGGACGAGGACAAGCCGGTGCCGTCGGTGACGGACATCTGGCCCGTCGCCGGCTGGCTCGAGCGCGAAGTGTATGACATGTACGGCGTGCTGTTCAGCGGCAACCCGGACCTGCGTCGTATCCTGACCGATTACGGTTTCCGCGGTCATCCGCAGCGCAAGGACTTCCCGCTTACCGGGTATGTCGAGCTGCGCTATTCGGAAGAGTCGAAGCGCGTCGTGTACGAGCCCGTGCAGCTTGCGCAGGACTTCCGGACGTTCGATTTTATGAGTCCGTGGGAAGGCGCGAACTACGTGCTCCCCGGCGACGAGAAGGGCGCATTGCCCGAGGCCAAGGGTGCACCGACGCCGCTCAAGGCCGATACGATCGTAAAGGCCGACGCGGCGCAGAGTGCGACCAAGGCGCCCGAAGCGCCCAGCGAATCCTATGCCAAAAAGGATGCGCAGAATACCGGGCAGACCGGGTCGGGCAATGCCGACGCCGGCAACCAGAAGCAGGACAAGCCCGTCGAATCCGACGTCGTTCCGTCCAAGGGTGGAGGACAGAACCAGTGAGTCTGTATGTCGAAGAGCTTCTCGGTGAAGCCGACGCGTCCGATCCCACGACCGGCGACGTCACGATCCAGAACTACACGATTAACTTCGGTCCCCAGCATCCCGCGGCGCACGGCGTGTTGCGCCTCGTCATGGAACTCGACGGCGAGATCGTCGAGCGTGTCGATCCGCATATCGGCCTGCTGCACCGCGGCACCGAGAAGCTGATCGAGTACAAGACGTACACGCAGGCGCTGCCGTATTTTGATCGTCTCGATTATTGCTCGCCGCTGTGTATGGAGCATAGCTGGGTGCTGGCAGTCGAGAAGCTGCTCGACCTGGAGGTGCCGGAGCGCGCGCAGTATCTGCGGGTGTTTTTCGCCGAACTGACTCGCATCTCGAACCACATGCTCAACCTCGGTAGCCACGTCATGGACGTCGGGGCGATGACTCCGAACCTGTGGCTGTTCGAGATCCGCGAAGACTGCATGAACTTTTTCGAGCGCGTCTCGGGCGCGAGGATGCACTCGAACTATTTCCGTCCGGGCGGGGTGCACCAGGATGCACCGTTGAAGCTGCTGGCCGACATCGGCGACTGGCTTGATACGCGCCTGCCGCGGTTGTTCGAGGACGCGATCTCGCTCGTCGCGGACAACCGCATCTTCAAACAGCGCAACGTCGACATCGCCGTGGTCAGCCGCGACGACGCGATCAAATGGGGCTTTTCGGGCCCGATGATCCGCGGCTCGGGTATCGCCTGGGATCTGCGCAAGTCGCAGCCCTACGACGTGTATGCCAAGATGGACTTCGACGTTCCGGTCGGCACGCGTGGCGATTGCTACGACCGGTTCATGGTGCGCGTCGAGGAAGTGCGTCAATCCGCGCGGATCATGAAGCAGTGTCTGGCCGAGATGCCCGAGGGACCGATCGGGTCGCTCGATCGCAAGGTCGTGCCGCCCAAGCGCGCCGAGATGAAGCAGTCGATGGAAGCGCTGATCCATCACTTCAAGCTCTACACCGAGGGTTTCCACGTCCCCGCGGGCGACGTCTATGTCGCGACCGAAAGCCCCAAGGGCGAGTTCGGCGTGTATCTGGTCGCCGACGGCTCGAACAAGCCGTATCGCTGCAAGATCCGCCCGACCGCGTTCTCGCATCTGCAAGCCATGGACTTCATGGCGAAGGGCCACATGCTTGCGGATACGACCGCGATCCTCGGCGCGATGGATATCGTTTTTGGTGAATGTGACCGCTAATGGCTGAAGCTCCGAAAATTCCCGACGAGGCCGAGACCCGCGCACGCTGGGGTTCGTTCGCGTGGACGGACGAGAACCAGGTGAAGGCGAACGAGATCCTCGGGCGCTATCCCAAGGGTCGCGAGCAGTCCGCGTCGATCCCTCTGCTCGATCTGGCGCAGCGCCAGGTCGGTGCGGAAACGCAGACGCAGGGCTGGTTGCCGGTGCCGGTGATCGAGTTCGTCGCGCGTCAGATCAGCGTGCCGTACATGCGCGTGTACGAGGTCGTCACCTTCTACACGATGTTCAATCTCGCGCCGGTCGGTCGCTTCCACGTCCAGGTCTGCGGCACGACGCCGTGCATGCTGCGCGGGTCGGACGACGTCCTAGCCGCCTGCAAGAACCGCGGTCTGGTCAAGGGCGGCACGACGCCGGACGGCATGTTCACGCTGACCGAGGTCGAGTGCCTGGGAACGTGCGCGAATGCGCCGATGGTGCAGATCAACGACGATAACTTCGAAGACCTCGACTACGACAAGACGACCGAGATCCTCGAGGCGCTGGCCAATGGCGGGCACCCGACGCCGGGTCCGCAATTCGGTCGTCGTGCGAGCTGCCCCGAAGGCGGCCCGACCTCGCTGAAGGCGATGGTCGACGCGAACCACGATTACCGGGGGGAGTGGGCCTGATGCTCGCCGATAAGGACCGCATCTTTACCAACGTCTACGGTTTCCAGCCGTGGAACATCGACGCGGCGATCATGCGCGGCGATTGGGACAATACCAAGGACCTGATGGCGCTTGGCCAGGACGCGATCATCGACGTGATGAAGGCGTCGGGGCTGCGTGGCCGTGGCGGTGCGGGTTTTCCGACCGGCACGAAATGGTCGTTCATGCCGAAGGAGCCGAAGCCGGACCGGCCGAACTTCCTCGTCATCAACGCCGATGAATCCGAGCCGGGCAGCTGCAAGGATCGCGAGATCATCCGCCACGATCCGCACAGGCTGATCGAGGGCGCGCTGATCGCCGGGTTCGCGATGCGCGCGCGCGCCGCGTACATATACATCCGCGGCGAGTATATCCGCGAGGCCGAGACGCTGTTCGCAGCCGTCGCCGAGGCGTACGACCGCGGCTTCATCGGCAAGAACGCATGCGGGTCGGGCTATGATTTCGACGTGTTCGTGCACCGGGGTGCTGGCGCGTACATCTGCGGCGAAGAGACCGCGATGTTGGAGAGCCTCGAGGGGAAGAAGGGCCAGCCGCGGCTGAAGCCACCTTTCCCGGCAGGGGCTGGCCTTTATGGCTGCCCGACGACGGTCAACAACGTAGAATCGATCGCGGTTGCGCCGACGATCCTGCGGCGTGGCGCGGCGTGGTTCTCCAGCTTCGGCGCGGAGAACAACCGCGGCACCAAGCTGTTCCAGATCTCTGGTCATGTGAACAAGCCGTGCGTCGTCGAGGAAGAGATGAGCATCTCGTTCCGCGAGCTGATCGAGACGCATTGCGGTGGTATCCGTGGCGGCTGGGACAATCTCCTCGCGGTGATCCCGGGTGGCTCGTCGGTGCCGTTGGTACCCGCTGCGCAGATCATGGACTGCGCGATGGACTTCGACGGCCTCAAGGCGGTCGGCTCGGGCCTCGGCACCGCGGCGATCATTGTTATGGACAAGTCGACCGACATCGTCCGCGCGATCAGCCGCATCTCGTACTTCTACAAGCATGAGAGCTGCGGCCAATGCACCCCGTGCCGCGAGGGTACCGGCTGGATGTGGCGCGTGATGGAGCGGATGCGCACCGGCGACGCCGACCTGTCTGAAATCGACATGCTCCAGCAGGTCACCAAGCAGGTCGAGGGTCACTCGATTTGCGCACTCGGTGACGCAGCCGCATGGCCGATCCAGGGCTTGATCAAGCATTTCCGCCCAGAGATGGAACGCCGTATCCGCGAACGTGGTGGCGACACCGCGCCGATGATGGAAGCCGCAGAGTAATGCCCTTAGTCAAAGTCGATGGCGTAGAGATCGAGGTGCCGCAGGGTGCCACCGTGCTGCAGGCGTGCGAGCTTGCCGGCAAGGAGATCCCGCGTTTCTGTTATCATGAGCGCCTGAGCATCGCCGGCAATTGCCGGATGTGCCTGGTCGAGGTGAAGCCTGGTCCGCCCAAGCCGCAGGCGTCGTGCGCGCTGCCGGCGGCGGACAAGCAGGAGATCTTCACCAACTCGCCGATGGTGAAGAATGCCCGCGAGGGCATCATGGAATTCCTGCTGATCAACCATCCGCTCGATTGCCCGATCTGCGATCAGGGCGGCGAGTGCGATCTTCAGGACCAGTCGGTCGCCTATGGTCGCGGCCATTCGCGCTACGACGAGAACAAGCGCGCGGTCACCGAGAAGTATATGGGTCCGATCGTCAAGACGGTCATGACCCGCTGCATCCAGTGCACGCGCTGCATCCGGTTCGCCGAGGAAGTGTCCGGCGTCGAGGAGATCGGTGCGATCTTCCGCGGCGAGGACATGCAGATCACCTCGTATCTCGAGAACGCGGTCAAGAGCGAGCTGAGCGGCAACGTCGTCGATCTGTGCCCTGTGGGCGCGCTGACGTCGAAGCCGTATGCGTTCGAGGCGCGTCCTTGGGAATTGCGCAAGACGCTGACGATCGACGTGATGGACGCGGTCGGCACCAACATTCGGCTCGACAGCCGTGGTCGTCAGGTGCTGCGTTGCGTGCCGCGGATCAACGAGGACGTGAACGAGGAGTGGGCGACCGACAAGACGCGCCACGCGATCGACGGTCTTGTGCGTCGTCGTCTCGACAAGCCGTATGTCCGTGTGAACGGCAAGCTGGTTCCCGCGACATGGGACGAGGCTTTCGCAGCGATCAAGGCTGTGAACGCCGGGTCGAGCGTGGCTGCGGTTGCTGGCGATCTGGTCGATTGCGAGACGATGTACGCCGCCAAGGCGCTGCTCGCTAAGATGGGTTCGAGCCTGCTCGAAGGCCGTCAGACCGGCATGGATTACGATGCGACGAGCATCGCCGCGGTCAATTTCAATACGACGATCGCCGGCACCGAGCGTGCCGATGCGATCCTGCTGGTGGGCACCAACCTACGCTGGGAAGCGCCACTGGTGAACACGCGGGTGCGGAAAGCGATCAAGAAGGGCGCGAAGGTCTTCGCGATCGGGCCGGAGACGGACCTGACGTACAAGGTCGAGTGGCTCAGCGACGATCTCGCGCTGCTTGGCGCTCTGCCCGAGGCGGTGACCGAGGCGTTCGGCAAGGCTGAGCGTCCGATGGTGATCGTCGGTGGCGGCGCGCTGAAGGGTGGCCATGCGGCTGCGCTGAAGCTCGTCGATACGCTGGGTCTCGTGAAGGCGGACTGGAACGGCTTCAACGTCGTTCACATGGCGGCGTCGCGGATGGGCGGGCTGATGCTCGGCTATGCGCAGAAGGGCGGCATCGCCGACGTGATGGGGGCGAAGCTCGGCTTCTTCCTTGGCGCGGACGAGGTCGATTATTCGAAGTTTGCAGGCTTCAAGGTGTTCGTCGGCCATCACGGCGACAAGGGTGCGGCGGCTGCCGACGTCATCCTGCCGGGTGTCACTTACGCCGAGAAGTCGGGGACGTGGGTCAATCTTGAGGGACGTGTCCAGCGCGGCGAGCGTGCGGTGTTCGCACCCGGTGACGCGCGTGACGACTGGTCGATCTTCCGCGCGCTGTCCGACACGCTCGGCCACACGCTGCCGTTCGACAGCTTTGAGGGTCTGCGCGAGGAAATGTGCGCGGACGTGCCTGCGTTGCGTCATCAGGCGCTCGCGACGTTCGAGTGGAACCCGCCCTCGCTCAACGGTGCAGGTGAGGGTGTCCTCGCCGGCTATCCGATCAAGGACTTCTATCTGACCAACGCGATCTGCCGTGCGTCGCCGACGATGCAGCGCTGCTCGGCCGAACTTCTCCACGGGGAAGACTACGCGGAGGCAGCCGAATGATCTCCTGGTTCGAATCCTCGCTCGGTTACGACTGGGCGTTCTTCCTCGCGACGATCATCGACATCCTCGTGATCGCGCTGCCGCTGATGCTGGCGGTGGCGATGATCATCTATGCCGACCGTAAGATCTGGGCGGCGATGGCGTTGCGCCGTGGTCCCAACGTCGTCGGTCCGTTCGGTCTGCTCCAGAGCTTTGCCGACGGCCTGAAGGTGTTCCTGCAGGAGACGATCGTCCCCGCAGCCGCCAACCGCACGCTGTTCCTGCTGGCACCGATCATCACCTTCACGGTCGCGCTGATCGTCTGGGCGGTGGTGCCGTTCGGGGTCGGCGTCGTGCTCGCGGACATCAACGTCGGCCTGCTTTACGTGCTCGCGGCCTCGTCGCTCGGCGTGTACGGGATCATCCTGTCGGGCTGGGCGTCGAACTCGAAATACCCGTTCTACTCGGCGCTTCGTGCGGCCGCGCAGATGGTGTCGTATGAGGTCGCGATCGGCTTCATCCTGATTTCTGTCGTGCTGTGGACCGGCAGCTTCAACCTGTCTGCGATCGTGATGGCGCAGAAGTCGCACGTCTGGTTCTTCAACGGGTACATCGTCAACCCGCTGATGTTCCCGATGGCGGTTATGTTCTTCATCTCGTCGTTGGCCGAGACGCAGCGTGCGCCGTTCGATCTGACCGAGGCGGAGAGCGAGCTCGTCGCCGGGTACCAGACCGAATATTCGTCGATGTCGTTCGCGTTGTTCTGGCTCGGTGAGTACGCCAACGTGTTGCTGATGTGCGCGCTCAACGCGACGCTGTTCTGGGGCGGCTGGTTGCCACCGGTCGACTGGGCGCCGCTCTATTACGTTCCGGGGATCATCTGGCTGTTCGCCAAGATCCTGTTCTTCTTCTTCCTGTTCAGTTGGGTGAAGGCGACCGTGCCGCGCTATCGCTACGATCAGTTGATGCGGCTCGGCTGGAAGGTCTTCCTCCCCGTCTCGCTGTTCTGGGTTTTCCTCGTGTCGGGCTATCTCATGCTGACGCGCGTTGGAGTGGGTTCATGAGCGTCGCTCAGATCATCAAGTCGTTTACCCTGTGGGAATTCGTGAAGGCGCACGCGCTGACGCTTCGCTATTTCTTCAAGGAAAAGGCGACGATCAATTATCCGTACGAGCGCAATCCGGTATCGCCGCGGTTCCGGGGCGAGCATGCGTTGCGTCGCTATCCGAACGGCGAAGAGCGGTGCATCGCGTGCAAGCTGTGCGAGGCCGTGTGCCCCGCGCAGGCGATCACGATCGAAGCCGAGCCGCGTGACGACGGTTCGCGCCGCACGACGCGCTACGACATCGACATGACCAAGTGCATCTACTGCGGTCTGTGTGCCGAGGCGTGCCCGGTCGATGCGATCGTCGAGGGGCCGAACTACGAGTTCGCCACCGAAACGCGCGAAGAGCTGATCTACGACAAGTCGAAGCTGCTCGATAATGGCGACCGTTGGGAAAGCGCGATCGCGGCGAACCTTGCCGCCGATGCGCCGTACCGTTAAGCGCGCCGCATGAACCGCCACCAACTCGTCATCCCAGCGGAAGCTGGGATCTCGTGCCGCAAGGGCGCGCCCGCCAACACAAAGACCCCAGCGTTCGCTGGGGTGACGGTGCTGCTGTGATTCAGGCCTTAGCATTCTACCTCTTCGCCTTCGTCGTCGTCCTGTCGGGCGCGCTGACGATCGCGTCGCGCAACCCGGTCCATTCGGTGATGTGGCTGATCCTCGCGTTCTTCAACGCGGCCGGACTGATGATCCTGGTCGGCGCCGAGTTCATCGCGATGCTGCTCGTCATCGTCTATGTCGGCGCGGTCGCGGTGCTGTTCCTGTTCGTCGTCATGATGCTCGACATCGACTTCACCGAGCTTCGCGCAGACGTCGCCCGGTATTTCGGGATCGGTCTCGCGCTTGCGGTGGCGCTCGCCGCCGAGGTGATGATCGCGATCGGCGCGTGGAGCACCGGTCCGATCCAGCTCGCGCGTCGTGCTGCTCCGATCGACGACACCGTGCCGAACATCCAGGCGATCGGTAACCTGCTCTACACGCGCTATCTGTTCGTGTTCGAGGGTGCCGGCCTGGTGCTGCTTGTCGCGATGATCGGGGCGATCGTACTGACCCACCGCCAGCGTGGCGGCGTCAAGGCGCAGAACATCAGCCGCCAGAACGCGCGCCGTCCGCAGGACGCCACGCGCAACACGAGCCCGGTCGTCGGGCAGGGAGTCGAACTGTGACGATCGGTCTCGTCCATTATCTGGTCGTCGCGGCGATCCTGTTCACGATGGGGGTGCTCGGCATCTTCCTCAACCGCAAGAACCTCATCGTCATCCTGATGGCGATCGAGCTGATCCTACTGGCCGTGAACATCAATCTCGTCGCGTTCTCGGCGTTCCTCCACGATCTCGTCGGACAGGTGTTCGCGATGTTCGTGCTGACGGTCGCCGCGGGTGAAGCCGCGATCGGGCTCGCCATTCTCGTGATCTATTTCCGCGGTCGCGGCACCATCGCGGTCGACGACGTCAACCGGATGAAGGGGTAATACGGTTGATCCAGCTTATCGTCTTCCTGCCGTTACTGGCCGCGATCGTTGCCGGGTTCGGCAATCGCGCGATCGGCAACGTGCCGGCGAAACTCGTCACCACGGCTGCGCTGTTCGCGTCGTGCCTGTTGTCCTGGCCGATCTTCATCGGCTTCCTTTCGGGTACCAGCACGGCGACTGTCGCGCCGCTGCTCGACTTCATCCACTCCGGCGACATGAACGTCGCGTGGTCGCTGCGCGTCGATGCGCTGACTGCGGTGATGCTTGTTGTCGTCACGTCGGTTTCTGCGTTGGTCCATTTGTATAGCTGGGGCTATATGGATGAAGACCCTGATCAGCCGCGCTTTTTTGCGTATCTGTCGCTGTTTACCTTCGCGATGCTGATGCTCGTGACGGCGAACAATCTCGTCCAGATGTTCTTCGGCTGGGAAGGCGTGGGTCTCGCATCCTACCTCCTGATCGGGTTCTGGTTTCGCAAGCCGTCCGCCAGCGCAGCGGCGATCAAGGCGTTCGTCGTCAACCGCGTCGGCGATCTCGGCTTCATGCTCGGCATCTTCGGCACGTTCCTGGTGTTCGGTACGGTCTCCATCCCCGAGATCCTCGCTGCGGCACCCGGTATGGCGGGCGCGACGCTCGGCTTCCTCGGCTACCGTTTCGACACGATGACGGTGCTCTGCCTGCTGCTATTCGTTGGCGCGATGGGCAAGTCGGCGCAGCTCGGCCTGCACACCTGGTTGCCGGACGCGATGGAAGGCCCGACCCCGGTGTCGGCGCTGATCCACGCGGCGACGATGGTCACCGCGGGTGTGTTCATGGTCTGCCGCCTGTCGCCGATGTTCGAGATGAGCCCGGTCGCGCTGACCGTGGTCACCTCGGTCGGTGCCGCGACCTGTTTGTTCGCGGCGACCTGCGGCCTCGTCCAGACCGACATCAAGCGCGTGATCGCGTATTCGACCTGTTCACAGCTCGGCTACATGTTCTTCGCAGCCGGTGTCGGCGCGTACGGCGCGGCGATGTTCCACCTCTTCACGCACGCGTTCTTCAAGGCGCTGCTGTTCCTCGGCGCCGGCTCGGTCATCCATGCGATGCACCACGAGCAGGACATGCGCTATTACGGTGGCCTGCGTAAGAAGATCCCGGTGACGTTCTGGGCGATGATGGCGGGCACGCTCGCGATCACCGGTGTCGGCATCCCCGGCATCTTCGGCAACACCGCGATCGGCTTTGCAGGCTTCCATTCGAAGGATGCGATCATCGAGGCGAGCTGGGCTGCGGGTCAGCCGGGCGTGTGGTTCGTCGGCGTGCTCGTCGCGTTGCTGACGAGCTTCTATTCGTGGCGCGTGATGTTCCTGACCTTCTGGGGCAAGCCGCGCTGGGCCGCATCGGAGCACATCCAGCATGCGCTCCATGACGCGCACGGTCATGACCACGGCGACGCGCATCATGTCGACGATCACCATGCGAACCCGGCGCAGGCCGAGGACGCCGGTCATGCGCCGCACGATCATCACGACGCGCAGCACGCGCCGGCCGAAGGCGATGGTGGGTATCACCCGCACGAGAGCCCGCTGCCGATGCTGATCCCGCTGATCGTCCTGTCGGTCGGCGCGGTCCTCGCCGGCTTCGTGTTCCACGGCTTCTTCATCGAGCCGACCGCAGGCGAAGAGTTCTGGAAGGGCGCACTCGCGTTCCGCGAACATCTGATGCACGAGATGCACGGCGTGCCGTTGCTGATCAAGCTGTCGGCGACGATCGCGATGCTGCTCGGCCTGCTGACCGCCTGGTACGCCTATATCAAGGCACCGACGTTCCCGACGAAGGTCGTCGAACAGTTCGGCGTGCTCTACGACTTCCTGCTGCATAAGTGGTATTTCGACGAGTTGTACGACCTGATCTTCGTTCGCCCGGCGTTCGCGATCGGTCGCTTCCTGTGGCACCGTGGCGACGAGAAGACGATCAACCGGTTCGGGCCAGACGGCGCGACCTGGGTCGTCCAGATCGGCAGCCGCGTGGCCAACCGCTTCCAGACGGGATACCTCTACACCTATGCCTTCGTCATGCTGATCGGGCTGACCGCAGCCGTAACCTGGGCGATCGGACTGTAATGACCGGCTTTCCTATCCTCTCCGTCCTGATCGCGGTCCCGATGATCGCGGCCGTCGTGTGCCTGTTCGTCTCGGCGAACACGGCACGGACGCTGGCGCTGGCGGCGACGCTGATCGACTTCGTCCTCGGCATCATGCTGTGGATGAACTACGACATCGGCGGCGCGCAGTGGCAGTTCGTCGAGCATGCCCCCGGCATCTTCGGTCCGTTCGGCTGGTCGCTCGGCATCGACGGCTTCGCGCTGATGCTGATCATGCTCAGCGTGTTCCTGATGCCGATCTGCATCGGCGCCAGCTGGCGCTCGATCACCACGCGCGTGCCCGAGTACATGGCGGCGTTCCTGTTCACCGAAGTGCTGATGATCGGCACGTTCGCGGCGCAGGACCTGTTCCTGTTCTACGTATTCTTCGAAGCCGGCCTGATCCCGATGTACCTGATCATCGGCATCTGGGGCGGCGCGAACCGGATCTACGCGTCGTACAAGTTCTTCCTGTACACGCTGCTCGGCTCGGTGCTGATGTTCATCGCGATGTTGTACATGGCGAAGACCGCGGGCACGACCAGCATCCCGGCGCTGATGAACTACGATTTCCCGGCGCATGTACAGATTTGGCTGTGGCTGGCGTTCTTCGCGTCGTTCGCGGTCAAGATGCCGATGTGGCCGGTCCACACCTGGTTGCCCGACGCGCACGTTCAGGCGCCGACCGCAGGCTCGGTGATCCTGGCGGGCGTGTTGCTGAAGCTCGGCGGATACGGCTTCCTGCGCTTCCTGCTGCCGATGTTCCCCGAAGCATCGGGCCAGCTGACCTGGCTGATCTTCGGCCTGTCGGCGGTCGCGGTGATCTACACGTCGCTCGTCGCGCTCGTGCAGTCGGACATGAAGAAGCTGATCGCCTATTCGTCGGTCGCGCACATGGCGATCGTCACGATCGGCCTGTTCGCGTTTAACCGTCAGGGCATCGAGGGCGCGATGATCATGATGCTGAGCCACGGCCTGGTGTCGGGCGCGTTGTTCCTATGCGTCGGCGTGATCTACGACCAGATCCATACCCGCGAGATCTCGCGCTATGGCGGCCTCGCGATCAACATGCCGAAGTATGCGATCTTCTTCCTGTTCTTCACGATGGCCTCGATCGGCCTGCCGGGCACCAGCGGCTTCGTCGCCGAGTTCCTGTCGCTGATGGGCACGTATCAGGTCTCGACCTGGACCGCGTTGCTCTGCACGACGAGCATCATCCTGGGTGCGGCGTACATGCTGTTCCTGTATCGTCGCGTCGTGTTTGGCGAGATCAAGTCGGACGACGTCCGCGCGATGGTCGACCTGTCGGGCCGCGAGATGTGGCTGCTCGCACCGATCGCCGCCGTCGTGCTGTGGATGGGCGTGTATCCCGAGAGCTTCCTGGCACCGATGCGCAAGGACGTAGGCGTGCTTCTCGCTCGCGTCGATCGCGCCAAGCCGGCCAGCGATTCCAACCCAACTGCGGGGAAGCCCGCCGCAATTGTCCACGCGGGGCAGCCCGCAACTATCCATAGTGCCGCGCACGGGGAGGCACACTGATGGATTACGCCGCTAACATCGCAATGACGCTGCCCGAGCTGGTGCTGGCGTTGGGTGCGATCGCCCTGATGCTCGTCTCGGCCTGGGGCGGGGACAAGTCCACGCGCGCCGTCTCGATCGCCGCCGTCTTCGTGCTGGTCGGGGCAGGGATAGCATTGGTCGGTCCGGCCTCGTCGGGTGGCTATGCGTTCGACGGCCTGTACCGCGCAGACGCGTTCGGCGCGTTCGCCAAGGTGCTGATCTACATCGCCTCGGCGGTCGCGATCGTCATGGCGCCAAGCTTCTTCGCACGCTCGCACGGCGACGATCTGCGTCCGGAATATCCGGTGCTGATCCTGCTGTCGGCATGCGGCATGGGGATCATGGTCTCGGCCACCGACATGCTAACGCTGTATGTCGGTCTCGAGCTCCAGAGCCTTGCAGCATACGTTCTCGCCAGCTTCATGCGGCGCGACGGGCGTTCGGCCGAAGCTGGCCTGAAGTATTTCGTGCTCGGCGCGCTGGCCAGCGGCATCCTGCTGTACGGCATCTCGCTGGTCTACGGGTTCAGCGGCACGACTTTGTTCTCGGGCATCTCGGAAGCCTATGCAGGCACCAAGTCGCTGGGCCTGCTGTTCGGTCTGGTGTTCGTGTTCGCCGGCCTTGCGTTCAAGATCAGCGCCGTGCCGTTCCACATGTGGACGCCCGACGTGTACGAAGGCGCACCGACCCCGGTGACCGCGTTCTTCGCGTCCGCCCCCAAGGTCGCAGCGCTCGCTCTGAGCGTCCGCGTGGCGGTCGATGCGATGGGCCCGGCGACCGACCAGTGGCGCCAGATCGTAATCTTCGCGGCGCTCGCGTCGATCATCCTCGGTGCGGTCGCGGCGATCGGTCAGACCAACATCAAGCGCCTGCTTGCCTATTCGTCGATCAACAACGTCGGCTTCGCGCTGATCGGTCTTGCAGCCGGAACGCCGGAAGGCGTGTCGGGCGTGCTGATGTACCTGACGATCTACGTCGCAATGACGCTGGGCTCGTTCCTGGTCGTGGTGCAGATGCGCGGTGACGACGGTCAACCGGTCGAGACAATCGACAGCTTGGCCGGCATGTCGCGGACGCGGCCTGCGCTGGCGGCGGCGCTGGCGATCTTCATGTTCAGCCTCGCCGGCATCCCGCCGCTGTTCGGCTTCTACGCGAAGTTCGCAGTGTTCAGCGCAGCGGTCGACGCCGGGCTGTTCCCGCTGGCGGTGGTCGGTATCGCCGCTTCGGTGATCGGCGCGTATTATTATCTGCGCGTCGTCAAGACGATGTACTTCGACGATCCCGCCCCGGCGTTCGCGCCGATGGAGAGCAAGGTCGAGGGCGGCCTCATCGCTGTCGCGGCCGTGTTCGTGTCGCCAGCTGGCTACCTCCTCATCCCCGTGCTTGGCGCGTGGACGATGGCGGCCGCACGGGCGTTGTTCTGAGCATCATCCGCACCGTTGCGGAGACAGGATCGACCAACGCCGACCTGCTGGAGCTTGCACGCGGCGGTGCCGAGGACGGTCTATGGTTGCGCGCGATCCGGCAGACGGCGGGGCGGGGGCGGCTCGGGCGCGAATGGTCATCGCCCGAGGGTAACCTCTACGCCAGCACGCTGGTCCGGTTGCGGCCGAACGATCCGCCGGCCGCCAGCCTCGCGCTGGTCGCCGCGGTCGCTTTGCAGGAGACCGTGTCGACCTTTCTCGTCGCTGGGATCTGCCAGGGCACGACCGATGCGAGCGAGACGCTCGTCCTGAAATGGCCGAACGACCTGTTGCTCGCGGATGCCAAGCTGTCGGGCATCCTGCTCGAACGCGCGGAGGATGCGGTGATCGTCGGCTACGGCGTCAACATCGCGCATCATCCCGATTTGCCCGACCGTGCGACGACCGACCTGGCCGCGCACGGCGTGGTGGTGGAACCCGCGATGTTCCTAGATATTCTCGCCGACAGTTTCGCGCGCTGGCTCGGCCGGTGGCGGACCGAAGGCATCGCGCCCGTCCGTGATCGTTGGGTCGATTGCGCGCACCCTGCCGGGACCGCGCTGACCGCTCGCCTCCCCGACGGCAGCGGGATCGACGGCCTGTTCGTCGGGCTCGACACTGACGGCGCACTGATCCTCCGCTTGGCGTCTGGCGAGCGGCGTGTCATTCACGCTGCCGACGTCTTCCTGCTTTGAGGCCCCGCTGATGCTGCTCGCGATCGATGCCGGCAATACCAATGTCGTGTTCGCGCTGGTCGAAGCCGGCGAGATCGTCGCGCGTTGGCGGATCGCGACCGATCCGCGGCGGACGGCGGACGAATATGCGGTGTGGCTGAGCCAGCTGATGCAGCTTGGCGGGCATGATCGCACTGCGGTCGAGGGGGTGATTGTCGCCACCGTGGTTCCCCGCGCGCTGCACAATCTCCAGGTGCTCGCGTCGAAATACTTCCACACCGAGGCGCTGATCGCCGGCCACGCGCCGGTCGAATGGGGCATCGCGATCGACGTCGACGAGCCGGCCTCGCTCGGCGCCGACCGTGCCGTCAACACGATCGCCGCGCACGCGCTGCATCCGGGCGACCTGATCGTGATCGATTTCGGCACCGCGACCACGTTCGACGTCGTCGACTATAGCGGCGCTTACAAGGGCGGGATTATCGCGCCGGGGATCAACCTGTCGCTCGACGCGCTGGTGACCGCGGCCGCGAAACTGCCGCGCATCGCGATCGAGGCACCGACCGATATCAGCGTCATCGGGCTCAACACCGTTTCGCAGATGCATATCGGCATCTACTGGGGCTATGTCGCAATGATCGAGGGGCTGGTCGCGCGGATGAAGCGCGAGATCGGCCGTCCCGTGAAGGTCGTCGCCACCGGCGGCCTCGCCACATTATTCGAGAAACAGACCGACGTGTTCGACGTCATCGAAGCCGACCTGACGATCCAGGGGCTGGCGATGCTGTGGGATCGTCACCATATCTAGGGCCATTTGGCTCGCGCCGACCGGCCTGCGGGCCATATTCCTGTATAATCCTGAAAGTAATCAATGACTCCGAAGAACGAACTCCTTTTCTGTGGCCTTGGCGGCTCCGGCGAAATCGGCATGAACGTCAACCTGTACGGCTGCCAGGGCAAATGGGTGATGGTCGATCTCGGCATCACCTTCGCCGATCCGCAATATCCCGGCGTCGACGTGATCCTTCCCGATTTGTCCTTCATCGAGGACCGGATCGACGATTTGCTCGGCATCGTCATCACGCACGGTCATGAGGATCATATCGGCTCGCTGCCGTATCTCGCCGAAGACCTCGGCGTGCCGATCTATGCGACGCCGTTCACGATGGGCCTGATCCGCGGCAAGCTCGAGGAAGAGGGCATCGCCAATCGCGTGAAGCTCAAGATGATCCCGATGGGCGGCAATTTCCAGCTCGGGCCGTTCGGCTTCACCTTCGTCGAGATGTCGCATTCGATCCCCGAGGCGAATGCGCTGCTGATCGACACGCCCTATGGTCGCGTGTTCCACACCGGCGACTGGAAGCTCGATGCGAACCCGGTGATCGGCAACCCGACCAAGCCCGAAGGCTTCATGGCGATCGGCGACAAGGGCGTCGACGTGCTGGTCTGCGACTCGACCAACATCTTCAACACCACCGCGTCGGGCAGCGAGAGCACGGTCCGCAAGGGCCTGTTCGAGGAGGTTAGCAAGGCCAAGGGCCGGGTGATGATCACCAGTTTTGCGTCGAACGCCGCGCGGCTCCACACGTTCGGCGAGGTCGCGAAGGAAACCGGCCGCAAGCTGTGCGTGACCGGGCGGTCGCTCGACCGGATCATCAAGGTTGCGCGCGCGACGGGCTATCTGAAGGATTTCCCCGATACGATCAGCCCCGACGAGGCGATGCGCCTGCCCAAGAACAAGGTGCTGATCATCGCCACCGGCGGGCAGGGTGAGGAGCGCGCGGCGCTCGCACGCGTCGCCAATGGCAGCCACACGATCACGCTCGACGCCGACGACACGGTGATCTTCTCGTCGAAGCAGATCCCGGGCAACGAGGTCCAGATCGGTCGCATCCAGAACACGCTGGCGGCCAAGGGCATCCGCATGATCACCGAGCGCCAGGCGCACGTCCATGTCTCGGGCCATCCGGGTCAGCCGGAACTCGCGCAGATGTACGACTGGCTGCGGCCCGACGTGCTCGTGCCGACGCACGGCGAGATGCGTCACATGATGGAGCATGCGCGCTTCGGCCTCGAACAGGGCATTCCGCGCGCGATCGTGCAGAGCAATGGCGACATCATTCGTTTGGCGCCCAAGGGCCCGGCGAAGATCGGTAACGCGACGGTTGGGCGTCTCGTGCTCGACGGCGACGTGATCCTGCCGGCGGACGGTGCGACGCTGAGCGAGCGGCGGAAGCTCGCGATCAACGGCCAGATTTCGGTCGGTGTCGCGCTCGGCAAGGACGGCCGGATGGTCGGCCAGCCGCAGGTCCGGGTGCAGGGCGTGCCGGTTGAGGAAGACCGGGCGGCGTTCATTGCCGACGCGGTGCAGGCAGCGGCCGACACGGTACGCGGCGGCAAGCGCGAGAGCGAGAAGATGCGCGAGCAGATCCGTCTCGCGGTGCGCAAGGTGGCCAAGCGCTGGACCGGCAAGCAGCCGATCGTCGACGTTCTCCTGATCGAGGGCTGAGCCGATGCGCTGGACCTCGGCACTCGCGATCTACGTCCTGTTCTGGTCGTTCTCGGTGTTCCTGGTCCTGCCATTCGGCGTGAAGACGACGCGTGAAGTCGGGGGCGAACACGTCCCCGGCCAGGCTGAGAGCGCGCCGCACGAGTTTCGCTCGGGGCGGACTGCGTGGCGCGTGACGGTAGTCGCGACGGTGCTGTTCGTGCTGTTCCAGCTGAACTATGCCTATGGGTGGATCACCCCCCAGACGGTCGACCTCTTCGACCGCGGGAATATGGTCACGCGCTGAGGGGCGACTTGCATGCGCTTGGGCGGGTTCGCATCCGTCGAGTAGTTTGTCTCAAACTCCGTCATGCTGGGCCCTTCGGCGTAGCTCAGAAGAGCCTTGTTCCGGCATCCACGGTTCCGCTCGGTCGATAGTCGTCAATATGCGGCACGGTGGACCCCGGAACCAGTCCGGGGTGACGGAGCGATTTTGGACACGTTGCGCCGTAAACGCTGTTTGCCGCCTCAGCTAAATTTTCCCCGGATGCTTTCCGCGAGATGCAGCCGAAAAACGGCCTTTACCCCGGCGTTGCGGCGGACCCCGCCAGCAAACCGCCATCGATAGTGATCTCCGTCCCCGTAATATACGTCGCCTCGTCCGACGCGAGCATCACCGCGACCCCGGCCACCTCGTCAGGCATCCCGAACCGCTTCAACGGCGTATCCGCCACCAGTGCCGCCATCCGCGCCTCGCGGTCCGGCCCATCCCCGAGCATCGGCTCCCAGATCGGCGTCAGGATCGCCGCGGGATGCACCGAGTTGCAGCGGATCTTCCACCCCTGCTGCGCGCAGTAGAGCGCCACCGTCTTGCTGTGATTGCGGATCGCCGCCTTCGACGACGCATAGGCTGCTGCGAGGGGAATGCCGACGAGGCCCGAGCGCGACGAAATGTTGATGATCGAGCCGGTGCCGGCCGCCTTCATCGCCCCGATCGCATAGCGGCAGCCGAGGAACGTGCCGTCGAGGTTGACCGCATGAACTGCGCGCCAGTCCGACAAGCTCGCATGTTCCGGATCGTGCGCGACCATGCCGTGCTCGAAACCCGTCGCGCCGGCGTTGTTCACGACCACGTCGACCACCGGAATGATCTCCGTCAGGCGCTGCCAATCCGCCTCTTCGCGGACGTCCAGCTTTTCGAACCGGCAACCGATGGCCCCCGCAGTTTCGGCGGCGGCGGTTTCGTCGATGTCGGTGAGTATGACGATGGCGCCCTCGTCATGGAAGCGCTCGGCGATCGCGCGGCCGATGCCCCGCGCGGCGCCGGTAACGACGCAAATCTTGGTGTTGAGTCTTGGCATTTAAGCCTCGAAATATGAGTCCGGTCGGCGCGTTGCTCCGCTGGCGAGGGCCGCATTAGCGGTTGCGCTGGATCACTTCGAAAGCTCCTTTGAGGTTCGATTCAGCGCAGGCGTTCGATCGCCTGCGCAAGCGCGACGTATAGCTTGCCCATGTCTGACGACAACAAGGTCACGCCAAGCGGCGAGCCGTCTCGTTGTGTCAGGATAGTCCGCAGCATCGCCTCGAAGTCGTGGATGTAGCGGTTGACCATCTCGCGGAAGGTCTCGTCGTCGTCGTAGAGACCGGCGATCTCGCGGACTTCGCTTGCATCGAGGATTCGAACGGCGCGGCGCGTGAAGACGCCGCGGTCGCCCTTGAGATACGCACCCCAGGCGCTGTCGGAGATTTCCGGCGCGATCGCCTTGGTGATATCGATCGAAGCGGAGTTTAGCGATTCGATCAGCAGCGAGACGCGACGTGCGAACGTGTCCTGGTCGGCGTCTTCGCGCTCGCTGCGGGCGTCTTCGATCCGGGTTTCGACGATCGCGGTCTGGTCGACGATCGCCTGAACCTCGCGCGCAAGACGCTCCGTCGCGCCGGTCGCCGCGTCGACAGCGGCGTGAGTCGCGTCCGTAAGCGCCTTGACCTGCCGTTCCACCGTATCGTTGGTCGCGCGGCGCATCGCGTCGGCGCTGGCAGCCTCGAGCGCGGCTGCGGCTTCGGGGATGACCTTCGATAGCGTCTCGCGGGCCTTGTCGGCAGCGACGGCCGCCGTCTCGCGAACGCGGTGGAGTGCCTCGATCAACTGTGGCGCTGCATCCTCAGCGAAATGCTGCGTCCGGCCGATCGCTTCGTCGACCATCTGCCCGAGCGCATCGGCCTTCGCACGGCCGGTATTGAGCGTGTTGAGCAGATCGGTCGACAGCGTGTCGAGCACCTGGCGTTGCTCGCCGATGACGCCGGCGATCGCCTCGATCGCGTCGTGCGTGCTTTCCGCAGCGGTCACGAGTGCCAGCAGTTCGGGACGGGCCGAAACGACGATGTTCTTGCTGGCGAGCACCTGCGTATCGAGGCGGCCGAGCGCCGCGGGCATCGTTTCGTCGATCTCGCGCGCGGCCGCGTCGAGGGCGACCAGCAGCGTTTCGGTGGTCGTGATCGTCCGGTGCGCCATGTCGTCGCCCGCGCGCAACGCTTCGGTCATCGCGTCCGCGGAACCGCCAAGCGCGCTGATCGATGCGGCGAGGCCCTGCGTGCGCTCGGTGCCGTGACGATGGAGCAGTTCGATCCGTGCCTCGACGTCGCCGAGGCCGCTGTGCAGATCGTCGACGATCCTGTCGCCTGCGCTGCGTTGCAGGTCGAGGCGGATCGCGACGCGTTCGATCGCGTCCTCGACCGCGGCGATGCGGAGGGCAAGCGCTTCGGCGCTGTCGCGCGCCGCGCTGTCGAGGGCTGCCTGATTGGCGCCGACCATCGCCAGCATCGCGTCGCCTTGCGCGGCGATACCCCGACGCGAAAGATCGACGGCGTCGGCCGTACGGTTGAGCAGCGCATCGACTGCCGCGGACATGCCGTCGGTTACCGATTCGAGATGCGCGCCCGCGGTCTCGCTGGTCGCCTCCATCCGGACGATATGCGCGGCGAGGCGCTGCGCCGCACCGCTCGCCATCGTGTCGGCCTCGCGACCGCGTTCGGCGAGCGCGACGATCTGTGCATCGAGTGCCGCTGCATGTTCGCTCGCGGACAATCCGGTACGCTCGAGGCGCTTGGCGATGTCGTCGATATCCGCCTGCGCGCGCGGGAGCGTCGCGATCAGCACACCCAGGCTCGTCTGCGCGCCGGCAGTCGAGGTGGCGAGGTTGCGGGCATGCGCCGCCGCCTGGTCGATCTCCGCGGCCATGCCACGCCCGATGGCGGCAAGCTGTTCGGTCGCGCCGTTGCCCATCATCATGAATGTATCGGCCTGATCCGCAAGCTGCGCGCGGTTGGCCTCGATCGTGTTCGACAATGTGGCGATCGTACGCTCCAGGCTTGCGGCTTCGTCCCGCATCGCCTGAGCCGTGACGCCGAACCGGTACGCCTCGGCCCGGCTTGTCCGCATCGTGAGCAACCACATGATGCCGACGAGCACCGGGACCACGCAGAGCGCCGCGACGAACTGTACAAGCGCGATGGGTCCGATGGTCGGCAGCGCGTCGCGCGCTAGCCAGAGCATGCCGAACAGCCATGCGAGCACGATGCCGATGGCAATTCCCGCAAACGCCCGACCATGCCCGCGCGCGGGATGGTCGATCTCGAATGCTTCGAATGTTTCCTCATACGCGCTCTGGGGCATAGGGTCCGATACCGGTTCCATCACGATATCCGCGCGAATGGGATGGGCATTGCCTGCCGCCGCACGAAACCCGATCATTGACGAACCCCCGTTCATGAGGGGCCGAAGTATCACGAAACGCCACCGGACAAAACGTATAGTGCAATGCTCTCTTAAGCATCCGTCCGGTAAGCAGGGCGACATGGCGTATGATCCCGGAGCAATCGATGCGACGTTGGCGGCTGCGGTCGGCGACGAACCCCAGTTGATCGCCGAATTGCGAATCGCGTTCGTGGAAAGCGCCGAGCGGGCGCTGACGTCGATGACCCAAGCGACCAATGCCGAAGACTGGCGTGTCGCGGCGTGGCGGCTGAAGGGGCTGGCGGCAAGCTTCGGCGCGGTTCGGCTGATGGCGATCGCGACCGCCGTCGCGGAGGGCGCTCCCTGCGACGCCAAAGGCCTGGAACGACTACGCGGTGCGGTCGCGCGGCTTTGATTTGGCCGTGGTCGATCCGGTCCGGCGGCCGGGCTGGCCGTATCGGGGGCATTCTCGCCGCGCCCGGGCTTTGCAGGACGGCATGGACCGCCTAACAGCCGACGATGCTTGCCGGCCTCCTATTTGCAATTCACGACGCTGACGATCGTCCCGATCGTTTGGCAGCGACGCTTCCATTCAGTGGTGTCACCCTTATCGAATATCAGGCGCGCCTGCTGATCGCCGCCGGCGTGTCGCAGGTGATTGTCGTGATCGCGCGTCTTACGCCCGAGTTGCTGGGCGCGATCAATCGGATCGGGCGGCGCGGCGTCAGCGTGGATACGGTGCGGTCGGCAACCGAAGCGGTCGAAAAACTCCATCCGCTGGCCCGCGTCCTGATGCTGGGCGACGGACTCGTCACGACCGATGCGATCGTCAAGGCGATGGCCGCGGAAGAGGGGGATTGCCTGCTGGTCGTGCCGGAGGCCGATGCGGGGCCGGGGTTCGAACGGGTCGGCGGTCAGATGGCATGGGCGGGCGTCGCTCGGCTCGGGGCGAGCCGGATCGCCGAAGTCGCCGGATTGCCGCAGGATTACGACCTGCAATCGTCGCTTCTGCGGCTCGCGGTCCAGTCGCGCGCCACGCAAGTGCTGTTGCCGACCGATGCGGTACGCGGCGGGCACGGCATAGAGCGTGAGGCCCGGACGCTCGAAGAGCGCGGGCGTGCCGTATTGATGACGATCGTCTCGGGGCGGCGGGGCTGGTTCGACCGGTTCGTGCTCGCGCCGATCGCGCGCCTTGCGCTGCCGTTGCTGGTCGACCGCGGCGCGGCCGGGGCCAGTGTCGGCGCGGTGGGCCTCGCGCTGGGCGTGGCCGGCCTCGTGACGATCGGCTTTGGGCTGGCATCGACCGGCCTCGTCATCGCCATGGTCGCCTGTATCGCGCTCGCACTCGGCTCGGTCCTGAGCCACCTTCGCGACGAGGCGCCTCTCGCTCGGTCGCAGGTTCTCGCGATCGGCAGCGTCGCTGCGGCATCGATCCTCGTCTTTGCATTCATGGTGGCGGGACAAGCCGGAGACGATACGGCGCTTGCGATCGGGACCGCGTTGATCGCGATCGGTGGCCTTGCCGAGCGCGCTATCCTCGAACGCGATCGTCGACCCTGGTGGGGGAGCCCGGCGGCCTATCTCCTGTTCGTTGCGGTATTCGCGCTGGTCGGGTTTCCGGTGTTCGGGCTAGGTTTTGCAGCGGTGTACGCAACGGCTACGCTGGCGGATGCGATCGAACGACTTCGTCGCGATCCTTAGGCGGACATTAACGACAGGGGATTACCTACCGGATCATGTCTGTCGGCCAAGATCCAGTGCAAGGCGCTATGCCGTCCTATGACGATCCCGTTACCCGGGCGGAAAAAGGACGTCTGCGTGCCGAAACGCGGCTGACGGGAACCATCGCCGACTTCTTCCTGGATGCCGACGCGCGGCTGGACGATCGTACCCGGCTGATGCTGGCGCAGGTCCTCGGTGCGATCGTCGAGGCGATCGAAGCCGACATCCGGCGCCATGCCGCGCGATTGCTGGCCGGGCAGGGACTGACCAAGGCCGGGGAGGCGATGCTGCGGACCAGGGGCATCGGTGTCGTCGCCCGCCTGACCCGCGCCGGTCTGTTGCGTGACGAAGAGTTGATGGACGAACTGATCGCGCGTGTCCGCCACGATCTGATCGCCGCGTCGTTGCCCGTCGAGATCGGCGTTCCGGACGAGGCGAGCCTGTTGGTCCGGCTGGCAGGCGTACCTGACCGCGTCGTGGCGTCGGCCGCATCGGCGCTGCTCGCGGCGGAGAGCCGACGGCGTGTGGCGATCGAACAGGGTTTGGCCGGAGGCAGCGAGCTACCCGCCGAGCTTCATCATCGACTGGTTTGGTGGATCGCGGCGACGATTCGCAACGAACAGCAGATGAACACTCGCGAAAGCGACCGGGCGATTACCGATGCCGCCGGGCGTAGTCTGGCGGCACATGACGAAGGCGAGCGCGCGGATGCGGTTGCGATGCGGCTGGCAGGCGCGATGGATGCGCGACCCAACGAGCTTGCGGCCGTGCTGGTCGAATCGATCGGTGATCGCCGGCTGTCGCTGTTCATAGCGGTGTTGGCGCATGCGCTCGGCATCGCGTTCGATCAGGCGAGGGCGATCACGCTCGACCCCGATGGCGATCGGTTGTGGTTGGCATTGCGTGCGATCGACATGGATCGGCCGACGATCGCCAAGATCGGGCTGGCTTTGTCCGAGGCGGATCCGCGGCGCGATATCGAAGCCTTTGCCGACGCGCTCGACGACATCGTCTCGGTCGGTGTGGAAGACGCCCGGGCTTCGGTTGCCCCACTTGCGCTCAATCGAGATTTCCGCCTGGCGTTACGGGCACTTGCGCGTACGGACCGTCGATGACGATGTTCGACCCGACGACCGAGAACCCGATCGCGCACGCGATCGTCGCTGCCGATGGTACTTTGGCGTTTGCCGATCCCGCACTGATCGCGTTGAACCAGCGCGCGGGCGGCATGCGTGGGGCCCCGCTGGCAGTGCCGCAACTTGCGACGATCGCACGGCTGGCCCGGCGTCTCGGCATCGTCGTCTCGCGTGGCATCGTGGTGGCGGACGACGAGGCGGACGTTGACCTATGGGTCCGTGCGCAGCCTGACGGCGAGAATGTACGCCTGACGGTCAGCGGCTGGCGGGAGATCGCCGCGTGGCGCCCCGTGCGGCCTTCTCCCGACAGCCAGACCATTCTGGACAGCGATAGCGACTGGCGCTGGGAAACCGACGCGGCGTTGCGTCTCACGTTCGTCACGCTGGATGCCGGGCCAAAGCATGGGTTCGACCCGTTCGCGCTGCTGGGACAGCCATTGACGGCAATGTTCGTGCTCGATTCCGGATCGGACGGGGCATTGCCGATCCTCGATTCGCTGGCCCGGCGGCGGGCGATGACGGCGCAGCCTGCGCGATTGCGGAGTTCCGGGCGGTCGGTGGTCCTGACTGCCAACGTCCGCTACGACGTTTCGGGTGATTTCGCAGGTTTCGTCGGCGCGGCCAGGATCGTTGCTGACGAAGCGCCGGCTGCCGCCGAGCCCGCGGCTCTGTCCGCAACGTTCACGACCGGACTGGACAAGGCGTTGCGGGTGCCGCTGGCGCGGATCGTGGCGAATGCCGACAGCATCAATGCGCAGTCGGACGGGCCGGTTCAGGGCGATTATGCCGACTATGCCGCCGATATCGCGACCGCGGGGCGGCACCTGTTGTCGCTGGTCGACGATCTCGTCGATCTGCAAGCGGTCGAACGGCCTGATTTCGCGATTACACCGGAGCCGCTCGACTTGGCGGACGTCGCCCGTCGTGCGGCGGGGCTGTTGACGGTGCGCGCGGCCAATGCCGGCGTAACCATCGCACGTCCCGCGACCGACATGCGCGTTCCGGCGATCGGCGATTTTCGTCGCGTGCTGCAAATTCTGGTCAACCTGATCGGCAACGCGCTTCGCTATTCCCCGCGCGGATCGGATGTATCGGTTACCGTCACGCGCGATGAGACGCATGCGGTGTTGACCGTTGCCGATCGCGGCAAGGGCGTCGCACCCGAGGATCAGGCGCGAATTTTCGAAAAGTTCGAGCGGGTCGATCCGTCGGAGGCCGGCGGCAATGGGCTCGGCCTGTACATCGCGCGACGACTGGCGCGAGCGATGCAGGGCGACCTGACGATCGAAAGCGCACCCGGCGAGGGGGCGCGGTTCATCCTGACGTTACCGGCGGATCCGGCGCGCCACCAGGATCAGCGCTAGTCCGAACGCAGCAAGGAAGGCGCCGCGATCCGCCCAAGGCCGCTGGTCGAGCATGAAGCTTGACTGCGGCCAATGGACGTATCCGAGCCCCTGGCCGATCCAGAGCAGACCCATCAGCGCGCACAGCACGCCGACGACCATCAGGATCGGCCGGAGCGTCTTCATCAGCGTGACGCCATGGGGACATAGTCACGCTCGACCGGGCCATTGTAGAGCTGGCGCGGACGGCCGATCTTCTGATCGGGATCGGTGATCATCTCGTTCCACTGCGCGACCCAACCGACGGTGCGGGCGAGCGCGAAGAGGACGGTGAACATCGACGTCGGGAAGCCGATCGCCGACAGGATCACGCCCGAGTAGAAATCGACGTTCGGGAACAGCTTCTTCTCGATGAAGTACGGATCGCTGAGTGCGAGACGCTCGAGTTCGATCGCGACGTCGAACACGGGGTCGGTGACGCCCAGCTCGCCGAGCACTTCCTTGACGGTCGTCTGCATGACGGCGGCGCGCGGGTCGTAGTTCTTGTAGACGCGGTGACCGAAGCCCATCAGGCGGAACGGATCGTTCTTGTCCTTCGCGCGGGCGATGAACTCGGGGATCCGGTCGACCGTGCCGATCTCACGCAGCATGTTGAGCGCGGCTTCGTTCGCGCCGCCATGCGCGGGGCCCCACAGGCAGGCGATGCCGGCCGCGATGCAGGCGAACGGGTTGGCGCCCGACGAACCGGCGAGACGGACGGTCGAAGTCGACGCGTTCTGCTCGTGATCGGCGTGGAGGATGAAGATGCGGTCCATCGCCTTTTCGACGACCGGGTTCACGACATAGTTCTCGGCTGGCACGCCGAACGTCATCTTCAGGAAATTGCCGGTGTAGCTCAGCGTGTTGTCCGGATAGACGAACGGCTGGCCGACGCTGTACTTGTACGCCATCGCGGCGATCGTCGGCATCTTGGCGATCAGGCGGTGCGACGCGATGACGCGCTGCGCCGGATCGTGGATGTCGGTCGAATCGTGATAGAAGGCGGAGAGTGCGCCGACGACGCCGCACAGGATCGCCATCGGATGCGCATCACGGCGGAAGCCGCGGAAGAACTGCGCGAGCTGCTCGTGCACCATCGTGTGGCGCGTGATCGTGTTCGAGAAATTCGACAGCTCGTCCGCCGTCGGCAGTTCGCCGTTGAGCAGGAGGTAGGCGACCTCCATGAAGTTCGACTGTTCGGCCAGTTCGCCGATCGTATAGCCGCGATGCAGCAGCGTGCCTGCGTCACCATCGATATAGGTCAGCGTCGACTGGCACGATGCCGTCGACGTGAAGCCCGGATCATAGGTGAAATTGTCCGTCTGCGCGTACAGCTTGCGGATATCGATGACATCGGGGCCGATCGTGCCGGACATAACCGGATAATCGAAATCCTTGCCGTCGACCTTGAGGTTTGCGGTCTCGCTCATGCTTGTATCCTTCCTCGAAATCTTATCAGCTTGCCATCCGGTCGGCGATCCGACCGAGGCTCTCGTCGCGCCCGAGCAGGTCGAGCACATCGAATATTCCCGGCGACGTCTTGCGCCCGGTCAGCGCGGCGCGAAGCGGCTGTGCGACCTGGCCGAGTTTGACCCCTCGGGCTTCGGCCACGCGCCGTACCGCGCCTTCGAGCGCCTCCGTATCCCACTCGGCGAGCGCGTCAAGTTCGGCATGGGCATTGACCAAAATTCCGCTCGCTTCACCCTGCAAAAGGCTCGCTGCGGCGTCATCCATGGCCAAAGGACGCTGGCTGAACAGGAAATTTGAACCTTCGGCCAGCTCGTTCAGGTTTGCGGCACGGGGCTTCAGGACGGGCATCGCGCGAGTCAGAAGCTCAAGTCCGCCGGTCGGCAGGTCGTGGCCGAGACGATCGGCGGCGAGCTGCGCGAGGCGCGCGTCGTCGGCTTCGCGGATGTAATGGCCGTTGAGGTTCTCGAGCTTCTTCAGGTCGAAGCGTGAGGGCGACTTGCCGACGCCCGACAGGTCGAACCACTCGACCGCCTGATCGCGGCTGATGATCTCGTGGTCGCCGTGACCCCAACCGAGCCGGAGCAGGTAATTGTCGAACGCTTCGGGCAGGATGCCCATCTCGTCGCGGTACGCTTCGATGCCGACCGCGCCGTGACGCTTCGACAGCTTGGCGCCGTCGGGGCCGTGGATCAGCGGGATGTGCGCGTAGATCGGCTCGGGCCAGCCCATGGCGCGGTAGATTGGCAACTGGCGGAAGGCGTTGTTCAAATGATCGTCGCCGCGGATGACATGCGTGACGCCCATGTCGTGATCGTCGACGACGACGGCCAGCATATAGGTCGGCGTGCCGTCGGAGCGGAGCAGGACGAGGTCGTCGATCTCCTCGTTGCGGACCGTCACCGCGCCTTGCACGCGATCCTCGATCGTGACGGCGCCTTCCTGCGGCGCGCGCAGGCGGACGACGTGGGGAAGATCGGGGGCCTCGTTTGCAGGGCGATCGCGCCACGGGCTGCGGATGCGAAGCGGCTTCTTCGCGGCCTGTGCCTCGGCGCGCATCGCGGCGATCTCGTCGTTGGTCATGTAGCAGCGATAGGCGTGACCGTTCGCGACCATCTCGTGCGCGACCTGTGCGTGGCGCTCGGCGCCCGCGAACTGCATGACGACGTCGCCGTCCCAGTCGAGACCTAGCCAGCGCATCCCGTCGATGATCGCGTCGATCGCCGGCTGGGTCGAGCGGACCCGGTCGGTATCCTCGATCCGCAACAGGAACTTGCCGCCGTTCGCCTTGGCGAACAGCCAGTTGAACAGCGCGGTGCGCGCGCCGCCAAGATGCAGGAACCCCGTCGGCGACGGAGCGAAACGGGTAACGACGGGTGCGGCCGAGTTGGCGGTGCCCGTATCAGATATTGCGCCCAACCGCGGGTGCTCCCAGACTGAAGAAACGATGGAGAAACGATAGAAAACGATGGCCATGACAGCCGTCGCCGCCCCTAGCATGCGTCCTTGGCGGCGACAAATGGGCGTGCCGCGATGGGGGGCTGCCGTCGGGCTTGGCGTGGAGCGCTGGCTCGAGGCGGAGCGCGACCAACTGGTGCTGTGGCTGCCGGTGATGCTGGGTGGCGGGATCGCGTTGTGGTTTGCGCTTCCGGACCCTGAAGCCTGGCGTCTGGCGATACTGTCGCTCGTTGCAGTCGGGCTGGCATGCCTTGCCGTCGGCCAAGGTGGACGGGCGGCGCGCGTCTTGGCTATCGGGCTGCTGACGTGCGCGCTGGGGCTGGGGCTTATCTGGGCGCGTTCGGAATGGGTGGCGCGGCCGGTCCTTGGCGGTCCGACGATCGCGCGTTTCTCCGCGAAGGTCGAAGCTATCGAACCACTGGTGGCGCGCAAGCTTGTGCGGTTGACGGTGCTGCCGATCGGCAAGGGCGTGGAGACCGATGGGCAGGCGGTCGCCTTGCCATACCGCGTGCGCGTCAATCTAGCCGAGGCGGACGCGCCCGCGGTGCTCGGGACAGGGGCTGTCGTGCATCTGCGAGCCCGGCTGATGCCGCCGCCGCTCCCCGCGGTCCCGGGCGCCTACGATTTTGCCCGCGTCGCGTGGTTCGGCCAGATCGGCGCGACGGGACGGGGTTTCGCACCGGTGACCATCACCACGCCGAGCGATTCGGGCGCTGGAGTCCGCGTCGCGCTGTCCCACCACATCGTATCGCGACTGGACGGAAGCGCGGGCGGTATCGCCGCAGCGCTCGCGACCGGCGACGTCGGCGCGATCAGCGAGGAGGATTCGGAGGCGATGCGCCGGGCGGGCCTTGCACATCTGCTGTCGGTCAGTGGGCTGCATATCACCGCGGCAGTGGCGGCAACGATGTTCATCGTCCTGCGACTGTTGGCGCTGAGCCCCTGGCTCGCCTTGCATGTCCGCCTGCCGCTCGTCGCGGCACTGGCGGGCGCGGCGGCCGCTATCGGTTACACCTTGCTTACGGGCAGTCAGGTGCCGACGATCCGATCCTGCGTCGCGGCATTGCTCGTGCTCGCGGCGCTGGCGATGGGGCGTGAGGCGATGACCTTGAGGCTCGTCGCGGCAGGCGCGATGTGCGTCATGCTCGTTTTGCCCGAATCGGCGGCGGGGCCGAGCTTTCAGCTGTCGTTTGCGGCGATCACCGCGATCATGGCGCTGCACGAACACGCCGCGGTTCGGGTGTTCTTCGGGCCGCATGACGAGGGTCGGGGGCGGCGTCTCGCACGCGGCGTGGCGTCGTTGCTGCTGACCGGACTGCTGGTCGAATTCGCGCTGATGCCGATCGCGGTCTATCATTTCCATAAGGCCGGGCTTTACGGCGCGTTTGCCAACATCGTTGCGATCCCGCTGACGACGTTCGTGGTTATGCCGCTCGAGGCGTTGGCGTTGTTGCTGGATGCGGGCGGGCTTGGCGCACCGATCTGGTGGCTGGTCCAGTGGTCGCTCGATACGCTGCTCTGGCTTGCCCATCTCGTCGCCGGCGCTCCGGGATCGGTGCGGTCGTTGCCGGCCATGCCGACGGCGGCGTTCGCGCTGATGGTGGTCGGCGGGATCTGGATTGCCTTGTGGCGGACGCGGCTTCGGCGGCTGGGGCTGGTGCCGCTGGCGATCGGGGCCGTGTGGGCGCTCACCACACCGCCGCCCGACATCCTGGTGACGGGCGATGGTCGTCATGTCGCGGTACGCACGGTGGCGGGGCTGGCGATGCTGCGGGATCGAGCGGGAGACTATACGCGCAATACGCTGGCCGAGAATGGCGGGGTGGACGGCGAACCACTCTTGTTGGCCGACCAGCCGGATGCGCGGTGCAGTCGCGACCTTTGCGTGACGGACGTGGTCGCCGGTGGGCGGACCTGGCGCGTGCTGGCGACGCGCAGTGCGTATATGGTGCCGATCGGCCAGCTGATCGCAGCGTGTCGTTCTGCGGATGTCGTCGTCAGCGAACGGGGCTTGCCGAAGCGGTGCGTGCCACGCTGGCTTAAGCTGGATCGTCGTGTTCTGAAGAAGACGGGCGGGATTGCGTTGACGTTGGGTACGGGGCGGATAGTGACGATCCTGAGCCCTGGCGACCGGCATCCCTGGCGGGATCCTCCGACGCTTGAGCGAACTTCGGGAAGTAGGAGTCTGGCTTCTCGAAAGCCGTATCGGAGGTGGGATGGCCATTACGAACGGTCGTTGCCCTGACGGGAGTTACGCCCGCAGCTACGTAAGATGCCGCACGGTACCCTGGATCCTGACTTTCGTCAGGATGACGGGGCCTAATAGTCTAGCGAACGTCCGCCGCGGCTTGCCAATGTGCCCGTGCTGTTCCGACCCTTAGTCGTAGCGGCGGAGGATGCCGGACAGCTTGCCTTGGACGCGGACTTGCGCGGGGGCGTAGCGTTGGGGGTCGTAGGCGCGGTTGGCGGGGTCGAGGCGGACCATTGCGCCTTCGCGGCGGAAGTATTTGAGGGTGGCTTCGCTGTCTTCGATCAGGGCGACGACGATCTCGCCATCGCGGGCGGTCTCGGTGCGGCGGATCAGGGCGTAGTCGCCGTCGAGGATGCCAGCTTCGACCATCGAATCGCCGGAGACTTCAAGGGCGTAGTGTTCGCCGGTGCCGAGAAGCGCGGCGGGGACGGCCAGCATGGTGCTGCCTTCGAAGGCTTCGATCGGGACGCCGGCGGCGATGCGACCGTGGAGGGGGATCTCGATCACGTCGTTGGCCGGCTGCGGCGTCGCGGCGGTGGGCGCTGCCTTGACGTTCGACGACTTGGACGGGGTCTTCTTTTCCGGACGCTCGGGCATGCGCAACACTTCGAGCGCGCGCGCGCGGTTGGGCAGGCGGCGGATGAAGTTGCGCTCCTCAAGCGCGCTGATCAGGCGGTGGACGCCCGACTTCGACTTGAGGTCGAGGGCGTCCTTCATCTCCTCGAACGACGGCGAGACGCCGGTATCGTTGAGGCGATCGTTGATGAAGCAGACGAGTTCGTGCTGCTTGCGCGTGAGCATGGCGGTTCTCCGTCCGGAACAGACGAGGAACCTCTATGGAACATAATTAACGGCGTCAAGCGCTCGCTTTACACGATCACGAGGATTTCCGCCGATTCGCCTGTCTTTGCGATCGGCGCATTGCCGGCGCGGACGATCAGGCAGGTCGAGCGGGCAAGCGTCAGCAACATCGAACTGTCTTGGATCGTGGAGGCATAGGCCTTGCCCTCTCGGAGTTCGGCACGGAGATAATCGGTGCGGGCGTTGTTGGCGGGGAGGTCTTCGCCGAGCAGGGCGTGGGTGGACTGGGGCAGCGGGTCGCGCGCGCCGGCCATGTGGGCGACGACGGGTTTCACGAACAGCGTCGCGGTGACGAACGCCGAGACCGGGTTGCCGGGCAGGCCGAGCACCATCATCCCGCCGATCCGGCCGGCCATCATCGGCTTGCCGGGGCGCAGTGCGATCCGCCAGAAATCGATGGTCCCCCCGGCGGCTTCGATCGCCGGGCGGACTAGGTCGTGATCGCCGACCGACGCGCCTCCGGTTGTGACCAGCAGGTCGGCCTGAACGCTGGCGAATGCGTCGCGCAGCACGTCCAGATCATCGGGGAGGATGCCGAGGTCGATGACGTCGACGGGCATGTCGGCGAGCATCGCAGCGAGCATGATGCCGTTCGATTCGGGGAGCGCGACGCCGTCGGTGGTCGAGCCGGGTGGGACGAGTTCGTCGCCGGTGGCGGCGACGGCGACGCGGACGCGGCGGTTGACGGTGAGGCTGCCGTGGCCCCCGGTTGCGGCGACGGCGATGCGCGCGGGGCTGAGGCGGTCACCGGCGGCGATCAGGCGGGTGCCGGTGGAGAAATCGAGGCCCTTGCGGCGGGTGTTGCGGCCGAGCGTCTGCGGGCCTTCGCCGGCGAGGATCAGGGTTTCGCCGCCACGCTCTGCTTCTTCCTGCACCATGACCGTGTCGGCACCGTCCGGCATGGCGGCGCCGGTGAAGATGCGGGTGGCTTGGCCGGTGGCGACCTGGCCTGCGAAGGGCCGGCCGGCTGCGCTTTCGCCGATGACGTTCCACGGGCCGGGGAGGTCGGCGTAACGGATCGCGTAGCCGTCCATGGCGGAGAGGTCGGCCGCGGGCTGCGTGCGGCGGGCGAGGATGTCCTCGGCGGCCCAGCGGCCGGCGGCTTGTCGCAAGGTTACGGTCTCGCTGCCGACGCGGGGGGCCATGGCGAAGAGGCGGGTCTGGGCTTCGGCGACGGGGACTAGGGTCATGCGTAAGGCTCTGTTTCTGGGCGGTTCTGAAAAGTGAAGTGCAGGAAGTGCAGACGCTGGGAGCGGTTTGGCGGTTGGTGCTTTGGGGGCGGTGTATGAGGGAAGCGCGGAGGGGCGTGGGTATGTTCCATGCTTTGGCATCGGTTTGGGATGTAGGACAGGTGTCGTCGGCTTAGCGGGCTGCGGTGTGCTGAGCTGGTATTGGCGCTGCCGTTGCTGGCCATGAAGATTTGAACTGAACGTCAGCTTCCGCCTCCTTGTTCTTCCGCGAAGGCGGGAGCCCGGACTGGGTCCCCGCCTCCACGGGGAAACATGGGGGCTGGGTGAAAGGCGTTCGTTATCACTTCGGCCTTTCCAATGGGGCCCCGGCCTTCGCCGGGGTGGGGTGGGGAGTTTGGTGTGCCGCTGTATTCTCCCACGCAGGCTGCGCCGGCACGCAGGGCTCGTTGGTCTGCGATCGTGGCCTTTGACCGTTCGGCCAGCGCCGGTTCATGCCGCGTAGGGCTTTGCTTGGGAGAAAGAGACACCAGATCAGCATGATGACACGTAATCAGCCTCGGGCGAGAGACAGGGTCGGGGCGGCGGTGGGCGCGGTGCTGTTGCCCGGGGTGCTGGGCTATGCGCTGCTCAACGGGCTGGTGGTGCCGCTGCCGGCGGCCGTGAGCGATGCGTTGAAGGTATTCAGCGTGGCGTCGCCTCCGCCACCGCCGCCCGAGGAGAAGGTCAGGCCTCGGCCTTCGCCTAGCCGCAAGCCGGAGGGGGCTGCGTCGCCGCCTAACCTGAAATCGAAGGCTACCGAGGTCGTTGCGCCGCCGCCGGTGGTGCCGGTGGTCGTGCCGCCGCCCGTGATCGTGGCAGCCAAGGCTGGGCTGGGTGCGGAGGCGACGGCGGGCGCTTCGGATGTACGCGGGCCCGGGACTGGGAGCGGCGGGATCGGTAATGGCACCGGCAGCGGTGGCTCTGGGGATGGTGACGGCGGTGGGGGCGAGGAGACGCCGCCGGAGTGGCGCCGGGGACGGTTGCGGGATTCGGACTATCCGCGCGAGGCGGCCGAGACGGGAATCCGGGGACGGGTGTCCGTGCGGTACGTGGTCGAGACCAATGGTCGGGTGACGCGGTGCCGGGTGACGCGGTCCAGCGGGAGCCGGGTGCTGGATGATCTGACGTGCCGGTTGATCGAGGAGCGGTTTCGGTATGATCCGTCGCTCGATGCGGCGGGGCGGCCGGTGGAGTCTACGATCGTGGAGAGCCACGATTGGTCTATGGGTGAGGATTGAAGTCCCAGGCTAGGCGCGTTCTGCTTGGCTTGCCCTCACCCTCGCCGCCTTTGGCGTCTTTCCCTCTCCCCTTTGGGGAGAGGGTTCCTTGTCAGGCAGTCCAGTTGCCCGATTTGCCGCCGCTCTTTGCGCGGACGCGGATGTCGCTGAGGACCATCGTCTTGTCGATCGCTTTGGCCATGTCGTAGATCGTGAGGAGCGTTACGGTGGCTGCGGTCAGGGCCTCCATCTCGACGCCGGTCTTGCCTTCGGTCGAGGCGGTGGCGGTGGCGGTTACGCCGGTTTCGTCCACGATCAGGTCGATCTCGACCTTCGTGAGCGGGAGCGGGTGGCAGAGCGGGATCAGGTCGCTGGTGCGCTTGGCGGCCATGATGCCGGCGACGCGCGCGACGGCGAGGACGTCGCCCTTTTTCGCGGTGCCGGCGCCGATCGCGGCGGCAGCTTCGGCGGACATGGTGATGCGGCCGGAGGCGACGGCTTCGCGGGCGGTTACCGCCTTGCCGCCGACGTCGACCATTCTTGCCGCGCCGGCTTCGTCGATGTGCGTGAGGCCGGTCATCCGACCCCCACTTCGCCGACCAGCGCTCGGGTGGCGGCTTCGACGTCGGCCTGGCGCATGAGCGCTTCGCCGATCAGGAAGCAGTGGATGTCGTGTTCGGCCATCGCGTCGAGTTCGGCGCGCGTCGTCAGGCCGCTTTCGGCGACGAAGGTGCAGTCCTTGGGCGCCTTGCCGACGAGATCGTAGGTGCGCTGGAAATCGACCGAGAAGTCGCGCAGGTCGCGGTTGTTGACGCCGATCAGGCGCGACTTGAGCCTCAGCGCGCGCTCCATCTCGTGCGCGTCGTGGACCTCGACCAGCACGTCCATGCCGCATTCAAGCGCAGAGGCTTCGATCTCGGCCATCTGGATGTCGTCGAGTGCTGCGACTATGATGAGGATGCAGTCGGCACCGATCGCGCGCGCCTCGGTCGACTGCCACGGGTCGACCATGAAATCCTTGCGCAGCACGGGAATCGAGACGGCGTCGCGGGCGGCGGTCAGATAGGCGTCGGAGCCCTGAAACCATTTTTCGTCGGTCAGCACCGACAGGCAGGCGGCGCCGCCGGCTTCGTAGGCGCGGGCGTGGGCGACCGGGTCGAAATCGGCGCGGATCAGGCCTTTCGAGGGGCTGGCTTTCTTGACCTCGGCGACCAGCGCGTAGCCGGCCTTTGCGTCTAGCGCGGCGCGGAAGCCGCGAGGCTTCGACATGCGGGCGATGCCGGCGTCGATATCGGCGAGCGACGTCGTCGCCTTGCGCGCGGCGACTTCGGCGCGCTTGGTCTCGAGGATACGGTCGAGCATGGTCATTTAATAAGCGATCCAGCGGGCGAGCAGCGCGTCGGCGCTGCCGGTGTCGAGCGCGGCGGCGGCTTGCGCGGCGCCTTCGACGAGAGTGGGGACGGTGCCGGCGACCATCAAGGCGGCGGCGGCGTTGAGCAGGACGGCGTCGCGGTAGGCACCGGCCTCGCCCTTGAGCAGGCGGCGGAGCGCGTCGGCGTTGTGGTGCGCGTCGCCGCCGCGGATGTCGGTGATCGCGTGGCGGGTGAGGCCGGCGTCTTCGGGGGTGACCGTGGCGGGAAGCGTGACGGTGCCGACCGAGGCGACGATGCTGCGGCCGGCGCCCGACAGTTCGTCGAGGCCCTCTTCGCCCGAGACGACGAGCGCGGCTTGGGTGCCGAGATGTTCGAGCGCGTCGGCGTAGAGCGACACATAGCCGGGGCGGGCGATGCCGATGAGCTGGCGGGCGGTGCCGGCCGGGTTGGCGAGCGGGCCCATCAGGTTGAAGATCGTGCGCTTGGCTATTCGTTGGCGGATCGGGGTGATGCGCTTCATCGCCGGGTGATGGTTGGCGGCGAAGAGGAAGGCGATGCCGATCTCGTTCAGGCTCGCCTCCGCTGTAGCGCCGGCGCGGTCCATGTCGAGGCCGAGCACTTCGAGCGTGTCGGCGGCGCCGGCCTTACTGGAGGCGGCGCGGTTGCCGTGCTTGGCGACGGGCACGCCGCAGGCTGCCACGACGAGGGCGACGGCGGTCGAGACGTTCAAGGTGTGGTGGCCGTCGCCGCCGGTGCCGCAGACGTCGATCGCGCCGGCGGGGGCGTCGATTGGGATCATCCGGTTGCGCAGCGCGCGGGCGGCTTCGGCGATCTCGATGCTGGTTTCGCCGCGGCTCGCTAGGTCGGTGAGGAAGGTGGCGATCGCGTCGTCGCTGGCGCGGGCGTCGAGTATGTCGGCGAACGCTTCTCGGGCGGATTCGCGGGAGAGGGGTGAGCTGGGGTCGGGCAGGAGCGTCGTGGTGCTCATCGTACCACCGTCATGTTTTTCGTCATGCCGGGCCCTTCGGCTGCGCTCAGGAGAACCCCGTTCCGGCATCCACCGTTGCGCGTGTTCAACGGCCGGCGAGCGTGCGGGACCGTGGACCCCGGAACTAGTCCGGGGTGACGGGGGGTAGAGGTCGCGCTCATATCTCCAGGCCCTCGCGTGCCTTCACGGGGATGCCAGCCATCTTCAGGAAGTTCGCGAGCATGGCGTGGCCGTGCTCGGTGGCGATGCTCTCCGGGTGGAACTGGACGCCGTGGATCGGCAGCGTAGCGTGGCGGAAGCCCATGACCGTGCCGTCCTGCGCGGTCGCGTTGACGACCAGCGTGTCGGGGACCGCGTTGACGATCAGCGAGTGGTAGCGGGTGGCGATGAACGGCGAGGGGAGCCCGGCGTACAGCCCGGTGTCGTCGTGGAGGACGGGCGAGGTCTTGCCGTGCATGAGGCCACCGCGCTCGACCTTGCCGCCGAAATGCTGGCCGATCGCCTGGTGGCCGAGGCATACGCCGAGCAGCGGTTTGCCGACGTCCGCGCATGCCGCGACGAGATCGAGGCTCACGCCCGCCTCGGTCGGCGTGCAGGGGCCGGGGGAGATGAGGAACGCGTCCGCGCCCGACGACAGAGCCTGCCCGGCGGAGATCGCGTCGTTGCGGACGACTTCGACCTCGACACCCAGTTCCATCAGATAATGGACGAGGTTCCAGGTGAAGCTGTCGTAATTGTCGACGACGAGGATCATGGCGTCGCCATAGCCGATGCGCAGGCTCATGCAACGTGTCCTGCATGTCCGGGCGCACCGCCGCGACGATGCTGCGACGGCCTGCCGCAATTTCGCCGTGCGACGGTCGCGGATTGCCGGGGGGCTTCCTATATCGGGGGAGCCGGACGGTGTTCATTCAGTGCGGAGCAATGCCGCGTGACGGACGTTACCGGTCCAAAGGAGCTTAACCGATGTTTCGTACTGTCGTCCTCGCCGCGCTGATCGCGCTTCCCGGCATGGCGTATGCCCAGGACGCGCAGGTCGACACGCCGCCCCAGCGCATTCGCAGCGTCACGCTGACCGGCGACCAGAAATGCCCCAAGTCGAGCGGTGGCGAGATCGTCGTCTGCTCGACGCTCGACCAGCCGTACCGCATCCCGAAGTCGTTGCGCGACGACAAGCCGGTGGCGGCGCAGAACCAGAGTTGGGTGAACCGGGCGGCGACGATGGACCAGGTCGGGCGGGTCGCTGGTGGGTTGCCGGACACGTGCTCCGCGGTGGGGACGGGTGGCCAGTCGGGCTGCTTCCTCTCGCGCAACCAGGCGTATGCGGCGGAACGTCGCGCTCCCGCGAGCGAGACGAATACGACGCCTTAAGCTTTCGTAAGTCGGACCGCTCCAAGCCTGAAAAGCAACCACCCCGGCGAAGGCCGGGGCCCAATTGGGGAACGGGAATAATGAAGGTCGCGGGCGATTACCGCGACCTTTCCATTTGGGCCCCGGCCTTCGCCGGGGTGGTATAACCGCTGGTTGTGGCGGGTTTCCTGCTAATACACTGACATTTACTGACCGAAACCCGGTGCCTTCGCTCGGCTGACAGCTTCGCGCGCAGCCGCGAGGATAGCGCCCGCCTTCGCCTCGCACTCGCGCTGTTCGTATTCGGGGATGCTGTCGGCGACGATGCCGGCACCCGCCTGGACGTGGATCGTGCCGTCCTTCACCACCGCGGTTCGGAGCACGATGCAGGAGTCCATCGAGCCGTCGGGGGAGAAATAGCCGACGCCGCCGGCGTAGGCGCCGCGGCGTTCGGGCTCCAGTTCGGCGATGATCTGGCAGGCGCGTACTTTTGGCGCGCCGCTGACCGTGCCGGCGGGGAAGCCCGCGAATAGTGCGTCGAGCGCGTCCTTGTCGGGGGACAGCGTGCCGACGACGTTCGAGACGATGTGCATGACGTGGCTGTAGAACTCCACGCCGTAGCTGTCCGTGACGCGCACCGAGCCCGGCGACGCGGCGCGGCCGACGTCGTTGCGGCCGAGATCCAGCAACATCAGATGTTCCGCGCGCTCCTTCGGGTCGGCGAGCAGGCCGATCCGGTTCGCCTCGTCCTCGGCGGCGCTCTTGCCGCGTGGGCGCGTGCCGGCGATCGGGCGGATCGTCACCTGGTCGTCGCGGACGCGGACGAGGATTTCGGGGCTCGATCCGATCAGCGCGAAGCCGGGCAGGTCGAGATGATAGAGGAACGGCGACGGGTTGATCCGGCGTAGCGAGCGGTAGAGTTCGAACGGCGGCAGCGCGAACGGCGTGCTGAAACGCTGGGCGAGCACCACCTGGAAGACGTCGCCGGCGAGGATGTAATCCTTCGCGGTGGCGACCATCTCGCCGTAGCGACCCTCGGGCAGCGCGGGCGTGTAGACGGGTTCGGCGACGTCGGCGCGGACCGGTGCGGGGACGGGGGTGCTGGCGAGCTTGGCGGCGACGGCGTCGAGGCGCTCTTCCGCCTCGGCAACGATCGCGTCGGGATCGCGTGCGGGATCGGGCCAGGCCGGCGCGACGAGATACAGCGCGTCGGCGAGCCGGTCGAACACGAGCACGACGGTCGGTCGTACGAAGATCATGTCGGGCAGGCCGAGCGGATCGGCCGCCGGTTGCGGCAAATCCTCGACCAGTCCGATCGTCTCGTAGCCGAAATACCCCACGAGGCAGGCGAGTGCGCGCGGCAGTTCGGCGGGCACCTCCGCGCGACATTCCGCGACCAGCGCGCGCAACGCGTCGAGCGTCGGCACGGGGCACGGCGCGAACGTGTCGCGATCGGTCGCCCAGTGCCGATTGATCTCGGCGCGGTGACCCTGTGCGCGGAACAGCAGGTCCGGCGCGAGGCCGATGAGGCTGTGGCGGCCACGGATCGCGCCGCCCTCGACCGATTCGAGCAAAAAGTCGCCACGCCCCGGCTCGATCAACTTCAGCGCGGCGGCGACCGGCGTCTCGGTGTCGGCGACCTGACGACGCCAGACGAGCGCGGGGCGTCCGTCGGCCAGTGCTTCACGCGCGCTCATGCGATCAGTTCCCCGTGCCGCCCTGGCCGAGCAGGTCGGCACGGACACGGGCGATGGCGGCCGCATCGGTCTTCACGCCGACATCGGCACGGACCGCCTTGGCGAACTGCTCGACATATTCGCGACCGACCGAGCGGCCGATATTGGCGCGCGCGGCCTTGATCGCGGCGTCGTTGCCGGTCGCGTTGCCGCTGGCGATACTGTCGAGCTTGATGACGAACCAGCCGCTGTCGTCGGGGGCGGCGAGCGTCTTGGCGGTGTTGGGCGCCATGCTGAACATCAGTGCGAGGGCCGGCGGCGCACCGCGCGGATCGGCGGCGATCTGCGCACGCGAAGCGGTCAGCGGCCGTGCGGCGGGGATCGGCAGCTTGGTCTGCGCCAGCGACTGCTGGATCGGCATGCCCTTGTTGATCCGTGCGAGCACGTCCGCGGCAACCTTGCGCGCCGCCTGACGCGACCGATCGGCGGTGACGTCGCGCAGCACGGCGGCACGCACCTGCGCCAGCGGGCGCGGCATCGCGGGCACCACGCGACCGAGCGCGACGACGCCGAAGCCGCCATCGGTGCCGAGCTGGACGAGCTGTGGGCCATCGCCCTCGGCGGCCTGGAACGCGGCAGCGACGAGCGGCGTGATCGCGGCGTTCGGCTGGCTCGCGGGATCGTCGGGGTTCGCACCGCTCGCGATCAGCGCGGGGGTGGTGACCGGCTTGAGCTTCTGGTCGGCGATCACCTCGTCGAACGTGGCGTTCTTCGACAGCGAGTCGTCGATCTTGTCGTGGATATCGGACAGCGCCTGCGCCGCCTTCTGGATGCCGAGTGCGGCGGCGATCTCGCCACGGACCTGATCGAGCGAGCGCGCCGCGACCTTTTCGATCTTGTCGACCTTGGCGACGGTCCAGCCGAGCGGGGTGCGGACCGGGCCGATCACGGCGCCGTTGGCGGCGGCGAACACCGCATCGGCGACCTGCGGCGAGCTGGTGCCGGCATAGGCGGCCTTCTCGACCGCGGCCTGGGTCGAGGCTTCGAGCCCGGCGGCGCGTGCGGCGTCGGCAAGGCTCGTGCCACCCTTTACCTTGGCGGCGATCGCGGTGGCGCCGGCCTGATCGGCGACGACGACCTGCGTGATCGTCCGCTTCTCGGTGGCGGCGTAGCGGGCGCTATCCTGCTGATAGGTCTTGGCGATCTCGGCGTCGGTGGGGACGGCCTGCGCCTTCACCTGCTCTGGAGCGATGACCGCGTAGCGGACCACGCGGCGCTCGGGCACGGTGTAGCGTGCGATGTTACGCTTGTAGAAGGTCGCGAGGTCGGCATCGCTCGGTGCCGGCCCTGCGGGCACCACTGCGGTCGGGATGAAGCCGATCGTGCCGGTGCGCTTCTCGAGCAGCAGCGAGGCGTAGGGAAGCGCCAGCTGGCTGGAAACCTGGGTCGCGCCGTTGCTGGGGAGCGTGAGCTGTTGCGCGAACGTGTCGCGGACGATGTCGCTGCGGATCTGCGCGTCGGTCAGCTTGCGCTGCGCGAGGACCTGGCGGTACAGATTCTCGTCGAACTTGCCGGTCGGGCCTTGCAGCGCGGGAATGCTGGCGATCTGGCCGTCGACCGCGCGCTTGCTGACGACCATGCCCTGCGCACGACCGAACTGCTCGAGCGCCATGCTGGACATGATCCGGTCGAGCGTGCCGTCGAGTCCGCCCTGGTTGATGAAGGTCGCCATGTCGAGCGTCGGCTGTTCCTGCCGGAACCCTTCGAGCTGGGTCTGCGCCTGCGTCTTGAGTTCGTTCGCGGTGACCTCGCCCTTGCCGACCTTCGCGACGTCGCCGCCGGTTATGCCTGCGCCGCCGGTCATCGAGCTGAGCCCGGTGATGTCGCCCGCCGCGAAGGCGAGCGCGATCACGCCGAGCACGATGAACGTGATGACCACGCCGACCTTCGAATGGGTAAGGCGGCGGAAGAAAGCGAGCATGGACAACCAATCGACAGGAATGGGAACCCGGTTGCTTTACGGGGGCGAGGGCGGCTCTTCAAGTCGGGGGCTTACACGGTCGTGTCGACCCGTGCGGGGTTGTGCGGGGCGGGGGCGGCGCTATCGCTGGGCAAAATTCTCGGGGAGACAGTGATGCGGCGCAAGCTGGTAGCAGGAAACTGGAAGATGAACGGGTCGCGGGCGATGCTCGTCGAACTCGACACGATTGCGGCGGCGGCGAAGGCCGCACCGGGGGTCGACGTGTCGGTGGCGGTGCCGTTCACGCTGATCGCGGCGGCGGCGGAGCGGGTACCCGGCCTCGCGATCGGCGCGGAGGACGTGCATGAGGCGGACTCGGGCGCGCATACCGGGTGCGTGTCGGCAGCGATGGTGAAGGAAGTCGGCGCGTCGTTCACGATCGTCGGCCATTCCGAGCGGCGTGCGGACCAGCACGAGACGAGCCACGATGCGTGGGCGAAGGCGGCGGCGGCGCGGCGGCAGGGGCTGCACGTCATCCTGTGCTGCGGCGAGACCGAAGCCGAGCGCGACGCGGACCGCGCCGAGCGCGTGGTGCAGGCGCAGATCGAGAAGTCGGTGCCGGACAATGCGGACGGCAGCTGGTTCACGCTGGCGTACGAGCCGCGCTGGGCGATCGGCACGGGCCGGACGCCGACGCTGGACGAGATCGCGGCAATTCACGCGATCGCGCGCGCGAAGCTGCGGATGCTGATCGGCGATGCCGCGGCGGGCGTGCGGATCCTGTACGGCGGCTCGGTGACGGGCGCGAACGCGGCGGCGATCCTGGCGACGCAGAACGTCGATGGCGCGCTGGTCGGCGGTGCCAGCCTGACCGCGGACAAGTTCGTGCCGATCATCAAGGCGGCCGCTACCCTTTGAGGTCCTGGAATACTTGCGTTGGACAGCGTTAAGTACCGATAAACGCTATAGTCTCATGATCAATGGGCGATTCGGCGATCTGATCGTTGGTCGGCGTGATGCGGCTTCCAGGCGAGGGTTTATATGGCCAGATGGTTTCCCGGAGGCGTTGGCGCCTCGATCGCGATCTGCGCGGCGGTGTCTGCGATCCCTGCCCGCGCGGAGACGCCGCGCGAGTTGCTGACCCAGGCCGGGTTCGTAGATCGCGATCGGGGCGTGGCACTGGCGCGGATCGACAAGGCGGCGGCAGTTGCGGGACAGGCGCTGAGCCGGTCGCCGAACGATCAGGAGGCCGCGATCATGCAGGCGATGGCGAACGGGTATCGCGCGAAGCTGCTCGGCAACCGGTCGCAGGCGATCGCCGCACGGAAGCAATATGAGGCGCTGGTCGCCCGGTATCCGCGCAATGCCGAGGCGCAGGCGGCACTGGGCGCGTGGCATGTCGGGGTAATCGCCAAGTTAGGGCGGTTCGTCGGGCGTGCGGTGGCGGGCGCGCAGAAGGCGACCGGGTTCGAAGCCTTGGATCGGTCGGTGGCGCTGGGTGGGAACCGCGCGATGTTCGCAGGGCTGGCGGGGCTGTTGCGGCTGGAGCTGGACCCGAACGATGCGCGGGGCCGCGCGCTGGTCGAGACGGCGAGCAGGGCGCCGACGCCGACCGCGATCGACGGGTATGTCCGGAAAGCGGCGATGGCGGTGCTGGTGCCGCTAAGGGCGGGCGATGCGAACAAGACGAAGGCGCTGGCGGACAAATTGCTGCCGTTCGGGCAGTTTGCGGCGGGGTAATGTCGCCTGAACGCCGTGATGCCTCGTCTGAGCTGCATCAAACATTAGCATGTTTCCCCGCGGAGGCGGGGGCCCAGGATCTCACAGGCTAGCGTTTGTAACCCTGGGCCCCCGCCTCCGCGGGGGAACAGCCTAGCGGTACCGCTTTGCCAACATCGCGAACGTAGCGCGGAGAGCGTAAGCTTCACCGCCCTTCGGCCGACCCGGCTTCGCGGATGGCCGCCAGGCGAACACGTCGAGATGCGCCCATGCCGTATCCTTCGGCACGAACCGCCGGAGGAATAGCGCGGCGGTGATCGCGCCGGCAAACCCGCCATCGGGGGCGTTGACCATGTCCGCGACGTCGGACTTCAGCATCTCGTCATAGCCGTTCCAGAGTGGCAGGCGCCACATCTGGTCGTTCTGCTCCAAGCCTGCCGCGATCAGATCGGCCGCGAGCATCTCGTCGTCGGTGAACATCGGCGGCAGGTCGGGGCCGAGCGCGACGCGGGCGGCCCCCGTCAGCGTGGCGAAGTCCAGGATCAGTTCGGGGCTGTCCTCGCCCGCCTTGGTCAGCGCATCGCCTAGCACGAGGCGGCCTTCGGCGTCGGTGTTGGTGTTCTCGACGGTCAGGCCCTTGCGAGTCGCGAGCACGTCGCCGGGGCGGAAGGCATTGCCGGCGATCGCATTCTCCACCGCGGGGATCAGCAGATGGAGGCGGACGGGGAGCTTCGCCGCCATCACGAGGCTGGCCAGCGCGAGCGCGTGCGCGGCGCCGCCCATGTCCTTCTTCATCAGCCGCATGCCGGCGGACGGCTTGATATCGAGCCCGCCGGTATCGAAGGTGACGCCCTTGCCGACCAGCGCGATACGGGGGTGCGAGGGATCGCCCCATTCGAGTTCGATCAGCCGCGGCGCGCGGTCCTTGCTCGCGGCCTGGCCGACCGCGTGGATCATCGGGTAGCCGGTCACGAGCGCATCGCCCCGGGTCGTCGTGACGGTCGCGCCGTGGCGCCTGGCGAGCATCTCGGCGGCGGCTTCGAGGTCGGCCGGCCCCATGTCGGAGGCGCCGGTGTTGACTAGGTCTCGGACGAGAGCGGTGGCTTCGGCGAGGCGGATCGTCTCGTCCATATGCGCGGCGTCTTCGGTCAGCAGCACGCGAGGGCCGATTGCGTCGGGCTTCACGTACCGCGTGAACTGGTGCTGGGCGAGCATCCAGCCGAGCCCTGCCGCGCCGACCGGGCCTTCCGCGAGGCGGTACGTGCCCTCGGGCAAGGACGCGCCGAGCGAGGCGATCCGCCACGGCGACGTCACCGGCTCGTTGCAGACCAGCAGCATCGACCAGTCGTCGGCGGTGTCGCCGGGAAGGACGGCGCGGTCGCCGGGCTTGCCGGTCAGGCGGTGCGCGGCGACCGTCGTGCGGATGCGCTGCGACTGTTTGGCGAGCCAGCCTTCGTACGCGTCGGGGTGGACGACATGGATCGTCCGTGCGGGCTGGCCACGGTCGGGTTGCAGCATCGAAGCGAAGTCGGTCATTGTGCGGGCGCCACCAGGAGTTGTTCGTACCGGCCGCCCGCGCCGGGCTCGGCATAGGTGCTGAGCGAGAGCGTGCGGTCGGGATAGGTGATGCGGTAGGTGCGGTTGACGAAGCCGCCGCGCAAGCGGGTCTTGCCGGTTTGTGCGAATGCGGTGGAGTTGCCGAGGGCGCCCAGGCTGGTCTTGTAGTCGGCGAGTGCGACCGGCTTGAAGTAATAGTTGGCGTCTTCGGTCAGGCCTTTCCGGTCGATCGTGCCGGTGCGGAGCTGGTCGTAGACCGTGCGCGCTCGGGCGAGTCCGGCGGTATCTTCGGCATTGGCAGGTGCGGGCGGCAGGACGATCTTGGCGACGCCGGCGGCAATGCGGCCCGTTGCGTCGCTGAACCAGCTGTTGGTCAGGACGACGATCGCCGCCTTGTCGTCGGGATAGACGGTGTTTTCGGACAGGAAGCCGACCGCTTCGCCGCTGTGCTCGACATAGCGGCGGCCGTCCGCGCTGCCGGTGAAGACGCCGAGGCCGTAGCCGTTGCTCGACCCGTCCGCGAGTTTGACGGGGGTTTCCTGTGCGGCCCAGTCGTCGGCGGGGAGGGTGGTGCGGTTGAGGCGGGCGACGTCCCATTTGGCGAGGTCCTCCGCGCTCATCGAGAGTTCGCCGGCGGCGTAGAGCCAGCCGTCTGCGCTCGGCGTTTCGGGGCGGACCGGGCCAAGTGCAAAGCGGCCATAGCCTTGCGGGAAGGCCTTGCCGATCGCCTTGTCCTGGTCGAGCGCGCGGATATCGAGCGGCTTGAAGATGCGTTGCTGGAGGAAGCTCAGCAGCGGTTGCCGTGCAACCTTCTCGACGATCAGGCCGGCGACGACATAGCCAGTGTTGGAATATTGCCA
Source organism: Sphingomonas sandaracina (assembly GCF_036663695.1). Lineage (NCBI taxonomy): Bacteria > Pseudomonadati > Pseudomonadota > Alphaproteobacteria > Sphingomonadales > Sphingomonadaceae > Sphingomonas > Sphingomonas sandaracina. The sequence continues at coordinate 498,372 of NZ_JAXOJK010000001.1, read as the reverse complement.
CTGGGTGCTCGGCTGAAAATCGAGCGGCTTCTTCGCCCAGCGATCGACGATCTGCTGCGGGGTGACGGGATGCGCCATCGCGGCGAAGCTGTAGTCCTGCGGCCAATAGTCCTGCAGGCCCGAGGTGTGGCTGAGCAGCTGGCGGATCGTGATGCGGTCGCCGTCGGTGATGCCGGGGATGTATTTCGCGACGGTGTCGTCGAGGCTGAGCTTGCCCTCGTCCTCCAGCAACAGGATCGCGGCAGCGGTGAACTGCTTCGAGATAGAGGCGATCTGGTACGGGAGTTTCGGGTCGGCGACGGCGATCGCTTCGGAGGGTTTGCCGTATGCCTTTGCGAACACGATCTTGCCGCCGCGGACGACTGCGATCGAGGCGGACGGCACGCCGGTATCGCCGAGCGCGCCGGTGACCAGCGTGTCGATCTGCGCGGTTTCGGCGGGGGTGAGCGATTGCGCGAGGGCGGGGGCCGGCAGGAGCGCGGCGACGGCGAGAAGGCGTATCAGCATGGCTATATCGAAGCAGAACCGGATGACGCGCGCAACGCCGAGATTTTAATTTCGGGGTAGTTGAACGGGTTAGGCTAGGGCAGAAATGTTGACGGAACAGGCGGGGTGACGAGGCCGTTTCACCCGGTGCCGGGAGGCCGATACTCTCAAGGGGACCGAATAATGTTGTACACCATCGCCGTCATCCTGCTGATCCTGTGGCTGGCGGGGTTCGCCTTCCACGTTGCAGGTGGGCTGATCCATATCCTGCTGGTGATCGCGGTCATCGTCGTGCTGGTGAAGCTGTTCACTGGGCGCAGCGTCGTCTGAATCTTGTTCTCCTGCGAACGCAGGAGTCCAGGGTTACGGGCGGTATCGCTTGGTATCCTGGGCTCCCGCTTTCGCGGGAGAACAGTGAGAGGGGTTAGGCGGGGACGCCGTAAAGGTCGTGGTCGTCGGCGTCTTCGATCGTGACCGGCACGATGTCGCCGACCGTCAGGTGACCGGCGTCGCGGAGGAAGACCTCTCCGTCGATCTCGGGGGCATCCGCCTGCGAGCGGCCGGTTGCACCTTCCTCGTCGACAGCATCGATGATGACATCGAGCGTACGGCCGATCTTGGCCTGCAACTTGGCCGCCGAGATCGCCGCGGTCTTTTCCATGATGCGGGCGTAGCGCTCTTCCTTGAGCTCTTCGGGCACGTGATCGGGGAGCAGGTTCGCCGCGGCCCCTTCGACCGGTTCGAAGCGGAACGCGCCGACACGGTCGAGTTGCGCCTCGTCGAGCCAGTCGAGCAGATACTGGAAATCCTCCTCGGTCTCGCCCGGGAAGCCTACGACGAAGGTCGAGCGGATCGTGATGTCGGGCGCGATCGTCCGCCAGTTATGGATGCGCTGGAGCACTTTCGCGTCGTTGCCGGGGCGCTTCATCCGGCGCAGCACCGACGGTGCGGCGTGCTGGAACGGGATGTCGAGATACGGCAGCACGAGGCCTTCCGCCATCAGCGGGATGACGTGGTCGACGTGCGGGTACGGGTAGACGTAGTGCAGGCGGACCCACGGTGCGATCTTGCCGAGTTCGCGCGAGAGGTCGGTCATGTGCGCGCGGACTTCGCGGGCCTCGTTCCGCGACATCGGGCCGCCGGTCTTTACCGGCCAACTGGCGTGGCGCAGGTCGACGCCGTACGCCGAGGTGTCCTGGCTGATGACCAGCAGTTCCTTGGTGCCGGCCTCGACCAGCTTCTCCGCCTCGCGGAGGATCGCGTCGGGGCGGCGGCTGACGAGGTCTCCGCGCAAGCTCGGGATGATGCAGAACGAGCAGCGGTGGTTGCAACCCTCCGAGATCTTCAGATAGCTGTAGTGGCGCGGGGTCAGCTTCAGGCCGGCGTCGGGGATCAGGTTGAGGAACGCCGAGGGCGGCATCGGCGCGGCCTCGTGGACCGCGCCGACGACCTGCTCGTATTCGTGCGCGCCGGTGATCGCGAGCACCTGTGGGAAGCGCGCGCGGATCGCGTCGGCTTCCTTGCCCATGCAGCCGGTGACGATGACGCGGCCGTTCTCGGCGATCGCCTCGCCGATCGCTTCGAGGCTTTCCTCCTTGGCGGAATCGAGGAAGCCGCAGGTGTTGACCAGCACGATGTCGGCGCCGGCATAATCCGGAGACATCTGATAGCCGTCACCGCGCAGCTGCGTGAGGATCCGCTCGCTGTCGACGAGGTTCTTCGGACAGCCGAGCGAGACCATGCCGATCTTGGGCGGGGAGGGGAGTAATGTTGCCATGGAAGACGCGCACATAGGCGCAAAGTTCGGTTTTTTCTAGGCGGTGGAAAATGCATCCGGCATGGGTGGCACGATTGCGCGGAAAGGAACCGATATGCTGGCGATTGGACTGATGTCGGGTACGTCGCTCGACGGGATCGATGCCGCGTTGATCGAGACTGACGGCGAGGCGTTCGTGCGGCCGATCGCGTTTCGCGGCGAGCCGTATTCGGATGCGGCACGGGCGCAGTTGGCGGAAGCCACGCGGATGGCGCTGACGTTCGACAAGCCGCGCGCGAGCCCGCCGGTGGTTGCTGCGGGCGAGCTGATCACGCGCGCGCATGTGTTTGCAGTGCACAAGTTGCTGGCGGATGCGGGCGTCGCGGCGGCGGATGTCGACGTGATCGGCTTTCACGGCCAGACGATCGCGCATCGGCCGGATCGGCGCTGGACGTGGCAGATCGGCGACGGGGCGGCGGTCGCGCGGGCGACCGGGATCACGACGGTGTCGGATTTTCGCTCGGCCGATGTGGCGGCTGGTGGGCAGGGGGCGCCGTTGCTGCCGGTGTATCATGCGGCGTTGGCGGCGGGTCTCGAGGGGCCGGTCGCGGTGTTGAACCTTGGTGGGGTGGGGAACATCACTTTCATTCCGGGCGGGCGGGACATGCATGATTCGCGCGAGATGTCGCCGGAGCGGATGTCCGATCGCGGTGGTCTGGTGGCGTTCGATACCGGGCCGGCGAATGGATTGATCGATAGTTGGGTCGAAGCGGAGACCGGCGCCCGGTATGATGCCGGGGGGGCGTTGGCGGCGTCTGGTCGCGTGGACGAAACCGTGCTGATGGCGATGCTCGATCATCCGTTTTTCGATGCGGCTCCGCCCAAGTCGCTCGATCGGAACGATTTTACGATCCAGCCGGCTCGGGGGCTTTCGGCTGCGGACGGCGCGGCAACTTTGACCGCGTTCACGGCGGCGACCGTGGCGGAGGCTTTGCGGCATTTGCCGGCTCGACCGGTGCGGTTGCTAGTGGCGGGGGGTGGTCGGCATAATCCGACGATGCTGGCGATGATCGCCGAGCGGACCGGGTTGGTGGTAGAGCCTACCGATGTGCTTGGGTGGAACGGCGATGCGCTGGAGGCCGAGGGGTTCGCGTATATGGCGGTGCGGACGCTGAAGGGGTTGGCGATTAGTTTTCCGGGGACGACTGGGGTTCCGGTAGCGATGGTTGGTGGGGTTGTGGACCGGGTATGAGGGGGACGGGCTGACGCTGTTAACGCCTACGAAAGCGTGTTCTCCCGCGAAGGCGGGAGCCCAGACTGGGCTCCCGCCTTCGCGGGAGAACAAGAGTGCGGTTGGGCGGTTTGCGTCGCTGCCACCCGCTTCGCACCCTATCACACGCCAACGCTCAAGTTCTACCATCCCGGCGGTGGCCGGAGCTCAGTTGAGAGGAGTTGCCAACTTAGGCTGCGCTTCACCACTCCGACCTTTCCAACTGGGCCCCGGCCTTCGCCGGGGTGGAACAGGAGGTTGGGGCGGGAAGCTTCGCCGTGGCTCGTATCAGTGCGACTTCTTCGCCTTGGCCGGCTTCTTCGGCTCGGGCTTTGCTGGCGTCTTCGGCTCGGACGCATCCTTCGCGCGCAGCGCGGGTGCTGCGATCGCTGCGGCGATGCCTGCGATCACCGTCGCACCGACCGCGATCGCGGTCTTCGGGTGCGACTTCACGGCGTCGGTCGCGGTTGCCAGCCCGGCCTTGGCCGCGTCGGTCGCGTCCTCGACCCAGTCGCTCGTCGCCGACGTCTTCTTGTCGGGCTTGGGCTTGTGGTCGTCGTCGTGATGGACCTTGGCGTGCGGCATGGCGGAGTTGGGGATCGACGACATAGGGCTTGTCCTTTGGTAAGGGATGATGCGCGATAAACCGATCGTGTCCGTGACGGTTCCGTTACAGATCCACGCGCCTACCGTTTCCGGGTCAGTTCCCGCATCGCGTCGTCGAGCCCGGCGAGGCTCAGCGGGTACATCCGGTCGGTCATCAGTTCGCGGATGATCCGCACCGACTGCGAGTATCCCCATTGCGCCTCGGGCACCGGGTTCAGCCACGCCGCCGCCGGGTAAGTATTCGTCAGCCGCTGCATCCAGACCGCGCCAGGCTCCTCGTTGAAATGCTCGACCGAGCCGCCGGGGTGGGTGATCTCGTATGGGCTCATCGACGCGTCGCCGACGAAGATCAGCTTGTAGTCGTGGCCGTATTTGTGGAGCACGTCCCACATCGGGGTGCGCTCGGCAAAGCGCCGCGTGTTGTCCTTCCAGACGCCTTCGTACGGGCAATTGTGGAAGTAGAAGAATTCGAGGTTCTTGAACTCGGTCGTCGCGGCCGAGAACAGCTCCTCGCAGAGCTTGACGAACGGGTCCATCGAGCCGCCGACGTCGAGGAACAGCAGCAGCTTCACCGCATTGCGGCGCTCGGCGCGCATGACGATGTCGAGATAGCCTTGCCGCGCGGTGCCGGCGATCGTGCCGTCGATGTCGAGTTCGTCGGCGGCGCCGTCGCGAGCGAAGCGACGCAGGCGGCGGAGTGCCACCTTGATGTTGCGGGTGCCGAGCTCCTTGGTGTTGTCGAGGTTGCGGAACTCGCGCTGGTCCCAGACCTTCAGTGCGCGCTTGTGCGTGCTCTCGCCGCCGATGCGGACGCCTTCGGGGTTGTAGCCGCCGTTACCATACGGGCTCGTGCCGCCGGTGCCGACCCATTTGTTGCCACCCTGATGGCGTTCCTTCTGCTCTTCGAGACGTTTCTTGAGCGTCTCCATGATCTCGTCCCACGAGCCGAGCGACTTGATCGCCGCCATCTCCTCGGGGGTCAGGAATTTCTCCGCGACGGCCTTGAGCCAGTCCTCGGGGACTTCGCCTTCAGGTGTTCCGTAGCTGGTGGCGAGGCCGCGGAAGACCTTGGCGAAGACCTGGTCGAACTTGTCGAGCAGCCCCTCGTCCTTCACGTACACCGCGCGGGAGAGGTAGTAGAAATCCTCCGGCGTCCGCTCGATCACCTCGGCGTCGAGTGCTTCGAGCAGAATGAGGTGCTCTTTCAGGCTGGCGGGGATGCCGGCGCTGCGGAGTTCGTCGAGGAAGTTCAGGAACATGGGGTTACTCCGAAGCCACTGTCATGCCGGGCCCTTCGGCTACGCTCAGGAGAGCCTCGTTCCGGCATCCACGGTTCCGCGCGCTTGATAGTCGTGAGCTTGCGGCACGGTGGACCCCGGAACAAGTCCGGGGTGACGGAGTGGTTTGGGTTGGTGACATGGGTCTTAGCGGGCGATCGGCAGTTCGATCGCGCTGGGTCGCGCGGCCGAGTGGAAGACGCTGATCGTGGCCTTGCGGTAGTCGGCGGGCTTCGCGTCGAAGATGTTGGGGACGTAGGTCTGCGGGTTGCGGTCGTAGAGCGGGAACCAGCTCGACTGGACCTGCACCATGATGCGGTGGCCGGGGAGGAAGACGTGGCTCGCGTTGGGCAGGACGACGCGGAAATGCGTGGGCTGGCCGGCGACGATCGGCGTGGGCTTGTCGAAGCCATCGCGGTAGCGGCCGCGCAGGATGTCCATCGATACCGCCAATTGGTAGCCGCCCATCTCGGGCTTGTCGGAATATTCGGCGGGGTAGACGTCGATCAGCTTCACCACGAAATCGCCGTCGGTGCCGGTGGTGCTGGCGATCAGGTCGGCAACCGGCGCGCCGGCGATCGCGACCGGGCTGGTGAGCGGCGGCGTCTGGTAGGTCAGGACGTCGGTGCGATCGGAAAAGGGGCGCTGGTCGTCGACCAGCCATTGCCGCCACGTCGAGCCGGTCGCGTAGGTCGGGCGGATCGGGCGAAGGCGATAGGGGATCGGCTTGGCGGGATCGGAGATATAGTCGTCGTGGCCGTCGCTCGCCGGGGCGGTGGCGCCGAGGCCGTTGGCGGGCTGGAAGTAGAGTTTCTGCGTGGCGGTCGAGTTCGGCCAGCCGGCAAGCGTCTGCCACTGGTTCGTGCCGGTCTGGAACGCGGTGACGGGGGCGAGCGCGGGCGGTGTCGCGCCGGTCTTAAGCGCGCCGTCGAGGAACGGGAGCAGGACGTTCTTGCGGAACCAGAGCGCGGTGTCGGCGTCGAAGCGGATCGCGCCGAGGGTCGAGCCGTCGCCGTTCGCGCCGCCATGCGCCCAGGGGCCGAGCGCGAGGTGGTTGACGTGGTTGGGGTCGACCTTCGACACCGCCTCGTAGGCCGCGACTGCGCCGTAGATGTCCTCCTGGTCCCATTGGCTGGCGACCCAGAGCGTCTGCACCGTCTGCGGTTGCTTCGGGAGGATCGTCTCCAGCGCCTGACCCTGCCAGAACGCGTCGTAGCTCGGGTGGTCGTGGAGGCGGTTGACGAACGGGAGCTGTTCGAGCCCGCGGCTCTTCACGAACGCGCTGGCGGAACCGGCGCGCAGGAACGTGTCGTAATCGTCGTACGCGTCGCGCCACAGGTCGCCGGCCTCGCCCTTCGCCGCGTCCTGCGTGTAGTAATAATCGTAGCCGATCTGGCGAAAGGCGCCGCCGTGGAAATCGTCGTCGCCCTTCCAGGTGTTGATGACCGGGTTCATCGGCACCGCGGCCTTCAGCGCGGGATGCGGGTTCACCAGCGCCATCGCGGCCATCATGCCGTCGTAGCTGCCACCGATGATGCCGACGCGCCCGTTGCTGTTCTTGAGGTTCTTCACCAGCCAGTCGATCGTGTCGTAGGCGTCGGTGGAGTGATCGACCTTGGTCTTGTTGAGCGGGCCGATCAGCGGACGTTCGTTGATATAGGCGCCGTTCGAGCCGTTCTTGCCGCGGACGTCCTCGAACACACGGATATAGCCGGCGTCGAAGAACATCGCGTCGGACGCGCGCAGGTTCATCGCGCCGCTGGAGCTGGAGGATCGGCTGGCGGCGCTCTCGGCATTGTAGGGGGTGCGCTGGAGCAGGATCGGCGCGTCGGTGAGGCCCTTGCGCTGGACGATGACGGCGTGGAGCGTGACGCCGTCGCGCATCGGGATGTCGACCTCGCGGCGGTCGAAGTCGAAGCTGGCGTTGGCGGGGGAGAACTTGGCGGGAATGTCGCCGCCGGGCTGGGGCGCCTTTTCCTTCTGCGCAAGTGCGGACGTGGTGAGCAGGGCCAGCGTGATGGTCGTGAGAGCCTTGAACCGCATCGTTATCCTCGCCGTGTTTCGCGGGACGGTGGTGGCACGGTTTGGAGGGTAGCGGCAATCCGTTCCCGCCGTCATCCTGACGAAAGTCGGGATCCAGGGTTACGGGCGGCGCACTCTATGGCTCTGGATCCTGACTTTCGTCAGGATGACGGTGGTGGTCAGGATGACGGCGGTGGCCAGGATGACGGAGTGGGAGTGAGTGTGCGGGTTTACCGCGCGATCGGCTTGCCGCTTACGGGGACGTAGGCGTCGATCAGTGCGCCGACGTAATCGGGGTTGCGGCTGGTGAGTCCCGCCGCGGCATGCGCGTGGCCGTAGATGAAGCCGTATACCGGGTAGATCCCGCCGCCGAGGCCGTCGACGTCCTTGTACCAGACCTTCACGTCGCTCCAGTCGTTGTTGCGCGAGACGTCGAACAGCGTGACGTCCTGTTCGGCATGGCCGCGCTCGCCGTTCTGGCGCGACCAGTTGGCGTGGGTGAGCATGACGACGCGCTTCTCGACGACCCGGCTGACGACCGCGACATGGCCCATCGGCAGGCGCGCGGTCTTGGCGAAGACGATGACCGCGCCTTCCTTGGGCTTGTGCGTCCGCTCGTACTTGCCGTCGGCCTGCTCCCACCAGGTCCAGGCGTTGCCGTAGATCTGGATGCCGGACGCGGCCCGCGCGAAGGGCACGCACTGGCCGACATAGTCGAGCAGCGATGCCTGTGCGCCGACGGCGGCGAACGCGGCGGTGGCGATTGCGAAGAGCGTTCGGGTGAGTCGCTTCATGCTACCGACCTACCGACCATCGCGTGACTGGTCGGTTGCCGGCTGTGGTTAATGGCGGGGTCCGCCGTGATTTTCGGTCGGGTCGGCGCTATCCAGGCTCTGGACTCGAGTAATGCGCCGGTCGGCTACGCTTTCGTTGCCGACCGGTGCTGCGATCCTGTTGGGATCAGACGCTATTCTTTTGCCGTTTTGCCATGAAGGCTAGGCGTTCGAACAGCATGACGTCCTGCTCGTTCTTCAGCAGCGCGCCGTGGAGCGGCGGGATCGCCTTGGTCGGATCGCGGTTCTGCAACACGTCGAGCGGCATGTCCTCGTGCAGCAGCAGCTTGAGCCAGTCGAGCAGCTCTGACGTCGAGGGCTTCTTCTTCAGGCCCGGCACGTCGCGGACGTCGTAGAACAGGTCCATCGCCTTCGACACGAGGATCTTCTGGATACCGGGGAAGTGGACGTCGACGATCGCCTGCATGGTCTGGCGGTCGGGGAACTTGATGTAGTGGAAGAAACAGCGGCGCAGGAACGCGTCGGGCAGTTCCTTCTCGTTGTTGCTGGTGATGATGACGATCGGGCGCTCGACCGCGCGGACGGTTTCCTTGGTCTCGTAGACGTGGAATTCCATCCTATCGAGTTCCTGCAACAGGTCGTTGGGAAACTCGATATCGGCCTTGTCGATCTCGTCGATCAGCAGGACGGGCGGGGCGGGCTGGGTGAACGCCTCCCACAATTTACCCTTGCGGATATAGTTGCCGATGTCGTGGACGCGTGCGTCGCCGAGCTGGCCGTCGCGCAGGCGGGCGACCGCGTCGTATTCGTACAGGCCCTGCTGCGCCTTGGTGGTCGACTTAATGTTCCACTCGATCAGCGGCGCACCGAGGGCTTTAGCGATCTCGTAGGCGAGCACGGTCTTGCCGGTGCCGGGCTCGCCCTTGATCAGCAGCGGACGGCGCAGCGTGACGGCGGCGTTGACCGCGACCTTAAGATCGTCGGTCGCGACGTAGCTCTGGGTGCCCTCGAAGCGCTTCATGCGATATCCCGTCCCGTTTTTCTGAATACCGGGTATGGATAGAGGGTGTCGGGCGGTCGACGCAAGCGGGTTACAGGTCGCCGCGGGCACTCGCACGGGCTTCGAGCAGTGCCCACAGACCGCGATGCTGCGCGAACAGCTGTTGCGCGCCGAACAGGATCGCACGGTCGCAACCGGGGGCCTGGCCCAGTTCGGCGATCGCCGCGGCCGTCGTCGGCTCAGGCGGAAAGCTGGTAGCGGGTATGGCGACCGAGAAGCGTTCGGCGGCGGTGTCGAGGACACGGCGGATCGCCGTCCAGTCGTAGACCAGCGCCGCCGCGGCCCCGGTCGCGCAGCCGCGGCGTTCGGACCGGGCCAGCATCTCCAGCGCGTGGCGTTCACCGACCAGCGCCGTTTCGGTCAAGGCCTGGCCGGGTGTCGACGGCAGCGGCCCGACGGCTGCGGTCAGTCGCGCGAGATACGCGCGTTCTTCGGCAAACCCCGCAGCGGCAGCGGTAAGCCAGTCCGTTGCCGGGGGTTGCACAGCCTGTGTCAGAATGTCGGCGATCATGCCCGGATGGTCGCCGTGGATGGCGCAGAGCGCGTGCACCGCATCGGACAGCGTGCGCTGTACCGGCATGCCGGATACGAGGCGGCGCATGTGCGGGTGCGCGGCGCTGCCGTCGGCGTCGCCCAGACGGGCAAGCGCGTCCCATGCGTTCGACGACCCGATCTTTAGTGCCGCATGGGAAACCATCGTGCTCCGGCTTGTAAAACGTCGGGCGCTCCGTATGCGCCACGGCGTTCCCTTGCACCGCGGCGCCTGTACGAAGCGCGTAGGAACATGGTTTACGGCAAATTAATTATCGTATGCCGCGTTTCCGGTTGGTCGCTTCGCCCCCAGCGTTCCGGCAATTGCGGGCGGCATGCGATCCGGCCTTTACGCCGTGACATGCCGTCGCGATAACGCGCCCCGGCGCCGAGGATCGGCTGCCTGATCCCACGGAGTCTACAGGATGCGCACATGGTTGCTCGGGCTTGCACTTGCTTCGGTCGGAACCGCCGCGATGGCCGCTGATCAGGTCACGCCGCCGGCCGCGCCGGTTGCGCCTGCGCCCGCGCCGGTACGGCCCGTCGAAGCCGCAAAGCCCGGCGACCTGACGATGGCGCGCGTGTTCGGCAATCCGGACCTGTCCGGGTCGCAGCCGCGCGCGGTACGGCTGTCGCCTGACGGCACCTTGCTGACGTCGCTCCGTAATCGCGACGACGAGAAGGAGCGCTTCGACCTTTGGGCGGTCGATACCGCGACCGGAGCGGCGCGGATGCTGGTGGATTCGAAGAAGGTCGGCAGCGGCGCCGAGCTGACCGAAGCCGAGAAGATGCAGCGCGAGCGGGCGCGGATCGGCGGCCAGAAGGGTATCGTCGCCTATGACTGGGCACCCGACGGCAAGTCGATCCTCGTGCCCCTCGACGGCGACCTGTATCTCGCCGGGCTCGACGGCAAGGTCACCCGGCTGACCAACACGCCGGGTGGCGAACTGAACCCGGTGGTCAGCCCCAAGGGCGGCTTCGTGTCGTTCGTCCGCGACCAGAACCTCTTCGTCCAGCCGCTGGACGGTGGCGCCGCGCGCGCCGTCACGACCGGTGGTGGCGGCACCGTCCATTTCGGCGAGGCGGAATTCGTGGCGCAGGAGGAAATGGACCGCGACACCGGCTATTGGTGGTCGCCTGACGAGCAGCATGTCGCGGTCGAGCGGTTCGACGAGGCGCCGGTCCAGGTCGCCACGCGGGCATCGATCGGCGCGACCGGGACCAAGGTCTACGAACAGCGCTATCCCGCGGCTGGCACGCCCAACGTGCTGGTCGCGCTCTACATCATGAAGCCCGACGGCTCGGGCCAGGTGAAGGTCGAGCTCGGCGTCAATCCCGACATCTATCTCGCGCGGGTCGACTGGACGCCAGACGGCCGGATGCTGCTGGTCCAGCGCCAGAGCCGCGACCAGAAATTGCTGGAGATGCTCCGCGTTGATCCGGCGACCGGCAAGTCGACCGTGCTGTTCACCGAGAAGTCGGGCGTGAAGAGCTGGCTCAATCTGTCCAACGCGTACCGGGTGCTGAAGGACGGCAGCCTGATCTGGCGGTCGGAGCGGAACGGCTATGGTCATCTCTACCGGTTCGCGTCGGGCAAATGGACGCAACTGACCAAGGGCAATTGGGTGGTCACCGATCTCGTCGGCGTCGATGAAGCGCCCAAGGATTCGACGGGGCCTCGCTTGTTCTTCCTCGGCAACAAGGACGACGTGCTCGAGCAGCAGCTGTATTCGGTCGACGTCGCAAAGCCGAACGCGATCACCAAGCTGACCGAAGCCGGTTGGTGGAACAGCGCGACGATGGACGCGGCGGCGAGCCGGTTCATCATCTCGCGCTCGAACCCGAAGCAGCCGACGCAGGTCTATCTGGCGGATGCGACCGGCAAGCGGTTGTCGTGGATCAACGAGAATGCGGTGGTCGAGGGGCATCCCTATTACCCGTATCTCGCGAGCCATCAGGAGACCAAGTTCGGCACGCTGAAGGCCAAGAACGGCACGACGCTGTATTACGAGATGATCACGCCGCCGCTGGAGCCGGGCAAGAAATACCCGGTGTTCTTCGAACATTACGGTGGACCCGGCACTGGCCAAGTCGTGACGCGCGGCTGGCAGGGGGCGTTGCCGCAATATCTGGTCGATCGCGGCTACATCTACTTCAAGATCGACAATCGTGGCTCGTACAATCGCGGCAAGGCATTCGAGGACCAGATCTATCACGCGATGGGGACGGTCGAGGTCGAGGACCAGCTGACCGGCGCCGAGTATCTGAAGTCGCTGCCGTTCGTCGAGCCGAGCAAGATCGCGACCTATGGCTGGTCCTATGGCGGCTATATGTCGCTGAAGATGCTGGAGAAGACTCCGGGGGTGTATGCCGCCGCGGTGTCGGGTGCGCCGGTGACCGACTGGCAGCTGTACGACACGCATTATACCGAGCGCTATCTGGGCGATCCGGCGAAGGACCCGGCGAGCTATGCGACGTCGGCGGCGGTCGAGGATGCCAATCGCATCGTCGATCCGCTGCTGCTGATCCACGGCATGGCCGACGACAACGTGTTCCTCGACAATTCGACCAAGGTCGCCGCACGGATGCAGGCGACGGCGACGCCGTTCGAAATGATGTTATACCCCGGCTATACGCACAGGGTATCGGGGCCGGGGATCAGCGAGCACGTTTGGGGGACGATCCTGAACTTCCTCGACCGCACGGTGAAGGATAAGCCGGTAGCCGAGGGCGCACCGGCGGCGGTACCGGCACCAGCGAAGTAAACCCCGGTGCGGTTCGTCGAGACCTTCCACCTGTGGCCGTTCCTCGACACGCTGGTGAGCTACATCGCCGCGTTCGTGTTCGGGACGTTGATCGGGGCCGAGCGGCAGTATCGCCAGCGGACCGCCGGGCTGCGCACGAACACGCTGGTCGCGCTCGGGTCGGCGGCGTTTGTCGACCTCGGGCAGCGGCTGGGCGGGGACGTCGAGTCGATCCGGATCATCGCCTATGTCGTGTCGGGGATCGGCTTCCTCGGCGCCGGCGTGATCATGAAGGAGGGCATGAACGTCCGCGGCCTGAACACCGCGGCGACCCTGTGGTGCTCGGCGGCGGTCGGGGCGTGTGCGGGGAGCGACATGATCGCCGAGGCGGCGTTGCTGACGTTCGTCATCCTGCTGGCGAACACCGCGCTGCGGCCGCTGGTCGACGGGATCAACCGGATACCCACCGAGGGGCGGACGATCGAGGCCACCTATAGCGTGATGGTGACGGCGGCGGCGGCGGATGCCGGGCCGATCGGCGATCTGGTGGTCGAGCATCTTGAGGCAGCGCAGTTGATGGTGGCGGAACTGGACGTGACCGAGCGGGGCGAGGACCGGGTCGAGATTACCGCCACGCTCGTCGCGACGAACGTGTCGGCCGAGGAACTGGATGCGATTGCCGAACATCTGGCGAAGGTGCACAAAGTGGAGCATGCAACGTGGCAGGCGAAGACGCATAATTAGACGGTCGCCATAAGCGTTGAAGGGGTTGCATGTGGCAGATCAATATGACCGGTATAAAATTCCAATCGACGGACGATGGACGTTAGAAGATTTATACCGATTCCCGCGCGCTTACGAACAGGTATATTTTGCGTTCGAAGCGATCAGTCCCTCGGAGACAGTCGAGGTTGAAGAACGGCTAACTCGTGCATTCGAGGCGTTCCCTTGGCGAGGCGGCTATAGTGCCGTCAGTTTCTATAATCAGTTAAAATTTGCTACACCTATCCAGCGGCGACCCACCGTAACTCGTATTCAATACGCGTCACCCGGGCTGATTGAACTCTACCTCAGCCTCCCTTTGGCCGTCCACATAGGCTCTGTTGTAAGTAGCGTCGCTGCATCTATCGGCGTGTGCAACAAGGTTTACAACAGCATCCACATCGATCTGCAGAAAAGAAAACTTCTACGAATTGAAGTGGGTCGTAAGCAGCTAGAATTAAGTCGTGAGGAATTTTATCTGGTCAAGGAAATGAGCGAAACTATGGCCACCATGCTCGATATCGGAACGGCTCAATTTCTTCATGAACGAACGAAGGATCCTTTAAAGTCTCTCAAGATACTGCTGAGTGTGTTTCGAAGGGTTAAAACCTTGGCGGAGTTTAAGCTTCGGGGGAAGGCTGATTTACGATCGGTAAACCAGCTAGCCAGCGACGGGGACTTGTGAAACAAAAAATTTAATGATGACTAGGTTTGGGCACGGTATCGCTATGCGAGCCCGCCTTTGCTGGAGAACAAGGCGGGCAGATCACATATCAATTATAAGGCGCTTCCCCGCCTGCCAAAACTCCGCCTATCCGCGCAACAAGTCGAAAGCCGTTGGACCTCGCAGCGCAACGTCGGTACTGCCCGCCCAAGTCCAATCGGAGTGACAACATGGGTTATCGGGTGGTGGTCGCAGGGGCGACCGGCAATGTCGGGCGCGAGATGCTCAATATCCTGGCGGAGCGCGAGTTTCCGGCCGACGAGATCGCCTGCGTCGCGTCGTCGCGCAGCCAGGGGTTGATGGTCGATTACGGCGATACCGGCAAGCAGATCAAATGCACGAACATCGAGCATTTCGACTGGAACGGCTGGGACATGGCGCTGTTCGCGATCGGCTCCGAAGGCACCGCGGTCTACGCGCCGATCGCCGCGGCTGCCGGCTGCGTCGTGATCGACAATTCGTCGCTCTACCGCATGGACCCCGACGTGCCGCTGATCGTGCCCGAGGTGAACCCCGAGGCGATCGACGGTTACAAGGTCCGCAACATCATCGCCAACCCGAACTGCTCGACCGCGCAGATGGTCGTCGCGCTGAAGCCGCTGCACGATGCGGCGAAGATCCTGCGCGTGGTCGTCTCGACCTATCAGTCGGTGTCCGGCGCGGGCAAGGCCGGCATGGACGAGCTGTTCGAGCAGAGCCGCAACATCTTCGTCGGCGACCCGGCGGAGCCCAAGCTGTTCACCAAGCAGATCGCCTTCAACGTGATCCCGCACATCGACAGCTTCCTCGACGACGGTTCGACCAAGGAAGAGTGGAAGATGGTCGTCGAGACCAAGAAGATCCTCGACCGCAAGATCAAGGTCACCGCGACCTGCGTGCGCGTGCCGGTGTTCGTCGGCCATTCGGAAGCGATCAACATCGAGTTCGAGAACGAGATCTCGGCCGAGGAAGCGCAGAACATCCTGCGCGAGGCGCCCGGCGTCATGCTGGTCGATAAGCGCGAGGACGGGGGGTACATCACGCCGATCGAGTGCGTCGGCGATTTCGCGACGTATATCAGCCGCGTGCGCGAGGATCCGACCGTCGAGAACGGCATCAACCTGTGGTGCGTCAGCGACAACCTGCGCAAGGGTGCGGCGCTGAACGCTGTGCAGATCGCCGAACTTCTCGGCCGTCGGCATTTGCAGAAGGCGTGAGCCGGATCGACCGCTGCCCGGGTGCGTCGGGCCGGATCGGATCAGCTCCGATCTTGAGGGTATGACGGACGAAACGGGCGGCCTGCGGGTCGCCCGTTTTCGTTTGCCGACCGTTGACAGACGGCGCCCGCGCTCCGAACTGGCGGCGAACCCATTGCAGGACGACACCGTGGCCATCACCCCGAGCGAGACACGCTATTTCGACAGCTTCGACGGCACGCGGCTGGCCTGGCATGAGGTCGGCGAAGGTCGAGCCGTCGTCCTGATCCACGGCTATTTCTCCGACGCGAAGACCAACTGGATCCGCTACGGCCACGCCGCCAAGATCGCCGCGAAGGGGTTCCGCGTGATCATGCCGGACCTGCGCGCGCACGGCGACAGCGGCAAGCCGCATGGGCTCGAGGCGTATCCGGCCGACGCGCTGACGCAGGACGGGCATGCCCTGGTCGCGCATCTTGGCCTCACCGATTACGATCTTGGCGGGTATTCGCTGGGGGCGCGGACGACGTCGCGGATGCTGGCGACGGGCGCGACGCCGCGGCGTGTGATCTTCTCGGGGATGGGGTTGGAGGGGCTGACGCATACGTCGCGCCGGGCCGGGCATTTCCGCAACATCCTGACCAAGCTCGGGCAGCATGTGCAGGGCACGCCGGAATGGCTTGCCGAGGCATTCCTGAAGACCACCGGCGGCGATCCGGTCGCGCTGCTCGGGATCCTCGAGACGTTCGTCGATACGCCGATGGAGTCCGTGAAGGCGATCCAGCAGCCGACGTTGGTCGTGTGTGGGGGGGAGGACCAGGACAACGGTTCTGCACCCGACCTCGCGGCGGTCCTGCCGCATGGCGAATATGTCGAGACCCCCGGCGGACATATGAGCGCGGTCGTGAAGCCCGAACTCGGCCAGGCGATCGCGGACTTCCTCGCGCGCTGAGCGGTTTTCGCGACCTCACCCAACCCCTCCCGTCATCCTGACGAAAGTCAGGATCCAGGGTTACTGGCGCTGACGGTCTTGGCTCTGGATCCTGACTTTCGTCAGGATGACGGGGGGCGCGGCTTGACCTCGCCATGCTGCATCCGCAATCAATGCCCCATACAAAGGGGATAACGATGGTTCGGTTCAGCGTTTCGATGTTTGCTCTGGCCGGCGCGCTGTGCGCCGTGCCGTCCGTTGCTGGCGCGCAAGTTGCGGCAACTATGACCGGCAAGCCGACCGTCGCGCAGGCGGATGCCTTCGTCGCCGAGGCCGAGACGGCGATGGCGGCCGCTTCGCTCGACGCCAACCGGGTCGCGTGGGTGAATGCCACGTACATCACCGACGACACCGATGCGCTGGCGGCGAAGTCGGGCGCGGAGATGACCGATCTCGGCGTCAAATATGCGCTCGGCGCCGCCCGCTACGCGTCGCTGCCGGGGCTGTCGTTCGATACGAAGCGCAAGCTCGACCTGTTGCGTGGTGGGCTGACGCTGCCGGCACCGACGCGCGCGGGTGCGTCCGAGGAACTATCGACGCTCACCACCAAGATGTCGTCGTCCTACGGCAAGGGCATGGGGACGCTCGACGGCAAGCCGATCAACGGGTCGGATATCGAGGCGGCGATGGGCTCGGTGCGCGACCCCGCCAAGCTGACCGAGATGTGGACGAGCTGGAACGACAAGGTCGGCGCGCCGATGCGCGGCGACTATGCGAAAATGACGTCGATCTCGAACGAAGGCGCGCGCGAGCTTGGCTACAAGGATGTCGGCGCGCTGTGGCGCTCGGGCTACGACATGACGCCGGAGCAGTTCGCGACGCTGACCGACAAGATCTGGAAAGAGGTCGAGCCGCTGTACATGGCGCTGCACACCTACACGCGGTGGAAGCTCAACGAGAAATACGGCGATGCGGTGCAGGCGAAGACCGGCCCGATCCGCAGCGACCTGCTCGGCAATATGTGGGCGCAGGAATGGGGCAATATCTACGACATCGTCGCGCCGAAAGGGGCGGGCGACGTCGGCTACGATACCGGCGAACTGCTCAAGGCGAAGGGCTATGACCCGCTGAAGATGGTGAAGCAGGGCGAGGGATTCTATTCGTCGCTCGGCTTCGCACCGCTGCCGGAGACGTTCTGGAAGCGGTCGCAGATCACCAAGCCCGCCGACCGCGACGTGATCTGCCACGCATCGGCCTGGGATCTCGACAATCAGGACGATATCCGGATCAAGATGTGCACGAAGGTGAACGCCGACGATTTCGTCACGATCCACCACGAGCTCGGCCACAATTACTATCAGCGCGCGTACAAGGCGCAGCCGTTCCTCTACAAGAACGGCGCGAATGACGGGTTCCACGAGGCGATCGGCGATACCGTCGCGCTGTCGATCACGCCGGATTACCTGGTGAAGATCGGCCTGCTCGACCAGGCGAAGGTGCCGAGTGCGGACAAGGACATCGGGCTGCTGCTGCGCCAGGCGATGGACAAGGTCGCGTTCCTGCCGTTCGGGTTGCTGATCGACAAATGGCGCTGGGGCGTGTTCTCCGGGGAGATCCCGGCGACCGGTTATCAGGCGGCGTGGGACAAGTTGCGGCTACAATATCAGGGCATCAAGCCGCCGGTGGCGCGCGACGAGACGAAGTTCGATGCGGGTGCGAAATACCACATCCCGGCGGCGGTGCCGTACACCCGGTATTTCCTGGCGCGGGTGCTGCAGTTCCAGTTCTACAAGGCGGCGTGCGACCAGTCCGGCTGGAAGGGGCCGCTGCATCGCTGTTCGTTCTACGACAACAAGGCGGTCGGCACGAAACTGAACGCGATGCTGAGCATGGGACAGTCGAAGCCCTGGCCGGATGCGTTGCAGGTGTTCACCGGGAGCCGGGAGATGTCGGGCGCGGCGCTGGTCGAGTATTTTGCGCCGTTGAAGAAATGGCTGGACGTGCAGAACAAGGGGAAGCCGACCGGGTGGTGAGGGGGGGCCGGGCATCTGACCACTAACGCTTCCTCCTAGTTCCCCCGC
This sequence comes from Sphingomonas sandaracina, assembly GCF_036663695.1. Taxonomy (NCBI): domain Bacteria; kingdom Pseudomonadati; phylum Pseudomonadota; class Alphaproteobacteria; order Sphingomonadales; family Sphingomonadaceae; genus Sphingomonas; species Sphingomonas sandaracina. The sequence continues at coordinate 480,153 of NZ_JAXOJK010000001.1, read as the reverse complement.
AGAGGCGGGGGCCCAGGGCTACGAACGCTCCCGTGGCTTTAGCTGGGCCCCCGCCTCCGCGGGGGAACGGTCTTGAAGGAAGGCCGCTGGCAATTTCTACCACCCCGGCGAAGGCCGGGGCCCATTTGGGAAACGTCGCTAACGGAGCGATGTGGTTCGTTACTCAGGACGTTCCAATTGGGCCCCGGCCTTCGCCGGGGTGGCGTTGGTCGGGGAGGCTTATTCCGGGACCGTCCCGGGATCGGCGATGCCCGCGTCGAACGACTTCGACGAGTCCGTTCCGTCTGCCTGATGCGCATGACCACCCTTCGGCTTGGGCGGTGTCGGAGCCTTCGGCGTGCTCCCCCGAAGCGTGAGGAGCGCGCCGACTGCGGCGCCAGCGACCGCGACACCGCTGAAGATCGCGGCAGCGCCCCATTTACCACGGGTCTTCTCCGGTGGCTTGGCGACCGGGACCGGCGTGGCGGTGCTGCGCGCCGGGACCGGGCGAGGCGTGCTGCGTTTGGTCGAGCGTGGTTTCGGCGTAGGTTTCGCAGCGGGCTTGGGCGGCGCGGCGGCCAGAGGCTGGTCCGCGACGGGCTTTGTCGCGGGTGCCGGCTTTGCAGCAACCGGTTTGGTGGACGACGTCGCGGCCGGTGCCGCCTTGGGCGCACTGGTCTTGCGCGGGGCGCGGCGGCGGGTGACGGGCTTCTTTGCTTCCGTATCGGGCGTGTCGGTGTCGGCCACGGTCATTTTCCCTCAGCAATGGTTCCCGGTGCGTAACGCATTTTCGCCGCGTCCGCTCCGTTTTTTACCGACCCACGCGCTCTACTGGCTTAGCGGAACGGCGGCTCGTCGAACGCGCGCAACTTGCGGCTGTGGAGCTTGGCACCTTCGAGACGAAGCTGCTCGCAGGTCTCGATGCCGATCCGCAGATGCTCGCTGATCGCGCGCTCGTAGAACCGGTTCGCCTGGCCCGGCAGCTTGAGTTCGCCGTGGAGCGGCTTGTCCGAGACGCACAGCAATGTGCCGTAGGGAACGCGGAAGCGGTAGCCCTGCGCGGCGATCGTTGCGGACTCCATGTCGATCCCGACCGCACGACTGAGCGAGAAGCGCAGCGCGGACTTCGAATACCGCAGCTCCCAGTTGCGATCGTCGGTGGTAACGATCGTACCGGTACGCAGGCGGCGCTTCAGTTCTTCGCCCGACTGGCCGGAAACGATCTCGGCCGCCTTGGCCATCGCGACCTGGACTTCGGCGATCGCCGGCACCGGAATTTCGGGCGGCAGGACGTCGTCGAGGACATGATCGTCGCGCAGATAGGCGTGGGCGAGGACATAGTCGCCGATCCGCTGGCTGGGACGCAGCCCGCCGCAATGGCCGATCATCAGCCACGCCTCGGGACGCAGGACCGCGAGGTGATCGCAGATCGTCTTGGCGTTCGACGGCCCTACGCCGATGTTGACGAGCGTGATGCCGGTGCGGTCGTCCGCCATCAAATGATAGGCAGGCATCTGGTGACGCCGCCACGCGCTGTCCGAGATGATCTTGTCGATGTCGTCGCCCGACGAGATCGTAATTCCGCCCGCGCCCGACAGCTTGGTGAAGCGCGAGCCTTCACCAAGCTGTGTACCGGCCCAGCGGACGAACTCGTCAACGTAACGGTGATAGTTGGTGAACAGCACGAAGCGCTGCGCGTGCTCGGCGGGCGTGCCCATGTAATGGCGCAGGCGGGCAAGGCTGAAATCGGTGCGCAGGCCGTCGAACAGCGCGAGCGGGCGCGTCTCGTCGTTTGCGATCCAGAGGCCGTCGGCAATCTCGTCGCCGATGTGCGCGAGTTCGGTGGCGGGGAAGTGGCGCGACAATTCGGTGGCGGAGACCTCGTCGAGGCTCAGCGCGTGGCCGGGGTCGATCACATAGGGGAAGGGGATTTCCTGGCGACCCTCGACCGCTTCGACCGTGACGTCGTAATCCTCGATCAGCAGGGTGAGCTGTTCGATCAGATATTCGGCGAAGATCGCGGGTTTGGTGACGCTGATCTTGTATTCGCCGGGCGTGACCATGCGGCCGAACGAGCGCAGCGGGGTAGGGCGATCGACGCCGCCCTTATAGATCAGCCGGATTTCGGGATAAGCGAACGAGCCGTCGGTGCGGCTGGCCGGATCTGGCGTCGTGCCGTCGGCGATATAGGCGCTCATCGCGGTCTGGAGGCGCTCGACGGAGGCGCGATAGAGGCGGTCGAGGTCTGCGACGAGGTCGGATGCGATTGTCATCGGGCAGTGTTAGGTGGACGAGGTTACGGTGGCAAGACCACGGTGGGGGGCACAGTCAGCGCTCGCCGTTAATGCACCACCCCGGCGGAGGCCGGGGCCCAATTGGGGGACATATGTAACGGACGCCGGTCCGAAGTTACCTCGGCCTTGCCAATTGGGCCCCGGCCTTCGCCGGGGTGGTATAAGGGGCGGGTATCGCTCCCGCCCCTTCGATCAGATCTCGCTGAGCAGATGCTCGGCGGAGCTGACCTTGAACTCACCCGGTGCCTCGACGTTCAACTGCTCGACCACGCCGTCGTTGACGATCATCGAATAGCGCTGGCTGCGCGTGCCCATGCCGTAGCCCGAACCGTCCATGGTCAGGCCGACAGCCTTGGCGAAATCGCCATTGCCGTCCGCGAGCAGGGTGATGTCGCCGGCGCCTGCCGACTTGCCCCATGCGCCCATCACGAACGCGTCGTTGACCGACACGCAGGCGATCTCGTCGATACCCTTGGCCTTCAGTTCGGCTTCCTTCTCGACGAAACCGGGAAGGTGCTTGGCCGAACAGGTCGGCGTGAACGCGCCGGGGACCGCGAACAGCGCGACCTTGCGGCCCTTGAAGAAGCTGTCGGTATCGACCTGGTCGGGGCCATCCGCGGTGGCCTTGACGAGGGTGGTGGTGGGAAGCCGGTCGCCGACGCTGATCGTCATGTGAAATCTCCTGTGCCGCGCGTTGGTCGCGCGCGGTCCGTACCTTGGACGCCGGGCGCAGTATTTCAAGCGTGGCGACCGTGCGCGCGGGACGCTATGTTCCGCGTCATGGACAAGACGCCCTTTCTTTCCGGACAATTCCTGCTCGCCATGCCGGGGATGAGCGACCCCAGGTTTGCACGCGCGGTGATCGCGATGTGCAGCCATGACGAGAGTGGCGCGATCGGCATCGGCATCGGCGCGACGATCGAGGGGCTCGGTTTCCACGACCTGCTCGAACAGTTCGGGATCGAGCCTGGCGATGCGCCCAACGCGCCGGTGCATTTCGGCGGCCCGGTCGAGCCGAGGCGCGGGTTCGTGGTGCATTCGTCCGACTGGGGCGGACAGGACTCGGTCGATGTCGCCGGGCGGTGGAAGCTGTCGAGCACGGTCGACGTATTGCGCGCGATTGCCGAGGGCGCCGGGCCTTCGCAATGGGTGGTGGCGCTCGGCTATGCGGGCTGGGACGGCGGGCAGCTCGAGGGGGAGCTGTCGCGGCCGGGGTGGTTCAACGTGGCCGGGGATACCGACCTGCTGTTCGATACCGCGGTCGAGGATCGCTGGACCTATGCGTTCGCGCAAGCTGGCGTGGATCCGCGGTTGTTGGTGGCGGAGACGGGCCGGGCCTAGCCGTTCTCCTGCGAACGCAGGAGCCCAGGGTAACGAACGGTGTTCTATGTGATCCTCGGCTCCTGCGTTCGCAGGAGAACGTAGGCGGCTAGCGCAGCGGTACGGATCTCCGAAGCGTCATATAAAGATATCTTTATATTTGATTTGGGGCCTCCACTCTCCTATGATGCAGTATCCGGCACGGGCATGAGGCTCGCCGATCACGATATTCTCAGGAGACCCATAGTGGCCACCACCCTCGCCCCCGCGAAGACCGACTACGTCGTCGCCGACATCAGCCTCGCCGATTTCGGTCGTGCCGAGATCAACATCGCCGAAACCGAGATGCCCGGCCTGATGTCGCTGCGCACCGAATTCGGCGCAGCACAGCCACTAAAGGGCGCGCGGATCACCGGTTCGCTGCACATGACGATCCAGACCGCGGTGCTGATCGAGACGCTGACTGCGCTCGGCGCCGACGTCCGCTGGGCGACCTGCAACATCTTCTCGACGCAGGACCATGCCGCCGCCGCGATCGCCGCGACCGGCGTGCCGGTGTTCGCGATCAAGGGCGAGAGCCTCGCGGACTATTGGAACTATGTCGGCGACATCTTCTCGTGGGATCGCGACGTAGAGGGCCAGACCGCCAACATCATCCTTGATGACGGCGGCGACGCGACGATGTTCGCACTCTGGGGCGCCAAGCTCGAAGCCGGCCACACGATGCCCGAGCCCGAGAACGAGGAAGAGGTCGAGATGCAGCGTGCGCTCAAGGCGTACGTCGCGAAGAACCCCGGCTACCTCACCGAGACCGTCAAGAACCTGAAGGGCGTCTCGGAAGAGACCACCACCGGTGTTCACCGCCTGTACGAGATCGCCAAGAAGGGCGAGCTTCCCTTCCCGGCGATCAACGTCAACGACTCGGTCACCAAGTCGAAGTTCGACAACCTTTATGGCTGCAAGGAATCGCTGGTCGACGCGATCCGTCGCGCGACCGACGTCATGCTCGCCGGCAAGGTCGCCTGCGTCGCCGGTTTCGGTGACGTCGGCAAGGGCTCGGCCCAGTCGCTCCGCAACGGCGGCGCGCGCGTGATGGTCACCGAAGTCGATCCGATCTGCGCATTGCAGGCGGCGATGGAGGGCTTCGAAGTCGTGACGATGGAAGAGGCCGTGAAGCGCGCCGACATCTTCTGCACCGCGACCGGCAACGCCGACGTCATCACCGCCGATCACATGAAGGCGATGAAGCCGATGTCGATCGTCTGCAACATCGGCCACTTCGACTCGGAGATCCAGATCGCCGCGCTGTCGAATTACGACTGGACCGAAGTGAAGCCCGGCACCGATCTGGTGAAGTTCCCGGACGGCAAGCAGATCATTATCCTGGCGAAGGGTCGCCTGGTGAACCTCGGTTGCGCCACCGGCCACCCGTCGTTCGTGATGTCGGCCTCGTTCACCAACCAGACGCTCGCGCAGATTGAGCTCTGGACCAAGGGCGAGAACTACAAGAACGAAGTGTACGTCCTGCCGAAGCACCTCGACGAAAAGGTCGCGATGCTCCACCTCGAGAAGCTCGGCGTGAAGCTGTCGAAGCTCTCGGACAAGCAGGCCGGTTACATCGGCGTGCCGGTCGAGGGCCCGTTCAAGCCGGACCATTACCGCTACTGATCGCGCGCGCGATCGTTGCGTAAAGGGCCGCGTCCACCATCAGGTGGGCGCGGCTTTTGTGTTATGGAGCCGTAATTACGGGACTACGCGAAAGCGGAAGCGGTACGAGTTGGGTGCCACACCGCCGCCGCCGTCACGGACCTCGCCCAGTAATATGCTGGCGGTTCCGCTCGACGGTGCGCGCAGGCGAATGAAGGCGACCTGGGGTAACCCAGGTGCCCCAACCGAGCGCTCGGGATCGTCGATCGTCACGATGGGGCCTGCGAGCGTCACGCGCTTCGACGACAAAATCTGCCAACGATAGTTGGAGCCGATAACATACGGCAACGCAATCCGGATTTCAGAGTCAGGCTTGACGGGGACCAATCGGCCCACGTCCTTCACCCGCAAAACGTCGGTCGTGTCCGTGGCCGGTTGAGCGGTGGCCAAACCCGAAGCCGCCAGCGCTACAGTCGCAATTCCCGATACCCAGTGCATCTGCAATACTCCCATGGCAGAAATTGTCAGTCTTGAGCTGATCGCGACAGAGCTACTTACCTTCGGCACAATAAAAAAGGGGAGTCGTTTCCGGCTCCCCTCTTCGGTTCGATCGATCGGGCAGGTCGCTTAGAACGACATGCGAACGCCTGCGTAGTAACGGCGACCGAGTGGGTCATAAATCGAGGTGTTCGTATCCTGTCCTGCGCTTGCGCCGATATCGGCGATAAACGGCGGCTTGTTGTTCAGAAGGTTCGAACCACCAACGTAGAATTCGAAACCGTCGTTGGTTCGGAAACGTATCTGCGAGTCGAGGTAGAATTGGGGACGTGTGCGGTACTGTAAATCGCTGCCTGGACGAACGCCTGTCAGCTGATCGTCAAGGCTCGCCTGACTCAGCCACGTACCTGTCAGCGTGAGGCCAATTCCAGCGATATCATAGCCGGATGTGATGCTGAACTTGTCGCGGGGCGCCGCGATATCGGTACCGACTTCGCCCGCGAAATAGTCCCGCGCCGAGCCTGGCAACGGTACGTTGTAGCCGCTGATCAGATGCGTGTAGGCACCGTGCAGCGTAAGATCGCCGGCCAGACCGAGCGACGAAAGGTTCGAGCGCCAGTCAACCGCGACGTCGATTCCCGAAGTCTTTGCGCCGCCGCTGTTGCTCGGCGACGTATTGACCTCGTCAAGCGAACCGGCGCTGTTCGGACCGGATACGGCCGGACGACGAACGACCAAGTCGCAATATTGCTGGATCGCCGAGTTGTAGCACTGGTTGAGGATGAACTGGAGCGGTGTAGTGACGATCGCGTCGTCTATCTTGATGTTGAAGTAATCGACGCTGACGACGAGGTTGCGCAGGCCCGCGACCGAGCGCGGGTTGATGACCACGCCAGCGGTGAACGAATTGCCCTTCTCTTCCTGCAAGGCGGGGTTGCCGCCGCCGAAGCTGGTGACGCCCTGGAGATCGGCCTGGTTGACCGCGAACGCACCATTGGCGGCAATGTTGGCGGCGACCCCCGGCGCGCCACGGCACTGCGTTCCAAGCGTGCCGGCGGTCGTTGCCGTCACGCCAGCGCAGGGATCCTGAAGACCGGTCGGGAAATCCTGCTGGGCAGGCTGGAACAGCTCGTTCACGTTCGGCGCACGTACCGAGCGTGCCTGCATGACCCGGAAGCGGACGTCCTGGATCGGCGCCCATTCGCCGCCATAGTTGTAGCTGACCGTGGTGCCGACGGTCGAATAGTTCGACACGCGGACCGCGCCGCGAACCGACAACGAGTGGAAGAACGGACGGTCCTGAAGGATCGGCACGATCGTCTCGGCGAAGCCTTCGATCAGGTCGAAACTGCCGCTCGTCGACGGCAGCGCGTTGTTACCGTTCAGGCCCTGCTGCGTGAGCAGATCGAAGGTGTTGCTGCTGCTCTCGCGGCGATATTCGGTACCGACGCTGAAGCCGACCGGGTCCGCGCCGAACAGCGAGAACAGCTTGCCCGACACATTTGCACCAGCGACCGTCTGCGTGATCTTCGAACGCAGCGACGTCGGAACGGCGAGGTAGCTCGCGGCCGGCGCAAGCGCGTTGATGCCGTAGATGTTCGCAGGGACGCAGCCAGCTGCGCGTGCTGCCGGATCGGCACAGACGATCTGGCCGGTTGCCGGATCGCGGTACGAATTCAGCGCCTGGTTGAATTTGGTGCTGTCATACTGGCCGTTGCCGGTCTGGTTCTCGATGGTCTGACCATAGATGCCGTACACTTCGTAGTTGAAGCGATCCTCGAGGAACTTGCCGTTCACACCGCCGGCGATGCGGAACATGTCACGCGTCGCGCTGCTCGTGCGTGGACCGAAATCGGTCAGGCGGCGGTCGAAGTAGATATCCTTCAGTCCATCGCCGTCCGTGTCGGTCGCCGCGTTGAAGATCGCATCGGGCACATACGGATTGCGGAGGGTCGCGCCGCCGACGACTGTCTGGATCGGCACCTGACCGCCGGTAGCAATGTTGACCAGATCCGAGCTGAGCGGGAATGCCTCGATATTGGTGCGCGCCTTGGTCTTTGCGTAATTGCCTTCGATGAAGACGTTAGCGGCTGGCGAGAACTCGTAGTTCGCGCGACCGGCGGCGAGATAGCGCTCGACCGGCACGGCAAGGTAGCGCGAATCGGAGCGGTTGAAACCGCCGCAGCTGACCGTGGTGCAGTCCCGCAGCGTGTTGTCGGTGCCGTAGCTGAACGTCTGATCGCCGGCGTAGAAGCGGCCGCCCGGGATAAAGCCCGACAACAGGACTTCGGGATCGTTAGGTGTCAGCGATGCGCTGGTGCGGTCGATCGCGCTCGAACCGGCCTCGGTCGAGCGGTCCTTCTTCAGGACGGTGCCCTGCTTCGAATAACCGCCGAACAGCATGATGTTGCCGCGACCGTCGGCGAAGTTCTTGCCGGCGAGCAGGTTGATCTGACGATCGGCGCCGTCGCCATATTGCGAGATGCCCTGCTGCGCGTCGATGTTCAGGCCGTCGAACTTGGTCTTGTAGACGAAGTTGACGACGCCAGCGACGGCGTCCGAACCGTACACGGCCGACGCGCCGCCGGTCAGGATGTCGGTGCGCTCGAGGAACTGTGCGGGGATGACGTTGAGATCGACCGCGCTGCTGCCGGGAACGCCCGAGACGAAGCGACGACCGTTGACGAGGACAAGCGTACGATCCTCACCCAGGTTGCGCAGGTTGACGGTGGCGACACCGGCCGACTGGGTTGCGAAGCTCGAGTTGGTTCGGCTGATGCCGGGGGCGCCGAACGTCGGGTTCTGCAACAGCACGTCCTGCACGTTGACCGCCCCGGACTGGCGGATCAGGTCGGCGCTGATCGACTGCAAGGGCGACGCCGCGGTGGCGGACGGCGACGAGATGCGCGACCCGGTCACGACGATATCGCCGGCGGGTTCGTCACCCTGCGCTGCACTGCCGGTCGCCTGCGCGGCGGGATCGGCGGCGGACGGTGCTGTGGCCTGATCGACGGGAGGCTGCGATGCCGTGGGTTCGGTTGCAGGCGCTTCGGTAGGAGCGACCTGCGCGATCGCAGGGGCGGCGAGGGCAACGGCACCCACGAACAACGTCGTGGCGAGCAAACGGCGGCGATATGTCTGCATTCTTTGGCGTCCTGGCATATTGTCCGGGCGAAACGGCAAGGGGGCTGTCGTTCGTCAATGCGCCGCTGCGTAAGGCTGGGACACGGGTTCTGCCATTCTCTTGCGGCGAATCGCGACCGATTATTGCGTGGTGTTTCTTCCTTGCAACACTGGCAATGTTTGCAGACATATTTGGCCAACGGTGGAATGTCGTCGTAGGCGCGAGTGCAAGACGACAATTGACCCTCGGTTTTTTTCCTCCGTCTTCCCCATCGGCATCGTGGCGCTTAGACTGATAAAGATGAATCTGCTCCGTACCTCGTCCGCTTCACGATGATCACGCTTGGCCTCGAGATGACCGTGCTTGCGGGTGTCCTTTTACTGGCACTGGTCGTGGGGGGCGGCGGGCTGCTGTATCTCGGGGTGCACGCTCGGAACGCTGCTGCGGAAACAGTCGAAACGAACGCACAGTTGCGGACTATCCTTGACGGCTCGCCGGCGATTGTGACGCTGATCCGGTCCGGCGGGCGGATCGAGATGGTGCAGCGGATGGCGGACTGGCTGGGGCTCGATACGCCGCCGCAGTCGCTTGCCGAGCTTGCGGCTGGCGGGACGGGATTGTCGGCCGACGATGCGGCGCGGTTGATCGCCGATCTGACGGCCGCCCAGCGCGCCGGACGGGCGTTCGTGCGGTCGGTGCGGTTGCAGGGATCGACGCGCGCGATCACGTTTCGCGGTGGTCGCGCACCGGGCGAGATGGGGGCGACCGGCGCGGTGCTGCTGTGGGCGTTCGATGCGACCGACAGCGAGGCGGAGATCGCGCGGCTCAGCGCCGAGACCACGCGGCTGGCAGGCGCCTATGATTCGCTGACCGGATTGATCGAGGCGGCACCGATGCCGATGTGGTACCGCGCCAACGACCTGCGGCTGACGATGGTCAATACCGCCTATGTCGATGCGGTCGAGGGGCGCGATGCGGCCGATGTGGTGGCGCGTGGGCTGGAACTGGTCGAGGGATCGGGACGCGGCGGGCCGCTTGCGGGCGCCGCGGTCGCGCGTGAGCAGGGACGCCCGCACCAGCAGGTCCTGCCGGCGACGATCGACGGCGCGCGACGTTCGTTGCAGATCTACGACGTGCCGTTGTCGAGCGGCGGCGTGGCCGGGTTCGCGATCGATATCGAGGAACTGGAACAGGCGCGTTCGGGCGCCAAGCGCTTTGCCGAAGCGCAGCGGGCGATGCTCGATCGCCTGTCGGCGGGCGTCGCGCAGTTCGGCGGCGACCGGTCGCTCGTCTTCTGCAACCAGCCGTTCCGGCGGATGTTCGCGATGCGCAGCGAATGGCTGGCCGATCGCCCCGAGTTCGACCGCGTATTGGAGCGAATGCGCGAAGCCAATCGCCTGCCCGAGGTGCGCGACTTTCCGAGCTGGAAGGCGGAGCGGCGCGACTGGTTCCTGCAGAACGGCGGGTCGCAGAATGGCCCGGTTGGGGGGGGCGCGATCGAGGAGAATTGGCATTTGCGCGGCGGCACGCATCTGCGCGTCGTCGCGCAGCCGCTTCCCGACGGCGGCCTGCTCCTGATCTTCGAGGATCGCACCGAGCAAGTCCAGCTGGCCAGCGCGCGCGACACGCTGTTGCGGGTGCGGACGGCGACCTTCGACAATCTGTTCGAGGCACTCGGCGTGTTCGCTGCCGATGGCCGGTTGCAGGTCTGGAACAACCGGTTCCGGCTGCTCTGGGGTCTCGAGGAGGAGTTTCTCGCCGCGCATCCGCGGGTCGACGCGTTCGCCGATGCGGTCGCCGACAAGCTGGCGACGCCGAGCCGGTCGGCGCTGATCCCCGATCTGGTCCGGTCCGCCACGGTCGAACGGCAGCAGCGCGGCGGGCGTGTCGCGTTTTCGGACGGGCGCCATTTCGAGTTCGCCGGCGTGCCGCTGCCCGACGGCAACGCACTGTTCACGATGCTCGACATCACCGACAGCCGGCGTGCCGAGCAGGCTTTGCGCGACAGGGCGAACGCGCTGGAGGCCGCCGACAAGGTGAAGACCGCCTTCGTCGCGAACATGAGTTACGAGCTGCGCACGCCGCTGACGTCGATCAGCGGGTTCGCGGAAATGCTGCACGGCGGCTATGCCGGCACGATGACCGCGCAGGCCGAGGCGTATGTCGGCGCCATCCTCGAGTCCGTCGAGCGGCTGGGGTTGCTGGTCGACGACGTGCTCGACCTGACGCGCGCCGAGAGCGACCGCGACGAGACCGACCGGAGCGACGTCGATCTGGCCAACATCGTGCGCGCGGCCGCCGACACGATCCTGCCGTCGGCCAAGCGGCGCAAACTCGATTTCGCGGTCGAGGTGGCGCGTTCGACGGGGCGGGTGAACGGCAATGCGAAGCGGCTGAAGGAGGTCGTCGAGCATCTGTTGCGGCATGCGGTCGCGGCGACGCCGGATGGCGGGCGGGTGCTGCTGCATACCGACGGCAACGCGACCTCGGCGCGGATCGTGGTGTCGGACGACGGGATCGGGATGGACGAGGAGGCAGTCGCACACGCGTTCGACCGGTTCGCGGAGTCGAAGCCGATGGGGGATCGGGCCTTGGGGTTGGGATTGCCGTTGGCCAAGCAGTTCGTGGAAGCGCATGGCGGGACGATCGAGCTGGTGTCGGAGCCGGGGGCTGGGACTTTGATAACAGTCGAGTTGCCGCGTCGATGAGAGCGGGGGCACTGCTCCCTCTCCCCTTCGGGGAGAGGGTCGGGGTGAGGGGCTGCCAAGCAGTGCAGCGCCCGGGACTGCCCCTCACCCCACCCTCTTCCCGGAGGGGAGAGGGCTCGTGCGTGTGATCCCTCTACCCGATCCTCAGGCGACCGAGGCGTTCGGGGCGATGCTCGCCACGCGCGTCCAGCCGGGCGACGTGATCACCCTCGAAGGCACGCTCGGCGCCGGAAAGACCAGCGTTGCCCGCGGGTTGCTCGCCGCGCTCGGTCTCGCCGGCGAGGCGCCATCCCCCAGCTTCGCGATCGTCCAGCCCTACGAGCCGCCGGAGGTGCGGTTTCCCGTGCTGCATGTCGACCTCTACCGGATCGACGACCCCGCCGAGATCGAGGAACTGGCGCTCGACGATGCGCGCTACGATTCGCTGTTGCTGGTCGAATGGCCCGAGCGCGCCGGCCCCGATTACTGGCCGGATGCGCTTCGGTTGAGCCTGACGATCGAGCCGGATGGCACGCGCGGCTTGACTATCGGCGTCCCGGAAGCTTGGAGGTCGCGATGGCCGACATGACCCCGCCGCCCGGCGCCGCCGCTTTTCTCGATGCTCATGGCTGGGGCGGGGCGCAGATCCTCCCGGTCGCGGGCGATGCTTCGTTCCGGCGGTATTTTCGCGCCGTCAAAGGCGAGCGCCGCGCTATCCTGATGGACGCGCCGCCGCCGCATGAGGACCCACGGCCGTTCATCGCGATCGCGCAGTGGCTCGTCGAGCATGACTTCGCGGCACCGGCCGTCCTCGCCTGCGACCTCGACCAGGGGCTCGTGCTGATCGAGGATTTCGGCGACGACCGGTTGCGCGAGGCGATCGACGCGACGCCCGCCGACGAACTGTCGCTTTACGCCCCCGCGATCGACCTGCTCGTGCGGTTGCGTGGCCATCCGGCGGCACCCGTTCCGCCGTACGACCGCGCGGTGCTGAAGCGCGAGGCGGGGTTGTTCGTGGAATGGTACTGCCCGGCGGTCGGTATCGAGCCCGATCTCGCAGGCTGGCACGCGGCGTGGGAGTCGGTGTTCGACCACGCCATAGCTGAAACGCCGGTCACTGTGCTTCGCGATTATCATGCCGAGAATCTGATGCTGGTCGGGCCGGCGCGCTCGCTCGGCCTGCTCGATTTTCAGGACGCGCTCGCAGGGCACCCGGCCTATGATCTGGTGTCGCTGTTGCAGGACGCGCGGCGGACTGTGGACCCGGTGGTCGAGGCGGCGATGCTGGACCGGTATCGCGCCGTCACCGACGCCGACGAGGCGTTCATGAACGCGTACCACGTGCTCGGCGCGCAGCGGAATGCGAAGATCCTCGGCATCTTCACCCGGCTTTGGAAGCGCGACGGCAAGTCGCATTACGCGACGATGTGCCCGCGTGTCTGGACGTATATGGAGCGCGACTTGGCCCAGCCGGTTATGGCCCCGGTCGCAGCGTGGTTCGCCGCCAACGTGCCGCCTGCGCTGCGCGGCGATCCGCTGGTCATCGCGGCGTGACTCGTCAGCAGACGATCCGCCCTGTCCCGCGTGGGATCGTGCCCGAGACGGCGATGGTGATGGCGGCGGGTCTGGGTAAGCGGATGCGGCCACTGACCGCGACGCGGCCCAAACCGTTGGTGCAGGTCGCGGGCAAGCCGCTGATCGATCACGTCTTCGAGCGGTTGCAGGCGGCGGGCATCAAGCGCGCGGTCGTCAACGTGCATTACCTGGCGGATACGCTGGAGGCACACGTCACCGACCGGTTCGCGGGGATCGACGTCGTGATCTCCGACGAACGCAAGATGCTGATGGAGACGGGCGGCGGGCTCGTCCAGGCGCGGCATCTGCTCGGGTCCGCGCCGGTGCTGGTCGTCAACAGCGACAATCTGTGGATCGATGGGCCCGTCGATGCGATCAAGCTGCTCGCGTCGCGCTGGGACGATGCCAAGATGGATGCGTTGCTGCTGATGGTCCCGCTTGCGCGCGCGAACAATCACGGCGGCATGGGCGATTTCTACCTCGGCAGCGACGGGCGGATCGTCGGGCGGCGCAAGCCCGGCCGCGTCGCACCGTTCGCCTATACCGGCATCCAGATCCTTCACCCGCGCCTGATCGCGGACTGGCCGGAGGGGCCGTTTTCGACGAACCTGTTCTGGGACCGCGCGATCGCCGCCGGGCGCGCTTACGGTCAGGTCCACCAGGGCCTGTGGTTCGATGTCGGCACGCCCGCCGCGATTCCGAAGACCGAGGCGATCCTCGCGGATGGCTGATGTCGCCACGGCGGGTCGTCCGACGCTGTACACGATCCCCGCGCACCGGGCGTTTGCGGATGCGCTGGTCGCCGGACTGACCCGGCGGGCGGGGCGCGATCCGCTGGCGCTGGCTCGCGCGCTGGTCGTGTTGCCGAACAACCGCGCGGTGAAGGCGGTGACCGAGGCTTTCGTCCGTGCGAGTGGCGGCGGGCTCGTGCTGCCACGGCTGGTTGCACTGGGCGATCCGGAGATGGGCGAGGCGGTCGGCGCCGCGCTCGATCCGGCGGACGCTATCGATCCGCCGCTGCCCGCCGTGCCGCCGTATCAGCGCCGCATGATCCTCGCACGACTGGTGTCGGAAGAACGGGCGCGAGAGGGGCATCCGGTCGATGCGGCGGAGGCGGTTCGGCTGGCGGGCGAACTCGCGCGAACGCTCGATCAGTTGCTGGTCGAGGAAGTGCCGCCGACCAAGCTGCGCGATATCGAGCTTGGGCCGGAGTTGACCGAGCATTGGCGGCGTGCGCTCGCGACGTTCGAGATCGTGCTGCAACGCTGGCCGGGCGAACTGGCGCGGCTGGAGCGGATTGATGCGGCAACCCGGCGCTCGGCGTTGCTCGATCGGCTTGCCCAGCGCTGGCGGACCGCGCCGCCGGCCGGGATCGTCTGTGCGGCTGGCGTGACCGATTCCGCACCCGCGGTCGCGCGTCTGCTCCGCTGTATCGCCGACATGCCGCAGGGCATGGTGGTGTTCGCAGGGCTCGACCTAGCCCTGCCGGACGAGGAATGGGACGCACTCGGCCCGCACGATCCGAACCCGGTCACCGGCCTCACGCGGCGGTCGATCGAAACGCACCCCCAGTTCGATGCCAAGCTGATGCTCCTGCGTATGGGCGTCGGCCGTGCTGAGGTGCAGACCTGGCGTGAAGGCGGCGGGCATGACGCCGATGCGGCGCGCGGGCGGGCAATCGCCAATGCGCTGGCGCCCGCCGATTTCACCGGCAAGTGGACGCAGATCGCGGCGGAGGATCGCCGCTTGAAGGGCGTGACCGCAGCCGAACTCGCGACCCCCGCGGAGGAGGCACAGGCGATCGCGCTCGTGTTGCGCGAGGCGTTAGAAGTGCCGGAGCGGACCGCCGCGCTGGTCACGCCGGACCGGGCTTTGGCGCGGCGAGTGGCGGCGCATCTCGGGCGCTGGGGCATCGGCATCGACGACAGTGCGGGGCGGCCTCTGTCGATCCTGCCGCCCGGTACGTTGCTGCTCGCGCTGGCCGAGGCGGCGGCGCAGCGCTTCTCGCCGCTCGCTCTGCTGGCGTTGCTGAAGCATCCGCTGGTGCGGGCGAGCGAAAAACCCTCCGAACGGCCGATACGCCTTGCCTGGCTCGACGGTGCGCGTGCACTTGATCGAAGGCTGCGTGGTCCGCGACCGGCGGCAGGGCTCGACGGGATCGCGGGGCATCTGGAGGAGCGCAAGGGGACCGCGGCGACGTGGTGGACGGACGTCCAGCCGTTGCTGACGCCGCTGGCAGGAGCGTTCGACCAGGGGCCGCAACCCTTGGCCTCGGTGCTCGCTTGCCTGCGTGAGACGGCGCAGACCTTGTGCGGCGACAATCTGTGGTCGGGGCTAGCAGGGCGCGCCGCGGCGGAGTTCCTGGCCGATCTTGAAGCCGAAGCGCCGGCCGGACCGCCGCGCATCGATCCGCGCGAGTTGCCGCAATTGTTGCGGACGTTGCTCGACGAGGTCGCGGTGCGGCCGCCGCCGGGCGGGCACCCACGGCTCGCCATCTACGGCCTGATCGAGGCGCGGTTGCAGACCGCCGACGTCATGGTGCTCGGCGGGCTGAACGAAGGCGTGTGGCCGGGGCGGCCTGCGCCCGATCCGTGGCTGGCCCCACGTATCCGCATGGAACTCGGGCTGCCGGGGTTGGAGCGACGTGTCGGCACCGCGGCGCATGATTTCGCGCAGGCGCTCGGTGCGCCGCGTGCGGTTGTCACGCGGGCGCGGCGGGATGCGAAGTCGCCCGCCTTGGCGTCGCGGTTGTGGCTAAGGTTGCAGGCGCTTGCGGGCGATCGGTTCGAGCGCGCATCCGCGCTGGAAGGCTGGACGCGCGCGCTCGACGATCCGGGCGAGCATCTACCCGCCGACCGGCCGGCCCCGTCGCCACCCGCTCTGCTGCGTCCGAAGGCGATCTCCGTCACCGAGGTCGACCGCCTCAAGGCCGACCCATACGCCTTCTACGCGAGGCGCGTGCTCGGGCTGATGCCGCTCGACCCCGTCGATGCCGACCCCAGCGCGGCGTGGCGCGGGACGGCGGTGCACGACATCCTCGAGCAATGGTGGAAGCAGGACGGGTGTACCGTCGACACGCTGCGGCTGCGCGCGAAGGCGATGCTCGACGACGAGCGAACGCATCCGATGATGCGCGCGCTGTGGCAGCCGCGGTTGCTGGAGGCGATCGACTGGATCGCGGGCGCCATCGTCGCGCAAGGGCAGGACGGCCGCACCGTCGCCAGCGCCGAGGGCAAGGGCAAGATCGAGATCGCCGGGGTGACGCTATCGGGGCGCTACGACCGCATCGACAAGCTCCCCGACGGCCGCCTCGCCGTGATCGACTACAAGACCGGCAAGCCCCCTTCGCCGACCGCGGTCCGCGCCGGCTACAGCCTCCAGCTCGGCCTGCTCGGCCTGATCGCCGAGCGCGGCGGTTTCCCCGACGTCTCCGGCACCGCAGGCGCGTTCGAATATTGGTCGCTCGGCAAGAAGCGCGATGCGTTCGGCTATATCGAGAGCCCGGTCGATCCCGAGGGCAAGCGCGACAAGATCCCGACCGCGGAATTCACGTCAATCGCCGCGCACAACTTCACCGAAGTCGTCGGCGAATGGCTCACCGGCAGCGCCGCGTTCACCGCGAAACTCGTCCCCGAATACGCCCCCTATGCCGAGTACGACCAGCTGATGCGACGCGACGAATGGTATGGCCGTGAGCGGTGACGCGCTCGCCACGCTGCCCCGGCTGAGAGGCGCGCAGGCCGATGCGAGCAACCCGGCGTCGCACGTCTGGCTCTCCGCATCGGCGGGCACCGGCAAAACGCAGGTGCTGGCTGCGCGCGTGTTCCGCCTGCTGTTGCGCGGCGTCGATCCCGGCGCGATCCTCTGCCTGACCTTCACCAAAGCGGGCGCGGCGGAGATGGCGCAGCGCATCAACGGCCGGCTCGCGGCCTGGGTGCGGATGCCCGCCCCGGCGCTCGCGGCGGACCTGATCGCGCTCGGCGAGAGCCCGGTGCAGGCGTTGCAGGACCGCGCACGCACCCTGTTTGCCAAGGTGCTCGATGCACCGGGCGGTGGCCTACGGATCCAGACGATCCACGGATTCTGCCAGGGGTTGCTGGCCGCGTTCCCGGTCGAGGCCGGGCTGACGCCGGGGTTCCGGCCGCTGGAGGCGCGCGAAGAGGCGGGGCTCGCGCGGGAAGCGCTGGCGACGATGCTGTCGGATGCCGAGCGCGAAGGGCGCGAGAGGCCGGTCGAGATTGTCGGGCGGCTGAGCTTGCGGATGGGCGAGGGTGGGGCGGAAGCGTTCCTGCTCGCCTGCGCGCGCGCGTTGCCCGCGTTGGAGGCTCTACCGGTCGGGATCCAGCCGTGGCTCCGCCGCGAACTCGGCCTGCCGTCCGGTGACATCGACGAGGCGATCGCGGAATGGTGCGACGCGCTCGACCTCGATGCGATCGCGCGAATTGCAGCGGCCAATCGCGCCTGGGGGACCGCCACCGGGCAGGCAGCGGCGGCGACCGTGCAGCGGTGGCTCGACTCCGAGGATCGCGCGGCGACCTTGGACGAGCTCGCCAGCGTCGTGCTGACCGGCACCGGCACGCAGCGCAAAGCCTCGAAAAAGCTGATCGATGCCGAGCCCGACTACGAAATCCTCGCGCGCGATCTGGGCGAGGCATGCACCGACGTGCTGTCGATGGTCCAGCGCGCGACCTATTGCGACCTGCTCGCCGACGGGCTCGAGGTCGGGCGCGATTATGCTCGCGGCTATGCGCTGGCCAAGCGCCGCGCGGGGGCGGTCGATTTCGACGACCTGATCGCGACGACGGTGGCGCTGCTCGACCAGCCGGGGATCGGCGAATGGGTGCGCTACAAGCTCGACCAGGCGACCGAGCATCTGCTGATCGACGAGGCGCAGGACACCAACGGACATCAGTGGCGGATCGTCCGCGCGCTGGCGGATGAGTTCTTCGTCGGCCGCGGCATCTATGCGCCGTCGACGCGGACGCTGTTCACGGTCGGCGATTACAAGCAGGCGATCTTCGGGTTCCAGGGGACCGACCCGCAACAGTTCGAAGCCGCGCAGATATCCTTTACTCGGCGCGCCGAAGAGGCGCTTGGTGATGACGATTGGCCCGAGCACGAGCGTGGGCTACCTCTATCAGCACTTTCGCTGACGCATTCATTTCGGTCGACGCTACCCGTTCTAGAATTTGTCGACGCGGCTATCGAGGCAATCGGCGAGCCTGGGCTAGGTATTGAGACTACGGAACCGCATGCGAGCGAAGTGGCCGGACCGGGCACCGTGACCTTGTGGCCACCGGTGTCGGCGGGCGGCAGCGAGGACGACGAAGAGGGCTGGGTCGACGACGCGGTGCGCAAACTCGCCAGCGACATCGCGCGCGCGGTGAAGGGCTGGCTCACGTCCGACACGGGGCTCATGCTGGAGAGCAAGGGGCGGCGGTTGCGGCCTGAGGACGTGATGATCCTCGTCAAGCGCCGCGGCGATCTCGCCTCGCTGATCGTCGCGCGGCTCTATGCCGAGGGCGTGCCGGTGGCGGGCGTCGATCGCTTGCGGCTGAACGCTCCGCTGGCGGTACAGGATCTGCTCGCGACGATCCGCTTCGTGTTGCAGCCGGAGGACGATTTGAGCGTCGCGGCGTTGCTCGTATCGCCGCTGATCGGCTGGACGCAGGACGAATTGATGGCCGCCGCACCGCGCGAGGCCGGCCCGCTATGGCGGCATCTGCAACGCACGCAACCCGCGACGCGGCTCGCCCCCTTGCTGGCGATGTTGGCGCGCGCCGACATCGCCACGCCGTACCAGTTCCTGGAGGAGTTGCTCTCCGGCCCACTCGATGGTCGCCGAAAACTCATCCGGCGGCTCGGGACCGAAGCACGCGATCCGATCGAGGAACTGCTAAACGCCGCGCTGACGTTCGAGAGTACGACGACGCCGTCGTTGCAGCGCTTCCTCGACTGGTTCGATCGCGGCGATGTCGAGATCGTCCGCGATCCGTCGGCGCCGCTCGATGCGGTGCGGGTGATGACCGCGCATGGCGCAAAGGGGTTGCAGGCGCCGCTGGTGATCCTCGCGGATGCGACGGCGGATCCGTCGGCGGCGCCGCGCTCGATTCTAAAATGGGCGCCCGAGCCGGGGGCTGCGCCGATCCCGGTGTTCCGGCCGCGGTCGAGCGAGCGCGGCGGGCCGCTGGATGCGGTTGTGTCGGCCGCCGAGCAGCGCGAACTGGAGGAGCATTGGCGGCTGTTCTACGTCGCCGCAACGCGCGCCGAAGAGCGGCTGGTGATCGCCGGTGCGCTCGGGCCGCGCGCCAAGGGCGTGCCGCCGGAGAACAGCTGGTACGCCGCGGCCGATCGGGCGCTGACGGCGCTCGAGGTGCCGGTGGGTGAGGGGGCGCGGACGTTCGCCGGGGTCGAGCCTCAGCCTGCGGTGATCGCCAAGGCTTCGACATCGGTGGACGTTGCGGCGAACGCGCAGCTACCGGCCTGGGCGCATGAACCTGCACCGCAAGAAGCGCGTCCGCCTCGTCCGCTGTCGCCGTCTGCGCTGGGTGACGACGCCGTGTCCGATCCACCGCCGACGCCGGCGATGCGCGTCGCGGCGGAGCGGGGCCGGTTGATCCATGCGCTGTTCGAGCGTCTGCCCGCGGTTGCTGCCACTGACCGCGCGACGGCAGCGGACCGCTGGCTAGCGAAAGCAGGCGGCGTCGACGATCCCGCAGCACGGTCCGAAATCGTGCAGAGCGTGGTCGCGGTGCTCGATGATCCGCGCTTTGCCGAGCTGTTCAGCGAGGATACGTTGGCCGAAGCGCCGATCGCCGCGACCCTCCCGAACGGCACGGTCGTGTCGGGAACGGTCGATCGCCTGCTGATCGGGGCCGACCGCATCCGCGTCGTCGACTTCAAGACCGGGCGGCGCGCACCGCGCGGCCTCGACGACGTGCCGGAATACCATCTGAAGCAGATGGCAGCCTATGTCGAAGCCTTGGCCGTGATCTTTCCAGGGCGGTCGGTCGAGGCAGCCTTGCTGTACACGGCCGGACCGCGCCTGATCGTGCTGAACGACGAGACGCTGGCTGCGAACAAGCCGCACTATCGGCCCACGGAGCAAAGCTAGCGCCCCGGTGGTTGAGCGCACACGCGAGCGACCTTAGATACGACTCAACCAAGGAGAATTCACGATGGCGACCAAGCAGATCACCGATGCCAGCTTCGATGCGGACGTACTGAACGCCGACGGCCCCGTGCTCGTCGATTTCTGGGCGGAATGGTGCGGCCCGTGCAAGATGATCGGGCCGTCGCTCGAGGAAATTTCTGAAGAGCTCGGTGAGAAGGTGACGATCGCCAAGCTCAACATCGACGAGAACCCCGACGCGCCGGGCAAGTACGGCGTCCGCGGCATCCCGACGATGATCCTGTTCAAGGGTGGCGCACCGGCCGCGACCAAGGTTGGCGCAGAGCCCAAGGGCCGGCTGAAGGCCTGGCTCGAAGGTGAGCTCGCTTAAGCTAAACTCCCTCCGTCATCCCGGCGCAAGCTGGGGTGACGGCGTAAGAGGTGTCAGCTCCGATAGTCGGCGTTGATCGAGATATAACCGTGCGTCAGGTCGCAGGTCCAAACCGTGGCCTTGCCCTCACCGAGCGCTAGATCAACGCCGATTTCGATCTCGTGGCTCTTGAGGTGCGCGGCGACCGGCGCCTCGTCGTAGCCGCTCAGCGCCAGACCGCCTTCAGCAACCTGCGTATTCCCGAACCGGATCGACAGCGTGTCGCGATCGGCAGGTTCGCCGGCCTTGCCGACGGCCATCACGACGCGGCCCCAGTTCGCATCCTCGCCGGCGATCGCGGTCTTTACTAGCGGTGAGTTGGCGATGCTCATCGCGATGCGGTGTGCGCTGCGGTCGCTCTCCGCGCCGGTCACCTGGATCTCGATCAATTTTTGCGCGCCTTCGCCATCGCGGACGACTAGCATGGCGAGTTGGTGGCACAGGTCGGCCAGGGCAGCGCGGAACGCGTCTGCACCCACGCTGTCGTCATCCGCCAGCGGGACGTTACCAGCCTTGCCCGTCGCGAAGGCAAGCACCGTGTCGCTGGTCGATGTATCGCTGTCGACGGTGATGCACGAGAAGCTCGGTGCGTTCGCCTTCGACAACGCTGCCTGCAGGAATTCCGGCTCGACCGCGGCGTCGGTGAAGATGAAGCCGAGCATCGTCGCCATGTCCGGCGCGATCATTCCCGAGCCCTTGATGATGCCCACCAGCGACACAGTGCGATCGCCGATCACCGCGGTCGTCACCGCGCCCTTGGTGAAGGTGTCGGTCGTCATGATCGTCGCGGCGGCATCCTCCCAGCCGCAGGGTTCCGCCGCGAACGCGGCGTCCAACCCGGCCTCGGCCTTGACGATCGGCAACGGCACGCCGATCACGCCGGTCGAGGACACGAACACGTCCGAAGGCTGGCACCCGAGATGCGCCGCCGTCCGCGCCGCGATCGCCTCGACCGCCGCCCGTCCGCGCGACCCGGTGAACGCGTTCGAGTTGCCTGCATTCACGACCAGCGCACGCGCCTGACCAAGCGTCAGCGCCGCACGGCACCACTCGACTTCGGGGGAGGGACATTTGCTCGTCGTCAGCACGCCCGCAACCACAGTTCCCGGCTCCAGCGTCACGAACGTCAGGTCGCACCGATCCCAGGTCTTGTACTGCGCCCGCGCGACATGCAGCACAACTCCGTCGATCGAAGGGGCGGCGGGGAAGGGCAAGGCGAGGGGCGAGGTCTGCATGACACCTTCATAGTCTCTGCGTTCCGGTCGGCAAGATCGCGGGTTGCGCTTGACCCGCTGACGTTCGCTGGTGTCCAATGTCGTAAGGGGGCGGACGCAGTATGATAGACGAGGATATGAGTGCAGCACCTGTTGCGCGGTTTGACGGCGGCAACACCCGCGTGATGATTGGCGTCGTCGCGGTGATCGCAGCGCTCAGCATAGCCTTGGCCGCATGCATCCTGCTGATCGCCAGTAGCGGCTATCGCTTGTGGCGTGGCCCGATCCCGACGACGATCCCGCGCGATCTGCCCGTTGTCGCTAAGCCGGCGCGAGCGGTCGGGCGCTATGCGGACTGGTTCGGCCCCGACGATTACCCCCGGTCCGCTCTGCGAAACGGCAAGGAAGGCGCCGTGAAGGTCGCATTGCTGGTGGCCTCGGATGGGTTGGTCGAGGCCTGCGAGGTGGTCACTGGAAGTGGGACCAGCTCGCTCGATCGCGGAACCTGCCGCGCGGCGGTTCGGCACGGAGAGTTCACCCCCGCGCGCGACGCAAAAGGCCGTGCTATCGCCTCGCGCGTCGACATGCCGCGCGTTCGATGGGCGCTGCCGCGAGACGAACGGTAGATTTATCGCACGGGCTCGCATACAGCCGGTCTCGCATGAACCTGCTGCTGCTCCTCTCTGCCCTCCTGTCTGCGCTGACTGGCGCGGTGCCGGGCGTGCGTGGTCAGTCCGCGCAGGCCGTAGCGCAGGGCAGCGTCTGCTCGCAGTCGGTAGCAGCAACGCCGGCCAAGATCTTGATAAGGCCGGTATCCGGCATCGTCACGCTGCCTCAGGTCGCGGTCGCCAGCGCGCTGCGGACCATCGCAATCGTCTCGCTTCCGCTATGGGCCGAGCGTCGCCGCGAGTAGCGTCTGGGTGACACCTTCGTAACCTTTGGATCCGCGTGATCCAAATCCGCGTGCGCCCACCGCGTGCCGCCGCGTCTCAAATTCAGGAAATCAGCCCATGTTCGGTGGCCTCGCCAAATCCTTGTTCGGTTCGTCCAACGACCGCTACGTCAAGTCGCTCAACCCAATTCTCGCCAAGATCGCCTCGTTCGAGCCGTCGCTCCAGGCGATGTCGGACGAGGAGCTCTCGGCGCAGACCGTCAAGTTCCGCGCGCGGCTCGCAGAGGGCGAGAAGCTCGACGACCTGCTCCCCGAGGCGTTCGCGACGGTCCGTGAAGCGGCGCACCGCGTGCTTGGCCAGCGCCACTACGATGTCCAGATGGTCGGCGGCATCGTCCTCCACCGCGGCGAGATCGCCGAGATGCGGACCGGCGAGGGCAAGACGCTCGTCGCCACGCTCGCGACCTATCTCAATGCGCTCCCGGGTGACGGCGTCCACGTCGTCACCGTCAACGACTACCTCGCGGCGCGCGACGCCGAGTGGATGGGCCAGGTCTACACCTTCCTCGGCATGACGATCGGCGTCATCATCCCGAACCTGTCCGACGAGGAACGCCGCGCCGCCTACGCAGCCGACATCACCTACGGCACCAACAACGAGTTCGGGTTCGACTATCTGCGCGACAACATGAAGTACGAGCGCAGCGCGATGACGCAGCGCGCGTTCAACTTCGCGGTGGTCGACGAGGTCGATTCGGTGCTGATCGATGAGGCGCGCACGCCATTGATCATCTCCGGCCCGACCGACGACAAGTCCGAGCTGTACATGCAGGTCGACGCGGTCGTGAAGCAGCTCGATCCGATCGATTACGACAAGGACGAGAAGCAGAAGACGATCATCCTCACCGAGGACGGCACCGAGAAGGTCGAGCGGATGCTCGAGGCGGCCGGACTGCTCGAGGGGCAGAACCTGTACGACTTCGAGAACACGCAGGTCGTGCATCACCTCAACCAGGCGTTGCGTGCGATCGTGATGTTCAAGTCGGACATCGACTACATCGTCAAGGACGGCAAGGTCATCATCATCGACGAGTTCACCGGTCGCATGATGGACGGCCGACGCTGGTCGGACGGCCTGCACCAGGCGGTCGAGGCGAAGGAGGGCGTCCAGATCGAGCCCGAGAACCAGACGATGGCCTCGATCACGTTCCAGAATTACTTCCGCATGTACCCCAAGATCGGCGGCATGACCGGCACCGCGGCGACCGAGGCGGCCGAATTCTACGACATCTACAAGATCAACGTCGTCAGCATCCCGACCAACGTCGAGGTCAAGCGCGTCGACGAGGAAGACGAGTTCTACAAGGATACCAAGGACAAGTTCGCCGCGATCGCCAAGAAGATCAAGCATCATGCGGACCTGGGCCAACCAGTGCTGGTCGGCACGGTGTCGATCGAGAAGTCCGAGATGCTGAGCGAGTTCCTGGTCGGCGAGAAGGTCGAGCACAAGGTGCTGAATGCGCGCTTCCACGAGATGGAGGCGCACATCGTCGCGCAGGCCGGGCGCAAGTCCGCGGTGACGATCGCGACCAACATGGCGGGCCGTGGCACCGACATCAAACTCGGCGGTAACCTCGAATTCCGCATGCTCGACGAGCATCCCGAAATGGTCGAGGGCACGCCTGAGTATGACGAGGCGGCGGCGCGGATCACGATCGAGATCGAGGCGGAGAAGCAGGCGGTGCTCGCTGCGGGCGGTCTGTTCGTGCTCGGCACTGAGCGTCACGAGAGCCGGCGTATCGACAACCAGCTGCGCGGGCGTTCCGGTCGTCAGGGTGATCCGGGCCTGTCGCGCTTCTATCTCAGCCTCGACGACGATCTGCTGCGCATCTTCGGGCCGGACACGCTGTTCGCCAAGATGATGCGCAACAATATCGAGGATGGCGAGGCGATCGGCAGCAAGTGGCTGAGCAAGGCGATCGAGACTGCGCAGAAGAAGGTCGAGGCGCGCAACTACGACATCCGCAAACAGGTCGTCGAATATGACGACGTGATGAACGAGCAGCGCAAAGTCATCTACGAGCAGCGTGCCGACATCATGGATGCCGATACGGTCGGCGACGTGGTGACTGACATGCGCGCCGAGACGGTCAACGTGATCGTCGGTGACGCGTGCCCGCCCAATTCGTATCCCGAGCAGTGGGACGTCGCGGGGATGAAGACGCGGCTCGCCGAGGTGCTGAACCTCGAGCCGCAGATCGACGCGTGGCTGTTGGAAGAGTCCGTGGATCCCGAAGTGCTCGAGGAGCGGATTCGCACGATGGCCGACGAGGCGATCGCGCAGAAGTCCGCCGATCTCGATACGGAGACGTGGACGTCGGTCGAGAAGTCGATCCTGTTGCAGAACCTCGACCATCACTGGAAGGAGCATCTGGCGACGCTCGATGCGCTGCGCCAGGTCGTCCATCTTCGCGCGTACGCGCAGAAGACGCCGATCAACGAGTATAAGCAGGAGGCGTTCTCGCTGTTCCAGCGGATGCTCGAAACGATCCGCGAGGACGTGACGAAGACGATCGCGCACGCCCAGTTCCAGATGCAGGCGCCGGTCGGGCTGCCCGAGCTGCCGGACTTCATCACGACGCATTTCGACCCGTTCACGGGCGAGGACAACTCGAACGATTTCGATGCCGGGACGCGGGGCCATATCACGTCGACGATGCCGCCGTTGCAGATCCCTCAGCCGCAGGAGGCCGATATCGGCGAGGATCCGGCGAACTGGGAGGGGGTGGTCAGCCGCAACGCGCCGTGCCCTTGCGGGTCGGGGCGGAAGTACAAGCAGTGCCACGGCGCTGTTTGAGCATTCAGTCGGACACACGCACCACCCACTCCGTCACCCCGGACTAGTTCCGGGGTCCACCGTCCCGCATGCCCCACAAGGTCGAGCGCGCGGAACGGTGGATGCCGGAACAGGCCCGGCATGACGGAGTGGGTTTGGTGGGGTGAGCCCGCGCCTCCAGTTCTCCCGCGGAGGCGGGAGCCCAGGCTACCGGCGATGGCGTATGGGATTCCTGGACCCCCGCTTTCGCGGGGGAACGGCTGTTCGCAAGGAGACGGTAGCGTGGAGCAACCCTCCCAAACGATCGTTAGGCCCCCATGCGCCAAGCCACCACCGTCCTAACCATCGAGACAACCCGCCAAGGCTTGGTCGAGGTTACTGACCAGATCGCCCGCTGGACCCGGGAGCAACGCCTCACCGAAGGCCTGCTTACGATCTTCTGCCGCCACACCTCCGCCTCGCTCCTGATCCAGGAAAACGCGGCACCGGAAGTTCGCACCGACATCGAAGACTATTTCGCCCGCATCGCTCCGGAATCACGTGCGTATCTGCACGATGACGAAGGTCCGGACGATATGCCGGCCCATCTCCGCACCGCACTCACCCAGGTCCAACTCTCGATCCCGCTGATCGACGGCCGACTCGCGCTCGGGACGTGGCAGGGCATCTACCTGTTCGAACATCGCCGCCGACCGCATCGTCGCACCTTGGCGCTGCACGTGATCGGGGTTTAGGCGAAACGTGAAAAATGAGTCAGGTTGGTGGCGCATTGGAGCGAACCCGTTCATCAACCGTTCCACCACTGACGGCTATTAAGAGGCGTTTCGCCGCACTCGCCGCGAACGGAGACATACCATGTTCATGAAACCTGGTCGCAAGGTTGCATTGGCAGCGCTCGGTACGGGCGCTCTGTTGCTGGCCGGTTGCGCGACCGAGACGACCTATCGCCCCGCCACGGGCCAGGGATTCAGCCGTACCGGCTACAGCGACCGCCAGATTGAGCCGGGCCGCTTCCTCGTCAGCTTTGCCGGCAACAGTGTCACGTCGCGCGATACCGTTGAACGCTACCTGTTCTTCCGCGCCGCCGAACTGACGTTGCAGAACGGCTATGATTATTACCTGATGGCCGACCGCGACACCAACCTGCAGTCGCGGACCTACTCGACGCCGGGCATCGGTGGCGGGTTCGGGTATGGCGGCTTCGGCGGCTATTGGGGTCCGTCGTGGCGCTATTACGGCCGCGGCTTCGGCTGGCGCAACTGGAGCCCCTATGGCGGCTTCGGTGGTGGTTTCGGCGGCGGCTATGGCGGTTTCGGTGGTGGCCCATGGGGCAACGACTTCGATGTCCGCACGATCGATCGCTATGAGGCGACCGCCGAGATCGTGATGCGCAAGGGCCCGATCCCGCGCGACAACATCCGCGCGTTCGATGCGCGCAAGGTCGTCGACAGCA
Organism: Sphingomonas sandaracina; assembly: GCF_036663695.1. Classification (NCBI taxonomy): domain Bacteria; kingdom Pseudomonadati; phylum Pseudomonadota; class Alphaproteobacteria; order Sphingomonadales; family Sphingomonadaceae; genus Sphingomonas; species Sphingomonas sandaracina. Next base: position 453,093 of record NZ_JAXOJK010000001.1, on the reverse strand, counting down.
TCGGACCGAGCGTCGTATTGCCGAAGTAAGCTTAGGCTTTCAAGACGATAAAAAGGCCGGGCTACCCATGGGTATTCCGGCCTTTTTGTTACGTTGCTCCCTCTCCCCTCCGGGGAGAGGGCCGGGGTGAGGGGCTGTTGGGAAGGGCAGCGCTCGCGGCGCCCCTCACCCAACCCTCTCCCCGGAGGGGAGAGGGCTTAAGAAGCAGCCTTCGCCAAGCCCTTCGACAGCTGCAGCGCGCCGTGCAGCCGCGCCTTCGGGTCGCCCCAGGCGCGTTGCAGGACCAACTTGCTGTCCGGCCGCAACCGCGCGACCCCGTTCAAGCGCTCGACATAGGCCAGCAACTTGTCGATGTTCGGCGGTTTGTCGTCGTGGAACGAGACCAGCACGCCCTTCGGCCCGACATCGATCTTCGACACGCAGGCGCGCTTGGCGTTCAGCTTGATCTCGATGACCTTGATCAGATTCTCGGTCGCGTCCGGTAGCGGCCCGAAGCGGTCGATCATCTCGGCGGCGAACGCCTCGATCTCCTGGCTCTCGTCGAGGTCGTTGAGGCGGCGGTACAGCCCCATCCGCAGGTCGAGATCGGGCACGTAATCCTCCGGAATGAGGATCGGCGCATCGACCGTGATCTGCGGCGAGAAATCGCGCGGCCGGGACGAAGTCATGCCGCCGGCCTTGGCGTCCATGATCGCCTCCTCCAGCATCGCCTGGTAGAGTTCGAAACCAACCTCCTTGATGTGCCCGGTCTGCTCGTCGCCGAGCATGTTGCCGGCACCACGGATGTCGAGATCGTGGCTCGCCAGCTGGAAGCCCGCCCCGAGCGAATCGAGATCGGACAGGACCTTCAGGCGCTTCTCCGCCGTCACCGTCATCTGCCGCTCGGGCGGCGTCACCAGGTACGCGTATGCGCGAGTCTTCGATCGCCCGACGCGCCCGCGCAACTGGTACAGCTGGGCGAGGCCGAAGCGGTCGGCGCGGTGGACGATCATCGTGTTGGCGGACGCGATGTCGATCCCGCTCTCGATGATCGTGGTCGAGACCAGAACCTCGAACTTCTTGTCGTAGAACGCCGACATGCGCTCCTCGACTTCGGTCGGCGACATCTGGCCGTGCGCCACGACGAAACGGATTTCGGGCACTTGTTCGCGCAGGAAGTCCTCGATCTCGGGAAGGTCGGCGACGCGGGGCGTGACGACGAAGCTCTGCCCGCCACGGTAATGCTCGCGCAGCAGCGCCTCGCGCAGCACGACCGGGTCGAACGGCATGATGTACGTCCGCACGGCTAGGCGATCGACCGGCGGGGTCTGGATCACCGACAGCTCGCGGATCCCCGACATCGCCATCTGCAGCGTGCGCGGGATCGGCGTCGCGGTCAGCGTCAGCATGTGGACGTCCGCCCTCAGCGCCTTCAGCCGCTCCTTGTGCGTGACGCCGAACCGCTGTTCCTCGTCGACCACCACCAGCCCGAGCCGCTTGAAGTCGATATTCTTCGCGAGCAGCGCATGCGTGCCGATGACGACGTCGATCGTGCCGTTCGCGAGACCCTCCTTGGTCGCCTTCGCCTCGCCTGCGGTGACGAGCCGCGAGAGGCGGCCCATGTTCATCGGGAAGCCTTCGAAGCGGGCGACGAAATTGTTGTAATGCTGGCGTGCGAGCAATGTCGTCGGGCAGACGATCGCGACCTGCTTGCCGCCCATCGCCGCGACGAACGCCGCACGCAACGCGACCTCGGTCTTGCCGAAGCCGACGTCGCCGACGACCAGCCGGTCCATCGGTTTGCCCGCGGCGAGATCGCCGAGCACGTCCTCGATAGCGCGGTCCTGGTCCTCGGTTTCCTCGTACGGGAAGCGATCGACGAAGCTGGGATAGCCGCTCGCATCGGGTTCGAGCACGTCGCCGGGGTGCAACGCGCGTTCGGCGGCGGTCGCGATGAGTTCGCCCGCGATCTCGCGGATCCGCTCCTTCATCTTCGACTTGCGACGCTGCCAGCCTTCGCCGCCGAGACGGTCGAGCGTCGCGCCCTCCTCGGACGAGCCGTAGCGCGAGAGGACGTCGATATTCTCGACCGGCACGTACAATTTGTCGCCGCCAGCATAGCTCAGCGCGACGCAATCGTGCGGGCTCTGGCCCACGGGAATCGAGGTCAGTCCCTCGTACCGCCCGATGCCGTGCTCGGTGTGAACGACCAGATCGCCGGGGGTCAGCGTCGCGAGTTCGGCGAGGAATGCGTCGGCGGATTTCTTGCGCTTCTTGCGGTGGACGAGGCGGTCGCCGAGCATGTCCTGCTCGGTGAGGACCGCGATCCCCGGCGCGGTGAAGCCGTGATCGAGCGGCAGGACGATCAGCGCGACGCCGAAACTGCGCGCGGTGTCGGCGATGCCGAGCGCCTCCTGCCAGGTCTCGGCGTGCTTGCCGCCTTTCATCCCATGGTCGGCGAGCAGGCTCCCCAGGCGTTCGCGTGCGCCGATCGAATAGCTGGCGAGGATCGGTTTGCGGCCCTGCTTGCGCAGTTTCTCGACGTGGTCGGCGACGGCTTCGTAGATGTTCACCTGCGCCGCGCGCTCAGGGCCGAAATCGCGCGGGCCGTCGACGTCGAAGTCGAGGACTGTGTCGCTCGGCGGTTCGTGGAACGGCGAGGTGATGTGCGCGGCGAACGCCTCGACTCCGCCGGACCATTCCTGCGCGTCGAGATAGAGCGCCTTGGCGGGCGTCGGCCGATAGCTGCCGGGCTGGGCGGCCTCGGCGCGCTTGCGGTTCTCGTAATAGTCGGCGATCGATTCGAGCCGGCTTTCGACCGCTGCGGCGACGCCGTTGTCGCGCACCACCACGTCGTCGGCGCCGAGATGGTCGAACAGCGTCGCCATCTTCTCCTCGAACAGCGGCAGCCAATGCTCCATGCCCGCGATCCGCCGGCCTTCGGAGATCGCTTGGTACATCGGATCGCCGGTCGCGGTCGCGCCGAACGCGTCGCGGTAGCGGGTGCGGAAGCGCTTGATCGAATCCTCGTCGAGCAGTGCTTCGGAGGCGGGGAGCAGGACGAAACCATCGATCCGCCCGGTGGTGCGCTGATCCGCCGCGTCGAACGTGCGGACGCTCTCTATCTCGTCGCCGAAGAAATCGAGGCGCAGCGCGTGGTCTTCGCCCGACGGGTAGAGATCGACGATCCCGCCGCGCACCGCATATTCGCCCTGGTCGTGGACGGTGTCGGTGCGGACATAACCGTTCGCCTGGAGCAGCATAGCGAGCTTGTCGCGGCCGATCCGCTCGCCGGGGGCGAGCCGCGCGACGAGCTGGCGGATGCGGAACGGGGTGAGGACACGCTGCGTCGCGGCGTTGGCGGTCGTGAGGAGGAGCTGCGGACCCTTGGGCTTGCCTTGCAGGCGTTGGAGGGCGGCGACGCGCTCGGCCATGATGCGCAAGGTTGGCGAGGCGCGGTCGTAGGGGAGGCAGTCCCAGGCCGGAAAGCTCAGCACTTCGAGATCGGGCGCGAAATACGCCGCGGTCGAGGCGATCGCGCGCATCGCCGCATCGTCCGGCGCGATGAACACCGCGCGGGTCTTCGCGGCGCGCGCGAGGTCGGCGAGCAGCGACGGCTGGAAGCCGGATGGCACGCCGGAGAGGATCAGCGGGCTTGTCGCGGAAAGGATCGTCTTGAGATCTGGCATTCGAACTCCCCCCTCCCTGGAAGGGAGGGGCTGGGGGTGGTTTGGTATGAGGCGCGTGTCACGACCGCCAAGCGGCCGACCCACCCCCGACCCCTCCCTTCCAGGGAGGGGCGCAGAAGGTTACTTCACGACCGTCACGTAATTTATGTCGCGCATTGCCTGCATCATTGGCCCGTCCCACTCGGGCGGGCAGGGAATCGAGCCGATTGCCCAGCCCATGATGTCGACGTCCTGTTCCTCCAGCAGCGCCTCGAACCAGTCGAGCTGCTCGGGCATCCATGTCCGGCCATATGTTTCGAAGAAGCCGCCGATCATCATGTCGGCTTCGCGCGTGCCGCGGTGCGAGCTGCGAAAGCCCAGGCGCTTGAGGCGGGTCTCGTGGTCCATTTCGAACTCCAAACACGAACAGCCGGCGACCGCTGGCGGCCATCCGGCAAAACACTTGCAGGGACCCGTAGCAGCGGACGTCGGCTAGGCTATAGAAGCCAGATAGTCATGCGACCCGAAATCCTCAATCCGCTGTTCGCCGAAACCCTCGTCCTGAAGGGGGTGGGGCCCGCAATCGCCAAGCCGCTCGACCGGCTCGGGCTCGCGCGCGTCGTCGACCTCGCCTTCCATCTGCCGACCGGCTATGTCGATCGCCTGCCGCGGACCGAGCTGATGTCGAGCGATGCGGGGCGGATCATCACGATCACGCTAACCGCGCGCGAGCACCGCTTGAGTTCGGGGCGCGGGCCAACGCGGGTGCAGGCGACCGACGTGCACGGCAATTACGTCAGCCTCGTCTTCTTTGGCGGAAGTTCGGGCTGGGCGAAGAAGCTGCTGCCGATCGGGGAGGCCAAGCGCGTGTCGGGCCGGCTCGACGAATACGGCCAGGAATTGCAGATCGTGCATCCCGACATCGTCGAGTCGGACGAGGAGATTCGCGAACGAGAGCCGATCTACCCGCTGTCGGAAGGGCTGACGTCGCGGCGGCTGGCGGCCTTGACCGCGCAGGCAGTGGCACGCGCACCGGACCTGCCCGAGTGGATCGAGCCGGGCCTGAAGGCGAAACGCGAATGGCCCGGCTGGCATGAGTCGCTGGAGCGCATCCACGCTGACCCGTCGGACGCAAAGGCGCGCGAGCGGCTGGCGTATGACGAGGTGTTCGCGAACCAGTTGGCGATGACGATAGTTCGAGCCGACACCCGGAAACGCCGCGGGCGGGCGTTGCAGGGCGACGGGCGACTGCGTGATCTGTTGAAGCTGCCCTACACGCTGACCGGCGCGCAATCGCGAACCGTGGCCGAGATCGAGGGCGACCTCGCGCAGACCGCGCCGATGCTGCGGCTGCTGCAAGGCGATGTCGGCTCGGGCAAGACGCTCGTGGCGGCGATGGCGATGTTGATTGCGGTCGAGGCCGGCGCGCAGGCGGCAATGCTCGCGCCGACCGAAATCCTCGCGCGCCAGCATTACGAGACGTTGCGAAAGACGCTTGCCGGGCTGCCGATCGAGGTCGGCGTGCTGACGGGTCGCGACAAGGGACGCTTGCGCGAAGCGACGCTGATGGCGCTGGCGAGCGGCGAGATCGACATCCTGATCGGCACGCACGCGATCTTTCAGGATGCGGTCGGCTACAAGGACCTGGGGCTCGTGGTGGTCGACGAGCAGCATCGCTTCGGCGTCGCGCAGCGGATGACGTTGCAGGCCAAGGGCGTCGCGCCGCCGCATCTGCTGGCGATGACCGCGACGCCGATCCCGCGCACCCTGACGCTCGCCCAGTATGGCGAGATGGACGTCAGCCGCCTCGACGAGATGCCGCCTGGCCGCCAGCCGATCGAGACGCGAGTGATCTCGGAGGATCGTCTCGACGATGTGGTCAACGCGCTTGGTCGGCATCTGGCGGATGGCGGGCAGGCCTATTGGGTGTGTCCGCTGGTCGAGGAGAGTGAGAAGAGCGACCTCGCCGCCGCCGAGATGCGCGCTGAGACGCTGCGCGCTCGCTTCGGCGAAAAGGTTGCACTCGTCCACGGCCGGATGAAGCCGGCCGAGAAGGACGCGGTGATGGCCGAATTCTCAGCCGCGCGCACGTCCGTCCTCGTCGCGACGACGGTGATCGAGGTCGGCGTCGACGTCCCCAACGCGACGCTGATCGTGATCGAACACGCCGACCGCTTCGGTCTCGCCCAGCTGCACCAGCTCCGCGGGCGGGTAGGGCGCGGCACCGGGCGGTCGATCTGCCTGCTGATGCGCGGGGCGTCGCTCAGCGAGACCTCGCGCGCGCGGCTTGCGCTGATGCGGGAGACGAACGACGGTTTCCGGATCGCCGAAGAAGACCTTCGGTTGCGTGGCGCAGGCGAATTGCTCGGCACCAAGCAGTCGGGTGAGATGGCGTTCCGGCTCGCGACGCCGGAGATGATGGCCGACCTGCTGCAATGCGCGCACGACGACGCACGCCTGCTGATCGATCGCGACGGCGGGTTGGAGGGCCCCAGGGGGCAGGCGGCGAGGACGGCGCTCTATCTGTTCGACCGCGATGCCGGTGTCGCGCTTCTGCGATCGGGATAAGGTCTACCCCGTTGCTTTAGTCCGCGCATGACGACACGGGTCACCCATGGCTGCGTTTTTCCCGATCCTCATCGTTCTGCTCGCCGGCATAGGGCTTGCGGTCCAACCGCCGACCAACGCTGCACTGGCGAAGGTTTCGGGCTCGGTCTGGCTCGCATCGCTCGTGTCGTTCGCGATAGGGACGGCGGTTCTGTTCGCGATCTGGGCGGCGACCGATCGGACGATGCCGGCAACCCTGAAGGGGGCGCCGAGCTGGGCCTGGCTCGGGGGATTCTATGGCGCGTGTTTCGTCGCGGCGCTGGCCTATGCAACGCCGCGCCTCGGGTTGGCCTCGGCGCTGACGATCGCGGTAGGGAGTCAGCTAGTGACCGCGCTGATCCTCGACCGGTTCGGACTGCTTGGACTGAGTGCCCAACCTCTCAGCCTCGCGCGGATCGCGGGGGTCGTGCTGGTGATCGGCGGCGTGTTGCTCGTCCGCGCCGGCTGACGTCAGCTGTTGCGGACCATCACCGACAGCATGCCGTAATAGTCGGACAGCGGGATCGTCCGTTCGAGTTCGCAGCCGATCCGGCCACCCAGCGACCAACGGACGATCGCATCCACGTCCCCCAGGATCGGCAGGGCGAGGCGCAACCGGTCGCCAGCCTCCGGCGAGCCCTCGCAGCGCGCCATCAGGCCGTTCGCGGACATGTTGACCAGCACCAGCTTCATGCGGCAACCGTCGCCGTCGATCGCGTGGGTGCGGTGCATCACCTCGTCACGCGGTTCGCCGCGATGATCTCGAACAGCCGTGGCATAGTTTCGCATCAAACGTTCCCCGGTTCACGACTATGCCAAACCTAGCGGTGTCGCAATGAACCCCTTGCGAACGGGGATGCTTAACGCCGTGTTTGCCGTCAAAGAATGTGGCGGGTTACGAGGGAGTTAGCATCCCGTGCCGCTTTTTCCCGAGGCTGAGGCGGACCGGTGCTGCGACGTCGATCGAGGCGGTTGCCGCTTCGACGACATCGCCGTCGATACGCACCGCGCCCTCGGCGATCTTGCGGCGTGCTTCGCCATTCGAGGCGACGAAGCCCAGCCCGACGAGCGCCTCGACGACACCGATCGTGCCAGCCGCTACGGCAAAGCTCGGCAGCGAGTCCCCCGACGCTCCCTCTTCGAACGTTTTCCGGGCAGTCTCAGCAGCCTGCTCGGCGGCTTCCCGTCCCCGACACATCGCGGTCGCTTCGTTCGCCAGGACGATCTTCGCAGCGTTGATCTCGGAGCCTTCCAACGCCTCCAGCCGGGCGATCTCGTCGAGCGGCAGATCGGTGAACAGGCGCAGGAAGCGGCCGACGTCGCGGTCGTCGGTGTTGCGCCAGAACTGCCAATAGTCGAACGTCGGCAACTGGTCCTCGTGCAGCCACACTGCGCCCGACATCGTCTTGCCCATCTTGCCGCCGTCCGCGGTCGTGATCAGCGGGGTCGTGACGCCGTAGACCTCGGTACCGTCCATCCGGCGCGACAGTTCGATGCCGTTGACGATGTTGCCCCATTGATCCGAGCCACCCATCTGCAACCGGCATTCGGCCCGGCGCGACAGTTCGAGAAAGTCGTACGCCTGGAGGATCATGTAGTTGAATTCGAGGAAGCTCAGCGACTGTTCGCGGTCGAGCCGGAGCTTAACCGAGTCGAACGCGAGCATCCGGTTGACCGAGAAATGCTGGCCGACGTCGCGCAGGAACGGGATGTATTCGAGCGCGTCGAGCCACTCGGCATTGTCGAGCATCACTGCGTCGGTCGGACCGTCACCGAACGTCAGGAAGCGTTCGAAGATACGGCGGATCGAGGCGACATTGGCCTTGATCCCGTCCTCGCCGAGGAGCTTCCTCGCTTCGTCCTTGAAGCTTGGGTCGCCGATCTTGCCGGTCCCGCCGCCCATCAGGACGATCGGCTTGTGGCCGGTCTGCTGGAGGCGTCGCAGCAGCATGATCTGGACGAGGCTGCCGACGTGGAGCGACGGCGCGGTCGGATCGAAACCGATATAGCCGGGAACGACCTGCCTGCCGGCGAGCGCATCGAGCGCGGCCGCGTCGGTCATCTGGTGGACATAGCCGCGCGAGGTCAGCGTGGTGAGCAGGTCGGACTGGTAGGTCATGGGCATCTCGTCCCCCTCCCGCGTGCGGGAGGGGCTAGGGGAGGGGACACATCCGCGGGGGATGTCGATGTCGCACCCATGCCCTCCCCCGACCCCTCCCGCAAGCGGGAGGGGAGTTTCACGTTCGCGGCAACTGGGACGTCGGGTCCACCGGCGTGCGGCCCTTGCGGAGTTCGAAGTGCAGTTCCGGCCGGTCTGCAAAGCCCGTATCGCCCGATAATGCGACCGTCTGCCCCCGCTTCACGCTCTGGCCGCGCTGGACCAGCAGCTTCGATGCGTGCCCGTAGACGCTCGTCCAGCCGCCGCCATGCTTGATGATGACCAGTCCGCCGAGCGCCGCGATGCCGTCGCCGACATAGGCGACCACGCCGTCCGCCGCCGCGTGGATCGGGGTCGACATCGGCACCGCGATCTTGATGCCGTCGTTGCGCTCGCCGCTGGCGCCTGGGCCGAAGCGTTTCACCACCCGGCCGTCGACCGGCCAGAGGAACCCACCGCTCGCGAGCCGCGCCGGTGCGGTGACGACGGCGTTCGACGGCAGCACGCGACGCGGCGTCGCGATCGGTTTCGCCGGTGCCTGATTGCTGGCGAGCGCAGGCTCGCCGCCGGTCAGGATGTCATCGATGTCGAGCGTGAACGCCCGTGCGCGTTCGGAGGCACTGGGCGTGCCGCCGTCGGGCGCGCCGGGGATCAGGATCCGCTGGTCGGCGCGTAGCACATAGGGTTCGACCAGAGCGTTCGCCGCGACGATCCGTGACCATTCGACACCGTACGCGCGGGCGATCGCTATACCCGTCTCGCCGCGCCGGACCTGATGATAGCGGCCGCCCGGGATCGTCAGACGCTCGCCAGCCTCGATCGTGTAGGGCGAGTCGAGATCGTTCGCGCGGGCGATCGCTTCGAGGCTCGCGCCACTGCGGTTGGCGACGCGGTTCAGCGTATCGCCGGGCTGCACGAGATAGGTCGTTTCGGAAATCGTCTTCGCGTCTGCGCTGACCGGCCGTGCCTCCCATGCAGGACGCGGTGCGGGCAGGGTGGTCACCTCGCCGATATCGCGGCCGTAGCGATCGTCGGACCTGTCCTGCGACGCGGGCTCGACCTGCCGGGGCGGCGGATCGTCGCGCCGGGGAGGCGGATCGCGGTACGGACGCGGCGGACGATCATCCTGGACAGGCTGGCCATAACCGGCGGGGCGTTCGACCTGCGGAATGCACGCGGCGAGCCCGAGCAACGGCAGCGAGGCCGCCGCCAGCAGGGACCGCGCGCGCACCATCACCGATAGGCCTGGGTAAGCACGTCCAGCGATTCGGTGTGGGTCAGGTCGAGATGCAGAGGCGTCACCGAGACGAATCCGTCCGCGGTCGCTTCGAGATCGGTCGCATGCGCGGGCGTCTCGACGGTCCGACCTAGCGCGAACCAGTGATATTCGTAGCCGCGCGGATCGGTGTTGGTGACGATTTCCAGCCGCCCGTAGTCCCGCAGGCCTTGGCTGACGACGCGCACGCCCTTCACCGCATCGGCGGGGCCGGCGGGAAAGTTGACGTTGACCAGCGTCCCCGGCGCCATCGGTGCGTCGAGCAACGGCCGCAATACGCGTTCGCCCCATGCCGCGGCCGCCTCGAACGGCACGCTGTCGCCCATGCCCTCTCGGCTGTAAATCTGGCTCAGCGCGATCGAACGGATGCCACCCAGCGCGCCCTCCATCGCCGCCGAGACGGTCCCTGAATAGGTCACGTCCTCGGCAAGGTTCGCGCCCCGGTTTACGCCGGACAGGATCAGGTCGGGCGGGCCGTCCTTCATGATCTTGGCAAGCGCCATCATCACCGCATCGGTCGGCGTACCCGCGACCGCGTAGCGCTGCTCGCCATGCTTTCGCACACGAATTGGACGCGACAAGGTTAGCGAATGGCCGGCGCCCGACTGTTCCTCTGCCGGCGCGACGATCCAGATATCGTCGGACAGCGTCCGGGCGATCGCCTCCAGTACCTTGAGGCCGGGGGCGTGATAGCCGTCGTCGTTGGTGAGCAGGATCCGCATCAGCGCTTCGGTTCCAACAGGGTCAGCCCGCCCAGATACGGCTGAAGCACCGCCGGCACCGCGACCGCGCCGTCGTCCTGCTGGTAATTCTCCAGCACCGCGACCAGCGTCCGGCCCACTGCGAGCGCCGAACCGTTGAGCGTGTGGACGAACCGGGTACCCTTCTCGCCCTCTGGCCGATAGCGCGCGTTCATCCGGCGCGCCTGGAAATCGGTGCAGGTCGAGACGCTGCTGATCTCACGGTAGCGCGCCTGACCCGGCAGCCAGACTTCCAGATCATAGGTGCGTGCTGCGGTGAAACCCATATCGCCGGTGCATAGGAGCATCCGCCTGAACGGTAGCTGCAACGCGTCGAGCACTCCCTCCGCGCACGCCGTCATCCGCTCATGTTCTGCCTCCGACATGTCGGGCGTGACGATCGAGACCATCTCGACCTTGTCGAACTGATGCTGGCGGATATAACCGCGCGTATCGCGGCCCGCCGCGCCCGCTTCAGAACGGAAGCACGGCGTCAGCGCGGTGAAGCGCAGCGGCAGTTCCCCCTCGGTCAGGATCTGTTCGCGGACGATGTTGGTGAGGCTCACCTCCGCGGTCGGGATCAGCCAGCGACCGTCGGTGGTGCGGAACAGATCCTCCGCGAACTTCGGCAACTGGCCGGTGCCGAACACGGCTTCGTCGCGGACCAGCAACGGTGGCGAGACCTGCTCGAAGCCCGCCTCGGCGACATGATCGAGCATGAACTGGCCAAGCGCACGTTGCAGCTTGGCGGCAGGCCCGCGGACCAGCGTGAAGCGGGCGCCGGACATCGCCGCGCCGGTCTCGAAATCTAGACCGAGGGCAGGGCCGATCGCGTCGTGTTCGCGGGCCGTGAAAGCGAAGGTCGTCGGGGTCCCGCGGGTGTGGACCAGCGCATTGTCGTCCTCGCCGCCGCCCTTGGGAACGTCCGCCGCCGGCAGGTTTGGGATTGCCGCGAGCATCGCCTGGAGTTCGCCACCGAGCCGCGCTTCCTCGGCTTCGAGCGCAGGAAGCGCATCCTTCAAAGCGGCGACTTCGGCCATCAGCGCCTGCGCCTTGTCTTCGTCCTTCTGCGCCTTGGCCTGGCCGATCGCCTTCGACAGTTCATTGCGGCGGGTCTGTGCGGTCTGCGACTCCGCGATCGTCGCGCGGCGCTGTTCGTCGAGCGCCACCAGCGATGCAGACTGTGGTGCGACACCGCGCTTGGCGAGGGTGGCGTCGAAGGTGGCGGGATCGTCGCGGATCAGGCGTATGTCGTGCATGGCTAGGCTATGCCGAGACGACCGCGTGCGCGCAAGGCGGGCGCACCGTCTGCGCAACCTGGAGACGCTGCGACGCGTTCAACCCGACAGACGCAACGCGAAAAGGAGATACCGCATGCAGCTTCCCCACAACTCCGTCGTCCTGGTGGCGGATGGCCGCAAGATGCTGTTCCTGCGAAACGAGGGCGACAACGCAGCCCCCAACTTGGTCGTTGAAAAGGCGCAGGAGCGCATCAATCCTGCGACCCGCGATCAGGCGACCGATGCCGCCGGGCGCGCATCGTCGCCACGCGGCGGCGTGCAGAGCTCGGTCGAGCCGACCGATTTCCACCAGCTCGAAGAGGATCGGTTTGCGGCAGAGGCCGCCGACTTTCTGAAGGTCCGTGCGCTGAAGAATGATTTCGAGTCGCTGATCATCGTCGCACCGCCCAAGACACTGGGAGAGATGCGCAAGCACTATCACAAGGAAGTGAGCAGTCGGCTTGCCGGCGAGCTCGACAAGGATCTGACCGGTCATCCGATCCCCGATATCGAGAAAGCGCTCAAGAACGCCTGACGCGCGACGCCGATCGGCAAGAAAAAGGCCCCGCCGGATCGATCCAGCGGGGCCTTTTGCGTGTCTCAGGGAGTGCCAAATCCGCTTTACGCCTCGGCTTTTGCCGACTTGGTAAAGCGCTTTCTTGCAACAAGGGCCGCTGCCGCTGCTCCGAAGAGCAGCACCATCGGTGGCGCCGGGACAGGTGCCGGTGGGCCATCGCTGGATCCTGGCGGCGTCCCGCCCGAACTCGTGCTGCTGCTGGTGGACGTGCTGCTTGCCGACGATGTCGACGACGCAGACGACGTGCTGCTGCTCGACGCGGACGAGACGTTCCCGCTGGACGAGGAGGAGACGTTCCCGCTGGACGACGACGAGACATTACCGCTTGATGAAGACGACACGTCGCCGCTCGAACCACCGGAAGCGGACGTGCTGCTCACGCCGCCTGTCGACGTCGACGACGAGCCACCGCTGGAGGTCGACGAGACCACGATGCTGCCGCCGGAGCCGCTGCCGCCGAAACCGCCACCGCCGCCAAAACCACCCCCGAAGCCGCCTGAGCCGCCGAAGAATCCGCCGCTGCCGCCGACGACGACCGGGACCGCGCCACCGCCGCCGATGAACCCACTGCCGACCGGTGCGATCGCCGGATCACGCGGCGCGTTGGCAACCGTGACGATCGTCGGCGTACAGGCGGCGCTGGTCGTCGTCGTGACCCGACGACGGAGGCGCGGGCGGGGGGCGGACGCAACCTGACGATGCACGACCCGCTTCGCCAGAATGCGCTTGGTGTTCGCCGTTCGCGCCGGACGTTCGGCGACATGAACCGCGCCGCCGCCGATCAAGGCACCGCCACACGCGCATGCGCACAGTTTCGCCAGAGCCATCCTCACCGACATATCGTCATTCTTTCATTTTCGGCATTCGCTCTCATGCCGGACACCGCCGCAGCTCGCATACTGCTATCCGACTAACTGCCCAACAAACCATTAAGTGCAACTACCTAAACCAAGTCTGCGATACCTAACGAACTATTTACATGTCCATAGTCGAGTGATTCGACGTTAACGTGCCGGGCTGGGACATAACAGCATCAGTATGTCAGATGTCGCCGTCGAGTTGATCTCCCCGGCGCCGCAAAAAGGCCCATTTTGATCGGGGTTTGACGTCCGCAGCATCACTTCATTAACAGCCGCAATAAAATGTCATTCTTGGTCTCGGATGCGCAAGTCCGGTCGCTTGTGGTGCCGGGCGGCTGCGCCTATAGGCGCTTTCACCATTTGGGGGGGGCTTCTGGAGGTCGGCGTGGCTGATCCGATGGAGTCATAGGGAGAGTGGTATGGCGACCGTTATGAATCGTATGGACGATACCGGCAAATCCGATCGCAATGCTGCGAACGACCGTGGGACGGACGGAAGCGATATGAACGCGCATGGCGCCGATAATGGCGGCGTGGACGGCGGCGAGGGGTATACGCCCGACGCCGACGAACCCTTCATGAACCTGAGGCAGCAAGCGTATTTCCGACGCAAGCTGCAGGCGTGGAAAGAGGCGATCCTGCGGGAGTCGCTGGAAACGCTGTCGCAGTTGCAGGTCGATTCGCTGCGCGAGGCCGATCTGACGGATCGCGCGTCGAGCGAGACCGATTGGTCGATTGAACTGCGGACACGTGATCGGCAACGCAAGCTCGTCTCCAAGATTGAATCCGCGATTCGCCGGATCGACGAGGGCGAATATGGCTATTGCGAAGTAACCGGCGAGCCGATCAGTCTGGCCCGGCTGGAAGCACGACCGATCGCTACCATGACCGTCGAAGCGCAAGAACGGCACGAGCGTCACGAGAAGGTGTCCCGCGAAGATTGATCGACAGGCGCCGCTCGCGTGCAATCGCCGGCGGCGCGGCAATGCCTAGGTCTTTTGCCGCAGCATCATGCTACCACTGGGCGGCGACAGACGAGGTGAAATCAGTGGTAGACAGTTTTGATTCGCTAACGGTGATCGCTACCGCGGGTGGCCCCACATCGTCGTCAACCTCTCCGCTCGCAAGCGATCCGTCCGGCAATCGTGTCGGCAGCCGCGACAGCCTGTTTCTCATGGCGCAACTCAGGCTTGGCGACGAGGCGGGGATGCGCGAAGTCCGGGTGCGTAACCTGTCCGAACGCGGATTGATGCTCGAACTGGACAAGGTGGTCGCGATCGCGACCCCGGTGCAGTTGTGCCTTCGCGGTATCGGCGACGTCTCCGGGAAAGTCGCATGGTGCACCGAAGGCCGGATAGGCGTCGCGCTGGACTTGCCGATCGACCCGAAGAAGGCGCGAAAGTCGGTCGGTGTAGCGAAACCGGATACCATGCCGTTTCAAGCGAAGGCTTCGTCCAGATCCTGACGGCGCGCCGAGACGCTGAAAGTGCATTCGGCGATAGTTGCATCCAAGTATCTCCCCGAACGAGTCCGGGGAGCGCTGCCATCAGAGGACATAGCAGTCAGAGGCTGACGATTTCCTCCTTCAGCTTCAGTTTCTTTTTCTTCAAGTCTGCGAGGATGGTAGCATCGGGCATCGGCCGGTGCGCTTCGGCCGCAATACGCTGATCGAGCACGGCGTGCTTGGTTTCCAGAGCTGTCTGATGCGTCGTCTGCACGATAGGATACCTCCTGCATTCGGGTGGGACGTGCAGTAAACCACTACGTCACGAAAATGTCTTCATCGGAAACCGACCTAATCGATTGGGTGAGCGGTTTTCCGCGACGACCGGTGATGTGGACGCGTAATGCTCAGACCGTCGCGTATCGGCGAAATGGTCGGTTTATGGCTCGCGCAAACCGGTCGATTTGCTAAGGGGCACACCGGCAGCCAGCAATACCGGGGGACGAGGTGGACGAGGCGCAAACCAGGGCTCAACTCGACGGCATGCGTATCGAGCATCGTGATCTCGACGACGCGATCGCCGCGTTGGCGGCCAAACCCGTGCCCGACCAATTGCAAATGGCGCGATTGAAGAAGCGCAAGCTGCGGCTGCGTGATGAGATCGTCGCGCGCGAGGACATGCTCATTCCCGACATCATAGCCTGATCAGCGTCGGGCTTACGCCTGCATGCGTGTCCGGCGTATTCCGTAATCGACGCGTTTCGGGACAGGTTTGGGTTAATGCGGCGTTTGCGATAGTGTGCGTAGGTCGCACGCTATGCCATTCGACCGATCATGACTGATATTCGAGACGGATCGCGCATGCATCGGCGGCTGATCGATGCGCTGTACAGCGAGTCGATGCTGCTCGCGGACGAGGCGCGCGCGTATTTCGACGAAGTGGGGCGTAGCGAACGCGACGGGCTGGATCCCTTCGTTCGGGTCGGTTTCAGCTGCGAATCGCTGAAAGTCACGACGCGCCTGATGCATGTGATCGCCTGGCTGTTGACGCAACGCGCGATCCAGGCGGGCGAACTCGACGTCGACGATGCGCTCGATCCGGCGCGTCGACTCGGTGCCGGCCCGGTTACCGACCGTGTCCTGCTCGAATCGCTGCCCGGTCGTGCGCGGACATTGATCGATGCGAGTATGGACCTGCATCGCCGGGTTGCGCTGCTGGACGTGGCACAATCGCTGTCCGACACCGAGCCCAGCGCGGTGCGTTCGATGCATCGACGGCTTGCCCAGTCGTTCTGGGCGGCAGGGTAGCGGCCGATACACAGGGTAACCCGCGTCGGCCGCCGTCCCTTTAGTATCAGCTAATGTGGACGGCCTTGGTGATGAGGTGCGCTGCGACACCTTCGGGACCGTCTTCTGATCCGTGGCCGCTGTCCTTGATCCCGCCGAACGGGCTGTCGGGATAGCTGAGCCGGACGGTGTTGATCGCGATCATGCCGGCCTCGATCGCGTCGCCAAGCATGTTCTGCCGACGACCGTTTTCAGTGAAGCAATACGCCGCCAGACCGAATGGGAGGCGGTTCGCCTCGCCGACCGCGTCCTCGTCGGTCGCGAAGCGGCTGAGCAGAGCGATCGGCCCGAACGGCTCCTCGTTCATCGCGCGCGCCGACAAGGGTACGTCCGACAACACGGTCGGCTGGAAGAAGAACCCGTTGCTGCCACCATAGTCGCCCCCGGCGAGCAGCTTTGCGCCATGATCCGTCGCATCGCCGACCAGTTCGGCGATCGCCTCGGGCCGGCGGGCATTGGCCATCGGGCCCATCTGGCTCGTCGCGGCCATCCCGTCGCCGACCTTCAGCGCACGCGTCCGTTCGGCAAAGCCCGCCGCGAAACGGTCGTAAATTCCGTCCTGCACATGGAAGCGCGTCGGCGCGACGCAAACCTGGCCCGCGTTGCGAAACTTGTGCGCGACCAGCGTGTCGAGCGTCTTGTCCAGGTCGCAATCGTCGAACACCAGCACCGGACCATGGCCGCCGAGCTCCATCGTGGTCCGCATCATCGTGTCGGCGGCAAGCTTCATCAATGCTTTGCCGACCGGCACCGATCCGGTGAAGCTCAGCTTGCGCGTAATCGGCGAGGCGAGCAGATGGCGGGACACCATGTCGGGAACGCCGAAGACGCACTGCGCGACGTCGCCGGGAAGGCCGGCATCCTGGAAGCACCGCAGCACCTCGACCGCGCTGCCGGCGGTCTCCTCGGACGGCTTGATGATGATCGAACAGCCTGCCGCAAGCGCCGGCGCGATCTTGCGGACGACATTCATGACCGGGAAGTTCCATGCGCAGAAGGCGGCGACCGGACCGACCGGCTGGTGCAGGACCATGCTGCGCGCGCCCGACGGACGGGGCAGGACGCGGCCATAGATGCGAAGTGCTTCGCCGGCGTGGAAATCGAGCAGCGCCGCGGCGAACGCGACCTCGCCCTTCGCTTCGGCCTGGATCTTGCCCTGTTCGAGCGTCGCGATCCGCGCGATGTGGTCGGCGCGCTCGCGGAGCAATTGCGCGGTGCGTATCAGGATAGCCGCGCGCTTTTCGGGCGGGGTCGCGCGCCATGCGACGAACCCGCGCTGGGTCGCCTCCAGCGCGCGGTCGAGATCGGCGGCGGTCGCCAACGGCAACGCCGCCTGGCCTGCGCCGGTCGCGGGATTGAGTACGTCGCGTGTATCGCGCCCGCCGCCGCTCACCCATTCGCCAGCGATGTACAGGCCGAGGCTCGTGTCATAGGCCGTCGTCATCGATCGTCTCCATTTCTGTTCCGGGCATGGTCCAGGCCGCGCATGCCGGTGCACGGCGGTTTGCCGCTAAGCCTCGACTACATCGTCGGGGTATCGCCGGGGTTCAACCCCGCAGGCCACTGTCACATCGCGGCTTGCGGCTGGATGCGGGCTGTCGTGCGACCGATGGCGGTGCCCGTCCGATTGGTGCATGCTTGCCGGGCCATGGCGAAGAAGAAGTATCTGCTGACCGCGACCCTACCCGACGGGTATGTGAAGACGATCGGACCGACGGCGACACCGTTCACGCATTACTGGCGGCTGGTCGCGCACCTCGGCGGCGCGCGGACCGAAGTATTCTGGGGCCATACCAAGTCGCTCGCCGAGGCGCGCCGCAAGCGCGCGGCCGCCAGCGATCCGGGCATCGCGCGCGGCTGGGATCGGTATGATTTCGACATCGTCGAACTCGTTCGATCCGCGGAATAGACCGAGCGTCGACTAGGCCTTGGTCTGAATATCGGAACGAGCGCGCGTTCCCTGCGCTGTGTTGTGGCATACCAAGACAGGATTGATGACATGAAGATCGGTTTTATCGGCCTGGGCCAGATGGGCAGCGCAATGGCGGCCAATCTGCTCAAGGCCGGGCACGACGTGACGGTATGGAACAGGTCGGCAGAGAAGGCTGCGGCACTCGTGAGTGCAGGCGCGCGGTTGGCTGAGACTCCGGCGGACGCGGCGCGAGGCGAGGTCGTGATGACCATGCTCGCGGACGATGCCGCGGTCGAGACGGTAGTGTATGGCGAGGGAGGTATCCAGGGCGCCCCCGCGCTCCATGTGTCGCACAGCACGGTCGGGATCGCGCTCGCGGATCGCTTGGCTGCTGACGCGCAAAACGGCTTCGTCTCGGCACCGGTGTTCGGCCGGCCCGTCGCAGCGGAGGCGGCCAAACTGTTCGTGATCGCGGCCGGTGCGCTCGCCGACCTCGATCGGTGCGAACCGCTGTTCGCCGCGATCGGGCAGCGGACGTTCCGGATCGGCGACACGCCTTCGGCCGCCAATCTCGTCAAGCTCAGTGGCAATTTCATGATCATGGCCGCGATCGAGGCGATGGCGGAGGCGATGACGCTGGCCGAAAAAGGGGGCGTCGACCGGCGGACCTTGCTGGACGTGCTGACCGGCACGCTGTTCAATGCTCCGATCTACCAGACGTACGGTGACATCCTCGTCGAGGACCGGTTCCACCCGGCGGGGTTCGCTGCGCCGCTTGGCCTGAAGGACATGACGCTGGCCGATACCGCCGCGACCAGCCTGCGCGCACCGATGCCGATCCTCGGAATCGTGCGCGACCATCTGCGATCCGTGATCGCCAGCGAAGGCGAGGATGTAGACTGGGCGGGCGTCGCCCTGGCGGTTCGGCGCGGCGCGGGGATCGCCTGAGCTGAGCCCCGCCGTGCGACTAGGCTTTGCGGCGGGGATAGGCATGGTGGGACTGCAAGCGTCGTCGCCAACGCAACAGGCCGGTGCCGAGCATGACGCTAGGCATCAGCCCTGTCACGAACGCCAGCCACCGGCCCGCTAATCCGAACGCTTCGCCGCCGTGCAGCGGGTGGAGCCAACTCAGCACCGTATCGCCGCTGGTATCGGCGAGCCCGTCCCGGACGGCGAGAACTTGGCCGGTATAGGGATCGAGCCAGACATTGGTGCGCGGGAACCGACGGCTCGGTTCGCCGGGGCGCGCCAGGTTGATCCGGATCGGCGCCGTGGCATTTGCTGGCGTTTCGATCCAGGCGAGGGCGCCATCCGGAAATCTGCGCTGGGCGATCGCAATTAAACGATCCGTTGGAAGCGCAGGGCCAGTCGGCACCACGACGAGCGCGGGGAGATGAAAGAGCGGCGACGCGCGGGCGATCAACGGCCGGGTCTGGTCGGGCAGGTCGAGCAGGACGCCGGTCGCGGTGACCGCGAGTAGTGGGACCAGCCCGATCAGTCCGGTCAGCTTGTGGAGGTCGTAGAGCCGACGAATCGCCGCGGCGGGGCGCTTGAAGCGCAGCGCCCGCCACCATCCACCCGGTCTCGGCCACCATGCCCAGATGCCGCTGGCGATCAGGATGAGCATCGCGATGCCCGCTATCCCCATCGCGATCCCGCCCGGTTCGCCTAGCAACAGGCGATAATGCAAGTCGTAGATCCAGGTTACGACCGTATCGCCCCAGAACCCGGTCCGGATCGTCGTCAGGCGGACCGGGTCGATCCACAGCAGCATCGGCGCGAAGGCGCGCCCAGCAGTTTCCTTGGGCGTGTAGTAGCGGACCGGGATTGCGCCGCCCTCCGGGTCGATCTCGATCCGCCAGGCTCCGGTCCGCGAAGGATGCTCGCGGTGCAGCGTATCCACGACCGCCTGCCACGATGGCGGGCGCGTACCGTCCGGCACTGCGCGCAACGCCGGGCTGAACGCCGCGTCGATCTCCGGATAGAAGACGAGCGCGCTACCGGTCAGGCCGGCGAACGCGAACACCAGCCCTACCGATAGACCAAGCCAGAGATGGATGTGACGAACGACGACGCGCACCGATCGAGGCCGGGCGGTGATCTGGGCGGGCATCAGAGCCGCAGCCGCACCGCGCCGAACAGCGCGCGCGGATCGGCGGGGGCGTGGAGCCGTTGCGTCCCGTCGTACCAGACATATTCGTAGTGCTCGTTGGCGAAGTTCTTGACCTGCAGCGACACCTCGACGTTCGGCGTGACGGCATAGGCGACTTCGGCGTTGAGCACGACATAGCCGCCATAGCGTCCCTGCGTGTTGGCTGGGGTAAGTTCGTAACTCGACTGACCATTGCCCCAAAGCGATAGCCGCAACCGGTCGATTGCCGTGACGTCGAGGCCGCCGGAGACGACGTTCTGCGGCACATGATCGATCGCATTGCCGGCCTGCGAAGGCGTTGCCGGGTCGGGCGTGACAATCGTCGCGGTCTGGTGCGAATAGCTGCCCCACAGGTCGACGCCGCGCACCGGTTTGACGTCGAATTGAAGGTCGATCCCGCGTCGCCGGGTCTTGCCGAGATTGTCGAAATCGCCGGACGGGTCGTTCAGGCGCCGCTTCAGTTCGCCGCTCGCGGTCTGCTGCCACAGCGCGATGCGTCCCTCGAGCCAGCGACCGTGCGTGACTTTCACGCCGCCCTCGAACCCGTCGTTGATCGAGGGGGCGACGTCCGTCGTGCGTGGCGGCACCAGATAGGCCCCCGAACCCGCGCCGATCTGGAACGTCCGGCCATAGTTCGCATAGAGCGTAACGTCGCGGACCGGGGTGATCGCCACGCTGAGCTTGGGCTGGCTGATCGTGCCATAGTCGTTGATCGGCGCGGTGGTGCCGGCAAGTCGGTTGGCGAAATGCCCGTCGACCCGGTCGACCCGCCATGCCGGCGTGATCTTGAGCCAGGCGGTCGGCTCGATCACCGCCTGCAGATAGCCGCCATAGACCGTCAGGCCGAATTGCTGATCGCGCGTCTGGCTGGTGATGACGCGACGATCGGTCAGCCAGCGCAGGCTCCTGTTGTCCTGCACCTGGACGTCGCCACCGGCCTCGATCATCAGCGCGTGGAGAAAGTCGACCTTCGGGTGATAATGGAGCGCGACCGTGCCGCCATATTGCCATTCGTCGGTCAGCCGTCGCTGCTGCGCGACGCTTGCCGAGAAGCGGACGTAGCGGTCGTCCGTCAGGCTGTTCGCATAGCCCTTCGCTGTAAGCGCCAGCGTGTCGGCGAGGTCGGAATCGAGGTGGAGGCTGTACTGGCCGATCCGGCGCTTGCCGCCATCGGTTTGCGACACGGCGTAGGATCGCCGCCGGTCGGTATAGGCGTCGGTATCGGTGAGGTAACCGGGTTCCTGCGCAGTCGCTGTCGAATAGCGGACGATCGCGCCGAGCCGGGTGGTGCCGAAATCGTAGAACCACTTACCCGCGAGATTGAGACGATCGAGATCGGCATGGTCCCGGTAGCCATCGGTGCGGCGATAGCTCACCAGGTAGTTCTGGCTGAACTTGCCGCGTTCGAGCCCCGCCGAGACCTGACCGTCGGTCGTCCCGAACGCGCCGCCGATGACCCGCGCGTCGAGATAGGTGCCGCCGATCCGGGTCAGGATGTTGGCGTTGCCGGCGATGTTGTTAAGGCCCCAGCGTGGGTCGGACGTGCCGCGGACCAGTTCGATCCCGGCGATGTCGAGGGGTGCGATCATGTCGATACCGGTCATCCCGCCGGCATTGTCGTTGGTCGGGATCCCGTCGATCATCAGTTTGACCGCGTTGATCTCACCCTCGCCGTTGAACCCGCGGATCGAGAAGCGTCCCGAAGTCGTGCCTTGGTTGAAGTCGGTAAGCACGACGCCCGGCAAGCGTGCGAACACCTCCCAGGCGTTGTCGACCGACTGGCGTTGCGCGACATCGCCGCCCAGCACGTCCACCGAGGTCAGAACGTTCCCGGTCGAGCGCGCCATGCTCGGTGCGGTCACGACGATATCGCCAATGGTGAAGCGCGTGTCGCTTTCGGAAGGCGGGGTATTGGCGGTCTGCGCGGCGGTTGGGCTCGCGCAGGCAAGCAGCGGCCCAGCGACGGCTAGCGTCATCGCCGCCTCGTGGAGAGGCGTGAATCGAAACATCGGCAATTCCCGTGATCGACGCGCAACCCCAGGATGCGCGTCATGAATCGGTGCGCATCGTCGTTCGAGGATGCGCAGTTCGAAGGATCACAGGGCGATCGGTGGACCTCGTAGCGGTGGCCGCAGATACCGTGTCAGACCGGGAGGGAGGACCGTGGCATATCGCCGCGCAAGCGCCATGACGAAGGCGATCGCGGCGACGAGCAGAACAAGATCGACGCTTTCGAGCGCGTGTCCCGTCAGGCTGGCGAATGCGCAGGGCATCTCTGCCTTGCCGTGCTTGGCCGATGGATCATTGGTCGCCGACGATCCCGCGTCGTCGTGCATGCCCGGCATCGCCATCGCCTGCGCTGTCTGAGCCTGCGGGACCATGCCCGGGCAGAGCGTGATCGCGATCCCGCCATGGTCGCTCGACACCATGTACCCTGAGGGAACCAGCAGCTTCATCGCCAGCGCCGCCACGCAGAGCAACGCCGCCAGGTATCGATGGGACAGGGAAAGTCGGCGAAGGCGGTGCACGATCAGGAGGGGTAGCGGGGCGTGGGCGGACTGTCACTTGGCCATCCTGTCCACCCCGCAAATGAAGCTGCGGCGATCCGAACGAGCGCTCGCCATCGCCCACTCCGACGGACGATCAGCGGATCATACGGGCGATCGTCTTGGCCGCGGCCGCGCCATAAGGCGGCTTCAATCCCGCCAGCTTGGCGACGTCGAGTCGCGATTGCTTGTAGACGGCGCGGGCGTGGCTGAACGTGCGGAAGCCGTCGATACCGTGATAAGCGCCCATCCCCGAGGGACCGCTGCCGCCGAACGGCAGGTCCTCCATCGAGATGTGGAAAATCACGTCGTCGAGCGTCACCCCGCCCGAGATCGTCCGGTCGAGCACGCGGCGGCGCTCCACCTCGTCGCTGCCGAAATAATACAGCCCCAGCGGCCGGTCGCGGCGGTTCACCTGCGCGATCGCGTCGTCGATGCCGTCGTAGCGGCGGATCGGCAGCACGGGGCCGAAAATCTCCTCCTGCATCACGATCATGTCGTCGGTCGCGTCGCGGACGATGTGCAGCGGCATTTTCCGCGAATTGGCGGCGGCGAAATCCTCGTTCGCGGGGTTCACGATTTCGACGGTTGCCCCCTTGGCCCTGGCATCGGCGATCCAGTCGGTAAGGCGCTGGTGGTGGCGATCGTTGATCACCGACGTGTAGTCGGCGTTGGCAAGCAGGGTTGGATACATCGCGCTGGCCGCCGCCTTGATACCATCGACGACCTTGGCTTCGTCCGCCGAGGGCACGAGCATGTAATCGGGCGCGAGACAGATCTGGCCCGCATTCATCATCTTGCCGAGCGTCACGCGTTCGGTCGCCCGCGCGATATCCGCCGACTTGCCTAGGATGACGGGCGACTTGCCACCGAGTTCGAGCGTGACGGGGGTGAGGTTGTCGGCGGCGGCGTGGAGGATGTGCCGACCGATCGCGGTCGCACCGGTAAAAATGAGATGGTCGAACGGCAGCGCGGCGAAATCCTTCCCCACATCCGGGCCACCGGTGATGATCGCGAGTTCGTCCTGCGCGAAATATTTGGGCACGATCTCCGCGAACAGCGCGGCGGTCGCCGGCGTATACTCGCTCGTCTTGGCCATCGCGCGATTGCCCGCGGCGAACACGCCCGCCAGCGGCGCGATCAACAGGTTCACGGGGAAATTCCACGGCGCGATGATGCCGACCACGCCCTTGGGTTGATATTCGACCCAAGCCTTCGCACGGAGCAGGCCAAGCGGAAACTGGACCGGCCGGCGTTCGCGCTTCATCCAGCGATCGAGATGCTTGGCGGCATGCGCGATCGGGGCGAGCGAGGCACCGATATCGGTCATCATCGTCTGCTCGGCGCTGCGGTGGCCGAAATCCTCCGACATCGCGTCGCAGAACCGCGCGGCGTTATCCCGCACCATCGCCGCCGCGCGCTTCAGGCGATCGAGCCGGACGGCCTTGGTGACCGGAAGCTCCGCCATGAACGCGTCACGCTGGATAGTGAGGATGGTGTGCATATCGGTCATCTGAGCATCCTCGAAGGGGGCGAAGGGCCTGCATCCGAAGCAGGTGGGTGAGGCACACGACTAACGGTCGTCGTTCGCGACCACTCGCGGCGACTAGACGGATCGCTCGCCGGGAGAAGATGTCGGCAACCTTCCGATAGGCCTCCTGCTTGTCGCGACGATCACCGCGCTCGACAGCAGGATGCTGGACACGAGAATGCCAACCGACAACAAGCCTTTGCTGGTCACGCCCGCATCGAACCGTGTCCGAGCGCCTATCCTGATCGAGACTGCGGCGGCATGGCCATCACTGACCACGCTTCGTTCGAGCATATCCTTATGTTTCATAAGCCAAAGCTGGACCTCCGACGGTGTTCCCGCAAGCCCCCCCTTTGACAGCGGTGGGCCCTGACCGGTGGTCCTGCTCACGCGCCGACCGGCAGGTCCCGGAACGCCTGATCCTTGTCGACGCGGATCTCGCCAGGAAGGCCGAGGACGCGTTCGGCGATGATGTTCTTGAGGATCTCGTCGGTGCCGCCGGCGATCCTCAAGCCCGGCGCCCACATCGTGGCAGCGTGGAACGCGCCTTTGAGCGGGGTCAGCGCGGGGTCGGATATGATGCCGTATTGATCGCCGGCCTCGACTGCGGTGTTGCCGATCGCCTGCAACTGGTTGGCGGCGACGATCTTGCCGATCGAGCTTTCGGGGCCGGGCACTTGGCCCTTCGACAGCGCGGTGATCGTCCGCATCCGGGTGTTGCGCAGGCCCTCCGATTGGACCCACCAGTCGGCGAGAGTCTGGCGGAACGCAGCGTCCTTCAGCAGCGGGCCGTCTGCGCCATTGGCCTGGGCAGCGAAGGCGAGGATGTCTTCCGGGCCGACGCCGCCGCTCGTGCCGATCGCGAGGCGCTCGTTCATCAGCGTGAAGAGCGCGACCTTCCAGCCGCCGTCGACTGGGCCAAGGCGCTGCGCGTCGGATATACTGACGTCCTCGAACCAGACCTCGTTGAAGCTCGACCCGCCGGACATCTGGTGGATCGGCCGGATCTCGATCCCCGGCGCCTTCAGGTCGAGCCAGAACATCGTCAGGCCCTGGTGCTTGGACACGTCGGGGTTGGTGCGGACCAGGACGATGCCATAGTCGCTGTAATGCGCGCCCGAGGTCCAGACCTTCTGGCCGTTGATCACCCAGTCGTCGCCGTCGCGGACGGCGCGCGTGCGGATCGCCGCGACGTCGGAACCGCCAGCGGGTTCGGAGAAGAGCTGCGACCAGATCTCGTCGCCGCATACCGCCGGGCCGACGAAGCGCCGCTTGGTCGCGTCGTCCGCATAGGCCATCACGGTCGGCACGCACATGCCGAGGCCGATCGTGAAATAGCTGCCATCGACCGCGTGGCGCGCTTCTTCCTGCCCGAAGATGACGCTTTCGATCGGCGTGCCACCGCCGCCGCCCCATTCCTGCGGCCACGTGATGCACGCATAGCCGCCGGCCGCTTTCCGCGCCTGCCAAGCCTTCGCCTTGGCCATGTCGTCGGCGTAATGGCCCGCGTCATGCTCAACGATGTTCGCGTCGAGCCAAGCGCGCGCGGCGGTGCGGTAGGTGGCTTCGGCGTCGCTGTCCTTGAAGTCCATGCTCGTCCTTTCAGGCGGCGTTGCGCATTTCGAGTTGGCCGACGAGGCGTTCGCGCCACGCCGCGGGGCTGCCGGCGACGAGTGCGAGCTGGCGCGAGCGCCGGTAATAGAGGTGGCAGTCGGACTCCCAGGTGAAGCCCATCCCGCCATGCGTCTGGATGTTCTCCTTCGACGCGAACCAATAGGCGTCGGA
The DNA here is from genome assembly GCF_036663695.1 of Sphingomonas sandaracina. NCBI lineage: Bacteria > Pseudomonadati > Pseudomonadota > Alphaproteobacteria > Sphingomonadales > Sphingomonadaceae > Sphingomonas > Sphingomonas sandaracina. Next base: position 427,252 of record NZ_JAXOJK010000001.1, on the reverse strand, counting down.
AGCGCCCACGCACGCCGTGGCGGCGGCGAGCGGGAGTTCGGCGGCGCCCGCGTTCAGCGCCCACGCACCATAATAGGCGTTCGAGCGCGCGAGTTCGTTCTTCACGTACATGTCGGCGAGCTTGTGCTTGATCGCCTGATACCCGCCGATCTGCCGGCCGAAGGCGTAGCGATCGAGCGCGTAGCCCTTCGCCATCTCAAGGCACCGATCCGCGCCCCCGAGTTGCTCGAACGCGAGGAGCACGGCGGCGCGGTCGAACACGGCCTGCATCGCGGCAATGCCGTCGTCGCTGCCCAGTTTTTCGCAAGGCGCGTCCGTGAAGGTGAGGCGGGCGGCGCTCCGCGTCGGGTCGAGCGTTTCGAGGACTTCCGCAGTGACGCCCGACCCCTTCTCGACGAGGTAGAGGCCGTCGCGCGCAAGGACGACGATCAGGTCGGCGACGTCGCCATCAGTGACGGGGATCTTTTCGCCGGTGATTTTGCCGTCGGAGACGGTGGTGCGGACCGATCGTGCAGTGACCGGGCCCGCGCCTTCCGAGGTCGCGAAGGCGCCGATGACGTCACCCGCTGCGATCCTCGGCAGCCATCGGACTTTCTGGGTGTCGCTGCCGTACAGCATCAGCGCTTCGGCAACGAAATAGACTGTCGAGGCGAACGGGATCGGGGCGCAAGCTCGCCCGAGTTCCTCTGCGATCGCGCAGAGTTCGATATGGCCGAGCCCCAGTCCACCGAACTCTTCGGGGATCGCCGCGCCGAGCCAGCCTTGTGCACCGACTGCTTTCCACAGGTCCGCATCATACGCTTTGGCGGGATCGTCGAGCACGGCTCGGACGCGGTCGCTGCCGCCGTGCGCGGACAGGAACTTGCGCGCTTCGCCCTTGAGAAATTTCTGGTCGTCGGAATAATCGAAGTTCATGCGGACTCCTTCGAATGCGCCCAATATTCGTCGCGGAGCAGGCGCTTGTAGAGCTTGCCCGTCTCATGCCGCGGCAAGGTCTCGCGAAAATCGATCCGGCGCGGCGCCTTGACGTGGCTTAGGTTCGCCCGGGCGAAGGCGCTGAGTTCGGCGGCGAGTTGCACACGATCCTCGGTCGGGTCGGCGGGGCAAATTATCGCCACGACCTGCTCGCCCATTTCGTCGTCGGGCGCCCCGATCACCGCGACGTCGGCGACTTTCGGGTGGGTGACGAGAAGGTTCTCGATCTCGGCAGGATAGATGTTCACGCCGCCCGAGATGATCATGAAGCTCTTGCGGTCGGTGAGATAGAGATAGCCCTCCTCGTCGAGCCAGCCGACGTCGCCGAGCGTCGTCCAGCCATGCCCGTTGGCGGCCTCCGCGGTCTTGGCGGGATCGTTGTGGTATTCGAATGCGCCGCCGCCCGCGAAATACACGTCGCCTTCCGCGCGCGGTGGCAGTGCATTGCCGTCCTCGTCGCAGATCATCGTCTGCGCGGTCAGGTTGCGGCCGACCGAGCCCCTGTGCGTCAGCCATTCCGCGCTGGAGATCGCGCAGAACCCGTTGCCTTCGGTACCGGCGTAATACTCGCCGATGATCGGTCCCCACCAGTCGATCATCGCCTGCTTGACTGGGAGCGGGCATGGGGCGGCGGCGTGCCACACCGCCTTGAGCGACGACACGTCGTAGCGAGCGCGGACCTCAGGCGGGAGTTTGAGCAGGCGGATGAAGTGCGTCGGCACCCATTGCGCGTGCGTGATCCGATAGCGCTCGATCGCGGCGAGCGCGGCTTCGGGATCGAAATGTTCCATTACGACGACGGTGCCGCCGACCTGATGCACTGCCATCGACCAGCGCAAAGGCGCTGCGTGATAGAGCGGGGCGGGCGAGAGGTAGATCATCTCTGGCGTGAACCCGTACAGCCCCTTGCCGAGCATCACGAGCGGCGAGACGTTGGTGCCGAACGCCTCCTCCGACAGTGCGTGCTTGACGCCCTTCGGCTTGCCAGTGGTGCCCGACGAATAGAGCAGGATGCCGCCGGGCGACGGATCGGCGATAGGCGTAGCGGGCATCGCATCGCGTGCGGCTTCGTAGGCCGCGTACCCGTCGATTGGGCCGTCGACGACGTAGCGGCGCACGTCGTCAAGCATCGGTACCAGCGCGGCGGCAACCTCGGCGCATCCCTTGCTCACGATCAGCGCCCGGCAATCGCCGTCGCGGATGATGTACGCGGCCTCGACCGCAGTCAGTTTCGACGAAAGGCAGGTGCAGTAGACGCCGGTGCGTTCGGCCGCCCACATCACCTCCAGATAGCGCGGCGAATTGTCCATCAGCACCGCAATCCCATCGCCGCGCTTCAGCCCGAGCGAGCGGAGCAGGTGCGCACCCCGGTTCGCCCGTTCGTCCAAGTCGCGATACGTCACCGTCTCGCCCGTCGCCGCCATGATGTAGGCGGGTTTGTCGGGCGACGTCAGCGCATGCGCGACGGGGTGCATCAGACGCGCTCGATGATGATCGCCGGCGCCATCCCGCCGCCCGCGCACATCGTCACGAGCCCGCGCTTCAGGTCGCGGCGTTCGAGCTCGTCGAGGATCGTGCCGATCAGGATAGCCCCGGTCGCGCCGATCGGGTGGCCGAGCGCGATCGATCCGCCGTTGACGTTCACCTTGTCGCGGTCGAGCTTCAGGTCGCGGATGAACTTCTCCGCGACCACCGCGAACGCCTCGTTGATCTCCCACAGGTCGATGTCGTCGACCGTCAGCCCGGCTTTCGCCAGCACTTTCCGCGCGGCGGGGACGGGGGCGTTGAGCATCAGCGTCGGGTCGTCGCCCATGTTCGCCATCGCGACGATCCGCGCGCGGGGCTTTAACCCGTGCTTGGCCGCATAGTCGGCGCTGGCGAGCAGTACGGCGGCGGCGCCATCGACCACGCCCGACGAATTGCCGGCGTGATGGACATGCGCGATCTCCAGGCCGGGATAGCGGCGGTTGATCTGCTTGCGATATGTCGTGCCCTTGTCGTCGAGCGGCACGTCGGCGATCCCCGCGAATGAGGGGCGGAGCGCGGCGAGGCCCTCGGCGGTGGTGTCTGGCCGCGGATATTCGTCCTTTTCAAGCACCAGCGCGCCGGTATCGTCGGTAACGGGGACGATGCTGCGATCGAACCGCCCTTCGGCGATCGCCACCGCGGCGCGGCGCTGGCTTTCGAGCCCGAGCGCTTCGAGCGTTTTACGGTCGATCCCCTCGATGCTGGCGATCGCGTCGGCGCAGATGCCCTGGTTCGATTGCGGATGCGCCGCGTCGAGCCTGGCGTTGCCCGATCCGATCCCGAGCGGCCGCTTGCCCGCCGCCATGTCGTCCTGCATCATCGTCGTGGTCAGCGACATCATCTCGGTGCCGCCGGCGATGACGAGGTCTTCCATGCCGCTCATAATCTGCGCCGCGGCAAAGTTCACGGCCGTAATTCCGCCGCCGCAGAACCTGTCGAGCGTCGTTCCGCTCGCCTTCACGTCATAGCCCGCATCGAGTGCCGCCATCCGCCCAAGATCACCGCTCTGCTCGCCGCGCTGCGTCGAGGTCGACCAGATGATGTCGTCGACGTCGGCGGTGTCGAGATGGTTGCGTTCGGCGATCGCCTTGAGCACCGTCGCTGCGAGGTGTTGCGGATGCATGTGCGCGAGCGCGCCCTTACCCGTCTTGCCGATCCCGCGCGGGGTACGGACGGCGTCGATGATCAGTGCCTCGGCCAACATCGCTCTCCTCTTGCACCCGCCGCTATGGTGCGGTCGTGGTGCCTGATGCCGGATTGCGTCCGGCTTCGTTCCGACGTAACATTCGTTATGGGAAATGGCTTGTCAAGTACGGTAATGGAAGCTGTGACAGCACCACGCGTGGATTTGGCGCCGCGCGACTGGCTTGAGATCGGGCTGCAGCTGTTGAAGGATGGCGGCCTGCGCGCGCTGAAACTTCGCGGTCTCGCGCAGACGCTCGGCGCATCGACCGGAAGCTTCTATCATCACTTCAAGGATTTCGACGGGTATCACGCGGCGCTCGCGCGATATTTCGTGGAGGCGCATATCGACCCGCTCGTCGCAGCGTTGTCCGCGGCTGACCTGCCGCCGGTCGAGCGGATCCGGGCGTTCGCGGACCATGTGCGCGATCACGATATGGCACAGCTGGCGCTGGCGATGCGGGCCTGGGCGAAAAGCGACGCCCGTGCGGCGGCCGCGATCCGCGATCATGACGACAAGGTGGTGGCGTTCCTGACGACGCAACTGGCGGCACATGGGTTCGACCCGAAAGAGGCCGCGATCCGCAGCTATGCGCTGCTGGCGATAGGTCTCAGCCAGGTGCATGCGGCCGAAGGGATCGAGCGCGGCGTGTTACGCGAGGGATTGCTGACCCTGCTGTGCGAGCGCTAGCGTATCGAGGTGAAGCGACTCCGTAAAAAGCGGAGCGTTATGGGGAGGATGCGGGCATGCAAACGTATGACTACGTGATTATCGGCGCGGGCTCGGCCGGCTGTGTGCTGTCTGCGCGGCTGACCGAGGACCCCGACGTGTCGGTGCTGCTGCTCGAGGCGGGCGGGCGCAACGACGGCGTGTTGGTGCGGATGCCCGCGGGGGTCGGCGAACTGATCAAGAGCAAGAATGCGAGCAACTGGGGCTTTTCGACCGAGCCCGAGCCGCATCTCGACAACCGTCGGCTGTGGTGGCCGCGTGGCAAGGGGCTGGGCGGCAGTTCGTCGATCAACGGCATGGTCTACACGCGGGGGCACCCGCAGGATTACGACGAATGGCGTCAGATGGGGCTGCCGGGTTGGTCGTTCGACGACGTGCTGCCCTATTTCAAGCGGCTCGAAGGGCATCATCGCGGTGAGTGCGTGCTGCATGGTGGCGGCGGGCCGCTGACGATCTCGGGCGGGGAGTCCGACAGTCCGTTCTATGACGCGCTGGTCGAGGCTGGGCGACAGGCTGGGTATCCGGTGACCGAGGATTTTAATGGGACGAGCCAGGAGGGGTTCGGCCGCTACGACCTGACGGTGGCGGACGGGAAGCGCTGGAGCACGGCGGCGGCGTATCTGCGGCCGGTGCTGTCGCGGCGCAACCTGACTTGCGTCACGGGCGCGCGGACGACGCGGATCCGGATCGACAAGGGACGTGCGACCGGCGTCGATTACGTGCTCGACAAGGGCGCGCGCGGGGAGAGCGTGACGGCGACGCGTGAAGTGCTGTTGTGCGCGGGCGCGGTGCAGTCGCCACACATCCTCCAGCTGTCGGGTATCGGCGATCCGGATCGGCTGACCGCCGCGGGGGTCGGCGTGGTGCACGCGCTGCCCGGTGTTGGCGAGAACCTTCAGGATCACCTCGACGTCGTGATGAACTGGAAATCGCGCGGGCTGCGAACCGGGTACGCGATGACCAAGGGCGTGGGGATGATCGGCGTCGGGCTCAATTACCTGTTGCGCGGCAAGGGAGCGGGGCGTCAGCAGTTTCTGGAGGCGGGGGCGTTCGTGTCGTCGCGGGAGGGGCTGTCGCGGCCGGACGTGCAGATTCACGCGGTGCTCGCGATCATGCAGGATCACGGCAAGACCAAGGCGATCGAGGACGGCTTCACGCTGCATCTCTGCCAGTTGCGGCCGCAGAGTCGCGGACGGATCGGGCTGCGCTCTGCCGATCCGTTTGCCGATCCAACGATCGTCGCGAACTATCTCGCGACCGCGGAGGATCGCCGAGTGATGCGCGCCTGCGTCGGGATCGGTCGCGATGTCGCACGGCAGGCGGCGCTCGATCCGTACCGGGCGGGGGAGTTGTCGCCGGGCGAGGATGTCCGCACCGACGACGAGATCGACGCCTGGGTGCGGCGGACGGCCGAGACGATCTATCACCCAGTCGGCACGTGCAAGATGGGAACGGCCGACGATGCGCTGGCGGTGGTCGATGCGACCCTGGCTGTGCGCGGCTTGCAAGGGCTGCGGGTGGTGGACGCGTCGGTAATGCCGACGCTGATCGGGTCGAACACCAACGCACCGACCATCATGATCGCGGAGAAGGCGGCGGACATGATCAAGGGGCGGCAGTTGGCGCGCGCGGCTTAAGGACCGCTACCAAGCACCACCTCGGCGACGAGGCACCACCCCGGCAGAGGCCGGGGCCCAATTGGAAAGGTCGCAGTAACGAAGCACGGCCCTTTGTCACTGATGTCACCCCAATTGGGCCCCGGCCTTCGCCGGGGTGGATGTTGTTACCAAGCGCACCCATCGCCGCCTCACCATCTTCCAAGCGGTAGAGGGAAGGAGCCATCACCGCTCGTTATAGGAAGGGTGAGGACGATTTTACCGAGGCGCCATCCGGATCGCGCCGTCCAGCCGCACGTCCTCCCCGTTAAAATACCCGCACTCGATCATCGTCAGCGCGAGCGCCGCAAACTCCTCCGGCCGCCCGAGCCGCTTCGGAAACGGCACCGATGCCGCCAGCGCATCGCGCACTGGCTGCGGCGCGGCGGCCAGCAACGGTGTGTCGAAAATCCCCGGCAGGATCGTGTTCACGCGGATCCCCTCGCTCATCAGATCGCGCGCGATCGGCAGCGTCATGCCGACCACGCCCGCCTTCGACGCGGAATAGGCGGCCTGGCCCATCTGGCCGTCCTCCGCCGCCGCGCTTGCCGTATTGACGATAGCCCCCCGCTCGCCGTCCTCGCCGGGTTCGAGCGTCAGCATCCCCGCCGCCGACTTGGCGAGGCAGCGGAACGTGCCGACGAGGTTGATCTGAATGATCCGGTCGAACGCATCGAGCGGGAAATGCTTGATCGAGCCGTCCTGCTTCGATCGACCCGCGGTCTTCACCGCGTTGCCGGTGCCCGCGCAATTGACGAGGATCCGCTCCTGACCATGCGCCGCGCGGGCCGCCGCGAACCCGGCATCGACGCTGTCGTCCGACGTCACGTCGACCTTGCAGAACACGCCGCCGATCTCCGCCGCCAGCGCTTCGCCCTTGTCCGCCTGAAGGTCGAAGATCGCCACCTTCGCGCCTTTGGCGGCCAGCGCACGCGCAGTCGCTGCGCCCAAACCCGACGCGCCGCCGGTCACAACGGCAGCACTGTTTGCGAGGTCCATGCATCTCTCCTGTCAAAGCCCGGAATCCCCGTCCCGGTTGCAGAACATTAGTTATGCCCGTATTCGAGGCTTGCCAAGCCGGCATGTCGCTGAGGATCCGACGATGAGCCACGCCGTGTTGCAAAACGCCAGCCCGCATTGGCTGCCGCGTCAGTCCAAGGGCGCGCTCGATCACATCCCCGGCAGCTACGGCCTGCCGTTGGTCGGCAACACCTTCAAGTTGCTCGCCGACCCGATCGCGTTCTCGGAAAACATGGCGGCGCAGTACGGCCCGGTCTATCGTAATCGCGCACTGGGCGGCATTGGCGTGACCCTGCTCGGACCCGACGCGAACGAGCTGGTCCTGTTCGACCGCGACAAGATATTTTCGTCCGAACAGGGCTGGGGGCCGATCCTCAACCTGCTGTTCCCGCGCGGCTTGATGCTGATGGATTTCGACAAGCATCGCGCCGACCGGAAGACGCTGTCGGTGGCGTTCAAGCCCGAACCGATGCGGCATTATACGCGCGAACTCGACGCAGGGATCAAGGCTGCGGTCGGAAACTGGAGCGGCCAGACGGTGCGCTTCTACGACGTGGTCAAGAAGCTCACGCTCGACCTTGCCGCGACCAGCTTCCTCGGGGTGCCGCTCGGCGCGGAGGCGGACCGGATCAATCAAGCGTTCGTCGACGAGGTGCAGGCGAGCGTCTCGCCGATCCGCAAGCCGTGGCCGGGCACGCAGATGCGCAAGGGGGTGAAGGCCCGCGCCTATCTGGTCGACTTTTTCGAGCGCGAAATCCCCGCGCGACGCAACGGCGACGGCCAGGACTTCTTCTCGCAATTCTGCCGCGCGACCGATGACGACGGTGCGCCGCTGACCGCGCTGGCGATTGCCGACCATATGAATTTCCTGATGATGGCCGCGCACGACACGATCACCTCGTCGGCCACCAGCTTGGTCATGTTGCTGGCGCGCAACCCGGAGTGGCAGGAGCGTTTGCGCGAGGAGGTCGTCGCGCTCGACCCGGCGGTGCCGCTGACCGAGCAACTCGACCGCCTCGTCCTCACCGAATACGCGTTCAAGGAATCGCTGCGGATGATGCCGCCGGTCCCGTCGATCCCGCGCCGCGCGCTGAAGGATTTCAGCTTCGGCGGGTATGATATCCCTGCGGGCACCAGCGTCGGCACCGCCATCACCTACACGCACCGCATGGCCGAGCATTGGCCCGATCCCGACCGGTTCGACCCGCTGCGCTTCACGCCCGAGGCATCCAAGGGGCGGCACCGGTTTGCGTGGGTGCCGTTCGGCGGCGGCGCGCACATGTGCATCGGGCTGCACTTCGCGACGATGCAGATGCGGCTGCTGATCGCGCACCTGCTCATGCGCTATCGGATCGAGGCGGCGGCGGGCAGCGGCGACGCGTGGCAGGTCTTCCCGATTCCGCGGCCGAAGGATGGTTTGCCGGTCACGTTCGTACCGCTTGCCTCCACGTGATAATGTGTCATCGTACTGCGGTTCATTCGAAGGAGCCGCCCGTTGCGCTTGACCATTGCTCTCCTCCTACTGCTCGCGGCGACGCCGGCCTTTGCCCAGCAACAGCCGACCGCCCCAGTGCCTGCCCCCGTCCCCGATGGTCCGACGCGTAGCTTCACGGGGAGCGACCTGTTCGGCCTGACGATCGCGGCGGACCCGCAGATCAGCCCGGACGGCAAGACGATCGTCTATGTCCGCCGCACCGGCGACGTGATGACCGACAAGATGCAATCCTCGCTCTGGCTGATCGACGTCGCGAGCGGACGGCAGACGCCCTTCGCCACTGACGGCAGCAGCCCGCGCTGGTCGCCCGACGGGGCAAGGATCGCTTACGCTGCGCGCGACGGCGAGGGATCGCAATTGTTCGTCCGCTGGCTAAGTGGTTCGACGAGTGCGCGCGTGACAAGTTTCCCCGGCGATCCGCAGGCGCTCGCCTGGTCGCCGGACGGCACCAAGCTCGCCTACATCGCCACGGTAGCAGGCGAGGGCACCAAGCTCGGCACGCAGCCGCCCAAGCCAGAGGGCGCGAAATGGGCCGAGCCGCTGACGATCATCGACCGGGTCAACTACCGCAACGACGGGCCGGGCTATGTGAAGCCGGGCTACGACCACCTCTTCGTGGTCGGCGCGGATGGGGGCGCCGCCCGGCAACTGACATATGGCAAGTTCGACGACGGCGGGCCGCTGTCTTGGACGCCCGATGGTCGCAGCATCGTCTTCGCCGCGATCCGTGGACCAGCCGCCGACCGCCAAGTGATGAACTCCGACGTGATCGCGGTCGATACGAGCGGCGGCACGATCCGGACGCTGACGACCCGCGATGGCCCCGACGCGCAGCCACGTGTCTCGCCGGATGGCTCGAAGATCGCTTGGCTCGGCTTCGACGACAAGCGCCGCAGCTACGAGAACACGCAGCTCTATGTCGGCGACCGCGATGCCGCCTCGCCGCGCTCGCTCACCGCGACACTCGACCGCGCGATCGAGGACGCGGTGTGGTCCGCCGACGGCCGCAGCCTGTATGCGAGCTACGACGATCACGGCCAGCGTCGCGTCGCGCGCGTTGGGGTCGATGGTCGCGTCACGCCGCTGATCGACAACGTCGCGGGCGGCGGGCTCGACCGGCCCTATACCGGCGGCGAGTTCTCGGTCTCGAAGGGCGGCACGATCGCCTATACCGGCGGCGATGCGAGCGCCCCCGCCGACGTCTGGGTGCTGGCGGGCGGCAAACCGCGACGCCTGACGACGCTCAACGCGGTGCTGACCGGATCGAAGGCGCTCGCACAGGTCCGGAAGATCGCGGTGACCGCGCCCGATGGTCGGCCGATCGACGCCTGGCTCGCGACCCCGCCGGGCCGTGTCGCGGGCCAGCGCGTGCCGCTGATCCTCGAGATCCACGGTGGCCCGAACGCCGCCTACGGCCCCGGCTTCGCGACGGACGTGCAGCTCTACGCCGCCGCCGGCTATGCGGTGCTGTGGACCAACCCGCGCGGCTCGACCTCCTACGGCGCCGAGTTCGCCAACCTGATCGACAAGACCTACCCAGCTGCCGATTACGACGATCTGATCGCCTCGGTCGACGCGGCGATCAAGGACGGGACCGCCGATCCCGACAATCTGTTCGTGACCGGCGGTTCTGGAGGCGGGCTGCTGACCGCGTGGATCGTCGGCAAGACCGACCGGTTCAAGGCCGCCGCGACGCAGAAGCCGGTGATCAACTGGATCAGCGAGGCGCTGACGATGGACAACACGCTGTTCACCTCGCGCTACTGGTTCACCAAGCTGCCGTGGCAGGATCCGATGAGCTATTGGAACCGCTCACCGCTGAGCCTGGTCGGCAACGTCAAGACGCCGACGCTGGTGGTGGTAGGGGGTGACGATTACCGGACGCCGGTCAGCGAGTCCGAGCAATATTACGCGGCGCTCCAGATTCGCGGCGTGCCGACCGCGCTGGTGAAGGTGCCGGGGGCTAGTCACGGCGGCCTGGCCGCTCGCCCATCGCAATCGGCGGCGAAAGCGTCGGCGATCATCGCCTGGTTCGATCGATACCGGAAGCCGGCAGGCGCAACGACGCCGGCACAGGGAGCAGCACAATGACGATACGATACATGATGCTGGCCGGCGTGGCGCTGGTCTCGACCGCGGCGGTCGCACAGGTCCAGCCGCCGCGTGTCGCGAAGAAGCCGTTCCAGGTGACGTCGCCCAACGGCGCGCGCGAGGACGATTATTACTGGCTGCGCGACGACACGCGGAAGAACCCGGCGATGCTCGCCTATCTCGCCGCGGAGAACGCCTATGCCGATGCGCAACTCGCGTCGCTGAAGCCGCTCCAGGCGAAACTGTACAAAGAGACCCTTTCGCACATCAAGCAGGACGACAGCTCCGTGCCGTATGCGAAGAACGGTTATTATTACGGATCGCGGTTCCAGACCGGCGCGGATTACCCGATCCTCGAACGCCGGAAGGGAAGCCGCACCGCGCCTGCCGAAACGCTGTTCGACGAGCCGGCGATGGCAAAGGGACACAGCTTCTTCGCGCTGAGCGACTGGGCGGTGAGCCCCGACAACGCCCGCGTCGCCTGGGCGGAAGATACCGTCGGCCGTCGCCAGTATGTCCTCAAGGTAAAGGACCTCGCGACCGGCGCGACGATCGCCGACACGCTCTCGAACATCGAGCCGAACGTCGTCTGGGCGGACGACAACAAGACCTTGCTGTACGTCGAGAAGGACCCGGTCACGCTCCGGGGCTACCGCGTGAAGGCGCACGTCCTCGGCACGTCCGTCGCCAGCGATCGGCTGCTGTACGAGGAGAAGGACGACACCTATTCGATGGGTGTCTCGCGCACGGCAGACGACAAGTTCGTCTGCATCGGCGTGAGCAGCACGGTCAGCGACGAGCAACGTTGCGCACCGGCCGCTGCGCCGACAAATTTTACGATCGTCGCACCACGCGCACGCGAGTTCCGCTACAGCGCGGATCATATCGGCAATCGCTGGATCATCCGCACCAACAAGGCCGCAAAAAACTACAAGCTGGTGACCGTTGCCGACGCCGATCTGGCCAAGGGCACGGCCGCGTGGCGTGACCTGACGCCAGCCAGCGACACTGTCTTCATCGAAGGCTTCAAACCGTTCGACGGCTTCGTCGCGATCGACCAGCGCGAGGGCGGCAATCGCATGATCCGCGTGCTGAACGACGCGGGCAAGTCCACCCCCGTCACCGCCGACGAACCCGCCTATCGCATGTCGCTCGACGTCAACGAGGAGACGTCCACGCCGTGGGTGCGCTACACATACGGTTCGCTCGCCACGCCGACCACGACGTACGAGGTCAATGCGAAGACCGGTGAACGCCGCGTGCTGAAGGTCGCGCCGGTGCCGGGCTACGACCCCGCGAAGTACGTCACCGAACGCGTATGGGCACCCGCACGAGACGGTACGCGGATCCCCGTGTCGCTGGTCTATGCCAAGGGCACCAAGCGAGAAGGCACCGCGCCACTCTTCCAATACGCCTATGGCAGCTACGGCATTTCGAGCGACCCGGCGGTCGATCCGGGCCGGATCGGGCTGCTCGATCGCGGCGTGGTCTATGCGATCGCGCATATCCGCGGCGGGCAGGAGATGGGGCGCGGCTGGTATGACGACGGGCATCTGCTCAACAAGAAGAACAGCTTCACCGACTTCATCGACGTCACGCGCTATCTCGTCGCTCAGAAATACGCGGCGAAGGACCGCGTAGCCGCGATAGGCGGCAGTGCGGGCGGGCTGCTGATGGGCGGCGTCGCGAACATGGCGCCGGCGGACTACAGGCTGATCATCGCGCAGGTCCCGTTCGTCGACGTCGTGACGACGATGCTCGATGCCTCGATCCCGCTGACGACGTTCGAGTACGACGAATGGGGCAACCCCGCAAAGAAGCCGTTCTACGACTACATGCTGAGCTACTCGCCGTACGACAACGTCAAGGCCAAGGCGTATCCGGCAATGTATGTCGGCACCGGCCTATGGGATAGCCAAGTGCAATATTACGAGCCGACCAAGTGGGTCGCCAAGCTCCGCGAGCTCAAGACCGACAAGAACCCGCTGCTGTTTCGCGTCAACATGGAGGCGGGGCATGGCGGCAAGTCGGGTCGCTTCGAACGCTATCGCCAGAATTCCGAATGGCAGGCGTTCATGCTGCAACAGCTCGGTTTGGCGAAATAGGCAGCTTTGCGAAACCATGTCGAGGGGCACGCAGCATGCCCGTGTCCCTCGACGCTGAAGGCAATTCCACGCCTGTTTACGTCACTGGCCGGTAACGACCTTAGATGCTGGTTGTACCGGACCCGAAGGTATCGCAGGCTTCCGGCGAACGCCGTTCAGATCGGCAGTCGCGGGTGGCTTGACCGCCGGGTCCGCCGCGACAGGCGGCGGACCCGGCGCTTTGGTTCCAGGGGGCTGAAGACATTGCGAGGGATCTGGACGCTTGTACTCGCGGCAGTTCCACAACGCGCGTTCATAGCCGTTCGACCGATCGCGCAGATAACTGAACGTCAGCGACGCCATCTGCGCGGTGTCGAGCGGCAGCGATGTGGGCACCTTGGTTCCGTCGAGCCACGCCATATACCGACAGAACGGCCGGCTTCCGCACGCCTGTACCGCGGTGGTCGCCAGCGTGTCCGGCGATTGCCCCCGCGGGAACACAACGACGATCGTGTCATTGTCGATACGTGGCGCAGAGGCCCCATCGAGGCCCGCATCGATCGAGTCCGCCGCGTTGACGAACCCCATCGCCGCGGATGCTTCGGCCAACGCCGCCTGGGCTTCGTCATACGCAGCACCGGTCTTGTGCGCGTCGGACAGGCTGGCGAGTTGTGCGATGACCGGTTCGATGGGGTCGGGATGACGACCGAACGCAGCCGGTGTTCCCCACCAGCCCGACCAGCGGAAGAACAGGTGCGTGTGCACCGCGGTAATCTTGTCGAGGCTGGACTGCCAGTACGGCACGACCCAGTCGGTATGGTAATGCGTCGCGTAGCCGACCTGGTTGAACACCGCACCGCTAAGCGCGGCTGTCGCGACCTCGCGCGCGCGCCGCCAGGCGTCGTCCGTCGGATGCCAGCGCGTGATCGCGCCGTCACAGCTGAAGCTGAACTGGCAGCCGGTGGTACGAGCCTGCCCCTCGAACACGACGCCGCAGACCGTCTTCGGGAAGGCCGGATGGCGCAGGCGGTTCAGCACGACCTGCGCCACCGCCCGCTCGCCCAACGTGTCGTCGCCCGCTTCGTACACGATGCCCGCGGCCATGCAGTCGGTCGCCCGCGCCCGGTCCTCCGGCGCACCGACGAAGTGGAACGGTCTAGCCGCCGGATTGGGTTCCGTCGAGAATGGGATGGTCGCGTTGAACGCCTTCGCGTCGGTCGGCGTCAGGTCGACGAACTTCATCGGTTCGACTTGTGGAACTTCGGCCTTCGGCACGACTCGCTGCGGCGGTAGCGCCACGCGCTTAGTCGGAACGATGACGGGCGCATTGGCAACGACCAGCGCCGGACCGACGATCGCCAGCCCGGCGATTCCGGTAAGAACGGCATGCAACGCGGTCGAACCGCGCGCGGAAGAGGAGGACGCGCCGCGCGCGGACGTAGGATGTGTCACTGTTCGGGCAGGAAGTCCGGGACCGACAGATAGCGCTCGCCGGTGTCGTAGTTGAAGCCCAGCACGCGAACGTCATCGGGCAGGTCGGGCAACTTCTGGAGAATCGCCGCCAGCGTCGCGCCCGAGCTGATGCCGACCAGCATGCCTTCTTCGGTCGCCGAACGACGCGCCATGTCCTTGGCGACCGCGGCATCGACCTCGATCACGCCGTCGAGCGCCTGGGTGTGGAGATTGACCGGGATGAACCCCGCACCGATGCCCTGAATCGGGTGCGGGCCGGGCTGGCCGCCGGCGATCACGGGCGATGCGGCGGGCTCGACCGCATAGACCTTCAGCGACGGCCACTCCTTCTTCAACGCCTCCGCGACGCCGGTGATGTGGCCGCCGGTTCCGACCCCGGTGACGATCACGTCGATCGGCGTATCGCGGAAGTCGGCAAGGATTTCCTGTGCGGTCGTCGTGACATGCACGGCGATGTTGGCAGGATTTTCGAACTGTTGCGGCATCCACGCGCCGGGGGTCTGCTGGACGAGTTCGAGCGCACGCTCGATCGCGCCCTTCATGCCCTTTTCGCGCGGCGTCAGGTCGAACGTTGCGCCATAGGCGAGCATCAGGCGGCGGCGTTCGATAGACATGCTCTCCGGCATGACGAGGACGATCTTGTAGCCTTTAACGGCAGCGACGAGCGCGAGGCCGATGCCGGTATTGCCGCTGGTCGGCTCGATGATCGTACCGCCTGGCTGGAGATGGCCGTCCTTCTCGGCAGCCTCGATCATCGCGAGCGCGATGCGGTCCTTGATCGAGCCGCCGGGGTTCGAGCGCTCGGACTTCACCCAGACTTCGGATTCGGGGAACAGCTTCGACAGGCGGACGTGCGGCGTGTTGCCGATCGTATCGAGGATCGAGTTGGCCTTCATGGCTTGGCTTCTCCGTGTTCGGGTTCGGTCTCTAGGATCTCTGGGGGATCAAAGGTTTTCGCGCGGCCAAGTTCCGGGAACAGTCGCGCCCAGCCGATCGTGATCGCAATAGCACCGACGCCGCCGAACACCACCGCGCCGACAGGGCCGAGCAGGGATGCCATCACGCCGCTCTCGAATTCGCCGAGTTCGTTCGAGGCCGAGATCGTGAGCTGCGACACCGCGCTGACCCGGCCGCGCATCGCGTCGGGCGTGTGCAGCTGGATCAGCGACTGGCGGACATAGACCGAGATCATGTCCGCGCCGCCCGCGACGATCAGCGCGACGAGGCTGAGAACGAAGGCGGGCTGGACGGGGATGCCGGCGATGGTCCCGGGTGCGATGCCGAGCAGAGTCACGATCGGCGTGGCGATGCCGAAGGTGAGGATCGCGAGGCCGAACACGACGACGGCGATCAGCATCTTCACGCCGACGTTGGTGCTCATAGGCCGGATCGAGAACCACACGGCCGTAACTGCCGCGCCGATGCCCATGCCCGCCGCAAGCACACCCAGCCCTTGCGAACCGACATGGAGGATGTCGCGCGAATAGACCGGGAGCAGCGACGTGGCCCCGGCGAGCAGTACCGCGAACAGGTCGAGCGTGATCGTCGCCAGGACGAGCCGGTTGCGGCGCACATACGTGAAGCCCTCGATGATGCGGGCAAGCGGACGGTGGTCGGTCTGCGACGCAGGCTGCGGGACCGGGCCGATCAGGAACATGAAGAAGAGCGCAACGACGAAGAGGATCGTTGCCACGCCGTATGCGACCTCGGGGTGGATCGCATACAGTAGGCCGCCGACGCTCGGGCCGGCGATGGTCCCGACCTGCCACGCGATCGAACTGATCGCGATCGCGGTCGGGAGAACCGCGCGGGGAACTAGGTTGGGCGCCAGCGCAGAGTAAGCGGGCCCTGAGAAGGCACGCGCTACCCCGAAGGCTACCGCAGCAACGAACAACACGCCGAGCGTGAGGTGGCCCGTCCAGGTCAGCAACCACAACGTCGCGGCGGTGAGCACGAGCAACGCGGTCGTGCCGCGGACGATCCAGCGGCGGTCGAAGCTGTCCGCGACCAGCCCGGTGATCGGGGTCAACAGGAACAGCGGCACGAACTGCGCGAACCCGATCATGCCGAGCATGAAGGCGGCCTGGCGGATATCCATCGTCTCGCGGGCGATGTTGTAGACTTGCCACCCGATGACGATCGACATCGCGCTGACCGCGATCGTGCCGGTGAAACGGGACAGCCAATAGGCGCGGAAATTGGCGATCCGTAAGGGATGCTGGTGGGGGTCTGCGGTGGAGTCCATTGTGATTGGCTTTAGGCTCGCGTGCGCGGCGAGGGCAACCGGAGCTTTGCTTGGGCTGGGGATAGTGAAGTGACGGAACCGTCGCCACCGTACGCCGTCATCCTGACGAAAGTCAGGACCCAGGGTTACTAAGGTCAGCGTTTCGTTACTCTGGGTCCTGACTTTCGTCAGGATGACGGGGGTGGGCGGGATGACGACGCAGCGCGCGGCGCGACACGCTTCGACCCCATCCCACACCCCGTAAACCGACATACCCCAGACGGGAATTGATGTTCCGCCCCGTCCGCGCCTATAGGCTCCCTCAACTCCCCTACGGAAAACGAGGTTTCCCACATCGTGGCCAAGACCCCCCCACCAGCACGCGCAATCGCCGAACCGCCGATTACGAACCGCGAACGACCGGCCGAACCAAAGCCGTACGAGGCGTCGAAGGACGAACTGCTCGAAATGTATCGGCAGATGCTGCTGATCCGCCGTTTCGAGGAAAAAGCGGGCCAACTCTATGGCTTGGGCCTGATCGGTGGTTTCTGCCATCTGTACATCGGCCAGGAAGCGGTCGCGGTCGGCCTCCAGTCTGCGCTTAACGGCGACACCGATTCGGTGATCACCGGCTACCGCGATCACGGCCACATGCTCGCCTACGGAATCGATCCCAAGGCGATCATGGCCGAGCTGACGGGGCGTGGCTCCGGCATCTCGAAGGGCAAGGGCGGGTCGATGCACATGTTCTCGACCGAGCATAAATTCTACGGCGGCCACGGGATCGTCGGCGCGCAGGTGTCGCTCGGCACCGGCCTCGCGTTCAAGCACAAATACTCGAATGACGGCGGCGTCTGCATGGCCTATTTCGGCGATGGCGCGTCGAACCAGGGCCAGGTGTACGAGAGCTTCAACATGGCCGAGCTGTGGAAGCTGCCGATCATCTTCGTGATCGAGAACAACCAGTACGCGATGGGCACCAGCGTCAATCGCGCCTCGGCCGAGGACCAGCTGTATCGCCGCGGCGAGAGCTTCCGCATCCCCGGTATCCAGGTCGACGGCATGGACGTACTCGCCTGCCGCGGTGCTGCCGAGGAGGCGCTAGCCTGGGTCCGTGCGGGTAAGGGGCCGATCATCCTCGAGATGAAGACCTATCGCTATCGTGGCCACTCGATGTCCGATCCGGCGAAATACCGCACGCGTGACGAGGTCCAGGCGGTCCGCGACAAGTCGGATCCGATCGATCACATAAAGGCGCTGCTCGATGCGCAAGGCGTGACCGAGGCGGACCTCAAGTCCATCGAACAGCAGATCAGGAAGACCGTGAACGAAGCCGCTGATTTCGCCGAACAGACCCCCGAGCCGGATGTCGCCGAGCTGTATACCGACGTTCTGGTGGAGTCCTACTGATGGCGATCGAGATCAAGATGCCCGCGCTCTCCCCGACGATGGAAGAGGGCACGCTGGCCAAGTGGCTCGTCAAGGAAGGCGACAGCGTCAAGTCGGGCGACATCCTCGCCGAGATCGAGACCGACAAGGCGACGATGGAGTTCGAGGCGATCGACGAAGGCACGATCGGTTCGATCGCCGTCGCCGAAGGCACCGACAACGTGAAGGTCGGCACCGTCATTGCGACGATCCTCGAAGAGGGCGAGAGCGCGAGCGACCAGAAGCCGACCGAGGCACGCTCGGGCGATTCTGCCAATGCCGCGCCCAAGGAAACGCCGTCGGACGGCAAGGCACCGCCGGTTCCCGAAGGCGCCTCGCCCGCTAACGCCGAGAGCGGCACGCAACAGCTCGTCGCGTCGGCCGAGAGGGTCGGCATCTCCGACCCCGCGATCCCCGAGGGCACCGAGATGGTCAAGACGACCGTCCGCGAAGCCTTGCGCGACGCGATGGCCGAGGAAATGCGCGAGGACGACCGCGTCTTCGTGATGGGCGAGGAAGTCGCGCAGTATCAGGGCGCGTACAAGGTCACGCAGGGGCTGCTCGAGGAATTCGGCGACCGTCGCGTCATCGACACGCCGATCACCGAATACGGCTTTGCCGGCATCGGCGCGGGCGCGGCGATGGGTGGCCTCCGCCCGATCGTCGAGTTCATGACCTTCAACTTCGCGTTGCAGGCGATCGACCACATCATCAATTCGGCCGCCAAGACCAACTACATGTCGGGCGGCCAGATGCGCTGCCCTATCGTGTTCCGCGGTCCGAACGGCGCCGCGTCGCGTGTGGGTGCCCAGCATTCGCACAATTTCGCGGCATGGTATGCGAGCGTCCCCGGCCTGATCGTGATCGCGCCATATGACGCGGCGGATGCGAAGGGTCTTCTCAAGGCAGCGATCCGCACCGAGGATCCTGTCGTGTTCCTCGAGAACGAGCTGATGTACGGCCGCAGCTTCGACGTTCCCAAGCTCGACAACCACGTCCTGCCGATCGGCAAGGCGCGGATCGTCCGCGAGGGCAAGGACGTGACGATCGTCAGCTACTCGATCGGCGTCGGCATTTCGCTCGAAGCCGCCGAGAAGCTGGCCGAAGAGGGCATCGACGCCGAGGTCATCGACCTGCGCACGCTGCGCCCGCTCGACACCGAGACGGTCCTGAAGAGCCTCGCCAAGACCAACCGCATGATCATCGTCGAAGAGAATTGGGCGACCTGCTCGATCGCCTCGGAGATCGTGTCGGTGGTGATGGAACACGGCTTCGACGACCTCGATGCCCCGGTGCTTCGCGTGACCAACGAGGACGTGCCGATGCCTTACGCGGCCAACCTCGAAAAGCTGATGCTGGTCGACGTCGCGAAGGTGATCGCGGCGGTGAAGAAGGTGACGTACAAGTAGACGGCTGGTTGCGGTATCGACCTCAGCAGGTCGATACCGCCGCCCCCTCGTTGTTGTAGATTTGGGTCAAATCGCGTCGATCGCGCACCGCCATGGACGCGATTTCGGTTATGGTAGTCGACGGCGCCATCGAGGCGAGCACCAGCGGCGTGTAGGTGAACGTCACCTCGACGAACATCGTCGCATTGTAATCCTGGGCTTTGACCTGCGTGGCGGCGGGGCCGATCCCGACCATGTTCGTCTGCCCCGCGCGGGCGTAGGGCGAGGTGTAGCTCTTGGCCCCTCGACACCGCATCCAGCCTACCTTGTACTTGTCCGTCGTATTAGGGCTGGCGACCGGCTCAAGGTCGGTCAGCACGACCCGGCCGTTGGCATAGAGATTGAGGTCCCCTGCCTGCAGACCGCCACCGGTGAGTACGTCGTTTATATCCGTTTCCGATACGGATTTGGCGGTGATGGCGGGTCCGGTCCCCATCCGCGCCGCGTTGTCGGCGATATGCAGCGCAAGCTGGCTGACCCGCATCCGCGTGGTGATGTAGTTGACGATTTCCGCGCCGGTCAGACACAACAGCATGAGTATGGGGAGCGCGAAGGCGAACTCGACCAGCGCGAGGCCGCGCCGATCCTGTCGAACCATGCGAAGCGATGTGCGGAAGGACGGGCGCGACGTCACGGATTGCAATGCCCGACAGTCGAACCGGAATAGCTCGCTTGGTTGGCATAGGGCTGGTTTTCCAGCACGGTGGTCGCAGTGACCACGGTCGTCGCGGACCCGCCGATCATCTTCATGACAGGAAACATGCGCGGATAGGTCGCCGTTACCGTGTAGACGGTACGGTCGACTGCAGCCCCTTGTCCGCCGTCTCCGCCGTCCAGGTCGCGGATGCCGTTGCGGTTCAGATCCTCGAATATCTCGTTATTGTCGCAGATGCCGTTGCGATTGGTATCATTACCGCCGGGGAACGGCTCTGCCTTCGCCGCCGCAGCCTGCGAGAAGGTCCGGTAAAACCGGCGCTTGATCGTGATGTCTGCATTGTTGGCTAACGTGAGGACTGATGCCCGGACACGATTGTCGATCGCCGTTTGACTGGCGCTGCTCAGTCCGGATTCGAGCGCGGAGTCGCGAGCGCTCTTCTGTACCGCGCCCTGCAACACGCCGCGCATGTAAAGCGTGTGCGCCGTATCAAGGCCGCCCAGCAGCAGCAGCAGTAGCACCGGTGCGACGAACGCGAATTCAACCACCGTTACCGCTCGCTGGTCACGCAGGCATGGTCGAACGCCCGTCGCGACAAAGCGTTCTCTCGCCGTGCGCAACGTCATGAGGTAAGTCGCAACTGCGAGATTTGATCGGCAATCGCTTTGAACGTCGCCTGGAGCGTCGCCGAGTTGCGCGCGGTGAAGAAGCGACCGTTACTCGCGCAGGCACGGAGACGGTTTTCGGTATCGGTGTTCGAGCCGCTGCCGAACGAAATAACCCACAAGGTTATCTCCTTGTTCTTAACCGCCGTGCAAAGCCCGTCCAGCCGCGCGTTTACTTGCGCGTTCAGTGAGGGCAGACCGTCAACGACGCCGTTGCAATTCGACTGGGCACCGACGTCGTCGGTGGTGCGACGATCCCACCAAGCCACGCCGTATGCAGTATAATCACAGGGCTGCGCCACGGCGTCACCGTCCGTCATGTAGATCATGTTGCGCTGGATTTCGCCACCGCGCGGTGTCGTGGCGTTCTCCGATGCGAATATACCGGTCGGCGACATGAAACGCGCGCCCCAGATCATGCCGATATCGTGATAGGTATTGCCGGACGGGACCAGCCCATCGACATAGTTCTGGAAGGCCATGGCGTCTGTCCATTGCTGCAGCTTCTTTGCTTCCGTGGGGCAAAAATAGGAGACGCCGTTCCAATAGTCGTTGGTCGTCAGTTCTTCGTCCCGGCTCCCCTGACTTGGGTTTCGCCCGGGTGCTTGAGCGATCTTGCGGAGGAACGTCGCGCTCGGCAATGCTTGGCCCCACAGGGAATCCGGATCCGACGTCGTCGGTACCAAATCGATGTCCATGTCCTTTGCGTCGGACGGGATGGTGGCATAGCTCGACTGTTTTGCGGTCTTTCGCTCTTCGATGCAGCCGTCCCAACCTACCGACCGGTCTGTACCGTTCGTACCGATCGGCAACGTCATGCTGTCGTTCCACGCCGTGCCGTTCTTGAGCAAACCGGTGGTGACGGGCAACTGCGCGTAGCGCCATCGCAAGAACGTCTTTGTCGTCGTCGGCGCCCCGATGGAGGTGCGGGTGACCACCGTCGTTACCGTATCGGATCTGGTCCGTGTCCGGACGTTACATCCGAGAAATGCAGCCGTGACTTCGGTCTGTGTCGTCGTCGTGGTGACGATCGTCGTCGTCGTCGATGTTCTTACCAAGCCATTGGTCTGCTCGGCACCGTTCACCGTCGACGTCGATGTCGATGTCGACTCACCCGAGGTTCTACCGCAGAGAAAGATGTATGTCGGGCCGACCCACGGAGACCACGGCCCACTGACCGAGATCGGCGGTCCGGTGGTCTCCGTAACCGGACTCCACGTCGTCGTCGTCGTCGTCGTCCATTCCGGCGTGCGGGTCTGATATTTCCATGTATCGGCGAAATAGGCCGTCGGCAGCAATTTGCCGACGTTCACGTTCGTCGAATACGGCATGAACCCAAACCGGATCTGCACCTGATCGCCCGTACCACCACTCGGTATGCCGGTCGTGCAGACGGCGTTCGTATCGAGGCGGGCAACGATTTCGTAGAAGCATTTGACGGCGGTCTTTAGCGCCTGGATCTTGGTGTCCGTGTCGGTCGACACGGCTGGGGACGCCATCGACCCCGTTGTATCGAGCACGAACATCACATCCGTGTTCGGCAGGCGCATTTCAGCGTCACAGGTCACGGTCAGCGTCTTGGTGGTGAAGCCAAAGATCTTCATCAGCGTCATCGGCATGTCGACCGAAGCGGTTCCTATGACCTTGCCAGCGTTTTCTGTGAAGGACTGCTGCGCGCCGGTGCTGCCATATTGGCCCGGCGTGAAATTGCCCCTGAAGAACTGCAGGGCAGCCGCATTGGCGGCGTTATTGTTCTGCGCCCATGTGCCGGCGCCCATCGACTTGCGCCCTGCCAGCGCGCCAGCGTCGCACGCGTGCTGCAATCTCGTCTTGGCGATATACAGTCTCGCCATATCAAGGCCGCCGCCGACCATTCCGGCGAGGGGAATCATTGCGGCGGCGGTGAGCATCAGCGTATTGCCGCCGGTATGTCGCAGGAACCGGCAAAGAAAGGCAAACCACGTCGGGTTTGGCTTGCCGTTGCTCCCTCCCCATTTCGCTTTACTGGACACCACGGACCCCACCGATACTCGCTAATGGCCCCACCTGCGCGCGCGACCGATAAAGGCAGTACAAGCGATATGGTTAATACGGACGAAACAGCGCTAAGCCTTGGTGAGCACGCTCGATCAGCGGAACGGCGGCTCATGATCCTTTACGCGCCGCCAGCCATGCGTCTTGCGCTTCAATCGCTGTTCGCGCTCGACAATACGTTGGCCGCGATCCTGCGGACGACGCGCGAACCTTTGGTCGGACAGATGCGCCTGACTTGGTGGTATGAAGCGCTGGGACGGCTCGATATCGCAACGGCGCCGGCCGAACCGGTACTGACGGCGCTTCAGTCGCACGTCTTGCCGGCGGGCGTGTCGGGGGCGATGCTGGCGGGAATGACCGATGGTTGGGAGGCTCTGCTGGAGCCGGAGTTCGATGCGGCAATCGCGGAACGGTTCGCGCGCGACCGGGGGCGGCGGTTGTTCGAGTTGGCCGGCACGATGCTGTCGGTCAGCGATGATCGAATCGGTCTCGCAGGCGAGGGCTGGGCGCTGGCCGATCTTTCGCAGCGGCTAAGCGACGCGCCGAGCCGTGCTCTCGCGCATACGCGAGCGGGCGATACGCTCGACGCGGCATTACGCGGCCGCTGGCCCGGCAAGACGCGAACGCTTGGCGCCTTGGCACTATCGGCCCGGTTCGATCTATCGGCATCGCCGACGCCGCCGGGTAGTCCGAAGCGGGTCGGTCGGTTGGCCTGGCATAGATTGACCGGATACTGATCAATCGCACGGGGATCGTCGCTCACGAGGCCTAGCGTACTGCCAGGGCAGCGGAGGCGACGGCGATGTGGCGATATCTAACAGGCGGGACAGCGGTGATCGCGTTGATCGTCGCGGGGTTCATGTTTTTCAGCGGCAAGGCGAGGCCCGGGCCTCTGTTGCAAGCGCAACCGGTGACGCAGGTCGGCGGGACGGCGGCCGCTGGCGATCCCTTACCCGATGTGGCGCCCGAAGCCACGGAACGGACCCGCGAGCAGAAGCGGTTCGATCGCTACGACAAGGATCGCGATGCGAAGATCACGCGCGAGGAATATCTGGTCCAACGGCGCAAGGCGTATGCGCGCCTGGATGTCGATGGCGACGGCAAGCTGTCGTTCGACGAATGGGCGGTGAAGGCAGCGACCAAGTTTGCGGACGCGGATCGCGACAAATCCGGGGCGATGACCGCCCCGGAATTCGCAACCACGGCGGTCAAGCGGAAGGGGCCAGCTCGGGTGAATTGTCCACCGGTTCAGGCTGTTGCCGAGGAAAGTTGAGCCATTCCGACAGCGCCGCACGGCCGCGATCGGTGTACATCTTCTTGCGGTCGGTCTTCTTCGTACGGCCGGGGATCGGCGGGAACAGGCCGAAATTCACGTTCATCGGCTGATAGGTCTCGACCTCGGCGCCACCCGTGATGTGCCCCAGCAGCGCCCCGAGCGCGGTGGCGTAGGGCGGGGGAGCAAGCGTCTTCCCCGTCAGCTCGGCCGCGGCGAACAGCCCTGCGAGCATGCCTATGCCGCAGCTCTCGATATACCCCTCGCAGCCGGTGATCTGGCCGGCGAAGCGAATGTTCGGACGCGACTTCAGCCGAAGCGTTTCGTCGAGCAACTCGGGCGAGCGAATGAACGTGTTGCGGTGGAGCCCGCCCAGCCTTGCGAATTCGGCATTCTCAAGGCCTGGGATAGTGCGGAACAGGCGGACCTGATCGGCATGCTTCATCTTGGTCTGGAACCCGACGATGTTCCACAGCGTGCCCTGCGCATTGTCCTGCCGAAGCTGGACGACTGCATGCGGCCAGCGCCCGGTCTTGGGATTGTCGAGCCCGACCGGCTTCATCGGGCCATAACGCAGCGTGTCGACGCCGCGCTCGGCCATCACCTCGATCGGCATGCAGCCATCGAAATACGGCGTGTCCTTCTCCCAGTCCTTAAACGGGGTCTTCTCGCCATCGATCAGGCCTTGGTGGAAGGCCAGATACTGGTCCTTGTCCATCGGGCAGTTGATGTAGTCCTTGCCCTCACCCTTGTCCCAGCGCGACGCGAACCACGCGGTGTCCATGTCGATCGAGTCGCGATGCACGATCGGCGCGAGCGCATCGAAGAAGGCGAGCGCCTCGCGTCCCGTCTCGGCACCAATCCCGGCGGCCAGCGAGGCAGCGGTGAGCGGACCGGTGGCGATGATCGTCGGGCCGTCGGGAAGCGCGTCGATGCGTTCGCGGACCAGTGTGATGTTCGGATGCTGGTCGATCGCCTCGGTGACGCTGGCGGAGAAATTGTCGCGGTCCACCGCGAGCGCCGATCCCGCGGGGACACGGTGGATGTCCGCCTGGCGCATGATCAGCGAGCCAAGCGTGCGCAATTCCTGGTGGAGCAATCCGACCGCGTTGCTCTCCGCATCGTCCGAGCGAAAACTGTTCGAGCAGACGAGTTCGGCAAGGCCGTCGGTCTGGTGCGCGGGCGTGGCTTCGCCGCTGCCGCGCATTTCGGAGAGGCGGACCTTGAGGCCCGCTTCGGCGAGTTGCCAAGCGGCTTCGGAACCGGCAAGCCCGCCGCCGATGACGTGAATATCGTGGGTCATTCCGGTCAGATAGCGCGGGACGCCTGTCCTGTCAGCGGTTGTCGTGCCAGTGGTTGTCGTGTCAGCGGCGCAATCCCACTTCCTTCTCATGACGCACCCCACGAAGATCTTCACGATCGGCTACGAGGCCACGACGATGGCTGATTTCATCGCGGCGCTGAAGGCGGCGGGGGTGGAGCGGGTGATCGACGTCCGCGCGCTCCCGTTGTCGCGACGACCGGGGTTCTCGAAGACGTCGCTGGCCGCGTCGTTGCGCGAGGTCGAGATCGATTACGTGCATCTGAAAGCCCTCGGGACGCCGAAACGCGGACGCGATGCGGCGAAGAAAGGCGACGTCGCGACGTTGACCGCGGTGTACGACGAGCAACTCGAACTGCCCGAGGCTCAGGCACAGGCCGCGGTCATGCTCGGGCTTGCCGCGGAGAAGCTCAGCGCGCTGCTGTGTTACGAGCGCGACCCGTGTCACTGCCACCGGACCTTGTTGCTGCAGGCGGTAGGCGAGGGAGCCGAAGTGGTGGATCTGTTCACATAAGCTACGCGTCCAACCACTCTCCCATCGTCATCCTGACGAAAGTCAGGATCCAGAGCCAAGAGAGGCGCGTCCCGTAACTCTGGATCCTGACTTTCGTCAGGATGACGGCGGTGTTATCCCGTTGCAATGCAGCACTTGTCCCGCTAACGGACCCACATTCGCCCTGGACCCGGTGCAATTCCGGGTGGCTATTCCGGCCGCCGATCCGCCGGACAACGCACCGACGCCATTCCAAGGAACCGCCCGCGATATCGCCGCGGTTCTCGCGTCCTATGCGGATACATTCATGACATCACTTTCTGGTTACCGAGCCGAATGGTTCAGCGGTCCGACGGCCGCGCGCCGGGACGTTCTCGCCGGCATGGTCGGCACGTTCGCGTTGATCCCCGAGGTCATCGCCTTCTCGTTCGTCGCTGGCATCGATCCCGAAGTCGGCCTGTTCGCTTCCTTCGTGATCGGCATCGTCATCGCGTTCGCCGGAGGCCGCCCCGCGATGATCTCGGGCGCGGCCGGCTCCGTCGCACTTGTCGCCGCCGCGCTCGTTCACGCATACGGCCTGCAATATCTGCTCGTCGCGACGATCCTCGCCGGCGCACTCCAGATCGCATTCGGGCTCGCCAAGCTCGACATATTGATGCGGTTCGTCTCGAAATCGGTCCATGCCGGGTTCGTCAACGCGCTCGCGATCCTGATCTTCTCGGCGCAGGTGCCCCAGATGGTCGGCGTCAGCTGGCAAGCCTATGCGATGATCGCCGGCGGTCTCGCGATCATCTACCTCATGCCGCGGATCTCCAGGGCGATCCCGTCGCCGCTGATCTGCATCGTCGTCCTTACCGCAATCGCGATGTGGTTCCCGATGCCCTTGAGGACGGTCGGTGATCTTGGTCGCCTGCCGGATTCGCTTCCATCGTTCGGCCTTCCGCACGTGCCCTTCACCTGGGATACGCTGCGGATCGTCGCGCCCTACGCGCTGGCGATGGCCGCCGTCGGCCTGCTCGAATCGATGATGACCGCTCGCGTGGTCGACGAACTCACCGAAACGACTAGCTCGAAGGCGCGCGAATGCACCGGGCTCGGCCTCGCCAACATCGCCGCAGGCGCGTTCGGCGGCATCGCCGGCTGCGGGATGATCGGCCAGACGGTCGGTAACGTCCGCTATGGCGGCACGGGGCGGCTCTCGACGCTGGTAGCAGGCGTGTTCCTGCTGATCGTCATGGTGCCGCTCAGGCCGTGGGTTGCGCAGGTGCCGGTCGCGGCGCTGGTCGCGATCATGATCATGGTCTCGATCAGCACCTTCTCCTGGAGCTCGCTCCGCGACCTCGCGCGGCATCCCAAGATGTCGAGCGTGGTGATGGTCGCGACCGTCGTCGTCACCGTCGCGACGCATGACCTGTCGCTCGGCGTCGGCGTCGGCGTGCTGCTCAGCGGCGTGTTCTTCGCCTGGAAGGTCACGCGGTTGATGGACGTCGCGATCGATCACGACGTGGAAACCGACACGCGTATCTACCGGGTAAGCGGGCAAATCTTCTTTGCCAGCGCCGACATTTTCGCCGATCGCTTCGACCTGCGCGAAGCGGCCCGCGCCGTCCGCATCGACTTGACCAACGCCCATCTCTGGGACGTCACGGCAGTCGCCGCGCTCGAAGATGTCGTCGGCAAACTGCGCCGCCACGGCCGCGAGGTCGAGGTCATCGGCCTCAATACGGCGAGTGCCACGCTGGTCGATCGCCATGCTCCGCTGATGATGGATCCGATCGGGGGGTAGTGCTCGATCTTTGGGGCGGGCGAGAAATACGATGCTGTACGCGCCGCCCCGACGCCCTACTTCGAGGAGGATGACGAAACTTACAGATACCGGCCCCGTGTCGCTCACGCATCTCCAGCGGCTCGAGGCTGAGAGCATTCATATTCTGCGCGAGGTCGTGGCCGAGTGCGAGCGCCCGGTGATGCTCTACAGCGTCGGCAAGGATTCCGCGGTGATGCTGCATCTTGCGCGCAAGGCGTTCTATCCGTCGCCGCCGCCATTCCCGCTGCTGCATGTCGATACGACGTGGAAGTTCAAGGCGATGTACGATCTGCGCGACCGGATGGCGGCGGAGAGCGGCATGGAGCTGCTCGTCTACAAGAACCCCGAGGCCGAGGCGCGCGGGATCAACCCGTTCGATCACGGCGCGCTCCATACCGATATGTGGAAGACCGAGGGGCTGAAGCAAGCGCTCGACCTCCACGGCTTCGATGCGGCGTTCGGCGGCGCACGGCGCGACGAGGAGAAGAGCCGTGCCAAGGAACGCGTCTTCTCGTTCCGCGCCGCGCATCATCGCTGGGACCCGAAGCAGCAACGCCCCGAGCTGTGGAACCTCTACAACGCCCGGAAAGCGAAGGGCGAGAGCATCCGCGTCTTCCCGATCTCGAACTGGACCGAACTCGACGTCTGGCAATATATCCAGCTCGAGGACATCCCGATCGTCCCGCTTTATTTCGCCGCGCCGCGCCCCACGGTCGAGCGCGACGGGATGCTGCTGATGGTCGACGACGATCGCTTCCGCCTGGAACCCGGCGAGGTGCCGGTCGAGCGCTTGGTTCGCTTCCGGACGCTCGGCTGCTACCCGCTGACGGGTGCGGTCGAGAGCGAGGCGGACAACCTGTCCGCGGTGATCCAGGAGATGCTGCTGACCACCACCAGCGAACGTCAGGGCCGCGCGATCGACCGCGACGCCGGCTCGGCGAGCATGGAGAAGAAGAAGCAGGAGGGCTATTTCTGATGGCAACGCGCGCGCACGAGTCCGCCTATCAGGTGCAGGACATCATCGCCGAGGACATCGACGCCTATCTGCTCCAGCATCAGCACAAGAGCCTGTTGCGGTTCATCACCTGCGGGTCTGTGGATGACGGAAAGTCGACGCTTATCGGGCGGTTACTCTACGATTCTAAGATGATCTTCGAGGATCAGCTTGCCGCGTTGGAGAGCGATTCCAAGAAGGTCGGGACGCAAGGCCAGGAGATCGACTTCGCATTGCTGGTCGACGGGCTTGCTGCCGAACGCGAGCAGGGCATCACGATCGACGTCGCCTACCGCTATTTCTCGACCGAGAAGCGCAAGTTCATCGTCGCCGATACGCCGGGGCATGAGCAATATACGCGCAACATGATCACCGGCGCGTCGACCGCGGATCTCGCGGTCATCCTGGTAGATGCGCGCAAGAGCATCCTCACGCAGACTAGGCGGCACAGCTATCTCGCGCATCTGATCGGCATCCGTCACCTCGTGCTCGCGGTTAACAAGATGGACTTGGTCGGCTACGATCAGGCGACCTACGACCGGATCGTGGCGGACTATGCGACGTTCGCGGAGTCGATCGGGATCGCCGGTTTCACGCCGATGCCGATTTCGGGGTTCAAGGGCGACAACATCACCGCCGCCAGCGCGAACACACCCTGGTATGACGGTCCGACGCTGATCGACCATCTCGACACGGTGACGCTCGACGTCAGCGAGGATCAGGCTGGCGCGTTCCGGATGCCGGTGCAGTGGGTGAACCGGCCCAATCTCGACTTCCGGGGCTTTTCGGGGCTGGTCGCGAGTGGGGCGATCGCGCCGGGCGATCCGGTGCGCGTGCTGCCGGGCGGGCGTACCTCGACGATCGCTCGGGTCGTCGCGTTCGGCGGTGATCTGTCGCGGGTGGTCGCCGGGCAGTCGGTCACGTTGACGCTCGCGGACGAGATCGACTGTTCGCGCGGTGACGTGATCGTTGCCGCCGAGTCGCCGCCCGAGGCTGCCGATCAGTTCGAGGCGACCATCGTGTGGATGGCGGACGAGGAGATGTTGCCGGGACGTCCTTACTGGCTGAAACTCGCCACGCGGACCGTGACTGCGACCGTCCAACAGCCGAAATACCAGATCAATGTCAACACGATGGAGCGGCTTGCTGCCAAGACGCTCGAACTGAATGCGATCGGTGTCGCTAACCTCTCGACCGACCGACCGCTGGTGTTCGAGCCCTATGCGGACAACCGCCAGCTCGGCGGCTTCATCCTGGTCGACAAGATCACCAACGCGACCGTCGCGGCGGGGATGCTGCACTTTTCGCTCCGTCGTGCGCAGAACGTGCACTGGCAGGCGACTGATATCGGCCGTGAGGCACACGCCGCGCTGAAGAACCAGAAGGCGGCGGTGCTGTGGTTCACCGGTCTGTCCGGCGCGGGCAAGTCGACGATCGCCAATCTGGTCGAGATGAAGCTCGCGCGAATGAACCGCCACACCTTTCTGCTCGACGGCGACAATGTCCGCCACGGGCTGAACCGCGATCTCGGCTTCACCGATGCGGACCGGGTCGAGAATATCCGGCGTGTCGGCGAGGTCGCCAAGCTGATGACCGACGCCGGGCTGATCGTCATCACAGCGTTCATCTCGCCGTTCCGTGCCGAGCGGGAGATGGTGCGGCAGATGATGGCGCCGGGCGAGTTCGTCGAGGTCCATATCGACACGCCGCTGGCCGACGCTGAGCGGCGCGACGTGAAGGGACTGTATGCGAAGGCGAGGGCGGGCAAGCTGGCCAACTTCACCGGGATCGATTCGCCGTATGAGGCGCCGGCGAACCCGGAAATCCGGATCGATACGACCGGCATGACTCCCGACGAGGCCGCCGATGCGATCGTCGCGATGCTGATCCCATGAGCAACGTGACGACCGACGGCGAACTTGCCGCGCATCTGGCGGAAACGGCGGGGCGGCTGCTGCTCGAAGTCCGCCGCTCGGGCGTGTTTTCGCCCGGCGCGCTCGGCAAGGCCGGGGACGAAACGGCGAACGCGTTCCTCGTTCATGCGCTGCGGGACGCGCGGCCCGACGACGGACTGTTGTCCGAGGAACGCAAATGCGACGGCACGCGGACGGCGATGTCGCGCGTGTGGATCGTCGATCCGGTTGATGGCACGCGCGAATATGGCGAGGGACGTGACGATTGGGCCGTGCATGTCGCGCTGGCGATCGACGGCGTCGCGACGATCGGCGCCGTCGCGTTGCCGGGACTTGGCGTGGTGCTCCGCTCCGATCAGCCCACGCCGGTGGCTGCCCCGGGCGATCCGCTGCGGATGGTGGTCAGCCGCACGCGGCCCGCGCCCGAGGCGGTGAAGGTCGCCAATGTCTTGGGCGCGACGTTGATCCCGATGGGGTCGGCCGGCGCAAAGGCGATGGCGGTGGTTCGCGGCGAGGCGGACATCTACCTCCATTCGGGCGGGCAGTATGAATGGGACTCCGCTGCGCCGGTAGCGGTGGCGGCGGCGTTTGGACTACATTGCAGTCGGATCGACGGATCGCCGCTCGTGTATAATTGTCGGGATGTCTACATGCCCGACCTGCTGATCTGCCCGGTAGCGCTGCGAGACCGGGTTATGGCGGCGATGGCGGCCTAGGTTCTTCTGCGAAGGCGGGAGCCCAGGGTTACAAACGTCAACACCTGTAACCCTGGACTCCTGCATGCGCAGGAGAACACATTACTGCTGCGGTTCGGCGTCGTTCTCCACCGGCGCCTCGTCGCGCGTGACCCGCGACGTCATTCCCGTGGCATCCGCATCGTCCTGCATCTGCTCGTCCGGCGCGATCGGCTTTTCGCGCGGCGGTTCAACCACCGCCGGCGCAGGCGGTGCCGCCTCGACCGGCGCGGCCTCGACCGGCGCTGGCGCTGCTTCGGACTCGGTCACGCCGGTATCCTCGACCATGTTGGTATCCGTCGGCGGCTGCTCTGGCTCGGAGCGCGAGCAGCCGGCCAGCGTCATTGCGGCGAGCAGGCCGCCGGCGATGGCGGTACGGGTGCGGGTGGACATCGTCATGTTCAGTCTCTCAGCGGGCGGCGATCGTCTGGCGGGCAGTGCGCGCCTCGATCTTGGAGGCGAGGATGCCGTCCCAATCATAGGGATCGGCGCGGAAGTTCATCTGGCCGTTGCTGCTGGCGAACGCGGTCCAGTAGAGCAGATAAACCGACACCGGCTTGACCAGTTGTGCGCGGACCGTGTTGCCCTTGGCGACCGCGGCATCGACCATCTCGGGCGTCCAAGCGGGATCGCCCTTGAGGAGCAGGTCGGCCAATTCGGCAGGTTTTTCAAGGCGTACGCAACCATGGCTCGAAAGCCGACTGAAGCTGGCGAACTTCGCGCGGCTAGGCGTATCGTGCAGATAGACCGAATAGTCGTTCGGGAAGTCGAACTTGAACCGGCCGAGCGCGCTCTGGTCGCCCGCCTGCTGCTGCAACCGCGTACCGCCGATCACCTTGAAGCCGTTGCGCTTGAAATAGCCGGGGTTCGCGCGCTCCTTCGGCCACAGTTCCTTGGTCGCGATCGATGTCGGCACGTTCCAGGGCGGGTTGATGACGATGCTGTGGATCGTCGACGACAGCATCGGCGTCTCGTCGCCCGGTCGACCGGTGACCGCGCGCATCGACTGCACCGGGACATCGCCGTCGAACACGGTCAGCACGGCCGCGGCGATGTTCACCTGGATACGATCGCGCGGCAGGTCCTGCGGCAACCAACGCCAGCGCTCCATGTTCGCCATGATCTGGTGGACGCGATCGATCGCCGAGACGTTGAGCGCGCCGAGCGTCTGCGTCGAGACGATCCCGCTCGGGTTCAGGCCATAGCGACGCTGGGCGCGGCGGACCGCGTCGAGCAAGCCGGCGTCGAACGTGTCGCCATCGGTCGACACGGCCTTGTCCTCCACCGCGAGCCGCTTGCGCAGTGCGACCACGCGCGAACCGCTGGCACCGATCGTGAAATCCGGACCGGCGGCAAGCGACGACCAGCCACCCGCAGCGGCGATCGCGCGATAATTCTGAAGGCCCTTACGCAGCCCGTCATAGCCGGCATAGGGCGGCGGCAACGATGCAAACCACGCCGCGATCCGGTCGAGCCGCACCGCATCGGCAAACGCCGCGGTCGGATCATAGGCGGGCGGGCGCAGGCCCCAATCCCTCTGGAAATCGGCTTCGCTGAGCCGGCCGGCATGCACCGCGCGGGCATGGTCGAGCGCGGCGCGGACGAGTTCGTCCTTGCTGAGTGCGGTTGTCGACGCGGTCGACGCGGACTTCAGCCCCTGCGCGACGATGTCACCGTTGAGCAGCTTGTCGAGTTGCGTTGCCTGCTTGTCGCTCAGCGGCGGCACGGTAATCACCGGCGGGGCGAGCATTGGCGTCTGCATCGCGGACGGCACCGTGGGCATGACGGGCGGCGGCGTAACCTGCGCGAACACGGGGCTCGCCATCGCCATCGGCATTGCCGCAATCGCCAGCGCCGACCGGACCATGCCGCTCTTCACTCGTCCATCATCCAAACCGCGCGCCATACTCATCCTGTCCAACCGTAACTCGTCGATGCTTTCGCACGCCGTAACCCCACCATAGCTGAACCGGAGTCGCTAAGCATTGCCAATCGGGCCCAATTCGTCGGTTCAGGCCGACGCTGTGGATTTTTCCTGCCGGGCTAGGACCTCATACGCCATCACCGCGGTCGCGACGGCGGCATTCAGGCTGTCCGCCTTGCCGAGCATCGGAATCTTGACGAGCACGTCGCACGCCTCGGCCATCTCCGGCGGCATGCCCTGCGCCTCGTTACCGGTCAGCAGGAAGGTGGGCCCAGCATAGGCCGCAGCGCGGTAATCGATGTCGGTGTCGAGACTGAGCCCGACGAGCTGGCCTAGACCGGTGCGCAACCAGCTATGGAATGGCGCCCACTCGGTCTTGACGACCGGAATCGTGAACAGCGCCCCCATGCTCGCGCGGACCGCCTCGACCGAGAAGGGATCGACCGACTCGCCGATCAGGATCAACCCACCCGCGCCGACCGCGTCGCCGGTGCGCAAGATCGTGCCCAGGTTGCCGGGATCGCGCAGGCGTTCCGCGACCAGCCAGATGCCCGAACTCGCGCGATCGAGCGTTTCCAGCGTCGCGTCGAACTCGTCGAACACGCCGACGACGGCTTGCGGGTTATCCTTCCCCGACAGCTTCGAGAGGATATCCGGCGTGGTCTGGATCGACTCGCCGCCGGCTTCCTCGACGTCCATCGACAGCGCGTGGACGAGCGGATGGTTCGCGCTGGCCGCCGCGTAAAACAACGTGCGGGGCAGGCGGCCGGTCTCGCGCGCTTCGGTGAGGATGCGCAGGCCTTCGGCCAGGAACTGTCTCGCCGCACGCCGATGTCGCTTGTCGCGCAAGTCGCGGACGTACTTGATCAGCGGGTTCGAAAAGGCGGTTATTTCGCGGGGCATCTAGCGCCGCTCCCGCGTAGCATCTGGGTTTGTAAGCACGCGCTCGCTCATGCCCGCCCCCGACCCCGCCCGCAAGCGGGAGGAGAGCAGTAACGTCAATCCTCGCCGAACTTCGCCTCGACGAGCTCTGCAAGGGCCGCGACCGTATGCTCCGCGCCGTCGCCGCTCGCGCTGATCGTGATCGCGTCGCCCATCG
Source organism: Sphingomonas sandaracina (assembly GCF_036663695.1). Taxonomy (NCBI): domain Bacteria; kingdom Pseudomonadati; phylum Pseudomonadota; class Alphaproteobacteria; order Sphingomonadales; family Sphingomonadaceae; genus Sphingomonas; species Sphingomonas sandaracina. Next base: position 393,008 of record NZ_JAXOJK010000001.1, on the reverse strand, counting down.
CCGCGCCCAGCATCATCAACCCCATGATCGAGGTGCCGGTGACGTGATCGGAGCCGTCCTTGGTCACGCGGACCTCGACCGGATGCGACGAGGCGAGCGTGACGAACTTGGCGCTGGCCCGCGCATGAAGCCCGCGGCGGTTGGTGATCTGGACGGTCCGTGAGACCTCGCTCACGCCGCCGCCTCGCCGAGAACCTCGGATGCCACCGAAATATATTTGCGCCCGGCCTCGCGTGCTGCCGCGACCGCCGCGACGACCGTCATCGACTTGCGCGCCGAGCCGAGCCGGATCAGCATCGGCAGGTTCATCCCGGCGATCACCTCGATCCGCCCGCGCTCCATCAACGAAATGGCGAGATTGGACGGGGTGCCGCCGAACAGATCGGTCAGCACGATCACGCCGCGCCCGACATCGACCTCCTGGATGGCGGCAGCGATATCTGCGCGTCGCCCCTCCATGTCGTCGTCGGGACCGATCGATATCGTCGCGACACGCTCCTGCGGGCCGACGACATGGATCATCGCGCGAACGAATTCTTCGGCCAGGCGACCGTGCGTAACGAGAACAAGGCCGATCATAGCGGGCTATTCATACTCATGTGGCGACCGACGACCCCTCAAGCGCATCCTGCGGTGCGGCCCCCAGGTCGCGGTGCCGCACAGTGGGCGAAAAACCCTCCTCGCGCAACCGCCGCGCCACGCGTTCCACCACGTGGACCGATCGGTGTCTCCCTCCGGTACACCCGATCGCGATGGTGACGTACGACTTTCCCTCCGCCCTGTAGCGGGGCAGCAACAGCACGAGCAGGTCCTCGATCCGGCTGACCGCGGCCTCGTATGCGGGATCCGCCATGATGTACGCGGATACGTCGGCGTCGAGTCCGGTGCCGGGGCGCAAGTCCGGGTCCCAGTGCGGATTGCGCAGGAAGCGCATGTCGAACACGAGGTCGGCGTTGCTCGGCAGCCCGCGGGCGAAGCCGAACGACTGTACGGATAGGGTCGGTTCGCCGAGATGATCGCCCGCAAAGGTCGACCGGATCTGCTGCGCAAGCTCGTTCGCCGACATGTCGGTCGTATCGATCAGCCGGTTCGCCCAGTCGCGCAGTGGCGTCAGCAGCTCGCGCTCCTGACCGATCCCGTCCTTGGCCAGCCGGTCGAGACCCAGGGGATGGCGACGTCGCGTCTCCGAATAGCGACGTTCGAGCTCCGGGCCGGCGCAGTCGAGGAACAGCATCCCGACCTCCATCCCATGACGATCGCGCAGGTCTCGGATCCGGCCGATGATCCGTTCGGGATCGAAATCGCGGGTCCGAGCGCCGATACCGATCGCCAGCGGCTGCGAATCGTCGGTCGAACCCTTCGGCAGCGGCGCATCGAGCAATCGGTCGAGCAGGAGCAGCGGGAGGTTGTCGACGACCTCCCAGCCAATGTCCTCCAGCGTCTTGAGGACCGTGGTCTTGCCCGCCCCCGACATGCCGGTGACCAGCAGGATATCCTTGCCGGGGCGGATCATAGCGGCAGAATCATAGCGGCGGGATCATTCGAGAGGCTCCGGATTGCGTAGGGCGAGTTCGACCTTGATCGGGGCGGAGGCGTGGAACGCGTCGACGGCGAATTCGCGGACATCGATGCCGGCGATCCGGCGTACGCCCGGTTCGGGCATCCGCGCGATCGCGGCGTCGATACGAACCAGCAAGCCGACCGGCACGTCGGCGACGTGCGGCATCGCGAGGATACCGATCCCGCGGACCTCGATCCGCCCGGCGATCGTCGTCGGCGCCCGCGCATTCAGCGTACTGCCGGAGCGGACGACCAAGGTCTGGTCGTCGCTGACGAGGACGGCGCCGCGATCGATCAGGCGCAGCGCCAGATCGGACTTGCCGGACCCCGACGCGCCTTCGATCATGACCGCCACACCGTCGATCGCGACCGTCGTGGCGTGAAGCCGATCGGAGGATAGCGAATCCATAGGCGTTTCTTACAACGACGGATCGGTAAGCGGTAGCCGTACGACGAAACGCGCGCCGCAAAGCCTGTCTTCGCGCGATTCGACCAGGATAGCGCCCTGGTGCGCGTCGACGATGGTCCGGGCGATTGCCAGGCCGAGCCCGGAATGCCGGCCGAATGTCTCGCTGTCGGGGCGGACCGAATGGAATCGTTTGAAGACGTCCTCGCGCGCCTCTTCGGGAACGCCGGGGCCTTCATCCTCGACGCGGATCACGAGGTACTCCCGCTCGGGAATGGCCGAGACCGCGATCAGCCCAGCATCGGGGGAGAAGGACAGCGCATTGTCGATCAGGTTCTCGAACACGCGTTCGAGTCGCGCCCCTTCGCCGAGCACCGTCGTCCGGTCGTCGGGGTCGTGATCGAAGCGGAGGCGGATGTCGCGTTCGACGCCGCGCGCATCGCGCTGCGCGACCAGTCCCTCGATCATCGCCGCGATGTCGACCGGCTCGAACTTGGCGCGGCTGAGCTGTGCGTCGAGGCGCGAGACCTCGGAAATGTCGGACAGCAGGCGGTCGAGCCGGTGGACGTCGTCACGGACGATGGCCAGCAACTGCGCCTGGAGCGCCGGGTCCTTCACTCGTGACAGTCCCTCGACCGCCGACCGGAGCGAGGCGAGGGGGTTCTTCATCTCGTGCGTGACGTCGGCGGCGAACGCCTCGGTCGCGTCGATCCTTGCCCTCAGCGCAAGGCTCATGTCCGACAGCGCGCGCGCAAGCATGCCGAGTTCGTCGCGGCGCGAGGGGAGGCGGGGAACCACCACTTCGCGCGCGCGCCCCAGCCGGACCCGCACCGCGGCCCGCGCCAGCCGGCGGAGCGGTCGCACGATCGTCCGCGCCAGGAACAGCGACAGCAGGATCGAGACGATCGACACGACCAGCAGCACCATGCTGAGCCGGAAGCGCTCGATCCGCACCGTCCTGGTGATGTCGCGCGCGTTGACCGTCGTCATCACGACCCCGCCCGCGCGAAGCGGTGCGGCCGCGGTGATGACCGGGGTGCGATCGGGCGCGCGCCAGACGGTCGTCGCGACCCGGCGCCGTGCCTGCGCGGCGGCGACGTCGGGCCACCGCTGGCCCTCGTTGCGCTCGCGGTAGAGCGGCGGCCGCGGCGCCATCACGACGATATCGATCGCCGCGTCTAGGAACCGTGCGACGACCTGGTCGCGGTCCTCCTTGTCGGGATCCTGCAACACGAAATTGCGCAGCCCCAGCGTCCGGCTGTCCACGATCGTCGTGCCGCCACCGTCGAACAGGCGGATGCGCGAACCGGTGTCGGCAGCCAGCCTCAGCACCAGCGGATTGCGCTGCGTCGGATCGACCGACGAAATCGCCTCGCCGATCAGCCGCGCCTCGCGTGCGGTCTGTGCGACGCGGCTGTCGACGATCCGGCTGCGATAGGAATCGAGATAGAAGAACCCGCCCGCCAGCATCAGCAGCGCTAATATGTTGACCGCAAGGATGCGCCGCGTGAGCGAGATCTGTCCCGACCAGCGCAGCGTGAGATCGCGGCCGTCGTCGCCGAGCTCATTCCTCAGAAAATCGATACCCGGCACCATATAATGTCTCGATAGCGTCGAACGCTGGATCGACCTGCCTGAATTTTCGACGAAGCCGTTTTATGTGGCTGTCGATCGTTCGGTCGTCGACATAGATGTCGTCCTGATACGCCGCGTCCATCAGCTGGTTGCGCGTCTTGACGATGCCGGGTCGTTGCGCAAGCGTTTCGAGAATCATGAATTCGGTAACTGTCAGCGTGACCTGCTCGCCGCCCCACAGCGTGCGGTGCCGTGCCGGGTCCATGCTCAGCCGCCCGCGATCGAGCGGCCCGGCGGCTTCCGCCTCGGTTTCGGTGCCCGGCGACTGCGCGAGTTCGGTACGTCGCAGGATCGCGCGAATCCGCGCGATCAGCAGCCGCTGCGAGAACGGTTTCGCGATATAGTCGTCGGCGCCCATCGCGAGGCCCAGCGCCTCGTCGAGTTCGTCGTCCTTGCTGGTCAGAAAGATCACCGGGATCTGGCTCTTCTCGCGGAACCTGCGAAGCAGTTCTAGCCCGTCCATCCGCGGCATCTTGATGTCGAATACCGCAAGATCGGGCGGGTTGTCGGTCAGTGCCTTGAGCGCCGTCTCGCCGTCCGAATAGACGCGCGTCACGAAGCCCTCGGTCTGCAACGCGATCGACACGGAGGTCAGGATGTTGCGGTCGTCGTCGACCAGCGCGATCGTTGCCGTCATTTCTGGGCCGTCATCTCTGGCTCGCTTGCCTCGGTCATTGGCGTATCGGCGTAGGCCAATCCGCGGCGGCACTCAACTGGGGCCGTATCGGGACCGCGTCAGGGCAGCCCATTTGACCGGTGCGGGGCCGCCGCCTACATCCCGCCGCAACGACATACATACGTATGCGAAACCATCTGGAGAGATGCCTTGTCCAACGAACGTATTCCGGCCGGCGGCCTGGCCGCGCAGGGGATAGACACCCGCGCCACCCTGCACTGGAATTTGGTTACCGCCCAACTCGTCGAGGCTGCGTTGGCGCGCGGCGAGGGCAGTCTGTCGGCCGACGGCCCGCTGGTGGTCGAGACCGGCGCGCATACCGGGCGCTCTGCACCGGACAAGTTCATCGTCCGCGATGCCAAGACCGAGACGACCGTCTGGTGGGGCAAGAGCAACACGGCGATGGAGCCCACGCATTTCGCCGCGCTGAAGGAGGATTTTTTCGCCGCGCTCGCCGCCAAGGACGAGCTGTTTGTGCAGGACCTGTACGGCGGTTCGCAGTCCGATCACCGGGTGAACGTCCGCGTCGTCACCGAACTGGCGTGGCACAACCTCTTCATCCGGACGATGTTGGTACGACCCGAGAAGGCGGCGCTGAAGGATTTCGTCGCGGACTATACGATCGTCGACCTGCCGAGCTTCCGCGCCGATCCCGCGCGCCACGGCTGCCGCAGCGAGACGGTGATCGCGGTCAACTTCACGGACAAGCTCATCCTGATCGGCGGCACCAAATACGCCGGCGAGATGAAGAAGTCGGTGTTCGGCCTGCTCAACTATCTGCTGCCACCGGCCGGGGTTATGCCGATGCATTGCTCGGCCAACATGGGCGCAAACGGCGACACCGCGGTGTTCTTCGGACTATCGGGTACGGGCAAGACGACGCTGTCGGCCGACGCGAGCCGTACGCTGATCGGCGACGACGAGCATGGCTGGTCCGACACCGCGGTCTTCAACTTCGAGGGCGGATGCTACGCCAAGATGATCCGCCTCTCCGCTGATGCCGAGCCGGAGATCTTCGCGACCACCAAGCGCTTCGGCACGGTGCTTGAGAATGTCGTGATGGACCCCGCGACGCGGTTGCTCGATCTCGACGACCACACGCTCGCCGAGAACAGTCGCGGTGCCTATCCGATCGACTTCATCCCGAATGTGTCCGCCGAGAACATGGGACCGGTACCGCGCAACCTCGTGATGCTGACGGCGGACGCATACGGCGTGCTGCCGCCGATCGCCAAGCTGACGCCCGACCAGGCGATGTACCATTTCCTCTCGGGCTATACCGCGCGCGTCGCTGGCACGGAGATCGGCGTGACCGAGCCCGACGCGACCTTCTCGACCTGCTTCGGGGCGCCGTTCATGCCGCGGCATCCGTCGGTCTACGGCAATCTGCTCAAGGAGCGGATCGCGAAGGGCGGCGTCGATTGCTGGCTGGTCAACACCGGCTGGACCGGCGGCAAATACGGGGTCGGCAACCGCATGCCGATCAAGGCGACGCGCGCGTTGCTGAACGCCGCGCTCGACGGGAGCCTCAACGATGCCGAGTTCCGGACCGATCCGAACTTCGGGTTCCAGGTACCGGTCAGCGTCCCCGGTGTCGACAGCGCGATCCTCGATCCGCGCACGACCTGGGCGGACAAGGATGCCTACGACACGACTGCGGCGAAGTTAGTCGACCTCTTCGTGGAGAACTTCGCGCAGTTCTCAGAACACGTCGAGGAAGGCGTCCGTCAGGCGACGCCAAAGGTAAAAGAGGCGGCCTGATCCACTTCGCTCCTTCTCCGTTATGCCGGGCTCGTTCCGGCATCCACGGTTCCGCAGAATCGACAGAACTGGGTATGCGGAACGGTGGACCCCGGAACTAGTCCGGGGTGACGGAGGGGGAGCGTGAACGGGTGGCTTTGCGTGTGAGGCGTGCCGCTAGGTTCAAAAAGGCTCCACCACGACTTCACCGTTGACGACTGCGGTGACTTTCACCCGCGTCCCAACGGCAGCGTCCTTACCACGAGCCGGCCAACTCCCGTCCCCAACCAACACCCGGCCACGCCCACCAACGATCGCCGTCTCCACCACCACAACCTGACCCACCAGCCGCGCGGAGCGATCGTTCAACATCGGATCCCCGCCCTCGACCGGATAATCCCGGTACCAGCGCTTCCCGATCAGCACCGTAACCGCACTCCAAACCGCGAACGCGCCTAATTGAACCTCCCCCGGCAAGTCCGGCAACGCGAACACCGCAGCACCCGTCACCGCCGCAGCGATAGCGAGGAACACCAGGAACACCCCCGGCACCGCAAGCTCGGCGATCCCCAGCACCAGCGCTGCGATCAGCCACGCGCCAGCCGCACCGCCAATCACGTCAAGCCCGTCCATCAGCTCTTCGGAACCTCGGCCGACTTCGACAACTCGAACGGCCCACGCGCCGCGGGCTTGGCGGGTGGAGACGCGACTGCATCGCGCAACGCATCCTTCGCCAGCTCACCAATCCCGCCAAGCGTTCCCATCAACTGCGTAGCCTCGACCGGGAACAGGATCGTTTTCGCATTCGGAGACGTGGCGAACTTCCCGATCGCCTCAACATATTTCTGCGCGATGAAGTAATTGATCGCCTGCGCGCCACCCTCCTCGATCGCCTGCGACACCGCGCGCGTCGCCGAAGCCTCCGCCACCGCCGCCCGCTCACGCGCCTCGGCATCGCGGAACGCCGACTCCTTGCGCCCCTCGGACTCGAGAATCCGCGCTTGCTTCTGCCCCTCGGCGCGCAGGATTTCGGACGCCCGCGAACCCTCCGCATCCAGGATGTTAGCCCGCTTCTCGCGCTCGGCCTTCATCTGCCGCCCCATCGCGTTGACGATGTCGGCGGGCGGGCGGATGTCCTTGATCTCGACGCGGGTGATCTTCACCCCCCAAGGCGTCGTCGCGTGATCCACCACGTTCAGCAGCCGCGCATTGATCTCGTCGCGCTTCGACAGCGTCTCGTCGAGGTCCATCGAGCCCATCACCGTCCGCAGGTTGGTCGTCGTGAGCTGCAACAGCGCCTGGTACAGGTCCGACACCTCGTACGCCGCCTTGGCCGAGTCGAGCACCTGGAAGAACACGACCCCATCGGTCGAGATCATCGCATTGTCCTTGGTGATAATCTCCTGGCCGGGGATGTCGATCACCTGCTCCATCATGTTCACCTTCCGCCCGACGCGGTAGAAGAACGCCGGATAGAAATTGAACCCGGGCCGCGCGACCGTGGTGAAGCGGCCGAAATGCTCGATCGTGTATTGATAGCCCTGATGGACGATCTTTATGCTGGTGAAGAGGTACAGCAGCACCAGCGCCAGCAGGAGCGCGGCAACGATTAGGCCCATCGAACAATCCCCCATCCGTGTATCGCACCGCTATAGCACGTCGCGCGCGACAGGGCCTAGCCGTACGCCGCGCCTTTGGTTACATGGCGCGCCACCTCACACCCAGGAACGGCAGCTCTCATGGATATCCGCCTCGGCCTCACTTTCGACGACGTCCTCCTGTATCCGGGGGAATCGGACGTGCTGCCAAGCCAGGCCGATACCCGGACTCAGCTGACGCGCGGCATCGCGCTCAACATCCCGATCCTCTCGTCCGCGATGGACACCGTCACCGAAGCCGACATGGCGATCGCCATGGCGCAGCTCGGCGGCATCGGCGTGCTCCATCGCAACCTGACCGTCGAGGAGCAGGTCATCGCAGTCCGTCAGGTCAAGCGGTTCGAGTCGGGCATGGTGGTCAACCCGATCACGATCAAGCCGACCGCGACTCTCGGCGAGGCGCAGGCCCTCATGTCGGGTCACCGTATCAGCGGCATCCCGGTGGTGGAAGCGGACGGCAAGCTTGTCGGCATCCTCACCAACCGCGACGTGCGGTTCGCGGGCGATCCGAAGCAGCCCGTCAGCGAGTTGATGACGCACGAGAACCTCGCCACCGTCTCGACCGAAGTCGGCAAGGAAGAGGCGCGCCGCCTGCTCCACGCCCGTCGCATCGAGAAGCTGCTGGTGGTCGATAACGACTATCGCTGCGTCGGCCTGATCACCGTCAAGGACATCGAGAAGGCGGTGATGTTCCCCGATGCGACCAAGGACGAGGCGGGCCGCCTGCGCGTCGCGGCGGCGACGACGGTCGGCGACAAGGGCTTCGACCGGACCGAACAGCTGGTCGACGCGGGCTGCGACCTGATCGTGATAGACACCGCGCACGGCCACAACCGCGACGTCGGCCGTGCGGTCGAGCGGGTGAAGAAGCTGTCGAACTCGGTGCAGGTGGTGGCGGGCAACGTCGCGACCGGCGAAGCGACGCGCGCGCTGATCGGCGCAGGCGCGGACGGGATCAAGGTCGGCATCGGCCCGGGCTCGATCTGCACCACGCGTGTCGTCGCCGGCGTCGGTGTGCCGCAGCTGACCGCCGTGATGGATTGCGCGGAGGCAGGCCACAAGGCTGGCGTGCCGGTGATCGCCGACGGCGGCATCCGCACCTCGGGCGACATGGCCAAGGCGCTCGCAGCCGGCGCTTCGACCGTAATGATCGGCTCGTTGCTCGCGGGCACCGACGAGGCCCCCGGCGAGACGTTCCTGTATCAGGGCCGTGCGTACAAATCGTACCGCGGCATGGGCTCGGTCGGCGCGATGGGCCGCGGGTCGGCGGATCGCTATTTCCAGGGCGACATCAAGGACCAGCTAAAGCTCGTCCCCGAAGGTATCGAGGGGCAGGTCGCATACAAGGGCCCGGCGAGGGATGTCGTCCACCAGCTGGTCGGCGGCATCAAGGCGGCGATGGGCTATACCGGTTCGGCGACGATCCCGGATCTCCAGGCGCGGGCGGAGTTCGTGCAGATTACTGGCGCCGGGCTTATGGAGAGCCATGTCCACGACGTGACGATCACCCGGGAAGCACCGAACTACCCGACGCGCTGAGGCCGGGAACTTCCCCCCTCCCTGAAAGGGAGGGGCCGGGGGTGGGTCGGCTTCCTCAAGCTCGTCTGCCGGTGGCTAAAACAAGCCAACCCACCCCCAACCCCTCCCTTTCAGGGAGGGGAGATCGTCGTTCCCGTCGCTACGTGGCGCCATAATCGCCGTCGTGGCCAGAGCCCGCGACTATTCGCGGGGATCTCCGCTATCCGCGCTCGCTCCTCTTATCCAACGCTCTCATTTCATTTTTCGTCATCCCGGCGAATGCCGGGCCCCATGGTTGCGGTTTGGGTGGTGGTTGCACGCTATCGCCGGGTACGCCGTGTCCATGGGTCCCGGCGTCCGCCGGGATGACGGAGGGAAAGGGTGCTAACCAAACGACCGCCCCAATTCCCGAAATTATTCCCCTCCCGCGCGCGGGAGGGGCTAGGGGAGGGGATGATGACGAACACTCCGTACCAAGCCTCCCCCCGAACCCACGCGAAGTCGGGAGCCCAGAAGTGACTCCCCCCGCACGCACCCAGGCCGCGATCGAACTCCTCGACCAGATCATCGCCGCCGCCCGTGAGTCCGGCGCCGCCGCCGACACGCTGATCGCGCGCTATTTCCAGACCCGCCGCTACGCCGGCTCCAAGGACCGCCGCGCCGTCCGCGAACTCGTCTACGCCGCGATCCGCAAGGCCGGAGACCGCCCCGAAAATGGTCGCACCGCGATGCTCCTCGTCGCCGACGCCGATCCGGAAGTCGCGGCAACCTTCGACGGCTCCACCCACGCGCCCGCCCCGATCGCCAAGGATGAACCCCGCGCTCGCGCGGGCGTCGCCCCGCAGTGGCTGAGCAAGGCCCTCCGCGCCTCCGGCCTCGACGGTGCCGCCCTTACAGACCTAGCCGGCCGCGCTACGCTCGATCTCCGCGTCAACACGCTGATCGCCGACCGCGCGACCGTCCTCGCAGCACTGCCCGACGCCGAAGCCACCCCGCATGCCCCCGACGGCATCCGCCTGCCCACAGGCACCAACGTCGAGGCACTCCCGCTCTTCAACGAAGGCGCGCTCGAAGTGCAGGACGAAGGCAGCCAGCTCGTCGGTCTCGCGATGCAAGCGAAGCCCGGCGAGCGGATCGTCGATCTCTGCGCCGGCGCCGGCGGCAAGACCCTCGCACTCGCCGCTACGATGAAGAACGAAGGCGTGATCCTCGCCTGCGATACCGACCGCAACCGCCTCTCGCGCCTTGCTCCTCGCGCCACGCGCGCCGGCGCGACGATCGTTGAGAGCCGCCTGCTCAACCCGACGCGTGAGATCGAAGCGCTCAGCGAATGGGCACGCCGCGCGGACGGCGTGCTGGTCGATGCCCCGTGCTCGGGCACCGGCACCTGGCGGCGCAATCCTGAGGCGCGCTGGCGTCTCACCCCCGACCGCGTCTCACGGTTGCAATCGACGCAGCAGCAGGTCCTCTCGGTCGCAGCCACGCTGGTCAAGCCCGGCGGCGCGCTCGTCTACATCGTCTGCTCGCTGCTCGACGCCGAAGGAACGGACCAGGTCACCTGGTTCCTGAACGCGCATCCCGGCTGGACGACCGAGCCGTTGACGCTCCCCGCCGGCGCGAAGCACGGCCACGGCGTCCGCTTGGAGCCCGGCCGCGACGGCACCGACGGCTTTTTTGTCGCGCGCCTCCGGGCTGCGTGCTAGCCAGCCGACCTATGGCTCAACTCACGGCCAAACCTGTATCCCGCCTGGAGACGATGATGCGTTTTTCGTCCGTTGCCCTTGCCGCCGCGCTGACCGTCATATGCGTGTCGACTTCGCTCAGCGGGCAACGCCCCGACGCCCAGATCGACGCGCGCTCGATGCAGTTGCTGGCGCAAGGGCGTTCGCTGGTCGCTGCGGGTAACCTCGACGGCGCGACGGATGTGCTCGAAACGTCGGTCGCGGTCGATCCGCGCAATCGTGCGGCGTTCCTCCTGCTGGCACGCGTCGCAGAAACGCGTGACCTGCCAGGCAAGGCGATCCGCCTGTACCGTGAGGCTTTGCTTCTGGAGCCGAACGACGTCGCCGCGCTGAAAGGGCAGGGCGAGGCTCTGGTCGCCAAGGGCGCCGTGGTCCGCGCGAAGGACAATCTCGTAAAGATCCGGACGCTCTGCAAGGGCGTGTGCCCCGAGGCCACGCAGTTAGCCGCGGTAATCGCCAAGGGCCCGCCGATCGCCACGGCGCAGGTCGAGAAGACCCCGGTCGCCGCCAAGGACTGACGCGCCCCCCTCCCTGCCAGGGAGGGGAGGAGATCAGCGGGTCTCGCGCGCCAATGCTGTAAAATCCGCGACCGACAACGTCTCGGCCCGTCGCGTAGCCTCCACCCCGATCCGCTCCAGCGCATCGAGTGCCCCCGGCACGCCCTTCAGACTCTGCCGCAACATCTTGCGCCGCTGCCCGAACGCCGCCCCGGTCAGCCGCTCCAAGACTGCGAAGTTCACCCCTTCCGGTGCCTCCACCGGCACCAGATGCACCACCGCGGACATCACCTTAGGCGGCGGCGTGAACGCCGACCGATGCACCGGCATCGCGATCCGCGCGGTCGAGCGCCACTGCGCCAGTACCGCCAGTCGCCCGTAATGATCGTCGTTCGTCTTCGCGACGATCCGCTCGGCCACTTCCTTCTGGAACATCAGCGTGCACGACTGCCACCACGGCAACCACGACGCCGACAGCCACCCGACCAGCAACGCCGTGCCGATATTATACGGCAGGTTCGAGACGATGTGCGGCTTGCCCTCGAACAGCGTGCGCGCGTCGATGTCCATCGCGTCGCCCTCAATCACGCGAAGCTGCCCCGGATACGCCTCGCCAAGCTCTGCCAGCGCCGGTATACAGCGTCGGTCTCGCTCGATCGCCGTCACCCGCGCACCTGCCGCGAGCAGCGCGCGCGTAAGGCCACCGGGCCCCGGCCCGACCTCAAGCACTTCAGCGTCGCGCAAGTCGCCCGGCACCGCCGCGATGCGCTTCAGCAACTGCATGTCGAACAGGAAATTCTGCCCCAGCGCCTTGCTCGCGTTCAACCCGTACCGCGCGATCACCTCGCGCAGCGGCGGCAGGTCTGTCACCGCATCGCTCACGACTTGCAGGCGGCGGTCAGCGCGCGCCGGTCGGCCGCTTGGCCCGCCATCGCGATCGCGGCGATCATCGCGCCGGGCTCGGCAAGGTTCTTGCCGGCGATCGCGAACGCGGTGCCGTGATCCGGCGACGTTCGCACGATCGGCAACCCCAGCGTCATGTTGACGCCCTCGTCGAAATGGATCGTCTTCAGCGGCACCAGCGCCTGATCGTGATAACAGCACATCACCACGTCGTAGCCCGTCCGTGCGCGCGGATGGAACATCGTGTCCGCCGCGAACGGCCCCGTCGCATCGATGCCCTCGTCACGCAAAATCGCGATCGCCGGCGCAAGGATCTCGATCTCCTCGCGCCCAAGCGCACCCTGTTCGCCGGCATGCGGATTGAGCCCCGCAAAGGCGAGCCGCGGATTGGCGATCCCGAAATTCTTGGACAACCCGCGCGCGGTCGCGCGTGATTTCGCCAGGATCAGTTCGATCGACAGCGCACCGGCAACCGCATTCAGCGGGATATGCGTGGTGATCGGCACGACCTTCAGCGAAGGCCCGGCGAGCATCATCACCGCATTGTCGCCCGAGACACCGTAGCGCTCGGCAACGAACTCGGTCTGCCCAGGATGCGTGAAGCCGATCGCATACAATTGTGACTTCGACACCGGTCCCGTCACCAGCGCGCGCGCCGCGCCGGTACGGACGAGCCCGACGGCAAGCTCCAGCGCATGCAAGGCACAGCGCGCACCGTCCGCATCGGGATGCCCGGGTACGATTTCCCCGCCATCGCCAACCGTCAACACGGGCAGCGCGGACGCAAAGGCCGCGACCGCCTCGCCGAGATCGGCGATCCGTGCGATCGGTCCGGCCCATACCCGCTCGATCGCGCGCGCATCGCCGACCGCGACGAAAGGCGGCAGGGCATGCGTGTTCCGGGCGTCCCAAGCCTTCGCGATGATCTCCGGCCCGATTCCCGCAGGATCGCCCATCGAAATCGCAAGCGGCCGCACGCCGGTCATCTCGCGGCCAAGCTCAACGATAATCCACGACCGCATCGCGCCGCAGATCGCGCAGCTTCTGCTGCGCACGCAGATTGACGCGCTGCTGTTCGAGCTGCCCCTGGATCTGTTCCGAATTCGGCACCGAACCGCCGGCCGCTTCGTCGCGACCGCACAGCACCAGCGCGCGCACGCCCTGTTCCGCAGAGCCGAACGGCGGGGTCGACTGGCCGACCTGCAGCTTCAGCATGATCTCCTGAAGCTGCGGCGGAAGGTCGCGGATGCGCACCGTGTCGTTGTCGACCACATCGGCACCGATCCCGGCTGCAACCTTCTCGACCGTACCGCAACCGCGCAGGTCCTGCGTCGCCTTGGCGAACACCTGCGCGCGCGCAGTCGCCTGTGCCTGGTTGGTGTTGGGCGGGAAGCGTAGCGTCAGCTGCTTCAGGCTGAGCTTGGCGTCGCGCGGATCCGCCGTCAGCACCTGGCGCTTGTCGGTCAGATACAGGATCGAATATCCACCCGGCACTTCGATCGGTCCGGCCACCTGGCCGACCTGCATCGACGTCGCGGCCTCGGACAGCGGACCCGGCAGGGTCGCCGCACGGATCCAGCCGAGATCGCCGCCGACCGCCCGGGTCGATGCCTCGGAAAACTGACGCGCGAAATATTCGAACGGCTGCGCGCCCTTCTGGATTTCCTGAAGGATCTGCTTGGCGTTCGCGTAGACCTGCTGGCCGTTCGCCGGCGTCGCCGCGAGATAGATTTCCTTGAGGTTGAACTCGTCGGTACCCTTTGCCGCCTGAAGACGATCGATGATCGACTTCACTTCTTCATCGCCGACGTTGACGAACGGCTCGACCCGGCGCCGCAGGTAACGCTGCCACGCAAGTTCGCCTTCGATCTGACGCCGCAGCGACCGCTCCGACGATCCCGACTCGCGCAGGAAAGTACGCATCGCTGCGGGCGTCCGGTTGAAGCGCTTGGCCACGCCGTCGAAACTCTGCGTCAGTTCGGCGGGCGTGATCGTGATATCGGCGGTCTTCGCCTCCTGGATCTCGAGCGTCTCGTCGATCAGCTGGCGCAGCACCTGCAGCTTCAGCCGTTCGCGATCCTCGGCCGACAATTTGGCTTCGTTCGCCATAGCCACGAGCGCGACCCGCTGGTCGACATCGGTACCGGTGATCACCGTGTCGTTGACGACCGCGGTCGGCTTGCGAACGTTGGGATCGACCTTACCGAAGATCTGGAGGTTGGTCGGGATGTCGAGGCCGGTATTGTCCGGTACGCTCTGATCCTGCACCGTCTGACCCGAGCCGGCTTGGTCGGCTGCTGGCTGAGATGGGGCGGGCTGGGACGGGGCAGGCTGGGACCGGACCGCCTTGGACGCGGCCCGCTTGGACGGAGTAGGTGCCGAACGCGGCGCAGTCTGCGCAATCGCGCTCGCCGCGAGCGCTGCCAGGACGACCGTCCCGATCACACGGCTGCCACGCGCTGCCAGTCGAACATCATGCTTCAAGTGTCGATATCCCATCATCGGCCTAGCGGACCGCGTCGTCACGTCATGGCGACGCATCCGGCAAGGCTTGCCTCATCGTAGCTGAATGCGGGCTTAGCGGCCGAGATTGGTGAAGGCCAGCGTCAACAGGAAGCTGTTGCCCTTCCGCGCGTCGCCCGTGTCGTTGTAGGTCCGCCGCCAGGTCGCGCCCAGGCGAAGGCAGTCGTCCTCGTACTGGAAGCCCAGGCGGTGACGGATCGGCGTGAAGCCGTCGCTGACGGATAGCGGATCTTCCGACTTGTTCGTCAGATCGACCACCGCCGACCCGAACGCCGACCAGAAGCGCGCGAACTGCACGCGGCCGGCCGCGCGGATTTCCTCGCGGTCGCGCAGATCCTCGATCGAGGCGTCGATGTTGCGGTTCAGCTTGAGATAGCCGAGCAGCACATAGGTCGCCCGCGAACCGATCGTCGCGTCCAGCTCGTTGCGACGGATCGCAAACCCGTCCTTGTCCAGCCGGTAGCGGTGGACGATCGAGACGAAATCCCGGAAGCGCAGTTCGGTCCGCCCGACGATATCGGAAAAGCGATCGCTGAGCCCGGTCCCATCGGGCAGGATCGTCGGGCGCGTGCTCAACCGATAGCTCTGTCCGACATTCGTCGTGAAGCTGATGCCGGGCAGGTCGAACGCCCATTCGCCGCCATAGGTCGCACGCGACGAATCCTCGAAGCGGTCATAGCCGGCGAAGCGATTGAGCGAGAACAGGTTCGTGTCGTCGAGATCGACCGCGCGCGAATCCTCGTTCGGCAGCGTTATGTTCGCGACCTTCGGCGCGGCGACCAACTGAACGCGTGGCGTGAAACGCTGCGTGCCACCCAGAAACGTGCCGATGAACGGCCATTTCACGTCGACCGCGACCGCACCGATCGCCCGCTGGCTGAACCCTTCGAGACCGCGATAGCTGACGTTGGTCGTCGCGAGCGTATCGTTGGTGTTGTACAGGTCGCCACGCGCGAACGCCGTGAAGGTGACTTCCTGGCCCCAGTTGGTCAGCCGGCGCAGGTCCCATTGCAGGCTGGCGAACGCACGCTGCGTATCTTGTCCATCGGTGCGGGTCAGCGCCAGTGTGTTGAGCTGGAGCTGGAACTTACCGCCGACCAGGCCGTCGTCGAACCGCTTGCGATAATCGATTTCAGGCAGCGCGATCGGCTGCTGCCCTTGGCTGTCGTCGACGCGCAGGGTCTGCGCATACCAGCCGCTGACCGCGAAATAGCTGGTATCGTCGATCCGCTCAAGGCTGGCGGTGGTCCGCAACCGGTCGTCGCGCGAGATGTCGTACCGCCGCAGGAACGTGCGATCGGTGGTCAGGCGAAGCGATCCGCTCGCGGTCCAGTTGGGCGAGAGCTGATACCGCGCCACGCCGTCGACATAGCCTCGGAATGCCATCTCGGTATCGGTCGAAACAGCGGTCGTCAGGTCGTCGCTGCGGCGGCTTTCGGTCGCATAGGCGCGGACGCGGAACGCCCCCTTGGTGCTGAGCGCGGAATAATCCACCTGCGCCATCGGCAACACGCTGCTGTAGATGTGCGGCGTGACGACCAGCGCCTGGTTGGGCGCGATCTTAAAATAATACGGGACGCTGACTTCTAGGCCGTTGACGCGACTGTATCCGCCGTTGGGCGACAGCAGCCCGCTGTCGCTCTCGCCGCCGACCGGGTTCGAGAATTTGGGCAGCGGCAGGCTGGGCAGGCCGAACAGGTGCAGGCGCGCGCCGTTGTAGTAGATGCGTTTCCGCTCGGGGCGATAGGTGACGCGGACCGCGGTGATCTTCCACGACGGGTCCTTCGGACAGCCCGCCGTGTTCGTGACGCTGCACGGTGTGTAGGCCGCGGTGCGCAGGTTGACCGTACCATCGGCGTCGCGCGTGCCCTGTTCGGCGGCGAGCCGTCCGCCCTGTTCGAGCACGACGAGCATGTTGTCGACTACGCCGTCCTTCAGCGAATCGGTCAGGTTGATCTCGTCACCATAGGCGATGTCGCCCTCGGGGTTGGTGACCGCGATGTTGCCGGTCGCGACGACCTTGCCTGTCTTGCGGTTCCACACGACCTTGTCGGCGCGCAGGCGACTGCCCTGGCGGAACATGCGGACTTCGCCGGTCGCGGTGACGATATCGGTGTTGGTGTTGTATTCCAGCGCCGTCGAACTGAACTGCACCTGGTCCTCGGCAGGCGTCGTGGCCGGCGCATTGGGTACGGGGGCGTCGGCCACCGGTGGCGCGACCGGGCGGTTCTGGAAATCCTGGGCCTGCGCCGGGGCCGCGGCCAGTCCGGCCGACAGCACGAGCGAAAGGGCGCAACCGGTCAAAAGGTTGATACGCAACACGATCCGAACCAACCCCTTTGGCACTGGGCAGCCGTTTGCCGCCATATAGCCCGCCTATCGCATCACCGGGGCTTCGCTGCAATCTCATCCCAGCGTGTCGCTGCAATCACCGGGCAGTGAGGGGGACCACCTTGCTTTGCCGGACCCGCGGCATCAACTTATGGCGTACGCACATCCGTTCAAAAGCTTCCCGAGGTTTCTCCATGCAGATCGTCTTCGCCCCGACCGTTCCCGCCAACGCCCCGATCATCGCCGTACCGGTTGCGAGAGACGGCGTGGCCAGCATCACCTGGAGCGCGATCGGCGGCGATGCCGAAGCGGTGGCGACCAGCGCGGGGCGCGCGGCACGGTTCGTGGGCGAGGCGGGGTCGGTCGTCGAGCTGTTCGTGCCGGTCGATGGCGCCGTTCGCCAGGTGTTGCTGGTCGGAGTCGGCGCTGGCGAGACTGCCGATTGGGAGAAGGCCGGCGGTGCGATCACTGCACGCCTGCTGACCTCGGGCGCAACCTCGGTCGTTGCCGATCTCTCGGCTGGCGCCACGCCGACGGCAAAGTCTGCCGCGCACTTTGCTGCCGCCGCCCTCCAGCGCGCATGGCGCTACGACACGTACCGGACCAAGCTGGCCGAAAAGTCAAAGCCGACGCTGACGGAGATGACCATCGCCGGCGCACCCGACGGCACCGATGCGGCGTGGGCCGAACAGGCTGCAGTCTCGGGCGGGTTGGACCTGACGCGCTGGCTGGTCACGTCGCCGCCGAACGTCGTCTATCCCGAGAGCTTTGTCGAGAAGGTGACGAAGGACGTCGAGGGTCTCGGGCTCGAGATCACCGTGCTCGACGAGGCGCAGATGACCGAGCTCGGCATGGGCTCGCTGCTCGGCGTCAGCCAGGGTTCGCGTCGTGAAGCGCGCATCCTTGCACTGAAGTGGAACGGCGCGGGCGCTGATGCGCCGACGCTGGCGTTCGTCGGCAAGGGCGTGACGTTCGATTCGGGCGGCATTTCGATCAAGCCCGGCGCGGGCATGGAAGACATGAAGTGGGACATGGGCGGGGCAGGGGCCGTCGCCGGGGCGATGAAGGCGCTCGCCAGCCGCAAGGCCAAGGCGAACGTCGTCGGCGTCATGGGTCTGGTCGAGAACATGCCCGACGGCGCCGCGCTGCGCCCGAGCGACGTCATCACCTCGATGTCGGGCCAGACGATCGAAGTGCTCAACACCGACGCCGAGGGCCGTTTGGTGCTCTGCGATTGCGTGACCTGGGTGCAGCAGGCGCACAAGCCGACCACGATCGTCGATCTCGCCACGCTCACGGGGGCGATGATCGTCGCACTCGGTACCGAGAATGGCGGCATCTTTGCTAACGACGACGCGCTGGCGGATCAGTTGATTGCGGCTGGCAAGACCACCGGCGACACGCTCTGGCGCTTCCCGCTGTCGCCCGCCTACGACAAGCTGATCGATTCGCCGATCGCCGACATGAAGAACGTCGGCCCCCGCGGCGCCGGCTCGATCACCGCGGCGCAGTTCATCAAGCGCTTCGTCGATGAAGGCGTGAAGTGGGCGCATCTCGACATCGCCGGCATGGTCTGGTCCGACAAGCCCGGCACCAACCACGACAAGGGCGCAACCGGCTACGGCGTGCGCCTGCTCGACCAGTTCGTCGCCGATAATTTCGAGGGCTGATTCAAGGGCTGAACGGCGGGTAGGGGGAATCCAACTCCCTCCCGTCATCCTGACGAAAGTCAGGACCCAGGATACCAAACGATGCGCTCTGAGGCTCTGGGTCCTGACGTTCGTCAGGATGACGAAGTGGGTTGGGCAGGGGATGGAAACAATGCAGGTCGATTTCTACCACCTAACCAGCCCCCTTGACCGCGTCCTCCCACGCATCGCCGAGCGCGTCGTCGCAACCGGCGGCCGCCTCCTGATAGTCGCCGAACCTCAGGAACAACGCGTCGCCCTCGATCGCCTCCTCTGGTCCTACGCCCCCGAGAGCTTCCTCCCCCACGCGCAAGCCGGCAGCAACGACGACACCGCCCAACCCATTCTAATCGCTCAAGATATCCAAGAAACCGCCCCCGCCAACGCCGCCCGCAACGTCGCGGTGGTAGACGGTCGTTGGCGTGACCTTATCCTAACCTTTGACCGCGCCTTCCACATCTTCGACGACGAAGCCATCCGCGAAGCCCGCCTCGCCTGGAAGGCGCTCGCCGACCACGACGGTGTCGAGCGCCGCTACTGGAAGCAGAACGACTCCGGCCGCTGGGAACAGGCCGCATAGGTTGCTTTAGGCGCGTGCCCCGCCTAAGCGCCGCGCATCCGATTACCGTCAACACAGGAGCCCGTGACCATCATGGCCGCGAACCGTACCTTTTCGATCATCAAGCCCGACGCAACCCGCCGCAAC
The DNA here is from genome assembly GCF_036663695.1 of Sphingomonas sandaracina. NCBI lineage: Bacteria > Pseudomonadati > Pseudomonadota > Alphaproteobacteria > Sphingomonadales > Sphingomonadaceae > Sphingomonas > Sphingomonas sandaracina. Next base: position 373,425 of record NZ_JAXOJK010000001.1, on the reverse strand, counting down.
CTGACCGGTGCGGTCACCAAGATGCTCGAGGAAGCCGGCTTGCGTGTCGTCGCTTCGAAGCGCATCCAGATGACCCGCGAGCAGGCCGAGGGCTTCTACGCTGTCCACAAGGAGCGTCCGTTCTTCGGCGAGCTCGTCTCGTTCATGATTTCGGGTCCGGTCGTCGTCCAGGTTCTCGAAGGCGAGAATGCGATGCAGCGCAACCGCGACATCATGGGCGCCACCAACCCCGCCAACGCCGAGCCCGGCACGATCCGCAAGGAACTCGCCGAGTCGATCGAAGCGAACTCGGTGCACGGTTCGGATTCGGACGAGAACGCCGAGATCGAGATCGCGTACTTCTTCAAGCCCGAAGAAATCGTCGGCTGATGACCTGGCGGCTGCGACGGGCTGAGCCGGGCGATGCGCCCGCGCTATCGCTCGTCGCATCCGCCACGTTCCTCGATACCTACGCGACCGTGCTGAGCGGGGCCGACATCGTCGCCCACTGCACGATGAAGAATAGCATCGCCACGTTCGAGACGTGGCTGGCCGATCCCGCGACGATCGTCACCATGGCTGAATACGAGCCCGGTCACGCGCCGATCGGCTACACGGTTTTGGCCGCGCCGGACTTCCCGATCGAACCCGGCCCCGCGGACATAGAACTCCGCCGCATCTACCTGATGAAACAAGCCCAAGGCACCGGCCTAGGCGTCGCCCTGATGGCCCGCGCCCTGGAAGACGCCGCCTCGCACGAGCGAACCCGCATCCTGCTGGGCGTATGGGACCAGAACGCTCGAGCCCGAACCTTCTACGAACGCCAAGGCTTCAAGGTAATCGGCGCCCGCCAGTTTACGGTCGGCACCACCCTCCACGAAGACCCAGTCTACGCGCGAGCGGTTTGAGGTTCGGTGGCGAAAGCGCCCCATCGCACTGCAACGATACCACCCCGGCGAAGGCCGGGGCCCAAGTGGCAAGGCCATAGTAACAGCGCGCCGCACTCCGTTAGCAAACGTTTCCCAATTGGGCCCCGGCCTTCGCCGGGGTGGTGGTCAAGCCGCCGGCCTCTCTTTCGCCCAGATCGCATCGAGCTTCGCCCGATCCCCGCCAAGCTGGCGAACCCGCAGTCCCTCGAGCTTGAACGAGCGACCCAGTATCCTGCGACCATGCGTCTTCCAGATCACATCGTAGATCCCGCTAGCCGACCGCGTCGTATCCCCATCGAAATACTGCACGCTGACCAGCACCGGCAGCCGTCCCGCACGATCATCCGACCCGCCATCGGTAAGCTTCAACAACGGTGCCGAAAACCACGACGCATCGATAACCGGCTCGGCAGGCGGCCGCTGCGGCGAGACGCCCAGCGCCCGCGGGAAGGTGATGGTCACGTCCTGAAGATCATGTCGCGCATCCTTCAGCAACAGCGTGCTGCCGCCATCCTGCACGATCGCAGAGAGATCGATCTTCGTCCGCTCGCGCGCCGCACTCGACTGCGCGGCGATCTTGTCGGCCTCGTTCGCGCGGTGATCCGACCAGTTGGTCCACAGCGTGAGCGCCGCAATCAACACGCCCGCGACCGCGACGACCTCGGCCAGCGTCACCCAGCGGCGGCGCGTCGCCGCAGCCTCGCGGCGTTCGGTCGGAGTCTCGGTGCTCATCGCCCGCCAGCCTCCAGCAAGCGGGCAGGAGCCGCCAGTTCCCAACTCCGCGCGATCCGGTCCTCGACCAAAGCCCAATCCGGATCGCACGCAACATTCATTCCGACCCAACCGGTAGCGCCAAGATAAGCCGGTTGCGAATACACCGTCGGGTTCGCCTTGATCAGCGTTGCCTGTTCATCGGTGCCGCTGGTCTTCACGCACACGACCGTCAGTCCATCGCCGTGATGATCCGCGCGGAACTGCGCGAACTGCTTGTCGGCCACGAAGAAGGTCGGCTGGCCGTGTGAAACCTTCTCTTCGGTCTCGGGCAATGCAAGCGCCGCCGCACGAACGCGGTCGAGGGGAGACAGATCGGTCATCGCGTCACGAACTCCGCCAAGCTCTTCGGGTACAGCGCATGTTCCGCCGCCAGCACGCGCTCCGCAAGCGCATCAGCATCGTCGCCAGCAAGGATCGGCACCTCGGCCTGCCCCAGCACCACACCGCCATCGAGTTCCTCGGTCACGACATGCACCGAGCACCCGCCGACCGCATCCCCCGCCGCGATCGCCCGCGCGTGTGTGTCGAGCCCCTTGTACTTGGGCAGCAGCGACGGATGGATGTTGACGATCCGGTCACGCCACGCCGCCACGAACCCGTCCGACAGCAACCGCATATAACCTGCCAGTGCGACGATCTCGACGCCGGCCTCGCGCAACGCCGCATCTATCGCCGCCTCGTAAGCCGGCTTCCCCAAACCCTTGGGCGACAGCGCAAACGTCGCCACTCCCTCCGACCGCGCCCATGCGAGCCCAGCCGCATCCGGCTTGTCCGACGCCACCAGCGCGATCTCATACGGGCACTCCGCCGCACGCGATGCGCCGACCAGCGCCATCATGTTCGATCCGCGCCCCGAGATCAGCACGCCGACGCGCGTCTTGTCAGCCATGCGTCGCGGTCCAGTCCTCGCGCGCGCTCCACGTGCCCGCCGACCCACGAACCGTGCAGCCATGCGCCCCAGTCTCGATTTGCCCGATCGTGAACACCGTCTCGTCCGCCGCCTGAAGCGCCGCGGTAACCGCCTCAGCCTCGTCGGCACTGACGATCACGACCATGCCGATCCCGCAGTTAAACGTCCGCGCCATCTCCTCCGGCTCGATCGCACCCTGCGCCTGCAGGAACGCCATCAGCCGCGACTGCTCCCACGCGTCCGCATCGACCACCGCATGCACGCCGTCGGGCAGCACGCGCGGGATGTTCTCGAGCAGGCCACCGCCCGTAATATGCGCCAGTCCCTTGATCCGGCGCTCGCGCAGCAACGGCAGCAGGCTGGCGACGTAGATCCGAGTCGGCGCCATGAGATGATCGATCAGCAACCGGTCCTGGTCGAACAGCGCGGGGCGATCGAGCTTCCAACTACGATCGGCGGCAAGGCGCCGAACCAACGAGAACCCGTTCGAATGTACGCCCGACGACGCCAATCCGAGCATCACGTCACCCGAAGCGATCTCGCGCCCGGTCAGCACATTGTTCCGCTCGACCGCACCGACGCAGAAGCCCGCGAGGTCGTAATCGCCGTCCGCGTACATACCCGGCATCTCGGCGGTCTCGCCCCCGATGAGCGCGCAGCCGGCGGTCTTGCACCCTTCCGCGATCGAGGCGACAACGCGCTCTGCAACGGCGGCATCGAGCTTCCCGCTCGCATAATAATCGAGAAAGAACAGCGGCTCGGCACCTTGCACGATCAGGTCGTTGACGCACATCGCGACCAGGTCGACGCCCACGCCCTCATGCCGGTCCCACTCGATCGCCAGTTTCAACTTCGTCCCGACACCGTCGTTGGCCGCGACAAGCAACGGGTCGACGAACCCCGCAGCCTTCAGGTCGAACATGCCGCCGAACCCACCGAGATCGGCATCCGCGCCCGGCCGCCGCGTCGAGCGCGCAAGCGGCGCGATCGCGCGAACCAACGCGTTGCCCGCGGCGATCGAAACGCCTGCTTGAGCGTATGTATAGGAGCCCGTGTCGGGAGTGGCGGAGTCTGGCGTATCGGTCATGATCGGTGCTGCTAGCCACATCGCGCTTGGATTTCCACGTCTGCTTCGCCAAAAGGCCCGCTTGATGCGTATCCGTACCCTCCCCACAGCCCTAGCCGGCGCCGCTCTCCTGCTCAGCGGTGGAGCCGTGCTCGCGCAGATCGAGGGCGGCAGCCGCGGCGCAGCCCCGGTCGACAGCGGCAGCGCGTACGAGGTGAGCGGCGTCACCGTCGACGTCGCGGGCAAGACCGCCGCCGCAGCCCGCTACGGCGGCTGGCGGCTCGCCCAGCGCAAGGCCTGGGTACAATTGTCGAACCGTCTCGGCGGTGGTGGTGGCCTCGTCTCCGACGGCACGCTCGATTCGCTGGTCTCGGGAATCGTCGTCGAGAACGAACAGATCGGCCCGTTGCGCTACATCGCCAAGCTAGGCGTGCTGTTCGACCGCACCCGCGCCGGATCGCTCCTCGGCATCTCGACCTATGCCGATCGCTCGCAGCCCATGCTCGTTGTCCCGATCCAATATTCGGGCGGCGTCGGCCAGGCATTCGAGCAGAGCACGCAGTGGCAGCAGGCCTGGGCGCGCTATCGCACCGGTAACAGCAGCATCGACTATGTCCGTCCGTCAGGCTCGGGCCCCGATGCGCTCCTGCTCAACGTCGGCCAGACGCAGCGTCCCGGCCGAGGCTGGTGGCGGACGATCCTCGACCAATATGGCGCGAGCGACGTGCTGTCCCCAGTCGTGAAGCTCTATCGCCAATGGCCCGGCGGCCCGGTGATCGGCGTATTCGAAGCACGCCACGGCCCCGACAACGACCTGATCGGCCGCTTCACGCTCCGTGTAGGAACGTCCGACGGCCTGCCGCAACTGCTCGACACCGGCGTGAAGCGTATCGACGACCTGTATCAGCAGGCGCGTCGCAACGGCTCGCTCCGCGTCGACTACAGCCTCTCGCCGCCGCCAACGCCCGAAGCCGCGGTGATTGACGACCTGCCCACCGACGAGACCGCGGACGCCAACACGGCGGCGTTGACAGGCGGCGAGGGTATCTCGATCATCGTCCAGTTCGACACACCCGCAGCCACCGCAGTGTCGTCGACCGAGGCCGCACTCCGCGCGATCCCGGGCGTCCGCTCGGCGGCCACGACCAGCCTCGCACTCGGCGGCGTATCGTTGATGCGCGTTGCCTATGACGGCGATCCGGTCGCGCTCAAGTCCGCGCTCGAAGCCCGCGGCTATCAGGTATTCGGCGCCGGCCAGACGATCCGCATCCGCCGGGTTTCCCAACTTCTTCCGCAGGACCTTCCCGCGGATACCGTGACGACAGGGTGAGCGCGACCAAGATGACTCAAATCGCGCTGCCACTCGGGTGGCCGGCGGACCCTCGCGACGACGCCTTCCTTGTTACCCCCTCCAACTCGCGCGCGGTCCACACGCTGGAGCACACCGCGACCTGGCCCGTCATGACCGCCATCCTCACCGGCCCGCGCAAATCGGGCCGCAGCCTGCTGGCGCGGATCTTTGCGGCGAAGAGCGGCGGCACGATCATCGACGATGCCGAGCGCGTGCCCGAGGCGCAGCTGTTCCACGCCTGGAACCGCGCGCAGGAGGAGCACAAGCCGCTGCTGATCGTCGCCGACGCTGCGCCGCCGGAATGGAAGGTGAAGCTGCCCGATCTCCGCTCGCGTCTCGCCGCCAGCCCGATCGCAGCGATCGGCGCGCCCGACGACGAGCTCATGCGGCTGCTGCTCGCGCATCTGTTCGAGCGCCGCAGCCTCGACGCGCGGCCCGATCTGATCGACTGGCTCGCGACCAGAATCGAGCGTAGTCATATTACCGTAACGCGAACCGTCGATGCGCTCGATCAGGAGGCTATGGAACGCCGCAAGCGCTTGTCCATTCCTCTAGCACGAACCACACTAACCGAGGCTGGCCTGATCCTCCGGCCGCAACTCGCTCTCGACCTCCCGCTCTTCACGCCACCATAAGACCCCCAGAGGCCCGATGAACCGTCCAGCACATATCGTCCGCCAAGCGGAAGACGACGATGATCCCATCGGCGCAGAGCCGAACGATCGGTTCTTCAACCGCGAGCTGTCCTGGCTGGCGTTCAACCGCCGCGTGCTGGAGGAGGCGTGTAACCCCGCGCATCCGCTGCTCGAGCGGCTCCGCTTCCTGTCGATCTCGGGGTCGAACCTAGACGAATTCTTCATGGTTCGCGTTGCCGGCCTGAAGGGACAACAGACGCAGGACGTCGATCGGCGATCCGCGGATGGGCTTACCGCGGGACAGCAGCTAACCGCGATCATCCGCGAGGCGGACGAACTGATGGCCAGCCAGCAGGCCGTGTGGGGCGACCTGCGCGTGCTCCTCGACGAGGCCGGACTCTTCGTGCTGCGGCGCGATGCCGTCGAGGGCGAAGCTGACGAGTGGCTCGAAACGCATTTCCGCGATCAGATCTTCCCGATCCTGACCCCCCAGGCGCTCGACCCCGCGCATCCGTTTCCGTTCATCCCGAACCGCGGCCTGTCGGTAATCTTCGATCTCGTCCGCCGCTCGGATAACGAGCCGGTTCGCGAACTCGTGATGCTGCCGCACACGATGACGCGCTTCGTTCGCCTTCCCGGGGAGCCCGCACGCTACATCTCGATCGAATCGATCCTGAAGCGGTTCGCGCCGGTCCTGTTCCCCGGCTACGAAGTCCTTGCCGCTGCCAGTTTCCGCGTCCTGCGCGACAGCGACATGGAGATCGAGGAGGAAGCGGAGGACCTCGTCCGCTACTTCGCCAACGCGATCAAGCGCCGCCGCCGTGGTCGCGTGATCCGCCTGGAACTCGAAACGGGCATCCCCGACGTGCTCGCCGCGGTCCTCAAGGACGAGCTCGGTGGCGCCGACGCTATCATCACCGAGAGCGGCAACCTGCTCGGCATCGTCGATCTCGACGGTCTGGTCGACGAGGATCGCCCCGACCTCAAGTTCCCGCCGTTCACCCCGCGATTCCCCGAGCGAATTCGCGAATTCGGCGGCGATTGCTTCGCGGCGATCAAGGCCAAGGACATTGTCGTCCACCACCCGTATGAGACGTTCGAGGTGGTTCTCGCATTCCTGAAACAGGCGGCGAACGACCCTGACGTTGTCGCAATCAAACAGACGCTGTATCGCGCCGGCAAGCAACCCGCGGTCATCAACGCGCTTATTACCGCGGCAGAAGCGGGCAAGTCCGTCACCGCGGTCGTCGAGCTGAAGGCGCGGTTCGACGAAGAGCAGAACATGGTCTGGGCCTCCGCACTGGAGCGCGCCGGCGTGCAGGTTGTCTACGGCTTTATCGACTGGAAGACGCACGCCAAGGTGTCGCTGGTCGTTCGCCGCGAAGGGCAGGCGTTCCGCACCTACTGCCATTTCGGCACCGGCAATTATCACCCCGTCACCGCAAAGATCTATACCGACCTCAGCTTCTTCACCGCCGACGCCGCGGTGGGACGCGATGCGGCGCAGATGTTCAACTACATCACCGGCTATGTCGAACCGACCGACATGGCGAAGGTCAGCCTCAGCCCACGCGATCTTCGCCTGAACCTGATGAACCTGATCGACGTCGAGATCGCCAACGCACGAGCCGGCAAGCAGGCGGGCGTATGGGCAAAGATGAACTCGCTGGTCGATCCAGCGGTGATCGAAAAACTGTACGAGGCGAGCGGGGCGGGCGTCGAGATCGACCTAATCATCCGCGGCATCTGCTGCCTTCGTCCCGGCGTGCCCGGATTGTCCGAGACGATCCGCGTACGATCGGTGATCGGCAGGTTCCTCGAACACAGCCGCATCTGGGCGTTCGGCAACGGGAAGGCGCTGCCCAACGACGGCGCGAAACTGTTCATCTCGTCCGCCGACTGGATGCCGCGGAACTTCGATCGCCGCGTCGAATATATGCTGCCGATCCTCAACCCGACCGTCCACGACCAGATCCTCGATCAGGTCATGGTCGCCAATTTGATCGACAACGAACAGAGCTGGGAACTGCAACCCGACGGCGACTATATCCGCGTCGATCCCGCCGACCGTCCGTTCAACCTACATCGGTATTTCATGACCAACCCGTCCCTCTCCGGCCGTGGTGCTTCGCTAGCGACCAGCAATGCCGTGCCGACGTTGTCGCTCCGGCGAAAACGATGAGCGTCACGAATATCCTGTTCGGCAATTCCCCGCCCAAGACCGAGACCGACGATCATCCGCGCACCGGGATCATCGACATCGGCTCGAACTCGATCCGCCTGGTGGTGTATCAGGGGCCGCCGAGGCTCCCGGCGATCCGCTTCAACGAGAAGGTGCTGGCCGGACTCGGTCGCGGTCTGGCGGCGACGGGGTCGATTGAGAAGTCCGCGCTGAAGACGGCGCGCGTGGCGCTCGCACGGTTCGCTGCGGTGGCGAAGGAAATGGAATGCTCCACCCTCCGCACGGTTGCCACGGCGGCGGTTCGCGATGCGAAGAATGGTGGCGAACTCATTGCCGCGGCTGAACAACTCGGGCTCACCGTCGAGACGCTGTCTGGCGAGCAGGAGGCCAGCGCGGCCGGCTACGGTGTCTTGTCCGCGATCCCTGAAGCGGATGGCATCGTCGGCGATCTCGGCGGTGGCAGTCTCGAACTCGTCCGCGTCCGTCGTGGCAAGATCGAGGACCGCGTCTCGTTTCCTCTCGGCGTGCTGCGGATCGGCCCGATCCGGGCGAAGCGCGGCAAGGTGCTCGCCCGCTACGTCGCGCGCTTGGTGCGCGAGGCCGGCTGGACCGCGAAGGGGCAGGGGCTTCCGTTGTATCTCGTCGGCGGATCGTGGCGCGCGCTCGCGCGGCTCGACATGGAACTGTCGGACTATCCGCTACCGATCATCCACCAATATGCGATGACGCCCGCGACGATAACGCGGCTTAGCCGAACGATTCCGCAACTCTCCAAGCCACGCCTCAAGGCGATCCCCGGTCTCTCCTCGGGGCGTACCGCCACACTTGCCGACGCCGCAGCGTTGCTTGGCGTGCTGATGCGTCAGCTGGGCAGCAAGACGACAATCGTGTCCGCTTATGGCCTGCGCGAGGGCCTGTTGTATGACGATCTGAAGCCCGCCACGCGTGCGCTCGACCCGTTGATCGTCGCCGCGCGCGAAGAGGGTCGCCTGCTGGGCCGCTTTCCCGAGCATGGCGACCTCCTCGATCGCTGGATCGCCCCGTTGTTCTCCACCGAGCCGCCCGCAATGGCACGCATCCGCCACACGGCATGCCTCCTTGCGGACGTAGGCTGGCGTGCCAATCCGGAGTTCCGCGCCGAACGTGGCGTCGAGGTCGCGTTGCACGGCAATTGGGTAGCGATCGATGCGCCGGGCCGGGGAATGCTGGGGCAGGCGCTCTACACGAGTCTAGGCGGTGATCTGTCCGCCGGCGAAACGATCGGGAAGCTGGCCACACCTGCAGCCGTAAAGAGCGCAACTGCCTGGGGCCTGGCGATGCGACTGGGCCAGCGCATGAGCGGCGGTTTAGCCGGACCGTTGAAACGCTCGCGCCTCACTGACGACGGCGTGTCACTGACGCTCACACTGCGCCCTGAGGATCGCGGATTATACGGGGAAGCGGTGGAGCGTCGTCACGCCGCCCTTGCTGCCGCTCTGGGCCGCAAGCCCGCGCTGGCCCTCGACTAGATACTCCCCTTCAAGGGGAGGACCAGGTTCAGGCGCAGGTAAAACGCTCGATCCGACCCTTCGAGTCGACATAGACATTCAGCCGATCGGTCAGGAAATCCTTCGTGACCATCGTGTTCGGCGCGATCCAGCGAAGCGTCCGCGCGCCCGAGCGGGTCTGCATCACGTCCGCCCGCGCGTCGCTGGCTCGCTTGCCTACCAGATCGCCTAGCGACGCGGGATTGCATCCGGCCGTGACCGGGGCGACGACAGGCGTCTCGCCCCGCATCTCGACTGGCGTACACGCCGCCGCGGCCAGCAGAGTGATGATTGCCAAGATCTTCATGCGGCATCCTCCGTACGCGTCATCTTCAGTTTGCCACCGATCACCGCAAACGCCAGTCGCCCCTCGACAAGATCGAGCGCATCCCGCCCGAACTGATCGAACCGCCAGCCCTCCAGCATAGGCAGCCCGGTCCGCACGCCGGCAGCCAGCGCCTCGAGCTCATCCGTCCGCGCCAACAATTTCGACGCCACATCAATGTCGCGGGAGCGGATCTTCAGCAACAGCTTGAGGAGGTCCGCGACCAGCGATCCCTCCTTGCCAAGCCCCGGCTTGCGATCGTCGCGCGGCGGCAGTTCATCCTCGCCGAGCGCCTGTGCACCCTCGATCGCCGCCATCAGGCGTCCGCCGATATCGTTGCCCGCCCAGGTCGCCGACAACCCGCGGACGCGGGCCAAATCCGCCTGCTTCTTCGGCGGATGCCCGGCCATGTCGCCCAGCGTCTCGTCCTTGACGATCCGCCCGCGCGGCAGATCCTTTGCCTGCGCCTCCAGTTCACGCCACCGCGCGAGTGCCTTCAACCGCCCCAGCACATCAGGTTTACGCCCCGATATCCGCACGCGCTTCCACGCCAGATCCGGATCGTTCGCATAATTGGCGGTATCCCCGAGCCGCTCCATCTCCTGGTCGAGCCACACGCCGCGCCCTGTCTTCCGCAACCGCTCCAGCATCTTCGGGAAGATCTTCGAGAGATGCGTCACGTCGCCGATCGCATATTCGATCTGTCGCGCGTCCAGCGGTCGGCGCGCCCAGTCGGTAAACCGCGCGCCCTTGTCGACCGCGATGCCGAGCCAGCTGTCGACCAGGTTCGAATAGCCGATCTGCTCGCCCTGGCCGAGCGCCATCGCCGCGACCTGCGTGTCGAACAGTGGGAAGGGCGTCTTACCCGTCAGGTTGTAGACGATCTCGATATCCTGCCCGCCGGCATGGACCACCTTCAGCACGTCGTGATTCTCGACGAGCAGGTCGAGCAGCGGCTTCAGGTCAATGCCCGGCGCCATCGGATCGATCGCCGCGGCTTCCTTGTCATCTGCGATCTGGATCAGGCAGAGTTCCGGGTAATAGGTGCTCTCGCGCATGAATTCGGTGTCGACGCACACATAGTCGGCGTCGGCCATGCGCGCACACAGATTGGCGAGCGTGGCACTGTCGGAGATAAGCGGGTGGATATGCATCAGGTTTCCATAGCGAGGGTCGCCGAGGTTGACAAAGGCGGGTGATGAAGGGAAGCGCGGACCACCTGTTTATCGTCCGAGAAGACCCATCATGCACGCCTATCGCACCCACAACTGCGCCGCCCTCCGCCCCGAACAGGTCGGCGAAGAGGTCCGCGTCTCCGGCTGGGTCCACAAGAAGCGCGATCACGGCGATCTCGTCTTCATCGATCTGCGCGATCACTACGGCATCACGCAGATCGTCACCGACGTCAGCGGCCCGGTGTTCAAGGTCATCGAGGGTCTGAAGAGCGAAAGCGTGGTGACGATCACCGGCAAGGTGACCGCACGCGCGCCCGAAGCCGTGAACCCGAACTTGCCCACCGGCGGGATCGAGATCCGTGCGGCCGCCGCAACCGTCCAGTCGATGGCCGGCGAGCTGCCTATGCCGGTCGCGGGCGAGGCCGAGTATCCCGAGGATATCCGGCTACGCTATCGTTATCTCGATCTGCGTCGCGAGCGGCTGCATGCCAACATCATGCTCCGCAGCCAGGTGATCACGTCGTTGCGCAATCGCATGAATTCGCAAGGCTTCACCGAATTCCAGACGCCCATCCTGACCGCGTCGTCGCCCGAGGGCGCACGAGATTATCTGGTGCCGAGCCGCGTCCATCCGGGCAAGTTCTACGCGCTCCCGCAGGCGCCGCAGATGTTCAAGCAGCTGTTGATGGTAGCTGGCTTCGACCGCTATTTCCAGATCGCGCCCTGTTTCCGCGACGAGGACGCGCGCGCCGATCGTTCGCCGGGCGAGTTCTACCAGCTCGATTTCGAGATGAGCTTCGTCACGCAGGACGACGTGTTCAACGCGATCGAGCCCGTCCTGCACGGCGTGTTCGAGGAGTTCGGCGACTGGCAAGGGAAGGGACGCCAAGTGTCTGCGCTCCCGTTCAAGCGCATCCCCTACCGCGAATCGATGCTGAAATACGGCAGCGACAAGCCTGACCTGCGCAATCCGATCCTGATCCATGACGTCGGTCATCACTTCGTCGACTCGGGCTTCGGCCTGTTCGCCGGGATCGTCGCCGGTGGTGACGTGGTCCGTGCGATCCCAGCGCCGAACACCGCGGACAAGAGCCGCAAATTCTTCACCGACATGAACGACTGGGCGCGCGCCGAAGGTCATGCCGGCCTCGGCTACATCACCCAGAAGAACGGCGAACTCGGCGGCCCGATCGCCAAGAACCACGGCGAGGAAGCGACGCGGAAACTGATCGCGGAGATGGGCCTCGGCCCGAACGACGGCATCTTCTTCGCTGCCGGAAAGGAACTGCCCGCCTCCAAGCTCGCGGGCGCCGCGCGTGCGCGGATCGGTGCCGACCTCGGCCTGATCGACGAGAACCGCTTCGAGTTCTGCTGGATCGTCGACTTCCCGATGTTCGAATATGACGAGGACGCGAAGAAGGTCGATTTTAGCCACAACCCGTTCTCGATGCCGCAAGGCGAGATGGACGCGCTCGAGAACAAGGATCCGCTCGATATCCTGGCGTACCAGTATGATATCGTCTGCAACGGTGTCGAGCTGTCGTCCGGCGCGATCCGGAACCATCGTCCGGAGATCATGTACAAGGCGTTCGAGATCGCCGGCTACACACAGGCCGACGTCGACACGAACTTCGCCGGCATGATCAACGCGTTCAAGGTTGGCGCACCGCCGCATGGTGGCTCGGCACCGGGCATCGACCGGATGGTGATGCTGCTCGCGGGCGAGCCGAACATCCGCGAGGTCGTGCTGTTCCCGATGAACCAGAAGGCCGAGGACCTGATGATGGGCGCACCTAGCCCGGTCAGCGCCAAGCAGCTGAAGGAACTCAACATCCGCCTGACCGTCGATGGCCCGAAGGATGTGACCAAGGCGGTCGCACCGAACGCAGGGTAATCGACACCGGTGATGGAGCGCAGCGCATGACGATACACTTGTCCGATTACGAAGCCGGCGACGAATATGACGGCAAGTACAAGCATGACCTGGCCGCGCTCCAGAAACGCCTCGAGCATATCCAGGTCGCGCACATCGTCGGCGGAGCGCGGGCGATCGTCATGTTCGAGGGCTGGGACGCGGCGGGGAAGGGCGGCATCATCCAGCGCCTCTCCGCCGAATGGGACCCGCGCAACTACAAGGTGTGGCCGATTGCCTCGCCCACTGCGGATGAGAAGGCACACCATTTCCTCTGGCGCTTCTGGAACCGCCTGCCCGGCAACGGACACATCGCTGTGTTCGATCGCAGCTGGTACGGCCGTGTCCTCGTCGAGCGCGTCGAAGGCTTCGCTAGCGAAACCGAATGGCGCCACGGCTATGACGAGATCAACGCATTCGAGGCGCAGCAGGTCGAAAGTGGCACGACGCTGATCAAGCTGTTCGTCCACACCACGCAGGAGGAACAGGATCGTCGGCTGAAGGCACGGCTCGACGATCCCTGGAAGCATTGGAAGACGGGGCTCGACGATTTCCATAACCGGTCGCGTCGGAAGGATTATCTCGAGGCGATGGCCGAGATGTTCGCGCGTACCGATACCGCGACTGCGCCGTGGACCGTGATCGACGGGAACGACAAAAAGGCGGCCCGGATCGCAGCGCTGACGCTGATCGCGGACCGCCTCGAAGCCGGCGTGTCGATGGTTCCGCCACCGCTCGACCCGAAGGTCAAACGCGTGGGGGAGAAGGCGTTAGGCCTTCGCTGACCCGTTAGGCCTTCGCCGACTTGGCCTCTGCCGCTTCGGCCTGGATGAACTCGTCATCCTCGTTGAGCAGCAGCATCTGGCCCTTGTCGATACCGAAGTAAGCACCGCGGAGCGCCAGCGTACCGGCGGCCTCGGCCTCGGTCACGAACGGGAACGTGCGCAGGTTCGCGATCGAGGTGCGGACGGACTCAAGTTCCATCTCGCGGCCGGCCTGTTCGCTGTCGCCGTACTTCGCGATGACCTTCTCGCGGGCACCGTCGAGCAGGCTCACCCAGTCGGAAACGAACCCGCCTGCACCACGCTCGGCATCGGCGAACGCCTGAGTCAGCGCCGCCTTGCAGCCACCGCACTTCTCGTGGCCCATCACGACGATCTCTTCGACCTTCAACTGCGTGACAGCGAACTCGATCGCGGCCGAGACACCGTGATGGCCGCCACCGGTCTCGAACGGCGGTACGAGATTGGCGACGTTGCGGACGACGAACACTTCGCCCGGCAGCGTATCGAAAATCTGTGCGGGTTCGACGCGGCTATCGGAGCAGGCGATGATCATCACCTTGGGGCTCTGGCCGTCCTTCAGTTCCTTCCAGCGCTCGCGCTGCTCCTCCCAGGGGCCGTCCTTGAAGCGGTGATAGCCTTCGATCATTTCCGGAAAGTGAGTTGGCACGGTTAGCCTTCCATATCAGTTTGCGATGCAACATGAAAAACTTGTCATGTTGAAACTGGTTCCATGATTTATCGGTTTCGTCCGGTCGTTCCAACCCGTCGCCGTCACCCGCCACCATTGTCTCACGGGCAGGGCGGGGCTATCTGGCATCCATGAACGACATGACCCCGATGGCTGCGCCGGTTCGTGCGCGCAAGCCCGACTGGATCCGCGTCAAGGCGCCGACCTCCGCTGGCTTTGCAAAAACCCGTGAGTTGATGCGCTCGAAAAGCCTGACGACGGTGTGTGAAGAGGCGGCATGCCCGAACATCGGCGAATGCTGGTCGAAGAAGCACGCGACCGTCATGATCCTAGGCGACACGTGCACGCGAGCGTGCGCCTTCTGTAACGTGAAGACCGGCATGCCGCGCGCGGTCGACGCTATGGAGCCGCAGAACGTTGCGGATGCAGCCGCGCAGATGGGCCTCAACCATATCGTCATCACGTCGGTCGATCGCGACGACCTGCCCGATGGTGGTGCGTCGCAGTTCGTGAAGGTGATCCAGGCGATCCGCGCTTCCAACCCGACGACGACGATCGAGATCCTGACACCGGACTTTCGCAACAAGGCGCAGGCTGCGATCGAGTCGATCGTCGAGGCGCGTCCCGACGTCTACAATCACAATCTCGAGACGGTGCCGCGGCTTTATCCGACGATCCGTCCAGGTGCGCGTTATTACGCGTCGCTGCGGTTGCTGGAGAGCGTGAAGCGTCACGATCCGTCGATCTTCACCAAGTCCGGCGTGATGCTCGGGCTCGGCGAAGAGCGTCTGGAAATCCATCAGGTGATGGACGACATGCGCTGCGCCGACATCGATTTCCTGACGATGGGCCAATATCTCCAACCCACGCCGCGCCATGCGAAAGTCGCCGAGTTCGTGCCCCCCAAGGCATTCGACGCCTATGCCTCGATCGCTCGTGCGAAGGGCTTCATGCTCGTCGCATCGTCCCCCCTTACACGGTCCAGCTATCACGCCGGCGACGACTTCGCACAGCTTCGTGCGAACCGCGACGCCAAGCTGGGCGTGACGCGCATCTGATGCCGAAGCATTCGGAAACGCGTCATTTGCCGTACACGCCTGAGCAGATGTTCGACCTGGTGGCGGATGTCGGTCGCTACGCGGAATTCCTGCCCTGGGTCAGCGCGATGCGGGTGCGATCGAACAGCGAAACGGAAACGCTTGCCGACATGATCGTCGGCTTCAAGGGCCTGCGCGAGACGTTCACGTCACGCGTAGAGAAGGTCCAGCCGAGTGAACTCACCGTCGATTATGTCGACGGCCCGCTCAAATACCTGCGCAACGAATGGCATTTCCGACCCGAGCCGCAAGGGTGCGCGGTTGATTTCACCGTCGACTTCGCGTTCAAGAACCGGATGTTCGAGATGATCGCCGGGCAGGTATTCGGCGCTGCACTGCGCAAAATGATCGGCGCGTTCGAAACGCGCGCCGCCGAGCTTTACGGTTCGGATGCGTCCGGCAGCAAGAGCTCGAGCGCACACAACGCCGCCTGAAGCCGGATGCCGCCGCGGCCGAGATCGCCGAAATCCTTGCGATCGGCGTGGACGTCAGAGGGGTCTCGCCCCTTTTCCGCGCGGCCGAACACGACCGTGCCGACCGGCTTCTTGAGCGATCCGCCGCCGGGGCCCGCGACGCCGGTGATGGCGACGGCGATATCGGCGCCGGACTGCTTCAACGCCGCCTGCGCCATGCTCCAGGCTACCGCGATCGAGACTGCGCCGAACGTCTCCAATACGTCCGAACTGATCTTGAGCACGCCCAGCTTGGCGTCGTTCGAATAGGTGACGAAGCCAACTTCGAACACGTCGGACGATCCCGGAATCTCGGTCAGCGCGGTGGCGACGAGCCCGCCGGTACAGCTTTCGGCAACCGCCACGCGTCGGCCGATCGCGCGGTTCTGCTCGATCACCTTGCGTGCGGCGTCGACGAGTTCGGCGGGAAGGATCGTATCCATCAGCGAGTCTCCACCGAGCAAAGGGGTAACGACGCCACCGAGATAGCACCGCCCCGCGCCTTTTGCGATTTCAGGTAGCGCAGCGTCTCGACGACGATCCCCGCCGTGTTCCGAGGGGGCAGGGGTTCGAGCAACGTGACCAGACGGTCGATCGTGCCGCAATCCCGCAGCGCGATGCGCCCGACGATCTGCGGCACCAGCAGGGTCGTCAGCAACGGCCGCGCGAAGTCCGAATCGAGCAGCGCATCCACAGCGGGATCGCTCAGCTTCACGATCGCCGCCCGCGCCGCCGGCCAGGCTCGCTCGGCTTCGGTCTCGTACCGCCCGATCAGCGCACTCGATTGCCGCCGGATCAGGCTGGTGGTAGGAAGCTGGGCAGCGCACACGCGCCCCGTCTCGCGAATAATGTCGGGCATCGCCACCAGCGTCAGTGATTCGGCCTCGGGTCCGGTGATGCAGCGCTGCTGTGCCACCGCGGGGCTGGCGAGGAGCGCGACGGCGGCGATCATCGCGCCGATCTTCATGCGGACCCTCATGCTGGCATTCCAGGGACACGTACGGTCGCCACGGCCTGTGCCGCGATCCCTTCGCCGCGGCCCGTAAAGCCCAGGCGTTCGGTGGTCGTCGCCTTGACGCTGACCCGGTCGAGCGTGAGCCCAAGCAGATGTGCGATCCGCGCAGTCATCGCCGCACGGTGCGGCCCGATCTTCGGCGCCTCGCACATGATCGTCAGGTCGACGAAATCGATCCGCCCGCGCTTGTCGGCGATCAGCTTGGCCGCGTGCTGCAGGAACTGCGCGGAGTCGGCGCCCTTCCACTGCGGGTCGCTCGGCGGGAAATGCGTGCCGATATCCCCTGCCGCGATCGTCCCGAGCAACGCGTCGGTCAGCGCATGGAGCGCGACATCGGCATCGCTATGCCCCGACAGCCCCTTGTCGTGCGGGATCAGAACGCCGCCGAGCCAAAGCTCCTCGCCGGTTTCCAGACGGTGGACGTCGAACCCCATCGCGGTGCGGGTTTCATACGTCGTGTTCGCGTTGGCGCGCGCTTCGGCGGCCGCGAAATCTTCGGGGTGCGTGACTTTCTCGAGCATCGTCGAGCCCTGCACCAACGCGACGCCGACGCCAAGTCGCCGCACCATCTGCGCATCGTCGGTGGCCTCTTCGTCCGCGGGCCAGACGGCGTGCGCGGCGTGCAAGGCTTCCACGGCAAACGCCTGGGGGGTCTGCACCCGATTAAGGTCCGCGCGGGGCACGATGTCGCCGAGCAGGACGCTGCCGCGCGCCAGCGTATCGGTCACCGGGAGGACCGGGACGGCCGCGTCCCTGGTCTTCAGCGCGGCGACGAGCGAATCGATGACGTCGGCAGAAAGGAACGGGCGGGCGGCATCGTGGATCAGCACGTGCGTCGCGTTGGCGATCGCAGCGAGCCCGTTCGCCACCGACTCGCGCCGTGTCGCACCTCCAACGACGATCGTCGCGTCGCGCCCCAGAGCCTGCATCGCCAGCGCCTGTTGCCCGTCGGCCACCACGACGATAATCGCGCCGATTAACGAATGCGCCGCAAATGCGTCGTACGAATAGGCGATCATCGGCCGCCCCCCGACCAGCGCATATTGCTTGGGAAGCGATCCCCCCGCGCGCACGCCGGTTCCGGCAGCGACGATGATCGCGGCGATACGCTGGGTCTGTGTCATCCCCGCGACCTAGCGGTTCGTTCCGACACTCGCCAGTCTTGCGAAAAGCGGCGGGACACCGTAGAGCGATGCCTCTTTTTCAGGCACATTCATGCGTAACTTGTCCCCCATCCAGATCGGTCCCGTCCGGATCGAAAGCCCCGTCGTGCTCGCACCGATGACCGGCGTCACCGATATGCCGTTCCGCACGCTGGTGCGACGCTATGGCTCGGGCCTCAACGTCACCGAAATGGTCGCGAGCCAGGCTGCCATCCGCGAGACGCGCCAGTCGTTGCAGAAGGCTGCGTGGGATCGGCTCGAGGAACCGGTATCGATGCAGCTCATCGGCTGCACGCCGTACGAGATGGGCGAAGCGGCCAAGCTCAGCCAGGATCGCGGCGCGGCGATCATCGACATCAACATGGGCTGCCCGGTGCGCAAGGTCGTCAACGGCGACGCGGGCTCGGCGCTTATGCGCGATACCAAGCTTGCCAGCGCGATCATCGACGCCACCGTCAAGGCGGTCGACGTGCCGGTGACGCTCAAGATGCGGATGGGCTGGTGCCATGACAGCCTCAACGCCCCTGACCTCGCGCGCATCGCGGAAGACCTCGGCATCAAGCTGATCACCGTCCACGGTCGCACGCGCAACCAGATGTACAAGGGCAGCGCCGACTGGGGCTTCGTCCGGAAGGTGAAGGACGCGGTGAGCGTGCCCGTCATCGTCAACGGCGACATCTGCACTATCGAGGACGCCGAGGCGGCAATGGACCAGTCCGGCGCGGACGGCCTGATGATCGGACGCGGTTCTTACGGACGCCCCTGGGTGCTCGGTCAGGTGATGGAATGGTTCGCCACCGGCCGTCGCATCGAGGACCCGTCGATCACCGAGCAATATGACGCGATCGCAGGGCATTACGAGGCGATGCTTGAGCATTATGGGATCGAGACCGGCGTCAACATGGCGCGCAAGCACATTGGCTGGTACACCAAGGGCCTCCCCGGTTCGGCCGAGTTCCGCAACAAGGTGAACCAGGTTCCCGACCCCAAGCAGGTCAAGGCGATGCTGGCCGAGTTCTACGCGCCCTGGCGGGACCTTGCGGCTGCCTGACACCCAGGTCCTTGGCCAAGTCCCCGGGCACTCTCGCGTGCGGCCGGGCTTTGCAGAGCTGTTTGCCGCGTTACCGGTCGCCGTTGTAGTCGTCGATCCTGATCACCGCGTCGCCCATGCGAACTCGCTTGCCGAGCAACTGCTGAACCTGTCCGAACGGCTGATGATCGGACAGCCGCTCGACGCGATCATCCCGCCGCCCGACGATCCGCGTAACCGCGACGGCCATGGCCTGGCCGTTTACGACACGGAGATATCGACGGCACGGGGTGTGAAGATCCGCGTCGATTTCGCCGAAACGCAGATTGCCGATTACCCCGGCTGGCGGGCGATCACGCTGCACGCGTCCGCGACCTCGCGGCGTCTTGGGCACTTTGCCGACCGTGCTGCCGGAGCGCGGGCCGCCGTTGGTGCGGCGGCAATGCTGGCGCACGAGATCAAGAACCCGCTGTCCGGCATCCGCGGTGCAGCGCAGTTGCTGGGTGCAGGCGAACTCACGACGCTGATCGTCACAGAGGTCGACCGCATCGCCGCGTTGATCGACCGGATGCAGGACTTCAGCGACACGCGACCTTTGCCGCTTGCCAGCGAGAACATCTACCCACTGCTCGGTCATGCGCGCCGGCTCGCACTTGCCGGGTTCGCGCGCGGGATCACGATCGAGGAACGCTTCGATCCGTCGCTCCCACCCGCACAGATCAACCGCGACGCGTTGCTTCAGATCGTCATAAACCTGCTGAAGAACGCGCGCGAAGCCGTTCGAAACGAACGCGAACCCCGAATCGTGCTGACCACCGCCTACCGCCACGGCATCACCGTGAGTTCGGCGCCCGGCAAACCGCGCCTGCCGCTGCCGATCGAAATTTGCGTGTTCGACAATGGCCCGGGCGCCCCGGCCGATATCGCCGATCATCTGTTCGATCCGTTCGTCTCCGGCCGCCGCGAAGGGCAGGGGCTCGGTCTCGCGCTGGTCGACAAGCTCACGCGCGACATGGGGGGAATCGTCCAATACGCCCGCGAAGGAAAGCCCGAGATGACCGTCCTCCGCCTGTTGCTTCCCAGAGCGGCATCATGAGCACCGTTCTGGTCGTCGACGATGACGCCGCGATCCGGACCGTCGTCGCGCAGGCGCTACGCCGTGCAGGGCATGACGTCACCGTCGCCGACAGTCTCGCTCAGCTCGAACGTGCGCTCGGGGCGTCGCTGCCGGATGTCCTCGTCACCGACGTGATCCTCCCCGACGGTGACGGCATCGATCATGTCCGCAGCGTCGCCGCGCGTTTTCCCCTGCTGCCGATCATAGTCCTGTCCGCGCAGAACACACTGACCACCGCTGTCCGCGCCGCCGAAGTGGGCGCGTACGAATACCTCCCCAAGCCGTTCGACCTCGACGTCCTTACACGCGCAGTAACCGGAGCCCTGGCGAGGGGCGGCATGGTCAGCGAGGATGCGCTCCATGAGGAAGATCGCGCGCTTCCGTTGATCGGTCGCTCCGCAGCGATGCAGGACGTTTACCGGATCATCGCACGGGTCGTGTCGAATGACCTGACCGTGCTGATCTCGGGTGAATCAGGTACCGGCAAGGAACTGGTCGCCCGCGCCATCCACGATCTCGGCCGACGCAGTGCCGCGCCGTTCGTCGCGATCAACATGGCCGCGATCCCACGCGAACTGATCGAGGCTGAGCTGTTCGGGCACGAGCGTGGCGCGTTCACCGGCGCGGCGACGCGCAACGCCGGCCGGTTCGAGCAGGCGTCGGGCGGCACACTGTTCCTCGACGAGATCGGCGACATGCCGATGGAGGCACAGACGCGTCTCCTCCGCGTCCTCCAGTCCGGCGAATTCACCAGCGTCGGCGGGGCTCGCACGATCCGCGTCGACGTACGGATCGTCGCGGCCACCAATCGGGACCTGTCCTCGCAAGTCGCGACTGGTCAGTTCCGCGAAGACCTTTTCTATCGCCTGAACGTCGTGCCCATCGCGCTCCCCGCGCTCCGAGAACGCCGGCAGGACATCGCCCTGCTCGCGCGGCATTTTCTCGATCATGCCGCGATCCAGGGATTGCCGCGACGCCAGCTCGCCACGGATGCGATCACCGCGCTGGGCGCGCACGCATGGCCCGGGAACGTTCGCGAACTCGAAAACCTGATGCGTCGTCTTGCCGTCCTCGCTCGCGACGAAGTGATCGATGCCGAGGCGATCCGGACGATGATAGGAACGCAGGTCGATGCGAACGAGCTTCCCGACGTCGACATCGCGCAGGCCGTCCGCGCGATGATCGAGCGGATCGCACGAGAGGATCCCGCCGCACTCGACGATGGAACGTTATACGATAGGGTGATCGGTGAGGTCGAGCGGCCGCTGATCGAGGCGATGCTCGCCCGCCACGGACAGAATCAGCTACGTGCCGCCCGGGCGCTGGGGATCAACCGCAACACGCTTCGCAAGCGGCTCGACACGCTCGGGATCGATCTCGGCGGCGAAATTCCTGCGTGAAAACGCCGGAATGGCATGAACTCGGTCATTATGTGGTTTAATGGCAACGGTTGACGTTGTATCGGGGCACCGATGATCGCTTCCGCGGCGCTACCTATGGATGAAGACGGGCTTTCGCCGCGGTTTGCCGTGACGCCTGCGATCGAGGCGCTGGTCGTCGCCGTGGCGGTCGCGATCGGCATAGCGAGTTACTTCGTCATCACGGGGACCGACGCGCCGCAGCGTCTCCTTGCGCCGCCACTCGTTGCGTTGCTGCTGGTCGCGAACCTTGTGCCCGGTATCGCACTCCTGATGTTGCTGGGACGCCGCGTCGCCATGCGGCGTGCCGCACGCTCGCCCGTCGGGGGCGGCGGGCGCCTTCACGTCCGGTTGGTCGGCCTGTTCTCGATCGTCGCCGCAGTGCCGATGCTGCTCGTCACGATCTTTGCGTCGCTGTTGTTCCAGTACGGCGTGCAGTTCTGGTATTCCGATCAAGCGCGCGGAATGCTCGAGAACGCGACTGGTCTCGCCCAGTCTTCGTATGCGCGTCAGCTCAACCGGTGGCAGGAAGCGACCGTGACGATGGCTAGCGACATGTCCGCCTATCTACGCGAGCGATCGCTGCAGAGTCCGGACTTCTCTGGCTGGTTCCTCCAGCAAGTCTATTACCGCAGCCTTTCGGAGGCCGCTTTGTTCAAGGTCTCTCCGCAGCAGGGCATCCAGACGCTTGCCATCGTCAATCCGTATGAGATCGATTTCACGCGGCGTGTCACGCCGTCGGCGATCGCCGAACTGCGATCGGGCAAGAGCGCCGTCGTCGCGGTCACGGGCGACCGCATACAGACTATCACGATGCTGCCGGGATCGGACGAGCTGTTCCTGTATGCGGGACGCGTCGAGGACACAAAATCGCTGTCCGAGCAGACGACGCGCGCGAACGACGTCCTGACGAGCTATCGATCGCTGCTGGCTAGGGCGCGAAGCCTGCAATTGCGATTCAACGCGGCGCTGTTGCTGATATCGCTGTTGATCGTCGGCGTCGCGGTATGGATCGCACTGGCCGTTGCCGATCGCCTGGTGCGGCCTGTCGGTGAACTGGTCGATGCTGCGCGCCGGGTTGCGGCGGGCGACTTGACGGCGCGCGTACCCGACCCACGCAGTCGGGATGAGGTTGGTACGCTTGCAAACGCCTTCAATCAAATGACGGGCCGTCTGGAAGAACAGAATACCGAACTTGTCACCGCCAACGGTCAACTTGAAAATCGTCGTGCCCTGATCGAGGCGGTGATGGCGGGCGTGTCCGCCGGCGTCGTCGCGACGAGCCGCGACCGGACGATCACGATCGCCAACGAATCGGCCACCGGACTTCTGGCGACCGTCGTCGGCACCGACAGTCTGGTCGGTCGCCGGCTAGTCGATGTCGCGCCCGAACTCGATGCCATGCTGGACAGCGGCGACCGCGAGGCGATCGTCGAGGTAGGGCAGGCGGGGGACATGCGGACGCTGGCCGTCCGGATTGCGCGACCGACCACCGGGCCGATCCTGACGTTCGACGATATTACGCAGCAATTGCTCGACCAGCGTCGCGCGGCATGGTCCGACGTGGCGCGGCGGATCGCCCATGAGATCAAGAATCCGCTGACGCCGATCCAGCTTGCCGCCGAACGGCTCCAGCGTCGCTATGGCGGCAAGATCGAGGCGCAGGACGGCACGTTCTCCCGGCTGACCGACACTATCATCCGTCAAGTCGGCGACCTTCGCCGCATGGTCGACGAGTTCTCGTCGTTCGCGCGGATGCCCAAGCCCGTGTTTCGCGAAGAGTCGCTGGTCGATGCTGCGCGCCAGGCGCTGTTTCTGCACGAGGTGGCGCACCCCGCGATCGGCTTCCACCTCGTCAACGACGATCCTGCGCTGTCGCTCGTCTGCGACCGCCGCCAGATTGGGCAGGCGCTCACCAATATCGTGAAGAACGCCGTAGAAGCGGTTGAATCGCGTGGCGAACCTGGCGGCTCGGTGACCATGACGCTCAGCCAGGATCCGGGCCGCAGCGTCAGCATCGCGGTGGCGGACACCGGCATCGGCCTGCCCCCGGACCGAGACCGGATCATGGAACCCTATGTGACGACCCGCGCACGTGGCACGGGACTTGGGCTTGCCATCGTCAAGAAGATCATTGAGGAGCATTGTGGTACGATCGGCTTTTCCGATCGACCCGGTGGCGGTACAATCGTCACCATGACCTTCGACGCCAAGGCGCTGGCCGCGCTCGACCAAGGGGCATCGGCACCCGAGTTGGCAGGGGAGGGCCAACTCGCCGTGATGACCCGTAACCGGATATGATTTGATGGCGCTCGATATTCTCGTCGTGGACGACGAACGTGACATTCGCGAACTCGTGGCTGGAGTCCTCGAGGATGAGGGCTATGACACGCGCGACGCTGGCGACAGCGATTCCGCGCTCGAGGCGATCGCCGCGCGTCGTCCGTCGCTCGTGTTGCTCGACGTATGGCTGCAAGGTTCGCGCCTCGACGGGCTCGAACTGCTCGACGAAATCAAGCGTCGCGACCCGTCGATCCCGGTCCTCGTGATCTCCGGTCACGGCAATCTAGACACCGCTGTCGCCGCCATCCGGCGTGGCGCCTCGGACTTCATCGAAAAACCGTTCGAAGCAGAGCGCTTGCTCATCATGGTTGCGCGCGCGACGGAAACAGAGCGTCTCCGCCGCGAAGTGGCGTCACTGCGGGCGACTGTAGGGCGCGAGACCGATCTGACCGGCAATTCCGGCTCGATCAACGGGGTCCGGGCGACGTTGAAACGTGTTGCATCGACGGGCAGCCGAGTACTGATCATGGGGGCGGCCGGCGTCGGCAAGGAAGTCGCCGCGCGTCTGCTGCACGGCTGGAGTTTACGGACCGACGCTCCGTTCATTATTGTCAGCGCGGCGCGGATGACGCCCGAGCGGATGGACGAGGAGTTGTTCGGCGTCGAGGAAGCGGGCGATCTTGTCCGCCCTGGTCTGTTCGAACAGGCGCATGGCGGAACGCTGTTCCTCGATGAGATCGCCGACATGCCGATTGCCACGCAGGCGCGTATCCTGCGCGCGCTGACCGATCAAAGTTTTACACGGGTCGGTGGCACGCGGGTGGTGAAGGTGGACGTTCGGGTCGTATCTGCGACCGCGCGCGATCTGGTGTTCGAGATTTCCGAGGGGCGCTTCCGCGAAGACCTCTATTACCGTTTGAACGTCGTGCCGGTCACGATCCCACCGCTGTCCGATCGTCGCGAGGATATCCCAGCTCTCGTTCAGCATTTCATCGCGCATTACGCTTCCGAACGGCGCGTCCCGACGCCCGAAATCGCGCCCGATGCGATGGTCGCGCTGCAATCCTACAACTGGCCCGGCAACGTTCGCCAGCTTCGCAACGTTGTCGAGCGCACGATCATTCTGGCGCCGGGCGATCGGATTGGCCGTATCGATCTCGACCTGTTGCCCGCGGAGGTGCTCGGGGATCAGGGGGATATCGGGTCTGCTGGGTCGACCGCGATTATGGGATCGCCGCTGAGGGAGGCGCGCGAGACGTTCGAACGCGAATATCTGCGCGTTCAGATCCGGCGCTTCTCGGGCAACATCTCGCGCACCGCAAGCTTCATCGGCATGGAGCGATCGGCACTCCACCGCAAACTCAAGCTGCTCGGCATAACCGAAACACGCGACGAATAACGCGCCGTAATTTCGCCGCCCTCTGGAACTATGGGCGTGTCGATCATAGATCACATATGGTGCCCGGTAACCGGGTGCATCTCCGACGCTGGGAAACAGCGCCTTGTGGGCAAAGTCCCGCCAAAAACAAAGGGTTATCCCATTGGCCGATAAACCAGGCTCGCTTCAGGACCTCTTCCTGAACGCACTCCGGCGCTCCAAGACGCCGGTCACGATGTTCCTCGTCAAGGGCGTGAAGCTCCAGGGCATCGTCACATGGTTCGATAATTTTTCCGTGCTGCTCCGCCGCGATGGTCAGTCGCAGCTGATCTACAAGCACGCCATTTCGACGATCATGCCCGCTGGACCGATGGACGTGTCAGCGATCGTAGACGCGGTCGGAGAGAACCAGAAGAAGCATCCGTTGTTGCAGGACATTTTCCTCAACGCGGTGCGCAAGTCCGAAGACAGCGTCACGATGTTCTTGATCAACGGCGTCATGCTGCAGGGTCAGATCGCCGGCTTCGACCTGTTCTGCATGCTGCTCCAGCGCGAGGGAATGGCGCAGCTCGTCTACAAGCACGCGGTCTCGACGATACAGCCGGCGCGTCCGCTGAACCTCGCCGAGGAACCCACTGATACGGATGATGCCGATGACGCGGACCATGACGATTGAGTAGCGGTTTCGAACGTGATCGGGACGAGTTCACCCGCGGTACGCGCGCGATCGTGGTGTTACCCGATCAGGGTGATGCGTCGCGCGACGTCGATGCCCGTTTAGAGGAGACCGCTGGTCTCGCCGCGGCGATCGGCGTCGAGGTCGTCGAGCGGATCGCCTACCGCGTTCGCCAGCCCAAGCCGGCGACGCTGATCGGCAGCGGTCAGGTCGAGCTGCTCGCGACGCAGGTGAGGATGGAGGAGGCTGGGCTGGTCGTGTTCGACGCGAGCCTCAGCCCGGTCCAGCAGCGCAATCTCGAAAAGGCGCTCGAAACCAAGGTCATCGATCGTACTGGCTTGATCCTCGAGATCTTCGGCGAGCGCGCGGCGACCGCCGAGGGGCGCTTGCAGGTCGAGCTGGCGCATCTCGATTATCAGGCGGGGCGGCTGGTACGCAGCTGGACCCATCTCGAACGCCAGCGGGGTGGCTTCGGCTTCCTGGGCGGTCCGGGCGAGACTCAGATCGAGGCGGATCGCCGCCTGATCCGCGACCGTATGGCCCGGCTTAAGCGCGAACTCGAGCAGGTCAGCCGCACGCGGGGGCTTCACCGCGAGCGGCGCCAGCGCGCGCCGTGGCCGGTGATCGCGCTGGTCGGCTATACCAATGCGGGCAAGTCGACGCTGTTCAACCGGCTGACCGGCGCCAACGTGATGGCCGAGGACCTGCTGTTCGCGACGCTCGACCCGACGTTGCGGCAGATCCAGTTGCCTGGCATCGACAAGGCGATCCTGTCCGATACGGTGGGGTTCGTCTCGGATCTGCCGACGCAGTTGGTTGCCGCGTTCAAGGCGACGCTTGAGGAGGTCGTGTCCGCTGATCTGCTCGTCCACATCCGCGATATCGCGCATCCCGATACCGAGGCGCAACGGACGGACGTCGAAACCGTGCTGGCCGAGATCGGCGTCGACGAGAACACGCCGCGCTTCGAGGTATGGAACAAGCTCGATCTGCTCGACGCCGATACGCATGACGAGATTGCCGCGCAGGCTGCACACCGAGACGACGTCGTCGCGATCTCGGCGCTGAGCGGGGAAGGGGTGGATGACCTGATCCACCAGGTTGCCGC
This sequence comes from Sphingomonas sandaracina, assembly GCF_036663695.1. Lineage (NCBI taxonomy): Bacteria > Pseudomonadati > Pseudomonadota > Alphaproteobacteria > Sphingomonadales > Sphingomonadaceae > Sphingomonas > Sphingomonas sandaracina. The sequence goes on along the minus strand of NZ_JAXOJK010000001.1, from coordinate 346,451 downwards.
CAAGCTGACCGGGGCTCATCGTCGGTACAGCATCACGCTCGACGCGACCGATGGCGCCGGGGCGGCGTGGCTGCATGCGCACGGCGAGGTTCTTGGCAGCTTGGACGACGAACTCGAGACCACGTACGACGTGCGCTTGTCGGAAACCGATTACGACCGGTTCATTCGCCGCGACGCTTGACCGACTGCCACAGGGCTTCCTTTTGATCGAGGGTCATGGCGGCGAATGCGTCGCCGCCATCGGCCTCTATTGTCCGGAAACGTGCTTCGAACTTGGCGTTGCCGGCCCTGAGCGCAGCTTCGGGATCGACACCGAGATGCCGCGCCCAGTTGGTCACGGCAAACAGCAGGTCGCCGATTTCCTCTTCTACCGTGTCTAAACCGGCCTCGCGAACCTCTTCTATTTCCTCGACAATCTTGGCGAGAGGCCCAGCCGCATCCGGCCAGTCGAAGCCGACGCGCGCGGCACGCTTCTGCAATTTTTCCGCGCGAGCCAAGGCGGGCAGGCCGATCGCCACGCCGGCGAGAGCGCTGTGATCGGACTTCTCCGCGCGCTCGGCGGCCTTGATCGTTTCCCAACCTGGCGAGGAGGTTGCGTCGCCGAATATGTGAGGGTGACGACGCTCCATCTTGTCGCTGATAGCGGCGACGACATCGGCCAAGGTAAACGCGCCGAACTCCTCGGCGATACGGCTGTGGAATACCACTTGGAGCAACAGGTCGCCGAGTTCGTCCTTAAGGTCCGCCGGGTCATCGCGCGCGATCGCGTCGGCGACCTCATAGGCTTCCTCGATCGTGTAGGGCGCGATGGTCGACCACGTCTGAACACGATCCCATTCGCAACCTTCGACCGGATGACGCAGTCGCGCCATGATGGAAACGAGCCGTTCGATCATCAGGAACTCCGATTGATAGCACCCGATCTAAAAGATAATGTTAGATCGATAATAGACATTATGTAAAACCTACTGCTTATTTGGCGTAAGAACGAGCGTGGCATTCTCGACCCGCCACGATCCCAGTCTAGACAGGAAGTTCATGCCGATCACGTTGGTCTCGCCGAACGCCGGCGACGTGACGATGCCGAGGTTGGTTGCATTGACAGTGCCGATCGTCACGCTCTTTGCGGTCGCGGTGCGCGCCGACACCGTACCGTTGGCGGTCTCGATGATCGCTGGAAACGGGCTTTCGTCGCTATCCAGGTTGGCAGCCTTGGCCGTGGCAGCGGACAAGGCAGTCGTCGTCGCTCCGCTATCGATCAGCATCCGGCGGCGGACACCGTCGATATCGACATCCGCCCAGAAATGCCCGTCTTCCGCCATGCGAATCCGAGTTTCGGTTCCGCTCACCTGCTGATCGGAAAACATGGACTTGAAGCCAGACAGCCGATCCCGCTGGCTCGCGATCAGCAGGCCAACCGCAAAGATCGCGACCCAGGCCAGCGCCATCTTCAGCACTGGCTTCAACGGCAATCGACGCGCGACCAAGGCCGACAGCGGCAGGATCAGCATGACTGCATACAGCGCAAACTGGGCCGCGCGGTCGTCGGTCATGCTGTCAGGATCAACCCGTCATAGCCAGGCTCGACGCCGGTCGGCAGTTCATGACGCAACGTCGCATAATCCATCGTGTTGTCCATATGGATTAACGCGGTCCGCTTCGGCGTCAGGCGCTCCACCCAAGCAAGCACGGCAGGCAGTTCCATGTGCGTTGGATGCGGTCGCCGGCGGAGCGCGTCGACCACCCAGATGTCCAAATCCTGATACAGGCTGGCCATGTCGTCGGTCATCAGGTTGAAATCGGTCGCATATCCGATCGAGGCTCCGGCTGCCTCGAACCGCAGGCCGGCGGCATGGATACTACCGTGCGGCTGGTCGGTCACCGAAATATCGATCCCGCCGACCGTCAACCGATCAGGCAGAACTTCGGCGGCGATCGTCGGCGGATAGCCGAGGCGACCGTGAAAGGCGTAGGTAAAGCGCGCGTCGAGCGCTGCCAGCGTGAACGGCCGGGCGTAGCCACGAACGGGCTCTCCGGCTGCGTGGAAAAGTTGGCGGAGATCGTCGATGCCGTGGCAATGATCGGCATGGTCGTGCGTCCAGATCACCGCGTCGACACAATCGATATCGGCGGCCAGCAACTGCTCGCGCATGTCGGGACTTGTATCGATCAGGATCCGCGTACCGTCATGCTCGACGATCGCGGACGCACGCGTGCGCCGGTTGCGCGGCTCGGTCGGATCGCATTCGCCCCAGTCGTTGCCGATCCTCGGCACGCCGGAGGATGTGCCGGAGCCGAGGATCGTGATCTTCATGCCGCCGCCCCTGACACCCGCGTCTTGCCGAACAGCGTGTGGAAGTTTTCGGCCGTACGGCGCGACAGTTCCTCGACATTTTCGCCGCGAAGGTTGGCGAGAAACGCAGCGGTGTCGGCAACGAACCCAGGTTCGCCGGTCTTGCCGCGATGCGGCACCGGCGCGAGAAACGGCGCGTCGGTCTCGATCAGCAGTCGTTCGATCGGCAGGCGCGCGGCGGTCTCTTGCAGGTCCCGCGCGTTCTTGAACGTCACGATCCCCGAGATCGAGATATAAAGCCCCATATCCAGCGCTTTGTCGGCGAAAGCTCCACTCGCGGTGAAGCAGTGGATGACGCCGGGATAGGCCCCCTTCCCCATCTCCTCGGCCATGATCGCCGCAGTATCGTCCTCGGCATCGCGCGTATGAACGACGATCGGCAGACCAGTCTCGCGCGACGCGACGATGTGCGCGCGGAAGCTCGCCTGCTGGCGGGCGCGGTCCGAGGTGTCGCGGAAATAGTCGAGGCCGCTTTCGCCGAGCCCTACCACGCGTGGATGCCGTGCGCGCTCGATCAGCTTGGCGGCATCTACGTCGGGATACACGTCAGCCTCGTTCGGGTGGATTCCGATCGTCGCCCAGACGTCAGGCTCGCGCTCGGCGGTGGCGACGATATCGTCCCATTCGTTCTCGCGTGTCGAGATGTTGAGCATCGCCGTGACGCCGCACGCCCTAGCCCGTACGAGCACCGCGTGCTGGTCCTCGACGAGGCCCTTGTAGTTCAGGTGGCAATGGCTGTCGGCGAGCATCAGACCTCCGCAGGTAGTTCGAGACGCGGGAATACGGGCGCCGGCGGCGCGATCCGGAAGTCGGAAGCAGCTACACGATCATACCAGCCGTCGTCGTCTATCGCGGCATGGTCGCGCTCGGCCGCGCCGATCTGCTCGAGCACTTTCCCAGCGGAATCCGGAACCACCGGCAGGATCGCGATCGCGAGCATGCGGATCGCGCGGACCAGCGTCCGGAGCACCGCGTTCATCCGCTCGGGATCGGTCTTGCGCAGCGCCCAGGGTGCCTGTGCGTCGATATACTGGTTGCACGCGAACACACCGCGCATCCACGCCTCGATGCCTTGCGACAGCGCGAGATCGGTGAAGGCGGACTTGAACCCGGCACAGGCGACGACGACCTCCTCGATCAGTATCCCGTCGGCATCCTGGACCGTACCGGCCATGGGAAATTGGCCGCCCAAGTTCTTGGCGATGAACGACAATGTCCGCTGCGCAAGATTGCCGAAACTGTTCGCCAGCTCGGCATTGACTCGGGTCACGATCGCCTCGGGTGAGTAGCTGCCGTCTTGGCCGAAGCTCACGTCGCGAAGGAAGAAATACCGCAGCGCATCGACGCCGAATGCATCCGCCAACGCCATCGGATCGACGACGTTGCCGACCGACTTCGACATCTTCTCGCCGCGGGTGAGAAGGAAGCCGTGGCCGAACACGCTCTTGGGCAGTGGGATGCCTGCCGACAGCAGGAACGCCGGCCAGTAGACCGCGTGGAACCGGACGATGTCCTTGCCGATCAAATGGATATCCGCCGGCCAGTATTTTGCCTTCTCGCCGGTCATGTCGGGATAGCCGATCCCGGTCAGGTAGTTGGTAAGCGCATCGACCCACACGTACATGACGTGGCCGGGGCTGCCGGGTACGGGCACGCCCCAGTCGAAGCTGGTCCGCGAAACCGACAGATCCTTCAGGCCACCCTCGACGAAGCGCATCACCTCGTTGCGGCGGCTTTCGGGGCGGATGAAATCGGGGTTGGCGGCGAAGAGATCGAGCAACGGCTGCTGATATTTCGAAAGGCGGAAGAACCAGGTCTCCTCCGCGGTCCATTCGACCGGCGTGCCTTGCGGCGAGCGGCGATCGTCGCCCTCCCCGGTCAGCTCTGACTCGTCGTAGAACGCTTCGTCGCGGACCGAATACCAGCCTTCGTAGCGGTCGAGATACAGATCGCCTGCGTCGGCCATCGCCTGCCAGATCGCGGCGCTCGCGGCGTAGTGATCCTCGTCGACGGTGCGGATGAACCGGTCATACGAGATGCCAAGACGGTCGGCCATCTCGTGGAAATACGACGACATTTCATTGGCGAGTTCGCGCACGGGCATATCGCGGTCACGCGCGGCCTGGACCATCTTCAGACCATGTTCGTCGGTGCCGGTCTGGAACAGGACGTCACGCCCGGCCTGGCGCTGGAAGCGTGCGATCGCATCGGCGGCGATCATCTCGTACGCATGGCCGATATGCGGACGGCCATTGGGATAGTGGATCGCGGTGGTGATATAGAAAGGGTCGGCCATGCCGCGCTCCTAGAGCATCGCCCCGATCAGGTGAAGCCTGCGCGGGCGGATCAGTGGCGCAATGTCGCGACGATCCCCGCCATCTCGAACACGGTGGCCTGCGCATCGAGCGACAGGCCGATCGCGGCGCCTGCCAGTTCGCGTGCCGCGGCGTGCGCGTCGAGTGCGGATAGCAGCGCGGGCCCCGACCGCGTCCGTGCGGCGTCGGCGATGAATGCGGGCGCACGATCGAGGAACGCCTCGTAGCGGGGTTGCGCGGTCTTGAGCCCCAGAGCCTTGGCCAGCTTCAGCCGGCGTCCGTTGTCGCGGTCGCCGTCCTGCGCGATCGCGGCGATGGCATCGTCGATCGCGGCGATGTCGAGCCCGGCATAGCGGAGCGCGCGACCGGGCGCGCCGTCGCTGGCCCGAACCAGTGCCGCGACCTCGCCCTCGTCCGCGTCGGGCTGCAACGTCCGGATCGCGGTCGCGACCTCGCCGTCCGAGAGCCCCTCGAACCGGAGTAGCCGGCACCGCGAGCGGATCGTCGGCAGCAACCGGCCCGGCGCATGACTGACGAGCAGGAAGATCGTTCCCGCCGGTGGTTCTTCTAGGTTCTTGAGCAGCGCATTCGCCCCGCCCCGCTCCAAATCGTCGATCGCATCGATCACCACCACACGCCGCGGGCTCATCGACGGCGTGGTCGCGAACAGCGGTTGCAGCGTACGGACCTGCGCTATCGTGATGCTGCGCGCCAAATCCTGATCGGGCTTTTCGGCGTCCTTCGGCAACCGCGCGAGCACGCGGAAATCCGGGTGCGACCCGGCCTCCATCAGCGACCGCGTTCTGTTCCCCTCGGGAACCTCGAGCCCAGTCGACCCGCCATCGGGCTCGGCCGCATCCGCCAGCATGCGCATCGCTGCAGCGCGCGCGAAGCTCGCCTTGCCGACACCCTGAGGCCCGGCGATCAGCCACGCGTGATGCAACGAACCGCCGCGCATCGCTGCCATGAAGGCAGACTGCGCAGCGGCGTTGCCGATGATCGACGTCATGCCTGCAGCGCCGTCGGGACCAAGGTCATCAGCCGAAGAAGCCGGTCAACCCTGCCCATGCACGACCGAAGAAACCGGCTTCGGCGACGTCCTTCTCGGCGACCAGCGGCATGGTCTGCTGAAGCCCGTCGGACGTGGTGACGACGAGATCGGCGACATGCTGGCCGGCCCTGATCGGCGCCTTGATCGGTCCATCGTACACGACCTTGGCGGTCATCGTCGGCGACGTGCCGGCGGGCAGCGTCACGGTCAATGCCTTGGGCGCTACGAGCCCGACCGACGATGAATCCCCGAGCTGGACAGACGCGGTTTCGATCTTCTTGCCTTTCGCGACGATCGGCTTGGACTGCCATGCGCGAAAGCCCCATTCCATGAAGCGTACCGATTCCTCGGCGCGTTGACCTGAACTCGTCAGCCCGGCGACGACCATCACCAGGCGGCGGCCATTCTGAACGGCGGACCCGGTGAAGCCGTAGCCGGCTTCCTCGGTGTGCCCGGTCTTCAGGCCATCCGCGCCAGCGACGCGACCGAGGATCGGGTCGCGGTTCGCCTGAGTGATGGCGCTGCCGCCCATCGTCTTGCCCCAGGTGAAATCGCGCTTCGAATAGAATTGCTTGTAGAGATCGGGGTAGTTGGTGATCGTCGCGGCGGCGAGCTTGGCAAGGTCATGCGCGGTCACATAGGTGACGCCGTTGTCGGGCCAGCCGTTCGCTGTGCCGAAATGGCTATCCTTGAGGCCGAGTTCGGCCGCCTTGCGGTTCATCCGTTCGGTGAAGGCCTGCTCGGAGCCGGAGATGCCCTCGGCAAGCACGATGCACGCGTCGTTCCCCGACAGCGTGACGATGCCATACAGCAGATTGGCCACACTGACATTCTCGCCCGACGACAGGAACATCGTCGAACCCGCTGCCGGACCATGCCATTTCGCCCAGGTCTCGGGCCGCACCGGCATCATCTGGTCGAGCTTCAACTCGCCCTTCTTGACCATGTCGAACGCGACATAAACGGTCATCATCTTGGCGAGCGAGGCCGGCGGCATGCGACGGTCGGCATCGCGGGCGAACAGCACCGCGCCCGACGACAGGTCCTCCATGTACGCGATCGGCGCGGCGGTCTGGAATTGGGGCGCAGCGGCAATGGACGGATGCGCCAGCGCGATGGCGACGAGCGGTGCGACGATCAGCTTCTTCATGGGGTATTCCGTGAGCAAAAGGGCGGTCCGTGGGCAGGATGTGATGCAGGTCATAGCCGCGCCGGGCGACCGCGTCACGTATCCGTTGCGCGCAATTTCCTAGCGTTCGACCGCGTCGGCGAGCAGCCCGACCGAGAGTGCGTAGAAGTTCGAACAGTTGTAATCGAGGATCACCCGGTAGTTGCTGGTGAGCAGATACGCGGTCGCCCCCTGCCCGTCCGGTTCGAGCAAGGTCGCCATCACGCTGTCGGCTGGCAGACTGCGACCTTGTGGCGAGATCCCCAGCGCACGCCATTCGGCGATCGTTCGCCAACCGCTATGCCGCTCGAACACGCGCGGGCAGCGTGGCGACACGAGACGGTTGCGGACCTGCGACCGGTCGAACCCGGCGGGCACGTTGACCGCGACACCCCAGGGCTGGCCCGCACGCCAGCCGGCATCGACGAAGTAATTGCCGATCGAGGCGAGCGTATCCGCCGGGCTGTTCCAAATATCCGCGCGCCCATCGCCGTCGCCGTCGCGGGCCAGACGCAGATAGATCGACGGCAGGAATTGGGGGTTGCCGGTGGCTCCTGCCCAGCTCCCCTTCAACTGGTCGCGCGTTACGCCCCGATCGAGCATCTTGAGCCCTGCGATAAACTCCCCCGCGAACAGCGACCGCCGCCGGCCCTCATAAGCGAGGCTCGCAAGCGACCGGAGCAGATCGAAATTGCCGGTATAGCTGCCGTAATTCGTCTCATGCCCCCAGATGGCGACCATGACCGATTCAGGTACGCCGGTGGTCTGTTCGATCCGCTGCAATCGCGAGCGTTGCGCCTGATAGGTCTGGCGCCCGCGCGCGATCCGTGCCGCGTCGACATGCTGCGCGCGGTACGGCGCGAAGGCCGGGATCGCGCTGCTGTTGGTCGCGCCGGGTTGTTGCCGGTCGAGGTCGATGACCCGCTGGTTGAGCGTTAGCCCCGGAAACACCGCATCGGCCGTCCGCGTGCTCACCCCGTCCGCCAGCGCCTGCTGGCGAAGCGTCGTCATATACGCCTGAAATCCTGCATCGTCCTGTCCCAGCGCCGGGCCGCTGCCGGCCAGCGTGGCGACGACGCCGATCAAAACCCTGCGCACGCGCGCCGCTGCTGTCAATGAACCACCCATGGTCAGGCTGTGCCACAGCGAGGTCTCGACCGGAACCTCGTATCGTCGCACGATCGGCACATTCAGCCGTGGCGCGGGCCCACGCGATGCGTCGCCAGCATGTCACACAAAGATCATAACGCGCTTGCACAATCCGGCGACTACGCCTAACCGCAGCGCCGTCGGGGAGTGGCGCAGGCTGGTAGCGCACCTGGTTTGGGACCAGGGGGTCGCAGGTTCGAATCCTGTCTCCCCGACCATCTTTTCAGCACGGTAAATCCGAACTGACTAAGCGTCGGGCCATACGATTGGCGTTCCGTCTCGCAGGTTGGAGCTGCGCTTGCGTCGTCTAGGCACCCCGCCGAAATAGTCATCTTTCGTGCGCGTCAGGCCACTACGCATGCGTACGGTCAGCTCTTACTCGCGACGCAAGCTCCAGGTTGACTGGTTATCGGATGGTATGCTCGGGCTAGGCCGTTCCATTGCCCGGAACCGTATGATCTGCCACGAGGCGGCCGATCGCACAGATGGTATCTATGATACCATTTTGATACCGGAGAATTGCGGCATGCCACGACGTACCTGCGCGGCTTCTCGCCTGACGATGTCGGTAGCTAGTTTGGCAGTGATCGTAGCGACCCCTGCTTTTGCGCGGCCTGCGACGTTGCCAGCGCTGTTTCCGGCACCGGTATCCTCTGTGCTGGGTGAGGGGGCGATCACGCTGGGCCGTTCGGTAGTCCTGATCGAAGCGCCAGGCGTAGACCGCGAGACGGTGATGCTAGTGCGGCGAATACTGGCGTCGGCAGGCGTAGAAACCATCGCGACGGCGCGACGCCTCCCGCCCCTCATCGACCGACCGCACATTGTCGTGGGGATCGGCAGCGCGGGCGTCGTGCGCGATGCGTTGGCGCGGAGCGGCGCCGTGATTGATGACCATCCCGAGGGCTATACGATTGCCAGCGTCGCGGCGGGTGACGCGGGCGTCATCACATTGGCGGGACGTGATGCCGACGGCCTGTTTCACGCCGCCCAGACGTTTCGCCAGTTGGCGGCACAGGCGAGCATCCCGGCGGTCGTCATCCAGGATCACCCGGCAATGCCGATCCGCGGCACCATCGAAGGCTTCTACGGCGCCCCATGGTCGATGACGGAGCGTACGAAGCATTTGAACTTCCTCGCGACCGTCAAGGCGAACACCTACGTCTATTCTCCCAAGGATGATCCGTATGCGCGCGATCGGTGGCGCGAGGCGTATCCTGCAGCAACCTTGACCGCGCTCGCAGGATTGGCGACGACAGCGCGTCGGAACCACGTCGATTTCGTGTATGCGATCTCGCCGGGGCCCACGGTCTGTTTCGCCGACCCCGCCGACGCGAAAGCGCTGGAACGCAAGTTCGATGCGCTGCGCGACATCGGCATTACCAGCTTCTACGTGGCGCTCGACGATATCGAATACACCAAATGGAATTGCGACAAGGACATGGCGGCTTTCGGCCCGTCTGGTGCGCAAGCGGCCGGCATTGCGCAGGCGCGGTTACTGAATGGCGTGCAGGCGTATCTGACCAGGAAGGATCCCGCCGCGCATCCGCTCATCATGGTGCCGACCGAGTATTTCGATGCGAAGGAAAGCCCGTACAAGGCCGCGTTACGCCAATATCTCGACCCGCGCATCGTCGTGCAATGGACCGGTACCGATGTCGTACCGCCCGCCATCTCGGTGCCAGATGCCAAAGCCGCGACGAAGGCGTTCGGGCGAAAGACGCTGTTGTGGGACAATTATCCAGTCAACGACTATGCGCAGTCGGCGGGGCGGCTGTTGCTGGCGCCGTATGCCCGGCGCGAGGCCGGTTTGTCTGGTGAACTGACCGGGATCCTGTCGAACCCGATGAACCAGGAAGCACCGAGCCGCGTCGCGGTGACCGGCGTCGCGGCGTTCGGATGGAACGACAAGGGGTATGATGCCGACCGGACATGGCATGCCACCGCGAGGGATCTGGCCGGCGGCGACGCGCGTGCGACCGCTGCACTTCTGATGTTTTTCGATACGCAGCACATGGCTCCGACTTTCGGCACCCAACCCTGGCAGGAACAGGCGCCGCGTCTGAAGGCGCTGCTCGACCGGGTGCGCGAGGCAATCGCTGACGGAGACGATGCCGGGCGACATCGGGCAATCGCCGACCTTAGCCAACGTGCGGACGAAATCACGAACGCTCCTGACATCATCCGCGCGGGCACCGTCGATCCCGATTTCGCCGCGCAGTCGCGTCCCTGGCTGGACGCGATGCAACGATGGGGCCGCGCGCTCCATCTGACTGCAGCCGGGCTAGATGCGGCGGATCGCGGCAGTCCCGCTGCCTCGCGCTACTTCGTCGAGGCCGGGCGGCTCGCGTCGGAGGCGGCGGCAATCCGGTCGATACCGGGCGCGACCCGGTTCGATGGTCCGATCAAGATTGCTGACGGCGTGCTGGACCGGTTCGTCGCCGATGCACCGATGCTGATCGGAGCCGATCACCTACCGGTCACCGGTCCGGTAGCGGAACGCTCGGGCGGCTGAGGCAAAAGCCGTTTCTGGGTTCCGTGATCGTCTATGCAGATCGAAGGGATGCGCCCTCGCCATCGGGAACCGCGCGGCATAAGATACAGCCATGCGGATCGCGATCATCGATACAAGCACTACGCGGGCGGCGATTATCTCGGATGGCCTGCGCGAGGCGGGGCTCGACGATATCGTCGTGATCGACGGTACACCGGGGATGGTCGCGGCGCTGGAGAAGGCGGCGCCCGAGGTAGTGTTAATCAACCTCGAAAATCCCAGTCGCGACGTGCTCGAGGAGTTCTTCGCGGTGTCACGGGCGCTGGCCCGGCCGATCGCGATGTTCGTCGACCAGAGCGATGCGGAGTCCACCGCCGCGGCCGTTGATGCGGGGGTGTCGGCGTATATCGTCGACGGCCTCGCCAAGCAGCGGATCAAGCCCGTCATCGATCTTGCGATCCGGCGGTTCCAGGCGTTTGCGCGGTTGCAGGCCGAGCTTCACGAAGCGCGTAGCGCGCTGGCCGATCGCACCACGGTCGACCGCGCGAAGGCGATCCTGATGAAGCGCCGCGGGATCGACGAGCCGACCGCCTACGGCCTGCTCCGCGCGCAGGCGATGCGATCCAACCGCCGGATCGCCGAGATCGCCGACGCGATCATCACCAGCGATGCGCTCATGGGAGATTTGTGATGGCGCTCGACCGGGTCCGCATCGGCTTCCTCCCACTGGTCGATGCGGCGCTGCCGATCCTCGCGCGCGAACGCGGGTTCGCGGAGGCCGAGGGGCTGGAGATCGAACTGGTCCGCGATATGACCTGGGCGACGGTGCGTGACCGGCTGCTGTACGGCCATACCGATGCCGCGCACATGGTCGCGCCGCTGGCGATCGCAACGGCGCTCGGGCGCGGGCGGCCGGCGGTGCCGATGGCGGTACCGTTCGTGCTGGGGCTGAACGGCAACGCGATCACGTTGTCGTTGCCGTTGGCCGCGGAGGTGCTGGACGGGGACGCGTTGGGCGATCCCGTCTTGCTCGGCGCGCGGTTGAAGGCGGTGGCGATCTCGCGTGCTGCGGCGGGGCGGCGGCTGCGGTTCGGCGTGGTGCATCGCTATTCGAGCCATAATTACATGCTGCGCTATTGGTTGGCGCAGGTGGGCATTCGGCCGGATATCGATGTCGAGATCGTCACGACCAGCCCGACCTTCGCCGCCGATGCGCTGGCGGCGGGCGAGGTCGACGGGATCTGCGTCGGCGAGCCGTGGAACGGCGTCGCGGTCGATCGCGGAGTCGGACGGATCGCGCTGGTGACGGCGCAGATCTGGCGGCGGGGCGTCGAGAAGGTGCTGGCGATGCGCGCGGCGACGCTGGTCGAGCGCGGCGACGTCGTCCACCGGCTGATCCGCGCGCTTCACGCCGCCGCTGCGCAGTTCGTCGATCCGGATACGCTTGAGGCGAATGCGGCGATCCTGTCTCGCGCGGACTATCTCGATGCGCCGGTCGATGCGGTGTCGCGGGCGATCGGCGACCGGGTGCGGCTGGTGAAGGATGCGGTGCCGATCCACGTGCCGGACTTCATGTTCCAGTACCGCGAGGCGGCGAACTTCCCGTGGCGGAGTCAGGCGGCATGGCTGTATTCGCAGATGGTGCGGTGGGACGGCACGCCGTTCTCGGCCGAGGAGGCGGACGTCGCGCAAGGCGTGTTCCGGCCGGACGTGTACCGCGCGGCGCTGGCGGGTTCAGACGCGCCGCTGCCCAATGCGAGTTCGAAGCTGGAGGGGGCGATTGGCGCGGACAGTATCGGCGCGGGATCGACGCAGGGGCGGCTGATCCTCGGGCGCGATGCTTTCTTCGATCGGCGCGCGTTCGATCCGGATGATATCGAGGGGTATCTGGCGGGGTTGCCATAAAGGCTAACGCGATCCGCCACCCCGGACTTGTTCCGGGTCCACCGTGCCGCACATCCCATACTGCCGGTCTCGCGGCACCGTGGATGCCGGAACAGGCCCGGCATGACGGAGTGGGTGGGAAAGGTCTCGCATCCCGAATCTGCTGCACGTGCGAAATGAAGCTTGCGCGATACGGCCACTTCGGTCATCTTCGCATTGTCCGGCAAAGGAGTCGGACGCGAAATCACCGCGAGACCGGCTCCAACGACGGGACCTGACCGCGTAGGGCGATCCACCGATCGTCCATAGGCAACGAAGCCGCTCCGATGCGTCCGCAAGGTCGCCGTCGGGGCGGCTTTTTCTTTGTCCGTCGCAGATGGGGGAAAACATGCTGTTCGCATCACCGGGTATCGACATCACCGCGCCCAAGGCCACACGGATCGACCTGTTCAGTGCCGCCACGCCGCAAATGCGCGCGTTCCATGTGACATGGCTGGCGTTCTTCGTGTGCTTCTTCGCCTGGTTCGCCGCCGCGCCCCTGATGCCGCTGATCAAGGCCGAGTTCGGCCTCAGTAAGGACCAGATCGCCAACATCAACATCGCCGCGGTCGCGGTGACGATCCTGGTGCGGCTGGTGGTCGGGCCGCTCTGCGACCGGTTCGGGCCGCGGCGCACCTATAGCTGGTTGCTGCTGCTCGGCGCGATCCCGGTGTTCGGGCTTGCGTTCGCGCAGACCTATGAGACGTTCCTGTTCTTCCGCCTCGCAATCGGTGCGATCGGCGCGTCGTTCGTCATCACGCAATATCATACTAGCGTGATGTTCGCGCCCAACGTCGTCGGCACCGCCAACGCGACCGTCGGCGGCTGGGGCAATGCGGGCGGCGGCGCGGCGCAGAGCCTGATGCCGCTGGTCGTCGCGGCGCTGATCGGCTTGGGCGTTGAGCAAGTCTGGGGATGGCGGGCGGCGATGTTCGTGCCGGGTGTTGCGATGGTGGTTATGGCGTTGGTCTACGCGCGGTACACGCAGGACACGCCGCAGGGCGACATCGTCGACCTCCGCGCGGCGGGCATCGAACTGGACGGCGGCAAGGCGACCGGCATGGCGATCTTCCGCCGCGCGGCCGCGAATTACCGAACCTGGATGCTCGCCGCGACCTATGGCGCTTGCTTCGGGGTCGAGATCTTCATCCACAACATCGCCGCGAGCTATTACGTCGACCGGTTCGGGCTTTCGCTGACCAATGCGGGCCTCGCGGCCGGGATATTCGGTGGTCTCGCGCTGTTTGCTCGTGCGCTCGGCGGGATCGCGAGCGACCGGATCGCGCTTGCCAAGGGGCTCGATGGCCGTGCGCTGCTGTTGTTCGTGTTGATGCTGGGCGAAGGCGTGGGGCTGGTGTTGTTCGGTCATGCCGGCAGCGTGACGCTGGCTATCCTGGCAATGACGATGTTCGGGCTGTTCACGCACATGGCGTGCGGCGCGACCTATGCGCTGGTGCCGTTCATCGACCGCAAGGCGCTGGGCGGGGTCGCTGGCCTGATCGGCGCGGGCGGCAATATCGGCGCAGTCGCAGCGGGATTCCTGAACAAGGCATCGGCCACCCCGCAGCAATGCCTCGTAATGCTCGGCTACATCGTCGCGGGCACGGCGGTCTGCGCGCTCGCCGTCCGCTTCTCCGCCACGCACAAATCGAACGAGCGCGCGCTGCTCGACGCCGCGCTCGACGCACGCCGCACCAGCGACCGCTCGGCCAACGGCGCGCTCCCCGCGTGACCCCCCTTCCCCGGCTCCAACGCGACTGGACGATCTGATGGAATTCCAAAACATCACCCCCTCCCCCGATACCCGCGAACACCTCGTCGTGATCGGCAACGGCATGGCCGGCTGTCGCGCAGTCGAGGAACTGATCGCACGCGACCCGACCCGCTACCGCGTGACGATCTTCGGCGCCGAGCCGCATGTGAACTACAACCGCATCATGCTGTCGCCGGTGCTGGCGGGCGAGAAGACGTTCGAGCAGATCGTCATCAACGATCACGCTTGGTACGCGACTAACACGATCGAACTCGTGACCAGCGACCCGGTTCAGGCGATCGACCGCGCCGCGAAGACCGTCACCGCGCGGTCGGGGCTGACCGTGTCGTACGACAAGCTGCTGATCGCGACCGGCTCCGATCCGTTCATCATTCCCGTCCCCGGCAAGGACCTGCCCGGCGTCATCTCGTTCCGCGATATGGCGGACGTCGATCACATGCTCGATGCCGCCGGAAAGGGTGGCGCGGCGGTGGTGATCGGTGGCGGGCTGCTCGGGCTGGAGGCCGCGCACGGGCTCACGTTGCGGGGCATGAAGGTGACGGTGATCCACCTCATGCCGACGTTGATGGAGCGCCAACTCGACGAGGCAGCGGGCTGGTTGCTCAAGTCGGCGCTGGAGGCACGCGGTCAGGTCATACTCACCGAGGCGAACACGGCCGAGATCGTCGGTGAAACACACGTCGAGGGCGTGTTGCTCAAGGACGGCACGCTGATCCCCGCCAGCCTCGTCGTCATGGCGGTCGGCATCCGTCCCTCCGTCGCGCTCGCCCGCGACGCGGGGCTGGAGATCGGCCGCGGGATCAAGGTCGACGACCATATGGTCACCAGCGACCCATCGATCCTGGCGGTCGGCGAATGCGTCGAGCATGACGGCAATGTCTACGGTCTCGTCGCGCCGCTGTGGGACATGTGCCGTGCGCTCGCCGACGGGTTGACCGACAGTCACAGCGGCTATCGCGGATCAGTGACCTCGACCAAGCTGAAGGTCGCCGGGCTCGACGTGTTCTCGGCGGGCGATTTCTCGGGCGGCGCGGGCGCGGAGGACATCGTCCTGCGCGATGCGTCGCGCGGCATCTACAAGCGCGTCGTGGTCAAGGACGACCGGATCGTCGGCGCGGTGCTGTACGGAGACACGACCGATGGCGGCTGGTATTTCGACCTGCTCAAGCGGGCTGAGGATATCGCCCCCATCCGCGACATGCTGATCTTCGGCCAGTCCTTCGCCTCCGGAGGAGGCGCAGCGGACCCTAAGGCGGCCGTTGCGGCGCTCTCCGACGATGCGGAGATCTGCGGCTGCAACGGCGTCACCAAGGGCAAGGTCGTGGCGTGCATCGGCGCCGGCAACGCGACGCTCGACGCGGTCCGCGCGACCTGCAAGGCGTCGGCGTCGTGCGGATCGTGCACCGGGCTGGTCGAGACGCTGCTCGCGGTCACGCTGGGCGACGAGTATTCGGGCGAACGTGACGTCAAGACGATGTGCAAATGCACCAGCTTTGGCCACGACGACGTCCGCCGCGAGATCGTCGCGCAGGGCATGCGATCGATCCCCGAAGTGATGCAGAAGATGAGTTGGTCGACGCCGGACGGGTGTTCGTCGTGCCGCCCGGCGCTCAATTACTATCTGCTCTGCGCGCTGCCGGGCGACTATAAGGACGACCAGCAGAGCCGGTTCGTCAACGAACGGCTGCACGCCAACATTCAGAAGGACGGCACCTATTCGGTCGTGCCGCGGATGTGGGGTGGGCTCACCAACCCCCGCGAGCTGCGCGCGATCGCCGACGTCGTCGAGAAATACGATGCGCCGATGGTCAAGGTTACGGGCGGCCAGCGGCTCGACATCTTCGGGATCAAGAAGGAGGATCTGCCCGCGGTCTGGGCCGATCTCAACGCCGCCGGGATGGTCAGCGGGCATGCGTACGGCAAGTCGCTGCGCACCGTGAAGACCTGCGTCGGGTCGGACTGGTGCCGGTTCGGGACGCAGGATTCGACCGGACTCGGCGTCAAGGTCGAGCGGATGACCTGGGGCAGCTGGATGCCGCACAAGTTCAAGATCGCGGTCAGCGGCTGCCCGCGCAACTGCGCCGAGGCGACGATCAAGGATTTCGGCGTGGTCTGCGTCGATTCTGGGTACGAGCTGTCGGTCGGCGGCAATGGCGGGATCAAGGTCCGCGCGACCGACTTCCTGTGCAAGGTCGCGACCGAGGAGGAGGCGATGCAGTACTGCGCCGCGTTCATCCAGTTGTACCGCGAGGAAGCGCGCTATCTGGAACGCACCGCGCCGTGGATCGAGCGGATCGGCGTGGAATATATTCGCGAACGGATCGCCGATGATGCCGAGGGCCGCGATGCGCTGGCGGCGCGGTTCCTGTTCTCGCAGCAGTTCACGCAGGACGATCCGTGGGCGGCGCGCGCGGCGGGGGAGCATCGCGAGCAGCATGCGCCGATGGCGCGCTTCACGCCCATCGACCCGCCCGTCGCTATCGGGAGGGAAATGGCATGATCGGCGAATGGCTCGATATCGGCTGGGTCGACGAGATCCCGGTCCGCGGCAGCCGCACGGTGCAGGTCACCGGCGGTGACGACATTGCGGTGTTCCGCACCGGTGACGGCAAGGTCTTCGCGCTGGCGGACCGGTGCCCGCACAAGGGTGGGCGACTGTCGCAGGGCATCGTGCACGGCGGCGCGGTGGCGTGCCCGCTGCACAACTGGCGGATCGCGCTGGATACGGGCGAGGCGCTGGGCGAGGACAAGGGGTGTACGCCTGTGATCCCGGTGAAGGTGAGCGGTGGGCGGGTGCTGTTGTGCCGGACCTCGACGATGAAGGCGGCGGCGTGAGGGGTGTGCTTCATACTCAAGCCCCTCCCCTTCAGGGGAGGGGTTGGGGTGGGGCGGTGCCGCACACAAAGTCGTTCGTCTCTGCGAGCCTGAGACGCCCCACCCCCAACCCCTCCCCTGAAGGGGAGGGGCTTTGAACGCGCCCGTTCGCACCACCTGTGCGTATTGCGGTGTCGGGTGCGGCATCCTCGCGACCTCGACCGGCGAGCGGACCGCGCGCATCGCCGGCGACCCAGACCACCCCGCCAATGCCGGCAAGCTCTGCTCGAAGGGCACGCATCTCGGCGAGACGATCGGGCTCGAAGGCCGCCTGCTCACGCCAATGATCGGCCAGCGGCGCGCGTCGTGGGACAAGGCGCTCGACCTCGTCGCCAAACGCTTCCGTGACACGATCGCGCAACACGGTCCCAACAGCGTCGCCTTCTACGTTTCCGGGCAGTTGCTGACCGAGGACTATTACGTAGCCAACAAGCTGATGAAGGGCTTCATCGGCTCGGCCAACATCGACACCAATTCGCGGCTGTGCATGGCGAGCGCAGTCGCGGGCCACATGAGGGCGTTCGGTGAGGATATCGTCCCCGCGAGCTACGACGATCTCGACGCCGCCGACCTGATCGTGCTGGTCGGATCAAACACCGCCTGGTGCCATCCGATCGTCTATCAACGCATCCGCGCGCGCTGTGATGCTGGCGCGAAGCTCGTGGTGATCGACCCGCGCCGGACCGAGACCGCGGACGAGGCCGACCTGCATCTTGCGATCCGGCCCGGCACCGACGTCGCGCTGATGAACGGCTTGCTGGCGTGGTGCCGTGACGCGGGCGTGGTCGATTACGCCTATCTCGCCGCGCATGTGTCGACACCCGATGCGTTCTGGGACCAGATCGGCGAGGGCAGCGACCTGTGGTCGGTGGCGCGAACCTGCGACGTTTCGCCGCAGGACCTCAGGCGCTTCTATGAGCTGTTCGCCGCGACGCCGAAGACCGTGACGATGTTCAGCCAGGGCGTGAACCAGTCGCTGTCGGGCACCGATCAGGTCAATGCGATCACCAATCTCCACCTCGCGACCGGCCGCATCGTTAAGCCGGGTGCAGCGCCCTTCTCGATCACCGGTCAGCCCAATGCGATGGGTGGTCGCGAGGTCGGCGGGCTGGCATCGAGCCTTGCCGCACACATGGATTTCGCGCCCGAGAACGTCGCGCGTGTCGGGCGGTTCTGGGCCGCGCCGAACATGGCGACCAAGCCAGGGCTGAAGGCGGTCGACCTGTTCCGCGAGCTCGGCAACGGCCGGATCAAGGCGCTGTGGGTGATGGCGACCAACCCGGCGGTGTCGATGCCCGACGCGGGCCGTGTGCGCGAGGCGCTGGAGGCGTGCCCGTTCGTCGTCGTGTCCGACGTGATCGCGACGACCGATACCTCGGTCCACGCGCATGTCCACCTGCCCGCCTTAGCGTGGGGGGAAAAGGACGGCACCGTCACCAATTCCGACCGCACGATCAGCCGCCAGCGCGCCTTCATGGCTGCGCCCGGCGAGGCGAAACCCGACTGGTGGATCGTCTCCGAAGTCGGCCGGCGGATGGGGTGGAAGACCGCGTTTTCCTATGATCGCCCCGCCGAGATCTGGCGCGAGCATTGCCGGCTGTCAGGGTATGAGAATGACGGCACGCGGCTGTTCGCGCTGCCCGGCCACGCAGCCAAGGGTAATGCCGAGTATGACGCGATGACGCCGTTCCGCTGGGGCGGCACGCCGTTCGCGGATGGGCGTTTCTCGACGCCGGATGGTCGCGCGCGGCTGGTGCCGGTCGTGCAGAAACCGGTGGCCGCGCCGCTTGCGCAATGGCCGATGACGCTCAACACCGGGCGCTATCGCGACCAGTGGCATACGATGTCACGCACCGGCCTGTCGCCCAAGCTGGCACGGCACCGCGAGGAGCCTTTGGTCGAGATCCATCCCGACGACGCGGCCCGGCTGGGGATCGTCGATGGCGGGCTGGCGCGCGTGACGACGCCGCAGGGGGACAGCGTCTTCCGCGCGACCGTCGTCGCGACGCAGCGGGTCGGCGAGCTGTTCGTGCCGATCCACTGGACCGATCGCACCGCGACCGGGGGGCGTGCGGGGCTCCTCCCCCGCCCGCTCGCCGATCCGATCTCGGGTCAGCCGGGCTTCAAGTCTACCCCCGTGCGTATCGAGGTCGTGGCGATCGAATGGCGCGGCTTCGTCGTCGTCCGCGGCGAACTGGCTAGCCGCCCGGACTGCCTTTGGGCAACGCGCGTCGCGGTGCCATGCGGAACGGCGTGGGACGTGGCGGGCAACGGTGACGCGGCCACACTCGACACACTGCTGCCGAAGGGCCAGCGGATCGAGGCAATGGATGCCGCACGGGGTTCGCGCCGTATCGCGATCCTCGATGGTGGCAAACTCGCGGCCGTCCTGTTCGTCACGCGCAACGGCACGCTGCCACTGCGCGATTGGCTCGTCGCACAACTGAGCGAAGCGGTTGCCGCGCCTACCCTGCTCGCCGGTCGCGCACCGGGCGTGCAGGTCGACCGCGGGCCGATCGTCTGCGCGTGCTTCGACGTTGGGCTGAAGACCATCCTCGCCGCGATCGCCGACCAGCAACTCGCCGACGTTCCGTCGATCGGGGCTGCGCTGAAAGCCGGCACGAATTGCGGATCGTGCCGCCCGGCCCTCGCCAAACTCCTCGTCACGCAAGGATCAGCAAATGTCGCATGATTTCCCGCCTGGTTCGGTCTGGCTGGTCGGTGCCGGCCCCGGCGATCCCGATCTCCTGACGCGTAAGGCCGAACGGCTGATCGCCGCCGCCGATATCGTGTTCTTCGACGCGTTGGTCGGCGCAGGCGTCCTTGCACTCATTCCTGACGGCATCGAGCGGGTAAGTGTCGGCAAGCGATCGGGCCGCCATTCGAAGGATCAGGTCTCGATCAACGTCTTGCTCGCCAGGGCAGCGCTCGCCGGCAAGCGCGTCGTCCGGCTCAAGGGCGGCGATCCGTCGATCTTCGGCCGCTCGACCGAAGAACTCGACCACCTCGCCGCTAACGGCATCACGGTGCGGATCTGCCCCGGCATCACTGCCGCCAGCGCCGCAGCGGCGTCGGGTGGCGCCTCGCTGACGCTGCGCGGCCTCGCACGAAAGCTGACGTTCGTCACCGCGCACGCCCGCGCCGGCGAAGCGCTCGATCTCGACTGGACCGCCCTTGCCGCGCCCGATGCGACGCTCGCGGTCTACATGGGGCGCGCCGCCGCTGCCGAAGTCGGGCGCAACCTGATCACGGCGGGCCGATCGCCCGATACGCCGGTGATGGTCGCGGTCAACGTCTCGCTCCCGACCGAGCGCATCCTGCGCGGGCGGCTGTCGGCGCTGGCGTTTCTGGTCGAGACGATCAGCGACCATGATCCCTCGCTGTTGCTAATCGGCGAGGCTATTGCGGTAACGTCCGACACCGTGCGGCAAGCCTCGATCCATACTGACGAACGGCTGGCTTCGGCAACATAGGATGCTTGGACGATCGAAAGCCCATGGTCTGCCTGATCCCAGGGAACGAACTGCACCTTCCCCGCGCTCGATAGCAGGCGAAGGAGAAATAGAATGGACGACAATCGGGTGTGGGCTTTCGAAGAAAGCCTGTGGACGGGCGATGTCGAGCAGTACCGTGCTCTGATCGATGACGAGTGCGTGATGGTGCTGCCGGAGCAGCCCTTCGTATTGACGGGCGCGCAAGCGATCGAGGCGGTCGCGGACACGCCGCGCTGGTCGGATGTGACGTTTAGCGAACAGCAGGTCATGCGGCCGCAAGAGGGCTTGATCGCGATCGCGTACAAGGCCGAGGCGAGCCGGGAAGGATCGACCGGTTACACCGCCTATTGCACTACGACGATGCGCCGTCTGGAGCATGACGAGTGGCGTGTCGTTCAGCACCAGCAGACGCCTGCACTGGTTGCGAGCGCAGCGTGATCACTTAGGGGGGCGGTCATCCGCCTCCCCACTGTCCTCTCCGTACATGGTGCGAAATTCTGAGCGATGAATGCAGTCGTCGACCGGAAATGTTCTACTACTCGTGTCAGGCCGGAGCCACGCCATCGGCGTTGACAAGATCCGGGCCGACCAGCGTACCGATAAGGCGAACGCGCTTCTCTACCAGATCCACCGGCGTACGGTGCAGTTCCAACTCGTACCGGCCGCCCAGGTCACGTCGCAGGTAGAATGCGCCGCCATCGCGCAGCAGCGTGCCAGTCTCATCGATCCTGCTACCGAGTATCATCAAACGCCTGTTCCTTTCACCGCGAAAGCTACCGTCAGTCACCGACAATCGTCGTAACCGGCCTTGCATTTTGATGTGGCGCGGACAAGGAAAACGCATGTCTCACGCCAGCAATATCGTCTACTGCGACGGTCCCGACAGCCCACACGCATTCGATATCGTGCCGCTTCAGCCCCGCAAAGGCAGCCTGGATGCGCTATGCCCGGTGTGTCAGGGGCGCGGTCAGTGGAACACGCAGATCGACCTGGTCAGCTTTCGCTGCAAGCGCATGGCTTGCGACAGGTGTCATGGCGCGGGCTGGGTAGAGACCGGGCGTGACCCGATAGGTTTGCCAGACATCGTCATGGCCCCGGGCGGGTATCCGCAATGGACGGTCCGCTATGAACCCAGCGATACCAGCGTCGACATCGACCCCGCCAAGCCCGGTCTTGCAGAAGCCTGACCCTAGTAACCCGGCAGTCTCAAAGACTGATCGCGCGTTTTTCCATTTCGGCCGATGCCATTTCGGCCAACGGCGTCTGGGCCTGCCCTTTGAAGATATCGGCAAGATCCAGCAGGTCTTCGTTTTCAAGTGCCGTGATCGATGCCTCGATAAGTGCGAGACGCTCTGCGGCACGAGCGGTGTGATCTGCGCGTCGCTTGGACCGTATTTTCAGCATGGCCCGCCGTTAGCACGATCCGTGGAGAATTGGGAAGTTGGCGATCATCGTGATCCGCAAAGGGGAAACGCGAGTAGTGAAGCCAACCGGATTACTGTGCTACCCATCGTCGGCGATGATGGACGGAATAGACGATATCGAGCTTCGCCACGGCCCCCGGCGTGCCCAGGCCTACAACCGCGCCGAGCCAGTTATCCGGTGTATCGAAGAGGCCGTCCGTGACCATCGCAGGCGAACCGGTGATGCGGATGGTATCCCTGAGATCGGCGCGCTGGTGGCGCTGTGCACGGAACACCATTTAACGGCCGCGCGTGGCGGACCTGTGTCCTACCACACCGTGGTTCGTGCGATGAAACTCATGGGCTTGCGGTAACACGCCAGAACAACAGGCTAAGATATCAGAAGCTTTTCGCTCGAGTAGCGGATGGTGCGCGATGGCCCGATCTCACCAAGCGCTTGCCGGCCGGTTGCATAACGCTGCCGTCTTGCGCCTCTGCAATCCGAGGGTACCGACGCGGGTCCGGACTGCGCTCACCGTCCTGCCGAACCCCGTCGCGATATCCTCGACGTCGCGCCCGGACATATATTGGCGGGCAAGCTCGCGATCGGCGTCGACGGTCCATGATGCATGCGGCATGGCGATCTCCCATTTTCCACGAGGTACGGTGCCGGGCTCGTTTCGGATGCATCGTCCTGCGGGTGGCGCGGTGCCGGCAGGCAATCACCGGCCGCAGTATGGCGGCCGCCCGATCAAATCATATGCTTGCGCTCCTACGCATGGGCGGGCACTAGACGGCCAAATTCTAGGAGTTCCAGCATGGCAAACAGTCTCGAAATCGACCAGTCAAGCGTCGTCGACAACGATGTCGAAAAGCAGATCGAATTTACCGGCGAGTTCGACGGCGACGAATATGAGTTCGCGGTGAAATACGCGGTTCTCAAGGAACTCAGCGGCGACGAGCCCGAGGACGACGGCATCGAGCTGTTCAACCGCTTCAACGACGACATCATCGACGCCTGCCTTGCCGCTATCGAGCGCAAGCCGTCGGCAACCACCGTCGTCGTCGACGAGAACGACTTGGAATAATCCGACAGCCGCGGCATGGCGGCTTACCGGGTGATCGTAGCGCTGTCTGCGCTGCGACCGATACGAAAACGGCCTGCTCACCGCTAAGGGTGGCAGGCCGTTTTCGTGTCAGCCCTGGGCCGCATCCGCGAGCCCAGGGCGATTATGGCGATCAGGCCGCCATGAACATCTCGGGCGGTAGTGCCATCAGCGACTCGGCCCCACCCTCGATCTTCCGGCGCAGCGCGCCCGCATCCGGCAGGATCCGCTCGGCATAGAAGCGCGCCGTCACCAGCTTGGCGTCGAGAAACGCAGCCTCGCCCTCGCCCGCCGCCTTCAGCTTGGTCGCCGCGACCGCCATCCGCAGCCACATCGCGCCGACCGCGACGATGCCCATCAGGTGCATGTAGCTGACCGCGCCCGCGCCGACGTTCTCGGGGTTCTTCATGCCGTTCGCCATGAACCACATCGTCGCCGCCTGAAGCTGACCGTTGGCCTTCTCCAGTGCCTCGGCGAATGCGGCCGTCGCCGGATCGCCCTTCGCCGCGGCGACATCGTCCGCGACCAGCTTAAAGAACGCCTGGATCCCGCGCCCGCCATTCTGTGCGAGCTTGCGCCCGACCAGATCCATCGCCTGGACGCCGTTGGTGCCCTCGTAGATCATCGCGATCCGGGCATCGCGGACATACTGCTCCATGCCCCATTCGGCGATGTAGCCGTGACCGCCGTAAACCTGCTGCGCGTTGGTCGCGACCGCATAGCCCATGTCGGTGCCGTATCCCTTGATGACCGGGGTCAGCAGCGAGATGATGTCGCCGGCCAACTGGCGCTCTTCCTCGGTCTCGGCGTGATGCTCGAGATCGGCCTGAAGTGCCGTCCACAGGATCAGCGCGCGCAGGCCCTCGGTCAGCGACTTGCCCTCCATCAGCATACGGCGGATGTCGGGATGGACGAACAGCGTGTCCGCCTTCTCCTGCGGCTCCTTCGGCCCGGTCAGCGCGCGACCCTGGCGACGGTCCTGCGCGTACTGGACGGCATTCTGGTAGGCGACTTCGGCCACGCCGAGCCCCTGGAGGCCGACGCCCAGGCGGGCGGCGTTCATCATGATGAACATCGCGGCGAGGCCCTTCATTTCCTCGCCGACGAGCCAGCCGGTCGCCGAATCATAGTTCATCACGCAGGTCGAGTTCGCGTGGATGCCCATCTTGTGCTCGATCGAGCCGCAGGTGACGCCGTTGCGCGCACCCAACGAGCCGTCTTCCTCGACGAGGAACTTCGGCACGACGAACAGCGAGATGCCCTTCGAGCTGTCCGGGGCGCCCGGCGTCTTGGCCAGCACGAGGTGGATGATGTTCTCGGTCAGGTCATGCTCGCCGCTCGAGATGAAGATCTTCGTGCCGGTGATCGCGTACGATCCGTCCGCCTGCGGTTCGGCCTTGGTGCGGATCAGGCCGAGATCGGTGCCGCATTGCGGTTCGGTCAGGTTCATCGTCCCGCCCCATTCGCCCGACACCATCTTTGGCACGTACATCGCCTTCTGCGCGTCAGAGCCCTTGGCGATCAGCGCGGCGATCGCACCGTGCGTGAGCCCTGGATACATCGCGAACGCCATGTTCGACGAGATCATGTATTCCTGGAACGCGGTCGACACGACGTGCGGCATCCCCTGCCCACCATATTCCGGCTGGTTGCCGAGCGTCGCCCAGCCGCTCTCGACATACTGCTTATACGCTTCCTTGAAGCCGTCCGGCGTCGTCACCGAGCCGTCCTCATGCCGGGTGCAACCCTGCTGGTCGCCCGACAGGTTGAGCGGGAACAGCACTTCGGCGACGAACTTGCCGCCTTCTTCGAGCACCGCGTCGACGACGTCGGGCGAGGCCGCATCGAAGCCAGGAAGGTTATTGTAGCGATCGAGGCCGACGACATGCTCGAGGACGAAACGCGTGTCGCGGACGGGGGGCGTATACTGGGGCATGGTTTATCCTTGGTTGTCCTGGGCGCGGCTCACTTCGAGGAGGGCCACGAAACTGGTGAGTTCGTCGATGGCGAGATCGATGTCGCGTTTCTGCGCGGTCAGCAGCGCGATCCGCGCCTGGCTGCGCTCGATCACGACCTGGCGCTGCGCACGCCGACCGTCGCCGAGATCGTAGAGATCGATCATCTCGCGGATTTCGCCGAGGCTGAACCCGACGCGCTTGCCACGCAGGATCCAGGCGAGACGCGCGCGGTCGCGGTGCGAATAGATACGCTGCGTGCCACGACGCTCGGGCGCAATCAGGCCCTCGTCCTCGTAGAAGCGGAGCGCCCGCGCGGTGACGTCGAACTCGGCCGACAGGTCGGAGATCGTGAAGCTCTCTCGATCATGGCGTGGTTCGATGGCCGCATAGGATTGCGGGGACGTCTGCGATCGGGGAGGTGCTTGTGTCGCCATTTTGGAATAAATAACTCTCGTTTACGTCAACGTCAATTGCCGCAAAGCAACTTCCCGCTCGTCGATCGCAACGTCGAGGCCTCCGATCGGGATTCGCTGATCCGATCGACCGTAAGTGCGGCTAGCGAAGCGCGGCCGGTACACAGCGATTCGCAGGCCTCGGGCATCTCGGCCGGAAAGACGATCCGATCTCCGTCGAACTGCGCGGCGAACGTGCACGCCCCGAACGCAAGCTTGAGCGCGCCGCCCGAACGTTCGACCGTCCCGGATGCGGCGCAGCCCTGATCCTCGCCGTAATCGATGCTGACCCCGATGCGGCTCGTCTTCTCGGTACCCACGACGCACACCCGGTCGGTATCGCGTGCCCAGGATCCCTGCAGCGGCGCGTTCGGGTCCGGCACGATCCCCGCAATCCGTGCCGCCGCTTCGAGCCGGGCCCCCGCGCTGTCCGCCACCGCCTTCGCCGGCTCCCGTCCACACCCGGCCAGCGCGACCGCGAGCAGCAGCACCCGCCTCATTCGGCCGGTACCAGCCGATCGTCTTCGATCCGTCGGAAGAAGCATGTCCGCGCGCCGGTATGGCATGCCGGCCCCGCCGCATCGGCGATCACCCATATTGCGTCCTGATCGCAGTCGATCCGCAGTTCGGCGACGCGCAGCACGTTCCCCGACGTCTCGCCCTTTTTCCAGAGCTTTTCCCGGCTCCGCGACCAGAAATGCGCCTCCCCGGTCGCCTGGGTCACGGCCAAGGCCTCCGCGTTCATATGCGCCACCATCAGCACGTCGCCCGACACGCGGTCGGTCACGACGGCGGTCAAGAGCCCGGCGGAGTCGAATTTCGGGTCGAGCGTCAGGCCCGTGTCGCGGCTGTTTGTCATGGCGTGGATATACCCGAAACCTGCCCCGATGCGACCGCCCCTCAAAACGATCCGCGCAATGTTATTACAAACAGGCGACAAGCCCGCGATCCGCTCGTATAGGGCAGCTTCCGCACGACGTGAGATCCGGCATGCAGACGACCAATCCTTTCGACGACGACAAACTCCGCGAAGAATGCGGGGTGTTCGGCGTATCCGCCACCGATGGCGCAGCCGCGCTCGTAGCCCTGGGGTTGCACGCGCTGCAGCACCGCGGGCAGGAAGCCGCCGGCATCACGACCTTCGACGGCGCCAATTTCCACACCCACCGCGCGATGGGTCACGTCGCGGGCAATTTCGACCGCGACGACGTGATCCGCGCCCTGCCCGGTACCGTCGCCTGCGGTCATGTGCGCTATTCGACGACCGGCGAGACTGCGCTGCGCAACGTCCAGCCGCTCTATGCCGAGCTGTCCACCGGCGGCTTTGCGATCGCGCATAACGGCAACATCTCCAACGCGATGCGGCTGCGACGCGAACTCGTCCGCCGCGGGTCGATCTTCCAGTCGACCAGCGATACCGAGACGATCATCCACCTCGTCGCGACGTCCAATTACCGGACGTTGCTCGACCGCTTCATCGATGCGTTGAAGCAGATCGAAGGCGCGTACTCACTGATCGTGATGACGCCTGAGGGCATGATCGCTTGCCGCGATCCGCTCGGCATCCGACCGCTAGTGATGGGCAAGCTCGACGACGCGGTGATCTTCGCTTCGGAGACGGTCGCGCTCGACGTCGTCGGTGCCACGTTCGTCCGCGCGGTCGAGCCGGGTGAACTGGTCATCGTCCAGGGTTCCGAGATCCGCTCGATCCGCCCGTTCGCGCCGATGGCGGCGCGGCCGTGCATCTTTGAATGGGTGTATTTCTCGCGTCCCGATTCGATCGTCGACGACCACTCGATCTATTCGGTGCGCAAGTCGATCGGCGCGCAGCTGGCGATCGAATCGCCGGTCGATGCCGATCTCGTCATCCCGGTCCCCGATTCGGGCACCCCGGCGGCGATCGGCTATGCCCAGCAATCGGGCATCCCGTTCGAGCTCGGCATCATCCGTTCGCATTATGTCGGCCGCACGTTCATTTCGCCGGGCGACAAGGTCCGCCATCTCGGCGTGAAGCTGAAGCACAACGCCAACCGCGCACTCATCAAGGGCAAGCGGGTCATCCTGGTCGACGATTCGATCGTTCGCGGCACAACGTCGCTCAAGATCGTCCAGATGATGCGCGAGGCGGGTGCCGCCGAAGTTCACATGCGGATCGCCAGCCCGCCGACGCGGCATTCGTGCTTCTACGGTGTCGATACGCCCGAGCGCGCGAAGCTGCTCGCGGCCAAGCTCGATCTTGGCGGCATGACCGGCTTCATCCATGCCGACAGCCTGAACTTCATCTCGATCGACGGCCTCTACAAGGCGCTCGGCGAGGCGAAGCGCGCGGATGTGCGCCCGAAATATTGCGATGCGTGCTTCACCGGCGATTACCCGACCACGCTGACCGACCATGACGAAGGCTCGGAAGTCGATCAGTTCGCGATGCTCGCCGAACGCGTCATCTGATACTCGCGGAGCTTATGATGACGGACA
Organism: Sphingomonas sandaracina; assembly: GCF_036663695.1. NCBI lineage: Bacteria > Pseudomonadati > Pseudomonadota > Alphaproteobacteria > Sphingomonadales > Sphingomonadaceae > Sphingomonas > Sphingomonas sandaracina. Next base: position 318,465 of record NZ_JAXOJK010000001.1, on the reverse strand, counting down.
AGCCTCTCGAAGGCCGGCTGGCCCTGGTCACCGGTGCCAGCCGCGGTATCGGCGCTGCGACCGCGATCGCACTGGCGGCGAAGGGCGCGCACGTCGTCCTGACTGCGCGGACGCCGGGGGGGCTCGAAGAGGTCGAGGCGGCGATCCACGCGGCCGGTGGCTCGGCGACGATCGCACCGCTTGATCTAGCCGAGAGCGAAGCGATTGCGCGGCTGGCGACCGCGATCGGTGACCGTTGGGATGCGCTCGACATTCTGGTGCTGAATGCCGGCATGCTTGGCTCGCTGTCGTCGGTCCCGGCGATCGATCCGAAGGAAATGGCGCAGGTGCTGACGCTCAACGTCAGCGCGCAAGCGGCTTTGATTGCGGCGTTCGATCCGATGTTGAAGAAGGCCAAGTCGGCCCGCGTGATCGGTGTGACCTCCAGCGTGGGTCGGAAGCCGCGCGCCTATTGGGGGCTGTATGGTGCCTCGAAGGCAGCGTTCGAAACGTTGCTCGGCGCGTATGGCGACGAGATGGCCGAGATCAGCGCGATCCGCACCGCGATCGTCGATCCCGGCGCGACGCGTACGAAAATGCGCGCGCGGGCCTATCCGGGCGAAGATCCGAATTCGGTCAAGGAGCCGATGGTAGTGGCCGACCGCATCGTCTCGCTGGCGATCGAAGGCTTCGAAACCGGCCATTTCGAGCGGGTGGCGTAAGCCGCCGCCCCGCCCCCGTCATGCCGGGCTTGTTCCGGCATCCACGGTGCTGCGAACTCGACGGCGTATAATCCGCGGAACGGTCGACCCCGGAACAAGCCCGGGGTGACGGACTGGGTGGTCGAACGTCAGCGCTTCACCAGCGTAACCTGCGCGACATCGATCCCGCCGCCGAGAAACCCGCCTTCGCAATACATCAGATAGTAGCGCCACAGCGCCACGAACCGAGCGTCGAACCGTGCGGGCAACCGCCCCTCCGCGACCGCCGCGTCGAATGCCACCCGCCACCGCCGCAAGGTCTCGGCGTAATGGAGGCCGAACCCGCGGCGGTCCTCCCACGCAAGCCCGCGCGCTTCCGCCAGTGCGCGAAACCGTGGCTCCGAGAGCAGCATCCCGCCGGGAAACACATAGCGCTGGATGAAGTCGACACTCCGCGAATAGGAGTCGAAGATTGCATCGTCGATCGAGATATACTGCAATGCCGCGCGCCCACCTGGCCTCAGGGCGCGTGCGATCGCATCGAGATACACGGGCCAATATTCCTCGCCGACCGCCTCGACCATCTCGATGCTCGCGACCGCATCATAGGTCCCGGTGACGTCGCGGTAATCGGTCAGCGCCACGCGCACGCCGTCGAGCCCCGCGGTCGCGATCCGCTCGTCGACCTGTCGCTTCTGCTCGGTCGACAAGGTCAGCGCATCCACGCCGACCCCCGCGCGCGCGGCCAGTTCCGCGAACGAACCCCAGCCGCAACCGATTTCCAGGATCGTATCGCCGGGCCGAGCCCCGGTGCGGTCGAGGATCGCGCGTAGCTTGGTCGTCTGCGCCGCTTCGTGCGGTTCGGCGTCGTCGAACGGCTCGGCGAAGATCGCGCTCGAATAGGTCAGGCTGGGATCGAGCCACGTCTCGTAGAAATCGTTCCCCAGGTCGTAATGCGCCGCGATGTTCTTGCGCGAGCCGGTCGGGTCGTTGCGCCGCATCCGGTGCCACACCCGCGCTGTCAGCCGCACCACGCCACCCGATCGCGCCGCGCCCCCGAGCGAGCGTCGGTTGCGCATGAACAGGTCGAACAGCGGCACCGGGTCGGGGCTCGACCAGTCCCCGGCCGCCCAGCCCTCGTACCAGCCGACCGAACCCGCCGTCGCCAGCCGGACCAGTGCTCGCCACCGGTGCACGACGACTACCGGCAACGGACCCGGCGCGCGTCCGCCGATCAGCCTCCGCGTGCCGTCGGGTAGTCGTGCATCGATTCCGCCGCTTGCGAGCCCCGCGTCGATCCTGTCGAGCAGGCGGTGGAACACCGGCGCAACAACGCGCGCGACCGTGGAAACCTGCGCGGCGGGCACATCGTCAAAAGCGGGAACGGCAGTCATCGCGGCGCTCCATGCAACAGGGGCCGCGGCTAGGAAAGAGCTGACGGCGCGGAAACGGCTGGAACGCGATCACCCGCCAAGGCCACGACGCTCCCCCTCCCTGAAAGGGAGGGGATGGGGGTGGGTCGGGTTCAGCTTGGTCGACCGTCATTAGCTTGAACCGGCCAACCCACCCCCAGCCCCTCCCTTTCAGGGAGGGGAGCGGACGTGGCTTTATCGTGCGTGTCGGCCCGCCTCGAGCGCCCGCTCCCGCCCTTCCCGGTGCCCGACGATCTTCGCCGGATAATCACGGGGCCGGCACCCGGACTCGTCAGGATCGTGGATGGCCGCGCCGGACACCTTCGCCAGTTCCAGTACCCATTCGCGTATATAGTCCCCCGCATCGAACTTCTCCGACTGCGTCAGCGGCGCCATGATCCGCCCGAACATGTTCGAATCCACGCCGGTCCCGGACACCCACTGCCAGTTCACCGAATTATTCCCGTAATCCGCATCGACCAGACAATCCCAGAACCAGCGCTCGCCCTCGCGCCAGTCGATCAGCAGATGCTTTACCAGGAAGCTCGCCGTGATCATCCGCACGCGGTTGTGCATCCAGCCGGTCGCCCAAAGCTGGCGCATGCCGGCATCGACGATCGGATAGCCGGTCTTGCCTTCCTGCCATGCCTTCAGGTCCGCGTCGGCATCCTCGCCCGAGCGCCAGGGCAGCTTGTCGAACTTGGGGCGGCCGTTCGTGTCGCCGTAATTCGGCATCGTCAGAACGACGCCGTCGGTGAAATCCCGCCAGGCGAGTTCCTTGCGGAACGTCGTCGCGTCGCCGTGCCCGTCGACCGCGTGCCATACGGTCCGCGGAGAAATCTCGCCGAAATGAAGATGCGGGGAGAGGCGCGACGTGCCCTCGGTAGACGGCATATTGCGGTCGACATCATACGCTTCGACGATCGGCGCCATCGCCTTGGCGTTCTTCAGCGCCTGCGCCTCGCCCGGTGTCCAGTCGGCGAACCCGGCCGACCAATCCGGCTTGGTCGGCAGCAGATCCCAATCCGGCAGCGTGTCGCTGATAGGCCAAGACTTCGGCGCCGGGATCGTCCGCGGTGCAGGCTCGGGCTCGCCCGGCGGCATCATCTGGTTCAGCGCCTTCCAGAACGAGGAGTACACCTTGAACTGCCCACCTGAACCCGTCTTCACATCCTCGACGCGCGCGAGATGGTTGCCATCGTGCAGGTAGAGCCGATCGCCCAGTGCCGCCTCGGCCTTGCGCCACCACGGCTCGTAATGCCAGATGGCATGGATCTGCTCGGCACCGGTCTCCTTCATCAACGCCGTCAGCGTTTCGACCGCATCGCCGCGTCGCAGCACCAGCTTCGATCCCTTGTCGGCCAACGACTTGCCGAACGCGTCGAGACTGTTGTGCAGCCACCATCGCTGTGCCCCGCCCATCTTCCATTTGCCTGGGGCGTCGTCGTCGAGGACATAGACCGGGATAACCGGTCCGGCCTGCGCGGCGGCGATCAGCGCGGGTTGATCGTGGAGGCGAAGGTCCTGGCGCAGCCAGACAAGAGTGGGTGTCGTCATCCTGCGCCTAACGCAGCAAAGCGCAATCCAGCATCATGCCGTCGCGAAAGTTTCGCCCAGCGTGATGATTGCCGCCACGTGCCGCTCGGCGATCGCCAGCGCGTCCTCCCCGTAACCGCCCCCGACGGTGCTCGCGAGCGGCACGCCTCGCGCGATCGCCAGGCCAGCGATCAGTCGCTCTCGCCGCGCCAAACCGTCCAGCGTCAGCGCCAACCGCCCGAGACGATCGCCGTCGAACGGATCGACCCCCGCCTGATAGAGGATCAGATCCGGCAGAAACTCGTCGAGCAACGGTACGAGGGTCTGCTCCAGGATTGCGAGATACGCCTCGTCGTTCACGCCATCTGGCAACGGTACATCGAGCGTCGACCGCGCCTTTCGCACGGGAAAATTCTTCTCCGCATGGATCGAGTAGGTCGCGATTTCCGGCCGTCCGGCGAGCAGCGCGGCGGTCCCGTCCCCCTGGTGCACGTCGCAATCGACGACGAGCACGCGTGCTACCCTGCCTTCGTCGACCAAGCGCGCCGCCGCCACCGCCAAATCGTTGAATACGCAAAATCCCGCGCCGGTGTTCGCCAGCGCATGGTGGCTGCCGCCCGCCGTATTCGCGGCAAACCCGTGTTCCAGCGCGAGGCATGCTGCGAGCCATGTGCCGTGCGGCACGATCGCCGCGCGCGATGCCACCGCCGCCGTCACCGGGAACCCGATCCGCCGCTCCTTCTCCTTCGGCACACGCGCTTCCAGGACCTCCGCGACGTAATCCTCGTCATGCACCGCCTCCAGCCATGTGGTCGGCGTCGTGTCGGCCCGATGCCACGCGACCATATCGCCCTTTTCGAGCAACAGGTCACGGATCAGCCCGTTCTTGTTCCAGCGATAGGTCGATCGCGCGGGTGCGGGGGTAACATAGTCGGGATGGTGGACGACGTGGATCATGCTCCGTAGGTAGGAGCCCGCCACCCGAGCCCCAAGCACCTGCATTCCGGAGACTATCTTGATCGACGTTTCGACCCTGCCCTACCGCCCCTGCGCCGGGATCATGCTGGTCAATGCCGAGGGCAAGGTCTTCGTCGGCCAGCGCAACGACTCGCCTTCGGAGGCGTGGCAGATGCCGCAGGGCGGGATCGATCCGGGCGAGGACGCCGAAGCCGCAGCACTACGCGAACTCGGCGAGGAAACGGGCGTCATGCCGGACAAGGTCGAATTGATTGCGGAGGCCCCCGGCACGTTCGTCTACGACCTGCCGCCCGAGCTGCTGGGCAAGGTGTGGAAGGGCAAATGGCGCGGCCAGACGCAGCGCTGGTTCCTGTATCGCTTCCTCGGCACCGACGCGGACATCGACATCGCAACCGAGCACGAGGAGTTTCGTGCATGGCGCTGGAGCGACCCCGCCGACCTGCCGCGGCTGATCGTTCCGTTCAAGAAGGCACTGTATGAAGAGGTACTCGCCGCCTTCGCGCCTCATCTCGGCGCATAACGTACCCTTAGCGGAGTTCCCATAGCGTTGCGCTGTCGTTACGGAATCCGCCGTGCGCCGCTTATCCTGTATCATCCTCGCCCCGCTGTTGCTCGCCAACGCGCCTGATCCGACCTCGGTGATGATTCCCGAGACGATCCGCGCGATGCTGGATGCCGCGCTCGAGGCGGGCAACGAGGCCGACGTCAACACGATCGCGAAATACGCGCGCGCCGCCGATCCGCTCAGCGGCGATGCGGTGCTCGCGGTCGCGGAGAAGTGGAAGGCCGACCGCGTCGAACAACGCACGCAGGTGATCCGCCAGGCGAGCTTTCTCGATTTGTGGAGCGGCAAGGCGGAGGTCGGCGGATATCTGACGACCGGCAACTCGGACACGTCGGGGGGTACCGCCGTTGTCGATCTCAACCGGGAAGGCCTGCGCTGGCGCCAGAAACTGCACGCGCAGGCGGATTACCAGTCGAACCTGAACATCACGACGCGCGAGCACTACCTCGCCTCGTACGAACCCAACTACAAGATCGACGAACGCGCCTATATCTACGGCGTGGCCCAGTATGAGGGCGACCGGTTCCTCGGCTATTTCAACCGCTATTCGACCTCGGTCGGTGCCGGTTACAGCGTGTTCAAGACCGCCGCGACCAAGCTCGATCTCGAACTCGGACCGGCCTATCGGTACACCGAATTCACCGACAACACCGAACAGAGCAGCGTCGCCGCGCGCGGAACCGCCAATTTCAGCATCCGCATCCTCAGCGGGTTGTCGATCAGCCAGGTCGCGTCCGCCTATGTCCAGCGGTATAACAGCACGCTGAGCGGAACGACGGCAGTGACCGCCAAGCTGATCGGGCCGCTCTCTGCCGCGCTGTCGTACAACGTCCAATATGAGAGCGAGCCGCCGATTGGTTCGGTATCGACCGACACCACCAGCCGTGCATCGCTGGTGTACAGCTTCTGATCCTGTTCCCTCATGCGTCCGGCCCGGCTAGGGTAGGACGATGAGGGGACTTTCCAATGTAGAGCGCGATGCCGTGGAAACGGCACGGGCGGTACCGATGCTGGCGCAGGTCGAAACCTGGGCGGCGGTGAACAGCGGCACGCGCAACCTGACCGGGCTGGCGACGATGGCGGGTTTGCTGGGCGACGCGTTCACGCAGCTGCCGGGCGAGATCGCGCTGGTCGAACCTACCGCGGTCGACAGCGTCGGGTCGGACGGAATCGTCTCCTCGCTCCAGCACGGCAAGCACCTGCACCTTGTCGTTCGCCCCGCGGCGCCGGTGCGAATGCTCTTCACGGGGCATATGGACACGGTCTATCCGGCCAATCACCCGTTCCAGTCGCTTCGCTGGCAAGACGACGGCAGCCTCAACGGCCCTGGTGTCGCCGACATGAAGGGCGGACTGGCGGTGATGCTCGCCGCACTGACCGCGGTCGAGGGGAGCCCGCTGGCGGTCGGGATCGGCTATGACGTGGTCATCAACTCGGACGAGGAAACCGGATCCTTCTCGTCCGCCGCGCTGCTGGCCAGTGCCGCCCAGGGCAAGGTCGCCGCGCTGACCTACGAACCGGCGCTCGCCGACGGCACGCTGGCGGGCGCGCGCGGCGGTACCGGGAATTTTTCGATCATCGTCCGCGGCCGCAGCGCCCATGCCGGTCGCAATCCCGACGACGGCCGCAACGCGATCGTCGCCGCCGCCGATCTGGCCGTGCGGCTGTCGACAGCGCGTGGCCCGCGGCTCGCAGTGAACCCGGCGCGGATCGAGGGCGGCGGGCCTAACAACGTCGTTCCCGACCTGGCCATCCTGCGCATCAATTTCCGTCCCGCAGCGCTCGAAGAGATCGTGCGGGCGAGGTCGCATATCGACGCCTCGGTCGCGATCGTCGCTGCCGAACACGATGTCCGGATCGAAGTCCATGGAGGCTTCAACCGCCCGCCCAAACCGATCGACGCAGCGGCGACGCGTCTGTTCGACCTAGTGAAGGTCTCCGGTGGCGACCTCGGCCTCGACATCGCGTGGAAGGCGACCGGTGGCGTTTGCGACGGCAACAACATCGCCGCGGCGGGCGTGCCCGTGGTCGACACGATGGGCGTGCGCGGCGGCGCGATCCATTCGACCGAGGAATTCATGATCCCCGACAGCCTGGCCGAGCGCGCCGCGCTGTCGGCCGTCACCATATTGCGTATCGCGGAGGGCCGCTTGTGAGCTTCAGGATCCGGGCCGCGGTCGACGACGATCTGCAGCACCTCTATGAAATGGCAAAGCTGACCGGCGGCGGCTTCACCAACCTACCGCCCGATCGACGTGCGCTGACCGCCAAGCTGGAACGCAGCCACGCGGCGTTCGCGCGCATCGACGGCCCGGTCCAGGACGAGCTGTTCGTCCTGGTGCTCGAGAATGTCGAAACGCGGGAGGTGCGCGGCACCTGCCAGATCTTCACGCAGGTCGGCCAGAGCTACCCGTTCTACAGCTACCGTATCGGCCAGCTGACGCAGCATAGCCGCGAGCTGAACCGCACCTTCCGCGCCGACATGTTGACGCTCGCCACCGACCTCGAGGGCGCAAGTGAAGTCGGCGGGCTGTTCCTTCATCCCGGTGAGCGCGCCGGAGGGCTTGGGCTGTTGCTCGCCCGCAGTCGCTACCTCTTCATCAAGATGCACCGCGCGCGCTTCGCGGATCGCATCCTCGCCGAACTGCGCGGGGTGATCGACGAGGCCGGTGGCTCGCCGTTCTGGGACGGGCTCGCCGGTCGGTTCTTCGGGATGAATTTCCAGGACGCGGATCGGTTCAATGCGATCAACGGCCACCAGTTCATCGCCGACCTGATGCCCAAGCATCCGATCTACACTGCGATGCTGACCGAAACCGCCCGTGCCGCGATCGGCCTGCCGCACCCTTCCGGCCGTGCGGCGATGCGGATGCTCGAGAACGAAGGGTTCGCGTTCGAAAACTACGTCGATATCTTCGACGGTGGTCCGACCATGACTGCCCGCACCGACCGCGTTCACACTATCGCGGAAGCCCGCGAAAGCCGTGTCGCCGGGTTGGACGGCGATGGTGGTACGCAGGCTTTGGTCGCGACGGGGCACCTCGCGGATTTCCGAGCGGCTTTTGGCGCTGTGCGCGACGCTGGAAACGAGATCATGTTGGCGAAGACTTGCGCGGATGTTCTCGGTGTCGGCGAGGGCGATACGGTCCTGCACGTCACGCGTCTCTGATCGCCGCTATCCACGGAAACGTCGGGTTAATTTACAATTAACCAATGTGCTGTCGTCGAAAAGTGAGCAAGTCTGCCATTGGCACAGCTCTTGCTGAATGATCGGTATGTGGACCCGATTTTCCCGCCTCTTCATCGTCAAGACCAAGTTCGAAGCCTTCCTGGTCATCTATGGGCTTGGGCTCGGCGCGGTCGAGCGTGGCATCCATTACCTGCAGCAATATCCGGGCTACGGGGGATGGCTCCTGTTCGCGGCCTGTCCGATCGCCGTCTTCATGGCCGGCGGCCGGTTGATCGATTCCGTGGCGCAGCAGCGCGAGCGTTAACCGCGCTGCTGAACGAGGTGGAGATAGCGAGCCGAGAAATCGGCCACTTCACGCAACGCTTCCCAGCGGGGAAAACTGATCCGCCGCCGATTTCGCGTTATCAGTCCGTCGGATTCGAGCGTTTTGATCGTCCTGTTGACGTGCACCGCGGTAAGGCCGAGCGCGTCGCCCAACTGCTCCTGACTCATCGGTAGCTCATACCCATCGGGACCTGTCAGACCTTGCATGTCCAGGCGGACTGCGAACTCGCAGAGGAAGTGCGCAAGTCGCGACCGTGCATCGCGACGACCGATATTGAGGATCCACTCGCGGAAGATGGACGCCTCGACCAGCGTATTGATGAAGATGGCATTGGCGATAGACGGCCGCGAGTGGACTAGGTCGCGCAGGGCTTTACGCGGGATCGTCGCGACGTCTGCCCGGGTCAGCGTCTGGACATTGTGGTCGGCTATCTCGAGAAACAGGTGCTGGAAATCCAGCGCTTCGCCCGGAATGTGCATCGAGACGATCTGTCGCATGCCCGAGCCGCTCAGCTTCTGGCGATACGCGAAGCCTGTCAGCAACACGGCACATTGCACCGGTGCGTCGCCCTCGCGCACCAGATATGACGATGCCTCGTACGTCCGGCAGGTATGGGGAAGCGACAGTAGCGCCGACCTGTCGTCGGCATCGAGAACCGCGTGCGTTTCGAGTTTGCGGACCAGCAATGACAGCGGTCCGGACGGTAAACTCATATAGGTATTCCCGCAATGATCGGGGCGGGAGCACAAGTCACTCTCGGTCATCAGGGCCCAAATATTGGCTGACAATAATACATCATAACATAAACCCGAGCGAAATATTTATACGTATGTTATGAATGAGGGATAATCATAAGTAACGATCTACCGTGGCACCCGCGGTTCGTAGTGACCGGAAGGGTGGCGAGCTCCGGAGGCAGGATCGGCAATCTCCTGTAAACATTGTCTTACGAGTCACGTTTCGGAAAACGCGCGCACGTCGGGACGTCGATATCGTTCGGCAAAGGCGGATGGTGATCCACTCGTGGGAATGCAAAGCTGTAGATTTACACACTCCCCTCGATAACCGTGGTCTTCCAACGCTGAGCCATGCCCGCGAAAACCATGTCGACGGTGTCGACCTGCGCGGCGAGGCGCTGGTGCAGACGACCAGCCTCGTCCCGGAATCGGCGGGCAAGCGCGTTGTCGGGGACTATTCCCATACCCACTTCGTTCGACACGAACACCGCGCGGCCATGTAGATTTCCGATGGCATGCAACAGGTCGTCCGTTCTGGCTTCGATGTCATGATCGCCCAGCAGAAGGTTCGTCACCCAGAGGGTCAGACAGTCGACCACGATGACGCTGTCCTCGCGATCGACATCCGCCAGCGCCTTCGAAAGGTCGATCGGTGCCTCTACGGTACGCCAGCGTGCGTCGCGGTCCGCGCGATGTCGGGCGATACGATCGACCATCTCGTCGTCAAAGGCTTGCGCGGTCGCGAGATAGACGAGGTCGCCACCTCCCGAGGCCGCGTGCTCGGCGACCGTCTGGGCATGGCGACTTTTCCCGGATCGCGCACCGCCCAGTACGAAGAGAGTTTTGCCGAACGGCGCGTCCACTGAATACATCCCACGTCTCCTTCGCGCTTGCGGCGCGTCAGCGGAATGACGATGACGCCGCGAAGATCAAGCGAAAGCCCGTTCGATCCTGTGAAAGATGATATGTCGGCACTGCGCGTTCATGGAGGAAGGATCGACGTTGCCGCGCGGCTGTTTCCCGAAGCGCCGCGTCCGTGGCTTGATCTGTCGACCGGGATCAATCCCCGACCATGGATGCCGTTCGATCCAATCGACGTCGATCCTGCGACACTGCCCTCGCCCGATACGCTTCTCGAACTGGAAGCCGCAGCGGCAGACGCGTTCGGCACCAGTCCGGACCGGGTCGTGGCGCTACCCGGCAGTGAGATCGGGCTGCGGTTGCTCGACGCGCTCCCCCTCCCCTTCCCCCACCGGGTCGTCGTTCCCGGTTATGGCACGCATGCAGACGTCTTCACGAACCCGCAGACTATCGACCGCGCGACGATAGACGGTGTCACGGATGGGGCCTTGTTGTTGGCCAACCCCAACAATCCCGACGGGCACCGCGATCCGCCGGAACGACTGCTCGCCATCGCCCGACGAGGCACGTGGCTGATCGTCGACGAGGCGTTCGTCGATGTCATGCCGGAGACCAGCATCGTGCCGCATCTCGCAGCGGACGATCGGGTGATCGTGTTGCGGTCGTTCGGCAAATTTTTCGGACTTGCCGGCCTCCGACTGGGCTTCATGATCGCGCCGCTGGATATCGTCACGCCGATGCGACGCAGGCTGGGAAGCTGGCCCGTGTCCGCTCATGCGATAGCCTATGGTCGCGCGGCCTATCACGACACGGCATGGCAGACACAGGCGCGGCGATCGATCGCGGCGCGCGCCGAGCAACTCGATGCCCTGCTGCTTCGCCATGGCATCGACGTCTCTGGCGACTGCCCGCTGTTCCGCCTGATCGAAAGCGATGCGGCCGACGCGGTATTCCACCGTCTTGCGCACCACGGCATCCTCACCCGTCGCTTCGATTACGCGCCCCGATGGCTGAGACTGGGCGTTCCCGCCGACGAGGCCGCATTCGCCCGTCTCGATGCTGCCCTCACGCATGGCTGAGCCTGTCGCTCTGGTCGCGGTCGTATTGGACGTGGCGATCGGTTGGCCGCCTGCGCTCTATGCGCGGATCGGCCATCCCGTCGGTGGCTTCGCCCGGCTGATCGGATTCACCGAGGATCGCTGGAACGGGGCGACCTTGTCGTTCGCCAAACGGCGCGTCGCCGGCATTCTCGCGCTGCTCCTGCTCCTCGGCGTGACGATCGGCATCGCCTTGGCCCTGGTGGCTCTCGTGCGTTTCGTGCTTGGTCCGGCTGCGTGGATCGGGCTGGGCCTGCTGGCTGCGCCGGGGCTCGCGATCCGTAGCCTTCAAGATCACGTCGCGCCGTGTGCGACGGCACTCGAAGCCGGGGACCTCGATGCTGCAAGAACCCGGGTCGGCATGATCGTCGGTCGCGACGTAACCTCGCTCGACGAGACCGGTGTCGCATGCGCCGCCATCGAGAGCCTGGCCGAAAGCGTCTGCGACGGAGTGGTTGCCCCGGTGTTCTGGTTGCTCGTGGCGGGCGTTCCGGGTCTGTGGGCGTACAAGGCGATCAACACGGCCGACAGCCTGATCGGCCACCGCGAAGATCGTTGGCGCGCCTTTGGATGGGCTGCCGCGCGGACCGACGATCTGGTCAACCTCGTGCCGGCGCGGATCAGCGGCCTCCTGATCTGCATCGCCGGCGGTGGAGGATGGCGGACGATGCTGCGCGACGCCGGCCGACACGCCTCGCCCAATGCGGGCTGGCCTGAGGCGGCGATGGCCGGCGCGCTCGGCGTTCGACTGGCAGGGCCGCTGGCCTATGACGGCGTCGGCATCGCCAAGCCCTATATCGGTGACGGACGTACCGATGTCGCCAGCACCGATATCCGCCGCGCGCTGCAGGTCTATCGTCGCCTGATCGGAATTTTGCTGGTGATCGCAGGGGGGATGGCATGGCTGCTCTGATGCTGCAGGGGACGGGCTCGGACGTCGGCAAGTCGGTGCTGGTCGCAGGCTTGTGTCGTGCGTTCGCCAATCGCGGTCTGTCCGTCCGCCCGTTCAAGCCGCAGAACATGTCGAACAACGCCGCCGTCACTGCCGATGGCGGCGAGATCGGCCGCGCGCAGGCGACGCAGGCTATTGCCTGTCGCGTTGCGCCCAGCGTCGACATGAACCCGGTACTGCTCAAGCCGCAGGGCGATCGTACTTCGCAGCTGATCGTCCGCGGGCAGGTGCGCGGCACCCTCGCCGCCGCCCGCTGGCGCGAGGGGCGCGACGGATTACTGGTCGACGTACTCGACAGCTTCGCCCGGCTGTCGGCAAGCTGCGATCTGGTGATCGTCGAAGGGGCGGGCAGTCCGGCGGAGATCAACCTGCGTGCCGGCGACATCGCCAATATGGGTTTCGCGCGCGCTGCCGACGTACCCGTCGTCCTGGTCGGCGACATCGACCGGGGCGGGGTGATCGCGGCGATCGTCGGCACGCGTGCGGTCATCGATCCGGCCGACGCGGCGATGATCCGCGGATTCCTGATCAACAAGTTTCGCGGCGATCCCGCGCTGTTCGAGGACGGCTATCGCGCGATCGAGGCCCGAAGCGGATGGCGTGGTTATGGTGTCGTGCCATGGCTGGCCGACGCGGTGCGCCTGCCGAGCGAGGATGCGGTGATCCTCGAACGCCCCGCTGGCGGTTCGCAGCGCCGGGTAACGATCGCGTGCCCGATCACGCCGCGGATTGCGAATTTCGACGACCTCGATCCACTCCGCCTCGAACCCGACGTCGCGCTGGTGATGGTGCCGCCGGGCACCCCGATCCCCGATGTCGACATGATCGTGCTCGCCGGATCTAAGGCGACGATCGCCGATCTCGCCTTCGTCCGCGCGCAGGGTTGGGACATCGACATCCGCGCGCATCATCGCCGCGGCAAGCCGGTGCTCGGTCTTTGCGGCGGCTACCAGATGCTCGGTCGCAGCATCGCCGATCCAGACGGGATCGAGGGGCCGGTGGGGCGCATCGACGGTCTTGGCTTGCTCGACGTCGACACGATCCTCACTGGTGTCAAGACGCTGGAGCGCGTCCGCGGTCGGGCCCAAGGCGCGGCGTTCGACGGGTACGAGATGCACATGGGCATCACGACAGGCGTCGCGACTCGACGCCCTGTCTGTCGCCGCGCCGATGGCAGCGCCGAGGGTGCGACAAGCCCCGACGGTCTTGTGTCGGGCAGCTATGTCCACGGCCTGCTGGGGCTTGCCGAGCAGCGCGCGGCATGGCTCGCGAGGATCGGGGTGGATGCGATCGGTCCCGATCATGCCGCGTCGATCGATGACGCACTCGATGGAATAGCCGCAATGCTCGAACGGCATCTCGACCTCGACGCCATGCTTGCCCTAGCGCAGCAAAGCGGCGCTCGCGCAGAACGCGAGTAACAGCCCGGTCTCGACCAGTTCGATCCCTGCCCCGTGTGCATCGCCGGTAATGCCGCCGATCTTGTGCCGAAGCCAGGCGGCGTATCCCAAGATCAGAAAGGGCGTCGCGAGCAGGACGGGCGCGGGGACGCACGCAAGCAGCAACAGCAGCCCCCAACCGATAAGATCGCGCGGCCTCACGGCGTCCGAAACTGCGGCGGCAAGGCCTTCTGGGCGCAACGGCGGCAACAGCGGTGCCCAGACTAGGGGGCCGAGGCGCGCTGCGGCGGCAATAAAGATAAGCGGCCACCATGTCGTGGCGCCGATCGCGTGGAGTGCGACCAGCTTTGAAAGCATCTGTCCGACGATCGCGACGACACCGAAACTCCCGATATGCGGATCGGACATCACCGCGAGCAGCCGCGTCCGATCGCCGTGCGCCGCGCCGAGGCCGTCGGTCAGGTCGGCCAGTCCGTCGAGATGCAGCGCTCCCGTCACTGCGGTCCAGGTGAGCAGCGCCGCGCAGGCGCCGACCCAGGGATCGATCAGCGATCCAATCCAGCCGGCACCCGCGACCAGCGCGCCGATCGCCAGACCGACCAGCGGGTATAGCCGGACCGCCGCGGCAAAATCGCCGGGTTCGGCCGCGACATGGGGCATCGGCAACCGGGTCAGGAACCCGAATGCGAGGATCAGTCGCCTCACGTCGCGAGCCCGGTAATCTGGACGACCGACGGCATGGCCGGGTCGGCGCTCGGCCAGACCCGCAACGACAGCAAAGCCGCATAGGGCAGGTCGAACGCCCAGATCTGTCGCCGGTCGAAGCCGCACATTGCCGCAAGCGCCACCCGGATCGCGCCGCCATGCGTGACGATCAGGGTCGGTTCAGCCGGAAGATCGTCGAGCGCGGATACGACGCGGTCCTGCAACGCGGACCAGCGCTCGCCGCCTGGTGGAGGCGCTTCGTCCGGATCGTCGTAGAAGCGCGCCAACGCCAGCGGGTCGATCGACGATGGCGCCATTCCGTCCCACGCGCCGAAATCGAGCTCGCGCCATCTAGGGTCCTGCCGGACGGTCAGCCCCGCCCCCAGCGGCGTAGCGATCGCGTGCGCGCAATCCCTCGCGCGAGCCAGGTCGGAAGAGACGATGTGATCGACGGCCAGCCGCGATGCCCGCGCCGTACAGGCCGCGATCCCTGCCTGCGTCACCGCATCGTCGGTTCGCCCCAGCAGGCGCCCTTCCTTCGCCGGCGCGCCATGCCGCATCAGGTACAGCATGTGCGGCGTCGTCATGCCTCCGAAACACCGGCTTCCGCGAATGTCGCCATGCCGTCGTGAACGGCCAATGCCGCACGCACCATCAAGGTCGCGACCGCCGCACCGCTGCCTTCCCCCAGCCGCATGCCGAGCGACAGCAACGGATCGAGCCCGAGCGCGTCGAGCAGGCGTGCATGGCCGGGCTCGGTCGAGCGATGCCCTGCCAGACAATGCGCCACGACGTCGGGATGGGCGGCGGCGATAGGCGCGATCGCCGAACCGCAGATGAAGCCGTCGAGCATGACCGGTACGCCGGCCAACCGCGCGGCGATCACCGCCCCTGCGATCGCCGCGAGCTCGCGTCCGCCGAGGTGCCTCAGGATTTCGAACGGGGTCGTCAGCGATCGCGCGTGACGCGCGAGGCCTTCGTCGATCGCGTCGGTCTTTTGCGCGATACCGGTCGCGTCGACACCCGTTCCCGGCCCTACCCAGTCGGCTGCCGAGCCCCCGAAACTGGCGGCGCACAAGGCCGCGGCGACCGTCGAATTGCCGATCCCCATCTCGCCCAGGATCAACAGGTCGATTCCTTTCGGCACCGCCGCCGCGCCGATGTTGATGGCAGCCAGGCACTCGCCTTCGGACATCGCCGGTGCGCTGGTGAAGTCCTTGGTCGGCTGATCGAGATCGATCGCGACGATCTCCAGGTCAATCCCGGCCGCGCTGCACAGCGCGTTGACGGCCCCCCCACCCTGCTCAAAATTGGCGACCATCTGCGCGGTCACCGCCGCCGGGTACGCACTGACACCGCGTGCGACGACGCCGTGATTGCCCGCGAACACGATGCCCGCGACCCGGTCGAGCCGGGGCCGCGCATGGCCTTGCCACCCGGCCAGAAAGATCGCGATGTCCTCCAGTCGGCCGAGCGATCCCCGCGGCTTGGTGAGGCTGTCCTGGCGTAGCGCGGCGGCCCTGCGCGCCGCTTCGTCGGGTTGGGGCAACGCCGCCAGCGCCGCGAGAAACGCGGCGGGCGATGCGAACGCGGTCATTCGACGACGTACCCGGCGGGCGGGGTGCGGGTGATGAAATGCCCCTTCACGCCCTGTGGCCACTGCTTGAACGGCACCTGCCCGAACGCGCTTTCGCCGTAGAGGCGCGCATAGTCGAGGATCGCGCGAGCGGCGTCTTCGGTAGGCTCGAACCGGCCGAGCACATAGCCGACCTTGGCGGGCGCGCGTAGGTGGATCGTGCAGAAATCCTGGCATGCGAACAGGCATGGCATCTCCTGCACGGCGACGTCGGCATAGGCCGGATCGCTGGCCTGGACCGCCTTCAATGCGCTGACCAGCCGCGCGCCGCCGCGCTGACCCTCGGCGTCGTCGCGCGCGTCGGCGGAGTGGCGGCATGTGTTGCAGGCTACCACGGCGACGCCGTCTGCGGCCGGCTTCAGCATGCGGATGCTCGAACGATTACAAGATGATGTGCTTTTGGCATGCGTACCCCTCCGGACAGTCGATCCCGCACCACGCGAAGGGCAAAAGGCGTACGCCTCCAGCCTTCGCGCGACACGAAGCGATGTCGTCGCTCGGGGTGTTACCCGTCCGTTCGGCGCACCCTGGCCGGACGAAAGACGACCGCGACGGGCAGGTCTCCTGGCTCGCGGGTCAACGCCGGCCGCGCCGCCTTCTCGGGACCATCCCAATGGCATGTGGCACGATGGCTCGCCGCGTACAGTTGCAGGGGCAGCCGGGTGTTTCCCGTTCCCATTTTCATCCCCCTCGGCGCTAGCGTCGGGGGAACCTGTCGCGGGTGGAGCGATAGGCGGGAGGAAGACACGGCGCAAGACTTGCCGCAAACCCCGTCATCCCGACAAAAGTCAGGATCCAGGGCCACAAAGGTTCTCGCCCGTTACCCTGGATCCTGACTTTCGTCAGGATGACGGAGCGTTGGTAGCGCGCGTTGCGGCCGGGCTAAACGCCGTCTGGAAGCCGCCTAGAACTCGACGCCGGCTTGCGCCTTTACCCCGGACCGGAACGGGTGTTTCACCTGCGTCATCTCGGTGACCAGATCGGCCATTTCGATCAGTGCATCCGGCGCATTTCGCCCGGTCACGACGACGTGAGTCATCTCGGGTTTGGCGGCCAGCGCTGCCAGCACTTCGTCGACCGGCAGATAGTCGTAGCGCAGCACGATGTTCAGTTCGTCCGCCACCACCATCGCATAGGACGGGTCGGCGATCATGCGCTTGACCTCGTCCCACGCCTCGCGCGCCACCGCGATGTCGCGGGCACGGTCCTGCGTGTCCCAGGTGAAGCCCTCGCCCATCGGCTTGAACTCGCACAAATCGGGGAACGCGTCGAAGATCGCCTTCTCGCCGGTCGCCATCGCACCCTTCACGAACTGGACGACGCCCACCTTGCGTCCATGGCCGAGCATCCGCACAGCCATCCCGAACGCGGCAGTCGACTTGCCCTTGCCGGCGCCGGTGTGGACGATGATCAGCCCCTTCTCGATCGTCTTGCTCGCGACGATCCGGTCATGGACTTCCTTGCGCTTGGCGCTCTTGGCATTCTGCTCGTCGTCGGTCCGCATGGTCATGTCCTCTTTTGCTCCCGCCCCTGCGCCCGATGGCGGATCACGGCGCGCGGCGCTAGAGCATCCCTCATGCTCCGCATCACCGACCTCAAGCTGCCGCTCAATCATGCCGACGAAGCGCTCCCCGCCGCAATCCGCGACCGCCTGCGCGTCACCCCGCGCGACCTGATCCGCTACACCGTCGCCAGGCGGGCGCACGACGCACGCGACAAGATGGACATTCAACTGGTCTATTCGGTCGACGTCACGCTGAAGAACGAGGACACCGTCCTCACGCGCTTTCGCAAGGATCGCTACATCCAGCGCACGCCGGATACGGGGTATCGGTTCGTCACCAAGGGCGGCGCGAGCTACACAGGTCCGCGCCCGGTGGTCGTCGGCGCAGGCCCCTGCGGATTGTTCGCCGGCCTGATCCTGGCGCAGATGGGGTTCCGCCCGATCATCCTGGACCGCGGCAAGGTCGTTCGTGAACGTACCAAGGACACCTGGGGGCTCTGGCGCAAAAGCGTCCTCAACCCCGAGTCCAACGTCCAGTTCGGCGAGGGCGGTGCGGGCACGTTTTCCGACGGCAAGCTCTGGAGCCAGATCAAGGACCCGCGCCACCTTGGCCGCAAGGTCCTGACCGAGTTCGTCAAGGCCGGCGCGCCCCCGGAAATCCTGACCGAAGCGCACCCGCATATCGGCACGTTCCGCCTCGTCACGATGGTCGAGAGCATGCGCGAGACGATCGAGGCGCTCGGCGGCGAATACCGCTTCTCGACGCGGGTCGACGGTCTCGATGTCGCCACTGAGGGCGGCGTGCGCCAATTGCGCGGTCTCCACCTCAGCACCGGCGACTATCTCGAAGCCAACCACGTCGTCTTCGCGGTCGGCCACAGCGCGCGTGACACGTTCGAGATGCTCCACGCCAAAGGGGTCCATGTCGAGGCCAAGCCTTTCTCGATCGGGGTCCGCATCGAGCATCCGCAATCGTGGATCGACGAGGCGCGGTTCGGGCCATGCGCGGGCCATCCCGATCTCGGCGCGGCGGCGTACAGCCTGTCGCACCACTGCAAGAACGGCCGCACGGTGTATAGCTTCTGCATGTGCCCGGGCGGCACCGTCGTCGCCGCTACCTCCGAGGAAGGCCGCGTTGCGACCAACGGCATGAGCCAATATTCGCGCAACGAGCGCAACGCGAACTCCGGCATCGTGATCGGGATCGACCCCGAACGTGATTATCCCGGCCACCCGCTCGCGGGCATCGAACTGCAACGCCACTGGGAATCGCGCGCCTATGTCGCCGGCGGGTCGAACTACAAGGCGCCCGCGCAACGCATCGGCGACTTGCTTGCCGGGCGGCCGTCGACCGCGCTGGGTTCGGTGATCCCGTCGTACAAGCCGGGCGTACACATGACCGACCTGTCCGAATGCCTGCCCGACTTCGCAATCACCGCGTTGCGCGAGGCACTGCCCGCATTCGGGCGCGAGATCCCCGGCTATGACCATCCCGACGCGGTCCTGACGGGAGTCGAAACACGAACGTCGTCGCCGGTCCGTATCACGCGCGGCGACGATTTCGTCAGCCTCAACACCGCCGGGCTGTTCCCGGCCGGCGAAGGTGCCGGCTATGCGGGCGGCATCCTGTCCGCGGCGGTCGACGGGATCAAGGTTGCGGAAGCCGTCGCGCTTAGCCTGATTGCATGAACTCCGACCCCGGCCGCCGCCGGGGTGGACATGTTCACGCGGATAGGTGTGGAACCAACCCGGGATAACGGACCACTCACTTTCCCCGATCGGGGCGCGTCTTGATCAGCCAGGCCCGCGGCAATCCCGTAGGTTTCGCCACCCCGTCGAGCCGCCGCGCACTCACCAGCGCCACGCGCTTCAAAATCATCTGATCCTTGAACGCGTCCATCCCGCCGCCGGTCGGCTTGGCGAGGATGCGCTTCACCACGTCCATACCGGCGATGACATGCCCGAATGCCGCATAGCCGGGATACCCCGCGCGCGCATCCATCGCCGGCGCCGGGCCGATCGTTATGAAGAAATTGCCGCCTGCCGAAGCCGGGTTCATGCCCCGCGCCATCGAGATCGTCGCATCGCCGTGCTTGATGCCGGTCATCGCCGTCGTCTCCAGCGGAAACGGTGGCAGGATCCGACGTGCGTCGGTACGGATGCCAGCCTGGATGAACCCGGTCTTCGGCGACGACTTTTGCCGGCTCGCACGATAGAAATCGGTCCCGTCGAAACGTCCGTCATCGACATATTCGAGGAAGTTCTGGGTCGTCTTGGGCGCATGCCGCGCGTCGAGCGCCAGCAGGATCGGACCCTCCGACGTGACGAGGCGGACGCGCACGATCCCCGGTTTGGCCACCGACGTGACGCGCGACGCAGGTTCCGCGAAGACCGAGGCCGCGATGCCGACTGCTCCGGCCAATCCCATGAGAAAACGGCGCATGTTGGTCATTCCTTTAGCGGCTGATCGAGGCCCGCTAACCGCCAAGCGAGGCCGACGCAACATCGGCTGGCTCAAGGCATCCTGTCCGACGGCGACGCGCTCTTGAATTTACCCTCCAAGCCGGCCAACTCTCGACCGTCCCTACCCATAAGAGCGCCGTAACAGCACATGACCGACGAAACCGTTCCAGCCGCCGATACCCAGCCTTCCGATACGGAGCACGGCGAAACCCACGCTTTCGAAGCGGACGTTTCGCGTTTGCTGCATATGATGGTGCATTCGGTCTATTCGGATAAGACCGTTTTCCTGCGCGAGCTGATTTCGAATGCTGCCGATGCTTGCGAGAAGCTGCGTTACGAGGCGTTGAGCGCGCCCGAATTGCTGGGTGCAGAAACGGTCGGGGGCGATGCCCGCACGCAGATCGCGATCACGCTCGATCCCGAGGCCAAGACGCTGACGATCGAGGACAACGGAATCGGCATGACCGCCGACGACATGGCCGAGGCGCTCGGTACGATCGCACGGTCGGGCACCAAGGCCTTCATGGACCGCATCGCCGCGTCCGCCGGATCGGACGGCGCGCAGTTGATCGGCCAGTTCGGCGTTGGGTTCTACTCCGCGTTCATGGTCGCATCGAAGGTCGATGTTGTGTCGCGCCGCGCCGGTGCCGATACTGCGTCGGTCTGGTCGTCGGACGGCCTCGGGACCTACACAATCGCGCCGGTCGACACCGCCGAGGCGCCGTCCCGCGGCACCCGCGTCGTGCTGCATCTGCTTGAGGACGCATCGTCCTATACCGAGCGCTACACCGTCGAGCGGTTGATCAACGACCAGTCGGGTCACGTCCCCGTCCCCATCACGCTGCGCGAAACGCCCGATGCCGAGCCGGTCGAGATCGCCGACGGGGCGGCGCTCTGGACCAAGCCCAAGTCCGAGATCACGGCGGACGACTATGCCGACTTCTATCGCAGCGTCTCGGGCCAGTTCGACGAGCCGGCATTGACACTCCACTACCGCGCGGAAGGGCTGCACGAATATTCGGTGCTCGCCTATGTCCCCGGCGCCAAGCCGTTCGACCTGTTCGATCCCGATCGTAATGGCCGCATGAAGTTGTACGTGAAGCGCGTCTTCATCACCGATGATGCGGACGTCCTGCCGCGCTACCTGCGCTTCATGCGCGGGCTGGTGGATTCGTCCGACCTGCCGCTGAACGTCTCGCGCGAGATGATCCAGGAAAGCCCGATGCTCGCCGCGATCCGTAAGGGTGTGACCGGGCGCGTGCTCGGCGAACTCGACAAGGTCGCGACGCGCGATCCGGAAGCCTATGCCAAGATCTGGGAGAATTTCGGCGCGGTCCTAAAGGAGGGGCTGTACGAGGATTTCGAACGTCGCGAACCGTTGCTGAAGCTCGCGCGCTTCAAGACGACCACGTCCGGCGGGGCATGGCGTTCGGTCGCGGACTATGTCGCGGCGATGAAGGACAACCAGACCGCGATCTACTACGCGGTCGGCACCGATCTCGACCGTCTCGAAGCATCGCCGCAGCTCGAAGGGTTCCGCGCGCGCGGGATCGAAGTGCTGTTGCTGCCGGACTCGGTCGACGGGTTCTGGGTGACCGCGGGCATCGATCATGACGGCAAGCCGTTCAAGTCGGTGACGCAGGGCGCCGCGGATCTGAGCCTGATCCCGCTTGCCGATGGCGCCACCGCGCCGACCGCCGACGCCACGCCGGAGGTCGCCGACTTCATCGCGTTCGTGAAGACCACGCTTGCCGATGCCGTATCGGAAGTGCGCGCATCGGAGCGTCTGACCGACAGCGCGGTCTGCCTCGTCGCGGCGGACAGCGGCATGGACCGCCAGCTCGAGCGGATCCTTGCCGCCAGCGGTCAGGCGATGCCCGCCGCCAAGCCGGTGCTGGAGATCAACCCGCGCTCGGCGCTGATCGCCAGGCTTGCTGCGCTTGGCGAGGACGAGACGGCGTTGCGCGAGGATGCCGCGCATCTGCTGTTCGACGAGGCGCAGATCGCCGATGGCGAGCGTCCGCTCGACGCCCGTGCCTTCTCCGCCCGGCTTTCACGCCTTTTCACGCGCGCGCTGGGCTGAGCGTTCCCGACCACGGTTCCGCGGATTTGCGGAACCGTGGTCCAACGACTACCCCCCGTTCCGAAGACGAGGAGCAGGACATGTCGCCCATTCTAGATCGCCGCCAGATGCTGACCGGCGGCGCGGCCATTGCCGGGCTGTCGCTCGGCTCGACCGCCGCGTTCGCGCAGAGCGACCGGATCGAGAGCCTGATCGCGAAGATGACGCCGGCCGAGAAAGCCGGCCAGCTCAGCTGCTTCTCGGATCAGATCCGCCCGATCGGCGTGCCGTTCAACCCCGGCCTCGCAAGCGGCGGTGCGGCCGAACAGATCGCGCGGATCAGGACCGGGCAGATCGGCATGCTGTTCAACGGCGTCGGCTATGCCGGTGCCAAGGCCGCGCAGGACGCGGCGATGGCGACCCGGCTCAAGATCCCGCTGATCTTTGCCGGCGACGTGATCCACGGCCTGCGCACCGCCTACCCACTGCCGATCGCAGAGGCCTGCGCATTCGATCCGGACCTCGCCGAACGCACCGCACGCGCTGCTGCGTTGGAAACCACCGCGCTCGGCATTCACTGGACCTTCGCGCCGATGGTCGATGTTGCGCGCGACCAGCGGTGGGGACGCGTCGCGGAAGGGTCTGGCGAAGATCCCTATCTCGGCATTCAGCTGGCCAAGGCGCGTGTCCGCGGCTTCCAGGGAAACGACCTTCGCGACCCGACGCGGGTGGCGGCGTGCGCCAAGCATTTCGCCGCCTATGGCGCGGTCTCAGGCGGTCAGGATTACAACTTCACCGAGATCTCGCCGGCTACGCTGCACGAGGTCCACCTCGCGCCGTTCAAGGCGGCGGTCGATGCCGGTGTCGCGACGTTGATGAGCGCGTTCAACGATATCGACGGCGTTCCTGCCAGCGGCAACCGCTGGCTGATGACCGACCTGCTGCGCGGCGAGTGGCGGTTTCGCGGGATGGTCGTCGGCGACTATACCGCGGACGAGGAACTGATCGCGCATGGCTATGCCAAGGATGGCCGCGACGCCGCCAAGAAGGCGTTCATGGCCGGCATGGACATGGCCATGCAGTCGAACCTGTTCAATCTATGGCTGCCCGACCTGGTCGAGAAGAGCGAGGTCCCGCTCGCGCGGCTCGACGAAGGAGTCCGCCGCGTCCTGCATCTGAAGGAGGCGCTCGGGCTGTTCGACAACCCTTATCGCTCGGTCAGTCGCAAGGCGGAGCGCACGAGCGTGTCGACGCCGGCGATGCTGAAGCTCAGTCGCGAGGCCGGCGCGCGGTCTATCGTGCTGTTGAAGAACGACGGCGACCTGTTGCCCCTGAAGCGGAACCCTGGCCGGATCGCGCTGATCGGACCGTTCGCCGAAGATCGCAAGAACGTCGTCGGCACCTGGGCGTTCATGGCCGACGAAAAGCTCAACGTCTCGATCGCGGACGGCCTGCGCGCGCGCGGGCTGAACGTCACGATCGCTCAGGGATCGGACATCGAAGCCGCCCTGCCCGGCGGGATCGCCACCGCTGTCGCCGCCGCGCAAGCCGCCGACATCGTCCTGCTCGCGGTCGGCGAATCGCAGCTCATGTCGGGCGAGGCGCAGTCCCGCACCGAGATCACGGTCCCGGCCCCGCAGATGGCGCTCGCCGAGGCCGTCGCCGCGACCGGCAAGCCCGTCATCGTGCTGCTCCGCCACGGCCGCGCGCTAGCCCTGCACGGCGCGGTCAAGGATGCGCCGGCGATCCTGGCGACGTGGTTCCTAGGCTCCGAAAGCGGTCATGCGATCGCCGATGTCCTGTTCGGCGACGTCAACCCGTCCGCCAAACTGTCCGCCAGCTTCCCAAATGAAAGCGGCCAGGAGCCGTATTTCTACAACCACAAGAACACCGGTCGCCCGGCGCCGGAGACGGGCAGTCAGGAGTACAAGTCGCGCTACCGCGAAACCAAGAACGACGCGCTCTACCCGTTCGGCCATGGCCTGAGCTACACCCGTTTCCAGGTCTCGGACGTGGCGGTCCCGCCGCGCATGACCGACACGCTCGTCGTGTCCGCCACCGTCACCAACACCGGCGCGGGGGCGGGCGACGAGGTGGTGCAGCTCTATATCCACGACCGCGTCGCGAGCCGGACGCGACCGGTCCGCGAACTGAAAGGGTTCGCGCGTGTCTCGCTGGCGCCTGGAGCTTCGAAACGCGTGGCGCTCTCGCTCAAGCGCGAGGATCTGCGCTTCTGGGGTGACGGCGATTGGGTGGTCGAGCCGGGCTTGTTCGACCTTTGGGTTGCCACCAGTTCGATCGACGGCGAGCGGCAAAGCTTCGAGCTCGTTTAGCTCCCGATCGCGCGTGCTCGGGAGGAAATACCGCTACATCCGTACGACTTGCGTACCGATACGTTCGGCTTCCTCCGGGTCGTGCGTGACCATCAGTATCGGGAGCTTGAGAACGTCGCGGACATGCTCGATCGCCAGCATGATCTCCTCACGGCGGCCACGATCGAGCGACGACAGCGGCTCGTCGAGCAACAGGAAGCGCGGCTGGCTGAGCAGCGCGCGGCCGATCGCGACGCGCTGCGCTTCGCCGCCCGATAAGGTGCGCGGCCAGCGTTCGAGCAGATGGCCGATGCCGAGGAAGCCGATACGGTCCTCGAACTCAGGCGTGTCGCGCGCTGCGCCGTAGAGAAGGTTCGCCCGCACGCGAAGGTGCGGGAACAAGCGCGCTTCCTGGAAGACATAGCCAGCACGGCGGCGCTCGGGAGGAACGTCGATGCCGTCGCCGAACAACGTCTCGCCGGCGACCACGATCCGGCCACGATCGGGGCGGAGCAGCCCGGCGACCATGTTCAGGACGCTCGATTTGCCGACGCCGGACGGGCCGAACAGAACCGTCGCCCCCTCGCCCGCATCGAGCGTCAGCGACACCCGCGCATCGCCGAGGCGTTTGTCGATATCGATCTCAAAGGACATGGAGGCCCCGGCCGGCGCGGCGCGTCAACAGTTCGGACGCGATCAGGGCGACGAGCGACAGGCCCACGGATACGCACGACAAGCGCCACACCAGCGCATCCGCCCCCGGCTGCTGCAACGCCGAATAGATCGCGAGCGGTAAGGTCTGAGTCTCACCCGGAACGTTGGAGACGAACGTAATGGTCGCGCCGAACTCGCCGATCGACCGCGCGAAGCCGAGCACCGCGCCGGCCAGCACGCCGGGGATGCTGAGCGGCAATGTCAGCGTCCAGAAGACGCGCCACGGCCCTGCGCCTAGCGTCCGCGCGGCGTTCTCCAGTCGCCGGTCGACCGCCTCGATCGAGATCCGCATCGCGCGCACCATCAGCGGCAGTGCCATCACGCCTGCCGCGATCGCCGCCCCCGTCCAGCGAAACAGCACCGTCACGCCGAACCAGTCCTGCAGCCACGCGCCGACCGGTCCCCGCGGGCCGAACGCGAGCAGCAACAGCCAGCCGGTGACGACCGGCGGCACGACCAGCGGCAGATGGATCGCCGCATCGACGATCACCTTGCCCAGAAAGGACACGCGCGCGAGCAGCCACGCCAGCGCGAACGCGACCGGCAACGTCACCAGCATCGCCATGCCGCCGACCTTCAGCGACAGTGCGACGATTCCCCATTCGGTGGCATCGAGCATCTAGCGCGCGGAGAATCCGTAGCGCACGAAGATCGCCTTGCCCTCGCGCGAGACGAGGAAACGGCGGAACGCCTCCGCTGCGGGGTTGGTCGACGCTTTCAACCGCGCGATCGGATAGGTGATGGCGGGGTGCGTGGCCTCGGGGAAAACGCCTGCGATCCGGACCTTCGCGGATGCCTTCGCGTCGGTAGCGTAGACGATCCCGAGCGGCGCCGCGCCGCGCTCGACCAGCGCCAGGGTCGCACGGACATTTTCCGCGCGCACGACCTTCGGCGAGACCTGCGCCCAAACGCCCAGCTTCTCAAGCGACGCCTGGCCGTATTTGCCCGCCGGCACTGCGGTGTCCGCCATCGCCAGCGGCCCGGCGGTCAACACCCGGACGAGCGCGGCGGGTGGGCGCACGGGGATACGCACCGTGCTGCCCGCGGGTGCTGCGACCACCAGGCGATTGCCGAGGAAGGTCACGCGGGTCGTGGCGACGATCAGGTTCTTCGTCGCGAGTTCGTTCATCCAGCCTTCGTCGGCGGAGACGAACAGATCGGCAGGTGCGCCCGCCTCGACCTGCCGCGCGAGCGCCGACGACGCGGCGAACGAGATGGTCGGCTTGGCGTGGCCTTTCTTCGCCCAGGCGTCAGCGGCGGCGGTCAGCGATTCCTGCAACGACGCCGCAGCCAGCACGAGCGGCGGACTCTGCGCAAACCCAGCCCCGCTGGCCAGGCCTGCCGGGATCGCCAGCGTCACCATCCAAAACCGCATTATCTCAATCCCACAATTTCAACCTATCAATGGCCAAGTGACACGGTAACGCCGCACGCGGCAAGGCGTTGCCCGTTAGTTCGCCGTTACCCTGCCCGTCCGCGCCAGCTTGCCCCAGCCGACCAGCGGACCGCGCAAAGCCTGCGCGATCGCTTTGAGGACGACATAGTACATAACCTGACGATAGCCGATCCGTTGCGGAATGAGCAGCCAGAGCAGACGCCACCGCTCCTTGCGCTCCAGTGCGAACGCGATCGTCGCGGCAAGCAGATCGATCGCTGTGAAGATCAGCCAATAGGCCAGCATCGTGTAGACGTCGTGGCTCGTCTGCTCCCAGCCATGCGCCTGCACCGCAACATAGGTCGAGGCGAAGCTGATCAGCAGCGCGAGATCGATGATCGGCGAGATCGACGCGAGGATGATCTGGAACACGATCGCCTGCGGCAAGCCAACCCAGCCGAGCCCGCGCGGATGCGACCGGCCGATCGCCGTGCGGTGCTTGTAGAGGCATTGCAACGTCCCGAACGCCCAGCGGAAGCGCTGTTTCGCCAGTGCGCGGATCGTCTCGGGCGCTTCGGTCCAGGCGACCGCGAACTGGTCGTACTGCACGCTCCAGCCATGCCGCTGGATCGCGATCGTCAGGTCCTGATCCTCGGCGAGGGTGTCGTCGGGATAGCCGCCGACGCTGCGGATCGCTTCGAGCCGCCACGCGCCGACCGCACCCGGCACCACGGTCATCGCGTTCAGCCGGGCAAGTGCACGCCGTTCGAGATTCTGCGCGGTGATGTATTCGAGCGCCTGCCATCTGGTGATCAGGTTGACGCGGTTGCCGACCTTGGCATTCCCGGCGACCGCACCCAGCTTCGGATCGACGAACCACCGGGCAAGCCGCGCGATCGTCATCGGCTCGAACTGCGTATCTGCGTCCAGGGCGATCACGATCTCGCCACGGGCCAGTTCGAGCCCGCGGTTGAGGGCGCGCGCCTTGCCCCCGTTATCCAGCGTCAGCAGGCGGACACGATCGTCATTTGCGAACGCTTCCGATACGACGCGGCTGGTGCCATCGCTCGATCCGTCGTCGATCACGATCACCTCGATCGCGACGTCGGTCGAGGCAAGTACGCCCTCCACCGCGCGGACGATCACGCGTTCCTCGTTGAATGCCGGGATCATCACCGTCACGAACCGTGACGGATCGATCGGCGGAAACACGGTCTTCAACTCTCGTCGCGCCTGCATCAGTGCGAGTGCCGACAAGGCCAGGGCGCGCATGATGCCGATCGTGATCGCGATCCCGAAAATCCAGCGCAGGGCGACGATCATCCAGCCGAGCGTGGTGAACATGGCGAGATCCGCCACCGCGGCGACGCGATCGCTCGACGAAATGACAGGCATCGCTTGGTTGCGCGAAAGCCCCGCCAGTGTCGATACGGGCACGAAGCTGTAGCCCATCGCGCGCAATCGCTCGATGATGATCGGCAGCGCGGCAACGGTCTGGGCACGGTTGCCGCCGGCGTCGTGGAGCAGGATGACGTTGCCGCTGCGCTCGGGATTGCCCGCCTCGACGCCGGCGATCGTCCGGTCGATGATCGCCTGCACGCCCGGCCGTTTCCAGTCGTCGGGATCGACGTGGAGGCCGACCGAGATATAGCCGCGCTGCTGCGCTTCCAGCGCGGGAACGATTTCGTCGGCGGTGCTCGGCTCGGCGTCGCCGAAATAGGGCGCGCGGAACAGCCGGAACGAGCGCCCGGTAAACGCCTGGAACAGCCGCTGCGTGGTGTTCAGTTCATACTTTACCTGTCGCTGCGAAACGTTGGCGAGGTTGGGATGCGTATAGGTATGGCTGCCGATCTCATGCCCCTCGTTCACCATGCGCTCGAGCAGCGACCGCTCGGTCAGCGCATTCTCGCCGACGACGAAAAACGTCGCCGGCACTTGTTCGCGCTTGAGGATGTCAAGGATCTGCGGCGTCCATTCGGAATCGGGCCCGTCGTCGAACGTCAGCGCGAGTTGCTTCGGGCGATAGCCGGTCCGGACCACGACATAGGGTGACGGCATCCGCGTGAATTTCACGTCGGCGATCGTACCGTCCTTTGCCGGCACCGCGTCGCGAATGCCGGTGACGGGCTCGGCCGCGATCTTCAGAATCTCGCCGCTGCCCTCGATATCGACGTTGGTGCCGGCGGGCATCTTGTCGATCGAATCGGGTACCGGGAGCTTGCGGTGATTGCGTCCCCAGATCGACCAGAGGCCGGGATCCTCCGACCCCAGCCGCCACAGCGCGACGCTGCCCAAGCCCGCCTTTTGCAGGAACGCAATCTGGTTGTAGGCTGAGGCGGCATCGAGCAGCCAGACCTGGTGCTTCACGCCGCCCTGGGAATAGGCGAAGCTGCTGTTGCCGCTGGCCTTGTCGAAGGTCGGCATCATGCCCGAGTCCGCCGCGTTCTGCCACGCTTCCTCGACGTCGAGCGCGTCGCCGTTGCCGCTCTCGGCGCCAGCGTGCCAGTCATAGGCGTAGGAGCCGATCGCAACGACCAGCTTCGACGGCGGAATGCCGCGCGCTGCATCGGCGACCATGTGCGCGAACCAGCGCTGCGACGCGATGGGACCGGGCGTGCCGCTCGTCTCATGCTCGTCATACGTCATCAGGAAGATCTTGTCGGTCACCTTGGCATAGGCGGGCAGGTTCCAGTCGGGGTTGGCAACCGGCGCGGCGATCGCGACGGCCCAACCCCGCGGCGCAAACCGTGCGCGCGTCTCGGCGAGGAACGTGCGGTAGTCGGCTTGCGCCGATGCCGGCAGATTCTCGAAATCGTAGAACACACCGCCTGCGTGGTTCGCGCTGAGGAACGGCACCAGCTTGTCCAGGAATGCGCTGCGGGCCTTCGGATCCGCGAACAGCGCGGCGCTGCCCGCGCCGTCCCAGTCCCCGTCGACCGCGTTCTGCACCATCGGCAGGATCACCGGCCGGTGGACCGCCTTGTTGAGGATGTCGCGTGCCGGCTGATCGCGAAACACGGTGATCCGGTGATCCGCGCCGGTGATCGACACCCAGCCGGGGATCAGCCAGTCGAGCTGTTCGACGTGCCGCGCGAGGCTGGCCGTGCTCGCCACGTCCCACGGCACGTGGAAGGCGATAGCAAGCGGCGGGTTCGCGCCGTTACCGACGCCTGGCCTGGCCGCGCTCGTCCCGAAGAGCTGCTTGGCATAGTAATCGAGGTCGCGGCGGGTCTCGCGGAGGATACCGCCGCGCGGTGCCGGCAGCTTGTGGAGTGCGGGGTGTTCGGGCTCGATCGGCAGCAGCGGCGCCGTCGGCACTGCGCCGATCGACACCGCGAATACCGCGATCGACAACAGCAGCAATGCGACGAACGTCACGACTGCAAAGGTGAACCGCCGACGCCGGCGGCCGCTTGCATCGTAGAATACGGGATTGAGCGACATCTGAAGAGTATCAACCGACGAAAGGAAAACGGCAAATCGCAATTTCAGGGCGCTACAACGCGTTTTCGGGGGACGCTGCTGACAAATGCGTCACGCGGCCGTGAGGGGTGCATCCTCTCCCGCATGCGGGAGGGGACCGAGGGGGGCACCCGGCCTGAACACGCGCTGTCTTTGGTGATGGCGCGAGCCCACCATCGGCCCCTCCCGCTTGCGGGAGGGGGGAAGGTCAGATCAGCGGAACTTGCCGCTGAGCGATACGCCGATGATCCGCGGTTCGTTGAATACCGCGGCCATGTAGTTCTCGATGACGCCCTTGAGGTTCTTCTCGCCGGTGATGTTGCGCGCGAATACCGCGAGTTCATACGCGTCGTCGGGTGCGGCGTAACCGATCTTCAGGCCACCCTCGAAGTTGCCGTTCGCGGTGAACTCCTTGGTCTTGTAGAGCACAAACTGCGTGTAGCCCTGGATGTTGAAGTCGCCCGCGATGAAGGCGCGACCGCCATTGCCGAGGGGCTGGTCGTAGCGGGCGTTCAGGTCGATATTGTATTCCGGCGCGTTCGGCAGCGGGTTGCCGTCGATCTGCGCGAACGTGTTGGCACCCACCTTGATCGTCGGATCCTCGACCGTGCAGACCACGATGTTGTTCAGGATGCAGACCTGCGCATAGACGTTCTTGTCGCGGATCTTGCTGTGCAAGAGGCTGAGGCCTGCACCCAGCGTCAGGTTCGGTACCGGCTTCCAGTTCGCCTCGGCTTCCATGCCATACGCATCCGCCTTGTCGGCGTTGAACAGCACGCCGTTGCCGTTCACGTCGTTGCCGTTCAGCTGGATATCCTTGACCCGGTAGGCGAAGACCGTCGCGTTCAGGCTCAGCGTGTTGTTCAGCAGGCGGCTCTTCACACCACCCTCCCACGACAGGATCGTCTCCGACTTGGCGGTCGTGAAGTCGGAATTGAACACTGCCGACCGGCCCTGGATCGTCGGTCCGCGGAAGCCTTCGGCGACGCGCGTGTACAAGCTGACGTCCGGGCTCGCCTGATACAACAGGCTCGCATCCCAGCTTGGCTTGGTGGCTTTCAGGGTGACGTCGGTACGGCCGCGATACGTGACGGCGCCGGTTGCCGTGTCCGCGGTCTTGAGCAGTTCCGTGCGCTTCTTGTCCTCGGTGATGCGGCCGCCAACGGTCAGCGTCAGCTTGTCGACCAGCTCATAGCTCAGCTGCCCGAAGCCTGCCCAGGACGTGTTGACGTTGTGCAGGCGGACCCAGTTGTTAGGATTACGCGCCGCCGTCGTCAGGAAGAACCCGCGCTGATAGAAGTCGGTGATGTCGCGAGTGTCGAAATACAGGCCGCCGACCTGCCAGTTGAACCGACCGCCGGGGGTGCCCGCAAGCCGGACTTCCTGCGACCATTGATCGAGATCGCGGATCTGGCCCTGCGACTGGCCGAAGCCGTTCGGCTGACCACCAACCGGGAAGTTCGCGGCCGCACCGCCATCGGTGTCGCCGCGGCTGAAGCCCGAGGTGGTCTCGTACGCGGTGATCGAGGTCAGCGCGGCTGGACCGAAGTCGTAGGTCGCGCGGGCCGAGCCGCCATAGGTGTTGTAGCTCTGCGGGTTGTCGTTACCCTCGTCGTTCGAAACCACGTTGCGGGGTTCGGCCGACACGTCGTTCGAGCCCTTCTTAAGCGCGCCGCGGTGGAACAGCGTCGAGGTGCCGTCATACCAGCGGGCGTGACCCGACAGGTCCAACGTGAACCGCTCGCCAGGCGTAAGGGCAAGCTGAACGCGCACGTTGCGATCGTCGAAGCCGCCCATAGCGTCCTTGCGCGGCGTGGCGGTGTTATCCGCACTGGCGCCGGCGAACGTGTTGTCGACATAGTTCTCGCGGTGCTGGATCAGCGTCGACAGGCGGATCGACAACAGGTCCTTGATCAGCGGGCCGCCGACACCGGCATCAAGGCTGACGCTGTTATAGGAGCCGACCGATGCGGACGCGCGGCTCTCGAAGTCGTTGCTCGGCTTGATCGTGTCGAACTTGATGATACCGGCGGTCGTGTTGCGGCCGAACAGCGACCCTTGAGGCCCGCGCAGCACTTCGACCTGGCGGACATCATAGACCGGGTTCGACTTCAGCACGACATGCTCGAGGATCACGTCGTCCTGGATGATCGTGACCGGCTGCGACGCGCCAAGGTAGAAATCGATGTTGCCGAGGCCGCGGATGTAGAAACGCGGGAAGATGCGGCCGGTGGTCGATTCGACGTACAGGCCGGGCACGCGACCCGACAGCGCGAGCAGCGTGTCGTCGCCGCCGGCGGTGTAGGCGCGCAGTGCATCGCCCGACGCGACGCCGACCGACAGCGGTACTCGCTGGAGGTTCTCGGACCGGCGCTCCGCGGTGACGACGATGTCGCCGAGACCTTCCGCCGGAGCAGCCTGCTCCTGGACCGGTGCCGCGTCTTGCGCGAACGCCGCCGAACCAGCCAGCACCGAACCGAACGCGACGCCGAGCATCAGCGCCGACTTAACGACCGAAATCTTCAAAATTTCATTCCCCAATAATGCGGCGCCGTCCCTGACGACCGGCCGCACATCCCAAGATACAACGTCGCGGCTTGTCCTCGACCGCCCTCCCCGGACGGCTCGACGACGCCTCGCGACGCTCACTCCCCAATCTGGCGGTTAGGCGGCGATTGTGTTAGTATGATGACAGTTGGGTACGGCGTGTTTTCGCGGGCGGCGGTTTGCAGAATAGGGCGATATTTTTGCCGCTGGCGACCGGCCGATACGCTATGCTAGCACCACGTCATGGATTTGCTGATGCGACTCTGGCTGTCGATCAGAGGCTCGGGCTGGTTCGAACCTAGCATGACCGGTGGCATCTTCCCGTTCCCCTTCGCCTGGCAAGCTTGGGCGATCATGGCGGCTTGGATCGTCGCGATCGCGGCAACCGTGGCGCTCCACGGCGAAGCCGCCTGGTTGACGCGGATCATCCTATGCGTCGGCTACATCGCGTTCGGGATCGCGACGTACGAGTGATGGCGGTGGATGCCGATGCGCTGCACCAATCCGGCTGGTGCGGCGTTTGTCCTCTAGAGACACAGGGTAGCATGTTTCCCCGCGAAGGCGGGGATCCAGACTGGGCTCCCGCCTTCGCGGGAGGACAAGGAAGGGCTGACTGTCATTCGACCGCGCATGCATCGCGCCGCGGCAAAGCCGCGTCGTCGGACGACCCGACCGAGTGCGAGCTCGGCCGGTCGCCGGCCGGCTCGGCACAAGCCTCAGCTAAGCGCTGCGCCGCTTAGCCTTGGGCGCCTACGCGTCGTCGCCCATCCTCAGCGCTGCGATAAACGCCTCCTGCGGGATGCTGACCGAGCCGTATTCGCGCATCTTCAGCTTGCCCTTCTTCTGCTTTTCCAGGAGCTTCTTCTTGCGGCTCGCGTCGCCGCCATAGCATTTGGCGGTCACGTCCTTGCGCATCGCGCTGATCGTCTCGCGCGCGATAACCTTGCCGCCGATCGCCGCTTGGATCGGGATCTTGAACAGATGGCGCGGGATCAGTTCCTTGAGCCGCTCGACCATGCCGCGGCCGCGGACT
Organism: Sphingomonas sandaracina; assembly: GCF_036663695.1. Taxonomy (NCBI): domain Bacteria; kingdom Pseudomonadati; phylum Pseudomonadota; class Alphaproteobacteria; order Sphingomonadales; family Sphingomonadaceae; genus Sphingomonas; species Sphingomonas sandaracina. The sequence goes on along the minus strand of NZ_JAXOJK010000001.1, from coordinate 284,919 downwards.
TCGGCGGTGCCGCGGTGGACGATCATGCTCAGCGCGTCGACCGGCTCCTCGTTGACGAGGATGCCCATCTTGACGAGATCACCTTCACGGTAGCCGACCTGGTGATAATCGAAGCTCGCATAGCCCTTCGACATCGACTTCAGACGATCGTAGAAATCGAACACGACCTCGTTCAGCGGCAGTTCGTAGGTCGCCTGCGCGCGACCGCCGACATAGGTGAGGTTCTTCTGGATGCCGCGGCGGTCCTGACACAGCTTGAGGACGCTGCCGAGATATTCGTCGGGAACATAGATCGTCGCCTCGATCCACGGCTCGCTGATCGTCGCGATCTTGTTCGGCTCGGGCATATCGGCGGGATTGTGCAGCTCGATATGCGTCGTGCCGGCCGAATCGGGGTGGGTCAGCTCGATCTCGTAGACGACGGAAGGCGCGGTGGTGATCAGGTCTAGATCATATTCGCGCGTCAGCCGCTCCTGGATGATCTCCAGATGCAGCAACCCGAGGAAGCCACAGCGGAAGCCGAAGCCCAGAGCCGCCGACGTCTCCATCTCGAACGAGAAGCTCGCATCGTTCAGCCGCAGCTTGCTGATGCTCTCACGCAGCTTCTCGAACTCGGCGGCATCGACCGGGAACATCCCGCAGAACACGACCGGCTGGACTTCCTTGAAGCCCGCCAGAGCCTCCAACGCAGGCCGCTTCGCGTCGGTGATGGTGTCGCCGACGCGGGTCTGCGCGACCTCTTTGATCTGCGCGGTGATGAAACCCATCTCGCCGGTGCCGAGCTCAGTCAGCTGCTCGATCTTCGGGCGGAAACAGCCGACCCGATCGACCAGATGCATCGTGCCGGTCTGCATGAACTTGATCTGCTGGCCCTTTTTCAGGACCCCGTCGATCACGCGCACCAGGATGACAACGCCGAGATACGGGTCGTACCAGCTGTCGACCAGCATTGCCTTCAGCGGCGCCTCCGGGTCGCCGCTGGGCGGTGGAATCTTGGTGACGATCGCCTCGAGGATCTCGACGATGCCGATCCCGGACTTCGCCGACGCGAGCACCGCCTCGGATGCATCGATGCCGATCACGTCCTCGATCTCCTTGCGGACCTTCTCGGGCTCGGCGGCGGGAAGGTCGATCTTGTTGATCACCGGCACGATCTCGTGGTCGTGCTCGATCGACTGATAGACGTTGGCGAGCGTCTGCGCCTCGACGCCTTGGGCGGCATCGACCACCAGCAGCGCGCCTTCGCACGCGGCGAGGCTGCGGCTCACTTCATAGGCGAAGTCGACATGGCCCGGCGTGTCCATCAGGTTGAGGACGTAATCGAGGCCGTCCTTCGCGTGATACGCAAGGCGCACGGTCTGCGCCTTGATCGTGATCCCGCGCTCCTTCTCGATGTCCATGTTGTCGAGCACCTGCTCGGACATTTCGCGCGCGGTGAGGCCGCCAGTTTCCTGGATCAGCCGGTCGGCGAGCGTCGACTTGCCATGGTCGATATGGGCGATGATGGAAAAATTGCGGATGCGGTCGAGCGGAGTCATGGCGCGCTCCTAGCAGTGACGTCGCGCGGGCGATAGATCGCCGTGGCACGCAACGCGGCGCGCCATATTTGTCTTGAACGTTCGGGATGTCGCGGCTAGGGCGCTCACCGGCAATGTTGTCGGGGCGTGGCGCAGTCTGGTAGCGCACTGGTCTCGGGGTCCAGGGGTCGTAGGTTCGAATCCTATCGCCCCGACCATTGCCGATTTTTTGGGGTACATCCCCATTTTCCCCGAGCATCTGCCACCTGCATTATGTGCTGCGATATATTCGCCGCTGCGGGCACGGTCGTAACTTTCACGCAGATAGCCCCTTTTTCATGCCAGGCGCTGGCCTGATCGTGCACCGACGCGCTATCGGTCGATGGTACGCGGCTACAGCACGGAAAGGATTGTCGTGATTGAGGTCAATTTCGACGGGCTGATCGGGCCGACGCACAATTACGCAGGGCTCTCGATCGGCAATCTCGCCTCGGCAAACAATGCGGGTGCGGTGTCGGCGCCGCGGCTCGCCGCGCTCCAGGGCATCGCCAAGATGCGACGGCTCATGGCACTGGGTTTCAAGCAGGGCATCTTCCTGCCCCATGTCCGTCCGAATGTCGGATGGCTACGCGGGCTGGGCTTTTCCGGCAGCGATGCCGAAGTGCTCGCCACCGCGTGGCAAGCCGATCGGGCTCTCGTCGCCAACGCATTCTCCGCGTCTGCGATGTGGACCGCGAACGCCGGGACGGTCTCGCCGGCGCCCGACACGGCGGACGGACTGTGCCACATCTCGGTGGCGAACCTGTCGACCATGCCGCACCGTGCCAGCGAATGCGGCCAGACTGAGCGTCAGTTGCGATTAGCCTTCGCCGACCCACGGTTCTTTCGCGTCCATTCGCCTGTTCCCGCCGCTTTCGGCGACGAGGGCGCGGCGAACTTCATGCGGATCGTGCCGCAATCGGGCGGTGGCGGTGTCGAGATATTCGTTTATGGCGAGGGGCAGTCCGGGGGCTTTCCGTCCCGCCAGTCGCGCACCGCGAGCGAAGCGGTCGCGCGGCGCCCCGGCCTGACTGCCGCACGTACGATGATGGTCCGTCAGAGCGATGCGGCGATTGCCGCCGGCGCGTTTCACAACGATGTCGTCGCGGTCGCCAACGGGCATGTCCTCTTCACGCACGAACAGGCCTTTGCCGATCCCGCGGCGCTGTACGCCGACCTCGCGCGCATCGTGCCCGACGTCGTGATCCTCGCGGTGCCTGCCGACCGGGTCAGCCTCGAGACGGCGATCGGCACCTATCTGTTCAACTCTCAGCTCGTCACGTTGGTCGACGGCACGATGACCCTGGTGCTCCCCGCCGAGGCACGGGAGAATGCAGCGGTCTGGACCTGGCTGACCGAGCAGATCGAGACCGGTGGCCCGATCCGACGGCTCGAAGTCGTCGATGTCCGAGAATCGATGCGCAACGGTGGCGGCCCCGCCTGCCTGCGGTTGCGGGTCCAGGTCAGCGAGGATGCGCTGGCATCGATCGATCCCCGCTTCCTGCTCGACGAAACCGTATGCGGGCGGATCGAAGATGTCGTTGCACGCGAATGGCCGGAGGCGATCGGTTTGGACGACCTCGGCGACCCCCGCCTTTGGGAATGCTGCTGGCGAGCGCGTGAGGCGTTGACCCGGACGCTTGGGTTCGGCGCCGACGAAATCTGAGGCTGAGGACGGTGTGAAGCGCCCCGCCCGTCCGTGCGACACTCTCGTATCCGGGCGGGGCACCGAGGACGCTTAACCGCAAGGCGCGCGTCTCTTTGGACAAGCTAACACGGCAGTCATGTTTGAAAACTTCCGTTACGCTATGTCCGCCGTGATCCATCCCGAATTTGGCCCGGTATGCCGACGATCCGCTGACGTTGTTCTACAGGGTGTCGGTCACGCCGGCTGCGCCGGGAAGCTTAACCTTGCGGAGCGCGGCGATCATCTGCCGTGCGCCGGGCGGTGCCACTTGCACGAACAGGTCGAACAGTGCCTCGTCCGTGAGGTCTTCGATCGCGATTCCGAGGGGCAAGGCGATGGCCTGTCGACTGCGCGCGCCGGGCTGGGCTTCGATCACGATCGTCCGCCATGCCATGCCGACCGGCGGTTCGCCGCCGACGTCGCTGAATTCACCCCGAACCATGTTGCGGATTCGCAGCCGACGGTCCGGATTTCGGGCAAACCACGCAACGTCCCCGGCTGAGGCAATTTCTACCGCAATATTCTGTACCCTCATGCCATCCCTCACTTCGACCGGCGCTGTTTATGGGCGAGCGGGTGTTGCCGAGACGCCGCAGATGCAAGCGACAAATACTCGATCCTCAACTTACTATTGATAATAGTTATCATAAACATTAGCGGGGCGCTTCTCAGTGAGGAAACCTAATGACACGTCGCCGTCTCGGCTCTGCCCTTCTGCTTGGTTCTACGCTCGCCGCTCTGCCGGTGCAGGCGCAAGTCCGTGCTGACGACGGTGATGCGAACGCCATCGTCGTGACGGGGCAGCATACGCGCGATCAGGCAGTTTCCGCGACGAAGACGGATACGCCGCTCGCCGAGACGCCGCAGTCGATCAGCGTCATCACGGGCGAGGATATTGCCGAGCTCGGGTTGCAGAACCTGAACCAGTCGCTGCGTTTCGTCGCTGGCGTTACCCCGGAGACGCGCGGCGCGAGCGCGGAGGTGTACGACCAGTTCAAGCTGCGTGGCTTCGACGCCCCCGTCTATCTCGACGGGCTGAAGCAGTTCGGCAGCGCGACCGGCTACGCGGTGCCGCAGGTCGACGTCTCGCGGCTCGACCGCATCGAGATCGTGAAGGGCCCCGCCTCGGTGTTGTACGGCCAGTCGAGCCCTGGCGGGCTGGTCGCCGAAGTCAGCAAATTGCCGCTCGACCGCGATCTCTACGGCGCGGTGAGCGGAACCTATGGCAGCTACGACCTTTACCGCGTCGATGCCGATATCGGTGGGCGCGCGGGCAGCGGCGTCCTGTGGCGCGTCTATGGCAGCGCTAATGGCGCGGACGATCAGCAGACCCAGGGCCAGGGGAAGCGCGAGCGCCAGACGATTTCCGCCGCAGTGACGGCCGGTGCCGGCAGCAACACCAGCTTCACCGTGCTCGGCGCCTATTCGCACGATCCGTTCAACGGCAATTACGGCGTGTTCCCGACGCTCGGCACGCTGATCAACAACCCGGCGGGCAAGATCTCGACCAAATTCTATGGCGGCGAGCCCGGCGACTTCTTCAGCCGCGAACAGGCTGCGCTGACCTATATCTTCAACCATGATTTCGGGAGCGGCTGGGCGCTGCGGTCGTCGGGGCGCTACCAATATGTGAAGAGCCGAATGGGGCTGATCTATACCAGCGGCACGGCGCTCGATGCGCTGGCAACAGCACCCACCGTCTATAACCGCTCGTCCTATTCGACGCGCGAGCAGCTCAACAACTGGACGTTCGACAACCAGCTGACGGGCAAGGTCGTGACCGGACCGGTCACGCACAGCCTCCTGTTCGGCGCTGATCGCCAAGTCGCGCATTCGGCGGGGCTTTCGGCGTTTGGCGGCGGGACGCCGATCGACGTGTTCAACCCGGTCTACGGCACGATGCCGACCCCGCAGACACCGTCCGAGGTTGCGGGTTCCTTGGGTATTGGTTCGGCCAATGTCCGCCAACGCCAGCAAGGCATCTACGCGCAGGATCAGCTCTCGGTCGGTGGTCTGCGAGTTACGCTCAGCGGACGCCAGGACTGGGCGCGTCAAGCGCGCGATGGCGTATCGCAGAAGGACGACAAGTTCACCTGGCGCGCCGGCGCGCTGTATCTGCTGCCGTTCGGGCTCGCCCCGTATGCAAGCTATTCGACATCGTTCGAGCCGCAGAACGCGCGGCTGCGTGACGGGAACCTCGCCCGGCCGTCACTCGGCAAACAGGTCGAGGTCGGTGCGAAATACCAGCCCGCCGGCACCGCCATCCTCGTCACCGCCGCCTGGTTCCGGATCGAGCAGAGCAACGTCGTCGTGTCCTATCCCGATTTCACCGCGGATCAGGTCGGCAAAGTCCGGTCGCAGGGCATCGAGGTCGAGGCGAGCGCACCGCTGCCGTACGGCTTCAACGCCAAGCTCGCCTATAGCCGCCAGCGCGTGAAGAAGGTCGAGGACGTCGTTCCCGCCAATATCGGCCTGCCGCTGGCGACGGTCGGGCGCGGCGGGATCTCGGCGAACCTCGAATGGGCGCCCACCGATGGGCCCGCGTCAGGTTTCGCGATCGGTGGTGCGGTCCGCCATGTCGACAAGACCTATGCCGATTTCTACTCCGATGGCGTCGCGCGCTACTCGCCTGCCTATACGGTGTTCGACGCGCTCATCCGCTACGACCTCGGCAAGCTGAGCCCGCGCCTCACCAACGTCAATCTCGGCGTCAATGCGACCAATGTGTTCGACAAGAAGTATCTGACGTCGTGCTTCGCCAATTACGGCTGGTGCTGGTACGGCAACCGACGGACCGTGCAGGCGACGATCGGGTACCGCTTCTGATCCCCTGGCGCTTGCCCCGCCGCGGCTGATAGCCTGCGGGCTGCTGGTCGCGGCGGGGGCAAGACCGACGCGACATGGTGCGCTATGGGCCGCCGATGGTCCCGATACTCTACAGCTTTCGTCGCTGCCCCTATGCGATGCGTGCGCGTCTCGCGATCGTCGCCACCGGGGCTTCGGTCGCCCTGCGTGAGGTCAAGCTGCGCGACAAGCCCGCGGCGATGCTCGATGTATCGGCCAAGGGGACCGTGCCGGTGCTCGTGCTGCCGGACGGATCGGTGATCGACGAAAGCCTGGAGATCATGCGCTGGGCGTTCGCGTCCGCCGGACGCACCGCGTGGCTCGACGATAGCGACGCCGCGCTGGTCGCGACCAATGACGGCGCCTTCAAATATCATCTCGACCGATACAAATATGCGGACCGCTACGGGGTCGAACCTTGCGCTCACCGGGACGCAGCGACCGGCTTTCTCGCGCGCCTCGACGAGATCCTGCGCGGCCGCGCGCATCTTGGCGACTGTGCGACGTCACCTGTCGATCTGGCGATCATCCCGTTCGTCCGCCAGTTCGCGCAAACCGACCGGGCGTATTTCGACGGCCTGCCGCTGCCCGGCCTGCACGCTTGGCTGGCACGACACGTCTCGTCGCGGCTGTTCGCGCGGATCATGGTCAGGCTCGAGCCTTGGCAGCCAGGCGACGCGCCGATCGTGTTTCCGACGGAACCGCCACCACCTTGAGTGGATGTACGGCGACCGTTTCCGACCGCCGCACCACCCTGCCCTGCCCTGCTCCCGCCTATACTTCGCCCCGCAGACCTGTACCTCTGTACTGTCAGATTTTCTCAAGCGGCTGGTTCGGGCGATCGGCATAGGCGCGGAAGCGGGCCGCGCTGCCCTGGGTATAGGGCTTGGCGAACACCGTCGACACGGTCACCGAGTCCGCGGTCACGTGCTCCGGCGTGAGCGTCAGCAGCGTAAAGCCCTTGCCGTCCTGATCGCAGAACCGGACCTCACCCTTGTTGGCGTCGGCGATGAGCGCGCCGATGCCGGGCAGCAGCGAGCCATAGGACGGGCTGGTGATCGCGGTGCAGCCGAACTCGGCGGCGACCAGTTTGCCCGATTGATCGTGCAGGTCGTTCGCCCAGGCCGCATGGCTGTCGCCGGACAGCACGATCGGCCGTGACTTCGCCCGTTTGAACGCCGCATACAACCGCTCGCGGGCAGGCGGATACCCGTCCCAGCTGTCGAAGCCGAACGGCAGGCCGGCCCGGTACGAGGCGATGCTCGCCATCAGGCGCTCGCGCCACATCGCGGGCAGCTTCGCCATCGTCTCGGCGAACTTCACCGGACCAAGCTGCCGCTCCATGTCGGGGCCGGCGACCTTGGCCATCACCACCTGGTTGCCGAGCACCTGCCACGGCTTGCCGGCCGCGACCGAGGTCGCCATCGTCTTCTCGACCCAGGCGAGCTGCGCTGGGCCGAGCAGTTCGCGATCGGTACGCGCGCGCTCCGCCAGCATCGGCGCGTATTCGGCCTGCGTGATGTCCTCGCCCTTCGACACGACCTGATGACTGCGCGCGAGCAGCCGGGTCTCGACCATCACCAGCGTCGCGAGGTCGCCGAAATCAAAGCTGCGGTTGATCGCGGCCCAGGGCTGGCCCGGCTTGGGGTCGCGGATCGGCATCCATTCGAAATACGCCTGCATGGCCGCCGCCTTGCGAGCCTCCCAGTTGCCTTCGGTCTTGGGATCGTGATTCTCCGCGCCGTGCATCCAGTCGTCGTTGGCGACCTCGTGATCGTCCCAGACGCAGATGAACGCGGCGCGGGCGTGGGCCGCCTGCATGTCGACGTCGCGCTTCACCTGCGCATGGCGCATCCGATAGTCGGCCAGGCTGAGGATCTCGTGGCGCGGCTCGACGAAGCGTCCGATCTTCTTGGCTATGTCCGCGCCGTACCCGTCGACGCCGTATTCGTAGATATAATCGCCGAGGTGCAACACCGTGTCGACGCGATCGAGCTTCGCGATCGCGTCGTATGCGTTGAAAAGACCGCCCGCGTAGAGCTGGCACGAGACGACTGCCATCACGACGTCGGCGACCTTGCCCTTCGGCAGCGTGCGGAACCGACCGACCGGCGAGCGCGTGCCGTCCGCGCCGTCGAACCAGTAACGATATTCGTGGCCAGGCTGGAGCCCGGTCGCCTCGACCTTCGCGGTGAAATCGCGCGCTGCCCGCGCCTTGACGCTGCCCGAGCGAAGCGGCTTGCCGCCCTCGGTTTCGGCGACGTGCCAGGTCAGCGCGATATCACCGGCTTGCGCGGTCTCGATCGGGGTGGCGCGCGTCCACAGGATGGCACCGTCGAGCGAGGGATCGCCGCTCGCCACGCCGTGATCGAAGCGGAGCTTGGCCGCGCCCGCTGCATGCGTCGCGGCCGAGGGCAGCGCGAGCGTCGCACCCGAACCGGCGAGTTTCAGCGCAGTCTTCAAAGCATCGCGGCGGTTGATCGTCATCGGGTCGGGCTTTCGTTACAGGTGTTCAGCCGCCTGCTAATCCCGCTCGGCGACAGTGCGGTGGCAACCATGTGACAATGGCGCGACTAAACTGTCATCTTGGTTTCATGAAGACGCCGTCTAACCGTCACGTTCCCTGCCTAGTGCCGTTGCACGAACACGGGGGACACAATGACACGCATCTTTACGCGGCTCGCACTTGCGACGCTCGCCACGACCTGCTCGACCGCAGCACTTGCACAGGCCGGTGCACAGACTGCAGCCGGGACCGGAGTCGAGGCTGGAGCCCCGAACGACATGTCCGGCGACGAGATTCTCGTGACCGCACAGAAGCGCGAACAGCGGGTTGCCGATGTGCCCGTCACCGTTACTGCGATCACCGGCGCGAAGATGGCGTCGATCGGCGTCAACTCGCTGAGCGAAGTCGCCGCATATATCCCGGGTCTGCAGATCCAGGAGCAGAGCGCGAACAATCCCGGTTTCGTCATCCGCGGCATCACGTCGGACAACGGCTCGTCGCAACAGGGTGCGCGCGTTACCCTGTATTACAACGGCATCGATATCAGCCGGTCGCGCGGCGCCTATCAGGATCTGTTCGATCTCGAGCGGATCGAGGTCGTGAAGGGCCCGCAGGCGACGCTGTTCGGGACGGCCGCTGCGGTCGGCGCGATCAGCGTCATCTCGGCCAAGCCGGAACCCGGCGTTTCGGGTGCGATCAACGGCTCCTACGGCAATTTGGACCGGACCCAGGTGTCGGGTTTCCTCAACGCGGGCAACGACGTCCTCGCCGGTCGCCTCGCCTTCGCGTACAAGTACCGCAAGGGCTACGTCCGCAACATCGCCGGCGATCCGAACGTACCGAACCAGAATCAGGGCGGCGTCGACCAGGACGATCTCAACGGCCAGGATCAGCGCGGCCTGCGCGGCTCGCTGCGCTATCGCCCGAGCGATACAATCACCGCCGACCTCGTCCTTACCTATGACGGGCAGCGCAACCCCGGCACGGCCTTCAAGAGCCGCGCACATGCCCCGACCGGCGGGCAGACCGGCGATTACGGCAACGCCGAACTTTCGGGCTCGCCCTACAGCGAAGCCGCACTCGGCGCGCGCAAGCTCGGCCTCGATCGCAACGTCTACGACGCGAACCTGACGATCACCGCCGACCTGTCGCCGGGGATCACGTTCACCACGGTCAACGGCTATCGCCGGTTCGACGCACTCGAAATCTTCGATGCGGACGGTGGCCCTGCCGCGTACCTCGAATTCGCCGAGGATGCGAAGGGCGACCAGTGGAGCCATGAGAGCCGCTTCGCCTTCGAAGGGCCGAAGTACCGCGCCTCGGTCGGCTGGAACGCGTTCTTCGAGAACGGCTATCAACGCGTACCGTTCGCGACCGAAGAAGGCACCTATCTCGCCTGCTCGGTCGCGGCCGCCTACGCACCGATCCGCGCGTCGCTCAACGGAGCGGGTATCACGACCGGTACGGCCTGCGTCGCACCAAACGGCACGATCCCGGCGACGCGCGCGACCGCGGCGCTGACGGGTGGTCGGGCGACGGCGATACCGTATGCCGCCGAGTTCACGAACTACGGCAACAACGACACCTATTCGGTGTTCGCCGACGCGACCTATATCCCGGTGCCGGCGCTCGAACTGACCGCCGGCGCGCGCATCCTGATCGAGGATCGTCAGTCGGGCTATTCGTCGGTCCAGCCGAACTCGGTAATCCTCGCGGCGCTCGGCATTCGGACCAGCCTGCTGGGGACGGCGAACACGAACGGCAACAAGTTCGTCGCCCAGAAGAGCTTCACTGCGATCCTGCCGCGCTTCAACGCACTGCTGAAGCTCAACGACGACGTCAATCTCTACGCTACGATCAGCAAGGGGCGCCGTTCGCCAGTGGTCCAGCTCGCCGCGCAGAATACGGCGTTCGGCGTCGGTCCGAACCTGCAGGTCGTGCCGCAGGAGAATGTCTGGAACTACGAAGGCGGCATCAAGGGACGCGTCGGGCCGTTCAGCGGCGCGGCATCGGTCTTCTATCAGACCTATGACGGGTTCCAGGTATCGGTCACCAATAACGGCGTCACCACCACGCAGAGCGCGGGATCGGCGAAGAACCTCGGCGTCGAGCTCGAAGGCAATCTCAGGCTTGCCTCGTATCTGTCGGCATTCGCGACGTTTGCCTATATCGATGGCGGTATCGGCGACGAGGCCGCGAACGGCGTCTTCGCGGGCAATCGCTTCCGCCTTCAGCCCGAGACGACGGCATCGGGCGGCTTGATGCTGCGCCTGCCGGTCGGTGGTGCGACGTTCTATGCGACGCCGAGCATCAACTACCGGACGAAGGTGTTCTTCGAACTGCCGAACAACCCGGCGATCAGCACGCCCGGCTATACGCTCGTCAACGCGCGCGCCGGGCTGGAGTTCGCGCAAGGCCGCTACAGCGTCGGCGGCTTCGTCCGCAACGCGACCAACAAACGCTATCTGATCGACGCGGGCAACACCGGCGGGGGCTTCGGCATCCCGACCTACATCGCCGGCGAACCGCGCTTCTACGGCGTCGAACTGGGCGCAAGGTTCTAAATTACCGATAGCCGCGACTGCACCGACTATTCATCCCCGGGGGGACCAAACATGACGTTCGAGACGATCTATACCGATGGCGACATCGACACCAATCCGACCGCCAATCCGCATCTGAACGACCTGATCGACACACGTTATTCGCGACGTCAGACGTTGCTGGGCGGCATGTCGGCAACTGCCGCCGCCGTGTTCGGTGGTATGCTGCTCACCGGTTGTGACGATGATGACGATGGCGGCGCGAGCCCCGTCACGGTCACCGCCACCGCGGGCGGCAGCTCGTCGGCGGGTCGGGTAGCGACGCTGACCGGGGCCGCGATCGGCCAGGTCGACAGCGTCAGCTGGACGCAGACCGCGGGACCGAGCGTCACGCTCGCAGGGGCGACCACCAGCACGGCGACGTTCGTCGTGCCGGGCGCCGCAGCCGGCACCGTCCTGAGCTTCCTGTTCACCGCGGTATCGGCGAGCGGCTCGGTCACCGCCACCACCAGCGTGACGGTAGGCGCGGCGTCGCTCGGCTTTACGGCCGTTGCGAAGAGCCTTGCCGACGTCGTCGCGGTGCCGACCGGCTATGCGGTGACGGTCCTGTACCGGCTCGGCGATCCGATCGGCAGCGGGGTCGGCGCCTATGCGAACGACGGTACCGACGCGACCTTCTCGAAGCGGGCAGGCGATCATCACGACGGCATGAGCTATTTCGGGCTGTCCGCCAGCGGTACGCCGGACGCGAACGGCAACACGCGCGGTCTGCTCGTGCTCAACCACGAGAATATCACGCAGGCCTATCTGCATCCGAACGGTCCCACCACGACCGCTGGCGTGCGTCCCGAAGCCGAGGCGCTGAAGGAGATGGAGTGCCACGGCGTCTCGGTAATCGAGGTCAACCGCGCTGCAGCCTGGAGCTACGCGGCAGCCTCGTCGTTCAACCGCCGCATCACGCCGCTGACGCCGATGAGCTTCTCGGGCCCCGTGCGCGGCGCCGACAGCCTCAAGACGCGCTACTCGCCCGATGCCACCATGGGCCGCGGCACGATCAACAATTGCGCCAACGGCACGATGCCCTGGAACACGTATCTGACGAACGAAGAGAACTGGGTCGGCTATTTCAAGCGCGAAGTCGGCGACGGCGTACGCCGTGCCGCAAGCGGTCCTGCCGGCGTGAAAGCCAACGTTTCGCTCGCGCGTTATGGCAAGACCGAGAGCAACACTGGCGGCAATTACGGATGGTCGACGGTGAAGCCCGCCGACACGACCAGCACGCTCTACTCCCGCTGGAACATCACCGCACAGGCCGGCGCGCCTGCCGATGGTACGGGCGACTTCCGCAACGAGATCTTCCAATATGGCTGGGTGGTCGAGATCGACCCGTTCGATGCTGCCTCGACGCCGCGCAAGCGGACCGCGCTCGGCCGCATGAACCATGAAGGCTGCGAGATCGGCCGGACGATCGCGGGCGTGAAGCCGGCGTTCTACATGGGGGACGATGCGCAGAACGAATATATCTACAAGTTCGTGTCCGCGACGCCGTGGTCGGCAGCCGACGCGACGGCTGCGAACCGGCTCGCGATCGGTGACAAGTATCTCGATACGGGAACGCTCTACGTCGCGAAGCTTGCGGCGGATGGCACCGGCCAGTGGATGCCGCTCGTATTCGGTCAGGGCCCCCTCACCTCGGCCAATGCGGCATATCCGTTCTCGAGCCAGGTCGATGTGTTGATCAACACGCGATTGGCGGCGGATGCGCTGGGGGCGACGCGGATGGATCGGCCGGAGTGGACCGCGGTCAATCCCGCGACCGGCGAGATGTATTGCACGCTCACCAACAACTCGTCGCGTACGCCCGCGAACACCGATGCGCCCAACCCACGCGCCTACACGGATCCCAAGCTTCCGCAGGGGGATGTCGTGAACGCAGATCCCCCGACGACTGCGCAGGCAACGCGCGGCAACGCAAACGGCCACATCATCCGTCTGCGCGAGACAGGCGATACGTCCGAGGCGCTGACGTTCGCATGGGACATCTATGCTTTCGGCTCGGGCAGCGATCTCAATGCGACCAACATCAACCTGTCGGGCCTCGATGCGACCAACGACTTCTCGTCGCCGGACGGACTGTGGTTCGGCCTGCCGAGCAATGCATCGGGGACGATCGCGCCGGTCATGTGGATCGAAACCGACGACGGCGCCTATACCGATGTCACCAACTGCATGCTGCTCGCGTCCGTCCCGGGAATAGTCAACGATGGCGGCACGCGCGTCGTCAACAACACGCTGACGACCGCCGCCAATGTGACGACCACCAGCGTCGTGACGACCCGGGTCGGCAAGGCTCCAGGCGCGGCACTCCGCCGCTTCCTGGTCGGGCCGAAGGAGTGCGAGATCACGGGCATCTACTCGACGCCGGACGGCCGCTCGCTGTTCGTCAATATCCAGCATCCCGGCGAAGGTGGCGATCCGACGAAGATCACAAGCAGCTGGCCTGCCAACCAGGCTGGCCCGGTGACGACCCCGTCACGGCCGCGGTCGTCGACGATCGTGATCACCAAGAACGACGGTGGCGTGGTGGGGCTTTAAGCTCTGAGTTTTGGGGTGCGGGGGGGGGGGGGGCGGGCGGCCCCCCCCCCCCCCCCCCCCCCGCACCCCCTTCCCTTCCCTTCCCTTTCGGAGAAGGAGAAGGAGAAGGAATTTCAGTTGTCGATCGGGATGCGCGCCAAGGCCTCCTGCTCGATCTTCTCCAGTTCATCGCGGGTCTGGACGATCGCCTCGCGTTGCGCATCCAACAAGTCGATCCGCTGGCGACAGCGTTCGGCCAGCGCGCGCATCTGTTCCACGTGCTGCGGATCGGCGTCGTAGAGGTCGAGGAACTCTTCGATATCGCGCAACGTGAAACCGAGGCGTTTGCCACGCAGGATCAGCTGCATCCGCGCCACTTCGCGCCGCGTATAGACCCGCGTAGTGCCGATCCGACAGGGTTCGATCAGCCCCTTGTCCTCGTAGAACCGCAACGTCCGCGCGCTCACGCCGAGCATGCGCGAGACCTCCTGTATGCCGGTAAGATCGTCCTGTCGGTCGTTCACGTCGCGGTGCCCCTCTCCTCCGACGCCGCCGCTTTCGCGTTCTCTTCTGCAACAAGTTCCTTTTTGGATAGCTTGCCGATCAGCGTCTTGGGGAGACTGTCGCGGATTTCGACCTCGCGGGGAAGCTCGATCTTGCTGATCTTGTCGCGGAGAAAATCGCGTAGTTCGAGGGGGGTAGCGACCGCACCTTCGGCCAGCACGACGAACGCTTTAGGAGCTTGCCCGCGGTATTTGTCGGGCACGCCGATCACGACCGCTTCGAGGACCGCGGGGTGTTCGTACAGCGCCTCCTCGATCACGCGCGGATAGACGTTGTAGCCGCCGGCGAGGATCAAATCCTTGATCCGGTCGACGATGAACAGATAGCCGTCCGCATCGAGGTGGCCCACGTCGCCGGTGCGCAGCGCGCCGTCCGCGAACAGCTCGGCGGTCGCGGCAGGCTTGTGCCAATAGCCCTGTGTGACCTGGGGTCCGCGTGCGCAGATCTCGCCATTTTCGCCGACCGGCAGCAGCCGGGTCGGGTCCTCGCGATCGCGGATCTCGATCGTCGTGCCGGGGAACGGCAAGCCCGCCGAGCCCGGCTTGTTGAGCCCGCCGATCGGGTTGCAGGTGATGATCGGCGAGGCTTCGGAGAGGCCGTAGCCTTCGACGAGCTTCGCGCCGGTCGCCGTCTCGAACGCCACACGGACCTCGGCGGGGAGCGGTGCGCCGCCCGAGATGCAGGCGTGGATCGAGGACAGGTCGATCTTCTGCGTCTCGGCGGCGGTGGTGATCGCCGCGTAGATCGTCGGGACCGCGGGGAAATAGCTCGGCTTGGTGCGGGCAATGGTCTTGAGCAATTGCTGCAATTCGAAGCGCGGCAGCAGGATCATCTCCGCGCCGGTGCGGATCGAATAGGTCAGCACGGTCGTCAGCGCGAAGACGTGGAACAGCGGCAGCGCACCGAGCACGCGGTCCTGCTCAGGCTGTTCGCCACCGACGAACGTCACCATCGCATCGGCGTTCGCGACGAGATTGGCATGGCTGAGCATCGCCGCCTTGGGCTCACCGGTGGTGCCGCCGGTATATTGCAGCACCGCGACCTCGTCCGGGGACACGGCGACCGGGACCGGCGCGCCCTTCGCCTTCAGCAGCGAATCGAACGTGCAATGGCGCGCATCGCTCGGCGCATGGCCGATCTCGGCGCGCTTGAAGATGCGGTAGGCGATCGACTTCAATGTCGGCAGCGCACCCGCGATCGGGCAGGTGATGACGTGCTTCACGCCCATCTGCCCCGCGACCTTCAGGACGCGCGCGTGGATTTCGGCGATGTCGCAGGTGGCGATGATCGTCGCGCCCGAATCCTCGAGCAGATGCGCCAGCTCGCGCTCGACATAGAGCGGGTTGACGTTGACGACGATCCCGCCGGCCTTGAGGATCGCGAAGAACAGGATCGGGTAATAGGGCGTGTTCGGCAGGCACAGGGCAACCCGGGTCCCCTTCACGACGCCGAGATCCTGAAGCCCGCGGGCGGCCCGATCGACCGACTCGCCGAGCGCGGCATAGGTCAGCGTGCGGCCCATGAAATCGAGGACGTTGCGCGACCCGAACCGGCGGACCGACGTGTCGAGCATGTCGCCCAGCAGCCGTGGCTCGCCCTGCAACGGCACACCGATCGCCTTGCCCCCGGAAACATCCTGCATCTCGCTCTCCATAAGATGGTGTGCGTAAGCCATATTGTCGGCCGCTTCACCTTGACGTAAAGGTGAGGTATCGCACCTTAAGGGTAACCCGCAAGCGTTAACCGGGTCGACCGCAATATGAGAGGATCATCGTGACCAACGTCGTCATCGCCGGGTACGCCCGTTCGCCGTTCCACCTCGCCGGCAAGGGCGACCTCGCCCGCGTCCGTCCGGACGATCTCGCCGCGCAGACGATTCGCGGGTTGCTCGACAAGACCGGCGTCGATCCCGCCGAGATCGAGGACATCATCCTCGGCTGCGCGTTCCCCGAGGGCGAGCAGGGTCTCAACGTCGCCAAGCTGATCGCGCAGATCGCCGACCTGCCGATCTCGGTCGGCGGGATGACGGTCAACCGGTTCTGCGGCTCGTCGATGAGCGCGATCCACATCGCCTATGGCCAGATCGCGGTCGGCGCGGGCGAGGCGTTCATCTGCGCCGGCCTCGAGTCGATGAGCCGCGTGCCGATGGGCGGCTACAACCCCCTGCCCAACCCCGAACTCGCGAAGAAGAGCGCCGGCGCCTATATGGGCATGGGCGAGACCGCCGAGAACGTCGCGCGACAGTACCAGATCACGCGCGCGGAGCAGGATGCGTTCGCGGTGAAGAGCCAGGACAAGGCTTCCGCCGCACGCGCCGATGGCCGCTTGTCGGACGAGATCGTGACGATTCAGACCAAGGCGGGCCCGGTCAGCCAGGACGGTACGATCCGCGCGGGCACGACGACTGAGGCGCTTGCCGGCCTGAAGCCTGCGTTCAGCGCGGACGGTTCGGTGACGGCCGGCACGTCCTCGCCGCTGACCGATGGCGCGTCCGCCGTCCTCGTCACCTCGGAAGAATTCGCGAAGAAGCACGGGCTGACGATCCTCGCGCGGATCAAGTCGATCGGCGTGTCGGGTTGCGCGCCCGAGACGATGGGCCTCGGTCCGATCGGCGCGTCGAAGAAGGCGCTGGAGCGTGCGGGCATCACCGTCGCCGACCTCGACGTGGTAGAGATCAACGAGGCGTTCGCGAGCCAGGCGATCGCCTGCATCCGCGATCTCGGCCTGAAGGACGAGACGATCAACCTCGATGGCGGCGCGATCGCGATCGGCCATCCGCTCGGCGCGACCGGCGCGCGGATCGTCGGCAAGGCGGCTGCGCTCTTGTCGCGCGAGGGTGGCCGCTATGCGCTGGCGACCCAGTGCATTGGCGGCGGTCAGGGCATCGCGACGGTGCTGGAGCGCGCGTGATGGTCGACGCTGTGAAAAAGGTCTGCGTCATCGGCGCAGGCGTGATGGGCGCAGGCATCGCCGCGCAGGTCGCGAACGCTGGCATCCCGGTATTGCTGCTCGACATCATGCCGCGCGACCTGCCCGAGGGCGGCGACCGTGATGCGGTGGCCAAGGGTGCGGTCGCCAAGATGCTCAAGACCGACCCCGCCCCCTTCATGTCGAAGCGCGCGGCCAAGCTGGTCGAGACGGGCAATATCGACGATCATCTGGGTCGCGTCGCCGAGTGCGACTGGATCGTCGAGGCGATCGTCGAGCGGCTCGATATCAAGCAGGCGCTGTACGCCAAGCTCGAGGCTTTGAAGCGGCCCGGCACTGCGGTCTCATCGAACACCTCGACGATCCCGCTCGGCAACCTCGTCGAGGGGCGCTCGGACCAGTTCAAGGCCGACTTCCTCATCACGCACTTCTTCAATCCGCCGCGTTACATGCGGCTGGTCGAGATCGTGCGCGGTGAGCACACCGACGTCGCGGTCGCCGAGAAGGTCGAGGATTTCGTCGATCGTTTCATGGGAAAGCGCATCGTCCGCGCGAAGGACACGCCGGGCTTCATCGCCAACCGCATCGGCACCTACTGGCTGGCGATCGCGATCAACGCGGCGATGGACCAGGGGCTGACCGTCGAGGAAGCTGACCAGATCGGTGGCCGTCCGATGGGCGTGCCGAAGACCGGGATCTTCGGGCTTGTCGATCTCGTTGGCGTCGATTTGATGCCGCTGTTGTCGAAGAGCCTGTCGTCCACGCTGCCCGCTGGCGATCCGTATTTCGATACGCTCCGTCCGCTGCCGCTGGTCGACAAGATGATCGCGGAGGGCTTTACCGGTCGCAAGGGCAAGGGTGGCTTCTACCGTTTCGACAAGGCGACCCGGACCAAGCTGTCGCTCGACCTTGCAACCGGCGAGTATCGCCCCGAGGCAAAGCCCGCCGAACTCCCCGGCAAGACCGGCAAGGATCTCGCCGCACTGATCGCGGAGCCGGGCAAGATCGGCACCTATGCGTGGACGATCCTCGGCAGCGTGCTGTCCTATGCGGCGATGCTCGTCGGCGAGGCGGCGGACGACGTCGTCGCGATCGATGATGCGATGAAGCTGGGCTATAACTGGAAATACGGGCCGTTCGAGCTGATCGATCGGATGGGTCCCGGCGTGCTCGCTGCGCGCCTGGCCGCCGAAGGTCGCGACGTTCCGGCGATCCTGACGACCGCGGGCGATCGTCCGTTCTACCGCGTCGAGAACGGGCGGCGTCAGTATCTCACCGCGGACGGTGCGTATGCCGATGTGCCGCGCGCGGACGGCGTCGAACTGCTGGAGGACATCAAGCTCCGCTTGCAGCCGATCCTCCAGAACCTGTCGGCCTCGCTCTGGGATGTCGGTGACGGCGTCGCGGCGCTCGAATTCCACACCAAGATGAACGCGCTCGACGATCAGGTCGTGGCGCTCATCAACGAGGCGATCCCGGTCGTCCGCGAGCGCTTCAAGGCGCTGGTGGTCTATAACGAAGCGTCGAACTTCTCGGCGGGTGCGAATCTCGGCGCGGCGATGTTCGCGGTCGGAGCGGGCCTGTGGGACATGGTCGAGGCCAGCGTCAAAGGCGGGCAGCAGGCGTACAAGGCGCTCAAATACGCGCCCTTCCCGGTCGTCAGCGCGCCGGCCGGGCTCGCGCTCGGCGGCGGGTGCGAGATCCTGCTCCACTCCGACGCGGTCCAGGCGCATGCCGAAACCTATGCGGGGCTCGTCGAATGCGGCGTCGGTCTCGTCCCCGGCTGGGGCGGCAATGGCGAGATGCTCGACCGCTGGACCAAGTCGCGCACGCTGCCGAACGGACCGATGCCGGTGCTGACGAAGGTGTTCCAGGCGGTCTCTACCGCACAGGTCGCCAAGTCGGCGGCGGAGGCCAAGGAGATGATGATTCTGCGCAACGCCGACGGCATCACGATGAACCGCGACCGGTTGTTAGCGGACGCCAAGGCCAAGGCGCTGTCGCTGGTCGACGGCTATGTCGCGCCCGAAAAACCCACCTTCCGCCTTGCCGGCGAAAGCGGCCGTACGGGGCTTAACATGGCAGTCGCGGACTTCCACAAGAAGGGCATGGCAACCGAGTATGACCTCGTCGTCGCGGATCGTCTGGCCGAGGTCCTGACCGGTGGCGAGGCCGATCTGGTCGATACCGTAACCGAGGACCAATTGCTCGACCTGGAACGCGCAGCGTTCATGGCGAGCGTAAAGGATACCCGGACGCAGGCGCGCGTCGTCCACATGCTGCAGACGGGCAAGCCGCTGCGGAACTGAGGCACAGCACTCGCTCCATCCACTCCGTCACCCCGGACTAGTTCCGAGGTCCACCGTTCCGCCAACTCGATGCCGTCGGGTATGCGGAACGGTGGATGCCGGAACGAGCCCGGCATGACGGAGTCCTCGTGACGAATTGGGTCAGATGAACGCCTTTTCACCGCTGAAATCAGTAAGAAGACTTGACTTGTCTTCGTACAATTCTAGTCACGATCGATAACTGCCGTATACGGCAACAAGGTCGCGATAACGTCGACGGCCTGACGAGAAATTTGGCGACCGTACGCATACGGCGCCCCCAACGACACTAGGAGAGGATTGAAGATGTCCCTGTTGTTTATCGCCGCCATGCTCGCCGGCGCGCCCGCCACCGCCGAGACCGTCATCGGTCGCTGGAAGACAGAGACGCACAACGCCATCGTCGAGATCGCCCGCTGTGGCCCGTCGATCTGCGGCAAGATCCTCACCTCCGACGCCTTGCGGGCCAATCCTTCGATGAAGGATGCCAACAATGCGAACACCGCGCTGCGCAATCGCCCGATCCAGGGGATGCAGATGCTGAGCGGGTTCAAGGCCGATACGAACGGCGTGTGGAGCAGTGGGCAGGTCTACAATGCCGAGGACGGCAAGACTTATAGCGGCAAGATCACGCCCGTCGGTGCGAACCAACTGAAGCTGCGCGGCTGCGTCTTCTTCCCGCTCTGCAAGACGCAGACCTGGACGCGCGTCCGCTGAGGCGCTGCCTCCTACTCATACAATCAGTATTTTAGTTTAGGACTTTCCCATGTCGTTCCGTACCAAGGCCCCGTTGCTGGCCGTCACTGCGCTCGTCTCCGCGTTTGGCTTCGAGAGCGCCGCCTCTGCCAACGCCTTCTATCTGCAGTCGCAGTCAGCGCGCGGCACGGGCCGTGCGTTTTCGGGTGAGGCCGCCGACACCGGTGCCGCCTCGCTGTGGTGGAACCCAGCCGCGATCGCCGGCATCCGCGACGGCAGCGCCGCGATCGCGGCGACCGTTATCCGGCCAAAGGGCGACGTGGTCGACAACGGTACCGTGATCGGCCGTCCGACCTTCTCGGCAACTGGGCAGCCTAATGGGAACAGCTACGCCCCGATCGGCGGCAACGGCGTTTCCAGTGATCCGATCAACAACGGCATCGTTCCGTCGGGTTCGATCGCCTATCCGCTGACCGACCGCATCGCGATCGGCGTCGCGGTGACGTCGCCGTTCAGCTTCACCACCAACTACGAAGCCAATAGCTGGGCGCGCTACACGGCGGACAAGACGCGGCTGCGCACGATCGACATCCAGCCCTCAATCGGCGTCGCGGTGACCGACTGGCTGCGCGTCGGCGGCGCGCTCAACATCGAATACACCGATGCGATCCTCAACAACGCGCTACCCAACCTGTCGGCAGCGCAGCCGGACGGCTTTCAGGAACTGAAGGGCGATGGCTGGGATCTCGGCTGGACCGCGGGCGTCCAGCTGCACAATGATTTTGCGACCGTCGGAATCAGCTACAAATCGAGCATCCGCCATAAGCTGAAGGGCAGCCTGAACATCACCGGGCTGGTCGGCCCGTTGGCCAGTTCGAACGTTTCGATCGACGGCGCCACGGCAAGCTTCAACACGCCCGGCCAAGTTATCGTCGCCGGCCGCTTCCGCGGTACGGACAAGCTGACGCTGAACGCACAAGTCGTCGCATACAACTGGAGCAAGTTCGACACGATCGATCTCGGCGCGCCGCTGAACACCGCGATTCCTGAAAGCTATCGCGACAGCTGGAGCCTGGCGGGCGGATTCGACTACGACGTCACGCCGAAGGCAACGCTGCGCGCTGGCATCCAGCGCGCCAAGACGCCTACCCAAGACGGCCTGCGCGACGCGCGCGTTCCTGACGCCAACCGCTGGACCTATGCAGCCGGTGGCAGCTACCAGCTGACCCCGCGCATGGCGTTCGATCTTGGCGCGAACTATATCGACTTCAGCGACACGACGATCGATCGCGTCACCGCTGCCTATGCCGGCACCGCCGTGCAGACGCCGATCCTGACCAAAGGCCTGCTCCAGAACGCGCATGCGATCGAGGTCTCGCTCGGTGGTCGCCTGACCTTCTGAACTGGCGCGCGCGGGTTTAGATTTTGGGCAGCACCCACCCCGGTTTCAGCCGGGGTGGGTGTTATTTCCCGGGCCCGGATTGTTCGTCGACCAGCGTCAGACCCTCGGCATAGGCGCGCTGCTTGGCCGCATAGGCCGCGGCCGACATCTTCAGCCCGGCAATCGCTTCCGGCGATAATTCCCGCACGGCCCTGGCTGGCGAACCGACGATCAGGCTCCCGGCGGGAAACACCTTGCCCTCCGTCACCAGCGCGTTCGCGCCGATCAGGCAATCGTCGCCGATCACCGCGTTGTTGAGGATCGTCGCGCCCATCCCGACCAGCACGTTGTTGCCGATCGTGCAGCCGTGGAGGATCGCGTGATGGCCGATGGTACAACCCTCGCCGACAGTCAGCGGCGCGCCAGGATCGGAGTGGAGCATCGCGCCCTCCTGGATATTGGTGCGCGCGCCGACGAGGATCGGCGTGTTGTCCGCGCGGATCACCGCGCCGAACCAGACGCTAGCCCCCTCCCCCAGTCGCGCGTCGCCGATCACGTCGGCGGATGGCGCGACCCAGACGTCGTCGGCCAGCGTCGGTCGTTTACCCTCGATCGCGTAGAGCGGCATCGGCATCCCTTTCCTTCACCCGCGCGCGATAGGCGTGGAGCAGCGGCTCGGTATAGCCGCTCGGCTGCGCGAGACCATCGAACACGAGCGCGCGGGCGGCCTGGAAGGCGAGGCTGTCGTCCTCATGCCCCGCCATCGGCCGGTACAGCGGATCGCCTGCATTCTGCGCGTCGACCTTCGCCGCCATCCGCCGCAGCGCCGCGTCCGCCTCGTCGGGCGTTGCGATGCCGTGGAGCAGCCAGTTCGCCATGTGCTGCGAACTGATCCGCAGCGTCGCGCGATCCTCCATCAGGCCGATGTCGTGAATGTCGGGCACCTTCGAGCAGCCGACGCCTTGGTCGACCCAGCGCACGACATAGCCGAGTATCCCTTGCGCGTTGTTTTCCAGTTCCTCGCGCACCTCGTCCGGCTGCCAGTTGTGGCCGGTCGCGACCGGGATCGTCAGCAGCGCATCGAGCGACGCGACTGGTTCCGCCTTACGCTCCGCCTGCCGCGCGAACACGTCGACGCGGTGGTAGTGTGTCGCGTGCAGCGTCGCGGCGGTCGGCGACGGCACCCAGGCCGTGTTCGCGCCGGTCATCGGATGCGCGATCTTCTGCTCCAGCATGTCGGCCATCCGGTCGGGCGCGGCCCACATGCCCTTGCCGATCTGCGCCTTGCCGCTGAGCCCGCAGGCGAGCCCGATCTGGACGTTGCGATCCTCATACGCCTTGATCCACGACGAGGACTTCATGTCGCCCTTGCGGATCATCGGCCCCGCCCGCATCGACGTGTGCATCTCGTCGCCGGTGCGATCGAGGAAGCCGGTGTTGATGAACACCACGCGGTCCTTTACCGCGGCGATGCACGCGGCGAGATTGGCCGAGGTCCGCCGCTCCTCGTCCATCACGCCGACCTTGATCGTATGGCGCGCGAGGCCGAGCAGGTCCTCGATCGCGTCGAACAGCCGGTTGGTGAAGGCGGCCTCGTCGGGGCCGTGCATCTTCGGCTTGACGATGTAGATCGAGCCCGCGCGGCTGTTGCGGATCGGGCCGGTGCCCTTCAGGTCGTGCAAGCCGATCAGCGACGTGACGATGCCGTCGAGGATACCCTCGGCCGCCTCGTTGCCGTCGGCAAGCAGGATCGCGGGTGTCGTCATCAGGTGGCCGACGTTGCGCACGAACATCAGGCTGCGACCGGGGAGCGTGAACGCGCTGCCGTCGGGTGCGGTGTACTGCCGGTCCGGTTCGAGCGCGCGCGTGACCGTGCGGCCGCCCTTGTCGAAGCTCGCGGTCAGGTCGCCCTTCATTAGTCCGAGCCAGTTGGCATAGGCGACGACCTTGTCCTCGGCATCGACCGCGGCAATCGAATCTTCGAGATCAGCGATCGTGCTGAGCGCGGATTCGAGCACCACGTCGGCGAGGTTCGCGGGGTCGTCGCGGCCGATCGGATGCTGAGGATCGATTACCAGTTCGATGTGCAGGCCATTGTGACGCAACAAGATGTTGTTGCCAGCATGCCCGACAAGCTGGCTCGGATCGGCAAGCTCGGGCGTGCCACCGGTCCAGTCGGTCCACGATCCGCTGGCCAATGGCACGGCCTCGTCGAGGAAGGACTTTGCCCAAGCGATCACCTGTGCACCGCGGGCGGCGTCATAGCCTTTGCCAGACGCCGCGCCCGGGATCGCATCGGTGCCGTAAAGCGCGTCGTACAAGCTCCCCCAGCGCGCGTTCGCCGCGTTCAGCAGGAAACGCGCGTTGAGGATCGGCACCACCAACTGCGCGCCGGCGAGCGAGGCGACTTCCGCATCGACATTGGTCGGCGCGACCGTGAACTGCGCAGGCTCGTCCACCAGATAGCCGATCTCACGCAGGAACGCCTGATACTCGGCCTGGTCGATCGGCTTGCCGGCACGGCCCTCATGCCAAGCGTCGATCTTGGCCTGAAGGTCATCGCGGACGGCGAGCAGCGCCGCATTCTCCGGCCCGAACTGGGCATAGATGTCGGCGATCCCGCGCCAGAACGACGCGGCGTCGAGCCCCGTACCCGGCAGCGCCTGCGTCTCGATGAAGTCCACCAGCGACGCGGCGATCTTCAGCCCTGCCTTGTCCTGATAGGTGTCGATCATCTCGGCCATGCTGCTCTCCTATGCTCTGTCGACCATGATAGACGCCCGCCACCTTCGCCACTAGACATCATAAACTGAAAGCTGTTGGTCGCCTGGAGAACGAATGGATCCCGACATCGTCCTGTTCGCGGAGGTCGTCCGCACCGCCAGCCTAAGCGCGGCGGGGCGTTCGCTTGGCATCTCGCCGGCAATGGTCTCGAAACGCATCGCGAGGCTTGAGGCCCGGCTCGGCGTGCGGTTGCTCAACCGGACGACGCGCAGGCTCGACCTCACCGCACGCGGTGCGGCGTATCACCGCGACATGGTGGAGATCCTCGCAGCGATCCGCGACGCCGAGGCGCGCGTATCGGACCGTGCCGACACCCCTGCCGGTCCGTTGCGGGTCAGCGCACCGACGTCGTTTGGCCGGCTGCACATCGCGCCGCATCTGAAACCGTTTCTCGACGCACATCCGGCGGTCGAGCTCGACCTGGACCTGTCCGACGGCTTCTCCGACGTCATCGGCGACCGGCTCGACCTCGCGATCCGGATCGCACCTGCCGTTCCACCGAGCCTCACCGGCTATCGCCTTGCCGACAGCCGCCGCGTGCTATGCGCCGCACCCAGCTACGATCCGCCATGCGACGCCGACGCGCTGCCACAACACCGCCTGCTTGCAGCAAAAGGCCAGATGCCGTGGCGGTTGGCGGGGCCTGATGGCGACCTGACGATCGATCGCCCAAGCTATGTCGCCACTAACTCCAGCGAGGTCGTCCGCGAACTCACGCTGGCGGGCGTCGGTATCGCGCTCCGCTCGCTATGGGACGTCAGCGCCGATCTAGCGAGCGGCCGCCTCGTGCGCGTTCTACCCGAACTGGCGGGATCGGCCGATGTCGGCATCTACGCTGTGCACGCACGCGGGCCCGTGTCGTCAGGCACTACCGCGCTGCTCGATTACCTGCGCGGTCTCTGGTCACCGATGCCGCCGTGGGAGTCCTGAACGAGGTCGATCGTCACCGCATCGATCCGCCGCAGCATCGCGACGAACTGCTCGACCTCCGCGCCTGAGAACCCGGCGAAGATCCGCCGCTCCAGATCCAGCGCTTTCGGCGCGACCGAGGCGTAGAGCGTGTCGCCATCGTCGGTCAGCCGCAGAAGATGCGAGCGGCGATCCTCCGGGTTCGCATGTCGCTGCATAAGTCCACGCTCGACCAAGGCGATCGCCGCGCGGCTGACCGTCACCTTGTCCATCCGCGTCTGCTGGCCGATCTGCTGCTGCGTGATGCCGTCCGCCTCGGCGACCACTGCCACCAGTCGCCATTCGGGGATCGTCAGCCCGAACAGCGCCTCGTACGTGTCCGCCACCGCCTCGCTGACGAGGTTCGAGGTGATCGACAGGCGATACGGAATGAAATCGTCCAGGACGAGCGCGCGATGAGCCATGTTGAATTCGTAACGATTGACACCAGTTGTTCAACCCGCCAGATTGGTAACAACGGATACCAATCTAGGAGCCAAGTCGTGGATCACATGGACGTAAACCCGATGGGACTCGACGGGTTCGAGTTTGCCGAGTTCACCTCGCCCGATCCCGACCGGATGGCTGCGCAGTTCGAACAGTTCGGCTTCGTCGCCGCTTCGACGCACCCCACCAAGGCCGTCACGCGCTACAAGCAGGGCCGGATCAACCTGCTGCTGAACCGGGAAGATGGTGGTCACGCCGCCGCGTTCCGCGCCGATCACGGTCCCTCAGCGAGCGGCATGGCGTTTCGCGTTCACGACGCGAAGGCGGCGTTCGATGCGGCGCTTTCGCGCGGCGCCAAGGCGGCGGATGCCAACATGGGCGCGCTCGGCGAGGGTAGCTATGTGCTCGAAGGGATCGGCGGCTCGTTGCTGTATCTGGTCGACAAGCACGGCGCTGCTGGCAGCCTGTACGACGACTGGAACCAGGTTCCGGGCGCAGCGGAAGCGGAGGCGGCGAACAACGTCGGTCTCGATCTGCTCGATCACCTCACGCACAATGTGAAGCGTGGCCAGATGCGGACCTGGGCCGAGTTCTACGGCCAGATCTTCGGCTTCGAGGAGCAGAAGTATTTCGACATCAAGGGCAAGGCGACCGGCCTGTTCAGTCAGGCGATGATCGCGCCCGACCGCGCAATTCGCATCCCGCTCAACGAGAGCCAGGACGACAAGAGCCAGATCGAGGAATTCATCAAGGATTACAACGGCGAGGGCATCCAGCATCTGGCGCTGACCACCGACGATATCTTCGAAACGGTCGAGAAGCTGCGCGCGCGCGGCGTCAAGCTGCAGGACACGATCGAGACCTATTACGAGCTGGTCGACAAGCGCGTGCCGAACCACGGCCACGACCTCGAACGTCTGCGTCGCAACCGCATTCTGATCGACGGCAATGTCGGCGAGGAGGGGCTGTTGCTCCAGATCTTCACCGAGAACATGTTCGGGCCGATCTTCTTCGAGATCATCCAGCGCAAGGGTAACGAGGGCTTCGGCAACGGCAATTTCCAGGCGTTGTACGAGAGTATCGAGCTCGACCAGATCCGGCGTGGGGTGATTACCGTCGACGCGTGACCTGAAGCAAAATGACGACCGTCGAACACAAGTTTATCCGTCATGCCGGGCCCTTCGGCTACGCTCAGGAGAGCCTTGTTCCGGCATCCACGGTTCCGCAAAACCCGAAGCAGTTGGTTTGCGGTACGGTGGCCCCCGGAACAGGTCCGGGGTGACGGAGTATCTGCTGCACCGTCGTCCGCCAAACGGCAGACGGTCAATGGAGTTACCTCATCCTCTTGGTTGAGGTCAGAAGTTTAAACGGCCGGCGGTTCGGGCGTTGATCGGAACAGGTGACGGAGAGGAAGCCATGACAATCCACCAGCCGATCGACGCCGCAGGCGAGACCGCCGGCCAGACTGAGTATATGCCCGGCTTCGGCAACCACATATCAACCGAAGCAGTTCCCGGCGCGCTCCCTATCGGCCGCAATTCGCCGCAGCGCCCGGCGTTCGGCCTCTACACCGAGCAGCTGTCCGGCACCGCGTTCACCGCACCGCGCCACGAGAACCGCCGCAGTTGGTTGTACCGGATGCGCCCGACCGCTGAACATCCGCCGTTCGAGCGCTACGACGGCGCCAAGCGGTTCGCGCCCGGCACCACCGACGCGCCACTCGCCCCCAATCGCCTGCGCTGGGATCCGATCGAGGCCCCGGCTCACGACATCGACCTGATCGACGGCATGACGACGATGCTCGCCAACCGCGATCCCGCTGATCTCGAAGGCGTGGCGCTCCACGTCTACGCTGCGAACACCGACATGACGACGCGCGTGTTCATGGATGCGGACGGCGAACTGCTGTTCGTGCCGCAGGCCGGACGGCTCCGACTGCTGACCGAACTAGGCCTAATCGACATCGCCCCCGGCCAGATTGCGCTGATCCCCCGCGGCGTCCGCTTCCGCGCCGAACTCCCCGATGGCGAAGCGCGCGGCTATGTCGCGGAGAACCACGGCGCGCTGTTCCGCCTCCCCGATCTCGGCCCGATCGGTGCCAACGGCCTCGCCAACCCGCGCGATTTCGAGACGCCGGTCGCGTGGTTCGAGGACCGCGACGAACCGGTCGAGGTCGTCCAGAAGTTCATGGGGTCGCTGTGGACCACGACGCTCGATCACTCGCCGCTCGACGTGGTCGCGTGGCACGGCAACTTGGCGCCGTGGCGCTACGACCTGTCGCGATTCAACACGATCAACACGGTCAGCTTCGACCATCCCGATCCGTCGATCTTCACGCTGCTGACCTCGCCGAGCGACGTGCCCGGCCGCGCAAACGCCGATTTCGTGATCTTCCCGCCGCGATGGATGGTTGCCGAGGGGACGTTCCGCCCGCCCTGGTTCCACCGCAACGTCATGTCGGAAGCCATGGGCCTGATCACCGGCGCCTATGACGCGAAGGCTGAGGGGTTCGCGCCGGGCGGCATCTCGCTCCACAATCTGATGTCCGGCCACGGACCCGATCTGGCGAGTTGGCAGGGTGCGAGCGCGGCGGATCTGAAGCCGCACAAGATCGACGGGACGATGGCGTTCATGCTGGAGAGCTGCTGGCCATATAAGCCGACCGCCTATGCGCTCGAGCATTCGCAGCTCGATTATGATGCGGTCTGGTCGGATTTCCCCAAGGCGATCCTGCCGAAGTGAGCCTGACCCTGCACGGCTACTGGCGCTCGACCACCGCCTACCGCGTCCGCATCGCGCTTGCCTTGAAGGGCTTGGCGTATGCGCAGGTCACGCACGACCTTCGCAAAGGCGCGCAGCGTGAGGCGGGCTATCGCGCGCTCAACCCGCAGGGGCTCGTGCCGGCGCTGGAGACCGACGGCGCGGTCCTGACGCAGAGCCCCGCGATTCTCGAATGGATGGACGAGACCTATCCCGATCCACCGCTGCTTCCTGCGGACGCGAACGGCCGGGCGATCGTCCGCGCGATGGCCGCGACGATCTCGTGCGACATCCACCCGGTGAACAATCTCCGCATCCTGAACGCCTTGCGGGCGGAGTTCGGGGCGGACGAGGTAGCGGTGAACCGGTGGATCGCACGCTGGATCGGCGACGGTTTCGCCGCGCTGGAAGCGCAGATCGCTCGGCATGGTGACGGCTTCGCGTTCGGCGCGACACCGACGATCGCCGACTGTCACCTCGCGCCCCAGGTCTATTCGGCCGAGCGGTTTGCGGTCGATCTAAGCCCCTACCCGTACCTTCGTGCTGCGGCCGATAACGCGCGCGCTCTGCCCGCCTTCGCCGCTGCGCACCCGGACCGGCAGCCGGATGCCGACCGCGCATGAGCGACGGCGAACGGCTGACTGCCACGCCGGGCGGGATCAAGCTCGCGTCGCTTGATGCGATTGCCGAGGGCAAGGCGCGGAACTTCGTGCTCCAAATGCGTGCCGGCCGCTTCCACGGCTTCGTCGTGCGCAAGGACGGTGCAGTGTTCGGTTATGTAGATCGCTGCCCGCATATGGGCCTGCCGCTTGCACAAGTGCTCGACGACTATCTCACGCCGCGTGGCGACCTGATCGCGTGCAGTTGGCACTCCGCGTTGTTCGCGATCGACAGCGGCGCGTGCGTCGGTGGGCCATGCGGAGGCGCGCGGCTGACGCCCTGGCCGGTGGCGGTAGTCGATGGGATGATCGTCACCGCAGGCTGACGCGGGGGGCGACTTGCGCTAAGGAACAGCGCCCCATCCCTGCATGATAGACCGATGATCGAAACCCTCCCAATCCGCGTCGTAGCGCTGTACCGCTTCACGCCGTTCGCCGACATCGCCGCGATCCAGCCGGCACTTGCGCTCGCCTGCTGCTCGAACGGGGTAAAGGGCACGCTTCTGCTTGCTGCCGAGGGGGTCAACGGGACGATTGCCGGGTCCGAGGCGGGCATCGACGCGGTACTCGCACATATCCGCACACTGCCGGGGTGTGCCGACCTCGACGTCAAGGAGTCTCGCGCCGAGACGATGCCGTTCCACCGCATGAAGGTGCGGCTGAAGCGCGAGATCGTGACGATGGGCGAGCCTGCGATCAATCCGCTGGAGGGCGTCGGCCATTATGTCGATCCGGAGGACTGGAACGCGCTGATTGCCGAGCCGGGGACGATTCTGATCGACACGCGCAACGATTACGAGGTCGCGGTCGGTACGTTTGCCGGCGCGGTCGATCCGCAGACGCGGACGTTCCGGGACTTTCCGGCTTGGTTTCGCGAGCATCGCGACAAGCTGATCGGGGACGGACCACCACCGAAGATCGGGATGTTCTGCACCGGGGGCATTCGTTGCGAGAAGTCGACCGCGTTCCTGAAGGCCGAGGGGCTCGACGAGGTGTATCACCTCAAGGGCGGCATCCTGAAATATCTGGAAACCGTGCCCGCGGCGGAGAGCCTTTGGGAGGGGGAATGTTTCGTGTTCGATCAGCGGGTTGCGGTCGGACATGGGCTTGCTTTGGGAAGTCACGTCCTGTGCCATGCTTGCCGGATGCCGGTGAGTGTGGCGGATCGGTCTTCGCCTCTGTATGTCGAGGGGGTGAGTTGCCCGGCGTGTCATGATGCGCGGGATGAGATTCAGCGGGCGGGCTATGCCGAGCGGGAGCGGCAGATGCGGCTGGCTGAGGCTCGAGGTGAGGCGCATGTCGGGGCGGTTTTGCCAAAGACCCATGGGGCGGATTGATCCACGGGGCCTTGCCAGTTCCCCCCCCCGGCGAAGGCCGGGGTCCAATTGGGGAACGGCGCTAACGAAGCGCAGTTTGCCGTTACTACAACCTTTCCAACTGGACCCCGGCCTTCGCCGGGGTGGTGGCGTAGAGGGCTAACCGGTCGTTGCGAAACGTGCGGCCAACGCCGCGTTACCCTGCGATGCCGCCAGCGAATGCGCGCTGTTTCCTGCCGCATCGACGATCGCCGGGTCCGCACCGTGCTCCAGCAACAGGTCGATGATCGCCGTCTTGTTCACCAGGGCCGCCATCATCAGCGCGGTCTGGCCGGCGCCATTCCGCCGGTTCACGTCGGCGTCCGCATCAAGCAGGATCTGCGCGATTTCGGTATAGCCCTTGAAGCAGACGCCCATCAGCGCGGTATTACCGCGGGCGTCCGCTGCACCGTCGACTTGCGCGCCGGCCGCGAGGAGCGCAGCGGTGGCCGGGGCCTGGCCGTTGTAGCTGGCGATAACCAGCGGCGTGAAGCCCTTCGCGTCGGTCACCTCGATATCGACGCCCGCCTGCAACAACGCCGGGATCATCTCGTCCCGCCCGGTCCGCGCGGCGTCGAACATCAGTTCGACCAGCCGCTCCATCGGCGGCAACGGGGGCAGGTCTCGAGCGTCAGTCATCATTCGCCTCGATGATATGCGGCACGAACCGCGCGAGATTGCGCGTCACGACCGTGTCATCCTCCCGAACGCCGATCCCCGCGGCTTCGTTGCCGACTATCCACGCGCCGATCACCGGATGGCGGCCGTCGAACACGGGTGGAGGCGCATAGGCCTGGCGGATCGCACCCTCCGCTCCGTAACCCTGGTCGAGCACCACGTGGCCGCTCTCGCCGATCACCTCGACGTTCGCGCCTTCGCGCGAGAACAACGGCTTGCGCACATATTTCGGCCCGAGAATCTCGGCCGCCGGATCATCGTCGAAGAACGCGGGCAGCAGGTTCGGATGCTCGGGATGGCGCTCCCACAGCAGCGGCAGGATACCCTTGTTCGAGAGGATCGACTTCCACGCCGGCTCGATCCAGCGCACGTCGGCGCGCGAAAGGTTCGGCGCATAGGGCTCGCGGAGCATAAACTCCCACGGATACAGCTTGAACGCGGCCTGCACCTCGAACCCGTCGGTATCGATAAAGCGCCCGTCCGCGGCGAGACCGATGTCCTTCATCTCGACAAACTTCGGCTCGATCCCGACTTGGCTCGCTAGATCCTCGAAGAACCGCACGGTCTGGCGGTCCTCGATCGCCGACGCGTCCGCGGCAAAGTGAACGAAGCCGCCGCTCGGGAACAGCGCACGGAACCGCTCGCGCAGCTTGTCGAACAGGCTGTTGAACTGGTCCGTCCCCGCCGGCAATGCACCGTTCGCGAGCAGATCCTCCAGCCACATCCATTGGAACGTCGCGCACTCGAACACCGATGTCGGGGTGTCGGCATTATACTCGTAGAGCTTGGCTGGCCCGGTGCCGTCATAGGCGAAATCGAACCGCCCATAGAGCGACGGCTGGCGCGTCCGCCACGTCTCCGCGACGTAATTCCACTGCTCGCGCGGAATCGCGAGGCGTTCCATCAGTTGCTGGTCGCGGACGATCTCGTCGACGAGGTCGAGGCACATCGCGTGCAACTGTTCCGCTGCGGGCTCGAGGTCCTCTTCGATCTCCGCAAGGGTGAACGCGTAGGCGGCGCCCTCATCCCAGTACGGCTCGCCATCGGTGTCGTGATAGACGAACCCGATCGCGTCGGCCCGTTCGCGCCAGTCGCCGCGCGGGTCGACCGCGATCCGGCGCATCAGGAGTCCGAATTCTTGTCGTCGCGCTGCTCGATCTGCAGCGTCTGGCCGACTTGCGGAGCCTTGGGGGCGGTCAGGCGTGCAAGCACGTCGTCTGCGGACGACTGGCCCGGCCCGATACCCGCCAGCCGCAGCTTCTCGTCGAGATCAGCGCCGGTGCGACGGTCTTCCAACTCACCCGCCGCCTTGATCCGCTCTCCGCGGATCGCCTGGCGTTCCCGAATACGCGCGAGGCTGTCGGCGGCCGAACCAAGCTTGTTGCCCGCGCCCATGCTGCCCGACGCGACCGACGCCTGCGCCTTCTGCACCGACTCGTTGACCTTGACGACCTCGACCTCACGGCGGAGCTGCTCAATCTTGCGGTCGGTCTGCGCGACGGCGGTGTGGATCTGCTCCTCGGCGGCGCGCATGTCCTCGACCTGTGGGCTCTTAAGCGCGATGTCCTGCTCGAGATCGGCGATCCGCTGCGCGACCTGCCGCGCCAGATCCATGTTACCCTTCTCGACCGCGATCCGCGCCGAAGCCTCGTACTTCGCTGCCTGCGCGCGGAAGCTTTCGACCTCAGTTTCGAGGATGCGGCGACGGGCGACGAGCCCCGCAAGGTCGTCTCGTGCCTTGCCCTGCGCCTTATCGGCATCGCGGATTTCCTGGTCGAGTATACGCAGCGCGTTCGCGTCGACGACCGCCGCGCCGGCTTCGTGCGCGCCGGCACGACCGAGGGTGAAAAGCTTGCTCCAGATGGCCATGCCAGTCTCTCCGTTTGTATCTAAATCAGGCCGCGGGGATCTGCGCGTGGCGCAAATCGGTGGCCGCATCGATCGCATTCTCGGCAAGCGTGCGCAGTTCGATGATCACGGTATCGAGCGGGCTCGACGTCGCGAGTTCGCCGAACAGCTCGTAATAGTCGCGGCCCTCGACCGTGCCGATCCCGAAGTTCGACAGCGGCACCAGCTTCTGCGATTTCAACAGGAACGTGTTGAACGCTAGCTGGTCCTCCTGCTCGTCGCACGGCCACAGCAAAGTCGAGCACGCGATCTGCGCCTCGCTCACGTTGACGAACAGTTCGAGGTCGCCGTGGTGGTGCATCGTCACCAGCAAGACCGGGTCGGCGCCTTCCAGAACCCGAGCGGAAAACTCGCCGGCTTTCGCAGGCTCGGACGTATCGAGCGCCGCCTTCAGGCTGCGGACGGTCCAGATGTCGGTCAATGCAAGAACTCCCGTGCTTGTCGCTCGGGGAGACACATAGGCCTTTCACGAGCGCCTGCCACCCTCCCCACGTCCGTCATTGCGCTCTTCCTTCCGTCATCCTGACGAAAGTCGGGATCCAGGGTAATCAAGCACCGCCCTTCGTGGCTCTGGATCCTGACTTTCATCAGGATGACGGAGCGGGGGGATGTTGACACTCGATCGTGCTTTGCGAGCCCCCCGGCTTTGCCCTATGAAGAACGCCAACCACACACGCGAGGATTGCATGTTCGATCGCCTGTTCGGCCGCAAGCCAGCGCTTGATGGCAACGCCCTGCCCGTCGTCCGCAACATTACGCTGGGGCGGACGGTGACCGTCGATCCGCTAGCTTGGCGGCGGTTCGGATCGGAACTCCTGTTCCCGTTTGACCGCGATACGCTGGTGATCGTCGCACAGGGTCTCATAGACCTCAACGAAGGCGGGTTCGTCCACCGGTTCTACACCGACGACGATATCATGTTCCAGGCGGTGTCGAACGACCGCGATGGGCAGGACGTGACGGATGTCACGCTATTCGCACCGTGGGACAGCAGCTACCCGTCGTTCGCCGCCGAGCGTCCGGCGTGGAAGAGCCGCCTCAAGGCACGCACCTTCACCGCCGAGGGACTGCCCGAATACAGCCGCGCCTGGTTCGGCCCCGAAGCGAGCGAGCAGGAGCCCGTGACGTTCTGGGAGGAATTGCACGATGACCGCGACGGGATCGTCGACCGCCGCATCTTCCAGACCTGCATGCTGTTCAGTCGCGACCTACCGGGCGACGATGGGCGCGAATTGTTGCTCGCGATCGACATGGAGAACGAGGCGGGCGAGGTCTCGTTCGAGATCATGCTGGGCGTGGCACTGGAACTCGGCGAGTTCAGAGCCTAGCGTCACGCGCAGACGGCTCCCGGGGGAAATGCCATGATCGACCAATATAGCTTCGGCGCCAGCGCGCTCGCCTTCCTGATCGCGTTCGTCGCGGCGGGGGCGTTCACGATCCTGTTCAAGATCGTCTATCAGGTCGCGACACCGTATCACGAGAAGTCGCTGATCCGCGAAGGCAACACCGCTGCAGCGATCACCTTGGGTGCGGCGTTGCTCGGGTATGTCCTGCCGCTCGCCTCCGCGCTGACGCATACCGTCACCTTGCTCGAGTTCGCGGTGTGGGCGCTGCTCGCTGGCGTGATCCAGATCGTCACGTTCCTGATCGTCCAGCATTTCGTAATGCGCGACTTCAACGACCGGATTGTCCGGGGCGAAATCGCTGCCGCCACCTATATGGGGAGCATCTCGCTCTGCGTTGGCATTCTCAACGCCGCCTGCATGACGAATTGAGGGGCACACCGATGAAGCGTTCCAGATCGATCGTCCTCACCGGCCTGATCGCGGGCTCAGGCATCTCGCTAACCGCGTGCGACGGCGATGTCGGCGGCCAGCCCGTCGAAGCGCAGAGCTATGCGTCGGTTCAGGAGTGCCGCGCGGCTGGCGCGCTTTCGGCGGTGCAGTGCGACACCGCGTTCGAGCAGGCCAAGGCCGATGCCGCGAAGACCGCGCCGCGGTTCGAGGACAAGCAGACGTGCGAAGAACAGTTCGGTGCCGCGCAGTGCGAGCCTCGCAATAACGGCAGCGGCGGGAGTTTCTTCACGCCGTTGCTGACCGGGTTCCTGGTCGGGCAGGCGCTGAACGGCGGCTTCGGCAATCGCGGTGCACCGATGTACCGCGACCGTGACGGCAATTATTACGGCGGTGCCGGCGGCCGGATCAACCGCGACTATGTCACCGGCCGGACGCGGGTCGGCTCGGATGCGTTCACGCCCACCACGGCAAGGGCCCCTGCCCGCGTTCAGTCGCGGAGCTCGGTGATCTCGCGTGGTGGGTTCGGTGGTGGCTTCGGCGGACGCAGCTTCGGCGGCTGACCTCCTAGCCCGTCAGGCGTCGCGACCAACGCGCAGCATCGCGATCGCCGCCATTCCCATCACGCCCGCGGCGATCAGCATCGCCCAGACCGCGTCGCCGGGAAAGAACGTCCGCACCACCTGCCCCATTACCGAAGACACGATCAATTGCGGCAGGACGATGAAGATGTTGAACAGCCCCATGTACACGCCGAGCTTGGCCTGGGGCAGCGCGTTCGACAGGATGGCGTAGGGCATCGTCAGGATCGACGACCAGGCGATCCCGACCAGCACCATCGACCCGATCAACAGATACTGATCGCGCACCACGAGAAACGAGGCGAAACCGGCGGCACCGCTCAGCAGCCCCATGATATGGGTATCGCGGCGACCGATCCGGTTTGCCAGCGCCGGCGTCACGAACGCCCATAATGTCGCCACGCCGTTATAGACCGCGAACAGCACGCCGACCCAGTTCGTCCACATGATGAACAGCGCCGACCAGGTGAAGAACTGAACCAGCGCCAGACGCTTCATCGTCGTCGGCATCGTGCCGAGATCGCTGACGATCTGGCTGAGGACGTTACCCTCCCTGCCCGACCGCACCAGCAGTGCGGCGCCGAACGCGATCAGCCCGCCGCCGAGCAGATAGACCGGCTTGTCGAGCCCGAACCGCGCCACCGCCGCGATAACGATCGCCCCCAACGCGATCCAGACCGGGGCAAGCCTGGCGCTGGAGCGGGTGGGCCGGTCCTGCAACGTAACCGCGGCCTCGTCCTCGAACGTCGCCATCTCCGCGGGCGAATATTCGCGCGTCGTCAGCACGGTCCATAACACGGCAAAGAACAACGCCAGCGCGCCGATGGAGAAGCCGTACTGTACCGACGGCGGTATGCCGCCGGCCGGGGCAGTATTCGCCACCTGGAACACATCGGTCAGCAGCATCGGCGCCAGACTGCCGACGACGGCGCCCGCCCCGATAAATGCCGTCTGGAACGCGAACCCCGCGGTGCGCTGTCGGCTTCCCAGCATGTCCTCGACAAACGCGCGAAACGGCTCCATCGCGACGTTCAGCGATCCGTCGAGCATCCACAACACTGGCGCGTTCGGCATCGCCAGCAAGGCGATCGTCGCAAGCACCGCGCCGGCCAGAAATACGTCCGCCTGCGCCCGAGCAGCGCCCAGGTCCGGTCGCTGTAATGCCCGATCACCGGCTGGACGAGCAGCCCTGTCAGCGGTGCGTCGATCCACAGGAATGCGAGGTTATGCACAAAATCCTGAAGGAGCAGCCGCAATTGCACCTTCACGATGCGGCTGTGCAGGACGAGATCATTGATACCGCCAAATTCTGGCTCGATCGGGGCGTCGACGGCTTTCGCCTCGATGCGATCAACTTCGCGATGCACGATCCGGCGCTGACCGATAACCCGCCGGTCAGCGACAACAGCCTGAAGACGCGTCCGTTCGACTATCAGGCGCATGTCCACAACCAGAGCCACGCCGATATTCCTGCGTTTCTCGAAAGGTTGCGGCGGCTGATCGACGGCTATGGCGATCGTTTTACGGTGGCGGAGGTCGGCGGGGCGGACAGCGACCACGAGATGAAGCTGTTCACGCGTGGCAACACCCGGCTGAACAGCGCATACGGCTTCGACTTCCTCTACGCGTCCACGCTCGATCCGGAGACGGTGGCGGACGCGATCCTGTTGTGGCCTGCGGATGCCGAACTCGGCTGGCCGAGCTGGGCGTTCGAGAACCACAATGCGCCGCGTGCGGTTTCGCGCTGGGTCGATGCCGCCAGCAACCCGGCGGTGCGTGACGCCTTCGCACGGATGAAGATGCTGCTGCTCGTCTGCCTGCGCGGCAACACCTTCCTCTACAACGGCGAAGAACTCGGGCTGACCCAGGTCGAGGTGCCATTCGAGGATCTGCAGGATCGCGA
Organism: Sphingomonas sandaracina; assembly: GCF_036663695.1. Taxonomy (NCBI): domain Bacteria; kingdom Pseudomonadati; phylum Pseudomonadota; class Alphaproteobacteria; order Sphingomonadales; family Sphingomonadaceae; genus Sphingomonas; species Sphingomonas sandaracina. Next base: position 247,497 of record NZ_JAXOJK010000001.1, on the reverse strand, counting down.
GGCGATCGCGAACTGGCCGCTGCCCCTCTCCCGCGACGGCGCGCGCACGCCGATGCCGTGGGCGGCGGATGCGCCGAATGCTGGATTTTCGAACGCGAAACCCTGGCTTCCCGTCGGGCGCGATCATGCCGCGCTCGCGGTCGATCGGCAGCATTGTGACGCGGACTCGCTGCTCAACCTCACCCGGCGTCTGCTGGCGCTACGCAAGTCCGATCCGGCGCTCGCGGTCGGCGATCTGACGCTGGTCGAGGTCGGTCCCGCCCTGCTCGTATTCGAGCGGCACTGCGATGGTGAGGCAATGCTCTGCGTGTTCAACATGGGCGGCAGCGTGCTCGACTGGCAGCCGGCGCAATCCGGACGCTGGCGCGTGCGCGATAGCGTCAATACACTTCAACCCACCCAGGCCGGGGGCTGGACCCTCGGCGCCTATGCGGCTCTCGTCGCCGAAAGGATCGCTTAATCATGAAGACCCTTCTCCTTCTTACCGCATCGCTGATCGCCCTGCCCGCCTTTGCACAGCCGGCGTTCGCGCAGGACGCTGCCCCCGCCCCGACCTCCAACGAGACGATCAAGCCGCAGCCCGCCTCCGCCATCCCGAGCGCGATCGCGACCTCACCCGACGGTAGCATCGTCGTCACCGTCGCGACCGATGGCGAAGGCAAGGCGAGCTACAGCATCACCCGCAGCGGCGAACTGATCGTCAAGCCGTCACGGCTCGGCTTCCTGTTCACCGACGCCCCGCAGTTCGACCGCCACCTCAAGATCGAGAGTATCGCCCGCAACAAGGCGGACTCGACCTGGACGCAGCCCTGGGGCGAGTGGAAATCGATCCGCGACAACCATAGCGAGATGCGCATCCGCCTCGTCGAGACCGACCGCCTGAAGCGCGCGATCGACGTCGTCTTCCGCCTGCAGGACGACGGCGTGGGTTTTCGCTATGAATTCCCCGAACAGCCGAACTTCAAGACGATCAACATTGCCGAGGAACTGACGCAGTTCGCCTTTGCCGAAGACGCGACCGCGTGGTGGAAGCCGGCGTTCGAGTGGAACCGCGAGGAATATCTCTACAACCGCACGCCGCTGGCCGATGTCGGCACGGCCGCCACGCCGATCACGATCAAGCTCGCCAGCGGTACGCATGTCGCTCTGCACGAGGCGGCGCTGACCGACTATGCCGGAATGAACGTCGCCAAGGTCGAGGGCAACACATTGAAGGCGGTCCTCACCCCCGGCGCCGGCGCGCCGAAGGTCACGCGCACCGGGCCGTTCGCGACGCCATGGCGGACGCTGATCCTGTCCAACGACGCGCCCGGCCTGTACATGAGCCACCTCGAGTTGAACCTCAACGAACCCAACAAGCTCGGCGACGTCAGCTGGGTCAAGCCCGGCAAGTTCGTCGGCGTGTGGTGGAACATGATCACCGGCAAATGGAGCTGGGCGACGGGGCCGCAGCACGGCGCGACCACCGCGCACGTCAAAAGCTACATCGACTTTGCCAGCGCCAACAAGATCCCGGGCGTGCTGGTCGAGGGCTGGAACGTCGGCTGGGACGGCGACTGGTTCGGCGACGGCAACGCGATGCAGTTCGACACGCCAACCCCCGACTTCGACGCGAACGTCCTAGCAAAATACGCCAAGGCCAAGGGCGTGTACCTGATCGGCCATAACGAGACCGGCGGTTCGGCAAGCCATTACGACAGCCAGCTCGATCGCGCGTTCGGCTATGCGCGCGATCACGGCATACCGGCGATCAAGACCGGCTACGTCACCGATGCCGGCCAGATCGAACGCGTCGATCCCGATGGCTCGCAGCACCGCGAGTGGCACGAAGGCCAGTGGATGGTGAAGCATTATACCCGCGTCGTCACCACGGCGGCCAAGTACAAGGTCGCGATCGACAGCCACGAACCGGTCAAGGACACCGGCCTGCGCCGCACCTATCCCAACTGGATCGCCCGCGAGGGCTCACGTGGGATGGAATATAACAGCTGGGCCGGCAAGAACCCGCCCGAGCATGAGGCGAACCTAGCCTTCACGCGGATGCTCGAAGGACCGATGGATTTCACCCCGGGCGTACTGAGCCTTAAGGGTTCGGACGACAGCGATATCCTGTCAACGATCGCCAAGCAGCTTGCGCTGTACGTCGTGCTGTATTCGCCGATCGTCATGGCTGCAGATACGCCGGAAACTTACGCGAAGTATCCGGCTGCGTTCCAGTTCATCAAGGACGTGCCGACCGACTGGTCGGACACGCGCGTGCTGAACGGCGAAGTCGGTGATTACGTGACGTTCGCGCGCAAGGATCGCAAATCGAACGACTGGTATTTGGGGAGCGTAACCGACGAGAATGCTCGCTCACTGACCGTAGCGCTCGATTTCCTCGATGCGGGTAAGAGCTATACCGCGCAGATCTACCGCGACGGTCCGGGCGCGGATTACAAGACTGTGGCGCGTCACGCGATCACGATCGAAACGAAGACGGTCCGCAAGGGCGATACGCTGACGCTGCCCCTCGCCCCCGGCGGTGGCGAAGCGATCCGCTTCAAGGCACGCTAGACCGGTGTTCGGATCGTCCCGTCCTACGACGTGACGACCCGGTATCGTCAGCGTCGCGGTGCCATCAGCGGTCCGCCGATCTCGGTCGCGGCGATGAACGCGGGACGCGCGCGCAGGCGGTCGAGATAGGCTGCGACGTCGGGATGATCGGCAAGCAATCCGCTGCTCTCGGCGATCGCCAGCATGTAAGACATCTGAATATCGGCCAACATCAGCTGTTCGCCCATCAGGTACGGGCCATCGCCGACCCCAGTGCCGATATAGTCGAGCGTCTTGGTCACTTCGGGGCCGGTGAACTTGGTCAGGCCGTCGGGCAGCCCACCCATCCGCTTGCCGAACATCGTCATCATGATCGGCAACGCCGCCGAGCTTTCGACATATTGGAGCCACTCGTCGTGGATCGCTGCGCCATCGGTTTCGATCGGCGGGGAGAAGCGTCGGTCGCCATAACGCGCGTCGATATACGACAGGATCGGCGCACTCTCGGCAAGCGTCAGGTCGCCGTCGACCAGCACCGGCGCCTTGCCGAGCGGGTGGATCGCCTTCAGTTCGGGGGGCGCACGGAAGTTCGCGTCGCGCTCATATTTAACCAGGTCGTATTCGATGCCGAGTTCTTCGAGCAACCACAGCACGCGGATCGAACGCGAGTAGTTCAGATGGTGGAGGGTTAACATAAGCGTCCTTCGAGTAGGAATGTGCTGCACCGCGGAACGGCTGGACGGCATCGAAGGTTTCGTTGGTCGCGGCTCCGGAATCCTCCGGCAACGGAGAGACTCATGACCAACCTGACCTGCGACGTTGCGATCATCGGTGCGGGAACCGCGGGCCTCGCCGCCGAACGCAGCGCGCGCCGCAACGGCGCCAGCACGCTGCTAATCGACGAAGGCTTTGGCGGCACGACCTGCGCGAGCGTCGGGTGCATGCCCTCCAAGCTGTTGATCGCGGCAGGGAATGCGATGTACGCGGTCGAGCAGGCGTCGGTATTCGGGATCGAGGCAGCGGGCAAGGTCGACGGGGTCGCGGTGATGAACCGCGTCCGTAAAGAACGCGATGCGTTCGTTGCGGGCGTCGAAGGATCGATCGAAAAGCTGCCCGACGACGTGAAGGTCAGGGCACGCGCCAAATTCGCCGGTGCGACGATCCTCTCGCTGAGCGATGGTCGCCAGGTCCATGCGAAGTCGGTGGTGATCGCGACCGGGTCGAGCCCTGCGATCCCCGCAATGTTCGACTGCGTGCGCGACCGCGTGCTGACCAACGAGAGCATCTTCGAACTCGCCGACCTGCCGCGGTCGGTCGGCGTTGTCGGCGCAGGTGCGCTGGGTCTCGAACTCGCGCAGGCGCTGGCGCGGCTCGGCGTTGAGACGATTGTGTTCGACACCGGCGAGACGATCGGCGGATTGAAGGATCGCCATGTCGGCGAGGCGTTTCATGAAATCCTCTCGCGCGAATTTCCGATCCATCTCGGCGTCGAGCTCAAGGTGCAGCCGGCGGACGGCGGTGCCCTTCTGTCCTGGACCGGTTCGGCATCGGGCAAGCAGCGCTTCGACTATCTGCTGATCGCGACGGGACGGCCTCCGCGGATCAAGGACCTCGGGCTGGAGACGACGGGCCTCGCGCTCGACGATCACGGCATGCCCGATTACGACTGCGCGACGATGCAGTGCGGCGGCGCGCCGATCTTCATCGCCGGCGACGCGGATCACGATCGTGCGGTGCTGCACGAGGCATCGGCGGAGGGCATGATCGCCGGCCGCAACGCCGCCAGCTATCCCGACGTGACGTCCGGCAAGCGGACCGTGCCGTTCGCCATCACCTTCACGCATCCCAACGTTGCAGTGATCGGCAAGATCGCCGGGGACGATGATGCGGAGAGCGTGATCGGGACCGCTTCGTACGACGATCAGGGTCGCGCGAAGGTCGAGGCGTGCAATGCCGGGCTGGTGCGGTTCTATGCGGACCGTCGCGATGGCCGGTTGACCGGGGCGACGATGGCGGGCCCGGCGGTCGAGCACAGCGCACACCTGATCGCATGGGCGATCCAGAGCGGCTGGACCGCGACCGAGGTGCTCGACCTGCCCTTCTATCATCCGACGTTCGAGGAGGGGATGAAGGGCGCGTTGCGGTCGATCTGCAGCGCGGTGCATTCGCCGACCCCGCCGGACCGCGACGACGGATTCACGCCGGGGACCTGAATTACTTGGCCCTCCCCTGGCGGGGAGGGTCAGGGGGGAAGTTAGTCCTCCAGGTCGAGATACGCGACGACGTCGTTTTCCGTTGCCAGATAGAGCCCCGACTGAACATCGTCTTCCTGCTGCGCGGCGATCGCCAGCGCCTCGCCCAGCGGTCCGTAGAAGAGCGTCGTCGCCGCCCCGCCCTCGCCGCTGTCGTCGAGATGATACAGTCGAACCGAAACGCTCGAAGAAATCGTCCGCATTACAACACCTTGTCAAAAGCTTCATGGACCGGACCAACGGAACCATTTGTAAAGCTGCGCAACTTTGGCCGCTCTCGCCCGTTAGGCCAACATATACAGGGGTTTATATGCATCACGATGAAGGTTTTCCGGTGTCGCGCCGCGGCGTGATCGCCGGTGGTGTCGCGTCGGCTACGCTGGCGGCCGCGCCTAGCGCGCAGGCGCAGACGCAGACGCAGGGTACGCCACAATCGGCTCCGCCGACGATGCCGGTCACGCTCAGGGTGAACGGCCGTACGACGAAGATCACGGTCGATACGCGCACCACTTTGCTGGACGCGCTTCGCGAGAATTTGAACCTGACCGGCACCAAGAAGGGCTGCGATCACGGCCAGTGCGGTGCCTGCACGGTCATCGTCGAGGGTCGCCGTATCAACAGCTGCCTGACGCTCGCCGTCATGCATGAGGGCGAAGAGATCACGACGATCGAGGGCCTAGGCACGCCGGAGAAGTTGCACGCTATGCAGGCCGCCTTCGTCAAGCATGACGGGTATCAGTGCGGCTATTGCACGCCCGGCCAGATCTGTTCGGCCGTTGCCACGCTCAGCGAGATCAAGGCGGGCATTCCCAGCCATGTTACCGGCGACATCGCCGCAAGGCCGACGGTCTCGACCGACGAGTTGCGCGAGCGGATGAGCGGCAACATCTGTCGCTGCGGTGCCTATGCGAACATCATCGACGCCATCCACGACGTCGCGGGCACGGAGCGCACGGCATGAAGGCCTTCACCTACGAACGTGCGACGTCCGCCAAGGACGCGGCCAGCGCCGCGGTCCGGACGCCGGGCGCCAAGTTCATCGCTGGCGGCACCAACCTGCTCGACCTGATGAAGCTGCAGATCGAGACGCCGCAGCATCTGATCGACGTCAACGGCCTTGGCCTCGACAAGATCACGCCCACGTCCGATGGCGGACTGCGCGTCGGTGCCCTGGTCCGCAATACCGACCTCGCAGCCGATACACGCGTGCGCAAGGATTACGGCGTATTGAGCCGCGCGCTGGTTTCCGGCGCATCGGGTCAGCTTCGCAACAAGGCGACGACGGCAGGCAATCTGCTCCAGCGGACGCGCTGCCCGTATTTCTACGACACGACCAAGCCGTGCAACAAGCGTCAGCCCGGTAGCGGCTGTGCGGCGATCGGCGGGTTCAACCGTAACCTGGCGATCCTGGGTACGAGCGAGGCGTGCATCGCGACGCACCCAAGCGACATGGCCGTTGCCATGCGCGTGCTCGACGCGACGGTCGAGACGGTGAACGCAGCCGGCCAGACGCGGGCGATTCCGATCGCGGACTTCCACCGCCTTCCCGGCGCGACGCCGAACATCGAGACGTCGCTGGCGCCCGGCGAGTTGATAACGGGCGTGACGTTGCCCAAGCCGATCGGCGGTACGCATATCTACCAGAAGGTGCGTGACCGTGCGTCCTATGCCTTTGCGCTGATCTCGGTTGCCGCGGTGATCCAGCCGGGCGGTCGAGGTCGGCTCGCCTTTGGTGGTCTTGCACACAAGCCCTGGCGCGTCGAAGCCGCCGAGGCGCAGATGCCCAACGGCGCCAAGGCGACCGCAGCAGTAGTTCTCGCCGGTGCCCGCACCACATCACAGAACGCGTTCAAGCTGCCGTTGGTCGAACGCACCATCGGCGCCGTGTTCGAAGACGCAAAGGCCTGATCGCCATGAAGTTCGATACCCCCGCCACGGCGAACCCGACCGACCGCATGAAGGTGCTCGGCAAACCGCTCGACCGCGTCGACGGCAAGCTGAAGACCACCGGCACCGCACGCTACGCCTGTGAACGCAGCGACGTCGCCCCCAATGCCGCCTATGGCTACATCGTCGGTGCCGCGATCGCCAAGGGTCGGATCGAGAGCATCAACGTCGCCGACGCGAAGGCGGCACCTGGGGTGCTCGCCGTCGTCACGCATGAGAACGCCGGCAAGCTCGGAAAGGCGAAGAACCACACGGCGCGGATGCTCGCCGGGCCCGACGTTCAGCATTACGACCAGGCGGTTGCCGTTGTCGTCGCCGAGACTTTCGAGCAGGCACGCGCCGCCGCCAAGTTGCTCCGCGTCAATTATGCGCGGACGGCCGGCAAATTCGACCTTGCTGCCGCACAAGGGTCGGCGACCAAGCCGAAGAGCGGCACGCCGGACACCGCCGTCGGTGACTTCGAAGGAGCCTTTGCCAAGGCTGCCGTGAAGCTCGACGAGCGATATACCACGCCCGACCAAAGCCACATGATGATGGAGCCGCACTCCACCACGGCGGCGTGGAAGGACGGCAAGCTTACGCTGTGGACGTCGAACCAGATGATCAGCTGGGCGGTCGGCGACATGAGCGAAACGTTGCTGCTGCCGAAGGAAAACATCCACGTCATGTCGCCCTATGTCGGCGGCGGGTTCGGGTCGAAGCTGTGGGTCCGCAGCGATGCGGTCATGGCGGCGCTGGGATCGCGCGCGATCGGCGGGCGTCCGGTGAAGCTTGCGCTCGCTCGGCCCCAGGTGATGAACAACACGACGCATCGCCCCGCGACGATCCAGCGCCTGCGGATCGGTGCGCAGAAGGACGGCAAGATCACCGCGATCGCGCATGAAAGCTGGTCTGGCGATCTCCCCGGCGGTGGTCCCGAGACCGCACCGAACGCAACGCGCCTGCTATATGCGGGTGCAAACCGCATGACCGCGACGCGGCTTGCCGTGCTCGATCTTCCGGAGGGCAACGCCATGCGCGCTCCGGGCGAAGCGGTCGGTTTGCTCGCGCTCGAAGCGGCGATGGACGAACTGGCCGAGAAGCTGAAGATGGACCCGGTCCAGTTGCGGATCGTCAACGATACGCAGGTCGATCCTGAAAAACCTTCGCGCCCGTTTTCGCAGCGCGATCTGGTCGGTTGCCTGAAGGCCGGTGCCGAGCGCTTCGGCTGGAACAAGCGCAACCCGGTACCGGGCCAGGTCCGCGATGGCCGTTGGCTGGTCGGCATGGGCATGGCGTCGGCCTTCCGCGACAACGTCACGATGAAGTCGGGCGCGCGCGTGGGGATCGACAAGAAGGGCGTCGTGACGGTCGCTACGGACATGACCGACATCGGCACAGGCAGCTATACGATCATCGCGCAGACTGCGGCCGAGATAATGGGCGTGTCGATGGATAAGGTCATCGTGCTGCTCGGCGACAGCAGCTTCCCTGCCTCAGCGGGCTCAGGCGGCCAGTGGGGTGGCAACAGCTCGACGGCGGGCGTTTATGCGGCGTGCATGGCCCTGCGCGAGTCGGTCGCTCGCAAGCTTGGCTTCAACTCCGACGACGTCGTCTTCGAAGACGGCAAGGTGAAATCTGGCAACCGTAGCATTTCTCTGTCCGAAGCGGCCGGCGATGCCGGTCTTTCGGCGGAGGACTCGATCGAGTTCGGCGACCTCACCAAGATTTACGCGCAGGGCACGTTCGGCGCGCATTTCGTCGAAGTAGGCGTCGATTCCGCGACCGGTGAAATCCGTGTCCGTCGGATGAGCGGTGCGTTTGCCGCCGGCCGTATCCTCAACCCGAAATCGGCGCGTAGCCAGGTGATCGGCGCGATGACGATGGGTGTCGGCGCGGCGCTCATGGAGGACGCGATCGTAGACACGCGGTTCGGCTATTTCGTCAACCACGACCTCGCCGAATATCACGTGCCCGCGCATGCCGACATTCCGATGCAGGACGTGTTCTTCATGGACGAGGTCGACACGAAGTCGTCGCCGATGAAGGCCAAGGGGATCGGCGAACTGGGCCTGTGCGGCGTCGGGGCGGCGATCGCCAATGCGGTCTATAACGCATGCGGCGTCCGCATTCGCGAATACCCGCTGACGCTCGACAAGGTCATCGGCAAGATGGTCTGAGCCCTGCCCTCCATCCGGTCGAAACGACGATCGCATGGAGGGCAAAACCGGCTCTGGCGCGCGCGAATGGGTTGCGCTAGAAAACTCGCATGACCGTACCCGCCATTCTAAAAAGCCTGCGCCTGCCCGTCATCGGCTCGCCGCTGTTCATCATCTCCGGCCCGGACCTGGTAATCGCGCAGTGCAAGGCCGGCATCGTCGGGTCCTTCCCTGCGCTTAACGCGCGGCCGCAGGCGATGCTCGACGAGTGGCTCCACAGGATCACCGAAGAGCTAAGCGCGCATAACCGCGCCAACCCGGATCGCCCGGCGGCCCCGTTCGCGGTCAACCAGATCGTTCACAAATCCAACGACCGCCTCGAAAGCGATCTTGCGACGTGTGCCAAATGGCAGGTCCCGATCGTCATTACCTCGCTCGGCGCACGCGAAGACCTCAACACCGCGGTGCATGGCTGGGGCGGCATCACGCTGCATGACGTGATCGATGACCGGTTCGCGCGCAAGGCGATCGAGAAGGGGGCGGACGGACTTATTGCGGTTGCGGCAGGGGCCGGTGGCCATGCCGGACGTCTGTCGCCATTCGCGATCGTTCAGGAAATCCGCCAGTGGTTCGATGGTCCGCTCGCGCTGTCGGGCTCGATCGCGACCGGTGACGCGGTGCTGGCCGCGCAGGCGATGGGCGCGGACTTCGGCTACATCGGCTCGCCCTTCATCGCCACGATCGAGGCGAACGCGGATCAGGCGTACAAGGACGGCATCGTCGCGGGCAAAGCCTCCGACATTATATATTCCAACCTCTTCACCGGCGTGCATGGCAATTACCTTCGTGCTTCGATCGAGGCGGCGGGCATGGACCCCGACAATTTGCCCGAGGGCGATCTGAAGACGATGGACTTCGGCGGCGGCAACGGTTCCAAACCCAAGGCATGGAAAGACATCTGGGGCTCGGGCCAGGGCATCGGTGCGGTCAGCAAGGTGGAGAGCGTCGCCGACCGGGTAGACCGGCTGGAGCGCGAATACCGTGCGGCGCGAGTCCGGATCGGATGTTGAAGCACGGCCGAGCGCTCGATCGCCGCTGATCATCGTCCACAGTTCAAGCCATTCTTCTCGGGCGCAAGCGACGAGGAGAAAGCGATGATCGACACTGTCGTCAGTGCGGTATCGACCAGGCTGGTCGGGTTCCCCTGGTCAAAATGTCAGCGTTTCTGAGGCGCAATGGATCTGAGAACGAACGAGAGGGGCTGGACAATGACGCGAACGTCGATGGCATGGGCATTGGTCCCTTTATGTGTCCTAGCGGGTTGCGGCGTATCGTCCGATCGGTCGGACGATGTGCCGGCCAATGGTGCCAGCATTACCGCTGACTCTAGCGTTACTGCCGACAGTCGGTCGCAATCGACACCGCCCCCAGTGCCGCCCATGAGTTCGAACGCGCAGGTCGCATCAGCACCGCCTCCCCTCGTGAAGAAATCGTGTCTCGCCGAGATCGGGGCGGCCGCCGCCTCGCGCCGCGTGGCGATCTGTCGCAATGTCTCGCCGGCGACGCACCCGCCCTGCAATGCGGCCAATAGTTGCGCGATGATCGACGATGAGATCGCGCGGAGTTGCGCCCTTTTCGCGGGGGACGGACCACGGATGCCGGGATGCGACGCTGCGCCGAAGGGCATGGCGGCAGCGGCGGCCGTCGTGCAACGCTATTACGCCGCGATCAACGCGCGCGATTTCGACACGGCGTGGCGCCAATGGGGTGATGCGGGGCGTCCCGGCCAGACTTTGGCGGCGTTCGAGGCGGGCTTCGCCCATACGCGCGCGACACGGGTCATCATCGGCGTGCTTGCGCCGGGCAGCGCGGGCGCTGGGTCGGTCTATCAGACGGTTCCGGTGACCGTCGAGTCTACGCTGGACGATGGATCTCGCCAGCGCTTCCGCGGGACGTACGTCGTCCGACGCGTCAACGATGTCGACGGGGCAACGGCCGAGCGGTTGCGCTGGCATCTCGATTCCGCAAAACTTAGAGCCGTGCCGTTGGGGTGACCCTGGCTGCGGCGGCGTCGGTGCCCGATTAGATCGGACGGTTCTGGTACCGTCTGGTCGGGTGCGAGAAACCGATGGCCAGCTTTACTCGACGACACGAAGCCGGCGGACGCCGGTCGGTTGGATCCGCAACAGATGGCTCACCCGATCGGCCAGGTCCACCTGACGGAAGGGCTTTCCCAGTCGGACGACGTCGGACGGCACGTCGTCACCGGCCGCCGCATAGCCGGTGACCAGGAGCGTCGGCAGCCGAATGCCATTGGCGCGCATCTCGGTGATCAGCTGACCGCCGGTCATGCCGGGCATGAGATAGTCGCTGACGAGCATGTCGACATCGATGCCCGACCGGATCGCGGACAGCGCCTGACTGGCCGAGCCGAATTCGGTCACGACATAGCCCAGGTCGCGCAGCATTTCCGCGGTCGCAGAGCGTACCAGTTCCTCGTCATCGACGAGAACGATCTTCGCCGCGCGCCGCGCGGGTGCGGGCTCCTCGGCATGATCGGTGGCATCGCTCGCGACCTCGTCGGTCGCCGGCAGCCATAGCTCGACGGCGGTCCCGACGCCGGGCTCGCTCCGAAGATGCAGGATGCCGCCGGACTGTGCGGCGAGACCGTGGACCATCGACAAGCCCAGCCCCGTCCCCTTGCCGACGCCCTTGGTCGAGAAAAAGGGTTCGGTGGCGCGGGCCAGCGTGGCGCGATCCATCCCGGTGCCCGTATCCTGCGCGGTCAGCCTGACATAGCGGCCGGCGTTGAGACCGAGGACGTTGCGGTCGTCGACGACGATCTCCGCAACGGCCAGGATCAGCCGACCGCCGCCCGGCATGGCATCGCGCGCGTTGATCGCGAGGTTCAGCAGTGCCAGTTCGAGTTGGTTCGGATCGACCCGTGCCGAGGAAAGATGGCGGGGCACTTCGAGAACCACGGTGATCGTCGGACCGAGCGAGCGGCGGACGAGGTCGACGATCCCGTCGATCAGCGCGCCGATGTCGACCGCCTTGGGTTGAAGCGCCTGCTTACGTGCGAACGCGAGGAGCCTCTGGGTCAGCGTCGCGGCGCGTTCGGCGGCTTGCAGCGCGCCGGCGACCATGCGTTGCGTTTTCTCGTCATCCTTGTGCCGTCGGCGCAGGAGATCGAGACTGCCGACGATCGGCGTCAGCAGATTGTTGAAATCATGCGCGACGCCGCCGGTCAGTTGCCCGATCGCGTCCATCTTGTGCGCCTGGGCGAGTTGCGCGTCGGCTTCCTTCTTTTCGGTCACGTCGGATACGACGCCGGTCATCCGCAGCGGTTTGCCGTCCGGGGCATATGTAACGCGGCCCTTGGCGGCGATCCATTTCCTGGCCCCGTCGACAGTGGTGATCGCGCATTCGATATCCAACGAGCCGGATCCGAGTGCGGCATCGAACTCGGCGGCAATGCGTGATCGCTGCGCGGGATCGACGTGGCCGAGAAAAATATCGACGTTCCATATCGCGCACGGCGTTGCGTACCCGAAAATCTCGTCATGCCGCGCAGTCCGCCGCGCGTTACCGGTGGCAAAATCAATGTCCCAACTGCCCATGCCGGCAGCCTCTAGCGCGATCGTCAGGCTTTCCCGGGCGGCTTCCAGTTCGGCCGTGCGATCGACCACGGCGCGCTCCAGCGTCATGGCGGCATCCCGCACTTCATACTGTCTCCGGCGCGCCTTCAGCGAAGACCGGATCGCGCCAAGCATCGCCTCCGCATGTAACGGCCGTTGCAGCAGGACGACGTTACCGAGATCCGTGAGGCGATCACTCGCAGCGCTGGTCCTGGGCGCGGGTGCACCGTTCGCGAGAACCACGAACGGCAAGTCCGACCATTTCGGCTGCGACGCGACCCATTCCGTCAGCCCCGACTGGTCCTGACCCGCCAGAGCCTCCTCCGTCACGATGACGACACCCGCGCCAGCTTGGATGTGATCCAGCAATTGCGTCCTGTCCGCACAGACCTGCGACGAGATCCCGTGGCGGCCAAGCAACTCGGCAGCGATCGTGGCGTCTCGTCCCCGCGGCGCGAGAATCAGAACCCGATCCTCCACCTCAGCCGTGCTCTTCCAAGGAACCCATTTTGCTAGCCATCAGTGTCTTGCCTTCACCCGAAAAGGTCGGGACGCCTGTCAGGACGCCCTGGAACTCGCGCAACGGCTCGCCGACCTGCAAACCCTTGCCACCAATCTGAAACTCCCGGATCGTGCGTTCGTGCCGTGCCGTCCGTGTTTTGATGACCGAGATCGCCTGACGGACCTCGCCTTGCGCTTCGAAATAGCGGAGCTGGACGACGGAATCCGACAGATAGCTGAGGTCCACGTCCTGCCGAACGTCACCCATCATGCCGTGCAGACCAAGGATCAACAGGCTGACCACGCCCTCCTGCCCCAGATATGTCAGCATCTCGTGCATCTGCAGGATCAGGAACTGCTCGTTCGGCATCGATTGCAGATACGCGTTCAGGCTGTCGATCACGACGACACGCGCACCGTCCTCCTCGACCGCCGCCCGCACCGAATCCGCAAATTCGCCCGGCGACATCTCGGCGGGGTCGATTGCCCGGATGTTCAACTGGCCGGAGTCCATGAACGGCTGGATATCGAGGTCGAGCGCGGCACTGCGCTTGACCAACGTCGGCAGACGCTCGTCGAACAGGAAATACGCTGCGCGCTCGCCGCGCTGGAGAGCCGCGACCATGCACTGGACGACCGTCGTGGTTTTACCGACCCCCGCGGGCCCGGTGAGCAAGGTTGCCGTGCCGGGGACGAGACCGCCGCCGAGCAACGCATCCAGCGCCTCCGATCCGGTCGATACCGCGTCGTCATTGTAGGTCCGGCCATGTTCGGCAGCGACGAGCCGCGGGTAGACGCGAAGCCCGCCGCGCTCGATCTCGAAATCATGATAGCCGCCACGATAGCGGACGCCCCGCATCTTCACGACATGAAGGCGACGACGTTGCGAACCGAATCCGGATAGCGTCTGTTCGAGCGAGATGACGCCGTGCGCGATGCTGTGAAGTTGAAGATCGCTGCCCGACGCGCCCTTGTCGTCGAGGATAAGGACGGTGACCTCCCGCGTCGAGAACAGATGCTTCAATGCAAGGATCTGCCGGCGATAACGCACCGGGCTCTGCGCCAGCAGCCGCAGTTCGGACAGGCTGTCGATGACGACGCGGGCGGGCTTCAGCGCGTCCACCTTCGTCATGATATCGCGGATGGTCTCGCCGAGTTCGACCTCGCTCGGATGAAGCAGTGTCTGCTCCTGATCCTCTCCCAAGCCGTCGGCGGGGACCATCTCGAACAGGTCGAGCTGATCCAGCGACCAACCATGCGTCGCGGCGACGGCGCGAAGCTCGACTTCGGTTTCGGCCAGCGTGATGTAAAGCCCGGCCTCGCCAGCCGCGACCCCGGTGAGCAGGAAGTCCAGTCCCAAGGTCGTCTTGCCCGTCCCCGGCGTACCCTGGACGAGATACATGCGCTGCGGCGTCAGCCCGCCGCCGAGAATGTCGTCGAGCCCGGCGATACCGGTCGATACGATCGCGGTGGTCTGCGGATCGGTTGGCAATATGGCATCCTAAATCGAGTATCTCCCAACGATGCTAGCGCGTTAGGGCTAACGGACCATAGACGCCCCCCGGCGGTTGGCAATCCTGTGGGAACTACGAATTGGCCAAGAGCGGTGCGTATCGGGCGGGCGATAAAGTCGAAACGAGGACTTGCCGAAGCCCAGTGCTTGGACGAGCATGATCCGCTCAGGGGAAATTCGATGTTCAAAGCATGTCTGATCGCGCTCACAGCCACGGTTTCCGTGTCGGCACTGGCACAAACACCGCCGTTGAGCCCATCGTCCAAGACGACCTACATTCAGGCGGGCGCCCTGCTCGACCGGCCCGGCCAGGCGCCGCGCGGCAACACCACCGTCATCGTCCGTGACGGCAAGGTCGCCGAATTGCGCGACGGCTTCGTGGCACCCGAGCACGGCGCGATGCTGATCGATCTGCGCAACGCGTTCGTCCTGCCGGGCCTGGTCGACATGCACGTCCACCTCTGGGGAATCGGCGGAGACCCGATGCGCGCGCGGCTCGAGGCGATGACCCGCGACCGGTTCGACGACGAGATGACCGCCGTCGCCAACGCCCGGACGACGCTGAACGCCGGGTTCACGTCGGTACGCGATCTCGGCGGCGACCCTCGCGGTATCCGCGCACTGCGCGATGCGATCGATGCCGGTACCGTCGAAGGCCCGACGATCACCAATGCCGGCGAGATGATCTCGGTAACGGGCGGGCACGGCGACGGCAGCAACGGGCTGGCCGAAGATTTTGCCGAAGCGGTGCATGCGAAGGAAATCAACCTGTGCGACGGCCCCGACGATTGCCGCCGGGCGGTTCGCGCGCAGGTCGCGCTGGGCGCGCGGGTCATCAAGTTCGCCGCGACGGGCGGCGTGCTGTCCAACGTCAGCGGCGGGCTCGGTCGGGCGATGACGCCCGAGGAAATGCGCGCGATCATAGAGACGGCGCATACGCTAGGCCGCAAGCTCGCGGCGCATAGCCATGCGACCGAGGGGACGAAGGCGGCGCTAGACGCCGGCGTCGACTCGATCGAGCATGGCACGTTCCTCGACGAGGAGACGATCCGGCTGTTCAAGACCAAGGGGGCCTATCTCGTCCCGACCGAGATCGCCCCGGTCGCCGCGCTGGCGCAGGCCCGGGGCGGCGCCCTGCCGCCCGCGACGATCGTCAAGGCCGAGGCCGCCGCGGCGGCGATGGCGGCAAACCACCGGCGGGCCTATGCGGCCGGCGTGAAGGTCGCGTTCGGCACCGACACCGGCGTCTCGAAGCACGGCGACAACGCCACCGAGTTCGCGCTGCTCGTCCGCAACGGTCTTACCCCCGCGCAGGCGATCGTCGCCGCGACGGTCGGCGCAGCAGACCTGCTGGGGCGCGACGACATCGGAATGCTGGCACCCGGCAAGACCGCGGACATCATCGCGGTGACCGGCTCTCCGCTACAGGACGTCGCACGCCTGGAGCACGTCGATTTCGTCATGCACCGCGGCCAGATCGTGAAGGGCGCGGCAAAGAGCCTCTGATCGATCTCGAAATGGCGGCGTCAGGCTGGTCCCTCAGGCACTATGATGCGCGTGGAACAGCTTGCCGCCCTCGACGACGTACACGACCGCCAGTACCGCGACACCGATCGCGAGATACCCGATCGCGAGCGGGTAGGTCGTGCCGTTATACGACTGACCGATGAGCGACCCGACGATCACCGCCCCGACGCTGGTGATGAACCCCTGGATCGACGACGCGGTGCCGGCGATGGACCCGACCGGCTCCATCGCCATCGACCCGAAGTTCGACCCGCACAGACCGATGCAGGTCATGCTCAAGGCCTGGAACACCATGTAACTTGCCAGCGTCTCCATGCCCGATGCAATCAGTCCGATGTGGCACACGGACAGCGCGATCAGTCCCAGGACGGCGCTTTGCGAGATCAGCCTCGTGCCAAGTCGCTCGACCAGCCGGCTGTTGGCGAACGATGCGCAGCCCATCGAGAACGCGCAGACCGCGAACAGGATCGTGAAGCGCTCGCCGGCATGAAACTGATCGACGAAGATCTGCTGCGCGGACGATACGAAGGCGATGATCCCGCCGAACGTCATCGATGCCGCGATCGCATAGCCCAGCGAAAACCGGTTCGTCAGCGTCAGCGTATAGCCCCTGCGAAGCGCGGCTATCGACAGCGGCGTCCGGTTCGCGACCGGCAGTGATTCATGCAGTCGCGTGAAGGACCAGACCAGGACCAACGCGGCGAAACCGGCGAGCGCGTAGAAGATGAAGCGCCAGGGGCCGAACGCAAGCAGCATCTGGCCGAGGCTCGGCGCCATGATCGGCACGAGGAAGAAGATCATCTGCGCCACCGACAGGGTCCGCGCCATCTGTCGACCGGCATAGCGATCGCGCACGATGGCGACCGCAAGCACGCGGGTCGACGCCGACATCAACCCCTGCAGCACGCGGGCGCCGAGGAGCGCCGCGAAAGTCTGCGATCCGGCGGCGAAGATGCTCGCCAGGACGAACCCGGCGAGCGTGACGAGCAGGATCGGCCGGCGCCCGTAACGATCCGCCAGGGGACCGTAGACGAGCTGCCCGGTACCGAACCCCAGCATGTATGCGGTAATGATCCACTGCCGATGGTTGGCCGTCGCGATGTTCAGCTGATGCCCGATATCGGCCAATGCAGGCAGCATCAGATCGACGCCGAGCGCATTGACGGCCATCAGCGCGGCGATAAAGGCAACGAACTCGCGTGGTTGCATCGACGGGTCAGAGATCTTGACGTTCATTTCCTGCGCCTAGGCGGATCGCGTCGGGAATGCCACGGAAGATCGACCGCTGCGGGCTATGCCGCTGGGTCTGCAAGACTATACGCTGCGGCGCGTGGGGTGTGACGGCACTCCTGAAGGACGAACCGACGCCCTTTTCTGCGCACCGGCCGTAATGCAAATAAAATTTCGTTTTCGTCCGACCGATCCATGTTTGTTTGTTTCTTTTACACCTTCTTCACCCATGTAGACCGGCATGATCGGTTTGATTACCCGCCTGAGGCAGTTGCGCCACTCCGATCAGACGATCGCCGCCTACGTGCAGGAAACGCTGGTCGAGTCGCTCTACGCCTCGCCGCAATCGCTCGTGATCGGTGCGGTGACGAGCAGTGCGATCACGATGATCGTCGCGGTGGTCAGCGGCAACATGTGGATGATCGGGTGCGCGATAGCGATCACGCTGGTCGCAGGCACACGGATCGCCGATGCGCTGCGTTTGAAGGCGAAGAGCGCTTCGGGTTTTCAGCCCCGGCGATCGGCGCCGGGACTTTGGGCGCGCCAGCAGGAACGGCTCTACCGCTCCGGCGCGATCGGGTATTCGTCCTTGCTGGGTACGTTCGGACTGCTGACCCTCGTCAACACCAATGACGGCGTCCTGCAGCTGCTCGCGGTGACGACGACGATCGGCTATGCGGCGGGGATCGCCGGCCGCAACGCCGGGCGGCCGTGGATCGCCCTGTCGCAGCTCAGCTTCGCCTCGGTACCGTTGGCGATCGGGCTGCTCATATCGTTCGAACCGCTCAAGATCGCGCTCGCCGTCGTCATCCTGCTGTTCGTCGTCGCGATGATGGATATCACCCTGCAGACCTATGGCGTGATCCTGAAGGCGACGGTCGCATCACGCGAGAAGGCGGCGCTTGCCGAGCATCACGCGGCCGTCGCGCGCCGCGACGACCTGACCGGCGTCGCCAATCGCACCGCGTTTCGCGAGCAGTTCGAGGCGCGGTTGCAGGACCTGTCGAATACGGATCATTGGCTGGCGATCCACTGGCTCGATCTCGATCGCTTCAAGGAGATCAACGACTCCTTCGGTCATCTCGCGGGCAATGCGCTTCTCGCCGATATCGCACGGCGGCTCGATCGCGCGTTCGGCCGTGACGGCGTGGTCGCGCGATTGGGCGGCGACGAATTTGCCGTCGTGTGCACCGTGACGTCGTCGGCGGCGGCGACATCGATCGGCCAGACCATCCTGACGCTCGTCGAGAAGCCGGTGCTGCACGACGGCCGCTTGCTACAGGTGAAGGCGTCGATCGGCATCGCGATCGCACCCGCGGACGGTGTCGATGCCGACACCCTGCTCAAGAACGCCGACCTGGCGCTGTACCGGGCCAAGGACAGCGGCCGCGGGCAGATGTGCTTCTACGAGCCGCTGATGGACGAGAAGATCTCGCGCAACCGGGACTTGGCCGCCGAAATGCAGGGCGCGCTGGGACGGGGCGAGTTTCATCTCGTGTTCCAGCCGATCTTCGACCTAGCGGGCGAGCACGTGCTGTCCTGCGAAACGCTGTTGCGGTGGACCAACCGGCGTCACGGCGCGATCTCTCCTGCTGAGTTCATTCCCATCGCCGAGGACACGGGCCTGATCGTGTCGATCGGCGGATGGGTGATCCGCGAGGCGTGTCGGATCGCCAGCGCATGGCCGGAGGCGGTGACGATCGCGGTCAACCTGTCACCGATCCAGTTGCGGTCGGCCAATCTCACGACGGTGATCGTGAATGCGCTGGCCTCAAGCGGCTTCGCGGCGGAACGGCTCGAACTCGAAGTGACCGAGTCCGTGCTGCTTGAGGACATCGATGCGTCGCTCGCCGCGCTGGAGGGGATCAACCGGCTTCGCGTCCGCACGACGCTCGACGATTTCGGCACCGGCTATTCCTCGCTGAGCTATCTCACGAAATTTCCGTTCCAGACGCTCAAGATCGACCGCTCGTTCATCACCGATCTGGAACAGAGCCCGGCATCGGTCGCGATCGTGCAGACGGTGATCGACCTCGCCGCGAAACTGGGGATGCGGACGGTTGCCGAGGGCGTCGAGACACAGGCGCAGTTGACCCAGCTACGCCGTACCCGATGCGATGCGGTGCAGGGATTTCTGCTCGCGCGGCCGATGCCGGCAAGCGTGGTCGCGACCATGCTCGCCGGCAACGTCCAGAAAACGCAGATGCGCTCCTGAGATACTAGCTGGCCTGAGATCCTAGTCGGCCTGAGCCCCTAGTTGGTCGCCTTGGTCAGCAAGCGGGTTTGCGCCCCGACCAGACGCCGCATCAGTTTCAGATCGAACTCGCTCAGACGTAGCGCGGCATCCGCCCATAGATCGACGACCGCCTCCAGTTCGGCAAGCGGCAGCGGATTGACCGAGCGCGACGCCTCGTAGATCGCGCAATGCCCACTGTGGCGCCGACGGTTCTGACGAATATACTGCTCAACCTCGGCGCGCCCTTTGCCCGGATCCGCCAGCGCGTGGACGATGCCCAGATCATAAAGCTCCTCGGCGCTGTAGGTCCTCCCGCTCAGGATCATCTGCTCGGCCCGCGCGGCACCCAGGCGTCGCGACAGGAAACAATGCGCGCCCATTCCGGGAAAGAGCCCGAAATTGGTTTCCGGCAGGCCGAAGTTCGTGCCCCTCTCGGCGATGACGACGTTGAACGACAGCAACGCCTCGAAGCCGCCACCCAGCGCATCGCCCTCGACCAGGCCGATCGTGATGATCGGGTGATCGAGGCTAAGCATGTTGCGATGCAGGATTCGAACGCAGGCGCGGCCGTAGCGGACCAGCGCCTGACGATCGCCATGACGAATATGCTCGGCAAAGAGATCGAGATCGCCGCCCAGCGAAAATACGCCGGGAAAGCGCGAGCCTAGGACGACATAGCGGATCGGCATCATCTCCGATGCGCACGCCTCGGCGATATCGTTTTGCCATTGGCCGAACTCGGCAAGCAGCCCGGGATTAAAACTGGGGCGGACCTTTTGCCGCATGTACGTCCACAACGTATCGAGTTCGGGATCGAACGTGACCTCCAGATCCGCGAATGCGAACGGTTGTCGGGTCAGGAGCGACGCCGGTAGTGCCATCGGCCCGCGATGTTGAGCCTGGCCCCGGCTGGCGGACATGACGTATGGGTATTCGACAGTCATCTCGACTTCCTTCTTTACGCACAGCGGTTTGCTGCCGGGAAAGATTAGGCGGAGTTCGCGTCAAATGCGGGTGTGTAATGCACCGGCCGGGGTGGTAAGTCTTGCCGCTATTCAATTGCAATACGCAAGACAATCGTCGCAGATGCTGGCTGCATGACATAGGTGCTTGTTTTGATTGTAAGAGTCGGACGCCGGCGTCGCGCTGGGATCTCGGCCGCAATTCAGTCCGATCGCGCTACGGCAGCAAAAAGCGTTTCGACCACCACACTTGGCAGAACCGGTCATACAACCAACCCGCGGGCTTGCGCGCCGTCGTTTTCACCGTCAGACCTGTGTGCAGGACGGGGATATTCGACATGGACATTGCACGACGCGACCTGATGATCTCGGCGGCGGCGCTGACGCTCACCTCCCGCGCGTTCGGCGCGGGGACGCGCGATCGACCGCTGGGCTATGCGATCGTCGGACTGGGCTCTTACGGCCTCGACGTCATCATCCCACAGTTCGCGAACTGCACGCACAGCCGCCTGGCCGCGGTGGTCAGTGGCGATCCCGCCAAGGCGAAACGGGTCGCCGCGGAGCACGGACTGCCGGCACGATCGGTCTATTCGTACGCGACCTTCGACACGATCCGCGACAATCCGGACGTCGACATCGTGTATGTGTGCCTGCCCAATTCGATGCACGCCGAATATACCATCCGCGCGGCGAAGGCCGGCAAGCACGTGATGTGCGAAAAGCCGATGGCGATATCCGTCGTCGAGTGCGAGGCGATGATCGCCGCGTGCAAGACCGCGAACCGCAAGCTGATGATCGGCTATCGCTGCCATTTCGAGCCGACGAACCTCGAAGCGATCCGGCTGGCGCGCGCGGGGACGGCCGGCAAGATCCGCTATGTACGCTCCGAACATGGTTTCGTGCAGCGCGACCCGTCGAAATGGCGGTTGAAGCGCGCTCTGTCGGGTGGCGGGTCGTTGATGGACATGGGCATCTACAGTCTTCAGGCAGCGCGCTACATGACTGGCGAGGAACCGATCGCGGTGACGGCGCGCGAGTCGACCGATCGTCGCGATCCACGCTTTACCGAGGTCGAGGACATCATCGACTGGACGCTTGAATTCCCCTCGGGGGTGATCGCCAGCTGTCAGTCGATGTACAGTGCCAACCAGAACCATATCCTGTTGATGGGCGACACGGGCCGCATCGAGCTCGAGCCCGCGACGCGGTATGACGGCAATCATATGTGGCTCGGCAAGGATGGCCGCGAGCGCGAGGTCATGGCCCCGCCCGGCCCCGGCAAGACGCAGTTCGCAGGGCAGCTCGATCATCTCGTGCAGAGCATTCGGACAGGTCGCGAACCGATCGTGTCGGGGGAGGAAGGCCTGCGCGACATGCGGATCGTGGAGGCGATCTATCGCTCCGCGCGGGAAGGACGAACGATCCGCCTGGATGGCGCGCGGAAGGATCGCGCATGAAGCGCGCGCTGACGCTGGCGGCGGGGATATTGGCGGGCCTGATCGGTGCAGCCCCCGCAGTAGCGGCGACGCCTTCCGCACCGGCGACTGCAGTCGATCCGACCGGCTTCGCCTCGGATGCCGAGGTAAAGGCGCAGGTCGCGGCGATGGCCGCCGCGATGAAACCCGGACAGGGCTTTGCTTACCAGCCATTGGTCCGCGATGGGACTACCGTCGCCGCGCTGGAATATTGGAAGAAGCCGGGCCGCCCCGCGGTGCACCCCGATCAGGCTGAATATGCGATCGTCATTGCGGGCGCAGGCACGCTGATCTCAGGCGGTACGCTTGCCGAACCGCAGGCGGTCAAACCCGATCTCACCGAAGGTGCGCGGATCGTCGGCGGAAAGACGCGGACGCTGGGACCCGGGGACATATTGCTCATTCCGGCCGGCGTGCCGCACTGGTTCGGGATCACCGGAGGGCGACTGGTGCTGCTCGGTATGAAGCTGCCACGGGGACGCTGATCTCAGGCTGGCCGGCCGCGATCCTGCCAGCCTGCGCGCAATGGCAGGCGGAGCACGCGGTCGTTCGCGGTCAGGTACAGCGCACGACCGCGCTCCCCGAAGGCGCAGTTGGCGATCGGCCCGCCGGTCGATACGAGTCCGAGGGGCTGCGCGTCGGATGAAAGGAACATCATGCCGCCCGGCACCGAACAGATCAGCGTACCGTCGTTGGCGAGTTTCATGCCGTCGGGCAGCCCCGGTGCGTCCTTGGCGAGCATCGGTTTGGCATCGAGGAACACGCGTGAGCGCTGCGGCCGCCCCGTCTTGTCCAGGTCGTAGACCATGATTCGGGGCGCGGTTTCATCCGAAACTGAGACATAGAGCCGCGTCTCGTCGGGCGACAGGGCGATGCCGTTCGGACGGGTCAGCGTGCCGTCGATGAGATCGACCGCCCCACTCGGCGTCCAGCGATAGACGCCGTTCACTGGCGTTTCCTTCAGCGACGACGCATCGCCGTCCGTCAGCCCATAGGGCGGGTCGGTGAAATAGATCGTGCCGTCGCGCGCGACATGCAGGTCGTTCGGGCTGTTGAACCGTTTGCCGTCATGGCGATCGACCAGCACCTCGCGGCGTCGGGTGACGAGGTCGAACCGGTCGATCGACCGTCCGCCGCTGTTCGCGATCAGCAACCTGCCCTGGCGATCGAGCGCCAACCCGTTGGCGCCGGGTTCGCGGACCCGTTTCGGATCGGTCCGCGCCGCGCCGGACGGCGTCAGAAACGGTCGGGCGATGCCGCCCTTCTGCCATCGGCGCACGACATTCGCTGGCGGGTCGGAGAACAGCAGATACGCGCCCGCATCGACCCAGAGCGGTCCCTCCGCCCAGCGTATCCCGGTCGCGACGACCGATACTCGGGCGTCGGGTGCGACCATTCGGTCGAACGCGGGCGACAGACGTTGGATATGGATAGCGGTCGCCGCGTCCACCCGCCCCGGCAAGGTGGCGAGTGCGAGCGCGCCGAATATCATCGTACGCCGGTCCGGCGTCAGGGTCGCATCGGCCACGCCGTCATGCCTCGAATTCAACGAAGGTCCTCCAACCCTATGACGGTCTCATGACGGCAGCGACGGCCGCAGGACAGTAAAGCTGCAGGAAATCCTCGTGCGCAGGAAGCGCCGCGACCTTGCCCGCAACGTCCGCCCTCATCGCGTCGAGCGTCTGCCGCAACCGCGTCTCACCCATGATCTTTGCCATGCGGTGATGCGCATTCGGCAGCAGGCGCTGGCCGACCATGACCTGCGCCCAGGAATCAACACGGAAAAGCTCGTCCTTGTCCTGATAGGCGATGCCGTTTTCGCGGAACAGCTCGATGCGCTCCTGCAGCGACTCCGGTATCGCCATCGTCCGAAATGCACGCCAGAATGCGGTATCGTCACGTTCCGTCAGCACATAATGCAGCACGATGAAGTCGCGAATCCGCTCGATATCGGCCGTGCCCTGCGCGTTGAACCGTCGCGCCGCTGCCGCATGATTGCCGTCGAAGGGAAACATCTGCAACAGCCGCGTGATCGCGATCATCGAGAGATGGATCGCGGTCGATTCCAACGGCTCGACGAAGCCACCGGCAAGCCCCAGCGCAACGCAATTGCCGCGCCACGCCTCGCGCCTGCACCCCGGTTCGAAGCGGATCAGGCGAGGCTCGAACAGCATTTCGCCCTCGACCTCGGCGATCAACCGCGCCTTTGCTTCGTCGGCGGAGAGGTGGCGGCTGTCATAGACCAGGCCGTTGCCAACGCGGTGCTGGAGCGGGATCCGCCAGCGCCACCCCGCACCGTGAGCGATCGCCCGGGTGTAGGGCATCGCCGGTCCGGTCGCGCGCGTCTGCGTCACCACCGCGCTATCCGTGGGCAGCCAGTGGCGCCAGTTCTCGAACGGCGAGCCCAGGGTCTGGCCGATCAGCAGCGCACGGAAGCCGGTGCAGTCGATGAAGAGATCGCCCTCGATCCGCTTCCCCGATCGCAGGATCAGCGCCGCGATGTCACCGCTTGCATCCTGTTCGACCCGTTCGATGACCCCCTCGATACGTCGCGTCCCTGCTCCCTCGGCGACTGCGCGGAGGTGCCGCGCGTACAGTCCGGCGTCGAGATGATAGGCGTAGCTGAGCTCCGGTGCGGTGCCGCCGATCGCGAACCGGCCTGCGTCCGCGGCCTGAAGCTCGAGGCAATAGTCGCCGAAATCGCCCCCGAACCCAGCCTCGCGTGCCTGTAGCCAGAAGTTGTGGAACGCCCCCATCCAGGTGGACTGCCCGGTTTCGCCGAACGCGTGAATGTAGCGATCGCCGATCCGCGCCCAATTCTCGAACGCGATGCCGAGTTTGAAGGTGGCCCCGGTTTCGGCCATGAACCTTTGCTCGTCGAGGCCGATCAGGCGGTGGAAGGCGCGTACGGTCGGGATGGTGGATTCGCCGACTCCGATCGTACCGATCTCCTCGGACTCGACCAGAATGATGTCGAGCAAGGCGCCGAGTTGTTGCGACAACGCGGCCGCGGCGAGCCAGCCGGTCGTTCCGCCGCCTGCGATCACCACGCGACGCGATTTTTGCCCGTCGATCATGCTGGCCATCGCTATCGGTTCAATCGCTGCTGGACCTGCGCGCGCAGACGCCGTGCGGCCATGTCGTCGAGCGTGCCGAGCGCGCCGCGCGCATGCGGCGGGAGATGCTCCCCCGCGCGGTCGGCGGGACCGAACACGTAATAGTCGAACATCGCGCGCCAGGCCTGCTTCTCGCCGACCGGCCGGTCGCGCAGGCTGAGCAGCGCGTGAAGCAGCGTCGTCATCGGCGTATCGACGAAGGCGGGGGCGTCGTTCCACCAATAATTGACCATGACGTTGAAGTCGTCGAGCGCCTCGACCTGGTGCCACCACAGCGCCGGGTAGACGAGGACGTCGCCGGGATCGAGTTCGGCGACACGGGCGGCGGCGAGCGCATTGCGAAATCCCGGATACCGCGCGTAATCGGGCGAAGGAAAGTCGACCATGCTGACCATTTGCCCCCCGGGCGTCGGTTCGAGCGGCCCGGGATACAGGTTCGCGACCTGGTCTGGGGGAAACAGCGTAAAGCGACGTCGCCCGACCAGCGGGCAGGCGATATTGTTCGACATGTCCCAATGCGCCGCGGCGGTCGTCCGATTCCCGATCCAGAGGCTTGCAAGCGATGCGCCACTGCCGGCCAGGACATCTGTACCCACGACCGGGTTATCCGCGCGCAGACCGGGGAAATATACGTCGAGATCGGTCGAGCCGAGATAGACCGACTCCGGTGCCTCCGTCGAAATATTAGCACGGATACGTTCGAGAAAATCGGCCAGCGGTGCCCGTCCGGCGGTATAGTTCATCCCGGTGAGATCGGCGTTGTAGAAGAAGCGTCCGCCGATATTGGGCGCGCCGACGAATCCGACCACCGGCCGCCCCGCATCGAATTGCAACAGATAGGCCATGGCCGCTTCGACGCCGCGACGCCCGGCCTCGACGAGTGGCAGGTCCGCCGCGATCGCCTTCAGGACGACCGGTTCGCCGGCTTCGATCAACGCCGAGATATCCACGTCTGCGCGCGCAGCCCCTTCGATCGTCCGCACCGACGGCAGCGTCGCCATGTCGATCACCGTCCCGACAACCTGTCGGTCTTCCGTTCGATCAGATGCGGAACCGTCCCCAGCGACGCGATCGCCCAGAATGCGGCCTCGAGATACCCACGTGATTGCAATCTGTGCAACGCCGCGCCGTCGAGTGCCGCGAGCCGGTCGGCGGAGATCGTGTACAGATCGTCGAGCGTGTATTTCGTCGTTTCGTCCAGCATGATCTCCACCGCGACGGGTTCGATCAATCCCTCCGCCTCGAACGCATCGAACACCGGCTCGTTCGCGAGTACGCCTGCATGGATGCGTCGCAGCACGTCGGCGATGGCATTGAGATACGGACTGTTGCCGCCATGCGTCAGGAAGACCGGCTGCCCTTTTCCCTGCCCGGTTCCCTGACCCGTCCCCTGCCCGGCGCCCTTGGCGACGCGCGGATGGTCGAGATCGATATGGATCATCGGCTCGTCCTCGCCGCCGTCCTCGGAACGCTGCACGCCGATCGAAAACGGACCACGGCTGTGCAGCGCTGGAACGTACCTTGCCCGCCATTCGCCACCCGCGAGAAACAGGTTTTCGTCGCGATCCAGCCCGACCAGCGCCACCGACTGATATTGTCCATTTTCGGCGCGGCGGAACAGGATCGGATATTCGCGCTGCACGTCCTGCCATTCGGTCGGGAAGACGAGCACCTGATTCACGGCATCGCCGAACTCGGGTCCGTGACCCGTTGCGATCACCAGATCGCCGTGATCGATATTGTTGAGCAGGACGATGTTCGTCACGTTCAGCCTCGTGTCGGTAAAGGGAAGACCCCGCATCATGAACAGTGCACAGGCCACGCGCAATGCGTGCCCCGTGTACCGTGCCAGCCCGGCATCGGGGCCCTCCGGTGGTCGCCTGCCCCGAGCGATGTGCGGCTCCGGGCAGACTCTAGACTCTCTGGCGACCCTCAGCCGGGCCGTTTTATCGCGCGGGCGATCAGAAGCGGAAACGTCCACCCAGGAGGAAGCGGCGTCGGAGTTCCTGGCCGTACCACAGCTGGCTTTCGTCGCGCGCGTACGTCCTGAGCTTTTGCTCGGTCAGATTGATACCCTCCAGCGACACGGCGAAATTCGGCGTGATGTCGTAGCTGATATTCATGTCCACCTGGCCGAACGGCTTGGTGAACTCTGGATTGCGCGAATCCTGCCGGTTGATCCCGGACAGGAACTTGCCTCGCCAGTTATAGGCCAGACGGACCGACAGGCCGTATTTGTCATAGATGAACGTTGCGTTGGCCGTATCCGACAGGCCGAGCAGCGCGAACTGATTTTCGGTCCGCGGTGCGCCGATGTTGAAGCCGACATCGCCGCGCACCAACGTGTAGGCCGCGCCGATCCCGAAGCCGCTCGAGCCGAAGAAATGCTGCCCCGCGACTTCGAGGCCGTAGATCTCGGCATCCTTGTTGTTGACCGGTCGGGTCAGCTGGAATTGGTACAGCGCGTCCGTACCGTTGGCGACGACATCCCGGCTGCTGTTGATCTGCTTGACGAAATCGTCGTTCAGCGACCGGGTGGTGGCGTTGTAGTTCGCCTGGAACACGGTCGTCGCCGCACCGATCGAACCGGTCTGATCCAGCAGCGCGGTAAGGGCGAACAGGTTCACGTCGCTCTGGTCGGCCCCGAGAGACTGCAAGGCGGCCTTGGCCTGTCCCGAACGCGTTCCCGCGGCACCCGAGCTTGGATCGCGCAGGCCGAACAGTTCGGTGGTGAACTGGCCGTTACCGATGAAGTTGCGCACCCGCTTGTCGAAGATGCCGAGCGAAACGTAACTGTCGGACTTGTAATACCATTCGATCGATGCATCGAGATTGTCGGATTCGAGCGGGATCAGCTGGGCATTGCCGGTCGACCCCGACGCGATACCGCCGTTTGCGATCGGCCGGGTGGGGCCTGACACGCTCGTCGACGTGAACAGGCTGCCATATTCGGGCCGGGCGATCGTCTTGCTGAACGACAGGCGACCGATCAGATTGGTCTGCAGTTCGACCTGGAAATCCATCGACGGCAGGAAGTTGTTGTACGACCCGCCATCGGTGAGGAAGCTGTTCTGGTTCGAGATGACGACCGTATAGTCGTTGTCCGAGACCCAATTGATCGCGGCCGGCACCGCCACCAGCGACGTCGAGGTCGACTTGGTGTGCTCGTAGCGCACGCCGGCGACCAATGTGGCCGGTCGATTGGCCAGTTCGCCTTTCCAGGTCACCTGACCATAAGCGGACCAGATCTTTTCGCGGACCCGGTTGTCTTCGTTGGTCGTCACCCCGATCGCGTTGCCGGTGCCGGCATAGAATGGTGACAGGATCGAGTAGATGTTCGCCGCATCGCCACGGAATGCGGTCTGCGATTCCGGATCGTTACCGGGGTCGAAATGCTTGAATTTGCAGACGAGACAAAATGCCTGCAACGCGCCGGGTGCCAACCGTTCGACGTCGCCGGGATTGGTGATGCCCCAATCGCCCAACACCTGCTGCGTCGCGACCCGTGTCTGGTGCATGTTGGTATCACGCAGGTTCCCGCCGAAGTCGAACCGGCTGCCGCCCCCGAGATCCCAACCGAAATCGGCGCGCAGTTCCTTCACGCGCTGGTCCTGCGTGGAGGCGTAGGTACGCCCGATCTGCGATCCGACCTGATTTACCGTCAACGGACCGTTGAGCGTGATGTCCTGCTTCGGAATGTCGCCGGTATAGTCGACCGAGTGCGAGGTCACGACGTTCGCGGCCATGCCGACCAGCGTCGAGCTGTTGCCGTTGGGGTTGTCCGGCCGGCTCGATGCCTTGCTGTAATGGCCGTCGAGGTTGACCGTGAAATTGTCGGTCAGCTCCCACTTGCCGTTGAGGCCGAAATCCTGAACCCGGCTTTTTTGCCCGCGGTTCTGCGCCTCGAATCCTTCGTCCTTGGCGCCATTGATCGTCTCGTGCAGATAGTTTGCGGTGGCGACCACGGGGTTGGCGTCGAATCGTACTTCGTCGAACGGACGGCTGAACCAGTTGGAGAGATCCGAGCGGATTTCCTTCTGCGTGTTCTGCGCGAACAAGGCATCCGCCGTCAGCGTCAGCGTCTCGATCGGCTTGAACTGGACCACCGCCTGGCCGTTGATGCGCTCGCGACTGCCCTCGGCATAATGGTAGCGGCTGTCGTTAGGAAACGCGATGAGCTGGTTCGCGTTGGTGGGGGCGCCGGTGATCTTCGTGCTGCCGTCCCCCTTCGTGAAACCACCGGTCAGGAAGTCGTTGTAGGACATGACGTTCCAGTCGTTGGACGTCGCCGAGATCGAGGTGAAGTTACGCTTCTGGTAGCTGCCGAACAGCGAGACGCCGAACCGGTCGGTCGGGTCGGCCCAGCTTACCACCCCGGACAATTCGGGCGTGACCTTCGATCCGCAATCGAGGCAGCCATCGGTGCTGGTATCGTAGACGCCCTTCGCACCGATACTGCCCGTCAGGCCGCCCTTGCCATCGAGCGGACGGCGGGTGACGACGTTGATCGTCGCGCCGATGCCGCCGGTCGGTACCGACGCACGGCCGGTCTTGTAGACCTCCAGTGTACGGACGCCCTCAGATGCGAGGTTCGAAAAGTCGAACGAGCGGCTCGCGCCCTGTGCGCTGTCCGAATTCTGATCGCCACCGACGACCTGCACGTTCGCGGTGGCCAGCTGGCGACCGTTCAACGTGACGAGATTGTAGCTCGGACCAAAGCCGCGGACGGTGACCAGCGCGCCTTCGCCATTCGTACGGTTGATCGACACGCCGGTGATGCGCTGCAACGATTCGGCGAGGTTCGTGTCGGGGAACTTGCCGATATCCTCGGCGGAAATCGCGTCGACGATGCCGGTCGAGTTGCGCTTGATTGCGATCGACCGTTCGAGGCTGGCCCTTACGCCCGTGACGACGATCTCGTCGCCCGCCGGGGCCTGCGCGGATTCGGATGACGGTGCTGCGGCCGGTGTCGTCAGCTGTCCCGCCGCGGTCGTCGGGTCGGCGGAGGTCCCAGGCGCCGTCGTCGGCTGTGCATTGGTCGCCTCTGCGCCCGTCTGCGTCTGTCCGAACGCAGGTCCGGACACTGTAAGACACGTAGCGAGTGCCACGAC
The DNA here is from genome assembly GCF_036663695.1 of Sphingomonas sandaracina. Lineage (NCBI taxonomy): Bacteria > Pseudomonadati > Pseudomonadota > Alphaproteobacteria > Sphingomonadales > Sphingomonadaceae > Sphingomonas > Sphingomonas sandaracina. Next base: position 217,316 of record NZ_JAXOJK010000001.1, on the reverse strand, counting down.
GGACGCTGAGCGCGCGAGCGCAGACGAAAGACCTACAGCCTTCATGTTCATCCCCTCTTCCTCGCGATCACCATGACCGCGGCCCCGCACCGCCGATTATTCTTGGCTTGTGCGAGCGCTACCATAACTGGTCATAAGACCTTGGCAATAAGCATTCAATTTGGGAATAGCGTTCGAGGTGCCGAACACTTGCAATTGCTATGATGCAGAGCAAGATGCGGGAGATAATGCCCAATGAATCCGGCGATCTACCTGTTTGCCCGGAGGAGATTAATTCATTTTGGTTGGAAGATCAGGACGCTCGGTGTTCCAGCGCAGTGCGGGTTTGTCGTCCCCACGTCTGACCGCCGCGCAGAAACGCCACCCAGCCATAGATCGCACCGACGTGACGCAGAAGCTGGAAGGTGAACGGCTCGGCGATCGCGGCAATGATGGCGGGCCCGAGCCCGAGCCCTTCGCGCTGCCCTGTCCATCGCTTGTAGATGCCGAGCGACCAGACGTGGAAGCTTAGATCGATGGCGATCTTGACGATCATCACGATCAGGATCGGCAGCGCCAGCGCGAACCGTCCGGTGATCACCAGTCCGATCAGGATCGCGAATGCGGTCAGTCCGTAGATCGGCTGCACGGTATCCAGGGCCTTGACCGGCAACATCCGGGTGCCGAGCCGGCCATAGGCACGGTTTCCGACCATGTCGCGGTTCCAATGCTGCGTCTGGAGGAACCCGCCGAACCAGCGCTGACGCTGTTTGAGGAACGCGGGGATGCTCGCCGGGGCATCGGTTCGCGCCAGTGCCCCGCCCACGACGCGCACCCGCCAGTCGAGCCCGGTATCGTGGGCATGGCGATGGAGCCGGTGGATCAGTTCGTAATCCTCGACCATGCAGTCGGGATCGAAGCCACCGACCGCGATCACCGCGTCGCGCCGGAACGCGGCAAACGCACCGGAGATCAACAACAGACCGTTCAGCCGCATCCACGCGTCGCGCGACAGGAAGTTGCGGACATATTCATAGGACTGGAACCACTCGAACAGCCGACCGCCGAGCCCGGGTCCGCAGATCGGCGCGAGCACACCGGTCGCCGCGACCAGCTCGGGTTCCGCGGCAAAGGCAGCGCGCATCGCCGCGATCGCGCCGGGTTCGAGCAGCGTATCGGCATCAACCGTCAGGACGATCGCCGCGTCGATCCGGACGAGCGCAGCATTGAGCGCCCGCGCCTTGCCACCATGCGGCAATCGCAGCCACGCGATGCGCGTGCCGCCGATATCGACCGACGCGACCTCTCCGGGCAACGGCACGGCGAGCGCATAGCCGTCGCGCATGACCGACGGCGTGGCGTCGTCCGATCCGTCGTCGGCGATCATGATCGTCTCCGGCGGGCGCTCCTGCGCTAGCAACCGGTCGATCGTCAGGCGGATGACGCTGGCCTCGTTGCGCGCCGCGACGATGACGCCGAAACGCGGTGCCGGCCTGCCATCCAGGGCGGGCGGCGGCGCGTAAGCGAGTTCGCGGATCTGCCACGCCGTAAACACCAGCAGCGCGGTATCGTAGAGGATATAGGCGATGCCGACCGACCACACCGCAAGCCCCTGACGGAGGAAGGCTTGCAGCACCAGCACGGCGAATATGAGGGGTACCGCCAAGCCGATCAGGCGGCTGGCGATCGGTACGCGCCGTGGCGACAGGCGCGGCGATTGCGCGGCGAAGATTGCGGTCATCGGTGACATCGCGCGGTGCGTACCGCGGGCCAGATGAATGGGCTATTGCGCAAATCGCGAACGCGGAGGAAAGACCCGCCGCGACGACGAACGAGGCGAAGGCGAATGGTCAGGAAATACACCGGGGTCGCGATCGCGCTGCACTGGCTCGTGGCGTTGGGCATCCTCATCAACGTCGGGCTCGCCTGGGTGTGGCCGTACCTTGCCGACGATCATGTCCGCCCCGTCATCGACCTGCACAAGTCGATCGGCATCACGGTGCTCGGTCTGGCGATCATGCGGCTGCTGTGGCGGCTGACGCACCAGCCGCCCGCGCTGCCGACCCGCTATCAGCGCTGGGAAGTTACGGTATCGCACGTCACGCATTGGCTGCTATACGCGATCATCTTCGCGGTGCCGCTGTCGGGCTGGATCATGGACTCGGCGTGGAAGGATGCCGCGACCCACCCGATGTATCTCTACGGTCTGGTCGAATGGCCGCGAATCGCGTTCGGGTCGATCGATCCCGCAACGCGCGAGACGCTGCATTCTGTGTTCGGCGCCGCGCATGCGTGGCTGGCCTATATCCTTTACCTGCTGGTCGGTCTGCACATCGCGGGGGCGCTCAAGCATGAATGGATCGACGGCCACCGCGAACTCCGCCGGATCGTACCCGGCGCCGGACGAGACTGACGCTGCGCGGGTCAGGATCGCTGCGCCCGTGTGTCCGGGAGCAGGTTGAGCGCCAGGAAGACGATGGCCGCGCCTGCCATTATCGTTCCGACCCACAGGATCGGTCCGAAGACCCAGCCGCGCGCGGCAATCGCCGGGACGAACGCCGCGCCGAGCGTGAGCCAACCCATGGTTCGCAGCCTCGCGCGTCGTGCCGCCGCCGGACAGACCCCGAACCGACGACGGTGATGCACGTCGCTCGACAAACCGAGCAGGAGGAACGCGGCGATCGACAGGATCAGCGGCACGACGGTCATTCGGCGGGTTCCAGCACGCGGGCGTCGGCGGTCCGAGATGCGCGAACGCCCCTGGCCTTCGGTCTATGACGCGCGACACGGTGCGCGACCGCGAGGAACGCAAAGCCGAACAGCGCCATCGTGACGTCGACCCCCGCCATCATCAGGTCGCCGCGTGCCAGCATGACGACGATGCCGCGATCGGTCGCGACGCTGTCGTACAGCGGCAACGACGCCAGCAGCACACCGGTCGCGGTGAAGAGCAGCGGCCACACGTGTCGGGGCTTCGCGACGAATGCCAGGCACGCCGACATCGACCAGACGATGAACAGCATGTTGATCTCCCATTGCGCGCGACCGCCGAGAGCGATCGGCAATAGTCGGTTGGCCCAGAAGAACGATGCGACGCCGAGCGGGAAGCCACCGATCACCGCGACGTTCAGCCGTTCGACCACCCGGAAGCCCAGATGCGGTCGTTCCGGATCGGGCAATCGCTCGCGGCGTTTCACGGTCCACAGGACGAGTCCGCTCGCGACCATCAGCGTGCCCGCGACACCGCACAGGAAATACAGCCACCGCCCGCCATATCCGGCAAAGCGGCCGGCATGCAGTCCGATCATCACGCCTGCGGTCTCGGCCGCCGCGCCGGGTACGGGCGACCGCCAGACGAGGTTCCCGGACACGCCGTCATAGGCCAGTCGCGGTGTTCGCGAGGATAGCATCGAACCGAAGCTCTGGCTCACCGTGACGCGCGCGGCGGCATCGCCGGGATCGCTCACCTCGATGAAACTCGCCGGCGCACCGAGACGATGTTCGGCATCGGCTGCGATCCGTCGCAGATCGATCAGCGGTGCGGCCCGCCCGGTACGTTCGGCCACCGTCGCGCTGGGAAACAGCGCGGACGAAACCACGCGCTCGTCGGTATAATTGGCGACGACCGCCCAGGGCATCAGCAACGCCATCAGCGTGACGAGGCCGGTATAGGTGATCATCAAGTGGAACGGCAGCGCCAGCACCGCCGTGGCGTTGTGCCCGTCCAGCCACGATCGCTGTCCCTTGCCACGGCGCAGCGTGAAGAAATCCTTGAAGATCTTCTTGTGCGTGACGATTCCGCTCAGGATCGCGACGAGCATCATCATCGACGCGAACCCGACGATCCACCGTGCCCAGATCACCGGCATGTAATGAAGATCGAAATGGAAGCGGTAGAAGAACTCGCCGCCGCGCGTGTCGCGGGCGTGCGCGACCTGCCCATTGGCACCGATCAGCGCCTGGGTGTCGCGACGTCCGCGACCGCCGTGCCGCCCCCGCCCCCGTTCCTCGCCGGGCTTGGGCTGTGGTACCCAGAACAGCTGCGCGCCGGGCATCCGGTCCGTCACGATCGGAATGAACCAGCTCTTCGCATCCGGCGCAGTCTTCGCGAGGAACGCCTGCGACCCCGCCAACACGCGCATCGGCTGTTCGATCCGCGCGAGTTCGGGGCGCGTCCACCGGTTGAGCCCTTCGCGCCAGAACGCGAGCGAGCCGGCGACGAACACGAGGAACAGGATCCACCCGAGCAGCATCCCCGACCAGGTGTGCAGGAACGCCTGCGATTGCCGGAAGCCCTTGCTCATGGCCGCCCCGTCGCCGCGATCGAGAGCCCGGTGATCGCCGCCGCAATCCCCGCTGCGGCCGCCAGCGTCCACAGCGCGCGCCAACCGCTGCGCGCGGCGAAAGCCCACATCGCCGCCACCGCGCACAATGCGAGCGCGATCAACGTCGCGGCGACGGTCGCCTCGATGCGCTCGCCCGGCAGGATGCGGGCGAGCGCCATCGCCCACAAACTCGCGGTGGCATAGCCGAGCGGCACGGCGGCGACGATCCGCAGGCCGATATCGCCGCGTCGTGCCCAGCGGGCGCGGGCATGCATGTCGCCTGCCGTCACAGGAAGGTGTACCGCAGCGTCGCGAACGCGGTGCGCGGACTGCCATAGTAATTGCCGCGCCCCGACGAACTGATCCGCGCGTAGTAATCACGATCGAGGACGTTGTTGACGTTCACCGATACGCCCAGCCGCGGCGTCAACGCATAGCCCGCGCGCAGGTCGAGCACGGCGTAGCTCCCCTGGCGAACGATGCTGGACCGGGTGCGGACGGTACCGTCCGGATTGAACACCGCGGCCGTCCCGCCAAAGGTGCTGCCGAACCACGTAAGGCCGCCACCGAGGCTGATGCCGGCAAGCGGTCCGTCCGCCGGCGCGTAATTGGTGAACATCTTCGCCATGTGCTTCGGGACGATCGGCACCAGGCTGATACCCTCGAACAGCGGATTGGCGTCTTCGAGATATTTCGTCCGCGTGTAGCTGTAGCCGCCGTTGATGCGCCAGCCCGGGAGGATCTCGCCGCTCGCCTCGGCCTCGATCCCGCGCGCGCGGACCTTGCCGATCTGGAGGACGCTGGTCGGCAGGTCCGGATCGTTGAACAGCCGGTTCGATTGCATGATCTGATACGCCGCAGCGGACAGCAACAGCCGGTCGCCCATCAGCGACAGCTTGGTCCCCGCCTCGAACTGCTTGCCGGTCAGCGGTTCGATCCGACGTCCATCGGGCCGCGTCCGGCCGACCGGCGGCGCTTGCGGCGTGAAACTGTCGGCATAGCTCGCATAGACGTTGAGCGCGTGCGTGACGTCCCAGACGATGCCGGCATACGGCGTAAAGCGATTGTCGTACCCGTAGCGCGACGCGGCGGGCAGCGGCCCGGTGGGCGTGAGGAGCGTCGTCAGGGTCGTGTCCCACCACGTCAAACGACCACCCCCGACCAATGTCAGCCCCGCGATCGGGCTCAGGCGCATCTGGCCGTACAGGCCGTATTGCTCGACGTCGGTCCCCGAGCCGCCATAGACCTGCAGCACACAATTAGCCGGTGCGGGCGTGATCGCGGTGCCGCTGTCGGGACAGGTCGCGCCGGTACCCTGTACCGGATAATAGGGCAGCGCCCCGTAGGGATCGAGTGGCGGTTCGACCGGGGATACCGGATCATACACGTCGATCCTCGCATAGTTCGACAATCTGGTGGCGAACGCCGTCCCCGAGCTTGCCTGATAATCGGCACCCAGGATCAGCGTCTGGTCGCGCCCGAACAGGGGGAAGCTGCCGATCCCGTTGAAGTCGAACGACCGCGTCCGTTGTTTGCTGTCGCCGCGATAGGCGATGTGGCTGGTGACGCCGTTGGTGGCGGTGACCGGCTGGCTGCCGATATAGCTGTAGATGTCCACCCGATCGACATCGGTGAACAGCCCGGTCGCGCGCAGCGTCCAGCGGTCGCTCACCTTGTGCGTGAGTTCGGCGAACCCGGTCCAGCTCTTGCTCTCGAACCGGTTCCAGTCGGCGCCGAGATAGGTCGACCGGTCAATGTCGAGCAACTGCCCGTCGCTGCCGTCGGCACCGCCGATGATGCCGGGCAGGCCCGACTGGACCGCCGGGCGGAAACGATCATAGTTCCCGCCGACCGTCAGCGTCGTGCGATCGCCGATCTCGAGCGATCCGGTCGCGAACGCGCCGACGCGGTTGCGGTGCGCGGTGTCGAAGAACTGGTCCTGATCGTGCAGCATGGCCCCGACGCGGATGCCGGCCTTCGGGCCGATCGGCGTCGATACGTCGAGTTCGAGCCGGACGTTGTCGTAGCTGCCATAGCCTGCGCTCGCCTGGACCCTGGTCGTATCGAGCGGGCGCTTGCGCACCAGATTGATGCTGCCCGCGGGGTTCCCGGAACCGCTGAACAGTCCGGCCGGGCCACGCAGCACCTCGAGCCGATCGTAGAAGAACAGGTCGGGCACCACCGCCGGGAAGCCTAGGGAGAACGTCGGAACGCCGTCGATCAGGTAATTGTTGATGATGAACCCGCGCGACAGGAACGACGGATCCTCGCTGCCGACGCCGTTGACGGTGATGCCGTTGGTGGCGGTCAGCGCGTCTTCGAGCGTGAACAGGTTCTGCGCCTCGATCTGTTCGCGCTCGATCACCGTGACGGTATTGGGCGTATCCTTGAGCGGCGTTACGGTCTTGCCGATTTCGCGACCGTAACTCTTTCCGACGACGAGGATTTCGTCCGACTTCTGATCTTCGTTCGGCACAGTCAGTTCGTCCGACCGAACCGCTTTATCTTCGGCTATACGCGCAGGCTCTCCGACCAGCGCGGCGCCAGCCAACAATACGCTCATAAAACTCATGCTGAACCCCTTCAATGTCGAGGCCTCTACCGCAGTCGCTTTTGCGAGTCACTATCAATCTAACATTCATGTCATGTTTTGCGGCCAAGGTAGCGACGTGCGGAATTTGATCGCGATCGCGAATTGGCAATCTGTCGGGCGTGCGCTAAGCGACGGACAAGGACCGGCTGAGCCGGACCTTGTTGATCGCGCCGGTGCCTTGCGAAAGGCTTGAATGGGAATGCGGTGCGGGGTTCGTCCCCAAATCCGCGGCTGTCCCTGCAACTGTAAGCGGTGAGCGAGAGTGCCACGCGTCCTTCGCAAGAAGGAGGCCGCCACTGGACCCTGCGCCCGTCGCGCATTCTGGGAAGGCCGCGCATTCGAGCTGTGACCCGTGAGCCAGGAGACCTGCCGGCGATGGGTCGCTCTTGCCTTGGTCCAGGGGATGGCCGCGGCACGGTTCTCCGTCTGAGCGACGAACCTATGCGGCTGGAGCTGCATCGGTGCGTGGCATGGGCATTCGCGCCCGTCCAGCGTCGCGCGTCGATGATCATGCAGGTCCCGCCCATCGTCGCACGGCGCGAGGAGACTAGCATGCCCGATCTGTCCAAGATTCCCGTTACCATCGTCACCGGCTTTCTCGGCGCGGGCAAGACGACGTTGATCAGCCATCTGATCCGCAACGCGGGCGGACGTCGCCTTGCCGTGATCGTCAACGAATTCGGCACGCTGGGGGTGGACGGCGACATCCTCAAGGGTTGCGCGATCCCCGATTGCCCGGCCGAGAACGTCGTCGAACTCGCGAACGGCTGCATCTGCTGCACCGTCGCGGACGACTTCATCCCGACCGTGGAGACGTTGCTCGCGCTTAATCCCCGACCCGACCATATTCTGATCGAGACGTCCGGCCTCGCATTGCCCAAGCCGCTGTTGAAGGCGTTCGACTGGCCGGCGATCCGGTCGCGGATCACCGTCGACGGCGTCATCGCGCTGGCGGATGCCGAAGCGGTCGCGGCGGGTCGCTTCGCGCCGGATCTGGCCGCGGTCGACGAGCAGCGCGCCGCCGACCCGAGCATCGATCATGAAACGCCACTGTCGGAAGTGTTCGAGGATCAACTCGCCTGTGCCGACCTGATCCTGCTGACCAAATGCGACCTTGCCGGCCCGGACGGCATCGCGGCGGCACGCGCCGTGATCGCTGCGGAGACTGCACGACCGTTGCCGATCGTCGAACTGGTCGACGGTATCGTCGACCCGCGCGTCGTTCTCGGGCTCGGCGCGGCGGCCGAAGACGACATCGCCGCGCGTCCCTCGCATCATGACGGCGAGGACGATCACGAGCACGACGATTTCGACAGCATCGTCGTCGAATGGGACACGGTCGAAGACCCCGCGGCACTGACCACGCGGATCGAGGCGCTGGGCGCCGGCGGCGATGTCCTTCGCGTGAAGGGCTACGCCGCCGTCGCGGGCAAGCCGATGCGGTTGCTCGTGCAGGCGGTCGGGGCGCGGGTCCGCGCGCATTACGATCGGCCATGGCGCGCCGACGAGCCGCGTCGCACGCGACTGGTCGTCATCGCCGAGCGGGGACGGCTCGATCCGGACGTGATCGGGGAAGCCTTGGGAGCCTGATCCAGGTGCACGTCGTCTTCCGCGAAAGCCACGGACTGGAGGAGAGCGCTGTCCCCCAGGACCTGGGCCAGAGCACCGCTGATCTCGTCATACTGTCGTTCTCCGACAGCGATCTCGCCGCGTTCAGCGCCGGGTGGCACGAGGCCGTCGCGGCGGGCGATGCAGTGCCAAGCCTGCGTCTCGCCAATCTTGCCGACCTTACGCATCCGCTGTCGGTCGATACCTATGTCGAGCGGACGCTGGCCGGTGCGAAGGCGATCCTGATCCGGCTGATCGGCGGGACGGCCTATTGGTCGTACGGGCTCCAGCAAGTCGAAGCGCTGGCCCGGCGCCGCGGGATCGCGCTAGCCGTGCTTCCCGCCGACGGCCGGCACGACCGCCGGCTGGACGCGGCATCCACCGTTCCGGTCGCGCTGTTGCGGCGCCTGTCGACGCTATGCGATACCGGCGGTGCGGGTGCGTCACGCGAGGCGCTGGCGCAGTTCGCCTCCGCATCGGGTCTGCATGCCGAAACGAAGCGGACGGCGGGCGAAATGCCGTCAGTCGGCGGATGGCGACCGGACGCTGGCATCGCCTGCCCGGCGGCATTCCTGTTCCAGTCGTCGAAGCCGCGCATCCTGCTGGTGTTCTATCGATCCTATCTGACGGCGCAGGACCTGGATCCGGTCGCCGCGTTGCTTGGCGCGTTCACCTCGCGCGGATACGACGTGCTGGGGTTGTTCGTGCCGTCGTTGAAGGACGGTGACGGCAGCGGTTGGTTGCGACGCTGGGTAGGCGCGCTCGGCCCCGTCGCGATCGTGAACGCTACCGCGTTTTCGGGCAGGGGCAACGACGACACGACACCGCTCGACGGGGCGAACGTCCCCGTCTTCCAGGTCGCGCTGGCGACGTCCGATCGAGCCGCGTGGCGCGATGCGCCTCGCGGTCTGTCCCCTGCCGACCTAGCCATGCATGTGGTCCTGCCCGAGGTCGACGGACGAATCTTCGCGGGCGTCGTAAGCTTCAAGGAAGCGGCCTCGCCCGACCTCGACCTGCAATATGCGCGCCGGGAGCACTGCGCCGATGCCGAGCGCGTCGATGCCATCGCCGCGCGGGTCGACGGCTGGATCGCGCTGGCGGCCAAGCCTGCAGCCGAGCGACGTCCGGCTATCATCCTGTCGACCTATCCCGGCAAAGCGCACCAGATGGCGCACGCGGTCGGGCTGGATGCCCTGACGTCGGTCGATGCGATTCTGGCGGATCTGGCGCACGCCGGGTATGCGCTGGGTCCTGCGGACGATCTGGCGACTGCGCTCGGATCGCGGCATATCGACTGGCCGGTCGCCGCGTACCGCGTTGCGCTGGCCGCCCTGCCCGCCTCGCTGCAAGCCGAACTGGTCGCCGTATGGGGCGAACCGGAGGACGATCCCGCCGTCCACGCCGGTGCGTTCCGGTTCGCGGCGCTGTCGGTCGGTACCGCGCTGGTCGCGCTTCAGCCCGAGCGCGGACGATCCGACGTCCGGACCGAGGAATATCACGACCTCTCGCGGTGCCCACGCCACGGCTATGTCGCGTTCTATCTGTGGTTGCAGGCGCGTGGGACCGATGCGGTGGTCCATGTCGGGGCGCACGGCACGCTCGAATGGCTGCCGGGCAAGGCCGTCGCGCTGTCGAACGCGTGCTGGCCCGAGGCACTGACCGGCGCGATGCCCGTGATCTATCCGTTCATCGTCAACGATCCCGGCGAGGCGGCACAGGGGAAACGCAGGATCGGGGCGGTTACGCTGGGGCATGTTCCGCCGCCGATGGTCGGCGCGAAAAGCGGCGTGGGGATGGATCGTCTCGAAGCCTTGCTCGATGAGTTTTCCAATGCCGACGGGCTCGATCCGGCGCGGCGCGGCCGATTGCAGGCGGACATCCTGGACGAGGCGAACGCGCTGGGTCTCGAGGATACGCTGGGGCTGGCGCAGGCGGCAACGGCGGCGGACGTCGTCACGCGGATCGACACGTTCGTCTGCGACGTGAAGGACAGCCGGTTCGGCGACGGACTGCATGTGTTCGGGCGGGGCGCGCATGGCGATGCGGAGCGTGACGGCCTGCTTGCCGCGCTCGCCGGCCGCCGTGTTCCGTCAGGACCTTCGGGGTCGCCGTGGCGTGGTAGATCCGACGTGCTGCCGACCGGGCGCAACCTGTACACCACCGATCCGCGTGCGGTGCCGTCGCGGTCCGCGCACGCGCAAGGCGTGCTGCTGGCCGAGGAGCTGATCCGCCGTCACCTGCAAGACCAGGGCGATTACCCCAAGGGGCTGGTGGTCGACCTGTGGGGATCGGCGACGATGCGCACCGCCGGCGAAGAGTTCGCGATGGCACTCCACCTGCTTGGCGCCGAACCGGTGTGGGACATGGCGTCGCAGCGCGTGACCGGAATCGAAATCCTGCCACTGATGCGCCTCGACCGCCCGCGGATCGACGTAACCCTGCGCGTGTCTGGGCTGTTTCGCGACGCTTTCCCCAGCCTGTGCACGATGTTCGGCCAAGCCGTCCGCGCGATTGCCGGCCGCGACGAGCCCGCGGATCTGAACCCGTTCGTCGAAGCCCCGCCGACCCCGCGCGTCTATGGTCCTGCCCCCGGACGCTACGGCGTCCGCATGGACGATCTGGGAGAAACCTACACGCCGGAGGCTCGGCTGGCCGCCGGCGAAGCGTGGCTCGCGGCCTCGGCATACGCCCTCGACGGCGGCGACCGCCTCGACACCGGCGGTATCCGTCGTCGCGTCGCTGCCGCCGACAGTTTCGTCCATGTCCAGGACCTGCCCGAGACCGACCTGCTGCTGGCCGCCGATTATGCTGCGCACGAAGCCGGTTTTGCGGCGGCAAAGACACTCTCGGGGGGCGCCGCCGCGCTCTACCATCTCGACGCCACCGATCCCGAGCGCCCCCGCGCACGGTCCCTGCGCGAGGAAATCGCCCGCGTCGTTCGCGCCCGTGCCGCGCAGCCGGACTGGGTCGCCGGGATGATGCGGCATGGCTTTCGCGGCGCGGCGGAACTCGCGGCCACGCTCGATCATCTCGGGTCGTTCGCGCATTTGGCGGACGCCGTGTCGCCGCAGTCGATCGATCTGTATTACGATGCGACGCTGGCGCGCGACGATGTGAGGGCGTTTATGGCGAACGCCAATCCGCAAGCGCTCGCAGCGCTCGAGGAGCGCTTCGCCGCGCTTCACGCCTCGGGCCTGTGGACCACGCGACGCAACTCGATCCTCGCGCAGTTGGAGATTACAGGGTGATCCGCGGCTGGTGCCCGACGGCTTGGCGCCCCATGGCGGCCGGGGACGGCTTGCTGGTCCGCGTCCGCCCGCGGCTGGGCCGGCTGATCCGCGAACAGGTGCTCGGGCTGTGCGAGGCTGCGACCACGTACGGTAACGGCCAGATCGATGCGACCAACCGCGCCAACCTCCAGATCCGCGGCGTCGAGGCCTGGCAGCCGCTCGTCGCCCGACTGTGCGACCTGGGTCTGGTCGATCCGGACCCGCTCACCGAGGCCCGTCGCGCGATCCTGGTCGACCCCGACTGGCGCGTCGGCGACGACACCTACCGGATCGCGACCGAGTTGGCCGATCGCCTGTCCGAACTGCCCGAGCTGCCCGGCAAGGTCGGCTTCGCGATCGATGCCGGCGGTGCTCCGGTGCTGCGCGACGACCCTGCCGATTTTCGCATCGAGCGCTGCAGCGACGGTGACTTGATGCTGCGCGCCGATGGTCGCGATCAGGGAGCACGCGTTGCGGTCGGCGGCGAAGTCGATGCGCTGATCGCACTGGCCCACTGGTTCGTCGACACGGGCGGCGCGACCGCGGGACGGATGGCGCGACATACTGCCGCTTTGCCGATGATCGCAGCGGTCCGGTCGCAGCCGACGACCGCAAAGCCCGATCATACGGTCGGCGTCCCGCACGGCCTGCCGTTCGGACGGATCGACGCACCCGCGCTGGCAGCTTTCATGCAAGCAAGCGGCGCAAGCGCGATCCGCGTGACGCCGTGGCGAACCATCCTCGTCGAGGGCGGAACACCCGGCGTCTCGCTCGCTGGCGACGCAGACCCCGCGACGGTTCGCGTGGACGCCTGCGTCGGCGCCCCCGCCTGCCCGCACGCCAGCGTCGCAACGCGTGACCTTGCCCTCCGCCTCGCACACAAGGTCACTGGCCGACTGCACGTGTCGGGCTGTGCCAAGGGATGCGCGCGGTCGATCGCCGCCGATGTGGTCCTGACCGGCAATGGCGGACGGTTCGATCTCGGCTTCGCTGCGCGCGCGGGCGATCCCCCTTTCCTCGCCGGTCTCGACGCGCCTGCCGTCCTCGCCCATTTCGGAGCCACCTGATGCCGCATATCTACGAGACCGACGGCGCCGCCATCTATCGTCAGTCGTTCGCGACGATCCGCGCCGAAGCAGACCTGACGGCGTTTTCGGTGGACGAGGAACCGGTGGCGGTACGGATGATCCACGCGTCCGGGCTGGTAGGCCTGGCTGAGCATATCCGTTTCTCGCCCGCATTCGCCGTCAGCGCACGGGCCGCGCTGTCCGCCGGCGCACCGGTGCTGTGCGACGCGCGCATGGTGACCGAGGGTATCACGCGCGCAAGACTGCCTGCGGCGAACCCGGTGATCTGCACGCTTCATGACAGCGAAACGCCCGAGCTCGCGCGCGCCTTGGCGACCACCCGGTCGGCTGCGGCACTCGAGTTGTGGCGGCCACATCTGGCGGGGGCGCTTGTCGCGATCGGGAATGCGCCGACCGCCTTGTTCCACTTGCTCGACATGCTCGAGGACCCGGAATGTCCGCGTCCCGCCGCGATCATCGGATGCCCGGTCGGCTTCGTCGGCGCGGTGGAGTCGAAGGCCGCGCTCTGGGGCGAACAGCCGGTGCCGTGCGTTGTCGTCGAAGGCCGGATGGGCGGCAGCGCGATCACCGTGGCGGCGATCAACGCGCTCGCCAGTTACGCCGAATGACGATCGGGACGATCCACGGTGTCGGTCTCGGCCCGGGTGCGCAGGACCTGATGAGTGTCCGGGCCGACCGCCTCGTGCGCGGTGCGCGTCACATCGCGTTCTTCCGCAAGGCCGGCAAACCCGGCCAGGCGCGACGCATCGTCGACGGCATGCTGCGTGCTGACGCCGTCGAATACGCGATGGAATACCCGGTCACGACCGAAATCCCGACATCCGACCCTCGCTACCGCGGCCTGCTTGCGGCCTTCTATGCCGACTGCACCCAGCATCTGGCGGCGCTTGCGCGGACCGGCGAGGAGGTGGTCGTCCTGTGTGAAGGCGACCCGTTTTTCTACGGATCGTTCATGCATCTGCACTCGCGGCTGTCCGATATCGCGCCGGTCTGCGTGGTGCCGGGGATCACCGGCATGTCGGGCGCATGGACCGCGAGTGGCGTGCCGATTACCTGGGGCGACGACGTGCTGACGGTGCTGACCGCGACGCTATCCGAGGAGGATCTCACGCGGCGCATTCGCGATACCGACGCGCTGGTCGTGATGAAGATCGGGCGACACCTCGCCAAGCTGCGGCGGGCGGTCGTGGCGGCTGGCCGCGAGGATTCGGCATGGCTGGTGGAATATGCCGCGATGCCGGACCAGCGCGTCACGCGCCTCGCCGATGCCGCCAGTATCGCCCCCTATTTCGCCATCGTGTTGATCCACGGCCAGGGGCGCAGACCGTGACGGCTGTTGCCGGATCGCTGGCGATCGTCGGGCTCGGGCCGGGCGACGCGGCGTTGATCACCCCGCAGGTCACGGCCGCTCTCACCGAGGCGACCGACGTCATCGGCTACATCCCCTATGTCGCGCGCGTCGCACCGCGCCCGGGGTTGACGCTTCATCCGTCCGACAACCGCGTCGAACTCGATCGCGCACACCACGCATTGTCATTGGCGCATGGAGGGCAAAAGGTCGTGGTCGTCTCCTCGGGGGACCCAGGCGTCTTCGCGATGGCGGCGGCGGTGTTCGAAGCCATCGAGCACGGACCACCGGCATGGCGCGCGCTCGATATCTGTGTGCTGCCGGGGATCACCGCGATGCTCGCCGCCAGTGCGCGGGTCGGTGCGCCGTTGGGCCATGATTTCTGTGCGATCAACCTGTCCGACAATCTCAAGCCCCAGGCGCTGATCGAGCGCCGGATCCGATTGGCGGCACAAGCGGATTTTGCGATCGCCTTCTACAATCCCCGTTCCAGGGCGCGTCCCGACGGCTTCGGCACGGCGCTGGCGATCCTGCGCGATACCTGCGCCGATACGCGGCCGGTGCTGTTCGCTCGTGCCGTATCCACGCCGGACGAAAATCTGAAAATCGTCGCCCTGCCCGATGCACTGCCGGAGATGGCGGATATGCGGACGGTCGTCATCGTCGGGTCGAGCTCGACGCGCATGATCACGCGCGCCGGCACGCCATTCCTCTACACACCGAGATCGGCGTCGTGACCGAGCCAGCGAAGCACCTCCTCGACGGCGCAGACTTCGGTCCGGGCGGGCAGGACGGGACGCTCGATCATGAGCACGGGCAGTGCCAGCGCGCGCGCCGCGATCACCTTGGCCACTGCCCCCGAACCTCCCGCATTCTTGGATACGACGACGTCGATCGACTGCTCCCGCATCAGCGTCAGGTCGCGTGCGACGGTGAACGGTCCGCGGTCGACGACGACGTGATGATCGGGCAATCCGATCGCCCGATCGGGCTGATCGACGAAGCGCAGCAGATAGCGATGCTGCGGCTGCGCGGCGAACGCGTCGACTTGCATGCGGCCGAGCGCCAACATCACGCGCCGACGCGGCCCCGCCAACGCAGCAACGGCCGCGTCGATATCGCCGACGCTCTGCCATGTGTCGCCGTCCTCCGGCGCCCATGCCGGCCGTGTGAAAGCAAGATGCGCGACACCGGCTTGAGCCGCCGCGGCAAGGGAATGGCGGGTCATCTGCGCTGCGAAGGGATGCGTGGCATCGACCAGATGGGTTATTCGGTTTCGACGAAGATAGGCCGCGAGGCCATCGACGCCACCAAACCCGCCGATCCGCACGGGCACCGGCTGCGGCTTCGGATTGGCGACGCGGCCGGCATAGCTGAGCACCGCCGTAATGCCGCGAGCCCCAAGAGCGGACGCGAGTGCACTGGCTTCGGTCGTGCCGCCAAGGATCAGGATGGACGGCATGGCTGAGATTGAACGAAGTCCGTGGCTGACGATTGTCGGGATCAACGAGGATGGACCGGCAGGCCTGTCGTCTGCAAGCCGTACCGCGATCCACCACGCCGATCTGGTGACCGGCGCGACGCGACACCTCGCGCTCCTACCAGATCTCCCATGTGATGTCCTGCCCTGGCCGATACCGTTCGAGGACGGCATCGCGCTCCTGCTCGAACAGCGGGGGCGTCGTGTGGTGATGCTGGTATCGGGCGATCCATTCTGGTTCGGCGCGGGTACGGTCATCGCCCGCCATCTGCGCCGCGACGAATGGGTCGCGCATCCCGCCGTGTCGACGTTCGGGTTCGCCGCAGCCCGGCTAGGCTGGTCGATCGACGACACGGCCTGTGTTGGGCTGCACGCCGCACCGTTCACACGGTTGCGGCCGATCCTAGCGCCGGGGCGGCAGGCGATAGTCCTGGTACGCGACGGCACGGCAGTCGGGCTGCTAGCACGATATCTCGACGGGGTTGGGTTCGGCGCCAGCACGCTGTGGATCCTGGAATCGCTTGGTGGTCCGTTCGAACGCATCCGCCGAACCACTGCCGCCACGTTCGACATTTCCGACATCGCGCATCCCGTGGCGGTCGGTATATCGGTGTCGGGCGACGGTGCCGTGCTGCCCTGCGCGGCCGGACGCCCGGATCACTGGTTCGAGCATGACGGGCAGATCACGAAACGACCAGTCCGGGCGCTGACGCTCTCTGCCCTCGCGCCCAGGCCGGGCGAACGCCTATGGGACATCGGCGCCGGATCTGGGTCGATCGGCATCGAATGGCTCTTGGCGCACCCCTCTACGGAGGCGGTCGCTTTCGAGGCCGATGCGGTTCGTGCCGACCGGGTTCGCCTCAACGCGGCAACGCTGGGGGTCGACCGGCTTCGGGTGGTGAACGCGCGGGTGCCCGACGGTCTCGAGGGCCTCCCCCTGCCCGATGTAGTCTTCGTCGGCGGGGGGCTGTCGCACGCCTTGCTGGAACGACTATGGACGATGCTCGATGCAGCTACGCGTCTGGTCGCGAACGCCGTCACGCTGGAGTCGGAGGCCCTGCTGACACAGTGGCATGCGGCCAAGGGCGGCACGCTTCTACGGATCGAACTGGCCGAAGCGGCGCCGCTTGGCACGCGCCGCGGTTGGCGCGCGCAGTATCCCGTCGTGCAATGGAGCGTCACGCTATGATCGTCGCAGGTTTCGGCTTTCGTGCCGCGGCCGATATGGCAGCGTGCGAGACCGCGCTCGCGCTTGCGCAGAGCGGCCATCCTGCGGTGACGGCACTCGCTGCGCCCCATGACAAGACGGCATTGCTCGCGCCGCTCGCTGCTAAACTCGACCTGCCTCTGATCGCGGTGACGCCGGAAATGCTGCGCAGCATAATCACGGCCACTCGCTCCCAATTCAGCCTCGATGCACGCGGCACAGGCAGTGTCGCGGAGGCCGCAGCGCTAGCGGCAGCCGGCGACCGCGCATCGCTGCTGACCCGCCGCCACATCTCTCCCGACCGGATGGCAACCTGTGCCATCGCCCAAGGACCCGCCGCATGACCGTTCATTTCATCGGTGCCGGCCCCGGTGCGCCCGATCTGCTGACATTGCGGGGACGCGATCTGATCGCGGCGTCGCCGGTGTGCCTCTACGCCGGATCGCTGGTGCCCGCCGCCTTGCTGGACCATTGCCCGCCCGGTGCGCGGATCGTCAACACCGCGCCGCTGTCGCTCGATCAGATCATCATGGCGATCGTGGATGCACACGGCGAAGGCCACGACATCGCTCGTCTTCATTCAGGGGACCTGTCGATCTGGTCGGCCATGGGCGAGCAACTCCGCCGACTGCGTGCGCTCGAAATCCCATTTACGGTTACGCCCGGCGTACCAGCATTTGCCGCGGCAGCGGCTGCACTCGAAGCCGAACTGACCCTGCCTGGCCTGACCCAGTCGGTCGTACTGACCCGCACGCCCGGACGCGCGAGCACGATGCCGCCCGCCGAGGATCTCGCGACGTTCGCCGCGACCGGTTCGACCTTGGCGATCCATCTGTCGATCCACAATCTCGCGCACGTGGTCACGGCGGTGGCGCCGGCGTATGGCGGCGATTGTCCGGCAGCGATCGTCTGGCGCGCGAGTTGGCCGGACGAACGCGTCGTCCGCGCCACGCTGGCAACGATCGTCGAGGCAGCGGCCGACGGCCCGGATCGGACTGCGTTGATCCTGGTCGGTCGCGTTCTCGCGTCGGACGATTTCGGCGAAAGCAGCCTCTATGCAGCAGGGTACGACCGGCGGTTCCGACCACAGGACGCGAACTCGCGGTTTGCAGGAGACGCGTCATGATCCCGGGCCTGATGATCGCCGCACCCGCATCGGGAACCGGCAAGACCACGGTCATGCTGGGCCTGCTGCGTGCACTGCGCGACGAAGGACTTGCGGTGCAACCGTTCAAGAGCGGCCCGGACTATATCGATCCCGCGTTCCACCGCGCGGCCAGCGGGCGGCCATCGTTCAACCTCGATAGCTGGGCGATGAACGGCGCGATGCTCGACGGTCTGGCCGCGTTGGCGAACGATGCCGATTTCGTGCTGGCGGAAGGGTCGATGGGCCTGTTCGACGGCGTGGCGAAACCGGGCGCGACCGGTACCGGCGCCAGCGCGGATATCGCGCGCAGGATGGGCTGGCCGGTCGTCCTGGTGATCGACGTATCGGGACAGGCGCAGTCGGCCGCGGCCACCGCGCTCGGCTTTGCGCTGTACGATCCCGGATTGCCGATCGCCGGCGTGATCCTGAACCGGGTCGCGAGCCCACGTCACGAACGGCTTGCGCGCAGCGGCATGGCCGCCGCCGGCGTGCGCGTGTTCGGCGCATTGCCGCGACGCGGCGATCTGAAACTGCCCGAACGGCATCTCGGGCTCGTGCAGGCGTCGGAGCATCCCGATCTGGATGCCCGGATCGCCGATTATGCGGTGTTCCTGCGCGATCACGTCGATCTCGCCGCGATCCGCGCCGCCGCCGCCGCCGCCGCGACGACGCCGCGGAACGGTGTCGAGCCACACCGCTTCACGCCACCGGCGCAGCGCATCGCCTTGGCGCAGGATGCCGCGTTCTCGTTCGCATATCCTCACATGCTGGCCGGATGGCGTAGCGCAGGTGCCGAAATCCTGCCCTTCTCGCCGCTCGCCGACGAGTGCCCCGCACGGGACGCGGATCTCGTCTGGCTGCCGGGCGGCTACCCGGAGCTGCATGCCGGGCGTCTCGCTCAGGCGGACAATTTCCGTGCCGCGCTCGCCAGCCATGCCGTCACGCGGCCCGTGCACGGCGAGTGCGGCGGGTATATGGCGTTGGGCGAAGCGTTGATCGATGCCGAGGGTGTGCGCCATCGTATGGCCGGACTGCTCGGTCTGGTCACGAGCTATGAGCAGCGGCGCATGCATCTGGGCTATCGCCAGGCGACCTTGCTTGCGCCGATGGCCGGCGTTGCGGCGGGGAGCGATCTGCGCGGTCACGAATTCCATTACTCGACCATCCTCGACCAACCCGATCGACCGCTCGCCGATGTCAGCGATGCGGAGGGGACGCCGGTCACGGAGAGCGGATCGTACCGCGGTAACGTGTCCGGCACCTTCTTCCACTTGATCGCGCATGGCCGGTGAACGGAATCGACCTGCATCTGATCGGGATCGGTACCGGCAATCCCGATCACCTGACGCGGGCGGCGGAGGCTGCGATGAACGCCGCAGACGTCATCCTGCTCCCCCGCAAGGGCGATGCGAAATCGGACCTGATCGACCTGCGCCGAACGATCTGCGCCGCGGTCCTGACCGGCGGGACGCAGGTCGTGGAGTTCGACCTGCCGAAGCGCGGTACCGATGGCGACTATCTGGCCGCGGTCGACGACTGGCATGACGCGATCGCCGCGTGCTGGGCAACTGCAATCGACACGTACCTGCCGGAAGGCGGACGGTTGGCGCTGCTCGTGTGGGGCGATCCATCGCTGTACGACAGCAGCTTGAGGATCGCCGAGCGATTGCATCGCGAGGGTCGTTCGCTGCGCGTCCATGTCGTTCCGGGTATTACCAGCTTGCAGGCGCTGACGGCGGCACATGCGATTCCCCTGAACATGCTGGGTGCGCCGGTCCTCATCACCACCGGACGGCGGTTGCGACGCGACGGCTGGCCGACGGGCGTCGATACGCTGGCGGTCATGCTCGACGGCGGATGCGCCTTCGAGACGCTCGATCCTCACGGTATCGACATCTGGTGGGGAGCGTATCTAGGCATGCCGCACGAGGCGCTGGTCGCGGGCCCGCTTGCCCTAATAGCGCACCATATCGCATCGCATCGTGCAGCGTTGCGCGCCGAGCATGGCTGGATAATGGACATATACCTGATGCGTCGCCCGCCGCAATCAGCAGTCGCGCCGATGGACGATCAGCAGCGACGGAGTTCCTGAAGACGCCAAACGCGATTGAACGATAGCACGGTAATCGACAGCGGTGCGATGTCGATCCGGAGTGTCGTCGTTACCGGGATCGACAGCGCTGCGGCGATCGTCGCGCGGATGACGGTGGCATGCGTGATCGCCAGTATCGGCTGGTCCATGGGCTCCATGCTGCGAAGCCAGGGTTCGACGCGTTCCGCAACGGCGTCCATCGTCTCGCCGCCCGGTGCGCCTTGTTCGGGTGCGGCAAGCCACGCCGTCAGGTCGTTCGGCGCGCGCGCATGGACCGCGTCGAACGAGAGCCCGGTCCAGGCACCGTAATCGATATCGCGGAGCGCCTCGCAAGGTACCGCGTCCAGCCCAAGGGCAATCGCGGTTTCACGCGCCGCAGCCGCCGGACTCGACCAGACGCACGCCGCAGACGGTCCGTCCAGCCTGATAGCGCCGGCCTTTGCGCGGCTCCCCTCGTCGAGCGGATCCGCCGGATCGGGGAAGCCACCGCTCCGCATCGTCGGCGTGGCGCCCGCGCACATCAGGACGAGACGGGTAGCCATCGGTTGCTCCAAATCGGTTGACGCCCCTGCCCCGTCGCTTCACAGCGGAACGATCGGAGCCGGGCGGGAAGCCGGTGCGATACCGGCGCGGTCGCGCCACTGTGATCGACGGGGCTTATCCTGTCGAGAGCCAGACCCCGCCCGACGCCTCAACGTTCGCCGGGCGCGAGATCCCGGTAGGAGACTGAACATGGCAGCACGCGCGCTATCCCCGCAAGACCCGTACATCGCGATCGGGACGACACCCGGCATTCCGCTCGACGAGATCGCACCCTGGGCCGTCCTCGGCACGGTGATCGCGCTGATCATGCTGTATTTCGTCAGCACCGAACAGGGCGCGTTCGCGCTGTTCCAGGGCATGTACGTGCATGAGTACGTCCACGACGGACGGCATCTGCTGGGTTTCCCCTGCCACTAAGACAGGGTCTGCCTTCATGATGAAACATATGCTGTGGCACGGCATGCTTGCGGGCATTCTCGGCGCCGTGGTCGCCGCGACGTTCGCACTGATCTTCGCCGAGCCCAGGATCGACGCCGCCATCGCCTTCGAAGCCGCCCACGCGGTCCATGCCATGCCCGGCATGGACGAAGACCTCGTCAGTCGAACCGTCCAGAAGACGGCCGGCCTTTTTACCGCGATGCTGATGTACGGAACCGCGCTCGGCGGGCTGTTCGCGATCGTATTTGCGGTACTCTATGGTCGCGTGGTCCGGATCGGCCCGCGCAGCCTGTCGCTGCTGCTCGCGCTGCTGACCATCGTCGTGATCGTCGTCGTACCGGCGATCAAATACCCGCCGACCCCGCCGGCAGTGGGACTTCACGAGACCGTCAGGCTCAGGACCGTCGCCTATTTCGGAATGATTGGCTTTTCGGTTTTGGCCGCGGTTGCCGGCATCTGGATACGGCAGCGTCTGAGCGGGCGGTGGTCCGCGATCGATGCGATCCTGGCCGGCGTCATGGGCTATGTCGTTCTGGTCGCCGCGCTGCAATTGCTCCTGCCGACCATCGACGAGGTTCCGGCGACATTCCCGGCGAGCCTGCTTTGGCAATTCAGGGTCGCGTCGATCGCCACGCAGACGATCCTGTTCCTCGTCATCGGGATCGCGTTCGGCTGGCAGGTCGATCGCATTCTGCGTGATCGGCGCACTGTCTAACTGGCACGGCTCACGCAGTCGGCGCCCGTCCGACTGCCGACGGGCCCAATCGCTCGTCCGGTCGGATAAACGCGGGGAGTCGCGGGAACGTCATCGAAGCGTCGCCGGCCCGTAACGTCCCGCGGCAATGGCGAACCCGAAGTCGCACTGGGGCGGCTCGGGGAACTACCATGAACCGTCTTTCCGGCCTGCTCGCCAGCGCGGCCCCCTATGTCCTCGCCGCAAGCGCATGTGCGACACCGCTAGCGGCACAGACCGTCACCGACCCGTCGGCCACCCCCGCAACGACGGCGCAGGCAACGGCCGAGCAACCGATGACCGCGCAACCGGCGACAGCGCCAGTGGAGACGGACGCCCCGGCCGGCGACATCGTCGTGCTCGGTTTCGGGCAGAGCCGCCAGGTCCAGAGCGTCAATGCCGCCGACATCGCGCGCCTGACGCCGGGATCTAGCCCGCTCAAGGCGATCCAGAAGCTGCCGGGCGTCAACTTCCAGGCCGCCGACCCGTTCGGCGCCTATGAATGGGCGGTGCGCATCTCGCTGCGCGGCTTCAACCAGAACCAGCTCGGCTTCACGCTCGACGGCGTGCCGCTCGGCGACATGAGCTACGGCAACGTCAACGGCCTGCACATCAGCCGCGCGATCATCTCGGAGAACGTCGCGCGCACCGATGTCGCGCAGGGCGCCGGCGCGCTCGGCACGGCATCGACGAGCAATCTCGGCGGCACGATCGAATTCTTCAGCGACAAGCCTCGCGACACAGCCAACGTGACCGGTGGCGCCACTTACGGTTCGAACGACACCTACCGCGCGTTCGCTCGGGTCGACAGCGGCGATCTGGGCGACGGCCTGAAAGGGTATCTGAGCTACGGCTTTCTCTCGACCGACAAATGGAAAGGCGACGGCGTACAGCGCCAGCATCAGGCCAACGGCAAGATCGTCAAGGATCTCGGTGCGCTCGGCAGCCTGTCGGCGTTCCTGAACTTCTCGGATCGCCGCGAGCAGGATTACCAGGATCTCAGCCTCGACATCATCCGTCGTCGTGGACTGCGCAACGACAACATCGCCGACAATTATCCGCTCGCGCTGCAGATCGCGAAGGTCGCGCAGAACCAGGCAGCGGTCGCCGTCGGCACCGCGCAACCCTGGGCCGGCGCCGGCACGACCTTCCCGGCTGGCTTCGGCACGGTCGACGATGCCTATTACGATGCCGGCGGTCTGCGGCGCGATTATCTCGGCGGCGTCACGTTCGATGCCAATCTGACGCCCGAACTCACGCTCAGCACGACCGGCTATTATCACGACAACGAGGGCCAGGGGTCGTGGATCACGCCGTATTCGCCGACCCCGGCAGGTGCGCCGAACGCCGATGGTACGCCGATCACCGCGGCCAGCCCGCTCGGGTTCCGCACCACGGAATATGCGATGAAGCGCGGCGGTGCGCTGAGCAATCTGGCCTATGTGCACGGCGCCAACACGCTTGAACTGGGCGGCTGGTACGAGACGAACACGTTCACGCAGGCGCGCCGGTTCTACGGGATGACCGACAGCGCCACGCCGAACCGCGATACGCTGCAGTTCCAGAGCAATCCGTATGCCACGCAGTGGGACGGCAAATACACCACCGATACGATCCAGTATCATGTCGGCGACACGATCCGCCTCGTCGACGATCGCCTGGTCCTGAACGCAGGCTGGAAGGGATTCTACGTCACCAACCGCGCGATCATGCTGCCGGCGACGACCTCGCCGCTGGCCGTCGGCAAGATCAGCGCGAAGGACTGGTTCCAGCCGCAGGCGGGCATCCTGTTCAAGCTGACGCCCGGCGCCGAGCTGTTCGCGGACTATAAGGAGAACGTGCGCGCCTATGTCTCGTCCGCAACGACGGGGCCGTTCTCGACCACGCAGGCCGGGTTCGACGCGATCCGCGGCCAGCTGAAGCCCGAGCGGTCGAAAACTGCAGAGGGTGGCCTGCGCTTCCGCCAGGGTCCGCTGCAGGCGTCGGCCGTCGGCTATTACATCGACTTCTCGAACCGCTTGCTCGGCTTCTCCAACGGCGCGGGGATCATCGGCAATCCGGCGACGCTGAACAACGTCGGCAGCGTCCACACCTACGGCGCCGAAGTCGCGGTCAACTACCGGATCTTCACGCCGGTATCGCTGTTCGCCAGCTATTCGTACAACAAGTCGAAATACGCCGACGACGTCCTGTCCGCGAGCGGCGCGGTGTTGGTCGCGACCGATGGCAAGATGGCGGTCGACAGCCCCGAGCACATGCTCAAGGGCGAGATCGTGATCGAACAGTCCGGCTTCACCGGTCGCGTCGGCGCCGACTACATGAGCAAGCGCTACTTCACGTATCTCAACGATCAATCGGTGCCGGGGCGCGTGCTGGTCGATGCGAGCATCGGCTACCGGTTCGAAGGCGATGGACCGATGCACGGCGTCGCGATCGAGGGCAGCGTGACCAACCTCACCGACAAGAAGTATATCTCCACGGTCGGCACGAACGGGTTCACCGCCAGCGGCGACAACCAGACTCTGCTCGCAGGCACCCCGCGCCAGGTGTTCATCTCGTTGAAGAAGGGCTTCTGAGACGCGCGCGGATCACGCGCCGCCGCGTGATCCGCGCGCAATTGCCGTATGATCAGATGACGTCCGCGCGCCGCGTAAGGCGCTTGTAAGACGATCGCGGCATCGGGTGACATCGTCGCGACGCGTCGTCGTCTGGCTCCTCGGCAAACCGGGATCCAACCGGCGGCGTATCCTCTTCGGAAGGCGAAAGACCTCGCCTCGTCGCGACATCCGTACCGAGGATGTTGTCCATGCCCGTCTGGCATACGATTCAGTCCGACCAGATCGCCGTCACGCAATCGGGTCTTCACGTTGCCGCGATGGTCCGGACGATCGCCGTGAAGGCCGTCCTCGATCCCGACGCCGCGACGACCACGCTCGCCGAGCCGCTCGCCAAGCGGCTGCCGCATATGCCCGATCTATCCGCGCGGACCGCGACGACCGACGCGCTCCCGCTGCGCCCGACCATCGACGTCAAGCTGCGCTCGACCTATCGGCCGATCTCGAAGGCGAAGTTCGGCGCGGTCGCAACGGACGGCACGATGCTGGACGTCGGTCGCGATGTGCTGACGCAGGAAATGGTGCGGCTCGATTTTAGTACGGGCCGGATCGCTGCGGTAGGCAAATCCTACATGGCGTCGCTGGGCACCCGCTCCATTCCCATCCGCCTCACGCTCACGACGGACGGCTACAGCGCGGCATGGGGCGATAGCCCGATCCCGTTCCATGCGGACGCGGCTCACCAACCGGCGAGCGTCGTTCGGACCGTCACATACGGCGCGCTGACGCTTCCCGTCCATGACGACGGTCGAGGCGGACGCTGGATCGGTTGGGATGCCTTTGCCGGCAAGCGGATCGTCCTCGACCTGCCGCACGCCACGATCTGGATCGAAAAGCCGGGAGGCTGACGAAGACGGGCGATCATCCGCCGACTACGCCGCCCCCCGCGGCCTGAAACAGCGCCACCGTATCGGAGAGCCGGGCCGCACGGGCCTGCACCGCCTGCCCCCGCGCCTGCGCATCCGTCGCGGTCGCGTTGAGCAGCGCCGGCGTACCGACATCGCCCAGCGCCAGCTGACGCCGCACGAACCCAAGTGCACGACCCGACGCATCGGTCGCGCGCGTCGCAGAGTCGAGCGCATCGGCATCGGTCCGCAGCCCGGTCAACGCATCGGACACGTCGCCGAACGCCTGAAGCACCGCCGCCCGATACTGCGCCTTCGCCCCCTCCAGCGCCGCTTCGGCAGCACGCTGTTGATGACGAAGCGCGCCCGCATGAAAAATCGGCTGCGTGATCCCGCCGATCAGCGTCCAGAACGGGTTGCCGCTCTTGAACATGTCGCCAAACCGTTCCGACGTCCCGCCCGCCGATCCGCTGAGCGAGATCGCCGGGAGACGCGCGGCGATCGCGGTGCCGACATCGGCCCCTGCCCCTTCGAGCTGCGCGCGCGCCGCCAGCACGTCGGGCCGGCGCGCAACGAGATCGGAGGGAACTACCAGTGGCAGGTCGCGCGGCAGGGTGAGCGACGCGAGCGGCGGCAGCGGCGGCAGGTCCGATCCTGCCGATCGTCCGATCAACGTGCCGATCACGACGCGCTGATGCGCTTCCGCGCGTACTAGCGGTGGCAGCGCACCCTCAGCAGTCGCCAGTGCGGCCTGTTGCGTGGAGACGTCCGCGGCACCGACCGCACCGAGCTGCTGGCGCTTGACCAACGTCTGCAGGATGTCGCGGTTGACCGCAATAGCGGTCTGCGCTGCGACGATCTGCTCGGCAAGCGAGGCGCGCTGGATCACCGCCTCGACCAGATTGGCAATTACCGTGGTTTTCGCCGCCGCGAGCCGCTGGCGCTGCGTCTCGGTCGCGGCGCGCGCGGAGCGGATCTTAGAGCGGGTGCCCCCGAACAGGTCGGGCGCATAGCTGACCGTCACTTGCGCGGTATGCAGCGTATAGAGCTGCTGGTTCTGGTCCGCGACGGCGGGCGACAGCGCGTTCGAGATGCGCGTGCGTTCCGCCTGGTAGTTCACATCGGCTTGCGGCAGCGCCGAGCCTGCGGTCGCCGCGCCCTGCTCGCGATATTGACGCAACGTCGCCTCGGCCACGGCGATATCGGTCGCATGTGCCTTGGCTTCGTCGACGAGTGCGTCGAGTTGGGCGCTGCCGAAGGTCCGCCACCACTCGGCCGGTACCGCCGCGAGCGTGGTGGCCTGCGCCACGCCGCTGGACGGTGCGAAGGTCTGCGCCGAGGGTGCCGGCGGCAGGCTGGCATGCGCGTCGAGATTGCGCGGGCCCATCGTGCAGGCGCTGGTTACGCCCGCAAGAAGGAGAATGGCGAGACGCTTCATGCCGTGGCCTCCGTATGGCCGTCAGTATTTGTATGGTGGCCGATGTCGCGCCCGTGTGCGCCGCGATCCTCAGGGGGTACCCGCTTCGAGAAGCGATCGATCAGCACCGGCAGGACAAGCAGGATCAGGATCGGCGCGAGCGTCATCCCACCGACTACGACCAACGCCAGCGGCTTTTGCACTTGGCTGCCGATCCCGCTCGACAGGGCGGCGGGGAGCAGGCCGATCGCCGCGACCAGGCACGTCATCACGACCGGACGCAGGCTGTGCCGCACGGTGGTCGCCAACGCATTCTCGTGCGCGATCCCCTCGTCGACTGCGTGGTTGTAGGTCGTGACCACTAGGATCCCGTCCATCACCGCGATCCCGAACAGCGCCACGAAACCGATCGCGGACGAGATGCTGAACGCGGTGCCGGTCAGCGCCAGCGCGAGCACGCCGCCGATGATCGCCATCGGGATCGCCGAGAACGCCAGCAGGCTGTCGCGGATCGAGCCAAAGTTCGCATAAAGCAGCAGCAGGATCACCAGCAGGCTGATCGGCACCACCACTTCCAATCGCGCGACCGCGTTGTTGAGGTTGTCGAGCTCGCCCGCCCATTCGAGGTGATAGCCGGGTGGCAGGTGGACGGTCTGGCTGATCCGCGCATGCGCCTCGTCGACCGCCCCGCCGAGATCGCGACCGCGGACCGAGAACTTGATCGGGATGTAACGCTCCTGATGCTCGCGGTAGATGAACGACGCGCCGGTCGTCAGCTTGACGTCGGCAACCTCGGACAGCGGCACCTGGATCGTGCCTGCGCCATCGGGCGACGGTGCCCCGATCGTGATGCGGCGGATCGCGTCGATCGTATCGCGCTGTTCGGGTTTCAGGCGGACGACGATCGGGAAGTGGCGATCGGTGCCCTTCTCGTACAGGTCGACGTTCGACTGCCCGCCGATCGCCGCGGCGACGGTCGCATTGATGTCGTCCGGGGTCAGCCCGTAGCGCGAGGCGCGCGCGCGATCGACGTCGATCCGCACCGTGGGTTGGCCGAGCGACTGGAACACGCCCAGGTCCTCGATCCCGCGGACCTTGGACATCTGCGCCTTGATCTGGTCGGCATATTTTTCGAGCGTCGTCAGGTCGGGCCCGAACAGCTTGATCGAGTTCGCGCCCTTCACGCCAGATGCCGCCTCTTCGACGTTGTCCTCGATGATCTGTGAGAAGGAGAAGTCGACGCCGGGATATTTGGCCGACAGCCGCTTCGAGAGTTCCTCGGTCAGCGTCTCCTTGGTGACGCCGCTCGGCCACGTGTCGAACGGCTTCAGCGGCACGAAATATTCGGCATTGAAGAAGCCCGTCGAATCCGTTCCGTCGTCGGGCCGGCCATGCGCGGACAGCACCGCCTGGACTTCGGGATATTGCATCAGGATGCGGCGGACGCCGTTGACCACCGGCTGCCCCGCCTCGAGGCTGACCGACGCGGGCAAGGTCGCACGGATATACATGTTGCCCTCTTCGAGATGCGGCAGGAACTCGATCCCGAGCGAGCGCACGCCGACCAATGCGGCAAACATCAGCAACAGCGAACCACCGATCGCGACGACCCGGTTGCCCAGCGCGAACGCCGCGGCGGGCTCGTAGACGCGGCGCAGCTTGCCGACGATCCACGTCTCGACCTCGGACAGCTTGTCCGGCAGCAATAGCGTCGCCAGCACCGGCGCGACGGTGAAGGTGGCGATCAGACCGCCGGTGATCGCATAGGCGTAGGTCTTCGCCATCGGGCCGAAGATATGGCCCTCGACCCCGGTCAGCGTGAACAGCGGAAGGAAGCTGGCGATGATGATCGCGGCGGCGAAGAAGATACCGCGACTGACTTCCGAGCTCGCGCCGAGCACCGCCGAGAAGCGGTTGGCAATCGTGTAATGCCCGCCCCGTCCCTCGCTCTGGCTGGTTTCGACATGCGCCGAACGCTCGACCATATGACGGAAGATGTTCTCGACCATGATCACGCAGGCATCGACTACGAGCCCGAAATCGAGCGCGCCGACCGAGAGAAGGTTCGCGCTTTCTCCCTGAAGCACCAGGACGAGGATCGCGAAGGCGAGCGCGAACGGAATCGTCGCCGAGACGATGATCGCGCTGCGCAGATTGCCGAGGAATATCCATTGCAGCGCGAAGATCAGCAGGATGCCGACCACCATGTTCTCCAACACGGTGTGGATCGTCAGGTGGATCAGGTCGGAGCGATCGTAGACCCGGTCGAGATGGACGCCCGGCGGCAAGATGCCCGACGCGTTGATGTCGGCGACTTCCTTCTGCACCGCCAGGATCGTCGGCATCGACTGCGCGCCGCGCTGCATCAGGACGATGCCCTGGACGATGTCGTCCTGGTCGTTGTAGCCGGCGATGCCGAGCCGCGGCGAATTGCCGATGCGGACGTGCGCGACGTCCTTCAGCAGGACAGGCTGGCCGCCGCCGGTGCCGACCAGCACGTTCTCGATCCCCGATACAGACTGGATCAGGCCGATGCCCCTGACGATCGCGGCCTGCGCACCGAAGTTGATCGTCTGGCCGCCGACATTGCCGTCGCTCTTGCCGAGCGCCGCCAGCACCTGCGCGACCGTCACATTGTGCGCGGCGAGCCGGTCGTTGTCGATCACCACGTCATAGGTGCGCAGCTTGCCGCCCCAGCCGGTGACGTCGATAACCCCCGGAATGCGCTTAAACCGGCGCTGTAGCACCCAGTCCTGCAACGTCTTGAGGTCCATCACCGAATAGCCCTTCGGCGCGGTGATCTTGTAGCGGTAGATCTCGCCGACCGGGCTGGTCGGCGACAGCGTGGGCTGTGCGCCACCTTGCAGTGGGGGCAGCTGCGACAGGCGGTTGATGACCTGTTGCTTGGCCTGGTCGTTGGTCAGGTCGTAGCTGAACTGGATCTTGATATCCGACAGCCCGAACAGCGAGATCGCGCGGATCGCGGTCAGATGCGGGATGCCCGCCATGCCGACCTCGATCGGGATGGTGACGTTGCGCTCCATCTCCTCGGCCGACAGGCCGTGCGTCTGCGTGATGATCTCGACCATCGGCGGGACCGGATCGGGATACGCCTCGATGTTGAGATTGTAGAAGCCGACGCCCCCCGCCACCAGCATGGCGACGAAGATCCCGACGATCAGCAGCCGCTGACGCAGCGCGAACTCGACGATGCGGTTCATTCGCCGAGACCGGCTTCGTTGACGAACAGCGCGCCGGCGGTGACGATGCGCTCGCCCGATGTGAGGCCGGCGACGATCGCGACCTTGCCGTCCTGCTCCTCGCCCGCGGTCACGGTGCGCGCGACCAGCAGCCCGTCGGGCCGGGCCACCCAGACGCGGGCATTCTCGCCTTCATGGATCACCGCCTCGGCCGGCACCAGCAGCGCATCGCCGCTATGCGGGCGCTGGATCGAAAAGCTCGCGAACATCTGCGGTTTCAGCGCACCGTCCGGATTGGCGATGGTCGCACGCACCGGCAGGCGGTGGCTTTGCGGATCGAGCGCGGCGCCGACCAGGTCGATCGTCGCGTGGAAGCTGCGACCCGGCAGCGCCGGCGTCGTCACGGTGACGCTGTCGCCGAGATGCACGGCGCTCGCATCGCCCTCGGCAAGCTGCGCGATCAGCCAGACGCGCGACGGATCGGTGATCGTCATCACCGGCTTGTCGCCGCCCTGCGACAGATACTGCCCCGCTGACACGTCGCGCGACGCGATCAGGCCGGAGATCGGCGCGTGCAGCGTAGTCACGTCGTGGATGCCCGAGACCTCGCCGACATTCTCCAGCCGGGATATCTCGCCCTGCGACTTGCCGAGGATCGACAGCTTGTCGCGCGCCGCCCCCAGCGCCGCCTGCGCCGTGCGCGCGGTCGCCTGCGCGGCGGCGAGGTCGGTCATCGCCTGCTGGTAATCCTTCAGCGCGCCGCCGGCCGTCTCGTAGATCTGCCGCTGGCGGTCCGCGGTACGTTCTGCGGTGGCGAGTTGCGCTTGCGCGTTCTGCGCTGCCGCCCGTGCCGCGAACAGCCCGCTGCGCGCATCGACGAAATCGCTGGTCTTGATAAGCAACAGCGGTTGGCCCTGCGTCACGTGCTGTCCGGCATCCGCAAGCACGCGCACCACCTGCCCCGAATAGGGCATCAGCACCGGCGTGCTGCGATCGCCGTCGACGGTGATCGCGCCGCTCGCCAGCGTCCGCGCATCGGACGCGCCATAACCGACGCGCATCGTCGTCAGCCCAGCCATCTGGTCCCGGGTAGGCCGGAACGTCCCGGTTGGGGTGACCGGTGCGGCCGCGGGCTCGTGATGCGTGAGCTTGCCGATCAGCACGACGATCAACACCAGTCCGACGATCACGCCGGCCGCGATCGCGAGCCAGCGCATCTGCGCAGATCGAGAGAGGGCGCGGGTCGGGGGAAGCGTTTCGGGTGTCGTCGATGCGTGCATAATCAGCCCCTTGGGGATTAGACTGGAGCCGGTAGCGCCGCTGGCTTACAGCGCGCTTACGGATGCTGCACTGCACCGAAACGGGTCAGACGGCGGCACCGGACGGGGGGGGACGAGATCGATGCGGATATTGCTGATCGAGGACGACCGCGCGCTCGCCGAGGCTCTGACCGCGGCCTTGAGCCCGCGCGGCCTGTCGGTCGATCTTGCCCGCAGCGCGGAGGAAGCCGACGCCTATCTCCAGCAAGCCGACTATGCCGCGATCCTGCTCGACCTTGGCCTGCCGGACGAGGATGGACTGGCCCTGCTCCACCGATTGCGGGCGCGCGGCGATACCCGGCCGGTTCTGATCCTGACAGCCCGGAGCACGATCGACGCCCGCATCCGCGGGTTGAACGAAGGCGCGGACGACTATCTCGTCAAGCCGTTCGATGTGGATGAACTTCACGCCAGGCTGCTTGCGGTACTGCGCCGCCAGGGGGGGTATCTCGGGCGGTCGCTGACCTGCGGACGGCTGACTTTCGATCTCGAAATCCGCGTCGCGCATGTCGACGGCGCGACCATCGCGCTGTCGGTGCGCGAAACCGAGCTGCTCGAACTCCTGCTGCGCCGCGCCGGCAACGTCGTGCCGAAGCGGATCGCCGAGGATCATCTGTTCGGCCTCGGCGGCGAACTCGGCTCGAACGCGGTCGAGGTCTATGTCCACCGCCTGCGCAAGAAGCTCGACGATGCCGCGAGCGGCGCCCGGATCGAGACGGTGCGCGGGGTCGGCTACATCATCGTCTGCAAGCCATGAGGCCGCGTTTGGCGCGATGGTTGCCCCGATCGCTGCCCCGATCGCTATTGGGCCAGTTCATCGCGCTGAACATCGCGACCGCGCTGGTCGCGACGGTCGCGCTGTCGCTCGGCGTCGCAATGCTGCTCCACAGTACCGCCGATCACTACCAGCGCCGGCTGCTCCGCCAGCAGGCGGCGGTCGTCGCGAACGCCCTGCCCTTTAACGCCCAACCTCTGTCGGCTGCACTCCGCAGCGACGCGCTGACCGACGGCATGGCGATCGCGATCATCGACCGCGATCGCGCCGTCCTGATGGCAAAAGGTCCCGCTCGACCGGGGATCATCGACGCTGTGCCGCTTACCCGTGGCGCGCATTTCTTCCGCCGCGGCGTGATCGAGGCGTATAGCGTGTCGATCGCCGGTGGGCGCTGGATCGTCGCGTCGCAGGACGGCGCGGCACCCGAAGTGATCACCGACGATATCGTCAGCGCCTTCCTCAAACGCTTTGCGCTCCTGATACTTCCGGTAGCCGCACTGGTGCCCTTGATCGGCGCGCTGCTGACGCGGCGGCTGACCCGGCGCATGCAGGCGGTGTCGGCCACTGCCGCCGCGATCGGTCCCCGGACATTGGGAACGCGGTTGCCACGGGGAACGCTGCCGTCCGAAGTCGAACCGCTGGCGGCGGCGACCAACGAGGCGCTCGATCGACTGGAGCAGGGGTTCAAGACGCAGACCGCGTTCGCGGCGGACGTCGCGCACGAACTCCGCACCCCGCTGGCGGTCATCCGGCTTCGCGCCGACGCGGTCGACGACGCCGCGATACGCGCCGCGTTGCTCGCATCGGTCGATCGCGCGGCGCGGGTCGTCGGTCAGCTTCTGGCGCTGGCCGATCTCGAACGCCCGATCGAGGATAGCGGCGAACCGCTCGATCTGGCCGGACTGGCCGCGGCGGTCGTCACCGACCGCGCCCCCGGGATCATTGCCGGCGGCCGCAGCATCGCCCTCGACGATCGCTGGACCGGTAGCGCATCCAGCGTGTTCGGCTATGCCGGCGCGGTCACGCTCGCGCTCGAAAACCTGGTCGACAACGCCGCCCGCCATACGCCGATCGGCACCACCATCACGGTGCACGTCGGACCCGATCGGCGGCTGTGCGTGTCCGACGATGGCGATGGGGTACCCGCCGAGCACCTCGCACGCCTGAAGGATCGGTTCTGGCGCGCGGACGGCTCCCGTTCGGAAGGATCTGGCATCGGGCTGTCGATCGTCGACAGGGTCGCGCGCGCGCATGGCGGCGTATTCGAGATCACGCCGGGATGCCGCAATTCATCGGAGATTGCGCCGGGACGCGGCGCGGGGCTGAGTTTCTCGATCACGTTCGCCCGACCGGGGGTGCCGGAATCCCCTGACGCCTGATCGACGCATGCCGTGCGATCGTCAACGAAGACCGGGGCGCCTCAGACCCCGGTCGTCGCTGACGATGTCGGCGATACGGCCGGCGCTGAGACCGACCGCCATATTGGTTCAGAAGCTCTTGCGAAGGCTCGCGAAGACGCCGCGGCGCGCGCCATATTGAGGAGCCCCGACGCCGACACCCGATCCGTCACGCAGCAGATAGGTCTTGTCCGCGATGTTGGTGACGTTGAAGCTGATCGCGACGCCCTTCAGCACGCCCGGCCCGTCGATGGTCTGCGTAATGCCAAGATCCGCCGTGAAGTAGGACGGCAGCTTGCCGCCATTGGGCACGATGCCGGCGGGATCGTCGGCGCGCAGGCCGTCGCCGTACAGCATCGTCACCGACGGGACGAGCTTGCCGATGCCGTCGTCGATCGACACGCTGCCACCCGCCGACGCGGTCCAGCGCTGTGAATGGTCGGTGAAGATATAGTGGTTAGCGATGTAGGCGATTTCGTCGGGTGCGAAGAAATACTGGCTCGAGACGATGTTCCTGCCCTTCTCCTGCCCGCGCGCGACGTTGGCATACAGGTCAAGCGGCCCCTTGGTGTAGCTGGCCGTGACTTCGGTTCCCCAGGCGTACCCCTTGGCGTAGTTGAACGGCGACAGTACCAGCGAGGGGCCGAATTGTCCCTCGTCGAGCAGGTTGCGCTTGATCTTGTAATAGGCGTCGACGCCGAGCTTGAAGGCCGAACCGAACGTGTGCTGCACCCCACCGTCGAAATAATGCTCGCGCTCGGCACGGACCGGATCGGCGGTCGTGATCTGCGTCGCCTTGGTGGTGCCGGTGAACAGCGAAAGCGTCGGCGACGCGATCAGTTCCTGCGGCGGCGGCGTGAAGTTGCGCGCATAGCCGAGATGGAACACCGTCCCGCCATCCGCCTTCCACACGAGATTGGCTCGCGGACTGACCTGCTGCTCGTCGGAATAGGCGCGGACCGCATCGAACCGCGCACCGTAGTTCAGCGTCAGCTTCGGGGTCAGCGACCATTCGTCCTGCAGATACACCCCGTAGAGCTGCCCCGTCCGGCCGCCGCGATCATTGATCGTAAGGGGTACGTCGGACGTTTGCGCGCCGGAATCGTCGACCGTGAACACGCGCGACGTGACGTTCGATCGCGTCCGCTCGTTCTGGAAGAACAGGCCGAAGCGCAGCGTATGGCTGTCGGACAGCTTGTAGCTGCCGTCGGCCTGGACGCCGGCCGTCAGGCTCGACAGGCGTGACGTATCGGCGACGCCCGCCAGGATCAGGTCGCCGCCCTGCGGATCGGGCGTGAACCGGGTCTGCGAATAGCGCACGAACGGCGCGATCTGGAAGTTGAGCGCATCGCCGGCATATTGATAGGCCAGCACGCCGTAATGGGTGATCTCTCGCTGGTTCTGGTCGAGCTTGGCGGAGTCGTACGTCGACTGGCCGTTGAGCGTGTACGCCGCCGGCTGTCCTGGATTGTTCGGGATCTGGAAATACCCGATCGAGGTGCCACCGAACGCCGTCAATCGGCTGGTTTCGGACAGGATGTCGGAGACGTAACCGAACCCGCGATACTGGCGCGTGTGATCGTGGATCGCGTCGCGCGACGCGGTCGGGTTCTCGACGCCGAGATCGTTTTCGAGATAGCTGCCCGACGCGAAATAGTTGAGCCCGCCGCTGGCCCCATGGACGCTGGCGCTCGGCAGGATCGTGCCGCGGCTGCCACCATAGAGGCTAAGGTCGCCGCCGTTCTCGAATGCCCCGTTCTCGGTCTTCAGATCGATGACGCCCGAGGTTCGGTACCCGTATTGCGCGGGCAGCGTGCCGGTCAGCAGGTCGATCGATTTGGCAATGTGCGGATCGAACGTCGATCCGAAGCCCGAGATGCTCTCCGGCACGATCACCCCGTTCAACCGGTATTGCAGATTGGCGTGCTCGTTGCGGACGTGGATCGCGCCATAGCTGTCGAGCGTCACGCCCGGTGCCTGGAGCAGGACCTGCGCCAGGCTGCGATTGAGGCCGCCCGGCTGACGCTCCAGAAGCGCTCGATCGAGCGTGTAGTCGCTCGACCCGAGCGAGGGGAGGATCGCGTCGCGTGCGGCATCCAGCCGCCGCGCGGTCACGACGATGTCGCTGACGGGCGCTGCGGCCGACGGCGTCGAGGCTGCCGCCACCGACGGATCGACGGTCGGGGCAGGCGTATCGCCTTGCGGTGTCGGCGCGGTATCGGCGGGGCCAGCCTGTGCCGATGCGGGTGCAGGGAAGATCATAGCGATGGGCGCAGCCGTGGCTGCGCCCAGCAGGAGAAGATGTCGCATTGTGAATAGCTCCAGGAACCTCAAGCGACGGATCGCGATCGCGCGATGCCGACGCGGTACGGGGGGCGGCGTTCATCGACGCCGCGACCCGCGGATAAAATCGTCAGGCTTGGAGGGGAGCGGCGGTGCGCGACTGCGCCAGGTATGGGAGCGTCCGTTGCGGGCGGACACCGATTGCAACAGCCCGACCAGCCAGACGATGCTCGGCTCGGGCGTGCGGAGAACCGTGCCCTCGGGCAGGACGAACGCGCCGGCGTGCGCGATCTCCCAGCATAAGGGGCAATCCGTCTCGTCCTGCTGGGTGGAGCCGTTTCTGGTCGCGGCCGCGACGGCCTGTGCCTCGACCATGTGGACGATCGACGCCACGTCACGGTGCATATGCGCATGCGCCTGGACGAGGAAACCCTGAAACAGGGTAGCGAACAGCGCCGCGACGAGCAGGGCCAAGCGGGGCGCGTCGCTCGTTGCGTATCGCAGCCGTGTGACATCACGCCGCTGCCCGCTATCGCGAACGCCCACCTTCATCGTCAGTTCGGCAGTGTGATGTTGTAGTGTAACATTCGTCGGCCCGTAGACGCCAATTCCACAGCCCGCAAGCAAGCTCGTGGACCCCGATCGCGGGCGCGGTACTATGGTGCCTCATCACAGTCCAAACGAAATGCGACGCCAGACTTAGCCGGATTGCCCGACCAGACGCTCCGTCATCAGCGTTTCGAACGCGGCCAGCGTGCAGAGCCCGCGAACGCCACGCGCGGAACAGCCGGCGATCGGCATGACGCTGCGATAGGGTTTGGCCGCTCCGCCCAGCACGGTGAGGTTGCGGATCTGATCGAGCGTTTGCGACCGATAGACCGCGCGGACGTAGAGCCTGCCCTGCTGGTCGGCGAGCCGCTCGAACAGGATCGCGCCACCCGGCGAGGGATCGTCCCCGGCGAGGCCCGGCACCTGCCAGTGCAGGTCGAGCAGACCGCCCAGATTGGCAATGTTGGTATCGTGGCCCGACAGCATCGTAACGGCCGGCGCGTCCTTGCGCGGATCGCTGATCGCCTGACGCATAATCGTGCCGATGCCGGATAATCCACGGGCCGCGACATATTCGGGTCGCGCGATCAGGCGAAATTCGACGGCATGCAGTTCCGACGCCCGCTCGATATCGGAGGCCGTCGCGCGTCCCCAGCCGACGTCGCGCATCGGCTTGCCGTCGGCGTATTCGAGCAGCAGGATCTGCGCGACGGTCGATGCGCGATCCAGCGCACCGGCGAGTTTCGGACGCGCGCCGGGTTTGATCGCCGCCAGCGTCGACGGTTCGCGCGTGATCCCGCACGCCGTTCGCGCACTCCCGCACAGGATCGCATCGAGCCGGGACAGCACCGGCCGCAGGCGACGTTCCTCGCCCGCAATGCCGGCCGGGCCGATGTCGTCGAGCACCGCCGCGCGCGCCTGCACCGCGTCGAACGAAACGGCACCTTCGTCGATCGGCGAAAACACCGGATCGGCGACGTCCTGCGGCCGGTGCGCGATATCGATCGGGCACCCGGGTGCGATCGCGGCGCCCCAGGTCTGCGCGGTCGCGATCGTCCGCTGATCGCTATCCGCGATGATCCGCACTGCGCCGCATCCAGTCCGCGGCAGTACGCCTTCGCTGACCAAGGCGGCACGATCGGCAGCGGCCAACAGACGGAGCGCATCGGCGCCGTGCGGGGTGAGGTAGCCTGGTTTGACCGGCCATTCAGGCCAGGCCTGCGCAGCCGTGCCGGCGGGCATCGGCGGTGACTTGGTCGGCGGACGCACACCGTGACGCATCAGCATCACGACCCGGTCGACGTGCAGTCCGACCGGCACCGCCCCCTGCCCGCGGCCCGCCCCGCCGCCCTGCCCAGCCGCGAGCGATGCGGTCGAGGCCAGCAGGATCATGGCTGCAGCGGCGGAGAGGATCGATCGCATGGCAGTCCTAGAAATGGAGTTGCGCGCCCCAGCGTACCGACATGTCGTAGCGCTCGCGCTCGACCAATAGCGCCTTGTTGCCGATATAGCGACGCCAGGGCGCATCGGTCAGGTTCGTCGCGCTGGCGAAAAAGGTCAGTTCGGGCGAGACCTGATAGCTCGCATTGAGGTCGAGCTGCCCGTTGTTGTCGGTATATTGGTCGAGCGCGGCCGTCGCCCCCAGCGTATCGAGATACGCCGAGCGGTAGGAATAGGCCGCCCGCACCGCGAAGCCGTATTTCTCATAGAAGATCTGCGCCGTGCCGACATGCTTCGATTGCTGGAACAGTGGGATGTCGCCGCTCCGCGACGGCGCGCCCTGGATCGTGCCGGTCCCGTCACCCCAGATCCGCGTATAGTTCGCCGCCACCCCGAAACCGTCGAGCGGCGACGGCAGGAAGGTGAACCGCGTCTGCAGATTGGCTTCGATGCCGTACACCTTCGCCTTGTCGATGTTGAGCGGCGTCGAGACGGTGGCGTTGGTCAACGCCTGTCCGGCGAAACTGCCGGTCTGGCCGAGCAAAGCCTGTGCATAGATCGGATCATCGAGCTTCTTGTAGAATCCGCCGAGCGAGATCAGCCCCTGCCCCGGCAGATAATATTCGACGGCGCCGTCGAAATTAAGTGCCTTGTAAGGCTTGAGGTTCGGATTGCCCTGCGTGACGGAGTTGGGCGACGTCGTCAGGTCGACCGAAACATATGGCGCGAGTT
This sequence comes from Sphingomonas sandaracina, assembly GCF_036663695.1. Classification (NCBI taxonomy): domain Bacteria; kingdom Pseudomonadati; phylum Pseudomonadota; class Alphaproteobacteria; order Sphingomonadales; family Sphingomonadaceae; genus Sphingomonas; species Sphingomonas sandaracina. The sequence goes on along the minus strand of NZ_JAXOJK010000001.1, from coordinate 178,894 downwards.
GCGCGTAGTTCGGGCGACCGATCGCGGTCGTCACGGCGCCGCGCACGACCAGGTCTTCGGTCACATCGTACCGCGCGTTGAGGCCGGGAAACACATCGGTATATTGCCGCGATCCGAAGCTGTTATAGCCGGACGTCAGCGACGAGGTCGCGGTGATCAGCTTAGCCTGGCTACGGTCCCTAGTCTGTTCGACCCGGACACCGGGAACGAGAGTAAGCTTGTCGAACTTCAGCGTCGCCATCGCGTAGCCGGCGATGATCCGTTCCTTCACGTCGTAATCGTTCGCCAGGGTGTTGTTGACAGAACCGGCCGTGTTCACCGTGATCGTGCCGGGATTGGCGGCGAGATACGCCTGTGCGGTGTCGTAGCCTACACGCGGTCCGTAGGTGTAGTCGCTCCCATAGAAGCTGGTGTCGCCGAGGTACGAGACGTTGGCGAGCGTGAACGTCCGCCCACTGGCCAGTCCGTAGGTAAGAAAGTCGCGGTTGTTGGTCTTGTGCCGGTCGAGATATTTCGCGCCGATCTTGACGACCGAGCCGGAACCGATCGCCAGCGGAATGGCATAGTCGACCCGACCTTGCGCCAGTTTCTCGATGGCGAGGCGCCGATCGTAGTTGACGCTGTTGAACCCGTACGCAGTCTGGGCGGGCGTCGTCGTTGGCACGAAATCGTACGGCGTATTGGCCACGTCGTAATCGACCGTCAGCGCGGTGCCGCCGGTACGGAAGTTATATTCGGACCGCAGCGGATCGCGCTTCTCGGCTCGCGCATAGCTTCCCGTCAAGGACAGATGGCCGGGCCCGAGGTCGAACTCGCCGCCGCCCTGTACCGACTTGGTGTTGTCCTTCTCCTCGCGCCGCCGCACGCGGACACTGCCGCGCCCGCGGAACCGTCCGGTCGTGGCGGTCTGGGCAGAGAAGCTCGACTGGTTGTCGATGATGAACTGATCGCGGGTTTCGTTGTCGTCGAACGCCGAGTATGTCCCGCGGAGAAAGAACTTGGTCGTGTCGCTCGGCCGCCAGTCGAGATTGAGCACCGCACCCTTGCGGGTCCGGGTCAGGTTGTAGTCACGCAGGCCGTACTGGTCGGGCACCACGAAACCGTTGGCTTCCGTGGGCACGCGCCAGTTGGTCGAGCCCTGGAAATTTTCGGATTCGATCGGCCGCTTCGAATAATTCACCGACAGGACGGCGCCGAACTGGCGATCGGGACCGAAGAGGCCGCCGACCTGTATATCGCCCTCATAGGGATGCTTGCCGTTGAGCCGCGACCACCCATAAGCGGCGCGGGCGTCGGTGAAGAAGCCCTTGTTCCGGTCGAACGCCGACAGGGTGCGGATGTCGACCGAACCGCCGATCGCGTTCGCATCCTGATCCGCGGTTAGCGATTTGTTGACCACCACCGCGCTGATGAGGGCCGAGGGAATGTCGTCCAGCTTGACCTGTCGGCCCTCCGGCTCGGGCGCGGGCAGGGTCATGCCGTTCAACGTGACGTTCACCAGATCCGGGTTGATCCCGCGGACGATGACGTAGCGCCCCTCGCCCTGATCGTTGGCGACCGAGATACCCGGCAGGCGGCGTACCGCTTCGGCGACGTTCTGATCGGGCAGCTTGCCGACGTCGTTCGCGAACACCGCGTCGACGAAGTTGTTGGCGGTCCGCTTTTCTTCGATCGCCTTGCGTTCGCCGGCGCGGGTGCCAGTCACCACGATGTCGCCGGGGGCGGCGTCCTCCTTTGGTGCAGCCGGCGCCGCTTGGGCCAGGACCGGTCCTGCCAGGATGGCGCACAGCGACGCGCCCGCTGCCAACGCAGCTTTCGAAATCCCACTCATTCTTTGAAAGTCCCCGGCCCAACTGGGGGTCGCCTACCGATCGCCCGCGACAGTTCCGCGACGGTGTCGTGACATATCCATGTCACCCAGGCCTGCGGGACGAAGGCGCTGTCTCAAGGCTGTTTTGGGACGCAACCACGAAGCGCAGCCACTCCCCCAAAAAGGCTTTATTTCAGGCAGCTTAACACCATTTTGACTGTATCGCGTTATGCCGCCTTGACGAAACGAGGCCGCGATGACGATCACAAAGACTTCACACTTCAACGAGGACGACATCCGCGATCTTCGTATCGCCTTCGATCCGGACGATACGCTCGAACGCGATCTTCGCGAGATCTGGGCGATCATCAAGGATGGCGTCGATGAGGACATTCGCCGGTTCTGGAAGCCGTTCGCTGGCGACGCGACGCCGTACGATCTCGCGACCGACGAGATCGAAAAACTCGTTCGCCGCGATATCGACTATACCGAACTTAAATTCACCGGCGGCCTCAGTCAGAAGCTTATCGGCAAGATGGTCCGCCGAGGCCGGGCGAGCAGCATGGACCGGACGACGGAGATAGCGTTCTCGGCAGGGTTGCTACGCAGCTATCACGCCCGGCATGCCCGTTTGTCCGCCGCGCTGGGAAGCGATCCGGCAACGCTGTCCAGGCTTACCCATTCGCTCTATACTCTCTACGCGCTTGAGACTTCGGTACTGTTGAATGGCGCTTCGCTGCAAAGGGCCGATCAGGAACTCGTCGACGGCGTCGAGCACCGCAGCACGCTCGACGCGATCGACCGGTCGCAATGCTGGCTCGAAATGACGATCGACGGCACCATCGTTACCGCGAACCGGAATTTCCTGTCGGTGATGGGCTACACCGCAAGCGAACTGGCGGGACGCAATCATAGCATCTTGTGCTCCCCGGAAGACCGAATGTCCCAGGACTATGTCGACCTTTGGGCCAATCTGCGTGCCGGCCGGTTCGAGCAACGGGAGTATCGCCGACGGACGAAGGGGGGTGCCGACGTGTATCTGCAGGCGACGTACAATCCCATTCTCGATCAGAACGGCGCCGTGGTGAAAGTGGTGAAATGGGCGACGGACGTGACCGCGATGCGTCTCGCGGAACAGACGGAATCCGACCGCGCGCACAGATTTCGACAGGAAGCCGAAACGCGCCGCCTGGCGCACGAGAATACCTTGTCGAAACTGGCGCAGATCGTCGACGACATCGGTTCGGTCACGCGGCAGACGTCGATGCTGGCGCTCAACGCGTCGATCGAAGCCGCCCGCGCCGGTGAGCGAGGCAGGAGCTTTGCGGTGGTGGCGAACGAAGTGAAACTGCTCTCGAGCCGGATTAGGGAGGCTACGTCTACAGCCGCAAACGTCCTTACCTACGGTCAGCAGTCAATCCGTGCATGACGTCAGAATAATGCAACCGAATTGATCGAGATTGCTGCGATTGGAGGGACATATCGGCGAGCCGGTTTCGTTCTGAGTTTGCCAAATCATGGCAGCGGAGATCGACACATGGCTGTTAAATTTGCAGGAACGATGAACGCGATCAATCGCGGACTCGATGCCACCAAGCCGGCAAAGGGTGCCGACATGGTGGAGGATTGGGAGTCCGCGCTCGCCGAGATCGACACGCCGGGCGCCAAGGGAATCTTGCGGGACCTCGCCGCACTCCGCAAGCAACTTGAAAAGGGTGAGCCCGACGCGGACCGGGTCCATGCGTTGCTGCATCGCCTGGGGACGGCAACGACAAAGATCGCCGACAAGGCGGAGAAGTCGCAGGACAAGCTGAAGACGCTTGGCGAGGCTCTTACCGAAGCAGGCGAAGACTCGCCGGACGAAGCCGAGGACGTCGAGGCTGCAGCAAGCCCGAAGCGCGCGCGCAAGAAGACCTGATCTTCGACCCGCCCGGTTTTCCCGGCGGGTTTAAGGCGATACGAAAAGCCACCCTCGGTCTGACCGAGCGTGGCTTTTTCTTGATCAGATACCCGAACAAAAGTGTCGCCTCGACCAGTAAGGCCGAAGCGACACCTATTCGTTCAGGCCAGCGTACGCACGTTAGGCTCACGATCCCAATAGCGCTTCTTCGCGGCCTCGACGAACGCACCAAGGGCAACGACGCCTTCGTCCGCTTCCACGCCGGCCTTGTCGAGCAACGGTTTGGCGGCGGCATTGTGACCGATCGCCTTCAGATGCCCGAACGCATCCATGACCCACTGCACGGCTGCGCCTTCCTTGACGAGCTTGGCGCAGGCTGCCTCGCTGAGGATCACCGCGCAGGCATCGACCGTCACGGACGGCTGGCCGAACAGCTGCGCATCGGCAGCAATCGACGACCCGTCCGACAACGGAACCTTGCCGACCTTGGGTGCGATCGTCATCGCCTGACCGCCAGCACTCTTGATCGCCGCCTTCAGCGTATTCAGTTCACTCGCATCGGTGCCATCGGCGATCAGGATGCCGACCGTACGGCCTCCCAGTGTGTGCTTCTCCAGCGGTCCGCGGATGATCCGCAGGGCTGGCGACACGTCCATGTCGAGGACGGGAGCGGCGGTCGGCGATGCTTCCGGCAAGTCCATGGCCAAACCGGCGGCAACGCGCGTTGCCAGATCCTCGTCCACGTTGCGGAGGTTCGCCATCATCTGGATGCGGATGTGCTCGAGCGAGACTTTCGACAGTTCGAACACCAATGCAGACGCGATATGCGCCTGCTCGGCCGGATCCATGGAGCGGAAGAACATCCGTGCCTGGCTGTAATGATCCGCAAAGCTCTCCGGCCTGATCCGCAGCTTCTGGCCCTGCTCGTCCGACGGGAAGGTCTTGTAGCCCTTGTCCGGATCTTCACGGGCTCCAGCTTCCTCACCTGCCTTGGCCAGGCTGTTGGGCTCGTAATTCGCACGACCCTTCGGCACTGCCATTTGCATGTGGCCGTCGCGCTGCTGGTTCATGAACGGGCTGCCGGCCACGGACGCACGCCCCTTGGCTGCGTTGATCGGCAACTGGTGGAAATTGACCGAACCAAGGCGGGACAACTGCGTATCCGTGTAGCTGAACAGGCGCCCCTGAAGGAGGGGATCGTTCGAAAAGCCGATACCGGGAACGACGTGACTTGGCACGAACGCGGCCTGCTCCGTTTCCGCGAAGAAATTGTCGGGATACCGGTCGAGCACCATCCGCCCGACGATCTTCACTGGAAGGACTTCCTCCGGGATAATCTTGGTGGAATCCAGGACATCGTAAGGCTGGCTGTTCGCGAACTCCTCGTCAAACAACTGGAGACCCAGTTCCCACTCGGGGTAATCGCCACGGTCGATCCGCTCGAAGAGGTCGCGGCGCTGGAAGTCGGGATCGGCACCCGCGATCTTGACCGTCTCGTCCCAGATCGTCGACGCGAGGCCGGCCTTGGGCTTCCAGTGGAATTTGACGAAGGTCGACTTGCCTTCCTTGTTGATCAACCGGAAGGTGTGGACACCGAAGCCTTCCATATTGGCGAAGGTGCGCGGCAGCGTGCGGTCCGACATCGCCCACATGATCATGTGGGTGGATTCCGGCATCAAACTGATGAAGTCCCAGAACGTATCATGCGCGGTCGCCGCCTGCGGATAACCGCGATCCGATTCCATCTTGGCCGCGTGGATCAGGTCTGGGAACTTGATCGCGTCCTGGATGAAGAACACCGGAATGTTGTTGCCGACGAGATCCCAATTGCCTTCGCGCGTGTAGAACTTGACCGCAAAGCCGCGCACGTCGCGTGGCGTATCGATCGAACCGGCGCCGCCGGCAACGGTCGAAAACCGGGTGAAGACCTCGGTGCGCTGACCCTTCTTCTGGAAGAGATCGGCGACGGTGATGTCGGACAGGCTTTCGGTACATTCGAAATAGCCATGCGCCGCGCTGCCGCGTGCGTGGACGATACGCTCGGGGATACGCTCGTGATCGAAATGGTTGATTTTCTCGCGATAAGCCTCGTCTTCGAGCAGGACCGGACCGCGCGCGCCAACCTTGAGCTGGTTCTGGTTGTCGGAGATCGGCGTGCCGTGGTTGGTCGTCAGGACCGGGTGATCGGCGTCGGTGACCTGATGGGTCTCGCCGCCCGCGCCTGCGTTGAGATCTGAAAAGTCGGTCATGGGAATCCTCGTATCATTCTTGCAGGGAACGGTTCGGGAACGACAAAGGTTGCGAAGGATGACCGCGCGGGAGCGGTTAAGATTGCCCTCGACCCGATATACTTGCGGACGTAGCGGTCGAGTACCGGGGCCAATGGCGGCGGCTTACCGGCCCTTGGCGAAGGCTTCCACGACGTCGACATTCGCGCGGTGACAGGCCGCGAGGACGGCCGGGTCGCAGAGGCGATCGATCACGAGATAATCGATCGCGTCCAGACCGGCGATCCTGATCGGCGCGGGGCGATGAAGCTTCGAGCTGTCCGCCGCGAGGATCACCTTGCGGGACTGCGCGATAATCGTTTGCGACACGCGCACTTCGTCGACGTCGAAGTCGAGCAACGTTCCGTCACCATCGATCCCCGACGCACCGATGACCGCGAAATCGGTCTTGAACCCGCGGATGAAGTCCATCGCCAGCGTGCCGACTACCGCCCGATCCGCCGCGCGGACGCGCCCGCCCGCGGTCAGGATTTCGATCGACGGCGTGCCGCGCAGAATGTCGACCACGTTCAGATTGTTGGTGATCACTAACAGGTTGCGATGACCAGTCAGCGCCTGGGCGACGGCTTCGGTGGTCGTGCCTATCGTGATGAACAGGCTGGCACCGTCGGGTATCAACCGCGCGGCCGCTGCACCGATCGCCGTCTTGGCGGCCGATGCGAACGAGCGCCGGGCACCGTGATCAAGGTTGTCGACGCCCGACGTCGTCACCGCACCGCCGTGGACGCGCGACAACATCGCCACCTGCGACAGCTGGTTCAGGTCCTTGCGGATCGTCTGCGACGAAACCCCGAACTCCGCCGCCAGCGCTTCGACCGTGACGCTCCCGGTCTGGCGGGCCAGTTCGAGTATCCGCCGGTGGCGGATCACCGCATGGTCGAGCGGCGTCGAGGTCATGCCCGGATCGACGGACGGTCGTCGAGATAGCCGGCCAACCGCTCCGCCGTCCCCGCCGGAACGTGCAGCCCCAGCTTGCTCCGGCGATACAGGATGTCCTCGCTCGTCTGCGCCCATTCGCGAGCGATCAGATAATCGACTTCGCGCCGGGTCAGTCCGCCGCCGAAATCCTCGCCGAGCGCGCCGAGATCAGCCGCGTCGCCAAGCAGCGCCGCGACATCGGTGCCGTACGCGCGTGCCAGCCGTCGGAGCAGTTCGGGGGGCAGCGCAGGCCGCTCGGCCGTCAGCCGTCCGAGGAATCGGTCGAAGTCCCCGTCCGGCATATCGCCGCCCGGCAGTGCCACGCCGGCAGTCCACGCCGGACCGATATCAGGCATGACCTTCGTCAGTTCGGCCATCGCGTGCTCGGCGAGCTTGCGATAGGTCGTGATCTTGCCCCCGAAGATGCTCAGCATCGGCGCCCTGCCGTCGCCCGCATCAAGATCGAGCACGTAATCGCGCGTTACCGCCGACGCGTTGCCGGCATGATCGTCGTGCAGCGGGCGGATGCCGGCATAGCTCCAAGCGACATCGTCCGGCGTCAGCTTGCGCGTGAAATAGCGATTGACCGTAGCGACGAGATACTCGGTCTCCGCCTCGCTGATGACCGGGGTGCCGGGCGCACCGTCCCACGGCAGGTCGGTCGTGCCGATCAGCGTGAACTTGCCCTCATAAGGAACCGCAAAGACGATCCGGCGGTCCTCGTTCTGCAACATGAACGCGTGGGCCCCCTCGTAAAGCTGCGGCACGAGGATGTGGCTGCCCTTGACGAGGCGCACCTTGCTTTCGCTGCGGACGCCGTCTGCACGACCGATCACGTCGCTGACCCAGGGCCCGGCGGCATTCACCAGGACCTTTGCGCGGACGCTACGCTCGCCGCTCGCATCGACGATCGTCGCCGCCCATGCGTCGCCCTCGCGCTGCGCGGCGACGAGGCGGGTGCGCGTGCGGATATCCGCGCCACGATCTGCGGCGTCGCGCGCGTTCAGTACGACGAGGCGGCTGTCCTCGACCCAACAGTCCGAATAAACGAACGCCCTGCCCGTTCGTGCCGCGAGCCCCTCGCCAAACGCCGACTGGTCGAGAGCGATCGTCTCGGTCCCAGGCAGACGCTTTCGCCCGCCGAGATGGTCGTAGAGAAACAGCCCGAGGCGTACCATCCAAGCCGGCCGCGGAGATTGCGTCTGCGGCAGTACGAAGCGCAGCGGCCAGATGATGTGCGGTGCCATGCGCCACAGCCGCTCGCGTTCGATAAGCGACTCCCGCACCAGCCTGAATTCGCCATATTCAAGATAGCGCAGCCCCCCGTGGATCAGCTTGGTCGAGGCGGACGACGTGTGGCTGGCAAGATCGTCCTGCTCCACCAGCAAAACACGCAGCCCGCGCCCCGCCGCATCGCGGGCGATCCCAGCGCCATTGATCCCGCCGCCGACGATCAGCAGGTCGTAGTCCGGGGACGGGAATAGACTCACAGTTCAGCCTTCCGCTTTCGATTGCGCGCGGTTTACCGCAATTCGAAGGCAAACGAAAGTATTGACGGCCTTTTGAAACGGGCACAGATCAAATGGCCAGCGGAGAGGACGATATGGCCGGACAGCACATCCTTGCGATCGATCAGGGAACCACGTCGACGCGGAGCATCGTCTTCGATTCCCGTGCAAGGCGGGTGGCATCGGCGCAGGTAGAGTTCACGCAGCATTATCCGGCGCCTGGCTGGGTGGAACACGATCCCGAGGATATCTGGCGGGATATGATGGCGACCGCACGCGAGGCGATCGGCAAGAGCGGCGTCGGCGCCCGCGATATCGCCGCGATCGGCATCACCAACCAGCGCGAAACCACGATCGTATGGGATCGCGAGACGGGCGTGCCGATCCACCGCGCGATCGTGTGGCAGGATCGTCGGACGGCGCCCCGCTGCGCGGAATTGCGCGCGGCGGGCGCCGAGGCGGAGGTCAGCGAGCGCACCGGATTGCTGCTCGACCCGTATTTCTCGGGGACCAAGATTGCGTGGATCCTCGATCATGTCGCAGGGGCTCGCGAACGTGCGGAGCGAGGGCTGCTCGCATTCGGTACGGTCGACTGTTTCCTGCTATGGCGGCTGACGGGGGGCACCGTCCACGCGACCGACGTCACCAACGCGTCGCGCACCCTGTTGTGGAACATACGCGAAGACCGCTGGGACCCGGCGATGTGCGACCTGATCGGCGTTCCGATCGCCATGCTGCCCGCGGTTCACGACAATGCCCATGAATACGGGTTGACCGCGCCCGGTCTGTTCGATGCCCAGATCCCGGTTGCGGGCATCGCCGGCGATCAGCAAGCGGCCTTGTTCGGCCAGGCATGCTTCAAGCGCGGCATGACCAAGTCGACCTACGGGACCGGCTGTTTCATGCTGCTCAACACCGGGACGGACGCCATCCGGTCGAAACAGCGACTGCTGACGACGCCGGCCTATCGCCTGAACGGCAAGACGACCTATGCGCTCGAGGGATCAATCTTCGTTGCGGGTGCGGCGGTAAAGTGGCTGCGCGACGGAATCGGGGTCATCACCCATGCGCGCGATACCGACGACATGGCGACGCAGGTCCCCGACAACCACGGCGTCTACATGGTGCCGGCCTTCGTCGGACTAGGCGCGCCGCATTGGGACGCCGACGCGCGGGCGGCAATCTTCGGGCTTACGCTAGGTGCTACGCAGGCGCATCTCGCCCGCGCCGCTCTGGAGGCAGTCGGCTACCAGACGCTCGATCTGGTCGCGGCGATGATTGCGGACGGCGGTGGACGACCGGCCACGGTTCGTGTCGATGGCGGCATGGCGGCCAACGACTGGCTGTGCGGGTTTCTGGCTGACCTGCTCGAGGTGCCGATCGAACGCCCGGAGGATCTCGAGACGACCGCGCGCGGGGCGGCGTTTCATGCCGGGCTAGCTACAGGCGTGTGGTCCGGCCTGGACGAGCTTGAAGCGCTATGGTCGCGCGATCGCTGTTTTGAACCTTCGATGACTGATGACCGCCGGACGGTGCTGGTTGCCGGCTGGCACGACGCGCTGAAACGTACGCTGCGATCACCGCAGTAGGATTGCCTAGTGCTCGAGGCAGGAATGGCGCGCCCGAACACATGTAGAAATTATAGTCAGCGCGGTGGCGGCAACCGAACGTGAATGTCGGCCGCCGAGGGCACGAACGGCTTTACCGGCGTGGAGACGCGACGCCATCCGCGCTGGGCGATCACCAATGCCACGACCGCTCCGACGGCGACCATGCAGAGTTCCATCGTCCGGGTTGGGCGCGCACGGCCATCATCGGCGTGCCACAGTCCCTCCCATTCGTCGTCCGACCGGAGCTTGAGACTCCCGATATCGTGCCGCGTATCGTACCGAGCGTTGAAGTCGGTATGCCCTGTCATGTCTTGCTGACCTCGCAAAGTTTCAATCGTCCGCAATCATTGAGTCCAACGCGTATCGCCTGTCCGGCCAAGTGACCGATCTGTACCCGTGAGAATAGAACGCCAGCGATTGAGCGATAGCTGCCATGCCAACCGTTGCGGGGACGTACCCGCATTCTGGACAACCGCGCGGCAGCCACCGAAAGCGCTCGTACAGGTCAACGTCTAGCCAAACGTCGCGCAGTTGCGATCGGCCGTGTCCATGGTGTCGGGAGCGGAAGTCCAATGAGACGGCGTGCGACGGACTTCAGACACTCCTGTGCTCGCGTCAAATCGCGTTTCCTGCGATGTCGTATTTACCTCATTTGGTCCCCGTTCGCTAAAATGGCGGGAGCGATCGGATCGCCCCCGCCAAGTCGCTTACTTGCCGCGCAGGGTGTTGATCAGCGCGATCCCGAGAACGCCTGCCACGGCCGCGGCGGCGAACGGACGCTCCTTCGAGAACTGGCGAACATAGTCGACGAGCGGACGTACGTTCTCTTCGACTGCGTCCTTGGCCTGACCATAGGTCTTCTGGACCGTACCGCTCAACTGATCCGCGACGCCTTCGGACTGGAGCGACTTGTCGCCGGTCGCGTTGCCGAGACCTTCCTTGAGCTTGCCGCCAAGATCCGAACCCGTGCCGGCGAGTGTGTCGTTGTTCATGAGGTATCTCCTTGGTTGAAAATCAGTGCCACCACGGCGCGGGACATCAGGAGCCGGTACGAATTACCGGGTCCTGCTGGCGTTTGCCGAATGATTCAGTGTGCGAATGAATCGGATCCGAAACGTCCGAACCCACGTCCGTATCCCGATCGATCGATTTGCCACTTGGCTCACAAGGCGGACCCGTCGATCCAGCGAAGCAGCATAAGTCAGGAGGCCGCAAGTTGATGCAACGCGGCCAGCGACAGAGCGCCGGTGCCCGAGGTCAGGATAGCGGTGGGTCGGTAGGCGATCATGATACATTCCGTGTTGGGGAATAAGACGTTCGGGTTCGCTCGAACCCGCTGGCATCTTGCTGCTTCCTAAACTCACCGGAACGAAAAAATATTCAGGTATTTCTGTACTATGATCAGCGTTTTACGCACCAACCGGCGTTCGCGCGAAGTGACACTTCGCCGGTCGAATTAACCGACCGGCAAAGCGAACTATTCGTCCTCAGCCGTGCGAACGGGCGGCAGCCTTTTGGGCACGCGCCTGCTTGGCGTAATGATGGTGCGCGATCACGCAACCGGCGGCGGCACCCATCACGGCATGGCCCTTGCCGACGAAATGGCCGCCGACACCGCCGGCGGCCGCGCCACGGATGCATCCCTTGGCCAAGGCAGGCGACACCGACATCATCATCATCGGCAGAATAAGGAGAGCGGTGCGACGCATACTGAGTTCCTTCGTGTTGAAGCAGACCCACAAAATACCGTCGACGATCACCCGATGTTCCATGTGATCTTTGTCACACTTGCTGTCATCTTTCGCCGCCCCGTTCAGCGTTTTCGTCGGGCTGTCCGACGGAGGAGAATTCTGTATGCACTGCGCAGACCAAAGCGACGGAGCGGGCCCATGAACTTCGATGACGTAATCCTCGGTCGGCGAAGCATTCGCGGCTATCTGCCGGCCCCCGTCCCGCGGGCGGTCATCGAGGAGGTCCTGATGCTCGCGATGCGCGCCCCGTCGTCGATGAACACGCAGCCCTATCATTTCTACGTCGTCGGCGGCGACGCACTCGATGCGATCCGGACGGGCAACACGCAGCGCATGGCGGCCGGCGTCCCGCAATCGCGCGAGTTTCGCACCGGCGAGGCTTTTGCGGGCGCGCACCGCGAGCGTCAGATCGGCGTCGCCAAACAGCTGTTCTCGGCAATGGGCATCGCTCGCGACGACAAGGACGCCCGGCAGGATTGGGTCATGCGCGGCTTTCGCCAGTTCGATGCTCCCGTCTGCATCATAATCACCTATGACCGCGACGTCGCCGGTAGCGACGATACCGCGTTCGACTGCGGCGCGGTGGCCACCGCACTCGTCAACGCGGCATGGTCGCGCGGGCTAGGTACGGTCATCAACAGCCAGGGGATCATGCAGTCGCCTGTCGTGCGCGAACACGCCTGCATCCCCGACGATCAGGTCATCATGAAGAGCATCGCGCTGGGTTGGCCAGACGAGGACTTTCCCGCCAACGCGGTCGTGTCCGAGCGCCGTTCGGTCGACGAGGCCGCAGTGTTCGTCGGCTTCGTCGACTGACTGCATCGATCGGCTGACTCGGCCGACGTCCGGAAAAGAGCGAGCCCGGTCCGGACGTCATCGCCCTACCTACCAGCTGAGCCCGGCACGCGCGTAGAGGTAGCGTCCGTTAAAGCCGAACGGCGAGTAATAGGGAAAGCCGATCACCCCGGTCGTGTTGTTCGCCGGGATCGTCTGATCGGGATACACGTCGAACAGGTTGCTCACGCCCAGTCCGAGTTGCGCACCCCTGGTTGCCTGATAGCGGAGTTCGACATCGGTGATGACGTGCTTACCGCTGTGAACGTCCGCGGCTTGCGTGGTTCCCGGCTGGTTGACGTCGCCATAATAGGTGACGCGGGCGAGCGCACCCAGCCGGTCGAGCGACCAGTCGACCGATCCGGTGACCTTCACACCCGGCGTACCGTCCTCCAGCGTCAGGATGCGGCTGCGCGCGAACAGCGTCGGCGCGGGGTTCAGCGTCGAGGTCGAGGTCGGCACGCGCGTCACGTCGCTGTCGTTGACGTTGCCCGCGATCGTCAGGTCGAACGTGCCGGCGGCATCGGTCGGCATGCGGTAATGCGCGACCGCGTCGATACCCTTGGTGGTCGAGGCGAGACCGTTGACGAAGAACCGCGCCGCCGTCGCGCCCGACCCTGCGAGCAGGCTGGCGATCTGCGCGTTGACTGCGGCCGACTGGCTGGTCGACGTCGTGATGTTCTCCGACAGGCCGATCTGGTTGCGGATGCGGATCCGGTACGCATCGACGGTCAGGTCGAAGCGTCCGAACCGCAGCACCGTGCCGACCGAGAGGTTGGTCGACTTCTCCGGCTCGAGCGGCAGGCCGCCCAGCCGCGTCGCGACGGGACTGACCGACGGGAAGGTGCCCGTCTGGATCGGTACGCCGTCCTGAATGACGGTCGCGATTGAGGTGTAATATTGCTGCTGGAGTGCCGGTGCGCGGAAGCCGGTCGAGGCGGTACCGCGCAACGCGAACCACGGTGCAAAATCATAGCGTGCGGAAATCTTGCCGGTACCGGTCTTGCCGAAATCCGAATAGTCCTCGCCGCGCGCCGCCACGCCGACGAGCAGCTTGTCGGTCACCTGCGCCTCGAGATCGAGATAGACGCTGCCGTTGCGACGATGGCGGTCGACCACGTTCGCCGGGGAAAAGCCGCCGAACCCCTGGGCGCCTGGCGAGGCACCGGCGACTGCGCCGGTGGTCGGGTAGCCGTACGAGGCGAGCTCGCCGGCCTGTATCTCAAAGCCTTCGCGGCGTCCTTCCAGGCCGAACGCGACGTTCAGCCCCTGCAACACGTCGAGCTTGCGGCTGACGTCGAGCCCGGCGACGAGCTGGTCGTAGATCAGCGCGCCATCGGAAAAGTCCTTTGGCGTCGCCGCGCCATACGCATAATTGGCCGAACTGAGCGTACGGAAGCCGATCTTGTTGCGTCCATAGCTGACGTTCAGGTCGACGTTCCAGTCGGCGACCTCGCCCTTGAGGCCGACCGCTGAGTTGAGATCGCGCGACTTGGTATTGATCAGCGGCAGGAAACCGTCGGTGTAGCCGGCAAGCCGGGTGGTGGCGTTGTCGAGCCGCGGGAAGGCGGCGCTGCGCGTGTCGCGGTCCTGATAGCCGAGCCAGCCATAGAGCTTCCACGTGCCCGTCAGGGTCGTGCCGGCGTTGGCGAAGATGCTGTACTGCCCGACCTGGGGATCCCCAAACCTGCCGGTGACGCGGGTCGGCGTGACGCGCGGATCGAAATCGGCACGATTGGTCGCCTGCCGATTCAGATACTCGCCCGACACGGTCAGGAACCCGTCCTCGCCGAAGCCAATGCCCTGCCAGCCAGATACCGTCACGGCGTGCTCGCCAGTGGTGCTGCGGCTGCCGCGCGCGGTATCGATATCGGTGTTGTAGAAGCCGTAATTGACCGTCGCGCCGCCGCCGGACCGCGCCTCGCGCAGGCGCAGGTTGACGACGCCGGCGATCGCGTCCGAGCCATATTGCGCCGACGCGCCGTCGCGAAGCACTTCGATCCGGTCGAGCGCCACCGTCGGAATGGTATTCAGATCGACCGCAGCCGCCCCGCGCCCGACCGAGCCGCCGACATTCAGCAACGCCGCCGTATGGCCGCGCACGCCGTTGACCAGCACCAATGTCTGGTCGGGCGGAAGACCGCGCAGCGTCGCGGGACGGATCGCGTCGGTGCCATCGACCGCGGACGGCCGCGGAAAGTCGATCGACGGCGCGATCGCCGACAGCGCCGCACCGAGTTCGGTCGTCCCCTGCCGCTGGAGTGCCGCCGAACTCAGCACGTCGACCGGCGACGCACTGTCGAGCCTCGATCGGCCGACGGCGCGTGTTCCGGTAACGATGATGTCGTCCTGCGTATCGGGCAACGCGCCCGCGCCCGCGTCTGCGCTGGCGACGGCCGGCGCATCTTGCGCGAATACGGGGTACGCGCTGGCCAGGGCGAAGACCGAGGCGGTAAGCGCCAGCGCGGTACGATAAACGGTCATGGATTGGTCCCTTTTGAGTGATCGTTCTGCGACGATCTCGCTGCATTTCGATACGTATGGACGTACTCGACGATCTCGATAGGCGTTGAACGTGCCTGCGATAATTGAAAAGATCGCCTGACCGAGTGCACGCGTCGCAACATCCCGTCCGCGATACTGCCGCACAGGTCGCACGTCCGCGGCTACTGCGCTCGTTTAACGGGATGACGACAGCCGACCGGGGCCATCGCACGCCCGACCGTATCCTGAAGCGTTTCGTCGCAACTGTATAATATATGTAATCGTATCGACACCGCTGTGTCGCGGACCCCGCCTAGTGGCCGCCCCTCAATCCGCATTTGAGCGGTGACAAGGGGATCTGCAATGTTCGAGTTCCGCGGCGTGTGTCGCGCTTCGCTATACCTGTCTTCGGCCGCGATTGGGCTGATGGCCTGTGCAACGCCGTCGGTTGGACAGGCCGCGCCGGTGCCAGCGAATGGTGCGGCCGTTGCAGATGGCACACCCGCAGCCGCACCCGCCGCCAGCGAGGTGACCCAAGACACGCCCCGTAACGATAACGCCGACGGCACGATCATGGTGACCGCCAGCCGCACGACGCGGTCTTCGGTCGCGCTGTCGGGCGTCGAAATGCAGAAGACCATGCCGGGCGTGAACCCCGTCAAGGCGATCCAGACGCTGCCCGGTGTCCAGTTCGAAACCGCCGATCCGTGGGGCAACAACGAACAGAACATCTCGCTCGTCGTCCACGGGTTCAACCAGAACCAGCTCGGCTTCACGCTCGACGGCGTGCCCTTGGGCGATCAATCCTACGGCAATTTCAACGGTCTCTCGCCACAACGCGCGGTGATCAGCGAGAATGTCGGCCAAGTCCGCCTGTCGTCGGGTGCCGCCGATCTCGGCACCGCATCGGCGAGCAATCTGGGCGGCGCGATCGAGACGTTCACGAGCGATCCCGCACGGGATTTGGGTCTCCGCTTCGCACAGACGCTGGGCAGCTACGATGCGCAACGCAGCTATCTGCGGATCGACAGCGGCGAGTTCGAAGGCCTTGGCGGCACCAACAGCGGCTATCTGTCCGCGGTCCGCCAGAAGGCACGCGCGTGGGAGTTCGACGCGAAGCAGGGCGGCTATCAGGTCAATGCGAAGGTCGTCCACAAGGACAGTCACGTCACGCTGACCGGCTATCTCGCCTATTCCAACAAGCAGGAGCCGAACCAGGATTCGGTCGCGCACAATGCCGGCGGGATCGAACCCTATTATCGCGGCCTGCTGTATCCGAACTTCGCCGCAGCGCTCGCCTATCTGGATGCCGACGGCAACGTGCCCGCCAACGCGCCGGCCAATTACCTGAACTATTACGGCGACGCGCAGCGCAAGGACTATCTCGGCTATCTGAAGCTCGACTATCGCTTCTCGGATGCCGTGACGTTTTCGAACCAGGCGTATTACCATCATGACGACGGCGAGGGGCAGATCGCCGGGCCGATCACGGTAGCCGGCCTGCCCGCGCTGTTTCGCATCTACTATCCCGGCCAGAACCTGAAGCAGGTGTTCGGCGATTCGGGCTATGCACTGCGGACGACCGAATACACCGTCGACCGCGAGGGCCTGTTGTCGCGGCTCGCGATCGACGTCGGCAACCACGAGATCGAACTGGGCGGATGGTACGAGCACAACGCGAACACCGTCCGCCGCCGCTGGTACGCCTTTCCGAACGACAATCCCTCGACGCCCTATGTCCGCGCCGATCCGGCGCTGCGCCGCCTGACCCAATATGGCAGCGACGTGGATGTCGATATCGTCCAGTTCCATCTGCAGGACCGCTGGCACGTCACGCCCGCCGTCACGCTGGAGGCCGGCTTCAAGTCGAGTTTGCAGTTCGCCAATGGCGCGGTACCCGTTCAGCCACTGCCGGGCGCGTTGTCGGGCGCCTCGACCGGCCTGCCCGAAGGCAAGATCAGCACTAAGAAATGGTTCCTGCCGGCGATCGGCGGTACCTGGGACGTGACCTCGTCGGAGCAGCTGTTCGCCAACGCGCAGAAGAATGTCCGCCAGTTCCAGACCTCGGTTGCAGCCGGGCTTTCCCCCTATAATCTCGGCAGCCAGCAGGCGTTCGACCAGTTGAAGGCCGGGACGTCGCCCGAAAGCTCGTGGACCTACGAAGCCGGCGTCCGGTCGCATCGACAGGTATCGCTGGGTCCGATCACCGGGATCGAAACGCAGCTGAACTATTACCACGTCGATTTCAGCAACCGCCTGTTGCAGATCAGCGCAACTCCGGTGATTTCGTCGGTCATCGGCGGCGTGTCGATCCTCCAGAATGTCGGTGGCGTCACGACCAACGGCGTCGATTTCGCGACGACGTTGCGGTTCGGACCGCATTTCTCGCTGTACGATGCGCTGTCGTACAACAGCTCGAAATATAACGACAATTACATCAGCGGCACGACGGTCGTGCCGACGTCGGGCAAGTACGTGCCGAACACCGCAAAATGGCTCAACAAGGTTGTGGCCAGCGCGAACGATGGCCCGTTCGACGTGCAGGTGATCGGCGACTTCGTCGGCCGCCGGTTCGCCACCTACACCAACGATCAGTCGGTATCGGGCCGCCTGCTGCTGAGCGCACAGGCCGGCTACGCGCTGCCACCGATCAGCGGCATAGGCCTCAAGACGCTGCGGCTTTCGGTCAACGTCTCCAACCTGACCAATCGCAAGGGCATCTACGAAGTCGTCGTCGGCGCGGCGAGCAAGACCTATAACAGCTACGCGACGCCCCCGCGGCAGGTGTTCTTCACGCTGTCCGGCGCTTTCTGACCGAATGTCGCGTTCGGCCCGAAGCCCTTGCTGCCCGCACGGCATCGGCTTCGGGCCAGGCGATCGGCGCCAGAATGGTACCGAATGATCATGGCGATCGGCTGCGCAGTGGGTTAGTTTTCCCCGATGACCAACCGGGGGGCCGTCACGCGAACAATCGCACTCGCGCCGCTTCTCGGGCTGGCGGCGCTCGCGCTCGCCGCGCTGACGGGCGGTCTTTCGGCGAGCTTCATCGATCCCGATGAGTCCTCGCATTACGTGAACACGCTGTTCATCGGCGACTGGCTGCGGGCTGGCCTGCCCTCGCCCATGACCTTCGCGCAGGGCTTTTACGCGCACTTTCCGAAGCTTTCGATCGGCCATTGGCCCCCCGGCTGGTACGCACTGATCGCGCCCCTCTTCGCTATCCTGCGCCCCTCCGCCTTCGGCGCGGCAATCCTCAGCGCGTTCATCGCCGGCCTTCCGGCATCGCTTGTGGGTTGGGGCCTGTTCCGGGCGGGCACACCGCGCCTGGCAATCGCCGCGGCATTCGCCGTGTTGCTGTTGCCGCTTGAGGCCGAAAGCGCGCGCTATTTTCTGCTCGATCAGCCGGTGACGCTGGTCGTCGGACTTGCCGCCATCGCCTGGCTGGCAGCGGCTGACCGCCCTTCTTGGTCACGCCTCGCACTGTTCTCCGCGCTCGCGGTGTTTTCGACGCTCGTGAAGGGTAACGGGCTGCTCGTCGCCCTTGTACCGGCGATCGATATCGTCCTGTCGTGGCGATGGCCGCTACTCCGCGATCGGAAGCTGTGGATCGCCGGCGCCATTACCGGTCTGCTGATCCTGCCTTGGTATCTGATCTCCTTCAAAATCTCAGCCGGCGGTTTCAATTATGCGCCAGGTCTGGCCTATGCCTGGGACTCGCTCGTCGCCAATCTCCGGGCGGTGCACGCCAATCTGGGTTGGAGCGGCATTTTCCTCGTTGTGATCGGCACGATCAAAGGCTGGCAGGATCCCCGCTCGGGGGCCGTCGTCAGACTATCCGTCTCCGTCATTCTCGCCACGTTGATCTTCCAGGCCGCGATCCCGGTCGCGTTGGTCGATCGCTACATCCTTCCGCTGCTGCCGTGGTGTGCAATCCTGGCTGCGTTGGGCGTTCAAGCCTTGTGGACGCTTGCGGCGGTCTATCGCGCGGCCGCTGTTGCTTGCACCGTCGCCACGCTCGCCATCCCCGCCGTGGCTCTGGCGCACCTCCCGGCCAAGCCGGACCTCGGCGCGCCAGCGATCGCGCGGACCATCATCGATACGCCGGGTATCTGGCTGGTCGACGGCCGGGCCGGCGGTGAAGGCGCGGTGATCGCCGCGGCCGCCTATGCTGATGGCGGACAGCGGCGGATCTGGGTCGCGCGCGCGTCGCAGTGGCTATCGACCAGCGACTTCATGGGCCGCGGATATGTCCTGACCGCGCGAACACCGAGCGAAGCCCGTGCCACGCTCGATCAACTCGGTATTCGCGGCGTCGTCATCGTCGGGGAACGGATGCGGTTTGCGTATCCGCACAGCGTCGTCCTGGCGAACGCGGTCCGGACGCCGGACTATAGCCAGCGCCAAACCAGCTTCCCTGTCGGCCTCGGAGCGACGTCAGTCGCGGTGCGCGCTGGGCCGATAACGCCGCGACCAGATCTCCTCGCGACCGGCAGCGGCTCGCACAACTTTTCGACGATGACCGGCGCGGACTGAAGCTAGCGCAGAAGGTAAGGGTATAGCCCGACATCGGGGCGCGCTTGTCGCCTCCACCGAGTTTCCGCACGTCCAACGATAAGGCGCAGGTAGCCTGTCACGAGACCACCGGTTGCCCACCACCCATAAATTCGCGCGTAAATCACCCTCCCCACCCGCGTTCAGTTTCAGTTTAGGTTTTGAGATCATTGGAGATATTCGACAGAGGATGTTACCCCGGCCGGGAAAGCCTAATCTAAGTCAGTAGTTTACCGCCCCGCCGTTGCGCGAACGTTCCGTGTCCCACAATCGCGATCTTCAGGAATTGTCATGGCTATGATGGACACCGCTCCCGCGGGAAAAACGCGCGAGACGACAGGCAGCGAACCCATCCCCGGCAGGACGCTGGACGCACTGAACTTCTTCCTCGCAGACGTCCGCGATGGGCTGGGGCCGTATCTTGCCATCTACCTGCTGGCCGTCCGGGGGCCGGCGCATGGCTGGAACGAAGCGACCGTCGGCGCGGTGCTAACGATCGCCGGGATCGTCGGGCTGATATCGCAGACCCCGGCGGGCAGCCTGATCGATCGCGCCAGGAACAAGCCGCAGATCGTCATGATCGCCGCGCTGCTCGTGACGCTCAGCAGCATCTCGCTGCCGATCGTGACGGGCTTCACGGTCGTGGCGCTGACCCAGTCGGTTGCGGCCGTCGCCGGTGCGGTATTCGCGCCGGCAATATCGGCGATCACGCTCGGACTGGTCGGGCCGAAGCTGTTCGCCAAACGCGTCGGGCGCAATGAGGCGTTCAATCATGCGGGCAACGCGGTCTCCGCGGCCTTGGCGGGCGTGTTGGCGTGGAAGTTCGGACCCGTCGTCGTGTTCTGGCTGATGGGCGGGCTGACCGTGGCGAGCATCGTCACCGCGTCCAGGATCAACAACGACGCGATCGACAACGCCGTCGCGCGCGGCCTGGACTGCGAACCGGAAAATGATTGTGAGGAGCCAAGCGGCTGGAAGGTGCTGATCGAGAACAAGCCGCTGATGATCTTCGCGGCAACCGCGTTCCTGTTCCATCTCGCCAATGCCGCGATGCTCACGTCGGTCAGCCAGCTTCTCTCACGCACGGTCGGCAAGGATCAGGCGACATCGCTCACCGCCGCGTGCATCGTCGCCGCGCAATTGGTGATGGTGCCGGTCGCGATCGTCGTCGGACGCAACACCGAGAAATGGGGGACCAAACCGCTGTTCCTCGTGGCGTTCGCGTTCCTGGCCGCGCGTGGTGCGCTGTACACCGTGTCCAATGATCCGTGGTGGCTGGTCGGCGTGCAGGCGCTCGACGGCATCGGCGCAGGTATCTTCGGCGCGCTGTTCCCGGTCGTGATCGCCGACCTGACCAAGGGCACCGGCCGCTTCAACGTCAGCCAGGGCGCGGTCGCAAGCGCGCAAGGGCTCGGCGCGGCGCTGTCGGCGTCACTGGCAGGCGCAATCATCGTAAGCGCCGGCTATACCGCCGGCTTCCTGACCTTGGCGGTCGTGGCCGGGCTTGGCCTGGGGCTGTATCTGGTTGCGATGCCGGAGACTAAAAACCGGGGTTGATGCGGACCGCGCGATCACCAGCAGTTCCGTACCTAACGGCATAGCGGGGTTATCTTACCGAGCGAACTGCGACCGTATTTTCCAAAGCGCATGGCGCTCGTTATGAAGCGGGCTCGCGAAAAGGACCGGCGCTACCGCCGCCGACTGCGCGATCGGGAATGAGCAATGGCAAACGAAGGTCCGACCGACTGGGACGCGGCGAAAGTCCGCAAGTGGCTGGATAGCCGGATCGCGGCATCACGCGCGGATCAGGTCGCGGCCGAGCGTGGTGGCTGGGGCCAGCAGGACGATTGCGACAAGGCGAGTGCCGAGGAGATGGTCTGCACCCTGATGCAGGCAAAGGATTCGGCGATCGACCAGAAGCGCTTCGCCGTCGATCTGAAGACGCTATTGGATCGCGACGAGTTCATCTGGCGCGGCGTGTATGACGACACCCGCTTCGACCGCCATGTCCGGTCCTACGTTCGCAAGCTCGCCAAGATGGCCAAAACGAATGTCGGCTTCGACCGAACGGCACGCTATCAGTAATGCTGAAACGGCATCGTTTAGAACAATCGCTTCAGCAAACCGACATTCGTCTTGCCCAATTCGACGACCGAATCTCCGCGACCGCTGATGATGGCCTTGGCCATGTAAAGCGTGAAGCCCCGCATCTGCTCCAACGTGATCTTGGGCGGCATCGACAATTCGTTACGCGCCGTCACCGCATCGAGCAGCGCCGGTCCCGGATGCGCCAGGACATCGCGAACGCCTGCCTCAACGTCGCCCGGATCCGTGATCCGCACGCCGTGCATGCCGATCGCCCGCGCCATCGCCGCAAAATCGGGATTGTCCAACGCGACGCCCGTTTCGATCAACCCCGCAGCCTTCATCTCCATCTCGACGAAACCAAGCGTGCCGTTGTTGAACACGATGATCTTCACTGGAAGCCCGAGCTGGCGAACGGTGAGCAACTCGCCCATCAGCATCGCCAGACCGCCATCGCCTGACAGCGTGACGACTTGCCGATCCGGGAAAGCGGCTTGCACGCCGATCGCCTGCGGCAACGCGTTGGCCATCGAGCCGTGGTTGAACGATCCGATCAGGCGCCGCCTTCCGTTCATCTTCAGGTAGCGCGCAGCCCAGATCGTCGGCGTGCCGACGTCGCAGGCAAACACCGCATCGTCGGCCGCATATTCGCTGACGACCCGTGCGACGTGTTGAGGATGGATCACCCCGCTGCCCGGAGTGCCCGAGGCGAGTTCGTCGAGTCCTTTACGGGCCTCGGCGTAATTGTCTCGCGCGGACTGCAGGAATGCGCCATCACGCGCGCCGGTCAGACGCGGGACCAACGCCGTCAGCGTCGCACCGACATCGCCGACCAGCCCGATATCGATCGCCGTCCTCCGTCCGAGATTTTCGGGAAGCAGGTCGATCTGCGCAACCTTGGCGTCGACCGGGTAGAATTGGCGATAGGGGAAATCCGTACCCAGCATCAGCAGGACATCGCAGCCCATCATCGCATCATACCCGCTCGAAAAGCCGATCAGCCCGGTCATGCCGACGTCGTACGGATTGTCGTATTCAATGAATTCCTTGCCGCCGAGTGCGTGGACGATCGGCGCCTGAAGCCGTTCGGCGACCTGCAGCAATTCGGCGTGCGCGGAACGACAACCGCGCCCAGCGAGGATCGTCACCTTCGAAGCACCATTCAGCAACGCCGCCAACGCACCGATATCGGCATCGGCAGGAACCGTCGCAGAGCGTGGTGGCAACAGAGCCCCCGCCGATCGGGCAAGCGTACCGGTGGTCGACCGCAACGCCACGTCGCCCGGCATCGCGACGACCGAAACGCCGCGATGACCGACGGCGGCGCGGATCGCGGTTTCCAGCGTCCGCGGCATCTGGTCGGCGTCGGAGATCGTCTCGCAATACACGCTGCATTCGCGGAAGAGCGCCTCGGGACGGGTTTCCTGAAAATAGTTCGACCCGATCTCGCCGCTCGGAATCTGTGCTGCGATCGCCAGCACCGGGACGCGCGTCCGGTTACAGTCGTACAGGCCGTTGATGAGATGTAGATTGCCGGGCCCGCATGACCCGGCGCAAACCGCGAGCCGGCCGGTCAGTTGCGCCTCCGCGCCCGCGGCGAACGCGGCAGCCTCCTCGTTGCGCATATGGACCCACTCGATCTTGCCCTGTCGCCGCAGGCTGTCCGTCAGTCCGTTCAGGCTGTCGCCCACGACCCCGTAGATGCGCTGGACCCCGGCCAGATGCAGCGTTTCGGCAAACAGGTCGGCAACGATGGTCTTCGGCATGCAACGCCTCCAGGCAATTCGGTAAACGCTGTCGGTCCAGCGACGGGTGAAGCGCAAACGCGTTTCGCGACGAACGGGATGCAGCCCACGCAATCTTTAACCGTGCATCGACTTGCGCGACGACGACGAAAGGGCTCTGAGAGATCGACCGTCGAAAGCGCCCGTCGACACAGCTCAGGTACACCCATGGCTCGCAAACATTCGAAACACATGCCGTATGAGGACCCGCTTGCCGCCGAGCCGGACGCTCCGAAAACGGAGCAATGCTGGTTGTGCGGGCGACCGACCGGGGCCACCATCGTCTGGCATCATCCCGTGCCGAAAAGCCGGGGGGGACGCGATGTCGTGCCGATGCACCCGGTCTGCCAGCAGACGCTGACCACCAATTTCACCAATTCGGAACTGCAGCGCGCCGGGATGGACGTCGACAGCCTGCTCGCGCATCCGACCATCCGCAAGTTCGTCGACTGGGTTGCGAACAAGGATCCCGATTTCACCGCCGCCCCGGCGAAGAAGATACGCTGAGCCATGACTGCGGCATGACTGCAGACGTGCACCCGGTAACCCCGGACGGTCGATACTTCGTCGTTCGGGGGAGGCTTTGGCGACGATCCGATCCCTCGTTGCCCGAGGAGCGTCGCAGCGCTCTGGTCGCCGAACTGATGCAGGCCAGACGTGCGGTGGGTGTCGCGTTGCGCAAGGCCGACAAGGACGCATTGGCCGAGGCTCGTGCCAACGTCGACCTGGCGAAGGTCGCGCTCGGCGAACGTGGGCAGGTATGGTGGCATGACGGCACGCCGGACCTCAATCGCCGGATGGTTGCCGGCACGCCATATGCGCAGTGGTACGAAGACGCCGCCGGTGCTCCAAGCGAAACGAGCGCACGCTAAGACGCTGTAAGGGAAGGTGACGGTCGATCGCAGTTGGCCGCCACGTTGCCGAAGCAGAGTGGTTCATCTTGACCCGGAACACGCACATCTCACCCAAAATCAATTGCCAAAAGGTCCGGGCCGGGAGCTTGGTTGCGCGGAATACCATTACAGAGAGGTTCGAGAATGAATTCCACCTTTGCAAAGCGTTCGGTCGTGGCGTTGATCCTGGTCGGCTCGGTCGGCCTCGGTGGCTGTGCGACCAAGGGCTATGTCAACGATCAGATCGCTACGGTGAACACGCGGATCGATGGCATCGACGGCCGGCTGCGCACTGTCGAAGGGACGTCGGGCCAGGCACTTACGCAGGCGCAGGCTGCAGCCGGTCAGGCTCAGCAGAACGGTCAGCGTATCGACCAGCTCAATGGTCGCGTCGATGGCCTTGACCAGCAGATGCAGCAGCAACAGAAGCAGCGTCAGCGCAAGCCGCGCGGCTGATCGCCACCAACATCGTCAGTAACGGAAAACGGCCCTGCAAAATCCACGAATGAGAGTCCCAGGGCCGTTTTCCTTTTCGTTTCGAATTGTCGCGTTGCTGTCGCTTGCGGTGGCACCGTGCGGTTCGAGCGCGCAAACCGCCGGCCGTACCGCGCGCCAAGCCAAAGCCTCGCCTGCGAAAGCCGGGTCTGCGAAGGCCTCGTCTGCGAAAACGACGCATGCGAAGCGCAAGGTCGCCAGCACCCAAGTCGCCGCCCCTCCTTCCATCCCGACGGAGTCCGCCTCGCGATTGATCGCCTGGATCCACGCGGCGCAAGACAACGGCGCGCTACCCTACATCGTCATCGATAAGCCGGCCGCGCTGCTCTATCTGTTCGCGGCTGATGGAAAGCTTCTCGGGCAGACACCCGTGCTGCTCGGTATCGGTGTAGGCGATGACTCCTCGCCGGGTGTCGGCGCCAAGAAACTCGAAGATATCGGGCCAGCCGAGCGGACGACGCCAGCCGGCCGGTACGTCGCGAAGTTCGGTCGCGCCTTTGGCCATCAACGTGTGCTGTGGGTGGATTACGCCAATTCCGTCGCACTGCATGCGGTCATCACGACGAACAAGAAAGAGAAGCGCGTTCAGCGGCTTCTTTCGCCTTCGCCGGACGATAACCGCATCTCGTTCGGTTGCATCAACGTCGGCACGCCATTCTACACGCGCAAACTCAGCCCTCTGCTCAGGAAGACGGGCGGCGTCGTCTATATCCTGCCGGACACGAAAACGCTCGACGAGGTGTTCCCGCGGCTTCGCCTGCTGCCGTATCTCGACGTCGCGGCGGAACGCGAACCGGCCGCATGACCATCACGCCAGCTCGATCGAAGAGAAGAACCGCATGATCCTGTTGATGATCGCCGCACTGGCATCGGCGAAAGCACCTGTCGTCGTCAGTTCGCTGACGACCGAGCAACTGGTCAGGGATTGTCGCGGCAAGGACTCCGATCCTGCCGCCACCTTCTGCACCGGCTACATCATCGGCGCGTTCGACACGTTGTCGCAGGCACACCAGATCTGTCCATCGCCCGCGCACGCCTCGACGCTCGACACGGTTGCGTCGGTCCGTCGATACCTGCGCACGCACGACGAAAGATGGGGCGACGCGCCATCCTTTGTCGTGCGCGATGCCTTGCGTCTGAACTTTCCGTGCAAAAGCACCGTGGTCAAGCGGAAGCGGAAGCGAAAATAGGCACGTCAGGCGGACGCGCCACCCGCGGCTTCGTACAGATCGGAAAACGAAAGGCAGACGGCGGATCGTAGAAGGTCCCGCGCACGGACACTACGACATTGCTGTCCGTCACGGCATCGGCGGGGCGGCGACTGACACACGACGCTAGCGACGACCCGCCAGGCGCCACGCCATCGCAGGGCGCACGCCTAGGACCGCCGTCGACCGCCCGTTGACGCGGGCCCTTTTTCCTCCGCCGCAAGCCTGCGCCAACGGTCAAACCGTGCCGAGGTCAGGGTCCCGGCCGCGATGGCCGCCTGGATCGCGCAACCCGGTTCGACCATATGCGAGCAGTTCGAAAAGCGGCACTGCTGCGCGATGAGGGTGAAGTCGTCGAAGACCTCGGCTATGCCCGTAGCGGCCTCGGAGAGCTGTAGTTCGCGCATTCCCGGCAGGTCGAGCAGCCACCCGCCTCGTTCGAGACGATGCATCTCGCGGACGGTCGTCGTATGGCGGCCGGTACCGTCGTTGGCCCGGATCGCCTGCGTCGCGATACTGTCGGAGCCCCGCAGCGTGTTGACGAGGGTCGACTTGCCGACACCCGACGATCCGAGAAACGCGACGGTCTTGCCCGGTCCGCACCACGCGGCGAGACGCGCGACGTCGTCGGCATCGCGACCATCGACGGTTTCGACCAGCAAGCCCGGTTCGATCGATCGGGCAGCGGCGGCGAATGTCTCCGGCGTATCGGTCAGGTCGGACTTGGTCAGAACCACCACCGGCTGCACGCCGACCTCGCGAGCCAGCACCAGATACCGCTCGAGCCGCGCGACGCTGAAATCCTGGTTGCACGATGCAACGATGAACACCGTGTCGACGTTGGCCGCGATCATCTGCTCCTTGCGCGGATCGGCCGGCGAGCGTCGCTTGAACAGGTTGATCCGGCGGAGGACCCGGATCGGTTGTCCCATCGCATCGTCGAACAGCAGCCAATCGCCGACCGTGGGGTGATCGTCCGACGGATCGGCGCCAGGGATATACGGCGAGATTAAGTCCCGGGACCCGGCCCCCGCAACGGCGATCGTCCCGCGATGGACCGCCATGACGCGGACAGGGTGGCAATGCTGCGCCTCCTCGTCCGAAATCTGATCGTTGAAATGCGCGGTCCAGCCAAGGTCTGCCAGCGTGTCGGTGCTCGGTGTCATGCCACGGCTATAGCGCGTTTCCGTCGACCGGCATCGGGTAGAATGCGCCGTTCGTTCCGGCTCGGGTCGGACGCCGGCGATCGCAACGCAGCACGTGGGATGTCGCCTCTCCGCGATCTTACGACAATAGGTTTGCGCCGCCCTCAACCCCGGCGGGTTGAGGGCGATCAGCGATATTCTCGGCGCAATGCCTCGCATCGCAACGTCTTAGCGCGTATATATGGCGAATGATGAAATCGTCGCATCGATCGGCCGATCACGGGGCCAGACGCTGATGTCGTGGGTGGAGAAACTCGCGATCGTCGCCGGCATGGTGTTGTTCATGGAATGTTTTGCGTGGGCGACGCACAAATACGTCATGCACGGTTGGGGCTGGGGCTGGCACAAGTCGCACCACGAGGAACAGGACGGCTGGTTCGAGAAGAACGACTATTATGCCATCGCGTTCGCGATCGTGCCGATCGTGATGTTCGTAGTCGGCCTTTGGTGGCCGCCACTCTGGTGGGCGGCCCTGGGCATCACCGTGTATGGTGGGATATACGCCTTCGTCCACGATCTGCTGGTGCATCAGCGCGGTGGATTCCGGTGGGTCCCGAAGCAGGGCTATTTCAAGCGTCTCCTGCAGGCGCATCGGCTGCATCACGCGGTCGAGGGTAAGGACGGCACGGTCAGCCACGGCTTCTTGTTCGCGCGCAAGCCCGCCGTGCTGAAGGCGCAGCTGCGCGCCAACGCCGATCCGCAACGCCGCGTTTCGCGTTCGCCCGAGGCATCCGGGCCCGTCGCGGTGGATCAATGAGCGGGGGAACCGCCCTGCCCGCGTCCCCAAGCGGTGCGGCTGCGCGGCGCCAGGTATGGATCGGACTGTCGCTTGCCGCGGCGATCGTCACGGTCTGGCTCGCAATTCATGTCAGCGGGATTTTCTTCTGGCGTTGGAGCCTGGAGACGGTGCCGCTCGCGGCCGTGATGGTCCTCGTCCAGACGTGGCTGAGTACCGGGCTGTTCATCGTCGCCCATGATTCGATGCATGGTGCGCTGGCGCCCGGGTATCCCAGACTGAACCGCCTGACCGGCGCGACCTGCCTGTCGCTCTATGCCTGCCTGTCCTATGCCACGCTCCTGCCGCAGCATCATCTCCATCATCGCCATGCCGGTACCGCAAGCGATCCCGATTTCCATGGCGGCGATCCCAGCTTGTTCGGGTGGTTCGGACAGTTCTTCCGGACCTATTATTCACACGGCCAGATCGTTCGCATCACCGTCGTAGCGCTGGTCTACACGCTCCTGCTGGGGGCGCCGCTGGGCAACATCGTGGTATTCTGGGCGATACCGGCACTCGGCGCCGTATTGCAGCTGTTCGTCTTCGGGACCTGGCTGCCGCACCGCGAGCGGGACGAACCCTTTGCCGATCACCACCACGCGCACAGCGCCAAGATCCCGCTGTTGGTGTCGCTGCTGACGTGCTTCCACTTCGGCGGGTATCATCACGAGCATCATCTGTCGCCCGGTACGCCGTGGTGGGGCCTGCCTGCGCGACGGCGCGCCATCGCGGCACGATCCGGTAACCCCGCGATGGTACGACGCGCGATATGATGCTTACCATAACAGTCTCCGCGATCGCGATGACGGTGATCGTTGGGGTCCGCTATCTGATCGTCTCGGGTGCATTCGCGTGGGCGACGCGGCGCAAGCATCCTGGCCTGTATCTCGGGCTCGACCCGCAGGTTCGGCGCGAGATCGTGTGGAGCCTAGCGTCGGCCGCGATCTACGGCGTTCCGGCAGGGATCGTCGCCTGGGGTTGGCAGCATCTTGACTGGACACGGGTCTATTCGGACCTTGACGCCTATCCGCTCTGGTATTGGCCGGTGTCGGTGTTGCTCTACCTCCTGCTCCATGACGCCTGGTTCTATTGGACGCATCGGTGGATGCACCGGCCCAAGCCGTTCAAGCTCGCGCACGCGCTTCACCACGCCAGTCGACCACCGACCGCGTGGGCGGCGATGGCCTTCCACCCGATCGAGGCGCTGACCGGCGCCGTCGTGATCCCGTTGCTGGTTTTCTTCGTGCCTATCCACGTTAGCGGACTGGCCGTCGTGCTGACGATCATGACGGTGATGGGCGTTACCAACCATATGGGATGGGAGATCTTCCCGCGCTTCATGTGGTCCGGACGGCTTGGCGGCTGGCTGATCACGGCGAGCCATCATCAACGACACCATGAACTCTACGCATGCAATTATGGCCTGTATTTCCGGCACTGGGACAGGCTGTGCAGTACCGATCGCGGCGTTGGTGACTTCACCCGCGAGCACGCGCGCGCCGAACGCCGCGCGGCGGCCGCCGATGCCGTGCCGGCGGTCGCTGACCCGGTGTACCCAGGTCGCTAGATAACCCGGCTCCTTATCTCCTCGGGCGCGTTTTGCTTTCTTATGAGGGAGATAAAGATGACCGACGCCACTGCCGTAAATGCCCGCCAACGCGAGATCGCGACCGAGCATCTGCTGTTCAAGCTGATGGAGTATGTCGAAGCCCAGCATCCGGGACTGCTGGACTTCATGGAAGACAGTCTGGACCATCTCGGAGACCCGGCCAACGACGATACCAAGGATGACGAAGGCGTCCGCCAGATTGCCCGTCGTATGATCGTCGGCGCCCGTAAAGAGACCGCGAACTGATCGCGCTGCATCTGGTATGGGACGGAAGGCAAACCATGCGAGCGACTGTCTGTCTGCGACGGCGAGGACGGCGCTCGCAGGATAGCCGCCTTTACCATCCTCGGTGCGCAAGCATAAACGTTAAGTTCGTATCGTCGCGGATCACAAGGTCAACGTGACCGAGAGAACCGACAGTACAGGTCAGGCCGATGACTGGCAGTACGTGACATCAAGCCTTGTCGGTCCGGTAGCTCGGTCCGGCCTTATGTCAGGGTGATACTCGGCCGGTTGCCAAACTTTCGAACAACATCTTGAGGGGATTCTCGATGTTTTCCAGACCATCGATGCCGGTAATCTTGCCGCCTATGATCGACCGTCCCTGGACATAGTCCCTCACCGCATTGACGCAGTCCAGGGCTATGACCCTGCCGGCTTTCACATAGACGACGGAGAACGATCGGTCCGCGGGATCACCTCTGACGATGGTGCGATCGTAACCGGCAGAAATGCCGACCGTTTGCAGCTTGATGTCGTACTGGTTCGACCAGAACCATGGCAAGGCATCGTATTCGGCCGGCTCGCCCGTCAGGTTCCTGGCCACGACCACCGCCTGGTCGTTGGCATTCTGGACGGATTCGAGACGGATCGTGGCCCCGTCCGCATAGCGATTGGCGTGCGCGGCGCAGTCGCCGATGGCGTAGATGTCGGGCAAGCTGGTGCGGCACCGACCGTCGATCGAAACGCCATCACCGCCGTCGGCGCCGGCCGCGAGAAGCGGCCCGACGGCAGGTACGATGCCGATACCCACGATCGCCATCTCGCAGGGCACAACCTCACCGCCCTTGAGCCGAACGCCCGATACCGCACCGCTGCGCTCCTCGATACAGTCCACGACCACGCCCAACCTGACGACAACGCCGCGTTTCCGATGTTCGTCCTCGATGAAGCGGGACAGCGGTGCCCCGGCGACTCGCGCCAACACCCGATCCTGCGCCTCCAGCACGGTCACCGCCTTGCCGAGCTTCGTGAGCACGGCAGCCGCTTCCAGACCGATATAGCCGCCGCCGACGACGGCCACACGCGTCACGTCGTCAAGCTCGGCGATCATCCGGTCGACGTCGGCGCGCGTTCGGACGCCGTGTACGCTTTTCAGATCGTGGCCGGCGCACGTCAGTCGGCGCAGTGTTCCACCGGCAGCCCATATCAGCGTGGCGTATCCCAGCGTCGCACCGTCCTGCAACGCTACGCCATGCCCCACCGGATCGACCGCAACGACCCGCGCCCCGAGCAACAGATCGATTTGGCGCTCCACCCAGAATGCGCGAGGACGGATGAGAAGCCGCTCGAACGGCTTGTCGCGCGCGAGATAGTCCTTGCTCAACGGAGGGCGTTCGTACGGCGGGTCGAGTTCGTCGCCGACGATCCCGATCGACCCTACGAACTTGCGCTGACGCAAAGCGATCGCGGCCTGCGCGCCGGCATGGCCGCCACCCACGATAAGCACGTCATAGTGTGACGTCATTCGGTCGAGTTCTCCATGCTCGGGCGCTGCGGCCCGCGTGTCGATCGACGCGCGGGCCGTGGCAGCTTAGCTTCGCTAGACCTTCAGCCCGCCGGGGCTGCCGTCGCTGCGGCGTCCAGTTTGTCCTGTGTCATGGTGTCGAAGTCGCCCGCATCATGGCGTTCGTGAAGCTGGCTCGCGAGATCGCCCATCACGCGGTTGACCATCCGTCCGCGCTGTACCGCCGGCCGCGCGCCGATCTGATCGGCCCAGCGCAGGACGTTCTTATAGTCGGTCACCTGAAGGAACTCGGCGGCTTCGTAAACCTGTCCGGTCACGAGCGCGCCATACCAGGGCCATGCCGCCATATCCGCGATCGTATAGGCATCGCCACCGAGGTATTCGCTTTCGCCGAGACGTCGGTCGAGCACGTCGAGCTGGCGCTTCACCTCCATCGCGAAGCGGTCGATCGCATATTCGATCTTCACCGGCGCATAGGCGTAGAAATGCCCGAACCCGCCGCCAAGCATCGGTCCCGCCCCCATCTGCCAGAACAGCCACGACAGCACCTCGGCGCGTTTGGCCCCTTCCGTGGGTAGGAACGCCCCGAACTTCTCGGCGAGGTAGACCAGGATCGAACCCGATTCGAAAACCCGGATCGGATCGGCGCCGCTGTGATCAACCAATGCCGGGATTTTCGAGTTGGGATTGGCCGCGACGAACCCGCTCCCGAACTGGTCGCCGTCCATGATCTTGATCAGCCACGCGTCATACTCGGCACCCGTATGCCCGGCCGCAAGCAACTCCTCGAGCATCACCGTCACCTTGACGCCGTTGGGCGTGGCAAGGGAATACAGCTGCAGCGGGTGCTTGCCGACGGGCAACGCCTTGTCGTGCGTGGCGCCCGCGATCGGCCGATTGATACTCGCGAACCGCCCTCCGCTCTCCTTGTTCCAGGTCCAGATCTTCGGTGGCGTATAGTCTCCGGTTTCGGTCATTCGGAATCTCCGCGGCATGTCTTACGTCCTGGCGGATTGACCCGTTACACCGGGTTGCGCAAGCAGAGCCGACCTGGTGATGCCAAAGAAATAGTCATGGGCCTGGATAGCCAGGGCATTCGTCACCTTGGCGATAAGGCGATGCTCGACAGGTCGGTTGCGGCGTCGATCGGCACCCCCGCCTCTTTGCGCTCGGAGTAGCGGTTCACAAGCTGGACGGTGTGCGGACGCAGCAGAACCGTGAACCGCACCAACTCTTCCATCACATCCACGATGCGGTCGTAATAGCTGGATGCCTTCATCCTGCCGGCGTCGTCGAATTCTTCGAACGCCTTGGCGACGCTCGACTGGTTGGGGATGGTCACCATCCGCATCCAGCGGCCAAGGACGCGCAGGGTGTTGACGCTGTTGAACGACTGCGATCCGGCCGACACCTGCATGACGGCCAGCGTGCGGCTCTGCGTCGGGCGCATTCCGCCCATAGACAGCGGCAGGTGATCGACCTGTAGCTTCATGATGCCGGTAATCTGGCCATGCCGCTCGGGGCTGCACCACACATGCCCCTCCGACCACATCGACAGTTCCCGCAGCTCATGGACGGCCGGGTGATCGTCCCCCGTCACCTGGTCGGGCAGCGGCAGCGTCGAGGGATCGAAGATGCGCGTCTCGCAGCCGAAGAACTGCAGCAAACGCGCTGCTTCCTCGATGCACAGGCGCGAATAGGATCGCTCCCGCAGCGAGCCGTAGAGCAGCAGGATACGCGGCGGCGGGTCACCGACGCCCAGCCCAAGGGCGGGACGATCGAACGCATAGCGCCGATCGAGCGCAGGCAGATGATCGGGATCGGAGAGGGTAAGGAGCGGCATCAGGCAGGGTATCCAGTTCAATCAGGCAAGATCGGTCGCGGTGGGATCACCCTGCGCCGATCCGAATTGCCAGCGCGGTTAGTGTAACCAGCAGTACGGGGATCGTCAGCGTCGCGCCGACCTTGAAGTAATAGCCCCAGCCGATCCGAATGCCCTTCTGGCCCAGGACGTGCAGCCACAGCAGCGTGGCGAGCGAGCCGATCGGCGTGATCTTTGGGCCGAGGTCGCAGCCGATCACGTTGGCGTAGATCATCGCCTGCTTGATCGCCCCCGTGGCGTGCGTCGCGTCGATCGACAGCGCGCCGACGAGCACGGTCGGCATGTTGTTCATCACCGACGACAGCAGCGCAGCGATGATTCCGGTGCCGAATGCGGCGCCCCAGATGCCGCCTTGCGCGGTGTAGTCGAGGATGCCCGCAAGGTGATCGGTCAGCCCGGCGTTTCGCAGGCCGTAGACGACCAGATACATGCCAAGCGAGAATATCACGACCTGCCACGGCGCACCGGCCAATACCTTGCGCGTCTGGATGACGTGACCGCGCGCGGCAATCGCGAGCAGCAGAACGGCGCCGACAGCGGCGACGGCACTGACCGGCACACCGATGGGTTCGAGCAGGAAGAAGCCTGCGAGCAGCAGCGCGAGCACGACCCAACCCGCCCTGAACGTGGCAGGGTCGCGGATCGCATCACGCGGATCGCGCAGTTGTGCCACATCGTAGCCGACAGGAATGTCGCGCCGGAAGAACAGGAAGAGCACGGCCAAGGTCGCGGCGATCGACGTCAGGTCGACCGGCACCATGACCGAGGCATAATCGGCGAAACCGATCCGAAAGAAATCCGCCGACACGATATTGACGAGGTTGGAGACGATCAGCGGCAAGCTGGCGGTATCGGCGATGAACCCCGCCGCCATGACGAACGCCAGCGTCGCCCTGTCCTTGTATCCCAGCGCACGCAGCATTGCGATGACGATCGGCGTCAGGATCAGGGCCGCACCATCGTTGGCGAACAGCGCGGATACCGCCGCACCCAGCAGGACGATCAGCACGAACAACCGGCGACCATGCCCGCCGCCCCAGCGCGCGACGTGCAGCGCCGCCCATTCGAAGAAACCGGCTTCGTCGAGCAACAGGCTGACGATGATGATCGCCACGAACGTCGCGGTCGCGTTCCAGACGATGCCCCACACCACCGGCACGTCCGACAGCGACACGACGCCTGCGAGCAGTGCGACAGCCGCGCCGCCCAGCGCACTCCAGCCGATGCCGAGGCCCTTGGGTTGCCAGATGACGAGTGCGATCGTGACGACGAAGATGGCGAGCGCGATCAGCATCAGGCGATGCGATGCCCTTTAGCGTCCACGACCTTTTCGCTGTCTTCCTTGGCAAACGCCCCCTGTTGCGGGTCGGGCAGCAGATCGATCACGGCTTCGGACGGTCGGCACAGCTTCACGCCGAGCGGCGACACGACCAGAGGACGGTTTATGAGGACCGGATGCGCCATCATCGCGTCCACCAGCGCATCGTCCGACAGTGTGGCGTCACTCAGACCCAGTTCCGCATAGGGTGTCCCCTTCTCCCGCAGCAGATCGCGGGGGACGATGCCGGCACGGTCGATCAATTCGAGCAGCAATGCGCGGGAGAGCGGGGTCTTCAGATATTCGACGACGTGCGGCTCGATACCGGCGTTGCGGATCAGGCCGAGGGTGTTGCGCGACGTGCCGCACTCGGGATTGTGATAGACGATGATATCGACGGCCACGGGACGTCCTTTCAACAGCAGGGGGCGAGTTCGGTCAGCAGGGGCGCACACAGTTCCGGCGCGCCGGCGCAGCAGTCCTTGACCAGAAACAGCGTCAGCGCGCGCAACCCGTCCAGGTCGGCGCGGTAGATGATCGACCGGCTACGCTTTTCGAAGCGGACGACGCCCGCGCGCGAAAGGATGCCGAGATGCGCCGAGATCGTATTCTGCGGCATAGCAAGCTGGCGAGCGATCTCCCCTGCCGCCATGCCTTCTGGTTCGTGGCGCACGAGAAGGCGGAACGCGTCTAGGCGTGTGCACTGCCCAAGTGCGCTCAGGGCCAGGATTGCCGAATCAGTATCCATATATCCAGCATAGACGATACATTGATACAGGGAAGGTCTCCGGTTGCTGGCCGCTTCAGAAGCGGCTCACGGGAACGGGCTAAGTGCTAGTCATCGCCACGCAACGGGGTCGGACCTCGGCGGCGGGCGGCGCGGTATGCCCGTGCCTCGCGCAGCGTTGCGTTCGGGGTCAAGCCGCTCGCCGGCAGCTTCGCCACGGCGATGCGTTGCGACAGGTAGATGCCGTTATGCCCGGAGCAGACATAAGCGACGAAACAGGCCGCCGCGATCGGCACCGCATAGGTAGCACCGAACAGCTCGATCCCCATGAACGTGCAGGCCAGCGGCGTATTGGCCGCACCGGCGAACACCGCGACGAAGCCGATCGCGGCGAATATGCCGGTCGGTACGCCGAACATGGGCGCAAGCGCGTTGCCGAGCGCCGCTCCGATGAAGAACAGCGGTGTCACCTCGCCGCCCTTAAAGCCGGCGCTGAGCGTGACGACGGTGAACAACAGCTTCAGAGCCCAACTCCACGGATGGGTGTCGGGCCCAAAGAAGCTGGCGATGGTGATGCTATCGGGTGTGGCCGCCAGCGTCCCGAGACCGAGATAATCGCGTGTCCCGAACAGGGTGACCAGCGCGATGACCGCGACCCCGCCGATGACGGGGCGCAGCGGGCCGTAGGGGACGATCCGCTTCAGCCACCCGCCAAGCGCGTGATTGGCTTCGGCAAAGACAAGGCCGACCAGTCCGAACGCCACCCCGGCGATAGCGGCCTTGGCGACGAGCAGCGCGTCGACCGGCACCACAGCATCGATCCGGTAAATGCTGTGGTGAATGCCCCAGGCCAGGCACGTCCAGTCGCCGACCAGCGCCGCGACGAGGCACGGCATCAACGCGCGATATTCGATGCGTCCGATCGCCAGCACCTCCAGCGCGAACACGGCGCCCGCGATCGGTGTACCGAATACCGCACCGAACCCGGCGGCGATGCCGGTCATCAGCAGAATGCGCGTGCCCTCCGCATCGAGATTGAACGCGTGACCGAAGCCGCTGGCGATACTCCCGCCCAACTGGACGGCGGTGCCCTCCCGCCCGGCGGAACCGCCGAACAGGTGCGTCATTACTGTGCCGAACAAGATCAGCGGCGCCATCCGCAGCGGCACCCCGCCCCCCGGCTCGTGGATCTGCTCGACGATGAGATTGTTGCCGCCCTCCACCGAACGGCCGGTCAGATGATAGAGCAGCCCAACCACGAAGCCGCCCAACGGCAGCAGGTACAGCAACCAGGGCCACGCGAAGCGCAGCCGCGTGACGGCATCGAGGCTCCACAGAAACGACGCGCACAGCGTTCCGACGACTGCCGCCATCGGCACGAGAACCAGTGCCCAGCGCACGACCGCCACGGCCTGGGCGTGACGATCGCGGACACATGCCGCAGCGCTCGACCGGTCAATGACATTGTTAAAAACAGCGCGCACGATTCCCCCTTGCCGCCTAGCGGTCCCAAGTAGGAATCATCAGCTCTTGCCAGAGCGGTTCGGCCCAGAAGGCCCGGCGGAAATCCATCACCGTGGGGCGGCTTATGGATTTGCAAGATCAGGTCGTCAACTCCGTCATCGACTTAGGCCCGTAAAAGCTCACAGTCGCGTCACGGCGAACTGAACAGCTTCACAGCGAACCCATCGCGTTGCAAAAGCGTCGAATGCACACCGACGATGCCGATACCGTGCACTACCGCCTGCGTCGCCAGAGCCGTACGCCGGCGTGGCTGGCCTTGTCCTGGCGCGCGCTGGTCGCACTGGGGCTGATCGGCATCGCGCTGGCGGTCCATTGGTTCGACCGGGAGGGCCTCCGACAGAATTCCGGCGCACCGGTGACCTTTGCCGATATTCTGTATTTCACGATGATCACCGTGACGACGGTCGGCTACGGGGACATCGTGCCGGTTACGCAACAGGCACGGATGTTCGATACGTTCGTGGTCACGCCGATCCGGCTTTTCGTGTGGCTCATCTTTCTGGGGACGGCATATGACTTCTTGCTCAAGGGCGTCTGGGAGAAATGGCGTATGTCGGTGATCCAGCGGCGCCTCGAGGGCCATGTCGTCGTCGCCGGTTTCGGCTCGAGCGGGTCAGAGGCGGTCAGCGAACTCGTCCGGCGCGGTGCCGATCCGGGCATGATCGTCGTGATCGACGAGAATGTGGCGGCCCTGCGCACCGCCGAGGATTATGGGACGACCGTGATGGAAGGCAACGCGACACGCAACGCGGCGCTGGAGGCCGCGCGTCTGGCGAACGCACGCGCGCTGATCGTCTCGGCAGGCCGCGACGATACGTCGATCCTGATCGTGTTGACGGCGCGACGGATCGCGCCGGAACTGCCGATCAGCGTGGTGATCCGGTCCGAGGACAACGAAGCGATCGCGCATCAGGCGGGCGCGACCGTGGTCATCAATCCTGCCAGTTTCGCCGGTCTGCTGCTGGCTGGCTCGACGCACGGTCCGCACATCGCGGATTACATGGCCGACCTCGCCGCGACCGGCGGCAGGGTCGCGCTTCGCGAGCGCGCCGTAACCGCAGACGAAGTCGGCAGGCCGCTTGCCGACATCGCGACCGGGCTCGGCCACCGCATCTATCGCGGGCATCAGGATTTCGGATTCTGGGAACCCGAAGCGCATCGCCTGGAAGCGGGCGACCTGATCGTCGAGGTCGTCCCTCGCCACTGATCACGACGCGCGCGCTTCCGAGAGGCGGCACTCGCGATTACCGGTCGGCTGCCTCCACGATCGCGCGCGTCACGTCGCCCATCAGCCGCATCCGTACCGGGATCGGCTGGCGGGTGCTCGCGATCATCACGGCCACCGCATAGCGATGTCCATCCGGCGCAACGAGCAATCCCACGTCGTTATAGCCGGTCGACAGGGTGCCGAGATCCTGCCCCGTCCCCGTCTTGTGCGCGAGCGTCCAGCCGGGGCGAAGTCCGGATTTTAGGCGAAGCGGGCCGGTCTTGCTGGATCGCATCAACGTCAGCAGCGAGGCGGTCGAACGCGCGCTCAAGAGTTTGCCCTGCGCCAGCAGAGATAGTCCCAACGTAACGCCATTGGCCGACGCACCATCGATCGGAGCCGCGAGATAGCGGCGCAGCGCCCTGTCGCGCGCCTCATACGTCATCGCCGCGCGCGCCTGTAGGAACCCCCAGCCTCCGGCCCATTCCGGTCGCCAGTCCAGTCCCGCGGTGCGGGCCTGCAACTCTCGCTCCCCGGGGCCGAACCTGACGCCGTCGATCGCCTTGTCCGCAAGCAGGCGGTTGATCCCGGCCGGGCCGCCGACCCGCCACAGCAGGACGTCGTTGCAGGTGTTGTCGCTGCGCGTCATCGCCCCGCGCAACAGGTCGCCGATCGTCGTCGTGTAGCCGTCTTTCCCGACGAGCGCCTTGATCGGTTGGTGAAACACGGTGAGATCGGATCGCGTGACCGTCACGCGATCGGCAAGCGTCAGCCGCCCCTTGTCCACGGCATCCATCACCGCGATAGCCACCCACAGCTTACTGACGCTCTGCTGGGGACGAGGGCTGTCGCCTTCCCATGCGACCACCCAGCCCTCATCGATATCACGGACGCTGATGCCCGCTTCACCCTTGAAGCCCGCCCCCAGCGCCTGAACAGCATTGAGCAGACCGGCTGACGGTTGCGCGCGCCGCGGCGATGACTTTGGCGGCGTTCTGGCGGGAGCAGTCGTCTCGACGGTGATCGGCACCGACGCGGGCGACACCGGTTGGCGTCCCGCCGGAACGCAGGCGGCAAGAGCACAAACACCGGCAAGGCTACCGACGCGACGACACACTGATTCGAATGACAACACCGCTTCCCTTTTATCTCCTTGAAACGCCCTGTCACCCCGCCGAAACCGCGGGGCGACCCCTAGGGGGCACTTCGCATCCCGTTCGACGCGCTGACGAACGAAACGGGCCACGGCTCGAGGCTTCATCGGCGAATTGCAGTGTCAGGTCGAACAAGAGATCGTCGCATGGTCTCTGGTGGGCGTCGTCAACACGCAGCTCGCCATGCCGAAGTGATGACGCGTAAACGTCCGCATGTTCGATGCCCGCCCGGTGTAAGACGATCCGGCGTCGAACATGCTCCGCCGTCACTGCTCCTCACGCCGGCGCTCAGTCGTCCGTAAAGCACGCAAAGAGGTAATACGGCGAAGCCGGGGGAAGCTTCACCGTATTGGCTAAGGGTCGCGGTCCAGAAAGCACGGGGGGGCTAGCGCTTGGAACCCGGCCGGTTCACCTTCACCGCTGCCCCACGATAGGTCACCGAGGCATCTCCCGCGCCGTCCAGATCTAGCGGACTTCCGGCCGTCATCCACCGTACCCGGATCGTGCGGCTCTCGGGCATGAGCTTATACCCCCGCCCCTCGCGAGCGCCGAGCGTTACGACCCCGGTCGCGTCGTCATACAATACCGGGATACGGCTATACGCGCCGCCACGATACTGCTCGCTCGTGCCGTCATCCTCGTACAGGCCGAAACTGCCGTTCGCCCCCGGGTAGATCGCCAGCGTCAGCGGCGCATCCGGCTTCTGGTCGACATATTGCGTGACCGGACCCATCGGCACGATCGCGCCGGCCTTAACGAACAGCGGCATCCGCTCGTACGGCGCCGCGACCGTCACGCTCCGGCCGCCGTGATACGCCTGCCCGGTATTGAAGTCGTACCAGACCGTCG
The DNA here is from genome assembly GCF_036663695.1 of Sphingomonas sandaracina. Classification (NCBI taxonomy): domain Bacteria; kingdom Pseudomonadati; phylum Pseudomonadota; class Alphaproteobacteria; order Sphingomonadales; family Sphingomonadaceae; genus Sphingomonas; species Sphingomonas sandaracina. The sequence goes on along the minus strand of NZ_JAXOJK010000001.1, from coordinate 138,775 downwards.
TACCGGGCAGATACACGCTCCGCGAACGCGCCCGGTATTCGGTGACCGGTGCCACCAGGAAGCTGTCCCCGAACAGATATTCGTCGTTCACCTTCCGCGCCTGCAGGTCGTTCGGATAGTCCATAACGAGACCGCGCATGATGCTGCCGTCCTTGAACCACGTGTCCGCCGCGACCGTGTAGATATACGGCATCAGGCGATAGCGAAGCTGGTCGTACCACACCATCGAGTTGCGCATCGGCGACCCTTCCGGCGAAATCTCGTAGATCTCGCGGTACGGCGCTTCGCCGTGGCTGCGGAACAGCGGGCTGAACGCACCGAACTGGAACCAGCGCAGGTTCAACTCGCGCCATTCGTCCAGGTTCGCCGCGGTCGGCGTCTTGGCCGAATAGCGATCCTCCAGCGCGAACCCGCCGATGTCGTGCGTCCAGTTGGGGATGCCCGACATCGAAATGTTCACGCCCGCCGAGATCTGCGCTCGCAGATCGTACCAGCGGCTCGCCACGTCGCCCGACCAGACCGCCGCGCCCTCACGCTGCAACCCACCAAAGCCCGACCGCGTCAGGATGAACGGCCGCACGTCCGGCTTGTACTGACGCCAGCCGTCATAGACCGCGCCGACATGGACCAACGGATAGCTGTTGAAATACTGCGCGCCCGGCCCGGCGGCGGTCGGCCCCATCGTGGCGATCCGCTCCGGGATCGACAGGTTCGAATGCACGTCCGGCTCGCTGGCATCGAGCCACCACGCATCCGTACCGATCTTCGCCAGGCTGTCCTTGATCTGCCGCCAATAGATCGTCCGCGCTTCCGGCGCGTACGGATCATAGTCGGTATTGGCATAGCCCGGCCCGACCCAGTCCTTGTTCTTGAAATCGAGATTGCCGCGATAGGTATAGCCCTTTGCCGCAAGCTCCTTGTAGTTCTCGGTCGTCGGATAGAATTTCGGCCAGACCGAGATCATGTAGCGAGCATTCATGTCGTGGATCTTGTCGACCATCTTCTTCGGCTCGGGGAAGCGGGTCTTGTCAAACTGATGGCTGCCCCAGGCATTTTCGGGCCAGTAGAACCAGTCCTGGACAATGTTATCGAGCGGGATCTTCAGGTCGCGGTATGTCTTGACGACGTCGACCACCTCGTCCTGCGTATTGTAGCGCTGGCGCGACTGCCAGAAGCCATACGCCCATTTCGGCATCATCACGGCCTTGCCGGTGAGCGAGCGATAGCCCGCGACGACCTCGTCCATGTCCTTGCCGGGGACGTACCAGTAATTGACCGACTTTGCGATATCGCTGGTGAACCACACCGAATGGCGGTCGGGCGCGGCGAGCGGGTTGTTGTGGAGCAGCGCGATGTACCCCGCGTTCGGTTCCCACTCGATCCGTACCGCGACGCGCTTGCCCTTGGTCATTGGCAGGTCGAAATTCGCGTACCAGGGGTTCCAGTTCTGACGCCAGCGGTTCAGTACCTCCTTGCCGTCCATGAACACCTTGAAATAGCTCGAGCCATAGAGCTGGAACTTGTGCACCCCGCTGACGTCGGGCGTCACGTCACCGGTCCACACGACCTTCTGCGTCTCGACCGCGTTGCCCGCTGTGTTCTGGCCCCCGGTCGCGGCGACCGTCTGCGCCTTGGCGGCAGCCGGCCACTTCGCCTGATCCTTGATATACTGGTAGTTGATCGACGCTTCCTGCTGCGTCACCGCCAGCCGATCGCCGAGATAATATTGCGCGGTGAAACCGGGCTTGCCGCCGCTCGTCACCTTGAGGCCATCGGTGCCGACCAGCGAATAGGGGCGCGGGTTGCCGAACCGGGTGATCCCGTCATTGTCCCACAGCAGACCATAGTTGCGCGTCGAGACGACGAACGGGACGGCGATGTCCATGTTGTGCTGCGCAAGTTCGACGTCCTCGCCGTTGTAATCCATCTGCGCGTTCTGGTGCTGGCCCAGGCCATACAGCCCCTCGTCCGTGCCACGATTGAACTGCTGCGACGCGACCACGAACGGCTTGCCGTCGGCATTGGTAGGCGAGAAGGCGGGCGCGGCGGTCTGATCGAGTAGGACCTTTCCGGCAGCATCGAGCAAGCGGACGCGGCCGGTCTTCAGATCGACCTCGGCGGTATCCCGCGCGGTCGCGATCAGTACGCGTTTGCCCTGCCGGGTCACGGTATACTGGCCGGCGATTGGCGGCGTCGGCACCATCAGGCTTGGTGCGGTCGGCACGCGCGTCGGGCTCGCGACGACATGGATGATCCCATCGCCGTGCACCGTCACCTCGACCCAGCCCGCCGGGCCGCTCGACGGCGCGACGCCGATCCCGTTCGCGATCTTTTCGAAACCACCCTTGGCGACCTGCGCGTGCGCAATCGTCGAGGTCAAGGCGCTACCTGCCAGCAGCAGCGAGAAACCGAAAGACTTCGTCATTGTCATCCCCTTTATATCGTCGAGCTTCTAGCGCGTTATTTGTAGCTGCCCATGGTCACTTTCAGGATGACCGGCGTGATGAGGTTGATCCCGTAATCGGTCTGGTCGCCGTTCCACACGCGGCTCATCACCCAGCGTCCATCGACAACGCGCCCCTCCTCGACCCGGAAGACCGAGCCGTTCTTCGGGCCGGCCTTCGCCGTTCCGAAATTCAGCCGGACATGATCGCCGACCACGAGGAATTCGTTCGGCGACAGATGCGCGACCGCGACCCCGCCGACCGCATCCTTGGCCCATGCGGGAGGTTCGGACTTGATCCAGGTCCAGTCCTTCTGGCCAAACTGCCATTCGCCGTAGCTCGTGGCGATCGTCCAGTCGCCCATCGTCGTCGACTGTGGGGCGGTCTGCCCCGCGCCTTCGTCGGGCTTGGCGACACCCCAGGTCGGATGCTCGAATGCGATCTTCGCCCAGTCGCGCGCCATCGTCGACAACGCGGCGTATTTCAGCCCGATCGCATCGACCGTGTCGTCGTCGAGCGCCTTCGCCCCCAGCGGGTAGTTGAAATACCCCGTGTCATCCATGCCGAACGGCGCATAGCCGATCGCCCCGCGCCCGAGCGCCGCGTAGAAGAACCGCGCGAACTCCTTGGCGTTGCCGATCTCGGGCACCATCAACGCATTGTCGGGCCGCGCATACGCATCGAGGTACAGCGCGACATGGCCCGCATCGCGGTCGTAGATGTCGGGCGCCTGGAAATCGATCGCCGGTGCCGCCGCCTTCCAGATATCCAGCACGTCCTGCTGAGGGCCACCGCTGGCAACGCCGGTCGGATCGGGCACGTTCGACGGTCCGGCGAGCGAGGCGTTGACGTACATCGGCAACGGCTTGATCGCCTTCCCCGCGGCGGCGATCTCGTCGACGAAGCGCGCGGTGTGCCAAGTGTTGAACGCGCGGTCGGCCTGCGCACCGAACATCTGCGTCCAACTTCCGCCCGGCTTCTTGAGCGCCTTCGCCAGTTCCGCGGGCACAGGCTTGGCAAACACCGCATTGGCCTGCGCGCCATAGTCGCGCGGCGAGCGATAGCTGCCGACCTCGTTCTCCGGTTGCACCATGATCACCGTGTTCTGCGGATCATGCGCCTTCAGGTACTTCATCACCTCGACGAACGCGCGCTTGTCGGCCTCCAGCGTCGTGCGGAACATCGGCGAATGGACATAATGGTCCGTGCCGTCCTTCAGCTTCATCCGCGGAAAACGCCGGTTGTCGGCCTTGAACCAGTCCGGCGTATAGCCCGGCGACGTGTTCTTCCATGTCCCGAACCAGAGCAGCACGACGCGCTTGTCATGCGCGCGCGCCTGATCGAGCAGCGTCTGGAGAAAGCTCAGGTCGAACTTGCCCTCGACCGGCTCGACCTGCTGCCATGCGATCGGGATCTCGACGGTGTTCGCATGGATCCGGTCGAGCATCGGCCACACCTGCGGCAGTGCTGACGCATAGTTGCTGCTGTTGTTGACCTGCGCGCCGAGCATCAGGAACGGCGCACCATCGACCATCAGCGCATGCCGCCCGGCCTTCGTGACCATGCGCGGAATTTCGGTCGCGGTCTGCGCGGACGCGACGCCCGTGATCATCGACGCGGAGAGGACCAAACCCGCAACCATCTTTTTCATATGAACCATCATTGAATCCCTCTGTGTGTAAGCAGCGCCGACCGAAACCCCCTGCCGCATCGGTGCCAATAGTCTTGCGCGCCGGACCGACGGCGGACGCGGGCGCAGCGCGTCATTCTTCGACGAACACGATGCCTCCCAAACCGGACGGTCGCCCTGCGTCGCTTTCCAGCAGGATCGATATCACTCGCTCGCCTTCGCCCGCGGGCATCGGGACGACGAGCGTCGCCGGTGCGAACTCGGCCTTCGTCCCGACGCGTTTACCGTCGATCCAGACTTCTCCACGACCGACGACTGCCTGGAAGACCAGTTTCCCGCCATGCTCGCGCACCGGTCGATGCGGCGTGACCTTGGCACGCAGCACACTCCAGGTCCCCACGCCCTGGGCCGGCTGGATCTCGCCGGCGCGTACGAACAGCCAGCTGTTCATGTCGTTGTCCGCAAGCACGATGTCGGGCGACGGCCGGGTCGCGGATGCCGGGGATTGCCGCCAGTCCTGTATCATGAGCGTCGCCGCAGTCGTCGGCACGCTCGGTCGCGGCGTGGTCGTGAGCAGGCGAACCGTCGTCGTCGCGCTCCGCAGCCCTTCGGACGTCGCCTTGAGCGACAACGCCCCGGCTCCGCCTTTACCGGCACGAACGATGACTTGAGCCAGCCCGTTGAACAGCGCGCGCCTGTCACCCTGTTCGGCCTCGTGGCTGATCGGGTCGCCGTTGCCGAGACCAATGATGGTACCACCGGTCACCGCAAAGGCGACTGGGAGATTGGCGGTCGGCACATGGCGACCGCGCGCATCGACCGCATCGATCGTGAACGGCTGTACGTCCTCGCCGTCGGATGCCATCACACGGCGATCGGGCGTGATCCGAAGCGCGACGGGCACGCCGGTCGTCTCGACGACGCTGCGTGCGACCTCACGCCCCGCGCGATAGCCGATCGCCTCCAGCCTCCCCGGCGTATACGGAACCTGCCACTGCGGCATCGTGAAGCGATCGACCGCCTTCTCGCCAATCACCGTGCCGTTCAGCATCAGGCGCACCGTATCGACGTTGGTCAGCGCCATCACCTTGACCGGCTGCCCCTCGCGGCCCGGCCAGTTCCAGTGCGGCATCAGGTCGAGCAGCGGGACGTCGTCGATCCACTGCGCACGGTGGAGATAGAACGCCATTTTCGGAAACCCGCACAGGTCCATGATCCCGAAATAGCTGCTCACCGACGGCCATTCGAAGGGTGCTGGTTCGCCGTGATAATCGAACCCGGTCCACACGAACGTGCCCGCAACGAACGGCCGCTCGGCGATCGATTTCCAGCCGTCGCGGTGGGTACTGCCCCAGTCAGCCGGTTCCTCGTCATAGGATGCCATGATGTGCGCAGCCCGGTCGGTCGTCCACGCGCCGCGCGTCATGAAGCTCGACGTGTCCTCCGAACTGATCATCGGCAGCGTCGGATTGGCGGCGTGGAACCGGTCATACTGGTCACGCTGGTAGTTGAAGCCGACCAGGTCGACCGCCTGGCTGACGTTGACGGGCGCGAACATCCCGCTGTTCATCGCCGCGGTCACCGGGCGGCTGTCGTCGAGCGCCTTGACGGTCCGCGACATGCGCCGAACCATTTCATAGCCCGCCGGCGTCCCCTGCATCGGCTCTTCGTTGAAGACCGACCACATGATCACGCTGGGCCGGTTGCGATCGCGCCGCACCAGCCATTGCAGCTGCGCGATATAATCGGGGCTGGTGTTGAAGTTGCGGTTCTCGCTCATCACCAGGAAACCCAGGCGGTCGCACGCGTCCAGCACCTCGGTCGCGATCGCGTTGTGCGAGAACCGGATTGCGTTGCAGCCCAGATCCTTCAAGCGCCGGAGCCGCCATTCCCAGAGCGCATCGGGCACCGCGACACCGACGCCCGCATGATCCTGGTGGTTGCACGTCCCCTTGATCTTAAGCGGTCGGTCGTTGAGGTGAAACCCGGTCGCGGCATCGAAGCGCAGCGTGCGAAAGCCGATCCTGAGCGTCCGTTCGTCGACCGTTTTTCCCGCGCGGATCAGCCTGGTCCGCAGCGTGTAGAGCGTCGGTGTCTCGACCGACCACAGCCTGGGAGTCGCTACGGGAATGGTGAGTGCCACGTCGGTCGGCTCGAGCGACGGCACCGTCCCGTCGGCGGTTTGCGTTGCGATCACGCGCCCGTCGGGATCAATCAGCGTCGCCTCGATCGTGACGGCGGCCGATCCCTTGCCGATATTGCCGAGCGTCGCGGTTACCGGGACGGACCACGCGCCGCCGGGTCCGCGTCGCGGATCGGCGTGGATACCGTCGGTGGCGATATAGGTGGCATCCCGCTTCACCAGCCAGACATGGCGGTACAGTCCCGCGCCCTCGTACCACCAGCCCTCCATCGCCTGCGCATCGACGCGCACGACAATCGTGTTCAGATCGTTGCCGTACCGCGCGAGGTCGGTGATATCGACATACACCGAGGTGTAGCCGCTCCAATTGTGCGCGACGACCGATCCGTTGAACCAGATCGTCGCGTTGGTCGCGATCCCGCCGAACTGGATCTCCAGGTACCGCCCGCGATCCTGCGCATCGAGCCGCAGCGCACGCCGGTACCAGCCGAACCCGCGATGGCGATACCCTTGCGAGACGTTGGCGCTTTCCGCGATGGGCATCGCCATCGCCCAGTCGTGCGGCAATTCGACCTCGGGCCAGTCCGAATCGTCATAGTGCATCGCCGCCGCACCCTGCGCCTGCCCGGCCTTCGCGCTGTTGTACGACCAGCCATGCCCACGGATCTCGGGCATCGGAATGTCGCCAAGATGAAACCGCCACCCACTGTCGAGCAGTAGTCGGCCGGGGTCCTCGATCACGGGACGGGCCGGCAAGTCGTCGCGGGTCATCGGCATCGGCAACGCCCCCGCGGCGGGTTTCGGCGACGGCAAGACGGCTGCCCGAGCGGCTTTCAGTGGCTCGAGCGTCGCCCCCAGCACTGCGCCATTCGCAAGAAAGAGCCTGCGGCTGATTCGGATCGTGTGCCGGTGCTGCGTCATCGTTCCCCTCTCCCGAAGCGCTCGTGGCGCGGCGAAGTCCTTTCCGGCAACCGGCTAGGTTCATGCGGCGATAGCGCTACCTCCCGACCAGGCCGGAGGAAAGCCGCGATACTATCGGCCGTCGAATATTATCAGATTAGTCGGCAGTCGCGGTCGGTTTTATCGAGCGTCATTCACAGTAATCTACGCAACTGGCTGAGCCCGGACGCCCAGAAACTGCTCCGCCGCGTGCAGCTTACCGTGTTTCCATGGCAAAAGGAACGTCGCTGATGGTCTCGGTAGATTCGTCGATCGAGAACAGTAAATGTAGTTGATCTGCGCCCAATATCTGCAATTATACGATAAAGTCGCTGAACAGCGAAGATAGCGCTACCTGTAGGGCATAAGCCCGTGGAGAGGATTTCGATGCACATTGCCCCAACGCGTGGTTTCACGCAGTCGCCTTACGGGTCCTACATCAACCGACGGATGGGCCGGTCTTCACGATTGCTCACGCGGTTGACCATGGGGGTATCGCTCGCGACGCTGGGCACGGCCGCGATTGCCGCCCCGATCGCGACGGTCGATCGCAACGGCAGCCTCGTCTCCGTCGAAGCCTATGCCCCCAACATCGTCCGCGTGACGATCGCGACCGACCGCGGACAAGTTGACGCGCCCCCCGGCGATGGGCCCAACGCAAAGCCCGACGCCGCCGGCTGGACGCATCGCAACGACGCAGGCGCCGACGTCTTCACTTCAACCGCGCTGTCGGTCTCGGTCGACGCGAAGCCCTGGCCCAAGGCGCCGACGCAGATGGAGCGCTATTTCGCGCCGTCGCTGCCGCCCGTGTCGGTGACCATCCGTAAGGCGGACGGCACGATGCTGACGCAGATGACCGGCTGGGAGATGGCGCCGCACACCGTCAACGGCGAGAAGACGTTCCGCGTCGGCGCCAGCTTCGCCTCGCCCGCCGACGAGCATTATTACGGGCTCGGCCAGAACCAGGAGGGCAAGCTCGATCTGCGCGGCCGCACGATCGACTGCCGCCACAACTACGACGCGCCGGCGGGCGAAACGGTCTGCGTGCCGTTCATGGTCACCAACAAGGGGTACGGCATCGTATGGGACAACCCGTCCTCGACAATCGTCTCCCCCGGCCTGCACAGTGCGACGCATTGGCAGTCGGACGTCGGCGAGCGCGTCTCGTTCTTCGTCATCACCGGCGCCACCACCGACGAGATCTATGCCGGCTACGCCACGCTGACCGGCACCACCCCGCTGCCGCCCAAGGCCGCGTTCGGCCTAATCCAGAGCAAGGCGCGCTACGAGACCGAGAAGGAACTGCTCGGTATCGCCGAGGGGTATCGCAGCCGCGGCCTGCCGCTCGATATCATGGTGCTCGACTGGTTCTACTGGTCGCGCATGGGCCAGCTCGACATCGACCGGAAGTATTTCCCCGATCCCAAGGGCATGAACGACAAGCTGAAATCGATGGGGATGCATTCGATCATCAGCGTCTGGCCGCGCTTCGAGAAGGAATCGCGGTATTTCGACCTGCTGTCGACCAAGGGCTGGTTGCTCAAGGACAAGGACGGCAACGTCGTCGACGGCCTGCCGATCCGCTCCGACCGTGCGGGCGCGTTGCTCGACAGCACCAACCCCGATGCGCGCCACTGGTTCTGGGAGCGGATCCGCGACAACATCGCCAGTCAGGGCTTTGACTGGTTCTGGCTCGACGAGACCGAGCCCGATCTGGTGCCAGACGGCAGCTTCTATTCGATCGGCTCGGGCGACCGCTATCACAACGTCTTCCCGCTGCTCCATACGATGAGCGTGGCGGACGGATCGGCGAAGGATCGTCCCACCATGCGCAACCTGATCCTGTCGCGCGCCGCCTATCTCGGCGCACAGCGCAACGGCGGGCTGTTCTGGTCGTCGGACATCAAGTCGACTTGGGAGGCGCTGCACCGGCAGGTGCCGGCCGGGCTCGGCTTCACCGCGAGCGGCATGGCCTATTGGGGTAGCGACATCGGCGGCTGGCAATGGCCGAACGGACCAAAGGCGACACGTCCGGTCCTGCTCGATCCCGCGGGCGCGACAGCGATGGCGCCCGATTACACGGATTATCCAGAGCTGTTCACGCGCTGGTTCGGGTACAGCGTGTTCACGCCGACCTTGCGGATCCACGGCCAGCGGCCGGCCACCGCGATCTGGGAATATGGCAAGGCAGCCGAGCCGGTCCTCGCGAACTTTCTGAAGCTGCGCTATTCGCTGATGCCGTACATCTACTCGCTCGGTCGCCACACATACGAGAGCAATGCGCCGATGATGCGCGCGCTCTTCATGGATTTCCCGAACGATCCCAACGTCGCCGACATGGGCGACGAGTACATGTTCGGCCCCGCCTTCCTGGTCGCGCCCGTCACCGAACAGGGCAAGACCAGCCGCCAGGTCTATCTGCCGGCCGGTGCCGAATGGTATGACTACTGGACCAACCAGCGGTTCACCGGCGGCCAGACGGTCACGGCAAATGCGCCGATCGACAAGATTCCGTTGTTCGTGCGCGCCGGGTCGATCATCCCGATGGGCGTCCAGGTGCCGAGCACGGCGACCGCGCAGGCGCTCCAGAGCATCCGCGTCTATCCCGGCGCGGACTCAAGCTTCGCGCTGTACGACGACGACGGCGTGACCAACGACTATCGGACCAAGGGCGGGCGTAAGGCAGTCCTGCGCTGGGACGACAAGACCCGCAGGCTCACCGCATCGGGCAAGCTGCCGACCGGGCAGGATACCGCGTCGCTGGTCCAGATCGTCTCGGCTAAGTGATGCGCGGGACCGCCATCGCGGCACTGACGCTAGTCGCGTTACCGGCAGTCGCACAGACCAACGTTCCGGGCGATCCCTATGCTGGCGATCCGGTCGGGATCGTCGCGGACCCCTGCCCCGCACATCCGTCGCCGACCGACGGCGCCGGGTGGGAGGCGTGGAAGTTGCACATGCTCACGCGCGATTTCGGCCAGCTCTGCCGCTATCGCGCGCAGAACGAACAGCTGAAGGCGTCCCGCACCTCGGTCCGCGTCGTCTTCATGGGCGACTCGATCACGGACAACTGGATCGGCGCGGACGGCACGCTGTTCACCGGCGGTCTGGTCGATCGCGGCATCGGCGGACAGACCACGCCACAAATGCTCGTGCGCTTCCGCGAGGACGTGATCGCGCTCAAGCCCCGCGCGGTCCACATCATGGCGGGCACCAACGACATCGCCGGCAACACCGGTGCCTCGACGATGGAAATTGTCCAGGGCAACATCGCCAGCATGGCCGATCTGGCACGCGCGAACGGCATCAAGGTCATTATTGCCTCGACCCCGCCCGCCGCCGCCTTCCCGTGGAGCAAGGACAAGCAGCCGGTGCCGCAGATCCGCGCGCTGAATAGCTGGTTGAAGGCCTATGCCGCGAAGAACGGCTTCATCTATGTCGATTACTACACCGCGCTCGCCACCCCCGAAGGCGCAATGAAGCGGGGGCTGGCCAGCGACGGCGTCCACCCGACCCCCGCCGGCTATGCAGTGATGCGCCCGCTCGCCCTCGCAGCGATCCGCCGCACCGTCGCCGCCAAGTGAGTATCGATCTCAGCCGCCGTTCGGTTCTCGCCGGGATCGCCGCACTCGGCCCCGCTACGCACGCGCTCGCGCAAAGCCCGATGGGGCTGGCCCGCGGCCCGGTACAGCCGACCTGGCAATCGCTGGTCGACCACTATCGCTACCCCGAGTGGTTCCGCGACGCCAAGCTCGGCCTGTGGTCGCATTGGGGCCCGCAGTCGGTGCCCGAGCAAGGCGACTGGTACGGCCGCTTCATGTATATGCAGGGTCACCCGGCGTACGAACATCACCTCAAGACCTACGGCCATCCGACCAAGTCGGGGATGATGGAGGTGATGAACCGCTGGACCGCGGAGCGCTGGGATCCCGATGCGCTGATCGCCCGCTATGCCAAGGCAGGGGCGAAATATCTCGTCTCGCTCGCCAATCATCACGACAATCTCGACTGCTACGACAGCCGCTATCACGCGTGGAACTCGCTCCGTGTCGGGCCGAAGCGCGATGTCGTCGGCACCTGGGAAAAAGCGGCACGGAAAGCGGGGCTGAAGTTCGGCGTCTCGAACCACGCCGCGCATAGCTGGCATTGGTATCAGACAGCCTACGGCTATGATCCGACCGGGCCGCTGAAGGGCCAGCGATACGACGCGTTCACGCTGCGCACCGCCGATGGCCACGGCACATGGTGGGACGGTCTCGACCCACAACAGCTCTACACCGGCGCGCACGCGGTGCTGCCGAACGGCATCGATACGATCGCGGCGATGAACGCATGGCACGACGCGAACGACGGCCAGTGGATCGAGACCCCGCCGCCGAACGATCCAGGCTATGCCGCGAAATGGCTGCTGCGCCAGACCGACCTGATCGACAAGTACAAGCCCGACTTCTGCTATTTCGACGATTACGAACTGCCGTTCGGGCCGATCGGGCTCCAGGCGGCGGCGGATTACTATAATCGCTCGATCGAATGGCACGGCAAGATCGACGTCGTGCTGACCGCCAAGCAGTTGAAGCCCTATGCCCGGTTCGGGCTAGTGCAGGACGTCGAACGCGGCTTCACCGACCATCTGTGGGACGAGCCGTGGCAGACAGATACCTGCATCGGCGACTGGTTCTACAACGTCGCGCGGCTCAACGACAAAAGCTACAAGACAGCCGAACAGGTGATCCAGCGGCTAGCCGACGTCGTGTCGAAGAACGGCAATCTGCTGCTCTCGATACCGCAGCCCGGCGACGGCTCGATCGACGGCGAGGAGGAGAAAATCCTCGACGGCATGAGCCGCTGGATTGCCATCAACGACGAGGCGATCTTCGGCTCACGGCCGTGGCGGATCTACGGCGAGGGTCCGACGAAGCTGCAGGCGGGCATGCAGAACGAGCAGTCCTCGGGCCTCTTCACACCGCGCGACGTGCGTTTCACCACCAACAAGGGCGCGCTCTACGCACTGTTCCTCGGCTGGCCGCAGGGCGACGTCACGATCGAGGCACTGGGACGCAACCGCTTCGCCGACGGCGTGATCGAGCGCATGACCCTGCTCGGCGGCGGCAGCGTGGCGCACCGCCGTGACGCACGCGGCCTACACCTGACGATGCCCGCCAACCCCGGCGAGGGTTTCGTCCCCGTGCTGAAGCTCGAAGGCCGCGGCCTGGTCTAGCAATTGCGACGATCCGCCCGTTCGAGCCGCTCCTCGCGGCACATGACGGGCGTTTGTAACTGCCAGCTTATCGCGCGGCCACCGGATCGCCGTAGAACACGCCGCGCCCGTCCGTGCCGATATAGACCCGACCTTCGCGCCGGGGGTCGCCGGTGACGACGCGGTACCGCCCGCCCCAGCGATGCGCGTCGTCGTCGATACGCGCCCACCTCCGTCCCTTGTCCACCGAGCGCCACACCCCGCGGGTGCCGCCCAGCGAGCCGACGGCAAACACGGCGTTGCGTCCGAGACCGAAGAGTTCGACGCTCAGATCGCTGCTGGCCGGTGCGAAGGTCATGCCGCCATCGCCGCTGCGAAACAGTCGTGTTCCCGCCTGCAGCCACAAATTTCCCGTGCGATCGGGATCTGCAAGGAGCGCGCTTTGGGCTTCCCGACCCTGCCGGCCGGCGGGAGCGAGATCAGCCGGCAGGCCCCGGCCCGCAACGGGGGCAAAGCTGATCGCGGTGTCGCGGGATACCAATATCCGGCCATTCTCGACATCGACGGCGTAGAAGACGCGCGGATCGCGCTTGTCGGCCACGGCGCGGGTCTTGCCCGGCAGGCCGCGCACGACCGACCAGCTTCGTCCGCGATCGCGCGAGACGTACGGGACCGGGGTTGCGACGACCATCGTCGCGCCATCGGCCGAGACGGTGATCGGCCAATCACCGTTCAGGTCCTCGCGCTTCGCCGGATCGCCCATGGGTGGCAGCGCAATCTTGGTCCAGGTGCGGCCGCCGTCATCGGAACGGCCTATCGAAGCCTGGCGAGGCCGGTCCGCATACAGGCTGCCGCTGCGCACGATCACGTTCGGTGCCAGCCCGGCATAATCGATGCTGTTCGTGTTCGACATATACGGATTGATGAAGGTCGGGCGTGGCGAACGGTCGAGATCGTCGTGCACGAACCCAGCAAGGTCGCCGAACCCGGAAATCAGGGGCGCGCCGCCGGTCGGCGATGCCAGCGTAATGATCGCCGTCTGCTCGATGCCTTTGGTCCAGGGAGCCCAGTTCACTACGCCCGAACGGGCCAAGGCTTGCGTCGCATAGACCGTCGCGCCGGTCGTGTAGGCGACATGGCCCGGGTCAAACGGATCGATCGCGAGACCGGAAATCCAGTGGCCGAAATCGGCACCCTTGCCTTCGTGCAGCAGGAACGGGGTTTCCGAGACGTCGCGCCGACTGCGCAATCCGACATCGTCCCAGCGGACACCGTCGTCGCGGCTTATCCAAAGCGAATCGCCGTGGCGATAACGGTCGACGGTAGTGACCGCGACGGTCCCCGGCGACATCGGCGAGACTGCGATGCCCAGGAATGCACCCTCCGCACCGGTATCGCGCCACGCAGCTGGGGTCACGTCGCGGCCGGCGCCGCCACGGTCGTAGCGCCACACCGCGCCGGTCCTGATGCCGCTCGGTCCCAGCCCGCTTGCATAGCCTACCCACAAGATTCCCCGCGGATCGACGACGCCCCTGGCGGCGAGCAGCGCCGGGCCGGCCGCCGCGACCCACGTCTCACCACCATCGTCCGAGCGGTAGAGATGCGTATCGCCGGGATCGGCGACGCCCGCCCAAAGCCGTTGGGAAGGCCGGCCTGCTCGACCACTGGTGGGATCGATCGCGACGAAGGCGATCCCGCCATGGGTCTGGCGAGCGCCGGGGCGTCCGAGCCCGACAACCGGAAAACTCGTGACCTTCGCCCAGGTCGCCCCGGCATCGTCGCTGCGCCACAGACCGTCATGCCGCGAACCGAAGAACAGCCGCCGCGTCGCGTGGGGATCGACCGCGAGCCGCTCGCCAAACCCACGACCGTCCTCGTTGCCGCCCATCGCGAACGGGACCGGCGTGATCCGCCAGGACCGTCCGCGGTCCGCCGATCGTAGGATCGCCGCAGGCTGACGCGCACCGACGCCCGCCGCCATGTAGACGACATCGGGGTTACGGGGATCGGGCGCGATACTCTCGATGCCCATATAGCTCGGGGTCGCGTTGCCGTCCTGCAGCGGTATCCAGCGCCCCGCCTTGTCGTCCCAACGATAGGCGCCGCCCATATCCGTCCGTAGATAGGCGAGCCCCCGCTCCACCACGCTGAAGACGATGTTGGGCGCATATCCCCCCGCGCCCACTTTGACGTTGGTCCAGCGATACGCCACCGTATCGGGCGCGCGGGTCGCCGCCGGCGCAGCGACGGACGCCATCAGCAACGCCAGCGTCGCGCCGACGTGCCTCGCCAAAGCGAGACGTCCGCCGGAGTTTCGTCGACCCCGGGTCATGCCGCGCGGTGCGTCTGGGCGGCGCAGTGCTGGGCGATAAACGCCTCGTGCGTCGGCATCGCCGCGGCGGTCTTGTCGACCATATCGCGCACATGCGCCAGGAACCGCGCGGACTCCTCGGCCGGCAGCGCGGCGACCAGGGGGTCGAACGACGCGGGCGCGATGCCCTGGCCCAGCAACACCGCGATCCAGCTGTTGGGCGTGAATAGATCATCCTGTCCGCGAAACACGCGCGCCTTCCCCGACCAGAGGTCCAGCTTGGCCTGTAGCGAGGGCGGCAATGCCATCGTCCGGCAATGATTCCAGAACGCCGAATCCGACCGCATGGTCGCGTGATAATGCAGGATGATGAAGTCGCGAACCTGCTCGTATTCGTGCAGCATGCCACGGTTATATTCGTCGATCTCGACCGCATCGAACCCGCGATCGGGAAACAGGCCCATCAACCGCGTGATCCCCGACTGAATCAGGTGGATGCTGGTCGATTCGAGCGGCTCGAGGAACCCGCCCGACAGGCCGATCGCGATGCAGTTCCGATCCCACAGCCGATCGCGCCGCCCCGCTTCGAAGCGCAACTGGCGCGGCTCGCTGAGTGGTTTGTCGTCCAGACCCGCAAGCAACGCCTCCCTCGCGGCGGCGTCGTCGATATGTGCGCTGGAATAGACATGGCCGTTCCCGACCCGGTGCTGCAGCGGAATACGCCAGCGCCATCCGGCAACGTCGGCGGTCGCGCGCGTGTACGGCGTCAGTGCGCCGCTTCGCTCGCTGGGTACGGCCCAGGCCCGGTCGCACGGCAGCCACTGCTTCCAGCTTGTGAAGGGAACACCGAGTGCTTCACCCGACAGCAGCGACCGGAAGCCGCTGCAATCGATAAACAGCTCGCCGTCGATACGACGATCGCCTGCAAGACGCACCGCATCGATGAAGCCCGTTTCCGTGTTGCGCTCGACGTCGACGACCCGGCCTTCGACGCGAACCACGCCGTCCGATTCCGCCAAGTCGCGTAGAAAACCCGCATAGAGTGCAGCGTCGAAATGAAACGCGTAGGAGAGTGTCGACAGGACCGATTGGGGGTTGGCGCTGGGGCGCGAGAACCGTCCGCGCCGTGCCGCCACCGCAGCCAGGCAATAGTCGCCGATCGTTCCAATATCCGCGCTATTCAACGCCGCCTGCCGCAGCCAGAGCTGGTGAAAGGACACCCCGCCGATATCGCGGCCATGCGTACCGAACGGGTGCATATAGGCGTCACCGAGCTTCGCCCAGTCGCGAAACTCGATGCCCAGTTTGAACGTCGCGCCGGTCGCGCGGACGAATGCGTCCTCGTCGATCCCGAGCATCCGGTTGTAATCGAGCAGCGAGGGGATAGTCGCCTCGCCGACACCCACCGTGCCGATCTCCTCGGACTCGACCAGCGTGACCGACACGCCGCCGGGCACCAGCCGCGAGAGCGCAGCGGCCGCCATCCAGCCGGCCGTGCCGCCGCCGACGATGACGACTTTCGTGACCCGTGCGGCGGCGGCAGTCATACCGCCACACGCGCGCCGAAGTTACGCGTGCGGGCATAGTCGACCAGATCGCGGTTCGACGGCAGGTTGGCGATCGCATATTGCGCCTGCCGCTGGACCTCGGCGAACGCACGCCGTGCATCCGCGTGATAGCGCAGCGCGCCGGCCTTCGCGGTCAGATCCGTCTTCCAGCCCATGCCGTATAGGACATACTGCCAGCTTGCCTCGGTGAAGATGTCGACCTGGCCGTCGATGTCGAGCTCATTGGGCGGTCGGAAACGCCACCGGTCGAGCAGTTCCAGCAGGCTGTCGGGCACCGACGCATCGGCCACGTTGTCGCGCCAGAACGCCGTGTCGCGCCGTTCCGAAATACAATAATGCAACTTGATGAAGTCGAGCGCGCGCTCGTACCGGCGCAGCATGTTCGCGTTGAACTGGCGCGCGGACGTCTCGTAATCGCCGCCCCATGGGAACAGGTTGGCGATCATACCGGCGGATACTTCGGCAAACGCGATCCCGGTCGCCTCGAGCGGCTCGAAGAACCCGCTCGACAGCCCGACCGCGACGCAGTTCTTGTACCAGTTGACCTCGCGGTAGCCGGCATCGAACTTGAAATGGCGCACGTCGGCCTTTTCACCCGCCGCGCCCAGATAGCCGCGCAGGACTCGTTCCGCCGTCTCGTCGTCGCCGTGATCGGACGAGTAGACATGGCCGATGCCGCGCCGGCGATCGAGCCCGATGTCCCAGATCCATCCGTTCTTCTGCGCGGTCGAGATCGTGTAGGAGGCGATCGGTTCGTCGGGCCGGGCATAGGGTAGCTGCGCGGCGATCGCGCGATCGCAGAACAGGACGTCCCGGCACGATCGATACGGGACCTTCATCGCCTTGCCGATCAGTTCGGCGCGAAAGCCGGTGCAGTCGATGTAGAGATCGGCATCCAGCACGCCGTTCTGCTCGGTGCGCACGCCACCGATCGCGCCATCGGCATCGAGCAGCACTTCGTTGACCGTGTCGGTCAGGTGCCGGACGCCGTTCTTGACCGCCTGCTCGCGCAACAGCCCGGCAAGGGCCACCGCATCGAAATGGAACGCGTAGTTCAGCGGTCCGACATAGTCCGGGTTCGTCGCCAATTTGGGCGCGCGATGCCGGTCTGCGGCCTTCTTCTGCGGGTTGGAAACCTCGTCCCAATTCTCCGTGCCGCCATGCCCCAACAGCCAATAGGGCAGCAGCTCCAGGCCGTCGCTCGCATCCGCGACCTGGAAGGGGTGCGAATAATGATCGGTCGCCCCCTCCCCCGGCACGTGGCGCCAGTGGACGAACTTGGCGCCCTGCTTGAACGTCGCGCCACAGCGACGGACCAAGTCGGCCTCGTCGATCCCGATCGTCGCCAGCGTGCGCCGGATCGTGGGGAACGTCCCCTCGCCGACCCCGAGAATACCGATGTCCCGCGACTCGACAAGCGTGATCGCGACGCCGTCCGGCAGGTCCGCGCCAAGCCGCTTGGCGAGATAGCCCGCGGTCAGCCAACCGGCCGTACCGCCACCGACAATCAGGATCCGCTTGGTCATGGCAACCTCGCTATGCCGCTCGCTGACCCTGTGTCGACGAGCGGCGCATCATCGTCAGAAGGCGAGGCTGATACCAGTGCTGATCCGGCGATCGGCCTGGAACCAGCTACGCCCGACCAGCTTGCCGCCGGGATAGCCGCCCATCAGCGTACGCTGCGTCGACGCGGTCAGGTTGGTCCCCTGGACGCCGAACGACAGATAGTCGTTTACCTTGAAGCGGACGCCGGCATCGACCGACCCGTAGTTCCCGCCATAGATCGGCAGCGCGATCTGGGTGGTGGCATCGAGACCGCCGTCCTGATTGCTGACGACGCCCGGCGCACTGTAATAGGTGTATGTGCCGTTCGTGCCGTTGCTGTTCGTCGACAGCAGATATTGCGAGCGCCAGGAGTAAGCGATCCGCAGCGAGATCGGGTTACGCTCGTAGAGCAGCGTCGCATTCAGATTGTGCTTCGACAGCCCCGTGAGCGGCGCGTCGTTCCTGACCGTCCCGGTGATGTCGCGGTAGACATCGCCCGGATTGCTGCTCTTGATAAAGGTATAGTTGCCCTCGAAGCCGATCCCGGCAAGTGCGCCCGGCAGCATGTCGAAGAAGAAGCGCCCCCCGACCTCCACGCCCTTGACCGTCGCGGCCTTGGTGGCGTTGCTGTAATCGGTGGCCGACGCCGAGACGCTCTCCGTCGTCCCGTCGGTATACTGAACGGTGACCTGCCGGTTGGTCAGCGAATAGATCGGCAGGTTCGTCAGCCGCTTGTAGAACGGCGCGACGTGGAACGACGTACCCGCCCGCCCGTAATATTCGAGCGAAATATCAAAATTGTTCGACAGCGTCGGCTTCAGTAACGGATTGCCGGTGTCCGCGGTGAAGTTGTTGAACGTCCCGATCCCGCCCGGAGTCTGACTGGGTGTCGTCGCCACGCCAATCGAACCCGAGGCCCGCAGCGCGTTGAACGTCGGCAGATCCATCGTGATGTTGTAGCCACCACGCACCTTGATCTTGTCCGTCGGCGCATATTCTAAGTTGATCGACGGCAGGACTCGGGTGAACTTGGCCTTCCCGCCGCGTGCGAGGAAAGTGTTCGCAAGCGTCTGCTGAACGCCGTTGCTGCGAATGAAGACGGTGCCACCGTTCTGCTGGATGAAGCCGCTGCCTTCATTCGCGATGTGCACGACGCGCACGCCGACGTTGCCGGATATGCCACGCGCATCCTCCTGGGGTCCGAAACGCAACAACGCATAGCCCGCGATATTCTCGGTGCGGTTGTCGACCTGATCGCCCGGCAGGATGAAGCCCGGCTGGCGGATCGCCAGCGTACCGTCCGGATTGAACTGACCGCCATAACCGGTTGTCGGCAAAGGACCCGAAGCCGAACAGTCGAACTCACGGCCAGTGCAGAAGCCGGCAGGCGGCGCCGTCACCAGCCCGGTGCGGTTGACGTTGAACCGCGAAGCCAAATCCTCCGACGCGAACAACAGGTTGCCCGGCAGCGTCGTTTCGCCGCGGAAGAAATCTTTGAACGCGTGGCTGGCGACGTCGCCCGGTGCCGCGTTGGCATAGGTCAGCTGCGGATCGCCGTTCCAGCCGCGGCCGAGTGCCGCCCAGTTGTAGCCGTTCGCAAGATCGCGCTCGGTCCGCTTGGCGTATCGACCACCGACCTTGACCGACCGGAAGAAGCTGTTGTCGAACTTGTATTCGGCATCGAGCTGCCCGGCGTCGAGACGGCCCTTGTTCCTCTCGTTGTGCGGCATAGACGCCGTCCAGAGATAGTTCGCCGGATTGGCGAACGATGCCTGGGTCGCCGGATTGACGCTGATATTCGGCAGATCACCCGTCAAGTCCATGCCGAAGCTCTGGCCGAAACCGATATCGCGGAAGATGTCGATGCGGTCATAGATCTGGCGAGAGTCGACGCGCTGCAGCGAGCCCTTCAGCGACAGGTGGCTGTTTGCCGGTGCCCAGGCGAACGACAGCGAGTAATCGCGCGTTCGCGTATTGCTCTGTACGAACCCCTTGTTGCCGCTGCTGTTGACCGCGCCGCCTGTGGGCAAGAACGTGTTCGTATCGCGATTGAAGAGCGCGTTCGTGCTCGTCAGCAAACCGTTGTCGTCGAACGTGCTGCTCGCCGGATCGACCGCCAACGTCTGCGAGTCGAGCTGGGTACCGTAATCGCTCGACTGGCTCTTGTAGCGCGACTGGAAGAAGCTGCCGGTGAAAGTCAGCGAGTCCGCCGGCTGCCACTGTGCTGCACCGTAGATACCGTACCGCTTGTACTGGAACGCCTCGTCACCATACGCGAAGCCGCTGGGGACGTACTTGCTGCTGCCATCGCTGAGCGTCGTCTTGAAAAACGGGCTGACGCGGATGAACTGCGACAGCGAGCTGAACTGGCTGAATGCAACGTCACCGAGCAGCCCAATCCGACCGATCGGCGTATCGAAGGAGTCGGTGACCAGCACGGAGCCCGACGGATCGGCCTTGTTCGCCATGTCGCCGAGCGCAAGTTCACCCGTGCCCGCGACGTGGAACTTGCCGTTGAAGTCGAACGGCAGCTTGGTCCGCAGATCGATCTGGCCGCCGGTGCCGCCTTCGATCAAGTCCGCTGTCGACGCCTTGTACACGTCGACCGCGGACATCAGTTCCGGCGTCACGTCGCTCCACAGGATCGCGCGACCGTTGTTCGCGCTAAAGATCTCGCGACCGTTGAGCCGCGATGCCACGCCGGTCAGTCCGCGCACCTGCACGCCGGAACCCTGGACGGAATAATGATCGGGATCGCCCAGCGCAGCGAAGCGGACGATCGACACGCCCGACACACGCTGCAGAACTTCGGTGATCGAGTTGTCGGGCAGCTTGCCCGCATCGTCGGCGACAACCGAGTCGACGATCGTCTCGCTACGGCGCTTTCGCTCATCGGCAGCTTCCAGCGCGGCGCGGCGACCGGTGACGACGATGTCGCCACCACTTTGGTCGGCGGCTGGATCGCCAACGCCCTGCCCCGGCGCTGCGGCCTGGGTCGTGTTGGGGGATATGGGCTGTGTCTCGGCCTGCGCCCAGGCTGTGCCGCTGGACGCGAGCAAAGCCGCCAGGGATACGCCGGCACGCATCGCAACCGCGCCATTCCGACGTCGACCGGACTCGATAATAGACACGTTCATATATTCCTCCCCCATTCTGCGACGGCCCCGGGCACGTCACATCCTCCAACACACATCTTATGACCTTGATGCTGTCCGCCGCGTTAGCCCCACAACTATTATAGGACAATTGAAATTTTTGTTATTTTTGACTGGTATCGAACAATCGCCACGACTGGCGTTCGTCAAACAGTCACCAAGACGAGTCACTGTCGGGTCTGCCCGCTCCACCGATGTCCCGAAAACGGATTGTTGCTATAGCGCGGACCGCTGCCATTACGGCCGCAATTCCCGCCTCGATCGTTCTAGGTTAAGCAAGCATTGCTGTCCTACGTCTTGCTGGATCGGGCGCAGTCCATCTGCAATGCTTCCTGGCGATGACCGTTTGCCGCCGCGCTACACCCAGCATTCCGACCGCTGCGGACGGCGACGCGAGTTCGGTTGTACCGATAGGGCTACCATCGTACCCACGGGCTTTGGGCAGGGGAACGCAGGATGGATTTTCGCCACGCGGGTCGGGCAATAGCCCTCGCATCCGGCCTAATGCTGGAAACCATCGTTCCGAGCGGTGCAACCGCGCGAGATGTTGCAACTCGTCGGATCGTGGTGGACGTGCACGGCGAAACAAGGTCGCGCAATCGGATGGCACAGATGTCGATCGGCGCGGACTATCCAGGCACGCTCATCCGTGACGACAGTATCGCGCAACTGCACACCGTCCAAAAAGAACTGCGCTTCCGATACATCCGCTTTCACAATATCTTCGCCGATCAGCTCGGGGTGTACCGTGAGGTAAACGGCAAAGCCGTCCATGATTGGCGACGTGTCGATCGTCTCTACGACCAGTTGCTGGGAATGGGCCTGAAGCCGTTCGTCGAACTCGGTTTTACGCCTGATGCCATGAAACAGTCTAATCAGACGATCTTTTACTGGAAGGGTAATACCTCCCACCCTCAGCCTGCCAAGTGGACGGCACTGGTCGACGCGTTCGTTCGCCATGCCGTGTCGCGATACGGCAAAAAGGAAGTGCGCAGCTGGTATTTCGAGTTCTGGAACGAGCCGAACCTGGACGGATTCTGGGAAAAGGCGGACCAGAAAGCGTATTTCGACTATTATGCACGCACCGCGCGCGCCGTTAAAGCGGTCGATCCACTCTTGCGCATCGGCGGCCCCTCGACTGCCGGCGCGGCATGGATTCCCGAATTTCTCGCAAATGCTAATACAAATGGCGTCCCCGTCGATTTCGTCACCACGCACACCTACGGCGTGGAAGGCGGCTTTTTAGACGAAAAG
This sequence comes from Sphingomonas sandaracina, assembly GCF_036663695.1. Classification (NCBI taxonomy): domain Bacteria; kingdom Pseudomonadati; phylum Pseudomonadota; class Alphaproteobacteria; order Sphingomonadales; family Sphingomonadaceae; genus Sphingomonas; species Sphingomonas sandaracina. The sequence goes on along the minus strand of NZ_JAXOJK010000001.1, from coordinate 116,589 downwards.
GGCGAGGGCGATAACAAGCTCTCGCGCAATCCCGATGCCGTCGTTCAGGACGTGCGCAAGGTTCGCAAGGAGATGGACGCCGCCGGGCGCTCCAGTCTTCCCCTCTTTTTCACCGAATGGAGTACCAGCTACAATCCACGCGACCCTATTCACGACGACTATCTCAGTGCCGCGTACATCTTGTCCAAGCTGCGTCGTACCGAGGGACTGGCGCAGGGCATGAGCTACTGGACATATAGCGACCTGTTCGAGGAGCCGGGACCGCAGACCCGCCCGTTCGAGGGAGGGTTCGGGCTGATGACGCCACAAGGCGTACGCAAGGCATCGTGGTTCGCCTATAAGTACCTTGCCGATCTCGGTGATCGTGAGTTGCCCACACGAGACGATCAGAGCATCGCAACACTGAAAGACGGAACGGTACAAGTGTTGGCCTGGACGGCGGTACTGCCGAAGCAGCCCGTCAGCAACCGGCCGTTCTTCACCAAGCTGCGTGAGCCAGCCCCGAGCACACCGCTCACGCTCGAGCTGACGGGCTTGAAGCCCGGATCATATCAGCTACGAACACGACGCACCGGATTTCAGCAGAACGACGCATACTCGACCTATTTGAAAATGGGTCGCCCCGCCAAATTGACCGGTACGCAACTACAAGAACTACAGGATGTTACAGCCGACACGCCATTGGTCAGCACCGTCCATGTACAAGCCGGAAAACCCTATCGCCTGACGCTCCCGATGCGCGAGCAAGACGTGGTGATGGTGGAACTACGCCACGAGTAATCATGATCTGAAAAATCGTGCAGCGCTAAGGCGATCTGCAGAACTTCGAAATTTATACGATCGTTAGGATCGGGATCCGTTGATGTCGCATGCACACGTCGATCCAAGCTCTGCAAGCAGGCTGTGGATTGGTGGCCTGCCAAGCAGGCTACACCTGAACGATTAGCCGAGCATCGTGGCCGCGGCCCTTGCCATCGCCACAACCATCACCGGCTCGACGGTCCGCGTCCTCGTATACGGCTGCAAGCGGGAAGGACGCAGCGACAACGGAGAGTTCACGGAACCATCTGCCGGCACCAGTATTATGACAGCACATTGTCAGTTTGACAGGATGCTAGGTCATGGATCAACAAGAGACGTCCGCTACTGTTCGAGACCTCGCCTTGAGCGTGTTCGAGACGAACGGCTACCTCGTGGACACGGGGAACCAACTGGTCCGCCCGGTCGGACTGACGACGGCGTGGTGGCAGGTCCTGGGCGCCTTGGGTTACTCGCCCACGCCGCTTCCCGTGGCCCATATTGCCCGCAACATGGGCCTGACGCGGCAGGCGGTACAGCGCGTGGTCGACCTGCTTATCGAGCGCGGCCTCGTCAGCCAGCAACCCAATCCACATCACCAGCGCGCCAAGCTGATCGTCCTGACCGATGTGGGCCGTGCCGCGCTGGGCGACGCGGAGGCGGCCGTGGCGCCGCTCGATCGGGCGATCCTCGATCGGATCGGCGCCGACCGCCTCGCCACCGCCATCGCGGTGCTCCGCGAAATGAATGACGTGATGATCGAAACCCTGAAGCCGGGCGCCGAACCCGTCAACACATCGACCCGGAAGGACGCGAGATGACCACGCAAATCAATACAGGTGCGTTCGACGCGGACGTCATCATCGTAGGCGGTGGCCCTATCGGGCTGACGACCGCCTGCGCGCTGGCGCATCACGGCGTCGACTGCCTGCTGATCGAACAGCGGCGCGAACCGAAGCCCTATTCGCGCGCCAACAACCTATGGGCGCGCCCGCAGGAACTGCTCGCCAGCATCGGCATCCGCGATGCGATCGCCGAGAAGTCGTACCAAATCCATCAGGTCAACACGCTGCTGAACGGCAGGACGGTCGACCCGGTCGAGATCGCCGACGTGCCGAGCCCCTATGGTCCGGTATTGTATAGTGGGCAGGACGTTATCGAGACGACGCTGGCCGAACAGGCGCTGGCAAAGGGTGGCAGGATTGAGCGCGGGCGCAAACTGACCGGGTTCGTGCAGGATGCGAGCGGCGTGACCATCACTCTTGCCTCTGTCAGCGAGGAGGACGAGGATGAGATCGTCGGGCCGCCGGATACGCTGCGCTGCCGTTATCTGGTCGGCGCCGACGGGGCCAAGAGCTTCGTACGCCACGAACTCGGTCTCGACTTTCAACCGGAGAAATTGCCCAACTGCATGAACCGGCAGGTCGATGCGAAGTTGAGCTGGAGGCGCTCGACGGATTTCGACCACCTCTGGTTCTTTTATTATCCACGCGGCTTTTGCGGCGTCCTCCCGGTGTGGGGCGGCTATCACCGGCTGTTCTTCCTGGCCGACGACACCGGCATTCCCGACCGCGACCCGACGCTGGAAGAAATGCAGGCGATCGCGCGTGAGGTTACGGAGGACGAGACGCTGACGCTGACCGACCCCGTGTGGCTAACGCATAGCCGCTTTCAGCACGGCGCGGCGAAGCACTACGCCGTGGACCGGGTTTTCCTCGTCGGCGATGCCGGGCACCTGTCGCTGCCAGCGGGCGGACAGGGCATGAACGCCGGCTTCCACGATGCGGTCGGTCTCGCATGGCGGCTCGCCATGACTTTGGCGGGGCAGGCAGCCCCGATCGTGCTCGACTCCTATGATGTCGAGCGCGGCGGGGAGCATCGCCGCCTCGACGCTCAGCAGGTTCGCGGTTTCCAAAACAGCGTGTACCGCGGCTCGATCAAGGACCTGGGCATGGACGTCGCCGCCCGCCTGTTGCCCAACATCGGCACACTGATCCAGGGTAGCGCCGATCTGCAGCAGTTGTCGGTTTGCTATCGCGACAGCCCACTCAACGACGACCGTCTCGGCGGCTTGCGCGACCTGCTGCATCGCCATGCGCCGAAGGCGGGTGAGCGGGCGCCCGACGCCGACGTGATCGACGCGGACGGCACTTCGACGACAGTGTTTACGCACCTCTACAATCCCGATGGACAGAGTTGGGGCTGGTCGCTGCTCGCCTTCGATGGCCGCCGGAAGGAAGCCCTGCCCAGGCTGCGTCAGGCCTTTGACGCAGTCGAGGGGTGGAACTGCGTGCGACCCAGGCTCGTGCTGGCGGCGGCAGTGGCGGACGCGGACGACGCAACGACGTTGTCCGACCTGGATGGCGAGGCGCACGCCGCCTATGGAATCGGCGACACCGCCGCGTTGATCCTGGTCCGACCGGACGGTCACATCGCCTTCCGCGGCCGCGCGGACCAGCCCGATCTACTCCGCGCCTACTGTCACAAGGTTTTCGACCTTCACGGCGCGTGACCGGCTGGCAGGTCAGCCACGATGCCTTGTCGATGACGCCTGCCGCGGCTCCGATCGCAGCAGCCGCGGTGATCGCTACGCGACTGACGCGCGGAGGCGGCAAAGCTATCCGACCGCCCATCACGCGGGTGAAACAATTTTGACGGTCGCTCGCAACAACTTGAGGACGGCGTTTAAAGCCGCCCTCGTATGTTTTGCCGCCAGGTCAGAACTTGAAGTTCGCACCTGCACGGAACGTCCGGCCGATCAGACCGGCATAATGCCACGTGGTCAGATAGTTTGGCGAGCTCGCATAGGATGCCGGTGCGATCGGCGCGCGTGCCCCCAGTATATTCCCGACATTACCAAAGAACGAGAAGTCGTCGTTAACCGCAACGGTCGCGTTCAGATCGACATTGATGAAGCTGTTGACGTAGCAGAACCGGTCGACGGGAACGCCAGCTTGCGACGACTTGTAAAGGCTATTGGCACACGACGTGTCGAGGCTGCCCTGGTCGGTTGCGACCGCCTTGATCTTCCCAACATAATACGCAGTGGCTGTCAGCGAGAATTTGCCCGCCTCGATCGTGTTTTGCCAGTTGCCGCGCCAGTTCGGCGTGCCGTTACCAGACGAGAGATCATAGGGTCCCATCGTGCCAGCATATTTCTGAACCCCTTGCGCGGTGTGGCGATCATACTGGATGATGTACGTTGCCTCGACCCGGCTGGTGAAGCGAAGTCCTTCGCCAAGTGGGATACGCGCGCTCGCCGCAAAATCGAGCCCGGAGGTCTTGTCGAAGTTCACGTTGACGAATGGTGCGTTGATGATCAGCAGGCGCGGCAACGCGTTCGGGAAAGCCGGATCGATTCCGTCGACGGTATTGACCGAATAGCCCGGTCCGATGGCGGCTACGGCGGCGGTTGCGGCGGCCAGGTTCGACTGACGGTAGTAGGCGACGATCGCGTCGCCGGCGAGCGGGCCGTTGGCGATCAGGTTCGACTTCTTGACGTTGTAATAGTCAACCGTAGCACTAAACCATGACGTTGGTTCGATGATTATGCCGCCGGTGAAGCTGCGCGAGGTTTCAGGCTTCAGGTCGGGATTGCCGACGAAACCGCGACCGACCGAGTAATTAAGGTTGTAGGGGTTACCGCCCGTTACGCAGGTGTTGGTCGCTGTGGCCGAGCCACCATGGGCGGCGCAGAAGTTACCTGGTGGCTGCGTTGTAACGAAGCCGGCATATTGCGAACGCGGGCCAGATTCGGCGAAGGTGGGGGCACGGAAGCCCTGCGAATAGGTGCCGCGGATCGCGAACTGGCGGATCGGCGTGAATTTCATTCCGATCTTTGGCGAGAACCGGCCAAAGCCTTCCGAATAATGATCGTACCGGCCCGATCCGTTGATCTCGAGGATGTCGAGCACGGGCGCCTGAATCTCGAAGTAACCTGCCGAGACCGTGTGCTTGCCGAACGCCGAAGAGGTTGTGAGACCGTAGGTGTCGAGCTGCTCGTTCTGGTTGTTGTTGACCAGCGATTCACGCCGAACCTGGCCGCCGATGGCGATCATCAGCGGCCCCCCAGGCAGGTCGAACAGTTGCTTAGTGATCGCCGCATCGAGCGAGTACATCTCGGAGTGCGACGGCGTGACCTTGTCCGGTGAAACGAAGTCGCGCACCGCCTGCGAGTTCTGCGACGGATTGACGAAATTATAGGCGCCGGTGTTGATCGCGTTGAGCGTGTTGGCGATGTTCAAATACCCGCGCTGGACGATCTCAAGATTGTCACGAGCGTAAACGCCGTCGACTTTCCAGGTCCAGTCGTCGCCGACCGTGCCGTGCAGACCGCCCGCGAAGCGATACACTTCATTCGTACGATCGCTGCCAGCGTCGATGTCGCCGAACGAATAGTAAATCCGAGCAGCGCCGTTGGCAGGAGTGTTGGCGTTCGCAACGGCGTAGGGGTTGTTGGGGTTGAGCTGGCGGCCGGGGGCCCCGGGGACTGCGCAATTGATGCCCGACGTGCAGATATACACGGGTAGGACGATACCGGGGTTGCTCGATGCCAGCGCCGGCGCTCCGCCATAAGGCTGCGTGTTCCGCAACGCCCGCGGCGCGTTGTTGATGCTGACATAGCTGTTCGAATAACTACCCGTCAGATAGCCCTCGATGTTGTCTGCGAGGCGCACGCTGATGCGTCCGTTGACCGAATATTTACGCTGGAACGGGGCAAGCTGGAAATATTCATCTTCCAGATTGTGCTTGCAGCCGACGCCATTGGCGACACCGGTCTGCGTGAACGTGCCTCTTGCGCAGTCTGCAAGGTTAAGAGTCGTGTAGTTCTGATTAAATAGTGCCGTACCGCCGCTCAGCGGGTTGTTAAGGTCGGATTGCGTCGTGCGCACGACAACGGCGTTCGGCGTTGCGGTCGTCAGCGAGTTGTCGGCACCGTTATTGTCGTTGCCACCAATCGAGGTCAGGTCACGGTTGTTGTACGGAAAGCCACGGCTATGGTTGCTGACGCGACCGTCCTGCTGGAATTCACCGTTCAGATAGACGTTGAATCCCTTGTCGGCATAATCGCCGTACCCGATCGTGAGGTTGGCGCGCTGGCGGGCCGCATCGCCGCGGCTGCTGGCACCAGCTTCGACCGTGCCGGCGATACCCGTAAACTGCTTTTTCAAAATAAGGTTGACCACGCCGCCAATCGCGTCCGCGCCATAGGTCGACGATGCGCCGTCCTTCAGGACCTCGACACGTTCGATCAAGCTGAACGGAATCGAGTTGAGATCGACGTAGGAATTGTGGCCGTCATCGTTGATCGGGAAGTTCGCCGAGCGCAGGCCGTCGACCAGCACCAGGGTCGAGGACACGCCTAGGCCGCGAAGCGACACGGCGACACCGCCGGCCGAAAAGCCGCTTTGGAACCCAACGCCGATCGAACCACCGCTATCGGCAGAGACCGAGCGGATCGCTTCGGCCGCCGTCGTGATACCAGCTTTGGCCAGATTGTCTGCGGTCAGCACCGTGACGGGCGAAGGCGTCTCGGTATTGGTTCGGCGAAACAGCGAGCCGGTAACGACGATGTCCTGCGCCTGATCCGCGACCTGCTCGGTCGACGTATTGGGAGCGTCGGCTGGTATGGTCTGTGCAAAACCAGGGCTGCTCAAACCGAGCAGAAGGGCAAGCGGCGCGGTACCGACGCATAGGCGTGTCGCGTTAGCGCGATTGAACGAGCGCATTTTGAACGAGCGCATTTAAATTTCCCCCCAGTGTCACGATGATCGTTGCCGGCTATGCCGACATCGATCGACGCCCCCCGGCGCCATGTGCAAACCTTACTGTCGAACTTCGGAAACATTGTAAATCGAGCCAAACATTCCGCGAAACTTTATTGCGCAGTGTAACCCAAGTGCAACATGACGCACGTTACACGACAAGTTGCAGGGCACCCTCGACCTATGAGGTAATTTCCAGCTATCAGGAGACAGTTTTGAGAAGGCAACGCTGCGACTTTTTCAACCTATTGCCTAATATGCCAACACCTCACGATGACGGCCTCGCAATGCGTTCGGTAACACAGATGGTGCTTTAAGAATTATCCATCGAATATATAATTTTAGGTATTATTTACGCAGCATCTAGCTGCAAAATTGTCTGGATAACAATGTTCAACGGCCGCACGTTGGCAGTATGTGCATTATTCTGCGCTACCTATTTATTAATCCCAGACAAGAACGCGCAATCGCCCACTCTGATCATCGCATCTGCATGAACAGAGAGAGTGCGTTGCGGGCGCTGTCCGCGAAATAGTCGTAGATTGCGCGTGAAACCTCCGCGATACCGGGCTGGCGGTCGCGGCCGCCTCGCGCGAATATCGCGATTGCCACGCGGCGACCGTCCGGCATGGTGATGAACCCGACATCATTGGTTATGCCGTCGAGCGTACCCGTCTTGTCCTCTACCCGAGTACCCGCAGGCAGCAGTGCACGGATACGGCGAGTACCCGTCTGGCAGCGGCCCATCATTCCGAGCAGGAAGGTGCGACTCTGCGCCGTCAGAACGGAGCCGTTGTCGAGCTTGTTCAACAGCATGACCATGGCGACCGGCGTAGCGACATCCTTGCTGTCGGCAAGATGGCCGGGCTCGCCAAGCAGCTGGGCGATCGTCCGGTCGATCCGCATGCCGGTTATGTTGTGCGACCGCAGCCATGCCTGGATGGCGACGGGGCCGCCGAGAGCGGCAAGCAGCTGGTCGGTTGCGCGGTTGTCGCTGCGGACAAGCATCAGTTCCAGGGCTTTCGCCGCGGGACGCCCAGCGATCATGTCGCTCAGGGTCCGCCGGCCACGATCGACATCGGCGAGGTACGCTGCCGCGATAGCGAGCTTGACCGTGCTCGCCATGGGAAACGGTATGTCGCCCCTGACCGAAACGGTCGAGCCATCCCGCAGGTCGAGGGCAGCGATGCCATAGTCACCGGAACGTCCCGCGACCAGCATGTTCAACACGCGCTCGAGCCCGGCGGGTTCCAGGGCGCTTGCGACTGCCGGTGCGGGGACAAGGAAGCTTGCTGCAATACTAAGGAGAAACAGGCGGGAAAGCCGGGGTGCGCGCATCAATCGTCCTCGAATGTCCGTCAGCGACTGGCTGTAAGCTAAACCGAGAAACCTGAACACTTCGTGTTGCACGCCGGTAATCTGAGGACAACGGCAGATCGCGTGCGGCCGGTAGCGAAGCCGGTCAGGCGCGCTTGCCGCACGGCATGCCGTGGGACGAACGACGCCGGGCGGGTCAATTTTAGGGTTCGGCGTCAGGCTTATGCCTGAAGGACAAAAGCGCCAACGTTATCGGCCTATAACCCGGCTTGGTCGATCATCGTGGCAACCTCGACCGGTAACCCGGACTCCGACTTGGGCAGAAGCCGGCTGAGCGCAGTCTGCACGCGCTTGCGTGCTACCTGATATGCCTTGTGGCGGACCACGCGGGTCGCGTTGGTCCGCCATGATGGGCTTTCACCGAGCAGCGCCTCCCACTTCGCCTCCTCTGCCTCAAGGATGGACAGCGCCAGACGCAGTCCATCCCGCCGCCCGCGTGCATACTCGTCGGACATCGCCGGCTTCTCCATCATCTACGCAACATTGGCCTCGCCCCCGATCCTTGGCAAGCCGGCGCCACCTCGGGTTGCTAGTCCCCCGCTTGTAGACAGTACGATCAGGATCAGACAGTCGCCACGCCCGTACGATATCAGGCGGGTTGCATCACCGACAGCAGGTCATCGACGTCTCCAACGGCAAACGCGGAATATTCGTCGCCGATCGCATATGGCAGCAAGATGCGACGATCCCGGATCAGGCCACCGCAGCTATAGGTCACGTTCGGGACATAGCCCCCGCGTTGCTCCGCGCTCGGGAACAGCAACGGCGACGGTGTGCGGGCGAGCACCTTAGACGGGTCGTCCTTGTCGAGCAGGCATGCACCGATGCAATAGCCCCGGACCATGCCGACGCCGTGCGTGAACACCAGCCAGCCCTCGTCGATCTCGATCGGCGACCCGCAATTGCCGAGTTGCACGAACTCCCAGGGGTATTTCGGCGCCATGATCGGCGTTCCGGTTTCCCACGTATAGAGATCGTCCGATCGCAGCAGCCAGATATTCTCGCTGTCCTGCCGGCCCAGCATCACGAACTGGTTGTCGATCCGTCGCGGGAACAGCGCCATCCCCTTGTACCCGGTCATGGCCCCGGCAAGCGGCCGCATCTCGACCCGGCGCAGATCGACGCCACGCAGCATCTCCTGCCGCGCATTCTTGCCGTCGAACGCGGTGTAGGTGCCGATGACGCTGCCGACACCGTCGTGATCGGTGAAGTTGACGAGGCGCAAATCCTCGATCCCCTGACGCTGACTGGGCAGCACCGGGAAGATGACGGTTTCGGACACGTCCTGACTGTCGTCGCAGACCAGGCGGACCCACGCGTCGTCTTGCCGCTCGATGCGGGGCGGGACGCCGTGGTCGCTGGCTGGGTCGATCACCAGTCGGTCGCCCGGGCCCCATTCGCCGGTACGAAACGTGATCGACGATATATGCCCCTCGCCGATCCCCCGTAGTGACATGACGAAGCGGACCGCGCCCGGCACCGACGGCGCCTCGTCCGTCAACGAAACGATGCTGGGATTGAACAGCGCGGCTGACTCGAACGCATATTCCTGACTGAAATACGCGCCGATCAACAGCTGTTCGTCTTCGTTGAAGTCGCCTTCGCCTATGTCCTTACGCACTTCATGAAAACGGCGGAGCAGGACCTGCTCGACGTTCCGGTGACGCTCCCGCATCGGCGTCAGCAGCAGGTCACGCATCCGCGCCCGCATGGTATCGTCCAGCGCCTGGATGCGATCCACGACGACTTGGGTGCGCGGTGGGTGATCCGCCTCGAACGCTGGCGGATAACCAAAGCTGAACGGCCGGATGACGGTGCGTGAAGGATCGGGCTTCAACTCGACGTCGAGCGTCGTGAAGACATCGGCAGCTTTCATCGGCATCGGCCCTTTGAATATGGTCGCAAACGGGGGTTCACGACACATGTGATAACTATGCCGAGCGGCGCACGATCCCGACAACCATTGCCGCCACCTGCCTATCGATCACATATTCTGCGCCGCCATCGCGGGCCTTCCCTTCGGCTCGGTCAACGCGGCTTTACGAACCGTATCGTGAACCGATCGCTCTCGCCGATCGCGGCGTATTTCGCGCGATCGACGTCCTTCAATCGATACGTTGGCGGCAGCGTCCAGACGCCCTCCGGATGATCATGAGTATCCTTGGGATTGGCGTTGACCCTGGATTCCCCGGCCAGCGTTAAACCCGCCCCCTGCGCCAGCCGGACTACCGTCGATCGCTTGATATAACCGCTCGTCTTCTCGCGCGTCGTGTCCATATCCTCCGGCAGACGATGATCGACCACGCCTAACACGCCGCCCGGCTTGAGCGCCGCGTAGAATGCCTTGAACACGCGGCCTGCCACGGCAGGATCGTCCTGCATCAGCAAATTGTGGACGTTGCGGAACGTAAGCAGCACGTCCGCGCTGCCGGCCGGGACGGTCGATGCTCCGGTCTTGAAGTCGATCGTCGCGACCTGCGTCGTGCCGTACGCCGCGGCCTTCTCGGCGAATGCCTTGCGGGTGCGCTCCGCCTGCGTCGTCGGCACCAGTGCGACATATCGCCCACGGCCCTTTACCAGCGGCGCGAGGATCTCGGCATACCAGCCGCCGGCGGGCAGGAACTCGATCACCGTCTGCGTCGGCTTTACGCCGAAATAGGCCAGCGTCTCCGCGGGGTGGCGATAGCGATCGCGCGCCCGGTTCGCAGGCGTCCGCGTCGGCGACGAGAGGACGGCAGCGATGTCCTTCGAGGGAGCGAACGACTGTGCGACCACCCCCGTGGCCCCGAATGTCGCGAGGCAGGTCAAGGCCGTGAGCAGTCGGTTCATGTCGTCACTCTCCCTGTGGCATCTTTCGTCCACCATGCACCGCGCAAGCCGCGCGTACAATCTCAACTGAAAGTGTCCGACGATGCGATCAAGCGCCTCGAGCATCGGTCGTGAAAGGAACGATGCCACCCGTGGCGGAACCAGCCGTCGAAGGTGAGCGCTGTAGCCAGGAAGCCGGCGTCGCCGGCCATGATGAGGTACCAGCATGACGGAAGCGACTTGGGGCGACGACGCAAAGACGCCGGACATCGACTGGCGGATGAGCGCCGCGTTGGAGAACGTCCCGCGCGGGGACGAGGATTTAACCGAGGTCACCAGCCTGGAGCGCGCAGTCCGTGACTGGAAGGCCCTCGATACGGAGCATCGCAACGCTGCCGTGCTAACCCCGGAACGCCCGTTGCAGATCGATGGCGCATCGCATGCGTCCCTTAGCGGCGACGGTATAGCCGCGCTGGCCGAGCGGCTGCCCAGCGCGAACGACGAGGGCTGAGGCATGGAGCCCGCGAGCGTTCGCTTCGACCTCGGCGAGTATGAGTGGCTCGCGGAGCGGAATGGCATCCTGTTCCTCGGGCACACCGACCTCGGCGTCGTCGAGTTCCTGATCACCAGCGAGGCCTTGGTCGAACTTACCGACCAGGATGTAGAGGGAATTGACCGCGAGACCGCGATCGAGACCTATGCGGAATTCGAATCCGACATCCACCGCATCGCGCGGCGGGAGTTCGTCAGTCGGCTGGGCGGAGAGCCCCCTATCCTGCTCTCGGCAGCCGACGTTGCGACGTGAGCCTCAGACGCCCAACGCTGCGCGCGATGGGAGAACGACACTGACCGCCACACTTACGATCGTCGGCGAACACATACGCGACATCCCATCGTTTTACGCCGAGATCAATCGGGTCTTCATGGCAACAGAGGACTGGGAGCTTGGCGAAAGCCTCGATGCGCTGGATGACATGCTACGCGGCGGTTACGGTGCCATCCGTGGGCGCGAACCCGTCAGGCTTGTCTGGCAGGATATCGACCTTGCTCGTGCAAGCCTCGGATTTGCCGCAACGTATCAGTTCCTGAAGACAAAGCTGGAACTACCTGACCGGTATGACCTCAAGCGGATTACCCGCCTGCTAGCCGCGCTGAAAGAAGGCACGGGCCAGACTTATTTCGAGATAATCCTCGAGATTATCGCTAGTCATCCAAACATAGAACTCGTTGTTGCATAACGACATTCATTGCTGTTCGATTCATTCGAACCGAAGACTGCTTCCCGTCCAAATGCGGGAAACCAACAACTACCAACAACACGCGATTTGTCAGGATGCGCGTTGGTTTGCTTAGTCAAACAGCCGACACGCTTATATAGTAGTCTCGCCAGTCAGATATGGGTCGACTGGCACCGATTCTGGAACAGATACTAGCGGGCCTGCCCGCACTGCGGCAGTCGCAAGCCACACGTCGCCGCCCTCCGTGCGCCGCCTAGAGCCGTCGCCACGCGTAGCCACGCGCCCATAGACAGGACGCTCGCGATCGGCGGGCGAGCCGGCGAACATCGCGGCGATGTTGCCGTAGGTGCTGGGGTCGCGACCGTCGAGGCTGAGCCGATCGTTGAGGTAACAGGCGGTCGCCCATGCCGCCTCGGGACTGGGCGTCATCGCGATGATCCGCTTTCCCCAATACATACGCAGGTTGTTGTGCATCCAACCCTCAGCCAGGAATTGGCGCTGACAGGCATTCCACGTCTCGTCCCGCGTCTCGCCCCTCAGCATGGCGGCCAGCGTCTCGTGATCGGGACGGGGATCGCCGGCATGATCGGCCAGCGTCTGCCGCGCCCAGCTCGCAATCCGGTCGTACCGCTCGGGCACGTCCAGATGCCGCGCCTGATAATGGAACCATTCGCGCCAGCCGAGAAGCTCGTCGGCGAACTTCCTCTTGTGCTGTTCGCCAGCGGCCGCGCCGTTCACCGCAGCCATGACTTCGCGAGGACCAAGGACGCCAAAGTGCAGATAGGGCGACAGGCCGCTAGCGCCCTCGGCACGCGTCGCGTCGTTCCGGATGGACGCGTAGCCAGGCAGCACTTCCGCGACCAGACGGGCGAGCCGCTCTTTCGCCGCCCTCCGGCCCGCCGGATGCAGCGAGCTTACCGGCAGAGAATGGTCGATGTTGAGGCCGGCGATCAGGATGTCCAGATCGTCTTCGTCGAGCGTGTCGGGCGTGAACGGCAGCTCACTGGCGTAGGGCTCGATCTCCGCGACGTCTTCGTCCCAATCCGCCCAGCCGGCGCGCGCCGGCTCGTGGCTGCGCAGGAACGCCGTCCGCCCGCGTACGTCGGCACCGATGATCGAGGGTGGCACCAGGCAGGCGGCATTCACCGCGAAGACGGGCACGTCGACACGCGCGGCCAAGCGCTCGGACTGCCACCGCGCAACGAAGGTCGGCTGGTCCTCCAGCACGACTGCCGCAGCATCAGCGCCCAAGCGGTAGACCAGACCTTTCTCGCGCCGGACGGCCCGGTCGATGTGCCGAACACAGGCCAGCCCGCGCTCGCGGCACCCGTCGGCGAGATCGATGCTCGCACCGATGATGAAGTGGTGCAGTCGGTCCGACGCATACGGATAGTCCTCGCGAACGCCGTGGTAGACCAACACCGGCAGCCGCAGTGCGTTGCCGAAACGGACGGCTGCATCGATGACCGGGTTGTCGTACGCGCGCAGTGCCTGCTGAAGCCAGCACAGGACATAGCGGCCTTCCGCAACTGGCATCCGGTCGTTCAACGGGCGCATGCGCGGCGCCTGCTGCCAGTCGGAAAGGCCGTCTGGTAGGATGAATGGATCGGTCATAGGTTCAGATCGCACCGCTGCATTTACTGACGCTACCATACCCGATGTCGCCATGTCGGTTGAGGCAATATCCCTCTGATCGTGCAGACCTTCGTCCCAAAGCTTCCATCGATGCCGTCACCTCCGAAAGCCCCCTGATGCCCCGCGCAGCGTCACCGGCTTTGTCTCTTGTCTGTATTTCGATCACGAGCAACGTCAGGATGCCGGCAGCGCGTCGAGCGTTTCCGTAACGCGGCTGCGCAGCACCGGGTCGCGCGTGATCTCCAGCATCGCGCCTAAACTGCCCCTAGCCGCGGCGATCTCATGGTCGACGAGTTCGAGCCGGGCGCGCTCCCACCATGCGTGCGGATAGGCCGGCGCCATCGTCGTCATGCGGACGTAAAGCTCAAGCGCGCGGCGTCCCCTGCCCGCCTGCTCGGCGCGCGACGCCTGGTTCTGAAGGAGGCGGACGAGAACGGCGCGGTTTGGCATTGCCGCGACGTGGGTCACCGCCCGGCCGGGACCGGTGGCCGCTTCGACCAGCGCGGCCAGCCGCTCGACGCCGACCCGGACGCCCCCCGCGAACGGATCGACGATCACCGGCGCGGCCTCTGCGCCGACCATGACGAGGACGTGACCGGGTACGTCGAGCACGTTGGCGCTCCAGCCGAGCCGCCGCGCCATCGCGACCCAGAGAATGGCTAAGCTGACCGGCAGCCCGCGGCGACGCGCGAGAACGCTGATGAGGTCGGCGTTGGCGGGATCGTCGTAAGTCTCGGCGTCGCCCGCTAACCCGAATTCGCCGGCGAGGACCGCCGCCAAGGCATCGGCGCGCTCGGTCGACGTCTCCGCGTCCTGGCCGACCACGTCCAGCCGCATCTCGATCGCGTCGAGCAGGTTGCGGTAGGTCGCGAGATCGGTGCTGGGGTGGTCGAGGTGGGCCAACGCCAATGCGGCTTCGTCGAGGATGATATCCTCTTCGTCGATCAGTCCGAGGCGGTTGAGGTTTTCGTGCGTAGCATCTCAGATGGGGAGCGAAGGCAATCATGGGAACAGGTGGCCGCCCCGCCGTGAAATTGCGTCCGTTGCCGTCTTCGACCGCCGCCCCAGCATCGCTGGGGCGCCACCGCAAGTTCGGCCTAGATCCGAAGCGTATCCCGGCCTTGAAACAGGTTCGGATGGTCGAACAGTCGGAGATGCGGATTGGGAAGTACATCCGGCGCGCCAGCTTGCTGTAACGATCGCGACGACTTAGCGTGCGAAGAATGACCACAAGGGAACGAGCGATGCGCAACGGAATCATGCTGACGGTCGCAGCGCTGCTATCGACGACAGCGTTCGCCCAATCGCCGCCCCAGAGCGTCGTACCGGATGCGAACGCGCCGAAGGGACGGCTTTCCGATGCAGCGGTGCCGAAGGCCTATCGCCTCGACCTGACCATCCTTCCCGAAAGCGATGGCTTCAGCGGGCATGACGAAATCGACGTCGTACTGAAAGGCAGCACGACCAAGCTGTATATGCACGGTCGCGATCTCGTCGTCGGCAAGGTCTTCGCCCGCATCGGCAGCACCATCGTCCCGGCGACTTTCACGCAGGTGGACGCGATGGGTACCGCGCGGCTCGATTTCGCCAGCGCCGTCCCGGCGGGTGCCGCCACGCTGGTGTTCGACTATCGCGGCAAGTTCGGCGACGACGCGTCCGGTCTCTACCACGTCAAGGTCGGCGAGCGCTGGTACAGTTGGACCCAGTTCGAGAGCATCGACGCGCGGGCGGCGTTCCCGTCCTTCGACGAGCCGGGATTCAAGCAACCGTTCACGGTCAGCGTCACGACCCATCCGGGCATGACGGTCGTGAGCAACAGCCCCGAAATTGGCACGACCAAAACCGCGGCCGGACTGGAGACGCACCGCTTCGCGCCCACCAAGCCGCTGCCGACGTACCTTGTCGCGGTGGATACGGGGCCTTTCGTCAGACTGACGGGGACGATCGCACCGACGCCGGAGCGCGCAAAGCCGATGCCGTTCGGAGCGGTCGCGACTCAGGCACAAAAGGACAAGATGGGGTACGTGATGGCGGAGACCCCGCGCATCGTCGGCCTGCTCGAGCGCTATTTCGGGGAGCCGTTCCCGTTCCCCAAGCTGGACCAGATCGGCTCGCCGATCATGCCCGGTGCGATGGAGAATGCCGGCGCGGATACATATGGCGACGGGATCATCTTCCTCGACCACAACGCCACGACGAGCGACAAACAGTCATTCGGCATGATCGTCAGCCACGAGCTGGCCCACCAGTGGTTCGGCGATCTCGTCTCCCCTGCCTGGTGGAGCGACATCTGGCTTAACGAGAGTTTCGCGAACTGGATGGGCTACCGTATCGGCAACGAGTGGCGGCCCGAACTGGGCATCGGCGTCGGCGCCATTGCCGAAGGCTTCGGCGCGATGAACACCGACGCGCTCGAGGTTGGGCGTCCGATCCATCAGGCGATCACCGACAACTCTCAGATCGACGCCGCGTTCGACAACATCACCTACGGCAAGGGTGGCCAGGTGGTTGCGATGATCGCCGCGTATCTGGGCGACGACAAGTTCAAGGCCGGCGTGCGCCTCCATTTGAAGCGCCATGCTTACGGCAACGCCTCGTCGGAGCAGTTCTTCCAGTCGATCGCCGATGCCGCGCATGATCCCAAGGTGCTCGCGGCGCTGACGAGCTTCGTCGACCAGCAAGGCGTCCCGGTGATCGACGTGCGCCGCG
Source organism: Sphingomonas sandaracina (assembly GCF_036663695.1). Classification (NCBI taxonomy): domain Bacteria; kingdom Pseudomonadati; phylum Pseudomonadota; class Alphaproteobacteria; order Sphingomonadales; family Sphingomonadaceae; genus Sphingomonas; species Sphingomonas sandaracina. The sequence goes on along the minus strand of NZ_JAXOJK010000001.1, from coordinate 100,259 downwards.
ACGGTGGCAAGCTGACGGCTGTTCAGTCGCGCTACGCGTTCGTGGGTTCGAAGCTGGCACCGCTCCAGTGGACGATTCCCTTCTGCGTGCGCATCGACGCCGGCAAACAATGCACCTTGATGGACGCGAAGACCGCGACGCTGAGCATTACCGCCGGGCGCGTGCTGATGCCCAATGTCGGCGGCACCGGCTATTACCGGTTCGATCTGGCGCCCGCGGACTGGCAGGCGCTGATCGCGTCGTCCGCCACGTTGTCGCCCGGCGAGGCCGTCGCGACCACGGACAGCCTGTGGGCGTCGTTCCGGGCCGGCAAGGCGCCTGCGAAATGGCTGATCGCCGAGGCGCGGGCGATGGCCGCCAATCCGGATGCGGCCGCCAGCGTCGATCCGGGCGACCGGATTTCGGGCTGGCGCTCGCGCGGTCTGATCGCGCCGGCGTCGTTGCCGGCATATCGGTCGCTCATGGCTTCCATCTACACGCCGCAATTGACCAAGCTCGGCTTCGACCCGGCCGCCGGCGCGCATGCGAGCGACGATCCCGGACACCAGAATTTGCGCCACCGGCTCGTCGGGCTGGTCGCCGATGACGCGCGCGACCCGGCCGTTCGCGCCAAGCTGAAGGACGCGGCCAGCCGCTTCCTCGGAGGCGACGCCGCCGCGCTCGATCCAGGCTTCCTCTCCGACGGCTTGACAGTGCTTGCGGCGGACGGCGGCTTGCCGGTCGCCAAGATGCTGGTCGAGCGCGGGCTGTCCAGCGAGGATCCGACGCTCCGATCGAGCGCCTTGGCGGCAGCGGCGTCGAGCGGCCGCGCCGATGTCGCCCGGTATCTGCTGTCACTCGACGACAAGCGCCTGCGCGGCTTCGATCGATTGCAGTTGATCTTCGGTATCGTCCGCACGGTCGAGACCCGCGATTTCGGCACCGATTGGGTGCTGGCGAACTATGACCGGCTGGTTGCGGGCGCCAACGGCATCTTCATCACTAGCCGGCTGCCATCGGCGTTCGCCTCGCAGTGCGGCGTCGATCGCGCCGCCATGATCGATGCGAAAGTCGGGCCTACGGTGCGCAAGTCCAATGTCGGCCTGCTCGCCTATCAGCGTGCGCTTGAGGGGATACGACTCTGTGGCGCACTGCGAGACGCGAAAGCGGCCGAGATCGCGGCGGCCATTACCAACGGCGGCTAACCGGCAGAAGCGGTGAGGGAGTTGTCGCGACCTTTAGAGCAGCGACGGCGAATTGGTGCGGAGAATGCCTTGCTCCCTCCCCCTCACGAGGTGGTTTGGCGAGGGCGAGGCTGGGCCCCCGCTAGTCGACCTTAAGTTCAAGATGCGTGCGCCCAGCAGGGGTAGCTGCACGTTGTGACTTGCGGTAACAAAAGGGAAAACCATGACGACCTATCCACTGAGCGAACCGGCTACCATCTACGCCGTCGGCGATCTCGATGCTAAAAGCACCGACGTTCTTGGACGGGGTACGCTGTCCGAATGTGCCGACCTCATTGCCGAATTCCCCGCAGAAAAGCGGAATTCGGTCCGTATCCAGATGGACGACCTGGATCTCCAGTTCGATTCCGACGAGGTGGACGAGCTTCTGCAATTCCTGCGGGACGAGAGTTCGGGATTGTCGAACAAGGACATCTCTACAATCCCAGAACCCGACAGCTGACCGCCACCGGGATATCCTCTGCTCTACGCCAATTTGGTGCGGCGACTGTGGCAGCCTCACCCATCGCCGCCCACTCAGCCGGTGTTCTTCAGCGTTTCGCGCAGGGCATCGGCAGAGGCGTGCAACGCGGTAAGTTCGTCATCGGCAAGGCCGGGTGTCAGGATGCGAAGCACGCCACCCGCACCGATGAGGCAGGGCAGACTGAGGTACAGGTCGTCGATTCCGTACTGGCCTTCCACCCGTGTCGATACGGGTAGCACCACGCGCTCGTCGCGGTGGATCGCCTCGCAAATACGGACGATCGCGGTGGCGACGCCGAACGAGGTATAGCCCTTGCCATCGGTGATCGTATAGCCGGCGCGCATGACATCATGCGCGATCGCCGGGCGATCGAAGGCTTGTCCGTCGAGATAGGCGTCCAGGTCCATGCCGCCGATCCGGACCGTGGAATAGGCCATGACCTCGCTGTCGCCATGTTCGCCCAGCACCAATGCCTCTACCGCGCCGGGCGCGATCCCGAGCCGGTCGGCGATGCGTTTGCGAAAGCGGTTGCTGTCGAGCAACGTGCCGGTACCGATCACCCGTGCCCACGGAAGCCCGCTGGCAACCTGCGCGACCTGCGTCATCGCATCGGCGGGGTTCGAGGCAACGACGAGGATGCCATTGAAACCGGCAGCCATGGCTTGGCCGACGCAATCGCGCACGATCGCCGCGCTCTTGTCGGCGATCGCCGTACGCGGCTGTCCGTCCTTGTTGGCGGCGCCTGCGGTGATGACGAGGATGGTCGCGTCGCGCACATCCGCATAGTCACCACCCCAGATCCGGGTCGGGCGCGCGATCGCATTGGCATCGGCGATGTCGGTAGCCTCGGCAACCGCACGCTCGGGATCCGCATCGATCAGGACGATTTCGGCAACCAGACCACGCAGCATCAGGGCGTAGGCGGCTGCGGCGCCAACATTACCGGCGCCGATGATGGCGATACGCGACGATGGGACCATGGCGGTTTCCTCAGAATCTTGATGATAAAGCGCTGTGCAGCACGTTTGCGTCGATCAACTATCGGGGCTCGATAAGGTCGCATCGACCCGACCTCCCGTGAACGACCCTGAGTGGACGTCCAGTCCGCCATTCCCGCTCTTTGAGTTCGGGCCTTCATGTATCTATACGAACGGCTGTCTGCACCGCTCAATAGTTTCAGAGTGTCGCGCTTGCCCCGCCCCGTCCCCTCCCCTCCCCGCAATACGGTGTATTCCAACAGTGATAATACTTATGCACCTGATAAACGGCTAGAATTACTAGCAACCTTTGGACGAACTGGTTGGTTTGGCGCTCGGGATCATCAGATCGAGAGCCGCTCCGGCTTGACTGTATGGCCCCGAAAACAGGGGCCGTCTCATGACACAACATCGCAACTTCACACGGATCGCCGGGCTGGCCGCGATCGGCATCGGCACGATCTCGCTCGCCGCATGCGTCAATCCCTCCGCCAAGATCGCGACCTCGCTCGAGGGCTATGGGTTCCAGCCTGCCCAGTCGCAGTGCGTCGGCGACCGGCTTGAGGCGAACTTGTCGCTCGGCCAGCTCCAGCAACTCGGTCGCGCGGTCAAGGCTTCGCGCGAAGGAGACACGACGCCGGGCCGCCTGACGGTCAGCGATTTCGTTCGCGTATCGGGGCAGGTGAAGGATCCCAAGGTGCCGCTCGAAGTCGGCAAGGCGGCTGCAGCATGCGGCATTCTCGCTGACCCGGCATCGCCGCTTTAACCTGGACCACCCGGCATTGCCCCGACGCGGGCGATGCCGGGTAACCTCAACAAATCCAGCCCCGTAGAGGGTTTCAAGGACTGGATCATGGAAGACGTGACGTATGCAGGCGATACGGTAGCATCGAATACTTGCGATTTTGGGGCGCAAGCCTAGGGCTATGTCGAGATCTGGGCACCGCGGGTCATCGCCGCGTGGATTATCCTGGTGATCGGCTAGGCGATCGCGCGGGCCGCCAAATGGGACGTAGCGGAGCTTGTCAACAAGGCGCCGCTCGCGCTGCACGCCAACGCGAACCCGCGCAACCCGACCACGATCGGCGCGCAGGTCGGTGAAGCCGCATATTGGGTGGTCCTTATCGCCTTGTTCTTGGCCACGCAGCCTTTGGGCCTCGTCGGCGCAACCGGTCCGCTCGGCGACATGCTACAGTGCTTCGGCACGCCCGTGCCACGGATCATCGGCGCTGCGTTGATCTTCTTCCCCGGCGATGTCCTCGCCAAGGTCGCCGAAAAGGCGGTCGAGGCGATCATTACGGCAAGCCATGTCGAGCGTTTCTCGACGCATGTCGGTGCTGTCACGCCGACCGACCCGATGATGCTGCCCAGTACCGTCGGTGGCATCGTGTTCGCGCTGATCATCATTCCCGTATCGATCGCGGCACTCTACACGCTGAACATCGCGGCGATCTCGCAGCCCGCAACCGCTATGCGGCGCTTCATCCTCGATGCCATTCCGCATGTCATTGTCGCTTGGATGATCCTCGCCGTCGCCTATGTCATCGCCAAGTTCGCGTCGCGTCTGTTGACGCAGTTTCTGGCGACGACCAGCTTCGACCGCACGATCGGTTCGATCGATGTCCTGGGCAACGCAGAGAACCGCGAACTCGGTGGATCGTTGGCCAGCCCATCGTTCGTGTCGTCGAAGACCGTCGGCACCGGCGCGTTCGTCGCGATCCTGATCTTCGGCTTGATGAAGGCATTCCTTCAGCTGAACTTCGCCTACGGTTCGCAGATCATGGCCGAGGTGCTGACGCTGTTCGGGCAGGTAGTGTTCGGTGCGATCATCATCTTCGGATCGGTCGTGATCGCTCGCTTCGTGGCCCGTACCATCGAGCGTAACGGCGACCACAGCGCGCGCGTTGCGGCACCTGTCGTGCGGATCGCGATCTTCGTGCTCGGCACGGCGGTTGGCCTGCGCTTCATGGGCCTGGCCGACGACATCATCAACCTGGCGTTCGGTTTGCTGCTGGGGGCGATCGCCGTGGCCTTTGCGCTCGCGTTCGGACTGGGCGGTCGCGACGCGGCCGGGGATGCCGTCAAGCGGATGCTCGATGGCGCCAAGTCGAGCGACGACACGCCGAATGCGCGTCGGACTGTCGACGGTGATCGTCGCGAGACGGCCCCTACCGGCATGGTCTCGATGGATCGTCAGTCGGGCACCGGCTTCGACCGTCCGAACAATAATGACGACACGCGGGGCACTACTGACCGTACCCTGATCTGACCTTCTCTTCCCCAACCAAAGGAAACGCTCATGAACACCGATACTCTCACCGGCGGCGCCACCAACGTCAGCAGCAAGGTCAACGAGACGCTAGGCGGCGCGATCGGCGACAGGTTGCGGCAGAGCGAAGGCGCAGCGGATTAGCTGGACGGCACCATCCAGAAGACTGTCGGCTAGGCAAAGGATGTCGTCGAGGACACCATCCAAACGCTGATCGACTATGTCTGCCAGTTCTCGAAGGAGCGTCCCTTCACCGCAGCAGCCGTGGCCGGCGTGCTCGGCATCGCCGTCATCAATACGCTGCGCGGCAAATAATCCGCCGGACCTGACGATCAGTCGTCGGGCGGGGCAGTAACAGCCGCCCCGCCCGATATCTCATTGACCGACGGACGTCAGCGGATGCGTCCCACGCGAAGCATCCTCAAAAATGGCCATTGGCTCTTCCACCACCGGCGCGTCTGGAGAGCCGACTGTTCGTCCTCGACGTATCGCAACGGCACGCCGGCTTGCGGCCGAAGTCATCGGTACGTTCTGGTTGGTTCTCGGCGGATGTGGCGCTGCGGTACTCGCGGGCGGCACGGGTGTTCCCGGTACGATCGGCATAGCCGGTGTCGCTCTGGCGTTCGGTCTGACGGTCTTCACGATGGCGTTTGCCGTCGGCTTTAATTCGGGCAGCCACTTCAATCCGACCGTCAGCGTCGGCTTGACGATCGCCGGGCGGTTTCCCGTCCGCGACCTGCCGGGCTATGTCATTGCGCAAGTAATCGGCGGCATCCTGGGCAGCGCCGCACTCGCCGCGCTCGCGTCGGGAACTGCAGGGTTCGACCTCGTCGCCAGCGGGTTCGCCGCGAACGGCTATGGTGTGCATTCGCCGGGCGGATACAGTGCGGCAACGGCCTTCCTTGCCGAAGCGCTCCTGACCGCAGGCTTTCTGACGGTTATCCTCGGCGCTACCGACGAGCGTTCGCGGGCTCCGTTCGCGCAGCTGTCGATCGGCCTGGCGCTGACGCTCATCCATCTCATATCGATACCGATCGACAATACGTCGGTGAACCAGGCACGCAGCACGGGTCCGGCGCCGTTCGTCGGCGGGTGGGCGTTGTCGCAACTCTGGCTGTTCTGGATTGCACCGCTCAGCGGCGCCGCGGTTGCCGGACTTATGGGCCGCTTGGCTGTTCGTCCATACGGATGACGACCAGTCGCCCGGACCGATCGGGGATACCCCAGTCGAACTGATGGTCGGCGACGATCGCAAGACACCGCGCGACCTGTAGGCCGGATCGTACGACCGTGGTCGCCCCAGCAGAACGGCGGCCACAGTTTTGTTATTCGCAAGAACCTTTCAATTCAGTGAGCAACTCAAACCCATATTTGACCACATTCATAGTTAATACAGCCCGATATACTTAAGTGAATAATTATTAAATATTACTGTATTTAGTCGATTAATTGCATACTTGCCCACAACACGACGCCTTCAATATTCGCGCTGACAGTATCAAGCTAAGTCTGAATTCCGACATCCACTCGAACATTTTTCAGTCCCTTAGCGGCCTTCACTAGCTACAACGGGTTCATAATGTGTCGAGAAAGAGTCCGACCGCTGCGTCATGAGCCAGGCAGGCTTCGCATTTTGTCGATAAGATGTCGTCGTCAGATCTTATCCCGACAAGCGAGAAGCGCCTCTCGATAAAACGCCTCACCCAAAAGGAAGGCTCCTAATCGGGGACAAATACCTGCCAACCTACAAAAAAACCGGATTTATCACGTCTAGTGCACGCGCAGACCATATTGAAGGGTCAAAAATTCAATCCCCGCACTCTCTTTATACAACAATATTGCTTAACATCGGTATTTTCGGCGGATAACCGCCGGCTTTTTATAAGCTGATTCTGATTCAGAAAGGTGCCGGAAACTAACTTTTTTGGCATTCTGCATGAGATCAGGAGGGGGCACGGCGACGTAGATGTTTGCTGACTTTTTCTCACGGCGGGTTTCGCACCCTGACAGGTCACCTTTGTTAGAATTGACCGTATTTCAATATGGTGCGAGGGCCGATAAGCCTCCATACGTTGTCAGGCTTGGCACCAAGTGTGGTTGGGTAGGAGTAAATTTTGGCCCGTATTATCATGGCAGAGGACGACGAGATCGTCGGCGAGATTGCCCAGGACGCGTTGATCGGTGCGGGGCACGGCGTTGGTTTGCTGCCGGACGGCAAGGACGTCATCGCCGTCTTACGGACTAAGCGTCCCGACCTCGTCATCCTCGACTGCAACATGCCGGAGATGAACGGCCTGCTGGTGCTGAGAGAAATGCGCAACTCGATTGATCTCTGTGATATGCCGGTGCTTATCCTCACCGGGAGGCGGAGCGATCAGGACGTCGAGCTAGCGATGTACGAAGGCGCCAACGACTATTTGAAGAAACCTTTCGAACCTGACGAACTGGTCTTCAGGGTCGAGGAAATGCTGAAAAAGCATCCGCCACAGCAACGACCAGTGGCTGGCCGCTGATGCAAGAGGCACTCGATCAGCCGCCCGCGCGCCTTACCCGCATCATCTACGTGGAGGACGACGCCCTCATGGGCGATATGGTCAAGGAACTGCTGACTGATGCCGGCTATCTCATTGGCGTCGTCGGCCACGGCACGTTAGCCTATGAGACGATCGCCTTCAAGAAGCCCGATCTCGTCATCCTCGACCGCTCACTGCCGGGGATGCAGGGGTTGGAAATCCTGCAGCGCCTGCGCGCGGCGCCCGAGACCTACCTGATCCCCATATTGATGCTTACCGCCCAGGGTGGCGAAGACATGATCGACGAGGGGCTTGGCGCGGGCGCGAGCGGGTATCTTATCAAGCCGTTCGACCCCGACATTCTCGTTCTGAGGGTTGGCGAGATCCTGAAGGAAAGTTTGTTCAAACACAATTTGCGCTGACGGAACTAACCAACGATGCAGGTGGAGAGTTAACCTTCTCAAGATAGGCTACAGCAATGCGCGACCTGTCTTTACCATCGCTGCCGTTGATCGGCCGGCCCCGCTGGACACCGGCGTTGTTCACCGGGGTCTGTTATCTTGCGGGGGCAATGCTCGGGTTGGCGATCAGCCGCGGTACCGAAGGCATTGCGGCACTCTGGCCTGCAAATGGCATCCTGCTGTCCGGCCTGATGCTCGCGGCGCCGGGGACACGACGCCCACATGTGGTGCTATGCTGTGTCGCGAGCCTGTTCGTAAACTGGTGGTCGGGTTCCAGCCTCATCGTATCGGCGGTATTCACGCTTGCCAATCTCGCGACCGTGGCAACGGCCTATACCCTGATCCGCCGCTGGACATCAGGGATCGAGCTTTTCGAGAGCGCCAATGGGGTATGCCGCTTTCTTCTGGCGACGCTTGTCGCGGTGCCGCTTGGCGCCACCATCGCGGCAAGCGCGATCGCTGCGGGAGGTGGTCCTTTCAGGGCTGCGTGGATCAGTTGGGCGGCGAGCGACCTCATCGGCATCGTATTGATCGTATCGTTCTCGTTGACCTGCGCGCGCTATCGTCTGGCACGCCCTTATGCCTCCGCGTCACGATCGACATTCGACATTGCGGTTGGCCTATTTGCGGTGCTCACGACCACCCTCGCAATCTTCAGCCAAACCGGGTTACCGGTCCTGTTTCTGCCGCTCGCTGCGCTCGTGCTGGCAACGTATCGTATGGGCCTGCTGGGGGCGGCTGCAGGAACGCTCGTCATCGCCTTGATCGGATCGACCCTTACGGCTTTGGGACTTGGGCCGATCGCGCTGATAAACGCAGGCGCGGCCCTACATATCTTGTTCTTTCAAGGGTATCTGGTTACCATATATGCGACCTGTCTGCCGCTGGCGCTGCTGCTTGCGGAACGGCGGCGACTGAGCGAACGCCTCGACGAAAGCGATCGGCGACACCGGCGTATTCTGGACCGCTCGCGCGAGGTGATTTTCGAGACTGACCTGGAGGGCCGCTGGATATATCTTAATCCGGCCTGGGAAACTCTTACTGGCCGGACGAACGAGGAGAGTATCGGCCGATCGTTTATCAGTACGATCCACCCGGCGGATCGCGACGCGGCGATGGCGCGCCTGGCATCGCTACTCGCGCGCGATGTCGACGAATGCCGTCAGGAATTGCGTTACCTCACCGCCGGCCCTGACCAGACCGACCGTTGGGCGTCGGTACGCAGCCACCTCCTGATCGATCAATCGGGCAATATCGTTGGCACATATGGCACCCTGCATGATGTCACCGCCCGCCGTTCCGCCGAGCAGGCGAGGCTAAAAAGCGAGCGTTTGTACCAGCTGCTGGCGGACAATTCGAACGACATGATCGTCCAGTTTACGATGGACGGTGTCCGCCGCTACGTCTCCCCAGCGTCTAAAAATGTTTTGGGATATGCCCCGGAAGAGCTAGTCGATGCCGCCGCCGCGAAGGAAATACATCCTGATGATCGCGGCACGGTGATAGCGACATGTCGGACGTTGCTGAATGGCGCCGTCAATCCGATCTGTACATACCGGCAGCGTCATAAGAACGGTCATTATATCTGGCTCGAAGCAAGCTACCGCCTGCTCCACGATACCAGCAGCAATAAACCGACCGGATTCATTGCAAGCGTTCGCGATGTCGGTCGTCGCCGACAGGCGGAACTCGATCGATCGCGTTCGACCGCCGAATTGCAGGAAACCAACCGGCTGCTTACCATGGCTGAGGCGATGGGACGCGTCGGTCATTGGCGCGTCGACTGCGCTAGCCAGTCCGTCTTTTGGTCCGACGTCGTGTGCGAGATCCACGGTCAGCCGGCCGGCCATGCTCCAGCGTTTGCCACCGCTCTTGCCGTCTATCATCCCGATGACCGCGCGGACGTCGAGTTGAAAGTCAGCGACGCGCTGGAAAATGGCACACCGTATGAATTCCATGCACGGCTGCTGCGGCCGGACAGACAGGTGCGACACGTGATCGCCAGAGGTCGCGCCGAGCAAGGCCCGGACGGCGCCGTCATCGGCCTATTCGGCGTCATCCAGGACGTAACTGAACAGGCGGGAATAGAAGCCCTGCTGCGTGATCGGGAAGCACGCTTTCGCCTCATCACCGAACAGGCGGGAGATATCATCTCGCTCCACGCGACCGATGGTGCCTACCGGTTCATTTCGCCCGCCGTTCGGGCGGTCCTTGGCCATGACCCCGACGAGATGCTCGGCAAAACGCTCGAGATGTTCATCTCCGAGGAGGATATACCGCTGCTGGCCCCGCACCGGGCGCAGCTTCACATCGAGGCACCCGGCGCGGTAACGACGCTGCGCTTCCGCATGCGTCATGCCGATGGCCATCACATCTGGGTTGAGGCTGCAGCACGTCTTGCAGACTATATGGGCGACACGTGTACGATATTGGTTTGTCGGGACATCAGCGATCAGGTCGTGGCCGAGGTCGAGCTGCGCGAAGCACGAGCCCTCGCCGAGGCCGCGGCACGTGCCAAGGCAAACTTCCTTGCCAACATGAGTCACGAAATTCGCACGCCGATGAACGGCGTGATCGGCTTCACCGACCTGCTGCTGTCGAGCGACCTTCGTGCCGACCAGCGCCGGCAGGCTGAACTCATCGCCGACTCAGGACGCGCAATGATGAGACTGCTCAATGATATCCTGGACTTGTCAAAGGTCGAAGCCGGTCAGATGACGGTCGCGGAAGAACCCGTCGACCTGCCCCACGCCCTCAGGGCGTGCGTTACGCTGGTCATGCCCGCGGCGGCGCAGAAGCACATCGCGCTTGACTACGACTTCGCCGAAAACCTGCCCAAGATGGTCGTCGGCGATGGACTGCGCCTCCGTCAAATAGTTCTCAATCTGCTTGGCAACGCCGTAAAGTTTACCGAACATGGCCGCGTCACCTTACGCGCCTCGATTCAGCCGGGTGGAACGCCGTCTATCGTCATCGAAGTCGAGGACACGGGGATCGGGATCGCGCCCGATCGCCAAGCGGCGGTATTCGAGCAATTCGTCCAGGCTGAGACGGGCACCGCATCCAAGTTCGGTGGCACGGGGCTCGGACTCGCGATCAGCGCGCAGCTGGCGCGGCTGATGAACGGAAAACTTACCCTGACAAGCGTGCTTGGCGAAGGCACACGCTTTTTTCTGTCGCTGCCGCTGCGCACCTGTGAGGCATCGGCGTCAACCCCTGTGTCTACGTCTGACGGTAATGTCGAAGACGCTTGTGCCGAGTTGAGGCCAGGCTTGCGCATCCTTGTCGCCGAGGATCACGACGTGAACCAGTTACTGATGCGCTCCATGCTGGAAAGGCTGGGGTGCGATGTTGATATTGCGGAAAACGGCCATGTTGCCGTGGAACGCGTTCAGCACGCAGTGGCCGTAACGCGGCCTTATGCCATGGTGCTCATGGACATGCAGATGCCAGAACTCGACGGCATCGGAGCAGCACGTCGCATCCGCGCGAGCGGCATTACCGCAACGGATCTGCCGATCGTGGCGTTGACCGCGAACGCCTATGCGGATGACATCGCCGCATGCCTCGATGCGGGCATGCAAGCGCATCTGGCAAAGCCGATGCATCTCGACGGCCTCCAATCCGCTCTGGCGCGCTGGACCGACATGCGCCAGCCGCACGCGGCGTTGAATATCAAGAGCCGCTTCAGTCCGAAGATCGAGGGCCGCTATCGCCAGCGCAAAGCGGAGATCATGGCTATGCTAACCGACCTGTTGCGGGCTGACACCTACACCGATACCGAAATGCTCGCTGCAGTCGACCTGCACCATAAGCTTGCCGGGACGGCCGCAATGTTCGGCGATGAGGTGCTGGGCCACGAGGCGCAACGGTTCGATGTCGAGGCCATGACATGGGATGATGACGACAGGCGAGCGCACGTCACGCAACACGTCGCCGCAATGCGTGCGGCAATCGAGATCGATAATCCGCGCAACGCCGTTGTCGGGCGGAACTGACGACCGCGGGGATCGCGCATGCCCTCGGGCTGCCCAATCCGGGATTACGGTCAAGAAGCAAACTAACACCGACGTCTGCTTGCCCGTCGCAAGCAGTGATGTGCTGGTGATATTCGAGATCTCGACGCTCGCTGTGAACACCCCGTGCGCGCCGGTACCGCTGGCATGGACGACGCGTTCGGGCTCACGCTCCCGATCGGAGCGGGCCAGCTTCACGATCTGCGTGGTGTCCTCAAGCAGCACCGGCCCTAGATCCCCGGCTGCCTTGGAGTGGCGATTCTTGCCGATCGGCGCGCCGTAGTCGCGGGTCATTTGCGGCGTCGAGAAACTGCCGACGTCGCCCTTCGCATCGACCCTTTCTGCTACACCCGCCACGTCTCGTTCAAAACAACCGCGTCAGTCGATAACAGCGCCAAAATCGCTGCTATTGCGAATCCTTCTCACCAAGCGTAAGCGCCCGCGAACTTTCGGGGAATGTTGTGCGTTTTGATCCATGCTGCCTGCTCGCCATAACGGCGCTCACCTCACCGTGCGTCGCAACCGCGGAAACGATGGCGGCGCTTATCGAGCATGATCGGGAGATTGTCGTTACCGCGCGAGCATCGCCGACCCCAAAGGCCGCCGACGATCGCTACAAGCCTACCCCCGACGCATCGACGCTACGGTCTGCGGCATCACCGCTCGATACGCCGCAGGCGGTCAATGTCGTACCCGCTCAGGTCATTCGCGATCAGCGGCCCCGCTATCTCGACGACGTGCTGACCAACGTCAGCGGTATTACGCAGGGCAACACTTTGGCCGGAACGCAGGACACGGTGCTCAAGCGCGGCTTCGGCGGCAACCGCGACGGTTCGGTCATGCACAACGGGACGCCGGTGGTGCAGGGCCGCGCCTTCAATGCCGCCACGCAGAGCGTCGAGGTGCTCAAGGGCCCCTCCTCGCTTCTTTATGGCATGATGGATCCGGGCGGCGTCATCAACATCGTCAGCAAGAAGCCGCTGCTTGAGACGCATCTGAATGTCGCCCTCACCGGATCGAGCTATGCAGCCAGCAGGTCGGGGCTTGAGGGCATGGCCGATGTCACCGGATCGTTGAGCGGCAGTTTCGCTGCGCGCCTCGTCGTCGATCATCAGGATGAGGATTACTGGCGCAATTTCGGCGAGCGCCGCGACACGCTGATCGCACCGTCGCTCGCCTGGTACGGGAAAAATACGCAGGCCGTAATATGGTACGAATACCGCAAGTTCGACTATCCGTTCGATCGCGGCACCGCACTCGATCCGCGTACGCTGACGCCGCTCGCGGTCCCGCGCCGCCAGCGTCTCGACGACGTGAACAACACGATGGCGGGGTCGAGCCACCTCGTCCAGCTCGCCGTCGACCATCAACTCGGTGGTGGCTGGGCAGCGCATCTCGCCTCCAGCTTCAACAGCGAGACCTACGACGCCGGCCAGCTCCGCGTGTCGGGCGTCAACGTCGCGCGGGGTACGCTCATGCGCAGCAACGATGCCACGCTCGGATCGCTCAGCACCGACGCCTATGCGCAAGCCTATATCGATGGCGGCTTCGAGCTGCTCGGTGTCGATCATCAGGTGATCGGCGGGATCGAAGGCGAATATCGTCGCTATTACCGGCGCGACCTGATCCGGCAGGCCGTCCGATCGACATTCAGCTACGTGAACCCGATTTACGGACTGGAAGCATTCCCTACGACGGTATCGGCAAGCGACAGCGACCAGACCGATCGACTCTACAATTACTCACTGTTCGCGCAGGATTCGATCCATCTCGGCGATCGCTGGATCGTCAGCGCCGGGGGGCGGCTGGTCGGTTTCGACCAGCGCGCCGGACGGGGTCGACCATTCGTCGCCAACACCGACCTGAACGACTGGGAGTTCGTGCCGCAGGCCGGACTCGTCTGGAAGGCGGCGGATGTGTTCTCGCTGTATGCGAGCTATACCCGCTCGTTGAAGCCGACCTCGACGATCGCACCGCTCGCCAGTGGTGTGACCATCGGATCCGGCTTCGCACCAGAGCGTGGACGATCGTTCGAGGTCGGCGCGAAACTCGATGTGCCCGATCGGATCACCGCAACGCTGGCGCTGTACGACATCGACAAGCGCAACGTGCTCGTCTCGCAGTTCGATGCCGCGACCGGCCTGACCGAATACCGGACCGCAGGACGAGCAATCTCGCGCGGGGTCGAGTTCGACATCGCCGGGCGGATCACCAAGGCGTTGAGCCTGATCGGCAGCTATGCCTACACGCACGCCCGCACCACGGAGGACCCGGTGTTCGCCGGCAAGGAACTGGCGAACGGCGCGCCGCACACTGCGTCGCTATCGGCCGCCTACGAAGTCGGACGGATCGCAGGCAACGACAGCCTGCGGCTTGGCGGCGTGGCGCGCTACGTCGCGCGGCGGCCGGGCGATAACGCGAACAGCTTCCGGCTGCCCGACTACACCGTCGCCGATGCGTTCCTGACCTACGACACGATGCTTGCGGGGAAGGCCGTTACGTTCCAGTTCAATCTCAAGAACGTCTTCGACAAGACCTATTACACGTCCGCGGTAAACGTTTACGGTGTTGCGATCGGCGATCCGCGCCGCGCGATCGGCACGATGAGCTTCCGTCTATGAGGAAGCGGCCGCTGCGTCTCGCGCGTCCCCGCCTCGCCCGTCACGGCTAAAACGACGACTGCCGTACTCGTCATGCAGCAGGCGGGGCCGTCTGCCGCCAACGACTTGAAGGGGTGCGATCATCTTGCCGCGCGGGGCTATGCGGTACGGCTCGCCGATCAGGCCGCGGATGAGGCGTAAGCGCGCGATGCGGATCTGGTCGTGATCTCGCTGAGCGCCTCGATCAAGAACGGGAAGCTTAGCTGGCGTGGGCTCGCGGTGCCATTGATGACGTGGGGGCGAGGGCGTTTCTGCCCACGGGCGTTAGGCAGTGACCGGCTTGGTACGCAGGAGAATTCGAGGGGGAAGACCTCACCTCCCCCTCGCGTCGGACTAAAGCCAGCGCACCAGTCCGGTCGCGAGGCTGTAGACCGCCCCCACGACTTTCAACTTCCCCTGTCGCTGGGGCTCGAGCAGCATCGGCTCAGAGTAGTTGCGCAGCCGATCGACCATCCGCCGTACGTTCTCATCGATCGTGCGGTTGAGCAGCGTCTCGGCGGTCGCCCCGGCACGCCGTGCTACCAGTACAGACGGGATTATCGGCTCGATCATCCGGCCGATGCTGCCGGGCAGTCGTACATCCTTGTTTACTACATCGACTGCAGCTGCGACGGCACCGCATTTTTCGTGCCCCAACACAACGACCAACGGTACGCCGAGCGCGGTCACGGAATATTCGATCGAGCCCATGCCCGCTGTATCGACATTGTTGCCGGCAGTGCGGACGATGAACAACTCGCCCAGACCCGCGCCGAACAGCTGTTCGGGACCGACGCGCGAGTCCGAGCATCCGACCAGCGTCGCGAACGGCTGCTGGCCCTCGGCAAGCGCCAGACGCCGAGCGCGCGACAGGTCGGACCGTACCGGGCGATCCGCGACGAACCCTGCATTGCCATCTTTCAGTCGCCGCAATGCTTCATCTGGCGTCAGCCGCGGCGTAGCTGCAACGATCGTGTCGGCGGCGTCGGCAGTCGACGTCATAGTTACGGCAGCCGCCGATGCGAGCGTGCCAGTGGTCAGAATATCACGTCGAGATACGGTCATATTTCATCCTTTCAGGGGAGGGAGTTTTAGAAGCGGGCAACCAAAGTGATCTGAGCGATATGGTTGGGACCAGGACGGTCGCGGCCGATCAGCGTCTGGTTGAGATAGCCGATCTCGGTCGATAGTCCGGGTTTCAGGGGAAGGCCGACGCCCGCAAAGGTGCGAACCTGATCAAGGCCGGATCGAACGCCCCAGCGCGTGTCTTCCAGCTCGAAAAAGACCTCACTCGTTACGATGGCGGAGGGCGAACCAGATTTGCCCAGCGGCATCACCCCGCGCAGCATCTGGCGCGCTCGCCACGACGTCCCACTGGCATTTTCGCGCCACCGCTGTTCGGTCCGCGTCCGCGCAATCAGCCGCAGTTTTGGGGACGAATGCAGTGTGACCAACAACTGCTGCCAGGTGCGGTGCTCGATCGACGACGCGCTGTCCTCGACGGGCGTGTTGCGAAAGACCGCATAGCCGCCGTAGATCGAGAGGTCGGGCGACGCCTCCCAGCCGAGCCCCAGGCGCAGATTGCGCTGACCTAGATGGTCGATATCGTTGGTGACCCGGATCTGCCCTTCGGCCCATACCCCAAGCCGCTCTCGGACGGTGCCGCTTGCGAGAAAGCCGCCCCAGGCCTGAACGTCGCTCTGTGCCAGCGCAGGGGTTGCGCCGAGACCGACTATGATCAGGGCGGACAGTCTTGCTGATGCCGCCAACCGGCACGGGGGGCCTCGCTGCTCTCTAAGATGCGTGCGTAACACAGCCACGACATTTCTCCTTCCGTTGTCGAGCGCGCCACATGATCGGGCGTTGCTCGCACAACTGAAATGGCCGGTTCGGCACCTTTGCGCCAATCGATAGTCCAGATACCTTTTGATAGGCTGAGACTATCGGTACCCATTCATTATCCGTGTCGCGCTTTGCGAGACGCGGTCCGCGATCATCGCGTACAGCGCGCCGTTCGCAGCGTTCTCACGCCAGCTTGCCGCGATCATCCGGTGGCCATTCCACTCGTCGGGACGCAGGATCCTGATCCCAGCATCACCACCGACTTCCGAACACATGTAAAGCCTTGGCAGGATCGCCAGACCAAGCCCGGTCGCCGCCATCTGTCGCAAACTGTCGAGGCTCGTGCCTTCATAGTCGCGTAACAGGACCATGCCGTATCGCTCGCAAAGGATCACGCCTTGCCGGTGCAGATGGTGCCGCGGATCAAGGCTCAGCACTTCGGCCCCGCGCAGATCCTCCGCGGTCAGCCGGCTGCGCTGTGCGAGCGGGTGGAACGGCGACGCCACGAGCACTAGGTCCTCACGGAACAGTGGTTCGATCGCGAGTGCATCACCGTGCATCGGTAGCGGCCCCAGGATCATGTCGAGCTTGCCACGGGCGAGTTCGAGCGTCTGTTCATCAGGAATGCCCTCGCGGATATAAAGCCGTAGGCCCGGATGATCGCGCGTGAGGTCGGCGATGACGCCCGGCAACAGATACGGCCCCAGCGTCGGCGTCACGCCGAACCGGATCGTCCCGACGGCCCTGTCGCGGGCAGACGACGCGAGATCGCAAATATCCTGTCGTTCCACGAGCAGCTTTCGCGCACGGTCTGCGACATCTCGCCCGATCGGCGTCAACTGCGCCCCAGCCAATTGGCGCTCGACTAGCGTGATCCCGAGTTCCGCTTCGAGCACGCGGAGTTGCTGGCTTAATGTCGGTTGCGAGACGTGCACCGCTGCGGCAGCACGTCGGAAATTGTGCGCGTCGGCGATCGCAACCAGATATTCCAGCTGACGAAAGGTTGGCATACCGCTCCTACGCGCACGTTCGCATTCTGTAGATGGCGGTAGTCAAACTTTACTTATTTCCGCAACTCATTTGCTGACCCGCGCCCAATGACCGACGACGCGCGGGAGCCGGGCAGAGGTACGCTGCGCAGGTGACACCGGCTAGGTTCCAATGGTCGAGAAATACACAGACGCCGCCAGCATGGCTGTCGCACCGATGGCGAGATAGACGATGGTGTAGAACCAGACCTTTATGCCCGCCAGCGCGGGTAATCCCAGGACGACCGCCTGTCGGCGCAGCCTCTAGAACCTGCGTGGCTCATGATTGATCATGTCGCAGGTACCGCGAAAGCCATAGTTCGCGGTTCCTTGGACGGTGATCCGGCCGCTGCGGCGATCGATGACGATCTTCGGTTTGTTGAGCCCGTTGAGCCGGTAGCTCGCGCGGATGACCTCAGAACTGACGGACACATCGTACAGGTCCCACCAGCCGTTGTTGCCGCGCGAGATCGGGGGAATCAGCGAACGGGGCAAGCGGATCCGACCGGCCCCATCCCATGTCTGGACGATCAGCGACGCACCGTACAGTTCGGTCCTCGTCGTATTGTAGGTACCGTGCTCATACCGGTCTCGATCGCAACTCCATAACCATGTCGTACCGCTCGCGATCCCCGTCTTAAATCCATCGCCAAAGCAGCCGAGGCCGAGATCGACGGTTCTGCCGTCGACGACTAGCCCGGCGCTTGGGTACACCGGTCGGCCATTGTCCGGGCGGACCGGTGGGCGTCTATAGCTTGGGTCCGGCTGGTACCCCGGCCACGGCCGAGTGGTCGTTTGCCCTTGGTAGCGATCGGTACGGCCGGCACTCTTTCGGCGGGGATCAGGTTTGGAAAACGCGAGCGTTCTCGAAACCCAACCAGGTCCGCCATTCCCGGATGCCATTGCTGGAAATGTTCGCGATCGTGGCCTATGCTGAAACAATCGTATTCGCGCCGCCGTGCGGACCCAAACGAAGACTTCCAACCCGCCGTTCCTTGTGCCTCAGCTTCGAACGCTCATTCATCAGAGCGGAAGGCGACACATTTCGCATCGCATGTCGCGTCAGAGATCGCGATCGGGTCTGCCTACCGGGCGGGCTTCAACAGTTCCAGACGTGGGCCGCGCAGCCCGGTCACGACGCGTATCGCGCGATCAGCACCCACGGCAAGATCAACACGGCCCAACAGGCGAACAGCTCGAACGTGTCCGCTCCGGTCTGATATATCTGCCCAACCAAAGCGAGCAGCGCTCCCACCAGCAGGCTAACCAGGGTAAGCGCAGCCTTGCCCGCAACCGCGTTGAGATCAAGCCGCCAGCAGGCGAGCAGGGCAACCAGGATCGCTGCTTCGGCTAGGCCAATCTTGGCGAGACGATCCAGATCGGTCCAATTGAAGGCAAAGAAAAAAATCACTGCCGCAGCCAAGGCGAGCGTGCCCAGCCACAAGGCCAGCAGGCTCAGGAACGCCCGCCATTGCGCCGGTCTCGGAACGATCCCAGCCGCCCGCAACGCAGCAAGTTCGCTGCCGCGCACGACTCGCCGGGACACGATCCAACCCAGAACCTCTTCTCTGAATTGGCTCATCTAGTCCCCCGCTTGCTAATCATGGATAGCGGGTCTGTTCTCCCCGCGCCATCGTTTCGGCCGCGCATTTGAGCAATCGTACCCGATACCAGCCAGAGCTTGAGGGACTGGCTGGTCAGCTTGACACACACGCGGATATTCAGGCCAACGGTGCTTCTTACGGAAACCAGCTGTTCATTCATGTTTGTCGTAATTAAGCTCTCTTCTTTGGCGGCGCCGTAAGTTCTCGGGCAAGTGCCTGCTCTGCGTGATCCTCAAAAAGGCTGACCAGTTCCGACTCCAGGAGAGCATATTCATGCGGTATGTCGAGGAAGATGACGCGCGTGTCTCCTAGAGCCTCTCGATAGGCTCTCAAAATTATCGCCGCCGCTTGCTTCAGTGCGCCTTCTCCATGAGAAAAATGAGGTCGGCCCATTTGACCAGTTGAACCGTGAGTGGGTCTGCGGCACCATCGCTGGTCCCACCAGAGTCTACCTTCAGATCTTCTCGCACTAGAACACAGCCCATAGAACGCGCGGATAGCCAGGGCCATTCGGAAATCGTTCCGCCCTACCCGACTGTGTCCGCTGCCATGGTCTCATTGAAAACGTACCCGATTAAGCGTTCTTGGAAAACGGAAATGGCGATTACCTGGGGACAAAGCGTCGGAGCGCCTCGGGTTCGTCGGTCTGGACTATACTAACACCCGCTCGTTGCAGGCGTCCCCATACTGCGTCCGGATCGCGTAAGGCATCCACGTCACCGCCATAGCCGCCAACGAATCCTTCCCAGAGTGTATTCACCCACACACGACCTTGGGCCACTCGAGCAGCCGCAGCAACGCTAGGCAGAGCAGCGCCCAGCATGCGCGGTACTTCGAAGCCGACCGGACGCTGCGGGCCCGAAGCCTGGCGTGTGATGATTGCGGGCAGATCCGACTCGGCTCCATCTCCGCTGGCAAGGATCGGCATGAACGGCACGCGGTTGTAGGGCGCCATCGCAGCCAGCGGCGCGCTCCCGATGCCGGCGGAGGTCTTCACGATGACCCGGTCGGTCGCGCCTGCACGGACGACGGCCTGGATCACCTCGGCATAGATCGCGTCCTTGACGTCCAGGTTCAGCACGATCCGGTCGCCGGCATGCGCCAGGATCTCGTCGAGAGTCGGCACCTGCTGGTCGGTGAGGCCAGCGCCCTTTTCTCCTTCGTTGTCGCGCAGGCGGAGCGACTTGATCTCTGCAAGCGTCAGGTGATCGACCGCACCGGTTCCGGTGGTCGTCCGATCGACCGTCGCGTCATGGATCATCACCAGATAGCCGTCGCGGGTGCGGCGCACATCGGTCTCCATGATGTCGATGCGCATCGCGACGCAGTGATCGAGGCCGATCAGCGAGTTTTCTGGTGCGCTCGGCAAGGCATGGCCAGGCGACGAATTATGGCACCCGCGATGCGCGGCAATCAGCAGGCGACCGTTCGGATCCAGCAGAGCCGCGTGGATCTCCCGCACGTTTTGAGCCGGCACCACTGCAGCGGTCGAAACCGCGGGTAGCGAGGCGAGGATCAGTAGGGACAGCGCCCCAAGATGCGATCGTGTCATGGCAGACCTTTCCGGGATCAGAATTTGGGCGTGAAACGGAGGCCGAGCCAGAAGGTCGTCGGCACGGAATAGCTGTCCTTGAGCAAATTCTTGTCCGGCCCCGCAAAGCTCGTCAGGCGGCTGTGCGTCAGGTTGCTGACCTGTCCGATCACCGCGACGCCGTTCCGCAGCGTGTAATTCGCGGTCAGGTCGACCTGCTCGCGCGGCGCCCAGTACAGGTCCTGCCAGACGATATCGTTGATGATCGTGCGCAGCGCCCTGCCTTGTCGATTATACGCCGCGCGCAGTTCGAGGCCGTGTTTCGCATAGAACACGCTGGCGTTGAGCGTGCTGTCGGGCTGGCCGACGAGCCGGTCGATGCTGCGCGCGACGTCGGCGCCGCTCAACACGTCGATCCGCCCGCGAAGCAACGCCGCGTTCGCGCTGACGCCGAAGCCGCTCAGCAGCGGGTGGATGAGCTCGAGCGAGTTCAGCACCGCGCTCGCCTCGATCCCCTTGATGCTCGCCTTGCTCGCGTTGGTCGGCCGGGTGACCAACGCGTTGACGTAGTTCACCCCCTCATAGGTGTAGCCGACGGAGGCCGCGTTGAAGATCTCGTCCTTGATGTCCTTGTAGAACGCCGCGAGCGAGACGATCCCGCCATAGCGGCTCGACAGCGTCCAGTCCGTGGCGAGGTCGAGATTGGTCGAACGGCGCGGCTTGATGTCGGGATTGCCGATCGCGACGTTGACGCCGGTCGCCGCCCCGTTGCCGAGGTCGCTCGCATTGACGAAGCCGATCGAACTGCGCGCGGCGTAGCTGTCATAGCTGGGCCGACCGATCGTCTGGCTGGCCGCGGCGCGAAGATCGATCGCGGGCGTCGCATGCCAGGTCGCGATCGCCGAGGGCAGCAGATAAGTGTAGCTCGACCTGGTCGGCTGGTCGACGAAGACGCCGTTGCGTTTGATCCGTCCGACGGTCGACTGGTCGGTGTGATCGAGATGGACGCCCGCCTGCGCGTTGATCGCCGACGAGACGTAGCTGGCAAGTGCATAGCCGCCGACGATCTTCTCGACGTGACGGAAATCGTCCTGGTTGTTGTAGTTCGACTGATCCGTGCTGTTGAGGATTGATCCGGGTTGCGCAGTGATGTCGCGGACCGAAGCGACCGGATCGATCGTCAGCAAATAGAGGCCGTTTGAATAGTTGAGCGGCGCGCCGCCGGGGCCGAGCGCGGTCGCAAGACCGATCGGCCGACCAGTCGTGTTGGGCTCCAGATCGATCCGGTCGAGATTGAACTTGGGCCGATCGTCGGTGTAGCTCGCGCCCGCCGCGAACCCGATACCGTCAGCATCGGCGCCCTGGTTGAGGCCGTAATCGAGCCGCCCGGTCAGCACCGTGTCGCTGGCGTGCCGTTCGTTGGTCGGCCGGTAATAGAGCAGGCTGTAGTTCGACAAGTTGTTATAGGCTGCCGGATCGACCGCGAACTTCTGATCGAGGCGGCTGGTGTCGTATGCGAACGCGAAGTTCGACGTCGCGGTCGGCGTGGCCCCGGCGATGCCGGGCACCGGCCGTGCGACCCCGGTCGCGTATTTGATCATCTGGAACACTTCGTCATAGGTCGCGCGCGACGCGCTGCCCTTGAGCGAGAGCGTCTGGCGATCACCGGGCTGCCACGTCAGACCGGCCTGCCCGACCCGAGTGCGGGTGACGATATCGGCGTTCTCCCACCCCACTTCGACGTCGCCGCCGGGATAATTGCCCGAGGTCGCGGTCTGGTTCAGGACGGTGCCGCGGTTGCGCGGGTCGATCAGGACCTCGTTGCGCTCCATCTTGTCCTTGAAATAATAATAGCCGAGCGACGCATAGGCCTGGAGCGTGTCGGTCGGCCGGACCTCGAACTTGCCGGTCAGGCCGTAGCGATCGCGCTTGTCCATCACGTACCAGTATTTGTCCTGCTGCGGCACCGCAAAGCCGTTGCCAAGATTGGCGCCGGTCTGAAGCTGTCCCGCCGCATTGTAGAAGGAATAGTGGATCGTATCGGTCGTCATGTGCGTGTCGGTGTAGCTGCTGAGCGTCTGGTAATTGCCCGACAGGACGACGCCGTATTGGTGGTTCGCGCCAAACGTCGTGCTGACCGTCGCGCCGAGCCGCGTGCCGAAATCGGGTTGGTGGCGCGGCAGGCCGGTGTCGTTCGCATGGCCGAGCGACGCCTCGGTCGTGACGAACGGCTTGCCGCCGCCTTCGAACGCGCTGCGCGTCACGATGTTGATCGCGCCACCGACCGCGTTCGGATCGAGATCGGCGGTGAAGGTCTTCACGACCTGCAACTGGCTGATCATTGATGCGGGCAGGATGTCGAGACGTACCCCGCGCGAGATCGAGCCGAGCGTTCCGTTGGGCGTGCCGGGCGAGGCGAGTTGCAACCCGTCGATCGTCACGTTGTTGTATGCGGGGCCGAGCCCGCGGATCACCGGCGTCGCGGCCTCGTCGCGCGGATGCTCGTTGTCGGTCGCAGGCAGGACCGACAGACCGGGGATGCGCCGCAACGCCTCGACGATGGTCGCGTCGGGCAAGGCGCGGACATCGTTCGAGCCGATGACGTCGATGATGTTGGTCGCATTACGCTTGGCCTCGATCGCGACGTTGTTGGCGCGCCGGATACCGGTAACGACGATATCCCCGGGTGGCGCAGCCGCCGGTTCAATCGCCCCGGCCGCCGACGGGGCGTCCGCCTGCTGTGCCGCGACCGGACCGACGATCGCGATCGACGACACGCCGGCGAGTGCCAGCAACCGTAATGAAAACCCAACCATGCGATGATCCCCGCCCGTCTGGCCGGCATCGACTGCCCGCCCCAATGACGGCGCGGCTAGGCGGTGGTTGTGGCAGTTTTATTTATTTATCCGGAAATAAATCACGTCACCGTTCGGCATTTGGGGCGACGAGCTGGTGGATGGGTAGCAGTGCGGCGCCTACCGCTGCCGCCCAGCTGCCAAGTCGCGACACATGGATTTTCGGCCGAGGCAGATGGGAAAAGGCCGTCGCCCAGTCGGCGCGTTCCAGGGCTGCACCGAGCGCGTGGAGGATCGGCAGGGGCAGCGCGCCCGATACGACGATCGCGCCGGGATCGAGCCATGCGACCCCGCTATCGGCGGCGACCGCAAGTTGCGCGGCGGCGCGGTCGACCCACGCACCGATCAACGCCGCATGCGTGCCCTGATGCATCTCGACCTCGTTTAGCGCGCGGATGTCGGCGCCGGCGGCCTGCAATTCGGCGAGCAGGTCGATACCCGACGGCCGCTTGGATTTCCCCGGAAACAACCGGCCGATCTCACCCGCATTGCCATGCTCGCCACGCAGGATCGCGCGGTCGACGATGATCCCTCCGCCGACCCCATGCCCAATGAAGAAGACGATCGCCGAACTGCACGTGCGGATCAGCCCGCTGTCGTAGTATTCAGCGAGCGCCGCCAGCGTCCCGTCATTCTCGATCCAGACCGGCAGGCCGAGATAGTCGGCGAACAGCCGTTGCAGATCGAGATCGCGCCAGCCCTGCAGCCAGTCGACCGTCCAGCGCCGCGTCGGATCGCCTGCGAGCGTCGGTCCCGTCGCTGCAACGCCCAGCCCCAGGAAGCGCGACCGCGGCACAGTGTGGCTCATGCTTAGCCCGCGCAACCGGCGATCCACCGCCTCGACGAACGCGCGCGGATCGGGACTGTCGAAAGGCTCCAGGTCGCGGACGATGACCGTCCCGGCGAAATCGACCAGCGCGATCTCGAGCCAGCCTGGATGCAGCGTCGCGCCCGCCGCGTAGCCGCCGCGGCTGGAGATACCCAGCGGGACGATCGGCCGGCCGCGCCGGCCGCGCTGGTCCTGAAGATGCTCCTCGACCAGCCCGAGCGCGATCAGCTCGCGGCTCAACCGGGTCACCGCGCCATTGTGCATATCGAGCCGATCGGCGAGTGTCGTTCGCGCACTGGGGCCGGAGATCCGCAAATCCCAGACGATGCGTTTCTGATCTTTGGAGAGAAGGATTTCCGGCTTCGGAGGCACGCGATCATCCTTTCGACTGACGATATTTTCACGCATCAGCTTTAGACACCGTCCCTGCTCGATTTAGTTCACGCACAATCACTAAATCCGCTGAATCGCCACCAATATGCTGTCCCCGCCGGCATGCTCCCCTAAAAATCGCTGCTCGTTCATGTTCCGGTTTTGGCTGTGACTAGCCTGTGCCGCAAGCCAGCCCTGCTCGCAGCCGAGCGACTCGTTCCCATTTTCCACATTCGACGCCGATGAATGAGGCCCGTACCCCACACCTTTGCCAGCAGGGGATTCGGGGAGCCGGCTAGACACCTATGCAAGCCAATCTTAGCGACCGTTCGTTTCCCAAATCCGCGGAGCGCGTCGTCACATGTGCTCGCTCCCATGATTTTTGAAGTGAGTCATGGCTGAATCAGTCAAGTCCCTGGCATCTGCACTGCGCGCCGTGTCACACACCGGCGGTCTCAACCGCAACGAAGCCGCAGCCTGCGTCGCTCGCGCTTCGGGCCAGCGCGGCGTGATCGTTGCCTGCCCGATCCGCCGGATTGACCAAGACCGCTGTCGGCGCCACCGTCCGCGGCCTCAAGCACAGGGGCGTGATCGCGTATACGCAGCGCCGGCGCGCTGCCTATAGTGAGGTCGTGTTCCTCGGCTGCCCCATGAAGCTACGATGTAGGCCCGAGCGGACGATTACGGCCAGCACGGCGGCTAATGCCGCCTGGCAATGCCGCCCAGCGCAGGTGTCTGTGCCCGAACTCATGGGTCCGGTTGGGCTCATACCCGTAGCCACGGCCCGTTCTTACGCAGACGGTGGCTACGCCAAGCCTCGCAGCGATACGGCCGTGCGCATGTCAGTCGGTCCCCAACCTCAGACACTCATTCCCGTTTGGGCATAATCTCCCAGCCCCTGCGGCGGCTGAACGTTAGAGGCGGGTGTCAACGTCCAGGCGCACCACCGCGGTAAACCGTTGAGGGCCCTGCCCGATCGACCGCGCTCCAGGTAAACCAATCGTGCTCCTGCACAGGTTCTGCACCGGATCAAATCGCGTTCTGCGTGGGGTGCCCCATCCGATCCGGACGCCCGTCCACCATGGATGCCCCTCACAATCGGGAGATCATGATGGACGCGCGCTCTAATACGCAGGACCGGCTGATCGCCAAGATGGGGGCGGTGTTGACGCTCGTGGCGGCCGCCGAGTTTATCGTCGACGGCAATGATTTGGGCGCGGTCGTCGGCGGGTTCGCCGTCTCTTGGCTCGCCCTGGTGCTGGCGACCCGACGCGCGACGCTACGCGTCGCTACCGCACGCATCGCGGCGATCGTCGCCGCCATATTCGCCTTGGTGCTGGTCGACGATCCGAGCCCGCTCGCCTGGTTGTTGTTCTGCATCGCATTGGCGCTCACCAGCCTTTTGCCGCGCCGCGGGTTCGACGATGCACTCGCTTGGGGATTGCGCGTGGCATGGTTCGGCCTCACCGGCATGCTATCGCCGCTGCGCGATGCCGCACGGATCGCGACCGTCCGCGAACGCAGGGGGCGGACGGCGGGCGGTATTCGCGCCGTGGCCCGAATGCTCGTCATCCCAATCGGCGGCGGTGCCATTTTTCTCGCGCTGTTTGCATCCGCCAATCCGCTGATCGATCGCGCCTTTGCCAACATCGTCCTGCCCGACACCGTGACGATGGTCTGGCGCAGCGTGCTCGCGGCGCTGGTCGTCGTCGTCGTATGGACGAGCCTGCGGCCAAGTGCGGCGGCAACGCGACTGGCACGCGGCGCCGATCGCCCGACGGTTGCCGCGCTCGATCCCAGCGTGGCAACGCTGACGCTGTCGCTCGTGACCTTCAACGCGATCTTCGCGGTCGAGAATGCACTCGACCTCGCCTTCCCATGGAGCGGTGCGGACTTGCCCGCTGGCGTCACGATGGCGGAGTACGCGCATCGCGGCGCCTATTCGTTGATCGTCACCGCGTTGCTGGCTGGGCTGTTCGTACTCGTGGCACTCAGGCCGGGAAATACCGGGGCGACGCGACCGAAGGTCCGCCGCCTTGTGGCCTTGTGGATCGTGCAGAACCTGCTGCTTGTCGCCTCCAGTGGTTTACGCACGCTCGATTATGTCGACGCCTATGGGATGACCATTCTTCGGCTCGCCGCGCTGGTGTGGATGGTGTTGGTAGCGACGGGGCTGGTGCTGATCGGCTGGCGTCTGTTGATGGGGCGGTCGGCGGCGTGGCTGATCAACGCAAATGCGCTTGCGGCAGCAATCGTGCTTGCGCTTGCAAGCGTCATCGATCTCGGCGCGACCGCAGCGGCGTGGAACGCGCGGACCGCCCTGACAACCGGTAAGTCGGGGCCCCCGCTCGATCTGTGCTACATGGCGCACCTCGGCCCGTCCGCACTCTTGTCGCTGGCGACGCTCGAGCGGCAGGCGCGCCAACCCTTGCTTCGCGATCGTATCGCCTGGTTGCGATGGGAGGCGCAGCGCAGCACGATCCGATCCCAAGCCACTTGGCGAAGCTGGACACCGCGCGCCGCGCGCCGGCTCGATACAGCCGAAGCGCTCGTCGGCGTCCGCCCGCCGGTCGTGCGTCCCGCCCCGCACGGCCGAGGCTGCGACGGGTCCGTGACACCGCCACCACCGGCCACCCTCGTCACGCCGGCCCCAACACCGTTGACGGCAGGGGCGGAACGATGATCCTGTGCCCCATGCCCCGCACCATCCTGGTCGTCGACGACGATCCCCATATCCGTCAACTCCTCGTCTTCGCGCTCGGCAAGGCAGGGCTCGGCGCGATCGAGGCCGAAGACGGCGAGGCGGCGCTCGCGCTTGCCGCCGCGCGGTTGCCGGACCTCGTCATCCTCGACATAAACATGCCCCGGATGGACGGGCTCGAAGTCTGCCGCCGCCTGCGCGCGCGCGGCGATACCGGCGGCGGTGTCCCCATCCTGTTCCTGTCGAGCCGCGACGACGAGATCGACCGTGTGCTCGGCATCGAGCTCGGCGCCGACGATTATGTCGTCAAACCCTTCTCGCCGCGTGAAGTCGTCGCGCGGGTCATGGCCATCCTGCGCCGTACGACTTCGCCGCCGCCCGCCACCAATGCCGGGCGCGACCTGATCCAAGGCCGCCTGCGCCTGGAGCTCGATGGCTGGCGTGCGCTGTGGGACCATGCCGACGTGCCGCTCACCGTCACGGAGTTCCAAATCCTCCGCCTGCTCGTCTCGATGCCTGGCAAGGTGTTCAGCCGCGATGCGATCATCGATCGGTTGCACGGCCCCGGCTTCGCCGTCACCGACCGGACGATCGACAGCCATATCCGCAACCTTCGTGCGAAATTCGCCTGTGTCGGTGCAGCGGACCTGATCGAGACGCGGGCGGGTATCGGCTATCGCCTGGGTGCGTGCGCGGGAACGTGATCGCCGTCGTCAAAGACTGGGCGAAACGCCACTGGCCACAACTGCGGCTGCGCACGATCCTGTTCGCAACGCTGTTCGTCGTGGCAGCGATGCCTGGCGTCGGCGCTGTGTTCCTGCGCGTTTACGAGAACACGCTCGTCCGCCAGACCGAGGCCGAACTGGTCGCGCAGGGCGCGGCACTGGCAGCGACCGCCGCGCTCGTCTGGCCGGAGAGCCCGCCGGGCCGTAACGTGCCTCCTGGCGCGGCGACGGCCATCGATCCGTATGACCCAAGCCCCACCACGTCCGGGGTCGACCTCAGCACCACGCCGATCCTCGACGAACGCCCCGCCCCCACCCCGGCGGGCCCTATTTCGCCCGATGCGACACAAGCGATGACACGGCTCGAGCCCGTACTCGATGCGACCCGTGCGACCACGCTCGCCGGCATGACCCTGCTCGATCGCAACGGACGCATCGTCGCCACCTCCGCGGGCGGTAGCTATGCGGCCCTGCCCGAAATCGTCGCGGCGCTTGCGGGACGATCGACGACGGTCCTGCGCCGCAACGGCGCCTACCGTGCGACCTATCGGTTCGAATGGCTCTCGCGCGCCGCCGCGATCCGCGTCCATTACGCCCGACCCGTCGTCGTGAACGGGCGGGTGGTCGGCGTGCTGCTGCTCTCCCGCTCCGCCCGCGCGTTGTTCAAGGGCCTGTACGAGGATCGCGGCAAGATCCTGATCGGCGTAGCCGCTATTTTTCTGGCGCTCGTCGCGCTCAGCGGCGTCATCTCACGCGGGGTGACGCGGCCGATCGAGCAGCTTGGGATCGCGACGCGCGCGGTGGCTACCGGCCCTGGCCGCGTGCCCGACGCGCCGGTCACCGCGGCGATCGAGATCCAGGGCCTCTACGCCGACTTTGCCGCGATGGCGGCGGCGATCGAGCGTCGCTCGCACTATCTGCGCGACTTCGCACACGCGGTCAGCCACGAATTCAAGACGCCGCTCGCAGGGATTCGCGGCGCGATAGAACTGCTGCAGGATCATCCCGATATGGCCGCAGCCGACCGCCACCGGTTCCTCGCCAACGCCGATGCCGATGCCGATCGACTGGCCTTGCTCGTTACGCGTCTGCTGGACCTGGCTCGCGCCGACATGGCTGAACCCGGTACCGCAACGACGATCGCCCCACTCGCGGTGATCGGTCGTGTGGCCGATGCGGTACGTGACGCAGGCGTGATCGTTTCGCTGCCCGCCGAACTGCCCGCGCTTCCCGTGCCCGGCGCGACGCTCGAGGCGGCCGTGACCACGCTGTTCGAGAATAGTCGTCAGGCGGGCGCACGCATGATCGACGTGCGCGCGACGATCACTCGCACTCAAGTCGCATTGTACGTCATCGATGACGGCCCGGGCATCCCCGCCTGCGACCGCGACCGCGTGTTCGAACCCTTCTTTACGACCAAACGCACGACCGGCGGCACCGGTCTCGGCCTTGCCATTGCCCGATCGTTGATCGAAGGCGCGGGCGGCAGTTTGATACTCGATGATGAATCAGGTTCGACGTTCGTGCTGGTCATACCGCGCGCTGCATGATTCCTGGTAAAAGCCTGCTTTTTGCTCTGCCGGATGCGCTCAGCATGATTCGCCAAGTCGCCGCAGCGGGCTCGCCTGGCCAAGGATCACGAAGAACTATCCGCAGGCCCCAAGACTCGACTCCGCGTATGCGCGCGGCATTCGTGCTTCCCAACTTCCGCCGTTCATCTGCTCCAGATTTCGGCTCATGTTGGCTGGTTTGCATTATAGTTAGGTGCGGCTTTCGCGCTTGATTATCAGGTTTTTGTTTTGGCGAGAACCATAAGCCAGCTAGCGTGAGACGCGGACCGGGCGCTATCGTCTTCGGACCTATAACTGGATCGGGAAGTCGGCATTGGCGGGAATTGACAGGCGTGCTGCTCTATTAGGCGGGGTGGCGTTAGTCGCTGCATGCACGAACTCGGCTAATCTCGGGAAAGGGAAGCTTGCCGGACAACGGTCGCCGTCATCGCTCGTTACCGTTGTCGGCAACGGCTTCGAACGGAACGGCAAGCCCTATCGCTACGCTGGCGCGAACATCTGGTACGGCGCCTGGCTGGGAGCGGGCACCGCCTACGGCAATCGCGCGCGACTTGGACGCGAGCTCGACCGGCTAAGGACGCTTGGCGTCCGTAATCTGCGCATCCTTGGCTCTGCCGAACTATCGCCGCTGAAGAACTCGATCACGCCCGGGTTCCGCGACAAGACCGCGACCTACAATGAAGACCTGCTCAAAGGCCTCGACTGGACGCTCGCCGAAATGGCGAAGCGCGACATGACCGGCGTGATCTACCTGACCAACTTCTGGGAATGGTCGGGCGGGATGATGACCTACCTGTCGTGGGTCAACGGCGGCAAGTTCATCAACATGAACGACCCCGCGCATCCATGGCCCGAGTTCGCCGACTGGAACGCAGCCTTTTACACGAACGGCCAAGCGCAGGCGATGTACCGCGACTATATCCGCGCGGTCGTCTCGCGCACCAACAGCGTGACGGGTGTCGCATACGCTGCCGACCCGACGATCATGGCTTGGCAGCTCGCGAACGAACCGCGTCCGGCAGGCGGGGCTACGGTTGCCGTTCCCAACCTGCCGAACTTCTATCGCTGGATCGACGAGACCGCGCGGTACATCAAGATGCTCGATCCCAACCACCTCGTCTCGACCGGCTCCGAAGGGCTGAAGGGTTCGATCGAGCGCGAGGACGTCGTACTTGCCGCGCATCGCTCGCCGTCGATCGATTACCTCACGACGCATATCTGGCCGAACAACTGGACGTGGATGGATGCGGGCGATCTCGCAGGCACCTACGACGCCGGCGCGGCGAAAGTCGCCGATTATATCGACGCGCACATCCGGCTCGCCACCGCGCTCGGCAAGCCACTGGTAATCGAGGAGTTCGGCTATCCCCGCGACGGGCAGAATGCCTATGATCCGACCATCACGACCGAGTACAAGGATCGCTTCTATCGCCAGATCTACGCGGCGATCGAAGCCAATGCGAAGTCCGGCGGACCGCTGGCGGGCTCGAATTTCTGGGCCTGGAACGGCGAGGCGCGCACACCGCACGCCGATCACCGTTTTCAGCGCGGCGATCTCGGCTACATGGGCGATCCGCCGCACGAACCGCAGGGCTGGTACGGCGTGTTCGACAGCGACACGTCGACGCAGGCCGTGATCCGCGCGCATGCGTCGGCGATGGCGGCGATCTGATGCTGAGCCGACGCGAAACACTGGGCATGACCGCAGCGCTCGGCCTGCTTCACGGCATGCCGGCGCTGGCGGCGGTCCCAGACCGCACGCTGAGCAACGCGAGTGCGTCGCCGGCCGCGCGAAAACTCTACGCATATTTATGGAGCCAATACGGGCGAAGAACGCTGACCGGCCAGCAGGAACAGGGATCCGGCCCGCTCAATCCGAACGGCGAACTGGACTATCTCCAGCGCGTCACCGGCAAACTGCCCGCCATTCTCGGCCTCGATTATATCGATGCGCGCGACAACGACGCCGTCAACGATCGTGCGACCGCATGGGCGCGGTCTGGCGGGATCGTCACGCTTTGCTGGCACTGGGGCGCCCCCGACATCGGCACCGGCTACGAGAATTCCAAGAAGGACTTCGACGTCGCCGCCGCGCTCAAACCCGGCACGCCGCAGAACATCGCGATGATGCGCGACATGGCTGAAGTCGCACGCCTGCTGAAGGTGTTGCAAGACCGGGGCATTTCCGTCCTCTGGCGCCCTTTTCACGAGTTCAGCGGCGACTGGTTCTGGTGGGGCAAGCACGGCCCCGACGCGTTCAAGGCGCTCTGGGCACTGATGTACGACCAGTTTACGCGCGTCCACCGGCTGAACAACCTGATCTGGGTACTCGGCTGGGCCGGGCAAAACGTTGATCCCGCCTGGTATCCGGGCCGGGCGACAGTCGATGTCGCCGGCGCGGATATCTACGCGAACGACCACGGCAACCTCGCGCCGATGTTTGCACAGGTAAAGGCAATCGTCGCAGACACGCTACCGATCTGCTTGCACGAGAATGGTCCCGTCCCCGACCCGACATTGCTTGGTCCAGACGCAGACTGGCTCTGGTTCATGACCTGGCACACCCGATGGCTCACCGGCCCCGACCAGAATACGGCGGAGCAACTGCGGCGCGATTTCAACGCAAAGCGCTCCCTCACCAAGGATGAGCTCCCCGCATGGCTAGAGGTATGAGCATGAAGAAACTCCTGGGCATGCTCGGCGCGGCAATGTTGTCGACGTCGGCAATTTCCACGCCGCTGTCCGTGACGCCGGTGTCGATCAAGCCCGGAGCACCGCTGCCGGTGCACATCGCCGGCCGTGTCGACCGCACCGGCAACGGTTATCGTCGCCAATGGCCCGGCACGTATTTCGAAGCAACGTTCCTCGGCGTCGGCGTCTTGTTGAAGGTCGGCGAGGGCGACGTCATCCTCCGTGTTTCGGTTGACGGCAGCACCACCGGCACGCTCGTCAAGCCCAAGCCGGGCCTCTACCGCGTCGCCGACCTCGCGAACGGCCGCCATACCATCCGCGTGGATGTCGCCAGCGAAAGCCAGGCCGCACCGACCGTCTTCGGAGGTTTTTACGCCACGGCCGGAACGCGCGCCCTCCCCGCGCCCACTCGTACGCGGCAGATCGAGTTCATCGGCGACTCCCACACCGTCGGCTACGGCAACATCTCGACCAAGCGCGACTGCACGCAGGACGAAGTCTGGACCACCACCGACGCCTCGCAAGCGATGCCCGCGCTGACCGCCCGTCGCTACGGCGCCGACTATCAGGTCAACGCGATCTCCGGCCGCGGCATCGTCCGCAATTACGACGGCATGGCCGCCGATACCGTGCCCGTAGCCTATCCGTTCATACTGTTCGACAAGACCACGCGCTACACTGACACCGCCTGGCGCCCCCGCCTGTACGTCATCGCGCTCGGCACCAACGACTTCACCACACCGCTGCATCCCGGCGAGCCGTGGAAGACACGCGCGGCACTGCACGCCGATTACGAGCAGCATTATGTCGACTTCGTCAAACGCCTGCGCGCTGCCAACCCGGACGCACATGTCGTTTTGTGGGCGACCGACATGGCCGATGGAGAAATCGCCGCAGAAGTCGGTAAGGTCGCCGCACGTCTCAAAGCTGAAGGCGAGCGCAATGTCGCCTTTGTGCGCGTGACCGACCTTGCCTTCACCGGCTGCCATGCGCACCCTTCGACGTCGGACGACGCTCGGATCACGACAGCACTATCGACTTACATTGATACGCATCCGGAGATCTGGATGCGTAAATGAGCAAATGATCCGCGTCGCTAGCGCACTGACGCTTGCGACGCTGCCCGACGTGCTACCCACCGAAGATCTTACGATACTTCGCAGCCGGATTATCGCGCTCGCCGACGGCTTCGTGGCTCAAGGACTGCACAGCAGCTACGGGATCCCCTTTGGTGGCACGAACTATCCTGGGGATCGAACAGTTCGATCCTCAACCGCGCGATCGTCCTCGGGGTCGCATGGCAGATCGATCGCAAACCCGCCTACCGCGACGCGTTCGTGGCAAGCCTCGACTAATCCTCGGTCGCAATTCGCTCGACCGTTCCTACGTCAACGGGATCGGCACGCGCGCGATGCAGCACCCGCATCACCGCTTCTGGGGGGCCTGCGGACAGGCGTCATCCCGCACCGCTTGCCGGTATGCTGTCAGTTGGCGCAAATTCCGCCGCCGCCAACGAGCCCGGGCCGATAAGGGGTGCGCCCCTGCTGCATCGACGATTACCGCGCGTTTACGGTGAACGAGCTCGCAATCAACTGGAACGCGCCCCTGGTCTG
Source organism: Sphingomonas sandaracina (assembly GCF_036663695.1). Lineage (NCBI taxonomy): Bacteria > Pseudomonadati > Pseudomonadota > Alphaproteobacteria > Sphingomonadales > Sphingomonadaceae > Sphingomonas > Sphingomonas sandaracina. The sequence continues at coordinate 66,336 of NZ_JAXOJK010000001.1, read as the reverse complement.
GACCGCCGACTTCCTCGACGCATCGCGACGACGGTAGGCCGGATCGACGTGCGAATATGATCCTTCTCTAATCAGGCTGATGCTAAAGCCGGTCCAACGCTCGCGCCAGATACCCGCGGACCGCGGCGGTCCGCTCCGGCGAAGGGCTTCCGAGCACGCCGCGCATCTCCTCGGGCAAATGCACGGCAGCTTTCTGCGCATCATCATCAAACACATATTGTTCGAACCACCCGCGTACCGCCGTGCGTTCCCCGTCCGGCAGATCGCGGATCGCGAGGATCGCGTGGATTAGCGCGGGGAACGGCGATGCCGCGCCCGCCTGACCCCACCAGTAGTTAACCAGCACATTGAACCGCCCGAGCGCCTTCACGTCATGCCACCACATCGACGGTATGAAGATCGCATCCCCAGGCTCCAGAACCGTCACCTGCATCTGCGCCCGCGCCTCCGCGAACCGGGGGTAACGATCCAGATCAGGTGCCTCGAGATCAACCAAGCTTACGGGCTGTCCTGCAATCGTCACGTCGAGCGGCCCGACATACAGATTGCGCCCCTGCTCGGGCGGAAACAGGCAGAACCGCCGCCGGCCCGACACAACGACCGCGACGTTGCTCGACACGTCGTAATGCGTCGAAACGCGGCTCTCGTTGCCGATCCACACGCGCGGTACTGCATCGGGGGTCGGTAGCGGCAGGACGTTCGCCTCTGCCCAGCCCGGCAGAAATTCGCCCGCCGCGGCAGCTCCCGCGTAGATCGCAGGTGCTCCCGATACGCCCTGCAGCGCGATCAGCTGGTCAACCAGTGTGGGAATCGGCGCCTTGGCACGCTCGAAGTTAAAGCCGCTCAGATCATCGTTATAGAAAAACCGCCCGCGCACGTCGCTCTGTGCGACCATGACATCGGCCGAGCGCCCGCCATCGAATGACACGATGTGCTCCCCGATCTCGCGGTCCGATCGACCCGCCGCGCGGACCGCTGGCCAGTGCGCCGCCAACCCACGCATGACGACGGGCCGATATCCGTGCGCGATCTCGGCTTCGAACTGCGCCGCATCGATCGCGCCCGTTTCGGCAACGGGAAGGCCGGGGATGTCACTCATGACGTGCGTGTAATCCCCGGCGTCTCGTCCCGCCAGACCTCAGAAGGTCATGCGAGCCGACAAGGTGTACGACCGGTCGTTCTTGAAGAAGCTGCGCGGTGCCTCGAGCCCGGCGCCGTTCAACAGGAAGTTGGTCTTGGTCGTCTCGTCGAGCAGGTTCGAGGCGGTCACGCCTAGCTTGAAGTGCTCGTTCACCGTCACGAACGCCGATGCATCGAGCTGCCCGGTCGGCAATGCGTAGACCGGCAGGAACGGGAAGCAGCAATCGCGGTTGGTCAGCAGGAACTTCGAGCGCCAGCTATACGCCACGCGGGCATAGAACGGCCCCTTGTCGTAAAAGCCGGCAATGTTGGCGGTATGCTTCGACAGGCCCTGCAACGGCAGATTATCGTACAGGCCAGCGACGTCTTGGGGCGGGCGGCTGCCATCTGCAGCGCCATTTGCAGGCACCGGGTTAGGGATCTTGCCCGCCTTCACGTACGTGTAGTTCGCCTGCATACCTAAGCCTCTGAGAGCACCTGGCAGGAAGTCGAAGGTCTGTTGGTACGCGATTTCGGCACCCTTGATCCGCGACTTGCCGTTGACGTTGGCAGGGCCACTAACCTGCACATCGAACGTCTGGCCGTTGTTGGTCAGCGTACGCGTATAACCGAGATTGTCGACGATAATGTTCGACAGCGTCTTGTGGAACACCGTAGCGGTCAACGAACCGACCTTCGAGAAATACCACTCGCTGGTCAGATCGAATTGGAGCGCCTCGACCGGTCGTAGGAACGGGTTGCGCGACTGCGCGGCGAACTGGAAGTTGCCCGCAGTGTTGCCGCCTGACGTGCCGACGCCCACGTAGTTACGCAGATCACCGAAATTAGGTCGTGAGATAGCCTTTGATCCCGCCGCGCGGAACAGCAGGGTCGGCGTGACCTGAAGCTTGACGTTCGCGCTCGGCAACCAGAAGTTGAACTTCTGCTTGGCGATGTCGGGCGTCGATGACCCATTCGCATAGGCGAGGATCGCTGCCTGTTGGGCGGCGGGTACGGTGCAGATCGCGTTGATCGATCCCGACGTCGGCGGCACGTCGCGCTGCGATTGGCAGAACCCGGCCAGCGTGGCGGGATACGCACCACCAGCGGGATTGGCCGGCAGATTGTTCGGATCGAAAATCGTGTTCTGCTGTGGGAACGTTATCGCGCCGTTCGAGCTGTCCTTGGTTCGCACGAAACGCACCCCGACATTGCCCGTCAGGCTCATGCCATTGCCGAAATCCTCGACGCCAAAATCAGCGCGGGCATAGGCGGCCATGGTCTGCTCGCGGTTGCGGTACACCTCGTTCGGCAGGTACGCGCCGTCAATCAATGCGCTGCCATCCGACGTCTTGCGGTCTTCGGCGGGTGTATAAGTACCGCCGCCAAGCGTCGTTATCTTGCGCAACAGATCGGTGAACGCGTCATGATCGCGCAGGATGTCGTCAGCAACGAATGTAGCGCTCGGCGGCGTATTGGTCTTTCCACGGAAGAAGTTGGTGAAACTGTGCAGGGTTTGCTCGTCCTGATCGAGCGCTGCATAGGTCACTGGACCCTTTGCCGCCCAAGTCTCCGACAGATACCCCCAGTTGTTGTAGTCGACCGCCTTCACCAGCTGCTTGCGATCGGCGTATCGACCGCCGACCCGGACGTTGCGCAGGAACGCCGTGTCGCTGACATCGAACTGCGCGTCGCCACGGAACGCCCACTCATGGCCCTTGTTGTCCTGACGGCCGTTGAAGGCGTCGCGGAAATAGATGGAGTTCGGATTCGCGAAGTAGCTGGTCGTGTCGAAGCCCGGCGTGATCGAGGTGATCTGCGGGATACCGCCGCGCAGATCGATCGCGGTCTGGCTGAACGTCGCGGTATCGAGAATGTCGTCGCGGACCTTCACCTTCGACGTGGCATATTGCCCGTCGAAATTCAGGTGTAGGCGGTCCATCGGCTCGAACTTGATGTTGAGCGACTGATCCTGCGACACCGACTTCGAGAAGAAATGTCGGTTCGACTCCGTCGTAAACACGCCGTTCGGTGCGAACTGGCTGAGCACGCCGAAACCATTAGGCGTGTTGCCCTGCACCGCGCCACTCCGCTTGCCGAGTGTGCCGCTCGTGAAGACTCCATCGTCGTCGTAGGTGAAGTCCGAGCCGCCGACAGGGAACACCGTGTTGGCATCGCCGTAATAGACGTTCGGTTCGACGGTATGCTCGAGCCAATCATCAGTCGACTCGGCGCGAACGAGCTGCCCCGTGATCAGCAGATTGCCCGACGCGGTCTCATACTGCGCAGCGCCCGAATAGCCGATGCGCGTGCGGTTGAAGTCCTGCGAACGCGAGCCTGCACCCAGGGGGGCGTACACCACGTCGCGCCCCGCCGGCAGCGGGAAGGTATCGAACAGCGTCGACTGGAACGGCGTACCCGCGTTCAACAAGCGGCCTTCGCCGGCATCCTGCACGCCGTTGCCGTTCTTGTCGTCGTTGTAACGCGGCAGCATCGACGAGATGAACACCGAGTCCGACCGGCTGTAAAGCTTCTGGTAGGTGCCGCTGGCGAGGATGCCGAACCGTCCCGCGCTGCCCAGATCGAACTGTTTCGAGACGAGCCCGACGAACTGCGGCGCACCGCGCTTCTCCAGATCGCCGAGGTTCATGCCGGCCGAGAGGAACAACAGGTCCTTCTTTGAGTCGAACGGCTTGCGCGTGTTGATGTTGACGGTGCCGGCGATGCCGCCCTCGACCAGGTCGGCGGTGAGGTTCTTGAAGACCTCGACCGAGCCGACGATTTCAGCCGGGATATCGTTGAAGCCGATCTCGCGGCCGCCGCCGGCGGCGAACGCATCGCGACCGTTGAATTCGCCGCGAACGTAGCTGAGGCCGCGGATCACGACACCCGAGCCCTGGGCGGAATAGTGTGCGGAATCGCTCGGTGCCGCAAAACGGCTGATCGATACGCCGGGAACGCGCTGCAACGCTTCGTTGACCGAGCGATCGGGGAGTGCGCCGATATCCTCAGCGGTGATCGCGTCGACGACCGTGTCCGAATTGCGCTTGATGTTCTGCGCGTTGGCCAGGCTCTGGCGGATGCCAGTGACGACGATCTCCTCGCGCTCGGGATCGGGGGTCGGATTGCCGGCGTTCTGCGAAGCGCCCGACGTGCCGGTGGTGTTGCTCGCCGAACCCGGAGCCGTGCCCGCGGTCGCCGAGTCGAGGCTGGCCGAGCCCGACGTCGTGCTGGCGGTGCCCGGGCCGGCAGGGGCCGGCACAGCTTGCGGAGCAGCAGCAGCCGGATCGGCAACCTGCGCAAACGCCGATGGTGTCATCACGGCGATCGCGAGAACCGAAACGCTTGCCCCGACAAGACGCGACGCGCGAGCGATCGCGCGCGTTGATGCAACACCAGCCATGATAATCCCCTAAGCATCCTTCAGCGCGATCGCCGCCGCTCGTCGAGCAGACGATCTAATCGCGCTTCCCCAGATCGACGAACGTCCTTCGCTCGCCTTACCAGTGTGTTAGGCAGCTATTTTTGGGACCACAAGCCAGATAAGACAATTTGATAGACAGATGTGACAGACATTGCCGAAGTGTGGCCAAAGTGTAACAGGCTCGAAACGGCCCTACCGGTAACGGGTAAAAAAAGCGTCGCGAGAGGATAATGGCGGACATGGACAAGGTGCCGACTAGGGTCGTCGTGGTCGGCGGCGGGACGGCGGGATGGATGACCGCAGCGGCTCTCGTGCGCCTGTTGCCCGGAGCCTGCACCGTACACCTGATCGAGTCGGCGGAGATCGGCATCGTCGGCGTCGGCGAAGCGACGTTGCCACATATCCGTGCGTTCGTTGAACGGCTGGGGCTCGACGAGGCCGACTTCATGCGGGCCACGCATGCGACCTTCAAGCTAGGGATCGACTTTCGCGATTTCGGCGCGATCGGTGACAGCTATATCCATCCCTTCGGTACGTTCGGTCGGCCGCTCGACGATGTCGGCTTTCACCATTACTGGCTTCGGCTCGCGGCCGAAGGGCGGGCCGAGCCGATCGGTGACTATTCGGTCGCGGTCGCCGCCGCCAAACGCTGCCGGTTCGCCATTCCCAACGGCGCGCCCGACGATCTCGCGTCGAGCTTCGGCTATGCGTATCAATTCGATGCGACGTTGTTCGGTCCCTATCTCCGCCGCTTCGCCGAAACGCATGGCGCACGCCGGACGGAGGCCCGGATTGTGTCGGTCGACCAGGATCCGGCGAGTGGCGACGTCCGTGCCCTTCGCCTCAACTCAGGTGAGATGGTCGAGGGCGATTTGTTCGTCGATTGCTCGGGGTTTCGCAGCCTGTTGCTGGGCGACGCGATGGCCGAGCCGTGGCAGGACTGGTCGCGCTGGCTGCCCTGCGACCGCGCCGTGGCGATGCCCTGCGCGTCCCCTGAAGGGCCGATCGAACCCTATACGAGAGCGACGGCGAAATCGGCGGGGTGGCAATGGCGGATCCCGCTGCAGCACCGCGTCGGCAATGGCTATGTCTATTCCAGCGCACATATCTCGGATCAGGCCGCCGCGGATGCGCTTGTCGCGTCGGTCGAGGGCACGCCGCTCGCCGACCCGCGCTTCCTCAAGTTCCGGGCGGGCCGTCGTCGCAACAGCTGGGTCGGCAACGTCGTTGCGATCGGCCTCGCCTCCGGATTCCTCGAACCGCTCGAATCGACCAGCATCTACCTCGCGCAGATGGCGATTACGCAGCTAATCGAGCTGTTCCCGCAACGCGCAGCTACGGAGGGCATCGCCGCCACCGACCGGACGGAGTTCAACCGTATGGTTGACATGGAGTATGACCGTATCCGTGACTTTCTGATCCTGCATTATCACGCAACCACGCGTGACGATTCGGACTTCTGGAACCATGTCCGAACGATGCAGGTCCCCGACACGTTAGCCGACAAGATGGAGCTGTTCCGCGGCGCCGGCCGCGTGACCCAATATAGCGAGGGGCTGTTCCTCGAACCGAGTTGGATCGCGGTGTATCTTGGCCAGGGTATTATCCCGCAGAGCTGGGACCAGCGTGCCGATCGCCCCGGCCTAGACGGTCTCGAGCGCGCACTCGCGAGCCTGAGAGACCATGTCACCGCTACCGCCACCGCAATGCCCGACCATGCCGCGTTCATCGCTCGGCGCAACGCGACGATCGCTGCATGACCAGCCGCACGCCCATCGGCACCATCGCCGTGCTCGGCGCCGGGATTGTCGGCCTGTCCGCGGCGATCGCGTTCGCGCGCGCGTTACCTGGGCTGGCGGTGACGTTGATCGAGACGCCGGACGACCCCGCCGCGCTGACGGACCGGCTGCCCGCCACCCTGCCCTCGATCGCCGAGTTCCATAACCGGATCGGCCTGCGCGAACGGGATCTTCTCGCTGCAGGCGCGACGCACCGACTTGGCACGCGGTTGGCGGACTGGAGCAACGATGGGACGCCGTTCGTCCTGGCGCATGGCGAGCGCGGCGGGGCGATCGCCCCCGGGGCGTTCTATCAGCATTGGCTCAACGCGCGGCGCAACGGCAAGGTCGCGGCGTTCGATGCCTTCTCGGTGCCCTCGGTACTCGCAGCCGCCGAAAAATTCGTCCATCCGTCCGACGATCCGAACTCGCCGATCTCGGGCTTCGGCTATGCGCTGCGGCTCGATCCGCCCCGCTACCGCGACCTGCTCCGCGTACTTGCTCGGCATATCGGCATCGCCCCCGTCCCGGGCGCCTTTGCCGGCGTCGAACGCCGTGAAGACGGGCGGGTCGCAGCGCTGCTGCTCGCGGACGGCCGACGGGTCGTCACCGATCTATATCTCGACTGTGCGGGCCCTGCCGCGCCGTTGCGCTCGGCGCTGGATACGCAATGGGACGATTGGCGGTCCTGGCTTCCGGTCGATAGATTGTTGCTAGGGACGGCGCCTGCCCAGGCTCCGACACCGACCGATGATCTCGTTGCGATGCCCGCGGGCTGGCGGTTTGCAAGCCCCCTCCGCGACCGCACGTTGCTCGGCCTGGCCTTTGCTGCCGATCAGACGTCGGACTCGAGCGCAAAGCGCATCCTGCCCGCCGGCGAAACGATCTTGCCGATCGCGGCGGGCGTCAGCCCCGAACCGTGGAAGCACAACGTCCTCGCGCTGGGCGACGCCACGGTAATGCTCGATCCGCTCGCCAACGCCAATCTGCACCTCGCCCACGCAGCCATCCTGCGCGCGATCGACCTGTTGCCGGGGCTAGACTGTGCGCCGACCGAACTCGCCGAATACAACCAGCGCACCCACCGGCAAGCTACGCGCGTGCGCGACTACCAGGCAGCCCATTACCTGCCGAGCGGCCGAACGCGCGGTCCGTTCTGGAAAAGAGCATCCCGCCTGCCGCGTCCTGACAGCCTCGCACACACGCTCGAGCAATTCGCGCATCGCGGTCGTCTGCCGTTCTACGAGGACGAAAGTTTCGATAAAGACGACTGGTACGGGCTGTTGCTCGGCCTCGGCCTGATCCCGCACGTGCCTGATCCGATTGCATCGTCCAGTTCGCCAGCGACGATCACCGCAGCCTTGAAGCGGCTTGCCGATGCGACCGCGACGCTCCCTGCGCGGCTGCCCGCCTACCCCGCCTATCTCGCGCAATTGGAGCGTGGCCGATGACCGATCCGCACCCTGGACCGATCCGCAAGGTCGTGATCGTCGGCGGCGGCACCGCCGGTTGGATGGCCGCCGCGGCGGCCGCCCGCTATCTCGACGACGGCCAGCGCCAAATCGTCCTGATCGAGTCCGAAGCGATCGGCACCGTCGGGGTCGGCGAAGCGACGATCCCGCCGATCCTGGGCTTCAACGCGCTGATCGGCGTAGACGAACGCGACTTCCTCCGCGCGACCGGCGCCACCTTCAAACTCGGTATCGAATTCGTCGGCTGGGACACTGGCGAGGACCGCTACATGCACGCGTTCGGCGGACATGGCCGCGACATCCAGGGCCTCGCCTTTCACCAGCTCTGGCTGAAACTGCGCGATCGCCCCGGCATCGGCGGTATCGATGCGTATGCCCCCTCCGCCGTCGCCGCCTATCTGCACAAGTTCGGCCTCCCCAACGGGCAACAGCCCCTCGCCTACGCGTATCATTTCGACGCCGGGCTCTACGGCGCGTTCCTGCGCCGCCGCGCCGAGGCCGGCGGGATCACCCGGATTGAGGGGCGTATCACCGGCACCGATCGGCATCCCGACACTGGCCATGTCAGCGCGGTCCGGCTCGACGACGGGCGATCGGTCGAAGGCGACCTGTTCATCGACTGTTCGGGGTTTCGCAGCCTCCTGTTAGGTGAGACAATGGGCGTGCCGTTTGAGGACTGGTCGCACTGGCTTCCCTGTGACCGCGCGGTCGCGGTGCCGACCGAACCGAGCGCCACGCTGCTGCCCTACACGCGAGCGACCGCGCGTACCGCCGGCTGGCAATGGCGCATCCCGCTCCAGCATCGCACCGGCAACGGCCATGTCTATTCGAGCGCGCACATCTCGGACGACGAGGCGACCGCCGTGCTGATTGCCAATCTCGACTCCAACCCCACCGCCGAGCCGCGGCAACTGCGGTTCAAGGCAGGGCGCCGCAAGAAATTATGGGATGGCAACGTCGTCGCGTTAGGCCTTGCCGGCGGGTTCCTCGAACCGCTCGAATCGACCAGCATCCACCTGATCCAGACCGGCATCTCGAAACTGTTCGCGCTGTTCCCCGACAGCGGCTTCTCCGACGTCGGACGCGACGAATATAACCGGCTGATGGGCGACGCCTACACCTCGGTCCGCGACTTCATCATCCTGCACTATCACGCCACTCGCCGCGACGATTCCGCGTTTTGGCGGCATGTTCGGACGATGCCGATCCCCGACAGCCTGATGCGCAAGCTCGCGCTGTTCCGCGAAAAAGGTCGCATCTTCCGCTACGACGACGAACTGTTCGGGATCTCGAGCTGGGTCCAGGTGCTGCTCGGCCAGAACGTGATCCCGGTCGGCTATGATCCCATCGTCGATGCGCTCGATGCAGACCGCGTAGCGGACGCAATCCGGCAGATCCGCGCGGCGACATTACGCAACGCGCAGGCACTCCCCGGCCATGCCGACTTCGTCGCTCGTCACGGCCCGTTCGATCGCAGGATCGAATCTGCCAAATAATTTGGCTTTTTCGTTTCCCCGTGCTTTTTAATGGTTTGATCGCGCAGCCCGGCCGGAGATCCGGCTGCCGAAAAGGGGATGACTGATGACCGACCGTTCGATCCGTATATTTGGCGCCACCGCGCTCGCGTCGCTGCTCGCATCCACGGCGGTCGCCCAGACGCCGCCAACCACGCCCCTGCCCGCCGGGTATGCCGAGCGCGACCCCGTCAGATCCGAATGGCCGGTGCAGGTCCGCCAGTCGCTTGGACAAGTCACTCCGCAGGACCCGGCCACGCTGCCCCGCAGCCGCGCACCCTTATCGAAGCCGGTCGCCAAGCCCGCCCTGCGCGGCCCGGCACTCGCGCAGCGATCGCCGGGGCTGTGGACCGTCGCCGGTTGGCGGCTCGCCGAAGCCCCCACAGTGCAGGCGGACGGGGCAGCGGTATCGCGCGCCGACTATGACGCGAAGTCCTGGTACGTCGCCACCGTGCCCGGCACCGTGCTGACCACGCTGGTCGATCGCGGCGTCTATGCCGACCCTGCGTTCGGGCTCAACAACATGGCGATCCCCGAGCGCCTCGCGCGGCAGGACTATTGGTATCGCACCGAGATCGACATACCCGCCGAAACCGCCGGCAAGCATCTCGAACTGAACTTCAAGGGCGTGAACTACGCTGCCGAGATCTGGCTGAACGGCGCGCGGCTCGGCAAGATGAAGGGCGCGTTCATCCGCGGCCGGTTCGACGTGACCGGCAAGCTCGCCCCGGGCCGCAATGTCATTGCCGTGAAGGTGTCGCCGCCGCCGCATCCCGGCCTCGCGCACGAGGAGTCGATGACCGCCGGCGTCGGCGAGAATGGCGGGATGCAGATGCTCGACGGCCCGACCTTCGTCGCGACCGAGGGCTGGGACTGGATCCCGTCGATCCGCGACCGCAACACCGGGCTGTGGCAGGGCGTCGACCTGATCACGACCGGCCCGGCGGCGCTCGGCGATGCACAGGTCGTGACGACCTTGCCCAACGCCGACAACAGCGTGGCCCATGTCGAGATCACCGTCCCCGTCCGCAACCTGACCGACCAGCCGACGACCGCCACCGTCACCGCGAAGTTCGACGACGTGACGGTCAGCAAGTCGGTCGCGCTCGCGCCGCATGCGAGCGCCGACGTGACGATGGCACCCGCCGAGTTCCCCGCGCTCGCGGTTCGCAACCCGAAGCTCTGGTGGCCGAACGGCTATGGCGCGCCCGCGCTGCACGACCTGACGCTGACCAGCGCGGTCGCCGGCGCGGTATCGGACACCAAGGCGCTGCGCTTCGGCATGCGGCAGGTGACGTACGAGATCTCGCTGATGGACAAGACCGATACGCTGCGCCGCGTCGGGATCGACCTGTCCAAGGCACGCGCGCTCGGCACGCAGATCGTCGACGGCACGCACCAGGGTATCCGCCAGACCGAGAATGGCTGGGCCGCCTCGCTCGTCCCCGGCGCTGAGACCTCGCCCGCGGTGACACCGATCGCGGGCGATGCCGGCCTCGCGCCGTACCTGCTAATCAAGGTCAATGGCGTACGGATCGCCGCGCGCGGCGGCAATATCGGCATGGACGACTTCATGAAGCGGACCGAGCGCGAGCGCCTGCTCCCGTTCTTCCGGCTGCATCAGAATGCGAACCTCAACATCATCCGCAACTGGGTCGGCCAGAATACCGAAGAGACCTTTTACGATCTCGCCGACGAACACGGTCTTATGATCCTCAACGATTTCTGGGAATCGACGCAGGACTACAACCTCGAGGCGCAGGACGTGCCGTTGTTCACCGCCAATGCCGAGGACGTGGTGAAGCGCTTCCGCAACCATCCTTCGATCGTCGCCTGGTTCGGCCGCAACGAGGGCGTGCCGCAGCCGATCCTCAACGAGGCGTTGCAGGACATCGTCAACCGCGACGACGGTACCCGGCTGTACATGGGCTCGTCGAACCGCGTGAACCTGCAGAACAGCGGGCCGTACAACTGGCGCCCGGAATCCACCTATTTCAACGAACACGCCAAGGGTTTCTCGGTCGAACTCGGCACGCCCAGCTTCCCGACGCTGGAGGCCTGGACGCGTGCGATGCCCAAGGCCGATCTCTGGCCGATCGGCGATACATGGGCGTATCACGACTGGCACCAGACCGGGAACGGCGCGGTCAAGACGTACATGAATGCGCTCGCGACGCGCTATGGCGCGGGCACCAGCCTCCCCGACTTCGAACGCAAGGCGCAGATGATGGAATACGACTCCTACCGCGCGATCTTCGAGGGGTTCAACGCCGGGCTGTGGACGACCAACAGCGCGCGGATGCTGTGGATGACGCAGCCCGCTTGGCCGTCGTCGGCGTGGCAGATCTTCTCGTCCGACTATGACACGCATGCCGCGTTCTACGGGACCAAGAAGGCGTCGGAGCCGGTCCACGTCCAGATGAACTTGCCCGATCACAAGGTCGTGCTCGTCAACAACGGCCCGGCGCTCGCGGGTGCGATCGTGCATGCCAAGGTGACGTCGCTCGACAACCGCACGCTCGCCGAACAGCGCGCGACCGTGAACGCGGGCGCCGGGCTGGTTGCGGATGCCTTCACGCTCGATCTCGCACCGCTGCTCACGCAGGGCATGGTACTGGTATCGCTGGACGTCACCGATCCCGCGGGCAAGAGCGTTTCGCAGAACGTCTATTGGCAGGGCGCAGACGACGCCGCGTATCGCGGCATGACCACGATGGCGAAGGTTCGGCTGACGTCGACCGCGACCAGCCGCCGCGACGGCGACGAGATCGCGACCACGGTGGACATGTTCAATCCAGGCACTGTCGCCGCGCTGGCGACGAAGTTGACGGTGATAAACGCTGACGGCACGCAGGTCCTACCTGCGTATTTCACCGACAACTACGTCTCGCTGCTGCCGGGCGCCAAGCGACGGGTCGAGATCCGCTACCCCGCCGCCGCAACCAAGGGCTCGACGACGGTCGCGTTGCGCGGCTGGAACGTGACGCCGACCGCCATCAAGGTCCGCTGAGCCATGAAGATCCTCGCCGCCCTCGCCCTGCTTGCAGCACCCGCGGTAGCGGCGGCGCAAGAGCGCCATCTCCAATCCCCCGATGGCGCGATCGACGTCACGATCGGCCAGGATCGAATGACCAGGGGCCCGACCTACGCGATTGCGTTCCACGGCCGCCCGGTGATCGACGAGTCCCCGCTCGGTCTCGCATTCGAGGCGTACAAGAAGCTCGGTCCCGATACCGCCGTCACCGGCACGACGCGGACCAGCATCGACACCCGCTACCGGCTGATCGCGGGGAAGGCCTCCACCGCGCGCGACCACTATAACGAACTGACGCTTGGCCTGACCGAAACCGGCGGCGCGCGGCGAAGGCTCGATATCGTCTTTCGCGCCTATGACGATGGCGTCGCGATCCGCTATCGCCTGCCCGTCCAACCCGCCTTTACCGATCTCAGGCTGGCGGGCGAACTGACCGAATTTGCGTTCCCCGCGGACTATCACTGCTGGGGCCTCAACCTTGGCCGCTTCGACACCAGTCACGAGGGCGAATACGACCCGGTACAGGCGTCGCAGGTCCGCCCGCACAACCTGTTCGAAATGCCGGTCACCTGCCGCACTGGCACGGGCGATACGAGCTTCGCGATCACCGATGCCGATCTGCACGACTATTCGGGTGCGTATCTCACCGGGCGCGAGACCGGCGCGCTTGGCTTCGCGACGCGCTTGACGCCCCGGCTCGACGATCCCGGGATTGCGGTGAAGGCCGACATACGCACCACCGGCCTGACCACGCCGTGGCGCGTCGTGTTGCTCGGCGACACGCCGGGAAAGCTCATCGAGTCGACGATCCTGACCAGCCTCAACCCCGCACCAAAGGGCGATTTTTCCTGGGTCAAACCGGGCAAGACCGCATGGGACTGGTGGAACGGCCCGACGCTGAAGGCCCTTCCCACCGCGGGGATGAACGACGCAACGATCAAGGCATATATCGACTTTGCCGCCGCCGCCGGCCTGCCCTACATGCTGATCGACGAGGGCTGGTACATCAATAGCGGCGGCGGGCCGGTGGTGTATCCGGGTGCCGACATCATGACCGTCGTCCCCACGATCCATCTGCCCGACCTCGTCCGCTACGCCGCGGACAGGAAGGTCGGTCTGTGGCTCTGGGCGAACTGGCGCGTGCTCGACGCGAAGATGGACGCGGCGTTTGCGCGCTATGCGGCGATGGGCATTAAAGGCGTGAAGGTCGACTTCATGGACCGCAGCGACCAGCAGATCGTCGACTTCTACCAGCGAATCTTCAAAGCGAGCGCCGACACCCATTTGATGCTCGACCTGCACGGTGCCTATCATCCGACCGGCGCGACGCGCACCTGGCCGCAGTTCCTCACGCAGGAGGGTGTGCTCGGCGCCGAATATAATAAATGGACGCGGCGCATCACCGCGCGGCACAACGTCACGCTACCGTTCACGCGCGGACTGGCCGGGCCGTACGATTATACGCCCGGCGGTTTCCGCAACGCGACGCCGGCAACGTTCCGGATCGAGCCGCAGACGCCGATGGTCCAGACGACGCGCGGCCAGGCGTTGGCGATGTACGTGGTGTTCGACAGCCCGTTTACGGGGGTCTCCGACAGCCCCGATAATTACGCGGGCGCGGCGGGGTTCGATTTCGTGCGTGCGGTGCCGGCGAGCTGGGACGAAACCCGCGTCGTGTCGGGCGTGATCGGCGAGCGGATCGTCACCGCGCGGCGATCGGGCAAGGACTGGTATGTCGGCGCGATGACCGACGAGACTCCCCGCACCCTCGACGTACCGCTCGATTTCCTAGGCAGCGGCCGGTTCACCGCGACGATCTGGCAGGACGGCGATGCGCCGACCGATGTCGTCGCCACCGCGCGCACCGTCACCTCGCGCGACACGCTGACCCTCACTCTTGCAGGATCGGGCGGCGGCGCGATCCGTCTCGTTCCGATCCGATAAGGAACACCTGTAATGACGCCGACCCGCCTGTTGCTCGCCACGCTTGCCATCGCCGCGGCATCCCCCGCCTTCGCCGCTAACCCGACGCCCGAGCAGAAGGCGCAATGGGCTAAGGAAGCCGAGGAACGCCTGCACACCGACTGGGCCTATCTCGGCCGGTACCGCGACGCGAACGCTGCCTTGCCCGCGCCCGTCAAAGGCCAGCCGCGGATCGTCCTCATCGGCGATTCGATCACGCAAGGCTGGTTCGATCAGGTCCCCGCGTTCTTCACCCCCGGCCGGATCGGTCGCGGTATCGGCGGCCAGACCACGCCGCAGATGCTGGTGCGCTTCCCCGCAGACGTGATCGCGCTCAAGCCCGCCGTCGTGCAGATCATGGCCGGCACCAACGATATCGCGTTCAACACCGGGCCGATGACGCCCGATGAGAGCAAGGCCAACATCCGCGCGATGACCGAACTCGCGCAAGCCAACGGCATCCGCGTCATCCTCGCCTCGATCCCGCCCGCCGACCAGTATCCATGGCGGCCGGGCCTCGATACCGGCAGCAAGATCGTCGCGATGAACGCGTGGCTCAAGGCCTATGCGGCCGCGACCGGCTCGACCTACGCCGACTACTGGTCCGCACTGGTCGCGCCCGGTACGATGGGCATGCGCGAGGGGCTGTCCTCGGATCACGTCCACCCGACAGCCGCTGGCTATGCAGTGATGGCACCGGTTGCTGAACGCGCGTTCAAGGCGGCCCTGGCGCGCCCCGCTCCGACGCGCGCGGTCATCGCCCGGTGACCCTGCTCGCCGCGTTGCTCGCCGCCGCCACAGTCGTTGCGACACAGCAGGGCACGTTGCGCGGCGAAGTTACCGAGGACGGTCGCCACCTGTTCCGCGGCATCCCCTATGCCGAACCGCCGACCGGCCCGCTCCGCTGGAAACCACCACAGCCCATGCGGCGCTGGACGCGTGCGCGCGACGCCACCAAATCTGCGCCGTCCTGCCCTCAGGTCGATCGCGGCTGGAACACACAGGCGGCAAGCTTCGCCAGCGAGGACTGCTTATACCTTGAAGTTGCGACACCGGACCTGAAGCCCGGCAGGCCGCTGCCGGTAATGGTCTGGATCCATGGCGGCTCAAACTACGCCGGCGGCGGTGCGGGAACTATCCAGTCCGGAATGGTACGCAAGGGGGTGGTGCTGGTCAGCCTGCAATACCGGCTTGGCGCGCTCGGCTTCCTGTCGCACCCGTCGCTAACCCGCGAAGGCGGCGGCGCATCGGGCAATTACGGACTGATGGACCAGCAGGCGGCCCTGCGCTGGGTCCGCGCCAACATCGCCGCGTTCGGCGGCGATCCCGCCAACGTCACGCTGTTCGGCGAGAGCGCAGGCGCAATGGACGTCGGTCTTCATCTGCTAAGCCCCGGATCGCGGGGGTTGTTCGCGAAGGCAATCGAGGAAAGCGGGACGCCCGGCTTCGGCACCCCGCCGCGCAGCCTGGCCGAAAACGAGCGCCTCGGCATGTCGATCGCGGCCAAGGCCGGCATCGCGCAGACTGCAGCAGCTCTGCGCGCACTTTCCGTCGCCGCGCTGATCGCCGCGACCGAAGCGGTCGAAGTGCCGGGGCTCGCTGACAAAAGCTTTATCTGGCTCCAGGCGATCGTAGACGGCCGCGTTCTCACCGAGCCCCCCGCCGCGACCTTGGCAAAGGGCGGCAACGCCGCCCCGCTGATCGTCGGCAGCAACGCTCGCGAGTTGACGCTCCACGGCGGCGTACCGCGCGCCGGTGAGGCGATCAGGGACGCATTCGGGAGCAACGGCGCCGTTGCGCGGATAGAGTACGGCTTGGACACGATCCCCGTCGCCGATCCGCGCATGGGCGATCTCAACCTGATCCTGTCGAACGATATCAATTTTCGCTGCCCAGTGACGGTGGTCGCTGCCGCACGATCCCGCGCGGGCCAGCCGGTCTGGCAGTATCAATTTGACTATACCGCCCCCGACGCTAAGTCAGTGACGCACGGCAGCGAGATCCGCTACGTAATGACGAACGGCGAGGACCTCGAAGCAGGGGCACCGCCGATGCAAGCTTACTGGCTCGCCTTCGCACGCACCGGTTATCCGAACGCGCCGGGCCTTCCGACTTGGAAGCGCTACGATCTGACGACGAAAACGTATCTAGGCTTCGTTAATGGCGGCCCACAACTCGGTAACGATCTGCGCGCCAACGTCTGCGGCATGCGCACCGTACCGTAACACACTTCACTTTCCCTCTACGACCCTAGGAGCCAATTCGAACTATCGATCCGGCTGAAGTTGCGTTTATCAACCGAGTAACAGACTGCAATCGTCAGCCCGATCAGCGACCGGGCCGAGTCATCAATTCGGTGCTCGACGATAGTAGCGACTGCCGGATCGGATCGTGTTAGCGTTTTGGCCCTGTCGGCCATGCGCGAACTTATAGCTATGCGTAGAGTGCGACCGCGATACGGCCTCTCGCACCGTATGGCCAGCTCCGCCCCACGTCATGACATGCATAAGGTTGACCTCGCACTCCGCGAGCCGCGAGCCGCGAGCCGCGCCACGAAATTAAATGTCGTCGTTCACCAAGCCACTGCCGAGCCCTGCGCTAATTATTCCGCAGGAAAACTATTCAGCACCATACTCGACTCGAACTACGCCCCCGCTCTACTCACTGGTCCATTGCTAAGCGTCGATGGAGGTATCGACGAACCATCCGCGAATCTTATCAAGCAAATGGACTGGGATAAGCCATGAGAGATACAGGGTACTAAACGCGGATGGCGAAAAGCAATCCCTGCTTAAGAGGGGTAGCAGGTTTATCAATGCTTCTCCTGTTTTTTACTAGCAGTGGGGCAATAAGTGCGTCTTATCGTCAAAAGACGCACCTAGCCAATATCAAACGCATTGCAGATCTCCCGATGCAGAATTCAATAAATACCATGATTCAAGATATTATTAGATTATAGTTACTTCGAGATACAAAGCAAATAACCAATGACGCGATCTAAGAACGGTCAGTGTCTATCACTAATACACTAGTTAAGATTGGCGATTAGTCTTTGACGTTCTCGCGTGGGCAGATGGGCAGATGGGCAGGAGAATATTCCAATCAAAGTTTTCAAGTAATGACCCTCTATCCTGGAAAATATGGTAATACATTGTAAAGTTATGGCAGATGCCTTCGCATTTCAGATCTCAGATTGATACGTCATTATGGAATACAAAGTTGACGAAAATACGCTTGAATCAGATGACTGAATTCTATATTGCATAGCTGAGACGTCAAATGAATTCTACATATAAGACTTGCTCTAATACCATTTATCTGTCAAAGTTAGTCATTCTGTAGTTTGCTGCAGTAGTATGTTATCGATATTCGATTTCCTTGGGCGGTGCGCATGCCGGTCGCGGGTCTGGCTGCGGCACAGCTGGTGCAGCGGTGATGGTCGGCGAAGCAATGCCGGCGGAGCGGGCGGCCATCGACGTCGCGAGGCTGGCCCACTCGATGATCGGCCTGGCGCCGACCGACTTCACCCGTGACGCGATGCTCGGGGCCGCCCTCGCGCTCGAGCAGCGCGACAACCCGCTGCGCCTGAACCTATTCGCGACCGCCATCCGGATCTTCCTCGACCACGTCATGGACGCACTCGCACCCCGCGAGCAGGTCGAGGCATGCAAATGGTTCGGGCCGGTGGAGGGCCAGAACAAGCCCGTGCGCAACGCGCGGCTGACCTACGCGCTCATCGGCGGCCTGACAGTGGAGCAGGTCGAGGAGATCGCCGGCATCGACGTCAAGCCGCTGATCAAAGAGGTGATCGGCGCCTACAGCGACCTCAATAAGCACGTTCACGGCCGAGAGGACACGATCGTCCGCGATCTCGACGAACAGGATGCGATCGCCAATGATGTGCTCGTCGCCCTGGCCGAGCTGCTCGAGGCGCAGCGCGACTACCGGCGGGAGATCGTCGACTGCATCGCGGACGGGCTGCAGAGGGAGGCGGTCGAGAAGTTCACGACTGAGACCGTCGGGGAGATTGACATCCTGGCGACGCACCACACGGTCGACTGGGTCGGCGTCGACGAGCGCCAGGTCATCGGCATCACCGCGACCCACGTCGAATACGAGGTCACGGGCTCAGTCGGCGTCACGCTGCTCTACGGCTCGGGAAGCGACCGGCGGAGGGGCGAAGGAGCGGAGATCGGCGATGAATTCCCGATCGGGATGCGCTTCCAGGTTCCGGTCGAGACGCCGCAGGACCTCGGCGAGGCCGAGATCACGAGCGAGATCGACACGTCGGCATGGTTCGACATTGGCGACGATGACGACATTGATGATGGAGTTCAGAACACCGATGACACCAATCTTTAAGCACTACCGCTAACCTTGGCCGTCAACGCGGCATGAACAGACGGCAGCTTTTGGGATACTCAAACAGGCGATGGAACGACCCGCATTGGGCGCTTTGCTGACCTTCTGCTTTTCCCATCGCGAACGGCCGGTTTTGATTAGATCAGACGCTTAAAGCTGCTCGTCTGATCGACCGGGTCTGGTCGTGAGCTGCCGCGCGCCCGTGACCCCCAATCCGCCATTTATGCACGGTTTGAGATCTTCCACATTCTGCCGCTCATTCATCTTCTTGCGTAGGTTTGGATGGCCGATAGCCAACTTGGCTCACGAACGGGCGGGGACGAGCGGAAAGCGAAACGCGGCCGGGCGACTCTCAGGTGGACGCCCCTTTAAGGGGCGACACCACCGACACGATTCCATTGCGCAGCCCGATGGATCAAGCCATAAATGCGTTGCCAGCCCACGTCGACCCGAGGGGACGCGGCGGAAGGGAGTCTACGATGGGTGACAAGAATCCCCGCTACGACGGGAGAATGGTGTTCCTCCCCAACGTGTCGCTGCTGCGGCCCGGTGATATCATCCTGACCTCTACCATGGAGTCGCAGGACGAACGCTCGCTCGACATATCACGACGCGTGCGCGAGGCCGCCGGAAGCAGCTTCAGCCACGTGCTGATCTGCACAAGTCCGCCAACGTTCGCCGAAGCCGGCAGCGACGGAGTAAGCTCACTTTCGCTGGCCAACTGCTTCGTTCACGCAATCGAGAACGTCAGGGCGTTCCGCCATCCGGACGAAACCGTCGCAAGAAGGGCGGCGTCTCACGCCCAGATGGGCGTAGGACGCGAGTATTCATTACGTCAGGCGAGGCAGAGTGTCCTTCCTGTTGGAACCGGCAAGGCAACGGCAGGCGACGACGGAACGTTCTGCTCGGCCTACGTCGCACAGGCATTCGCCATGGCCGGTGCTGAGGAGTTCGCGGCCGTGTCTGTCGAACGAACGACACCCGCCACCATAGAAAAGATCGAACGCCTGGTCGACATTACAAGCGTCATCTTCCAACGCGCGCTTGCCCCTCGCAACGTCGAAGCCATGACCGCCTTGGACGGGGACTACGCTCCCACGCCGTCCTCGCCGCAAACTGAGACGTTCCAGCGCTACGCGAAGGCTGCGCTCCCCCAGGCAGAACGCCTCGTCAACATGTTCCCGGAAGCCGGCCCTGAGCGGCAGACCACCTACTTCGGCATGCTACTCCTCATCCTGAACGCGGACGCCTCCACGCTGAAGATCGCCGAGGGCAGACGCCTCGACTTTCTGCGCGCTGTTACTGAACTCGATGACGCCCTCGCGACGCAGCAGGCTGACGGCGCGATCGAGAGATTTTTCGCCGACATCGTCGCGAGCGACAATCGGCAGATGGAACGTGACCTGCGAGAATCCTTCTCCGCCACTCCCGACATCGACGTCCACGCCCTCCGTAGCCAATATGACGCGAGGGAGCGCAGCCTCGTCGAAAGGCAACGTGCGCTGATGTCTATGAGCGTGGGACGGAAGTGGCAGTCAATTGACGCCCATTGCAGCATGCAGGAGGAGAGCATCGCCTTCGCCTCACGCATGCAGAAGGCGCTACAGGAAATTTTGACTCGGCTCGGCGATCCCGGCTGACGCCTCGATCGTGTGCGCGGTTTGCTCCCAATCAGGTCCGCTATCATCCGAGCCATAGCCCCCGCAGTCTTCGTCTGCACCTAAGCTTCAGGCAAAGGTACAGCACCGCCAAAACGGGCCGGCAGGCATTTCGACCATGGCGCATAGGCTGCCTTCCTGCAGCGATCCGGGATGCTTATTTCCATTGGTGACGCTCGTTGGCCGAGCCACTACCTCCAGCGCTGCGACCCAGAAGTGGCCATTCAGAGGTGCCTTTGGGTTGCCCAGGACCGGCCAGTCGTTCATCCTGCACTTGAGCGCTTTGAAGCACGGTTGCTCGGAGACTAAGTGTTTGTAGCGACAAGTAGTCACAAGGTGGCCGGATGACAGACGCAATCGCCCATAAGCTCCGCATCAAGTACGGCCTGACGAGAGATCCTTCGGACGTCCAAATCACGAAATGGCGCCGCCGCGTCGAGGAGGCGATTGCCAACGGCGACGAGCCGGAACAGGCGGGGCGTGCTGCGGCGTTGGAGGCTTTTGGCGAACTTGACGCCATCCTGCTGTTCTCCGAAGCAGACACCATCAAGGCGCTGCTGGCGGAGGCTCGCAGCAATTGAGCGGCCGCCAAAAAAGGCGTTCAAACCGACTTTTTAAACAGGAAGGTATGGCATGAGGGATCTCGGCGTTGCGCTTCGGATCAAGTATCGGCTTCGCACGGTTCCCACTGAGGCAGACGCTGCACGGTGGGCGGAGCTCGCGGAACAGCTCATCCGCAAGGGACAGCATCCAGAAGATGCCGGGCTCCAAGCCGCGGACGAGCTGTTCGAGATCGTTCAAAACCTCGTCATTAAGAGCGAGGCTGACACAATCGCGACGCTGCTCGCGCAGGCGCGGAGTAAGTGAGCCTGCCATGCGATCAGCCGACACTCGCGTGGGCCGCAATTATAGTGCCCGCAGCGTTGACCTTCCTTGCAGGTCTGCTCGTCCCACGCATCTGGGTCACGAAGAAGGAACGGCGCGACTTCGAGCAGACGAACTTTCAAAATACGACCAAACTAATCGAGCAGCACGACCAGACCTATGGCGAGTACACGAAGGCGATCTCTGCATACGCTGCTACTCCCGACGACACGAACGCGTTCGTGGAAATAGCGACGAAGGGAGATCGCTACCTCTACCAACTAAACTTGCTCGCGGCGGCAATACTGTCAGACAAGGTGGATCAGCAGGTCCGGGACGAGGTGCTACTACCAAAGGTAAGATCGGCGGCCACGGAGACCTTGCCAGACCACTACAGCACCCTGGCAGCGATCGCGGAAAAGCACGGCTTGACCTATTCAGGCGAGCTGAAGCGCAGCAACTACGGTGCGATCTTCGCAGTCGCGGAGAAGTACAAGGACGTGCAGGCATGGAGCTGCTAAAGGAATCGCGATAGGTCAGCTTTCATCGAAAGGATGCACCTCGACACCTAAGGTGAAGCGACTCAGTTCCGGACGCCTGGACGATAGCCGCCCACCCGACTTTGGACATCCAATCGTCTTAAGCAACATGTGAATCAGAGGTGTTGAAGCGCGCTGCCGCAGAGCGTGGTGAGCCGCCGAACGTGGTGCCGTTCAGGAATCGCGTTTAAATCTAGCCGGGGAAGGTCCGGCGGAGGGGTGCAATGACGTTCGATGAATACCGGCTCTTCTACCGGGCGAGATACGTCGCCTTCGTCGATGCGATAAGACAGGTGCTGGCGGCGGCGGTGAAGGCGCACGCAATGGTGCCGCACGCGATCTCCGGGCGTGCCAAAGATCCGGACTCGCTTGCTACGAAGCTTGAGGATCGCAAAATCGATCCGAACAGTGCGATCGAGCAGCAGCTGAAGGATCTCGCCGGCGCCCGGGTGGTCTTCCTCACCAACGGGCAGGTCCAGCGTTTCCTCGGCTCGGGGATCATCCACGACAACTTCGAGGTCGTCAGCGTCAACGTCCACCACGCGGTGCCGGGCACGGAGACGGAGACCCGCCTGTTCAGTAGCACGAATTACTTCGTCGGGCTCAGAGCCGAGCGCCTCGCGCTTCCCGAGTACGCGCAGTTCGAGGGGCTGAAGGCCGAGATCCAGGTGCAGACCCTGCTCAACCACGCCTGGGCGGAAATGAACCACGACACGTTCTACAAGGCTCCGGTATTCCGCCACATCGACCGGGCCCTGTTTGAGCAGACCAAGAAGCGCATGGATGAGGTCATGAGCAAGCACCTGCTGCCCGCCGGCCACGACTTCGACAAAGTCGCGCGTGACATCGCACTGCTCATGAAGGCCGAGGACGCCTTCGAGCCAGCGATCACGACCATCAGGACCTCCAGCAGCAACGACGAGATTGCGACCGCAATCGACACCCTCGACGAGGTGGTCATGCATCGCCTGGCAAACCGCGGCGAGCGCTTCCTAGAGCTACTGCCCGACCTCGTGGCCGTGGCGTCCCGCACGCGTGGCACGGTAGCTACCAAAATCGAGACGGTGCTCGGGCCATACGACGGCGAGACGGGCGAAGGCGTCGCCCGCAAGCTCGCCTCGCTTCTTCACCACCACCGATACTGCGATCCCGAACGATCGCTGTCGGTCTCCTGGAGATGCACGGATCGGCGGTCGACGAGGGCGAGCGGCGCGTTTGGCTTGAAGAGGCGAAGCGCTTCGCGGAGCACGACCTCGACGTGTGGCGGACACACGGCCCGGCGATCCAGCGGATCGTCGTCGACGGCATAGCCAAGCTCAACCCGGACCCGACCGAGCGTTCTAGGGGGCTCGTCATTGGGATGATCGAGAAGGTGCTCTCCTCCGAAGTTGGCGGCACCAGCCGCGGCGCTGAGTTGAACACGCTGCAGATCCATCAGGGGACGGTCGCACCCTCCGCCGCACTCAAGCGGGTCCGTGCGGATGCGATCTCGATCTTGGAGCGCATGCTCGGCCAAGCGACGGACGATATGGTGCGGAGCGAGATTCTGCACGCGATGGACGAGGCGTCGCGGCCGCCCTTCCATGGTGGAAGCGCGGCGCTGCGCACCATAGTCATGGACGACGCCGCACGCGTCGCGGCCATCCAGCGTGGCATCGCCCCCGATTGCGGCCTCGAGGTCCGTCGCGAGATGGAGGTGAGAGCGCTGCACGTCCATCACTGGTATGGCTCGGTGCCACCCGACATGGCCAGCGACCAAGAACTCGTAGCGGCCCAGCAACGTGTGATCGGCGAACTGATCGCACTGCGCGACGACCTGAACGCGAACGAGGACTACCTCTTGTACAAGGTGCTCATCGGCCACGACTCCGTCCGGCCGCTGGCTTGGACCGCGGACCCGTTCGACTTCCAGGCGACCGACGCCTGGCGACAGGCGAGGTGGCCGGCAATCGTCGCCAGCATCGATGCGGAGGGCGCGCTGGCGTGGACCGCTCGCTTGCGGCGCTACCTTTCCGAACGGCTGGCGACGGGCAGCAGCGTGCCGCTCTCCAACTTCTCCAAGCATTTGGCGCAAGTGAGGCCGGACGTGGCCCTCCATCTCCTCGGCGCGATGGACGACACGCTCTCCCCCATTCTCCTGGTCATGTTAATCGGCCTCGACGCCGCCGGACGAAAGGACGACGTCCGCCGCTTCGCCGACACCTGGATCGCCGAGGGCCGATTCCTCGGCAGCCTCGCCGACTGGCTAGCAACCGAGAGCGTGCCCGACGCGCGGAGGCTAGGCGCAGTGGTCGCGCAGGCGCACGGGCTGGGCGACCTTACGGCGATGCTCGCAGTGGTGAACGCGGCGGCGGGGCTCTGGGACAGGGCACCGGACCGCCTTCTGGTGGACGAGGCGATCATACCAGCGGTGAAGCACTTCACCGGGACCGGGCAGACCAACTGGATCCGGCATGCCTGGAACATCAGGCAGGGTGGCCTCGTCGCCGCTCTCGACGATGACCAGAGCCGATCGCTGGTGGCCTCGTTCGCCGACGCTCCTGAGATCGACTACGATGGCGACCGCATCCTCGCGACAATCGCCGACCAGCGGCCCGCGCTCGTTCTGGAGTTCCTCGACGGGCGCGTGAGGCGCGAGCGGGACCGCGATGGAGGGCGCTTCGACGCCATTCCATTCCGGATCCATGAACTGCCGAAGCCGCTCTCCCGCCACCCGACGCTGCTGCTGACCGCCGTGCGGCGGTGGTACGACCTTAGTCCGCCCCTCCACCAGTTCCGTGGCGGCAGGCTAGTCGCGAATGTCTTCCCGAGTCTGGCCGGCGGCCTCGCCGAACCGCTGGCGGCGCTCGTCGCGGGTGGCAACCGGGAGGACTTGGCCTTCGTGCTGGCGACGCTGCAGGCTTACGACGGCATTGAGGCGATCTACCCGATCTGCATGGATGTGGTGGACCGGCTCGACGAGAAGGATGACCTCCTGCGGCGGGTGTCCGATGTCCTCGGCGAGACGGGCGTGATCTCCGGCGAGTTCGGCCACGTCGAGCTTGAGGGGGAGCAGCACGGGCGGCTCGGCCGCTACCTGGACGATCCGCGCCCCAAGGTCAGGACCTTCGCTCAGGAGGCGCGGCGGCATGCCGAGCAGGACGTGGAGCAAATGAGGCGTGACTGGGACTGACCTGCCCCGCCGCCATTGTTGTGATTTTTAGCCTAAGGCGAGCTTATCCTAGAGGCTGCCAGCCTTGTCGGTCAGGCCGACCCACAAGCAGGCATTTACGCCAGCATCTTCACTAACGCCGGCCATCTGTTCATGTTCGCGGATGATTGGGACGCATCTCATTACTACAGTAAATTCAACATGCGAGGCTTGGTAGCCCTTTTCCAATAGCTAATCGGCAAGTCGCCTGTGCATCACCGAAGAGCCGAGAGCAGCAGCTCCTTGATCTTCTCAGCATAGATCTCGTCGTCCAGGCTTCGGCCAAGCGTGGCGTGCGTTATCTCCTCCAAGAACTGCGCCAACGCTATTTCGAGTTCGCCGCCCCGGGTCGGAACGGCTTGAGTCGCGGCGATCGTGTCCGCTCGCGCAAAGATTACAATTGGCACCTCCTCGCCCTCGGCTGGCGTCAGTCGGCCTGCGGCGACTGGCCTGGTCTCAAGCGCCTCCTTCGTGAACTCCCTCAGCGGCCCCGTCTCGATGTCCGCCGCGAAAACCACGACGTCCAGCGCCACCCCGCTCTCGAGCTCCTCCGAGAACAGGATTGCGGTGAGCTGCTCGCCGTACGCAGTCAGGAAGCATGCTATAACGAGAGCCACATAGATCGCCTCTGGCGCCTGCGCCTCCGTCCGCACAGTGAGGAGCACGCGTCCACCGGCGGTCAGCACGATCAAGTCAAGGTCGGAGCCGGGCCGATGCCTAGCAACCAATCCGTCGGCATCGGCCAGACAGATCCCTGCGAGCGTGAGTAGGTCCTGCTTATTCATCTCGCGATGCCGCGAGAAGGCGAGGATTGCTAGAAGCAAAATCGGTCCGGTGTCGGGGCGGGTGTTACGGCCGAGCTCGCGGTCGATTACGAGCAGACAGCGGATGAGCCTCTGCAGCCAGAACGAGCCACCTTGCGCGGGTGCGAAGCTGCGAACCAAGCTGCCGAGGCAGCTAGCGGCGAACCGGAGTGGGCAGTCGTTGAGGACGACCAGTACCGCCTGGATCCAAACGCCGCTGTCACCAAGCGCAGCTCGGTTGATGTCCGGACCAAATGCCGCGGCGATAGTCTCGGCGGCGTCATCGCGGTCCTCAAGCATGCGCAGAAGGAACGGCAAAAGTCGCCCGACTTCCGCCTCGTCCGCTGCCTTGAGGAAGTCCCGAATAGCATGGGCATAGTCGGCGACGGCCTCGCCGTCCCGGCTGAGCAGCCTTCGTGCGTCGCCGAGCTCCTCAAGCGCATGTGCCCTGTCGCCCCAGGCGAAGGTTCCCGAGAGAAGCGCCACAGCATGCATAGCAAACTGCTCGGCCCGACCGGCGTGCGCCCGCCGGACCGCACCCTCGGAGCGCTCAGCCGCTACGTTCTCTGTCAGCGCGCTAAGGCGGGAGCTGCGTCCCTCGATGTCAGGTCGCCCGATCGATTGGGCGGCGCTCCCGCCTGCGGCTAGCGCGTCGAGAGCCTCGGGGAACCTGCCAGCCTCTCGCAAGACGTTTCCGAGCGCAACGTTGTTGATGGCCACGAGGTAGCGATCCCCCAGCTCCTCGCCGATGGCGATCGCCTCGCGGGCCATCGCCTCCGCGTCGTCGAAGCGTCGTTCGCGTCGCAGCCGCGGAACCAGCATGTTGCAAAGCCAGGCCCGGTAGCGTGGGCTCTCGGGGACGGCAGCGTCCAGCTCGCCGCGGAGTCGCTCGGCCTCGCCAAAGCCATCAGGGGTGGCAGAAAGGGACGCGATCAGGTTCCGTGTCCCGACCTCGACGCCATAAGCGTCGCCGGTTGTTTCGAAAAATTTGACGGCCTTCCTGAAGAGCGGCACCGCCAAGTCGTTTTCATTGATCGCGAGCATCGCGATCCCCTCCTCAAGGAGCAAACGAGCGCTGTCCGAGGCACGACCATCGGCATCGGCCTCGCGCCTCAGATCCCTCACGCGCTCGAGTGCAGCTTGGGATGCGGAGCGGCGCAGGGCGAGCGATGCCTCCAGGATGTCGACGGCGGATCGCGTTTCGCCATCGCCCATGGCGACGGCCAGCATGCGTGCCTCGGCCAGCAGGGCCGGAGCATCATTCGCCCTCCCTTGCGAAGACTTTGCGTCGGCCAATGCCATTAGGGTGGAGATCAGTGGCCCGTGCTCGGCGCGCTTCCGATAGTAGCCGGCGAGATGCTCGAGCGCGTCCATCAAGTGAAGGTTCGATCCGCTGAACGCCGCCTCGCGCACGGCGCGGTTCGCAAGCCCCGCTGCCACTTGCGGATCCTCATCGCGCCGGAGGCGAAACGCCGCCCATGCCCGGCCTGTTCGCGCTAAGCGTGCGCCGAGGCGTCGCCGCAGGAGGCTGCTAAGCTGAACCCGGGCGCCTATTGTGGCTGCCACGTCGTCGCGCACCGCGTCGTGGACGAACGTGTAGCCGGCAGGTGTCGCCATGATCAGGTCGGACGCTAACTCCAGTCGGGCTGCCGTCGCCACCGGGCCTCCAGCAGCGTCGCCTAGCAGGGCGAGGAGGTCGTCGAGGTCGAGTGGAGCGGGCGAGAGAGCCAGATATCCCACCGCTTCCCTGGCGACCGGCTCCAGCGCGCCAAATCGCGCCGGCTGGTCGGTCACCACCCTGCCGCGGCGCAGGCTGAGGGGAAGATCGCCCAGCCCGGCCGCGGCCGTGCTTTTGTCCGCGATCTCGTGCAGGGCGGCGATCTCGGCTGCCGAGAAGCCGCCGACGGTCATGCGCGTTCCCGCCAGGGTGGGGTCCGGATCACGAGCAACCACGATGATAGAGCCGATCGCGCTCGACCCCAAATATTCGCGTAGTACCGACCACACGGCTGGCATGTCGTCGGGATCGTCGAGCACGAGTGGCCAGTTGCGCCCATCGCCCCACCGCCGCGCCAAGAGATTGCGGACATCATCGAAAAGCGGCGTGGCTAACTCGGCGCCGCTAGCCACGCCGATGCTCTGCGCGATCGCGATCAACGTCGCTCGAGGGTCCAGACCCCGGGCGGTCACGAATGCGGCGCCACGGTCCTGCGCCCACTCTGCCGCGAGGGCCGTCTTCCCCGCCCCCGCCTGACCGGTGACCCACACGATGCGGGCGGCGGTCGCCGCCTCCGACAGTTCGTTCAGGAGGGCGTCGCGCCGTATCCGCACCGGGCTCCCGCGGAAGATTGAACGGAGTAATTCGGCGGCTGGCTGCGTCGGCTGTCCACTGGCCCGAGGCGCGAAGCGTGCGCTTATCAACGCGGTGATGTCGTCTCGGATTCGCTCCTCTAGATCCTCGCCCTCCGTGTAGAAGTAGACCGTGTTCGGGCCGGCGGTAATGTCCTCCAGCATCGCCGCGAGTCGGGCGTCCCGGCCTCCGGCGGGCTCAAGCACGTAGGCGAGCAGGTCCTTGTCCAAAGCGACCGATGCGCGGTACTCGTCTTCCAGGCCCGACAGCGCCATGTCGTTTTTTGCATCGATCCAGCCGTACGATTCGCGGTAAATGCCCACGACGATGTGCGAATCCTGCAGCTTGCGCAGATAAAAGTGCCTCGGCGGCTCGGCCCGCGCGCCTTCGCGCTCGAATTGGACCGGCTCGAAGTTAAGGCCGGTGATGGCGGCGCGGGCCGCGGTGCGCTCGGCCGCACATTCCTTAATCGTCGAGCTGATGAATACCTTTAGCCGGTCGGAGGTCGCGGTAGGTACGATGGGCTCAGTCATGGCCGAGCTCGCGCAGGCGAACGAGACGCGCGCCCAGGCTCTCGGGTACGGGGTTCTCGCCGTCAATCAGGCGTAGCAAGAAGCCGGCGTCGAGCGCCGCCTGCTGCTCGATCTGGTCTGCGCTGAACTCCGTTGCATCGAACGTTGCATTCGCCGGCTCTATCATGTCCTCCCGTAGCTGAGCGAGCATCGCGAGCCGCTTCGCCTTACCATTGGGTACGTATGCTAGGTGCGCGGCGAGCCGGAGGTTGCATACCGCTTGCTCGACCTGCCAAGGTGCCATGCCTGCCGCCACACCGCACGCGACCACGGCTTTTCCGGCCGGATAATTCCGCAGGGCGAACATGGTCTTCGGCAACGTCGCGAAAAGACGAGCCTCGCGCTTGGCCGCCAAAGCGGACGGCTCGGTCGAAGGGGCCGGTGGCGGCCCGGCAGCGCGCTCATCGTCCTCCAGTCGCACCATGGACCGGCGGTGTCTGTCCTCTCGCCTGAGGTAGACATCAATCCCGGGCAGGAGAATCGCTCGTTTAAGGTCGGGCTCGAACCCTACCGACGACAATCGCCCCGTCCGGCCCCGCGCTGACGCCATTGTGGCGACGGTTAGCAGCACGGGTGCGACCGGTTCGCGGGCGTACTTTGCCAAATTATCAAGGAATGGGTGCTTGGTATCGAGTCGCTTCGTGATGCTCATTGAAAACACCAGCGGCTTTGTGGCGGTGTCGATGCCGAGCACCCGCATCTGCATCAGCTCCGGCTGTTGCGAAATCGTGACCCAATAGCCCGGCTCATCGAGCAGTATCTCAAGCTGGATGGCGTTCGGACCCATGAGGTTGGTCCATTCGTGCAGAAGGTCGAGAGCGCTATTCATGCCTCGCTCGTCGCTCCCCACGAGTGCGATGAACGGCGGCCCACTTGCGGAGACTAATCCGTAGCCGCAGCCCGTGAACCCGCCGGCGGCTAACCGCCGCGGTAGTTCGGTGTTCGGCGCAACCGCGGACACGGTTGTACATCCCCAATCGTGACCGGCGTCGCGAGATGAGGTTCGAAGGTCGGGGCGCGCCGCTCCCTCCGCGCGATCGCCTATCGCTACCCTTCTTCATCGTGTTGTGTTTGATCCATCGGACTTCGATTGGCTATCATAATGCACGTCGGGCAAGTCGTCGTCCGGTCCACGGATGGGCAAAGTACGGTTTCGGCGCTAATTCGGACTAAGAAAAACGCGGCGACGTCGGCGACAAAGAGACATGACATGCAGTGGATAAATCATGCCGAGCTCAAGCACTGGGCGGACCGGATCGGCGCAAGGGAGCAGTTCCCCGTAATGGTCCGCGACCTCGTTCTAGCCTCCGCGCGCGACGTGGGTGACATCCACCATATTCGGTTCCCAGGCGGCGAGTCCGGGCAGATACGCGGCTACGACGGTGACCTGACCATGGCGATCGGCACACCCTATATTCCCGTTGGTCGATCGGTGTGGGAGTTCGGAACGAACGATAAGCCGGTCGACAAATTTAAGTCGGACTACAGCACGCGAGTGAAGGACACGGCTGAGGAGACCCGCAAGGATCTTACGTTCATCTTCGTCACGCCCCGCAACTGGGACAACGCGAACCTCAAGCTCCCTGAGTTCCTACAGGAATACAAGGACAGGGGCGACTTTGCTGACGTCCGCTACATCGATGGCGCGATGCTCGAGACCTGGCTCGAGGAGCACGGGGCAGTAGGCGCGAAGCATGCGCGGCTAGTCCTCGGGACGGCGCCGAACCGCGGCGCGCGCAGCACCGACGAGTTTTGGAACGAGTTCTCCAATCGTTACAGCCCGCAGCTGACGGAAGAAGTCGCCCTTGTCGCCCGCACGGAGCAGGCCAGGCAGATCATCGACCACCTGACGAGCGCCCGCGGACCCCTCGTGCTCGTCGGCGATGGCCCCGACGAGGTGAGCGCCGTCGCCGTCGCCGCCATACGAACGGCGGACGAGGCAAACCGTCGGTTCATTGAGGCTCGCACACTGATTGTCGACACGGACGACGCCGGCCGGCTTCTCGCGAAGGCCGACCGCTACGGATACATCCTCTCGCCGAGCGTAAAGGAAGTTGGCGAGTCCCTCGCGAGCTACGGCCCGGCAATCTCAACGCTTGACTACCGACCGTCCGGCTCCGGGTTCGTGCGCCTCGAGCGGCCTTCGATCCGCGACATGAGCGAGGCGCTCAAATCAATGGGATTTGGTGAGGAGAAGGCCGAGACGCTCGCGCGCAAGTCCGGCCGCAGCCTGACCATCCTCCATCGCCATTCGCACCGCGCCGGGTTCCGTCCGCCATCCTGGGTCGAGGGTGGCGAGCGCCTGGTGCCAGCCCTACTCGCAGGCACTTGGAGCACCCAGCAGGCAGGCGATCTGGAAATGGTCGCCCAGCTCAGCGGGTCGGACTACGATGACTACGAACAGTCCCTGCGCGCATACCTGCCGATGCAGGACACACCGATTGACCTCCGAGGCGGGATCTGGCGCCTGCGCGCGCCAGTCGACGCCTTCGTGAACCTCTCCCACCTCGTCACTCGCCGGCATCTCGAAGGTCTCGCCGGCGCGGCAATCAAGGTGTTCACGACGGACACGCCGCCCGACATCGCCGAGGAGCGTTTCGGTAGGTCCAGCGCGCCCTACAGCTCTCTTCTGCGCGAAGGCATCGCCACCACCCTGCTGATTATCGCGGCGATGCACGAGGAGGTCGGGCTCGAGGCGGGCCTGGACCCAGAAGCATTCGTAAACGACCTGGTTGCCGGCCTTCCCGGTCTGCGCGACGACGTGCGCGTGATCCTCGGACTGGAACGTCAGTTGACCTACCTGATGGAGGCAGCCCCCCGCCCTTTGCTCTCGGCCCTCGAGCTGCTGCTCGAGAGTGACGAGGCGCCCGCCGTCCTATTCGCGGAGACCAGCAGCTTTGGGGTGGCGCGCTCGCAACTTCCCAATATCCTGTGGGCGCTTGAACTCCAGGCATGGGATCCCGCGTTCTTCAGACGGTCCGCGCTGCTCCTCGCCAAACTGGCGTCGAAAGATCCCGGCGGCAAGAGCGGCAACCGACCGATCTCAAGCCTGCGCGACCTGTTCACTGCCTGGTCCCCTGGCACCAACGCACCGCTCGCCGAACGCCTTGCCGTCGTTGACGAGATCATGATGCTCCACCCGCAGATCGGGTGGCAGCTCGTCACGATGCTCCTGCCGAAGATGCAGGACATGAAGGGTCCGACGCAGCGTCCGCGCTATCGGGACGCCGGAGCCTCCGACAAGGAGACCCTAACCTATGGCATTGTCGGCGAGACCTACGATGCCATCACGGACCGGGCGCTCTCGCTCATCGGAAGCGACACGGCACACTGGATCGAGGTCGCGGAGGCCTTCCCCCGCTTTTCCCCGGATCGGCGCGCGCAGTTTCTAGAGATGCTCGCGCCGCATGCCCAGCGGAGCGCCGGGGAGGATCGGGTCGAGCTCCGCCGTGCGCTCCGGCGCCTGGCGGACCGTCACGTCCGCTTCCGCCAAGCCGACTGGGTCCTGCCGGACCAGGAGTTGAAGCGCCTGCAGGAGATCGTCAGGTCTATGGACACGGTGGATCCGTTCGATCAGGCCCGCGCTCTCTTCGACGAATGGGATTCCTACCCCACAGACGATTTCGTCGCGGCCGAACACGCGATCGAACAGCGTCGGGCGAACGCCGTCGCCAGCCTCGCGGCCACCTCCGGCGTCGATGCCGTCATTCGGCTAGCCAACACCGTCCGCTTCGTCCGCGGGGTCGCGTATGCCGCCGCTACCGGTATCAAGGACGGTTCTATCCTAGAAGGTATCCTCGTCGACGGTGAAGCGGACGCACCCGCGCCCGAGCTTTCGACCGCACTTGCCGGCATGCTGCGCCGAAGCCGCGGCAAAGAATACGACACCGAGACCCTAACGCTGGCCGAGCGGTCAGGCTGGAGCCCTGTGCGAACCGCATCGATGCTTCTCGACTGGCCCGAAGGGCGGCAAACATGGGATCTCGTAGCGACGCTGGGCGCTGACGCTGAGCGGCACTTCTGGGCCAATCGGCGGCCGTTCAGATTCGAAGGGCCGACCGAGGAGCTGGAGGAACTGGTGCGCCGGTTCGTCGCGGCGGGCCGTGCGGGCAGCGCGCTCGCGATCGTTCACCCGCGCGAGCGGGAGCTGTCCTGGCCCACCGTGATCGCCATGCTGAGCGGTCGTGTGGGAGAGATCAACGAAGGCGGCATGGACAGTGACATGGACGGCTATCTGCTGGGCGAACTGTTCAAATCGCTCCGCGCCCGTGACGACGTGGACCAGATGGAGCTCGCCAGAGCGGAGTATGCCTTCTTTCCGGTGCTCGAGCACCAGGACGGAGATTTGGCGCTTTATGAGCGTATGAGCAGCGATCCGGAATTCTTCGTCTCGATCATGAAGGACGTCTTCGTCGCTGACGACGTCGACCCCGACGAGGAACCGAGCACGCCTGAGCAGCGCAACCGCGGCTCGATCTCGCACCGCATCCTCATCCACAACGAACGAGTCCCGGGCGAGAGGAACGGGACAATCGACCGAGCGAAGCTCGACGCATGGATCGACGGAATGCTTGAGGAGGGACGCAGGCAGAAGCGCACGAAGATCGTGCCGACCTACATCGGTCGGACGCTTGCGCACGCGGCCGAGGCCGATGAGACTTGGCCGCCGCCGGCCGTGGCCGCCGCCATCGAGAGACTGCGGTCGGACGACGTCGAGCATTCGATCATGATCGAGCGTTACAATATGCGCGGCGTCGTCTCGAAGCCGATGTTCGAAGGCGGCCTCCAGGAGCGGGATCTTGCCGCGAAGTATCGCCGGTGGGCGGCCGCGCATGTTACCTCTCCGCGTACCAAGGCGATGCTGACTGCAATCGCCGAAGGCTGGGATCGGGATGCTAAGCGCGCCGACGAGGCCGCAGAGCGCGACCGGGTACGGTTCGAATAGCCGCGCCCTGAGAGTCGATAAGCGGCCGGAGACATCGTTCAGGCGGTCCAAAGCGTCAAGCTGGATCGACCAATGAGGCGGTCGGTCCCTTACCCGCAGATGAACGAAAGTGCATTATTGCGGTCCCTTGCTCCAAAGCGGTCAGGCCGGTTTCCACCAGGATCAACTCAACAGCGGCCGGTCTGCTAACGGCCTTTACCTTATTCTGAGACGGATTACCCGCCCGCTTCGGGGGACGAGGAGGACGCGCCACATTTGCAAATACTCCGGCGGACAGAATTCACATCCCAATACCCAAACCGCGGCTACGTCCGCGCCCGATCATATCCGCGAGTTCCCTGCCGACACTCGCGCCGCTGGTCGCTCCCAATCCTAACTGGACCTTCCGATTGCGTAGGATCGATTCCACCTGCGGGTCGCGCTCCAAGCTTTTTGCCATGCCGAGCATCTTGTCCTCAATGGCCCGAACCTTTGTGTCTTCATGGTAGATTTTCAGCGCACGACGCTGCTGCTCGAGCCCCTGCCAGCGCTGTACGAAGACATCGGCGCGGCGTGTCGGATCTTCTCGAATTTCCATTTCCAGCTGCATGGCGCGGATCACCGCGTTGGTCCTGCCTTCCGCCGCCTCATGGACAAGCCGCGTGTCGACCGTCATCGCCGTTTCGAGATCTCGAGCACCATGGGGCGCGATGGCCTCAAGCGACGCGCGGCTCGCCGCAAGCTCGGCCCTTTGCTCGTTGGTGTAGGCGTCGCCCACGGCGTGGGTAGAGCGCATCGTCCTGACGATACGACCATGTCGGATGACAGCATCAGGAAGATTTTCGGCGCGGTTCGGCGCTGGCTGAAGCGGAACCGGCTCAGGCAATACCGGACGCAGGTCGAGGCCCGCAAACGGATCGCGGGTTGGCGCCGGGCGCGCGTTCTCGATCGTCCGTTCCGGCAACTGGATTTGCCGTCGATCGCCGAAGTTGCGCGAGTAATCCGACGCCATGTCCTTCGCGCGTTCGCGCGACAGCGTGCGGACGAGTTTACCCTGATCGGCGAAGTCATCACGGCCGTAATGGAGATCGACGCTATCCCGGTGCCGCGACAGCGCGACATAGGCGGCATGGCGGTCGAGGCCCGGCGTTGCCAGCACATGAACGCGGTCGACCGTCACGCCCTGCGATTTGTGCACGGTCGCGGCGTAGCCGTGATCGAGCTGGGCTTAGTCCTTGGTGTCGAACGCGACGTGACGACCATCGTCGAGCATCACCGCATGCGGGCGGTCGTGATGCTCTGAATTGTACCAAGCGATCCGTTCTTCACGCCGAGACCGCGTTCATTCTGTTGGAACATGACGCGGTCGCCTGTGGCGAACGCGCGAGCGCCACGCTCGGTCTGGATCGTGACGTCCTCGCCCAACTCACCGGCGAGGCGAAGCCGCTGCCGCGCCACCTCGTTCAGCGCCTGGACCTCGTCATTGGTGTGGGTGAGGATCATGCGCGATGCGGTCGGCGCGGCGGCGCGGTCGCGGTCCCAGCGCTCGATCAGATCAGCGCGCGCCTGATCGCGGGTTTCGGCGAAATGGACATGGCCGTGCTCCTCATAAGCGCGCACTGCTTCGCCCGTCCGCTCGGTTGCGAGCTGGCGTGTTGCCGTCCGCTGCCAGTCCTCACGCTGACGACGAATATCGGTGATCTCGACGCTACCATGACGCTCGGCGACCGACCGGAATGCTGCCCCCGCTTCGATCGCCTGAAGCTGTTCGGCGTCGCCGACGAGCACGACCTTGGCGCCGCGCTTCTCGGCTTCAGCAATGACGCGTTCCATCTGTCGCGTACCGACCATTCCGGCCTCGTCGATCACGAGCACATCGCGCGATGTGAGCAGTTCGCGGTCCTGCTTCCACTGATGTTCCAGGCTGGCGATCGTGCGCGACGCCATCCCCGATCCGCCTTCTAGATTCTCCGCCGCGATCCCGGACAGCGCGGCGCCGCGGACGGCATAGCCGGCGCTCTCCCAGGCCTCGCGCGCAACGCCGAGCATCGCGGACTTGCCGGTACCGGCATAGCCGACGACGACACTGATCCCCTGCCCGTTCGTCACATGGTCAAAGGCGCTGCGCTGTTCGCTCGATAGAACCATTCCGCGCATTTCGGCGCGGGTCAGCGCGCGCTTGCGATACTGTTCGTCGACACCGTGGCGCCGGCTCGCGTCGAGACGGACGGTGGCATTTTCCAGCCGCTGTTCGGTCTCGATCATGTCGCGGCTGGTGAAACGTTCGTCGCCTCGGCCATCCCTGCCAAGCGCGACGATATCCGGACTGGCGTGAACGGCTGCCAGTGCGATGTCGAATTGCTCCTTGCCGTCGCTATGCCGGTGGACGAACATCGCCAGATCGCGGCGCGTGAAGGTAGCCTGCGTCCGCGTGATCGCGTCGAGCGCGATCCCCGGTTGCGCGATGATCCTGTTGCCGTTGGATCGCGCAATCTCGACATGCTCGTCGAGCCGTTCACTCTCCAGTCCCTGCCCCGGCCGGCGCGATGCCGCGGGACCAATCTTGTGCTGCGGTTCGAGGTCGATACCCTGACGTTCGAACGAGCGATGATCGACGCGCGCATCGATATCGAGTTCGGCCAGTCGGCGGTTGACTTGTTCGCCCCAGGACTCGCGCCACCGCTCAAGCAGATCGGTGCGGTTTCAGTCGCGGACCTTCGGGCCGAAACCGTCCTCGCCAACGCTGCGCGTGGTGAGCATCACATGGGCGTGCGGTTTCGCCATCCCATCGGCACCGATATCCCAATGCACGTTGAGATCGGCGATCATGTCGCGATCGACGAACTCGGCTTTCACGAACTCGCGCGCGAGCCGAATACCTTCCGCCCGGTCCAGCTCGCGGGGCAGCGCAAACTCGATCTCGCGCGCCAGTTGCGCATCCTTGCGGACCTCCACCGCCTCGACCTCGTTCCACAGCCGCTCGCGGTCGCGAAGATGTTCAGGCGCGCCGTCCGGCAGCATGACTTCGGAATGGACGACGCCGGCCTTGTTCGAGAAGTCGTGGGTGCGATCGAGCCGCTCGTCGCGCAGCCGCGAGGCCGAACGATACGCCGCCGCGGCGAGTGCGCTGGAGCCGTTTGCGCGCGAGATCATCTTAGCCGAGAAATGGTAGATCGCCATGACGGCAATCCATCTACACTCTAAAAGCGACGTCGGCACGACGTATAAGCCCGCCCTTCGAAGATTTCATCTATCTCGGGACGACTTCGCCCCACGCTGTTTCATTGTATTTACGCTGATCGACTGGACCACTAACTGAGGCGCCCTCAACCCGCAATTGAGGACACCGTAATGCACA
Source organism: Sphingomonas sandaracina (assembly GCF_036663695.1). NCBI lineage: Bacteria > Pseudomonadati > Pseudomonadota > Alphaproteobacteria > Sphingomonadales > Sphingomonadaceae > Sphingomonas > Sphingomonas sandaracina. The sequence goes on along the minus strand of NZ_JAXOJK010000001.1, from coordinate 29,413 downwards.
AACCCCGCGACTATGATTCGGAACTGAAGGCGCTCGACGACAAGGCCAAACAGTTACGCAGCGCTCGCCTAACGCAGCTCGGCACGTTGGTCATCTCGACCGGCGCCAACGCGTTGTCGATCAAAGAACTGGCCGGCGCGTTGCTGTCCGCGGTGGAAACGAAGGACGCCGCAATCCGGGAGGAATGGCGCCACCGAGGTGCCGCCTTCTTTCAAAACCCGGCACGCGGATCTGCTCGCAAAGCTGACCGCATCGCGAGCCACAGAACGGCGGACGATGGCGGTCAGGCATCGGCTGCTGGCGACACGAAGCCGCAATGATACGCGCGGCTGGATGATGCAGCGGCGCGAACGAACGCGGCATCTGATCGAGCTCGGCGGACTGGTCGCAAAAGCCGGACTGATCGAGCTGACAGACGATGATCGCGCCGTGATCTTCGGCGCGCTGGTGGAGGTCGCAGTGCGGTTGCGCGGTGACGATCGCGATCAGATGCTCGTGCTATGGCGCCGCTGCGGCAAACGCGCGTTCGACGACGCATCGCATTGACCGGACCAGTGAATGTCTACTTGGCGGTTGCAGCCTCACGCAGCGTGTCGAGGCGTTCGCGGCACAGCGTCTCGACAGTCGCGCGCAGCCGATCGACGGATGCAGCCAGCGCGTCAAGGTCGTCGGCGGTAATCGCGTAGCTTGGCGAGTAGCGGGCTTCGACATAGGCGCGCTTGAGCAACTCGAAACGGCGTCGATCGACCTTGCTTTCGCGGTGCCACGCCTCAATCAGACGAGGCTCCTTGTCCTCAGCGATCGACCGCAGGAATTTGATATTGTGGGAGCGCGGAAAGTAGAGCGTGTGAACCAAGAGAAAGCATGCGTATGCGCGTTCCGCTGATTGATGTAGGTCGAACGCCGCAGCTTTTGCCCATTCAATATCAACAGCTCTTTCCGCAGACATTTGGGCGCGAGCTATCCAAACGTCTATCGAGTGGGACCACTTGTCAAAATACCCCTGCGCCATCGCGTACGCATCGGCGGGCGTCAGCGGCTTTAGCGTTGCCAGCGCGTGACACGGCAGGTGGTAGAGCGCGATCCCGTCACGCGCGATGTCGACCCAGAAATATTCGCCGCGCGACAGTGCCTGGTTCACCTCTTCGAGCGAATGCACGATGATGTTGACCGGTCGCGCGATGGCGGGATCGCGCAGGATCCTGTCCTCGGCGACGTACCAGTAATCGGCAATCTCGGTGAGGTCGGCATGGCTGACGACGACGAGCAGATCATAGTCGGACTGATAGCCGTTATCCGGCTCGTCGACCCAGTCGTCGCGGGCATAGCTGCCGAACAGGATGATCTTGTAGACCTTGCCGTTCCGCTTGTGCGGCTTGGTCGCCGTCGCGATCGCGGCGGCGAACTCGTCCAGCAGGATGCGCTGGATATGATCCAGCTCCGTCTGGTTGCGCTCGGGCAGATGATCGGCGTCGGACTTCATGTGCGTTACCTAACCGGGCAACGTGAATGCGCCAACCTCGCCCGGCGTTCGCCGGGCAAGGCTGGCCGTTTCAGCGAAACCATCGTGGCAGATGCGTCTGCAACCACACCTGCCATTCGGGGCGCTCGTCGCCGCGCCTGTAGCGACTGAGACGACGGATCGCCGTCCGCATCCGCCGCGCGACCTGACGCTGGCTGAGCCCGGTCACCTTGGCGATGTGATCGTAGCTGTAGCCGTCCAACCGGTACTCGAGGAATATCTCCCGCGTCGTCCGCGACAGTGACAGTAGCGCCCGTTCCATCTTCGCCAGATCGTCCGGATGCACGGGCCCATGATAGTCGCCGGGCGCGAGATCGGTCGGTCGCTCGAGGGCGCGTTCCGCGCGCGCCTCCAGCTCTTCGGGACGGTCGGTCATGCCGCCATCTCCTGCTCTGCGTCATCCGCCGCGTCGGCACGGAACGCGAGCAGATAGTCGGCCGCCTTGCTCGCCTGACTGGCGGCGCGGAAGATCGCGCGGGAGTCCTCGCGCAGCACCTCCAGCCATGCACCGATGTAATCGGCATGGCGCACGGTCGGCACGATACCCAGTTCCGCGCAGGTGAACGCGCTGCACATCTCGGCGATCAGTTCCTCGCGGGCATAAGAGGCACTGCGCGGCGCTCCTTTCTGATCACGGTCGAGCCGGCTCGTATGCCCGGTCCAGTGGCCAAGCTCATGCAGCGCGGTCCGGTAGTAATTCACCTGATCGTGGAACGCCTGCTGCGGCGGTAGCTGGATGCGATTCGCGGTGGGCATGTAGAACGCCTTGTCACCGCCGATGCCGATCTGTGCGCCGGTGGCGGTCATCAGCGCCTCCGCGCACTCGATGGTCTCGCGCTCGCCGAGAAACGCTCCACCGCCGACAGACAGCGTGTCGGGCAGACCCTCGCACTGGTCGACATTGAAGACGGTGAACCGTTTGAGGAACGCCACCTGCCGGCGATGCTCGTCGCTGGCTTCGGTGATGGGTTTGTCGCGCTCGTCCTTAGGTGTGAAGCGATCGGCGTAACCGATGGTCGTGCCGGTCTCGCCTTTCCGAACATTGCCGCCAAGCGCCTGCGCCTGCTTGTAGGTCAGCCACCCTTGCGTCCCGAATCCACGCTCGAACACGGTCGCCCACAGGATCAGGACGTTGATCCCCGAATAGCGCCGCCCGGTCCCGGCATTACGCGGCAGCCCGCTTTCCAGCTTCGACCCGTCCCATGGTTGCACCCACGGCACCCGCCCCGCCTCCAGCTGCGCGATGATCCGGTCGGTGACCTCGGCGTAGAGCGTGCCGGTGGTTTTGGTCAGGGTGTCCTTTGCCATTTCCTCACTCCTTCAGAACCGCAACCGGCGCCGGAATGGCGGGGGTAGGCGGCAGGAGCGAACCGGCAGTCCCGCTGTAGCGGCGGGCAGCACCTGAAAGGCCGTAATGCAATGAAGGAGCCGGCAACGCCGGCTTGCGACCCGCCGCGGCGGGACTAGAGGGTAGCGACGCCTACCCCCGCCATCCGACGCGCGGTAGCGCCACGCCGGCCGTGCGCAGCGCGGCCGTCCGTATGTCGGGCACAGCCCGACCAAGCGTGAGCGATCGTAACGGCTCTGCCGACGAGACGCCGTCGGGCGGCTCGGTGAAGCGTCAGCGGAATAGAGCGCGACCGTGCAGAGCACGGGACGGCATAAGGCCCGTCTGAATCGCTGGCTCTGGAAAACTTTCCCTTGCCACCCGGTCTCTTCGATAATGGTCGCAAGGTCTGACTTTTGTCTCGCAGCGTGGCAACTTCAGGGAGCACCGTCTTGTAGCCGGGATCCACTCGGTAGCGCCTGTCGAGTACCGGTCCAGGGCGCTAGATCCCTTTCCGGTCAAGCAGCGCGCAGAAACCGATGGCGGTTGCCAGCTTGCGCTCTAAGCTGGCGAGAACAGTTCATAAATTATGGGGGGAAACTTGATGGCGGTCGAGTCAGAGCATGTTCGTGAGGCGTTCGAGGTCCTTCGAAAGAACGGCATCGCCCCGAACGGGGTGTCCAGGAAGTGGGACATCATCGACCCCCAGACCCACGAGCGATTTCCGCCGAAAGCGGTTCTGCGCGTGGCCAAGGAGCTTGCCAGAGACGCATCCTATAACGGCGGCGGGGGCCCGCCTACTAACGATCCGCTGAGAGCACTTGGCTTCGAGATCGTGCTTAAGCACGAATTCGAGGTGTCGGAGGAGGCAACAGACATCGAGAGCGTCATGGCGTCAAACCTCGACGAAACGACGAGACGCCGCCTCGTCAATGCCCGGCTCGGACAAGGAGGTTCCGCGCCGCGCTTCTTGAGATCTGGGAAGACCAATGCGTGATCAGTGGCTGCGATATTGGAGCGGTCCTACGAGCGTCGCACATCAAAGCTTGGAGGCATTCCGACAATCGGGAACGCCTGGATCCCGACAACGGAATCCTGCTCGCGGCATCAATCGATGCACTGTTCGACAAGCACTTGATCACTCTCAAGGAGGACGGCCGTGTTCGCGCCGCGGCCTCCATCCCCGCATCGGCGCTGGCCGAGCTTGGCGTGCCTAAGCGGACGATCGTGCAGATGGGCAAACGCACGCAATTCTACATGACGCATCACCGCGCCGAATTCGAACGGGTTTCGGAAGGGCGGTCTTACGACGTGTGACGTCCCACCCTTTCGGGATCGGAATATGAACGAGCGCTGCGTTCAGCTGCACGCCATTGTGGATCCGGTAATAACCCCGCACTATTACGGTTCTGACTACGCTCGGGCGGACGACTGCCCCAGCTCTCCGCAGTCATCACGAAAATAATCCGAGGGCGTCGCAATAAAATGGAATGGAACGACCTGCTTGGCAAGCGATACGCTGTACGGTGGATTTTCTTGATCATAGCGCTCGCGATAGCGATCTTGATCTTCGCCCGGTTTGTAGTTTTACCGCACTTCTCGACACCGCGAGAGCCGTTGGGACCGTTCAACGATACGCTGCCTAATGTCGGGCTGGCTGTGATCGATGCAGCACTCAGCACGCTACTTACGGTAGGGCTGACTGGTGCGTTCATCGTCCTTTTGGTTCCAAGGGACGTGCGCGAAGCAAAAATCGTCACCGTACATCCGCGGGATCTCGCTTCCGAACTCCAGGCATCTGTAGCGACATCGCGCGAGTATTTCTTCAAAGGACGATCAGGCCGGCATTTCCGCTCGATCATCTTGCCGCTCATTGAATCGGGGTCGCGAGCATCGTCGGCCACACGACTGATCTGGTTGCTTATGCCAGACCCCAGCGATCTCCGCCTCATGGCGAGCTACGTCCAGTTTCGGAACGCGGCTGCATTTCGCGGGCGGGCTGACGACTGGACGGAGTGGGGCATTCAAAGGGAGGTTCTCGCTGCGTTGATTGCCTTGGCCGCAAAAGCACGGATCAACCCTCACTTAGAGATCCATATTGGACTTACGAAATCGTTCTCGATCATCCGCACCAATCTAACCGACACGGAAGCGATCCTTACGCGGGACGATCCCAAACTGCCGGCGTTCAAAGCAATGCGGGGCACTGTATTCTACGAAAGCCAACGAGAGGATATTCAGCTCAGCATTCGACAAGTAGGGGAGCTCGACTTATCAAACATCTGGCCAGATCCGGTGCCATTCGACGCTGTTTCAGTTGGAGCTGCGCTGATAGTGCTCGGCTTCTTAACCGAAGCGAGTGATCCCGCGAAAGTCGATAACGTACTAAATTCCGTCAAGAGTGTTATAAATCCTTATGCTTGACCCGTCTGCAATCGCCAGGCTCGACGATGCCCTCCTCCGTCAACCCCAGTCTGTAAAGACCGTTATCGCCGACCTCAAACCCGCAATCATGGCCTGCGATGCTAGGAGCCATCCATACGGTTTCGTGGTTGTGACCTTGGGAACGGGTGGTGACGGCGGGCGAGTTCGGTACCGGTTACACATATGGCGCAAGGGATTTTCAAACGATCGCTCTGCCGATCTGATGATTCACGACCACGTCTACGATTTGGCTAGCCACGTCCTAGTCGGCGGCTTTCTGCACGACGAGTATGTCGAGAGCGCCGCGACGGGCACGGAATACGCCTGCTACCGCGGGTTGTACGACGGGCCGCACAGCGAACTTAAACGGACCGACCGAACGATGCGTGCCAGCCTTGCCCGCAGTTCGAATGTCGCGGCGGGTGACACTTATCACCTGGCCGCCCGAAAGCTGCACGTGGTCACGGTCGATCCCGACGTATTTACTGCCACCGTATTGCGAACCGAGTACGGTCCGGACCTGGCCGATCCGGTGATCCTGGCTCCCATGGATGCGGACAATTACTATCGTTTTGACCGGCATCTGGTCGCATCGGCTGATGCAAACCGATCTATCGATGAGCTGTTCCAGCTGATCGCATAGGTTGTTAGGAGAACCCGTACGGGGTTTGCCAATCGCCGTTGATCTGCCGGCTATTTTTAGGACGCCGGCGGGCCTTCCCCAATCTAGTCAAGCTGGCGAGTGTAGGAAAAGGCGGGAACGAAGAAGATCCTGTCGAAATTCTTCTCGGTATTGTTCGACCGGTTGCGGACATACCGCGCGCCAACCTCCAACGTGAAATCATTGACGATGACCTTTCCGGTCTCGTCGCCAAAGAGCAACCGGCGGAGCTTGGGAATCGCTGGCGCGAAGTCGAAGCTCAGCGATGCCGTTATGCGGCCGTCGCGTTGTCTCCCACCACCCGCGATCTTAAGGTCGGAAAAACGACGATTCTCGAACCGCGATGCCAGCCGGATATTAATATCCCGCAAGGGCACGACGAGGCTCGCATCCGCCTGCGGCACAAGGCGTCGCCGCGCCGATTTGTCCGAGACAAGATACTGTAGCGATGGCGTAAACTGGACGGCGACCCGGCGGGCCGGATTGCATCCAAGACCAACAGCCATGATCCACCGTTGGCGACAGTGAAACCAGACGTCGTTCGCCAGACGAACTCCGCCCGCCAGACCATTATCAAAAAAGGCGTGGTCGCCAAATGCGTTCGCGAAGCCCAGCGAAGGCGAGTAGCGCGCAAACGCCTGAGCACTGATTTTGCCAACGCTCGTGTAGGGCAACGGTCGCTGGTCGGACCCAAAGAACATGCGGCGTCGTATTTCGAAGCCGACGCGCGCCTGCGAAGAGGGATCGTTCTTGTCGTATACTTGCGGGCTGTAGCCGACGCTGGGGGTAGCCTGAACTTCGAGACTATCCGTCAACGAGCGAATGAACCGAAACCCGAGTGCTACCTCACTCTCGTCAACAGGCTGATTTCCCTCGGTTTCTCGCAGAGACTCGCCGATTGCAGGCGACAGGTCGAAGCGGAATTCGGACTTATTGTTCGCACCGGACTGCGCATCCGCACTCCCAATAAGCAAATTTGCCAATACTGCGCCAAGAGCAATTGAAGGAAACCGCATTGATGCCCCTTTCAAGACTATTCCGACAACTCTCGCTACTGCCGCTTACCTCGTAGGCAATAATGCATATCCGAAGTATTTCGGCTATACATTGAAGCGCTGTTTGTAAGAATCAAAAACATTCAGTTTCGATCAATGGCAGGCTGACTGCTCGGATCGACGCCCGTCAACTGGGCGACAGAGGCCCCGACTTACGACCGCCACGGTGCCGCACGGTTATTCTCTAACGTAAGAGGCGTCAGAACCGGCCGTACGAGCGCAACTGGCGCGGCCCGCAAGGGCCGCCCCTCCCCCCCACCTTAAGAGCACGTCTAGCTCGTCCTTGGCAGGTTGGGCCTCGCCTGATGCTTGAGGAAGGCGGCCGGCGTTAGATCACTAGAATTACCCCTCAGGGCCCGACCGGCCATAATCTTCGGAACCGCATGGCAAAGGTTGTAGTCGCCGATGCCATTCACGCCGATTTCGTCAGCGCCTGAAATCAGGCAGGCACTCGGGGCCGTGATGACGTCGCGACAATGGCAGAGTGAGAGATCGACGTGGCGGATAAACTAGCTCTGTGGCGAGCAGCGTGCCTCTTCGACTTCAACCAGGACGGTTAGCTTCAGCGAACCTCCGACAACCGTCATTACCCGACTGTGGGCTGCAGCGACTCCACACGACGGGTAGCAGCCGGTATCGGCTCTATTGCGCTCTGTTGGGCGATCATCGGCTATCGCCGTCCCGCGGCATTGAGCCGTCTGCCTTCTCGTCCGATCTCTTCCCCGTACCGCGCGACACCGGAAGGGAAACTCATGCCCCAATCACCAAACCGCATCCTGCGCCTTCGCGAGGTGCTGACCCGGACCGGGCTCAGTCGCTCGACGCTGTATCGCAAGCTGGACAACGGCACCTTTCCGCAGCGCGTGCATATCTCAGCGCGGTGCATCGGCTGGCATGAGTCCACGATCGACACCTGGATACAGAACCGGGTCTTCTACCACGTCGACGACTTCCGGTGAGCAAGCATCGCTTACCCGCTGACAGAACACGGCAAACTATTGTCCCCGCCCCTGCCCCATCATCCGATGTGACGATCGCGCGGATCGCCCGACTACTCGGACGGCAAATCGCGCTTGATCTTCATCGCGCCCGCAAAGATAATAAACAGCAGGGGTAAGCAGGTTGCCACGTCGTCCAACGCGGTAACCGTGTTTGGAGACAAGCCATGACCCGCGTTGCGCTATACGCGCGCTATTCCTCCGATCAACAGAGCGCGTCGTCCATCGACGACCAGTTCCGGATCTGTCGCGAACAGGCCGCGCGCGAAGGCTGGCAGATTATCGGCACCTATAAGGATGCCGCGATCTCGGGCTCGAGCATAACGCTGCGTCCTGGCATCCAGCAGCTGATCCAGGATGCGCAGACGGGCCGCTTCAGCATCATCCTCGCCGAAGCGCTCGACCGGGTCAGCCGCGATCAGGCCGACGTCGCCACGCTCTACAAGCATCTTCAGTTCGCCGGCATCACGCTCGTGACACTGGCCGAAGGCGAGATCAGCGAACTCCATGTGGGCTTGAAGGGCACGATGAACGCGCTGTTCCTGAAGGACCTCGCCAAGAAGACGCACCGCGGCATGCGCGGCCGGGTCGAGAAGGGCAAAGCCGGCGGCGGGCTGTGCTACGGCTATGACGTCGTGAAGCAGTTCGACAGCGACGGCGAGCCTATCCGTGGCGAGCGCACCATCAATATCGCACAAGCCGAGGTCATCCGGCGGGTATTCCGGGAATTCGCCAACGGCGTCAGCCCGCAGACCATTGCCCGGCGCCTCAACGCAGACGGCATCCCCGGCCCCGAGGGTAAGCTCTGGGCACATGGCACGCTGCGCGGCCACGCCAAGCGCGGCACGGGATTCCTCAACAACGAACTCTATATCGGCCGCCTTGTCTGGAACCGGCAGCGCTATGTGAAGGATCCGCGTACGGGCAAGCGCGTCAGCCGTATCAACCCGGCATCCGACTGGATCACCACGGAGGTGCCTGAACTACGCATCGTCGATGACTCTCTCTGGGAGGCGGTCAAGGCACGGCAGGCAAGCCTGTCCATCCAGTATGCAGGCCCCATCGAAGCCACCCGGAAGGCGCTCGGCATGCGCGGCACGGTCCGACCGAAATCGCTGCTGTCGGGCCTTGTCCACTGCGGCACCTGTGGTGGCCCCTGCTCGCTGCGCGGTCAGAGCCGTTTCGCGTGCTCGACGCACAACGACACCGGTGCTTGCGACAATAGTCGCACCATAACCCGCATTAGTCTCGAGGAGCGCGTGCTGGCTGGGCTCAAGGACCGTCTGATGGCGCCCGACATGGTAGACGAGGCCATCCGCAGCTTCATCGAGGAAACCAACCGGCTTAATATCGTGCAGCGTGCCGATCGCTCCGTAACGGAATCCAAGCTGGCCAAGATCAAGAAGGCTAAGGCAGACATCGTCGATGCCATAGAGAACGGCCGCTACAGCGAGACATTGATGGACCGCCTGCTCGACCTCGAAGCCGAGGAGAAGGTCTTGAAGGCAGCATTGGCGGCAGCCCCTGCCGAAACACCGGACATTCATCCCAATATTGCCGGGATCTACGCGAAGAAGGTCGAGCGGCTGACAGAGGCGCTGAACCGCCCGGAAGACCGCGACGAAGCCGCAGACGCCATCCGTGGCCTGATCGAGCGGGTGACCCTGACGCCCGGCGCGAAGCGCGGCGAGGTCCACGTAACGCTGCACGGCGAGTTCGGCGCCATCCTCGAATGGCTGGGCGCGCGGGAACGGAAAGAGACCATAAACGCCGACAGCCCCGGAGCTTGCGCTGCGGGGCTAGGAGTGGCGTCGAAGATGGTTGCGGGGACCCGCACTGAACGGTGCCACATATCACCCGCTGTCGACATCTAGTTCCTCAAATAAGCTGATTAGCGGCACGTCGCCGCTGAACAAACGCCCGAAACTTACCCTCGGCTTAATTGACCAATCGGGAGCCCCTCAAGCATAACCGATCCTGCTTCCGTTCCACTCGCGGAGAAGCCGAGAAACAGGGACTTGAGTTACTAGTGCTGAGTCGCAGGGTTCCGGACGTCGAACTGGCGTTGATCGCCTACTCATTTCTTCTCAATACCTGTGCGCCATTGCCGCCACTAGCCTGATTGCCAAGGTGAAATTCCTTTTTATCGAGGCGAGTGCAAGCGCCCGAAGAGGTTCTTGGTCCATTTGAGACGACCCCGTGCCGCTGCAATGAAGCGCCCCTCTCAACGATTCAGTGATGAATGATCTGCAATAAGGCGGGGAAAAGGCGCCTAGGGCGCAGAAGGAGTAAGCTATGAAGAAGTCAGCGAAGACCACCGATCAGAGCGACGTGGAACTGATTGCGATGCTGGTTGCAAGGCAGCTCCAGCTCGATCACGCTATCGATGCATCACCAACCTTGAACGACTATAGCGTCATCACGAAAGAACGCGCGTACGGACCTGATACTGAACTTCACGTCGGGGTCGACCTCGGGCGGGGTGTTCGTGCCGAGGTTGTCGAAAGTCTCGGACATGACGGTAATCGCGATTTTAACGTACTGCTCCAATCCGCAAAAGACATATCGGAAACAACGGCGGATCTTCTGACCGAAGCGTCATCCATTCGCGCGATGCTATCGGAGGTCAAGTCAGCCACTAAGCGCGAGATAGCGAAAGCGAATCGTCGAAATTTGCCATATGCGTTGACGTCGGCAGAACTTCTACCAGTCCAGACTAGTAGCCGAGATAATTACTGCGTGCGCGTCGAGCATACCGCATTTGGGAGCTCGCTACGGCTCGAACAATTTGCTTTTACGGCTCATTGCGCTGAAGACGCCATCCGCGCCTTCGCAGAGGTTCGTGAGCAACAGGAAGGTCGCGCCGCCGGCCGCGCGGAACTAGACCGCATCGGCGCCAGCGGCAAGATTGATGCCGTGGTGAGCGGAGCGCTGGACCAAGCCGGATTCAATTTTGCTGAGATACTCGCAAAATTCCGGGATCAGGACGTTGTCGATCTAAAAGCTGCCGACGGTCGCAATTTCTGCCTGTACTTGAAGGAGGGCAGCATCTTCTCGAACCTGACACTAGCTGATGGCGTCCACTGGAACGAAGACAAGATCACGTTCGATAAGGCGCCGGAAGCCTTCGAGAGCTTCTCAACGGGCAATCCGCTCCGCGATCTGTATGATCATCCTCTGTTCGGCATAGGCTTGGTGGCACATTCAATCTATGGCGCGGCGGGCGGCTACGGCTCGGTTTCTTGCAACGCGTCTCGGCTCGCATTCGATGCCGATAGCGGCCGTCGCTGGTCTGTCTGACACTGCATATACAATTTGAGCGGAGCGGCGATGTGTAGCAGCGTCGCTGCCGCAAACCTGTAAGCGAAAGGTTTGTGTGGATGAGCAGAGTAGTCCCAATGAGGCCGGATCTACCGATGGGACGACGGATCGTCGACGCGACGCTCGTCGCAGCGCTCAAGCAGCATAACACCGCGGGCAAGAAGGAAGCGATCAAGGCAGGCAACACCATGGCAGAAATCTGGCCAGACAAGCCGGCCACGGCAGCTCGGAAGGATACCGATACGCGCTGAGACTTGAAGTTCGCCAAGGCGCGCCCGCTGCGCAACGACAGGCTTGAAGTCGACGTCGCCATCCCCAACTTCGGCTACGAGAATTCAATCGCGATCTGCCGGCGCTACGGCTACTTCTAACGCGGCAGGTCACCGATGGTGTCCGCTTCGACGTGTGAGGGGTCCGCGACGTGGTCAGCGGCGACAACACCGCCTCAGACGTCACGGTTCACACCCCCTATTGCAGCCGGTTCAACGAAGCCTGGCTTATGTTGATAGACCGGGTTAGCCGCATCAATCGCGCGAAACCCGGGAGCAAGGTGATGTCGCCGCGCACTGCCGGCGCACATGCGAAACGCTCCGCTGTTCGTGCCCGCATCGGGCACCTAATGCGCGTGCCGAGGTTTAGTTCGGTGCCAACCTCGACTACAATATTGACCGCTTCATCCTCGTATGTCGTGCCGCAATAGCATGGCTGGGCTTGGCCAGCACCCTTCCCCGCCACGAAGAGCCGGATACCATCCCTGCAGACCGTCAGACACGCGCGCAGCGAGCTTTTGTCATATTCGCATTTAACCCTTCCAGCACTGCGCTGTGAATGCCCAGATGATGATGACGAACCCTTGACGCCTTGCTCGCACGAACATATTTGAAAAGGGCAACTTCCCGGGTGAGAAGTTGTGTGCGCGGTGCATGTGACCCGGCTGATACAGCTGGCGCAGGCATCGTACCGGACCAAAAGTCCGGAAACCGACGGTCGGGCACCGCGGCGGCACGAGACGGATGCATGATACAGACCAAGGGCGCGCTCTCGCTCCTCCATCGCTGACTTTCAGTCAGCTGTCTGATGTCCGGTCAAGGTGCTACTTTTATGTCCTGCATTGTTGATTTCCGCAACGCGCATGCGTGTTGTGCGCTGGCTTGTCCCATGTTGCCCGACCGGCATCATGATCACATTCAGGGAGGTCGCGCATGAGTCGCCGCCGTCCCACCGCTGCCACGACACCGCTGCTCCCGCTCGCACACGGCGGCCACCTGGCACAACTTGCCGCCGAGCGCTTCCCCGCAGCCAGCGCGCCGATTGGACCGGCCGATCGCGCCACGTGGTGGCTCGGCGAGTACGTCAAGGCGCTCCAAGACCTGCCGCACCTCAAGCCCAGCGCACTGCTCGTACTCATCGCGGAACAGGACGAAAAGGCCTGCGGCGCGACCTTCACCCGCACCATCAAGCGGCTGGCGCAGCCGCATCTGCGCGATCGCACAAAGGCCACCCCTTCGCCTGCCCCGGCCCCGCGTCGCAAAGCGCCCGCACCTGTACAGCCCGCCGCATCCTCGCTTCCGCTCGTTAACAAGCCGGCTGCCGTGTCTCTACCCACACCGTCGCGCCGTAGTGATGGTGACGATGGTGGGATGGATCCGGATCTGCTCGCACGCATGGAGCGCTTGCGTGCCACCCCGCCGGGGAGGCAGCAGGCATGAGCGTTGATCCCCAGCGGTTACGCCGGCATGCCGACCTGCCGATGCTACTTGCCAGCGGCAGCAAGGCCGGTGGCAGTGCCAAGACAAGCATCCTGCTAGCCACGGCTTCGCTCGCGCTCCTTGCCGGCATGCGCGTCGGCATCATAGATGCTGACGCCACCGGCACGAGCGCGATATCGCACCGCGTCCAGCATCCTGATGTGCCGGTCATCCCGCTAGTCAAAGGGACCCAAGTATCCACGCTCTTCAATCAGCTCGCAAGCTTCGACCTCATCCTGTTCGATGTTGGCGCCAACGAACTGATGAGCGAGCAGACGTTCTTACCGTTGATGAGGCTGGTGGCTCAACTCGGTGGTCGTTATGGCAATGCGGCGATGCTGGTTTCGCAGATTCCGCACAAGAGCAACATCATCGACGACCTTTCGAGAGCCGCCGACGAACTCGGCGATCTGCTCGATATCCGCATCGTCCAGCAAAACCTGGACGGCACGGGTGCCTTCGACGCTTTGCCACCGAAGCTCGCCACGCTACCATGCTACGAGGTGCCCCATCTGACACCGAGTGTGCTCAACATGTCGCTCGGACGTGGATGGCTCCCCGCCGATCTCATCGGCAATGGCGTTCGTGGCTATCAGCGGGTGCGTGGAATTTGGGCCGCCCACCTGCTACGCATCGCGATGTCCGGAGGCTTCGCACACTGGCTCGGGCTTGATACCGCATTGCCCGTGCTGACTACGATCGCGCAGCTGGCACCTTCCCGGCCATTACCTCCCAATGTCCCGGCACGTCGACTGACTGATGAAGTTGTCGACTGCTGGAACGAGATGGGCGACGCGTTCGGCCACATCAAGTCTTCAACCAATGACCATGAACTTCTGACGGCAGCAAAGCGATTGAAAGCCAGCGACGCCTGTTATGACAGATTGCTCGCATGATAGCGCTCCATAGCCGCGGGGCATCTCGATCACTGCGTCGTCTAGTAGGTAACCCAGCGTCGACGTCATGGTCTGCAGTGCTTGTGCCCCGGCTTCCTGTTCCCATCCTGCAGCACCAGCGCAGCCGGGGTGACGAGAGGGTCTGCACGGAAGTGGGGGCTAGAGAGGGCAGGATGGGCCCGGTAAACCGGACCATGCGGGTGTTCCGCGCTACGCTTGTCACACCCGGGGCAGCCGGAGGCTGCGATGGGTCCCGTTAAGCTGCCGCGAGGCGGCGGATCGCAAGCAATCTCGACGAAGCTCGACTCCGAGCAGCTCGCCCTGTTTGAGCTGGCGGTGGCGAGCTCGGGGCTTAGCCGCGCGGCGTTTATCCGCGTGGCGGTGCTGCGCCAGATGGTTGTGCTGCGCCCGTACGAGCCACTCATGGCGCAGGGCCTCGCGACGCTGGCGGCATGCTCCGCAGCGGTGAGGAGTGGCAGGGCGGTAGACGATGCGATCGTGCGCCGCCTCGAACTGCTGGTCGAGGCACTGCATCTACTGGCAGAGATAGAGCTACGATGATCATCGTTGCGATCAGCCATCGCAACCGCCAGCAGCGCCGCGCCATGGCGCGGGCACTCGGGCAGGGCGAGCCGCGTGCCACCGGGGCACAGGTACGCGCACACTTCATGGCGCTCTCGAACTATTTGCGTGATGCCGATCCTGCCGAACTCAAACTGCTCGGCCTTGCCGACCATCCTGAGCACGCGCTGCTCGGCTATGTCACCGACCTGGCGCATGGCGGCGAGAAGGTCGATCTCGTCGGCTATCGCCACCTGCCCGCCAACTTCGAGCGCGCACAGACTGAAATGCTGTCGCAGATCGCGCGTGCCCGCGGCACCGACCCGATCGAGCATTACGTCATCAGCTGGAGTGAAGATGAGCGCCCGACGCCTGAACAGGTCGGCGAGGCGGTGGCACTGCTGATGCGCGTCCTAAACCTTCAGGCGCATCAGGCGATCTACGCAGCACACCGGAATACGCAGCACTATCATGTCCACGTCGCGGTGAACCGCGTGCACCCTGAGACCGGCACGTTGGTGGCAGCAGGCGATGGTTGGCAACTCAATGCCGCAGTGCAAGCGGCGGCCCTGATCGAACATCGCCAAGGCTGGACTGCCGAGCCGAACGCACAATACCGGGTAGATGATGACGGCGTGCGCCACATCGACAGCGACCGATTGGTCCGCCTTGCCGATGGCAGCGCCACCGGGGTGCATCCGCCCGACCGCCGCACAATGGACAAGTCGGTCGATGAACGGCTGTCGCGTGGTGCAAGCGGCTATGAGGCGCGCACTGGGCGCGAATCTTTCGAGCGCATCGCGATGACGATCGTAGCTCCCATCATCGCCCGCGCTTGCTCGTGGGACGAACTGCATGAAGACTTGGGTAAGGAGGGTCTCGGCTACGCGCGCGCGGGCACCAACGGCGCGCGGATTACGATGGGGGAGCGCGCGATCTCGGCAAGCATCGCTGCGCGCAGTGCAGCATTTACGCAGCTCGTGCAGGCTGATCGGCTCGGTGCGTTCAAGCCAGGCACATCGGAGCTAATCGTCACGCGCCAACCCCGCTTCTTGCCGGGACAGGAACGTCGTCCCGGCTATGAGGCAGCCCGCGCGGCACACGCAGCCACAGTGACGGCCGCGCACGACCAGCTCGGCGCACAGCGCGCGCAGGCACGCGCGACAATAATCGCGTGGCGGCAGAGCTTCGCCGCCGAAATCAACGCCGCACACTGGCGCGGACGCCGCGACCAGCTGAACGCCACGCGCCAATTGTTCGCGCTGCACTTTGCCGAGATCGAGCGGGGGCTGATGGCAGCAAATGCGCCAGCACTCGCGGCGCTCGATGCCGCGGCGCGCTTTCCATCCTACGACGCTTGGTGCGCAGGCGCGAGCGCGCCGTCCGTCTCGCAGGCGCTCGGGCTTGCTGTGCCAATGCTCGTCGCGCCCTCCGGAGACCATGCCGCTGAGGGCATTCCGATCGCGGGTTATAAGTGGCACCGTCGCGATGGCACCTGCATGTATCGCCGCATCGGCCAGCCGCAACCAGCGTTCACCGATTGTGGACCGACGCTCGCGATCCACACGCTCCAGCGTTCCGACGTGGTAGCTTCGCTCAAGCTGGCGCAGCAGAAATGGGGCACGGTCGAATTGATCGCCGGCAGCGACGCCTTCCTGCAGATGGCAGTCGAGGTCGCGGAAGCGGAGAAGATCACGCTTACCGGCAAGCTGGCGAAGCGCATCCAACGAGACATCGCGCGGGATGCTGCGAAAGCCCGCCCGGCCACACCACCGGTGAAGGCGCCGACAACCGAGACTACCCTCATATCGGTTCATGCGGTGCCGCGTCCGCCAACGGCGCCGACGCCCCAGCCGCCCTCACCCGCCCCGCCTTCTGTCGACGAAATGCGCGGGCTGCACCCGGCGGTTGATGCATGGCTAGATACCTGGCAGCGTAATCCCGAGGCGATGACACAGCTGCGGCCGCTGGCCGCGAAAGCCGTCGCTGATCCGCGAGCGCGTAATCTGCTCGATCAATTGGCCGCCGAAGGGCTGTCGACGGCAATGCGGTTGCGCCAGCATGCGCGCGATCACCAGCGGATGCGGGCGATGGCGCAGGCGGTAGCACCCGATCAAGGACTGGAATTGCGGTAACCGGAACGGCGGCATGTCACCGCCCTGCCGCTGCTCGGTCAGCTGACAAGATTAGCTTCACTCACGTCGTGGACGAGGTTCTGCTGAACGTCGGCCCGCCCGGTAAGCCTAAGGCAGATGATCGAGGTCGCAGCCCATCTGATCCTTGCCGGGCCGATCGGCGCGCGTGCGCGCCGATCAAGTGATGACGACCCCTACCCCAACAGGAATCATCGGGAGATAGAGTATGGAAAAGACGCGGATGTCGCGCGTGCGGCCCGGTCTCGCAGCGGCATGGAAAAGACGTTTCGCCGGTGAGGGGAAAGTGAAGAACTTGAAGGAAGGGAAAAAAAGGGTGGCGAGAGCCAGCCTCGCCTTCAGGTTCTTTCACCAGCTGTTCTTCATCGCAGCCGGTGTCCGCCGCCCCGCCTGGGGGCTTCACCACATCGCGCGTCCACCCCCACCCTTCCTCGTTTTTTGGGGGGCTGACGGTGCGCGTCACCCGGACCTGTACATCATGCTTCCATCCCACATCATCACCGCAATCGTTTTCGCGCGGCTCGATCTCGGTGACACCCACGAGCAATCCATGCCGCAGCTGATCGGTGCCGCAACCTTCACCGGCCACGTCGCGAACGCTAGCGTCACCTTCGCTCTCGATGCCGCGGTGCTCAGCGCTAAGGACACGCCCGAGGCGTTGCTATTATGGCTGAACCATCGGCTCGAGCACGACCGCAGCGTGATCACGGGATATGATCTGACCGCTGACGCCCGCCTGCTCGAGGCCCTGCCGCTGGGTCGCTGGTCGCCAGCGGTGCGCGTGCTCTCCGGGCGTCGCCAGCCACTCATCGACCTAGGCGCCAGCTCGGATGGCGAGCCGATCGGCTTCCGCGCGTGCTGCGCGGCGCTCGGCGTGCCCTCCTCCGCGCCCGATCCGGTCCGCGACTTCACCGCCTGGTGCACCGGCCGCCATGACGTGATCGTCGGCGCACTCGAACTCGATGTCATTGCGGTCTGGCGGTTGACGATGATGCAGATCGCGGCGCGCACGAGCCGGGGCGCGGATGTCCAGCGCATCATCGACGCACACCTCGCCCGCTGGCTGCGCGGCGCCGACTTCGCCGCGGCCGCCACGCACCTCGCGGCGCTGAACGCGTCTGCTCTGTCCATCACGCCCTTCACGACGCACTGAACCGGAGGTTCCCATGTCCGTTATCATCAATGACAGCTTCGCGGCGCTGCCGTTCACTCGCGCCGCCACCGTCATCACCCTGCGCACCATCTCGGTCTGCCCGAGCCTCGCCTTTCAGCCACTGGGAAGTCCTCCGGTCGGGATCGCGCTGTTCAGCGTTGTACCGTATGCCGACGGCTTCGATTTTCATACCCAAGCGCATGCGCTGCGCGACGATGCGCTGCCGTACACGCTGATCAACTGGCTGGAGGAACGACTGCCGGCGACCGGTGCGGTGCTCACCCGGGAGCGCGACCATCTCCTCCACACATTACGCGGTGCTTCGGACCCGGCACGTCACCCCCGCGTGACTGCGCTCGTGCGCGATGGTGCGGAACGGTTGAGGGTCGTGCCGCATGCCGCGATGCGCCATGTCGAGGGACTGCCGGCGCAAGGCATACCGTGCCTATGCCGTGCGAGCGAGGACTGCACGCTGCAGCTGCCGAGCTTCTTCCTCCCCGATCCTGAGGAGACCGAGACCGGGCTGATCCGCGTTGCGCAGGCGACGTGGCAGCGTTGGGCCGAACAGCATGCCGCCTGGGCAGAGCATGACCCCGCGCGCGGCGCGCTGCGTGCTTTGGCGGACCGTGTGTCCGTCAGCGCCGACGCCTGATCCCCCCTTTACGTTCCCCAAGGACAAACTCTCATGAACGCCGTTACCACGCTCCACGCCCGCCGTGCGGTTAGCATCCGTCCGATCTCCGCCAGGGGCTTCGGCCTCTTCGAGACCGACCGCCGTGCTACCCACGCTACGGTCACGGCCAATTACCTGTATATCACTCGTCAAGCCGGACCCGATGCACTCGGGTTTCTCGATTTCAGGCACCGTGATGATCTCATTGCGTTCGGGCTCGAACTGCCCGCTAGTCATCCACGCTGGGCCGAAGAAGAAGGTCGCATCTGGCGCGAGGCGGATGTGGCTACCACTCACCTTGCCCCGGATGCGGTGCTCGCTTGGCATCTCGTCATAACGCTTCCAGAAACCTGCCATGCCGGCGATTGGGTCACGATGGTGCGCGATTATGCCCGAATCACCATTGCCGCGCACGGCCCGACTGTGACATGGGCGATTCACGCCAAGCCTGGCGGTGCGGAGGGGTGGGCCGTTCCGCCGCATGCCCATCTCCTCATGACCACACGGGTGTGGCGGCACGATGCGCGGCACGGAAAAACGGTGCCGACATGGTGTGGTCCCGCGATGCAGGCGCGGCTTCATGCCGATTGGTTGACGAGGCTGCCGGACGCGATGCGCGCAGCAGCGACTACGCCCTACCGGGCCGGCATCTACGCGCCGGCGCATCCCGACTGCGCTGCTCTTGTCGGGCTGTTCGGCGGCCCGGCCCACCAGCGGGGCGCGCCTTCTAGGCGGAGTATCCGGCACCGTCCGAGTCGCAGGATCAGGTTGATGCGGAAGCCTCCGCCTTTAGCTTCTCCAGACCAGCGGGGTGCCTAGAGCTTATGGTACCCCGGCGATGCAGCCGCGACGCTCGTGTCGTCCAGTACGGTTTCTGTCTCGTCTGAGCGTCGGATCGGGATGGTGTATGCAGCTGTCCCACGGCCTCGGGTTGGGTCTGGACGCCCGTCCCACGGACATCGACGACCTCATGAATGACCGTACGCCCAGAAAGCGGAATCGACGTGAACGAGGTACGCCCTCGAAGCGGACCGCCGGACCTCACGTGGCCTGCGGTCAGCAATATGCGCCAGCGAACTAAGCGGACAGAGGCGGGCTGTCCCCCAACTCCGTCCCGAAGCCCGGAATACTCGCGCTGCTGAAGCGCCGGCCGAACGCCCAGAGCTCATCCTAGGCGAACGCTCGGGCCCGCGGCGACCCATGATCAATCACGACCGGTCGACCTGACGCCTGGGTGTGCCTTCGCGCGCCAGGTCTAGCCCGCGTCGGTCCGGACACACGTCTTCATCAGGAGAAGGATATGGCTCGTTATAAAACAGAGGTCGCGCGGGAGCTGCAGGACCGTGATGCCGACGTCCGGGTTCTTCGGCGCGTGGAGGTTCCCACGGGACTGACCAGACGGGGCGCCGACGCCGTGGCCGGCATCGGCGTCGTGATCGACGTCGAGACAACCAGTACCGATTTCGACACCGACGTCGTGATCGAGCCGGCGGCTCGGCGGTTCGCGCACGACGAACGCCACGTGATCACGCGGATCGATCGCCTCTATCCATGGCAGGAGGATCCCAAACGGCGGCTTTCGGAAAAAGTGGTTCGCATCACGGGTCTCGTCGACGACGAACTCATGGGCAAGCGCATCGACGAGGCTGAGGCTTCGCGGATTGTCGGGTCCGCCGACGTACGCATCGCGCACAATGCGGCGTTCGACCGTCCTTTTGTCGAACGGCGGCTACCCGGCACCGCCGACATGCCGTGGGCCTGCTCGATCCAGGACATCGGTTGGACGGAACTCGGGTTCGAGTGCGCGAAGTTGGGATGGATCCTGACGCAGTGCAGGTTCTTCCACGAAGCGCATCGAGCCGCTGCCGACGTCCATGCGACGATCCAGATCGTTCAGCACGAGATCGTACCCGAAATGACCGCGCTGAACCTGTTGATGACGCGAGCCGCGGCAAACGGCTGGATCGTTCGGGCGTTCGGTGCCGCGTTCGACGTCAAGGAGGTGGTGCGAGCTTGCCGGTATCGCTGGAACGCGGTCCAGGAGGTTTGGTGGAAGGAGGTTCGCGACAGGGTGGCTGAAGAGGCATGGCTTGCCGAGAACGTCTATTCTTACCGGGCATATCCGAAGGCACGCTCTGCGGACTTCGAACCGATCGACTGGCGAACCCGCCATGGGCGATGATCACGAGCGGAAGCGTGCAGACCAGTCCAAACGATCGCGAGATGCCTACGAGCGACGCGTAAGGACGGCGATCTGTTCTGCGCAGTGGACCACTCGGTGGTCGGCATACGCCGCTTCTCTTGCTCCCGATGCCCGGGCCGGGGGCATCGCCACGGCCAAAGTCCGCATGCTGGCCCCCAAGCCGCGTCTTCTGTCATGCCTGAGGAAACTCGGACATCTCGTCGGCACTAACGGCGACTGGTATCTCGCGACGAGTTGGCCTGGGGTGGACAGCCCTTTCGTGCTGTGGCGGTCGAGTAAGACGACGATAAGGGTCCTGACGACTGCGCTTAAGGGCGAGGCCGAGTTTGAGGTTCTCGTGATACCATCGCGTGAATGAACGAGCATCATTTCAGACGCCGCAGTTGGACAAGGCCCCAAGCCTATTCGTCCGTGGTCACGATCAGCGGCACTCACCATGCGAGACCGTTGCCAGTACCGATTCCATCGAACGGCGGCACCGAACGCGACCGCAGCGCATGACAGCGACAGATACCTGCTTCCAGCGTGAAGGGCTTGACCAGTATCCAGTCTCATGGATGCTGGCGCCCCGGGAATTCTTCAAAGACCGTGACACGAGCGAAGGGTGATGGGGCTTGACGGGTGCCTCCGTGCGATCCTGCTGCACGGCCTTTCGATCGAGCTCGATACTGACCCCGAACTCGTCGACGATCCGATGGCGGACGACGTGTTCGGTCACCCCTCGCCTCTGATGGTCTGATGGCGGAACCACGACGGGAGAATGATCCGATGAAGGTTACGAAGACGACGGGAAGCCGACGCATGGCACCGCGACCGTGACCGCCCGGACGGGTGTACGTGAACGGCCGGCCCGTTCACCAGCGGCCGTCCGTGGCACGCGAGGGCTCCGTGGAAGACGGCGCGGGGCGCGGCGGACTGCGCCGGCCGAGGCGCGGCCGCAGCACGGGGTCCGAGCTTTCGCCAAGCCACCGCCTGTTTACCGCGACCATCGCCTACGCGGACGGAGATGTCATGATCCAAGCCTTCCACGCCTCGGTTGCGACCCATTCCGCTCAGGTGATCCAGCGTCTCCGGAACCGCTTCGGCGACGACGTCATCCCGGTCGCCGAGCTCCGGCTCGGGTTTCATCCGGCAGCGCCCATCGCCGTGTCGCTGGTTTCGGCCGCGATCGCCGACATGATCCGCCTCACCGAGCGTAACCTCGACTGCTCGTCCGCCGCGTCGGCGGTCGTACCGCGGGAAAGCTTCACAACCACACCCGGCGACGCCAAGGGTTCCGCGGTCAATGCGGCGTCTGTTACGAGTTCCGCTATGCCCCTCGCGAACAGGTCTCGGTCGCTACCCCATGCCTCTAGAGCAGCCCTCTGACTGGGTGCGGCAACTTAGGCGTCATTGAAGCCGGCGACCGTTCGGTAGACTTTCAGCTTTTGCGCACGGGCCATTATGATCGATACTGCGCTATGGCGCAGAGTGGAAGCTAACGGCAATCGCCCATTCGATACTGCCGCCAGTACCGATCCCACCGCACAGCCGCGCCGGAAGCGATCGCAGCGCACGACAGTGATCGACCGTCGGGCAGCGTGCACCGAGCGACAACGCGACTGTAGCTCTTGCCGATTGCGTCGCATCGCAACGTCTTTCGCAATACCAAGCGCTCGACGATCTGCTGGCTGCGGTTGGCGGCGAGGTTGTCGCACCGGTAGTTCACGCGGCGCGGATCTGACGCGCGGCAAGGCGATGCGCTTTCAAAGTCTGGCGCCTGTACGCCAGCAATCCGAACCTTAATGCCGTTCGAGCACCATAGGGGTCCGTCGCCGTCGTGGACGCGGGTCACGGTGCAGGAGAAAGCCGTCGCTGGCGCGAGGGCAATCATCGAGCCACCGGCCGCATCAGTGCTTCGTCCGGCTGGCATCTGCCACAGCGTTCAGACAGTCGGCTAAGACTTCCCACTGCCGGTACTGCTCAGGCTGTCCCGGCAGTGTCTTTTGCATACCAGACGCTACGATCTGGCAGGCTCCCATCTGCCCATGGTCCGCCATCAGTACGAAAGCCTGCTTCCATACGTCCTGCATCACACAGACAGCCATTCCGACTCTGCATCGTCCACTGCGGCAAACATATCGCCCTCGGCCTTCATGGAGCTGAGATGCTTACGGACGGCTTCCGGATCTCCGTGACGCGGGAAGCGGCGATCGGCAGCGGCTCCGATCGCAAGCTGACCGACAAGATCGCTTCGGTCCTTCTGCGTCACCAGCCATTGGCCGAACGCCGGCTTTGGCTCCTGCTGGTCTTCATCGTGATCGGTCATCGGGCGTCCTTCGAATCGATGGCCCACCAATCGCATTAGATTGATGTTCTTGCAATGTTCTTGCGAATCAATCGGGATCGCGCCTAGCTATGGGCATGCCGCTCGCGGCGACTCGAGTCTGATGGAGCAACGAAATGCAGCATGATCTGCGGCTGAGAGCGGCTGCGGGCGCGATTTACGACAACGTCTACCCGTTCGTTCGGGACGCCGATCTACGACTTCGAGCAGATGATGGGCGCGCTTTCGCAATACGCGCTGCGGGCGGGCGAGAAGCTGCGATCTCACGGCTTGGTCGCGGCCCGGCTGACCGCATTCTTCCACACGAACAAGCACAAGCCCGACCGGCCACAGTACGGCGAATCACGTATGGTGACGCTGCATCCGATGACGAACGACAGTCTTGAGCTGATCGCAGCAGCCAGGCGCGGCGCGGACAAGGCATGGCGTGGCGGCTACGCATACACGAAGGCCGGCATCATGCTCGACGATCTGCTTCCCGAGGAGGAGCGACCGCGCACGCTGTTCGAGGAGGATACGGGGAAGCGAGATCGGCTGATGGGCGCGCTTGACGCGATCAACGGGAGGTTCGGTACGTGGACGGCCGTGACGGCGTCCCAGGGGTTCAAGCGCGAGTGGAAGATGCGGTCGGCGATGCGGTCACCGGCGTGGACTACCAACATTGCCGACGTGCCGACTGTTAAAGCCTGAAGGGTTCGAAGATTGGGCGTTGCCGTCCCTTGGCAGGTTTGAACCCGAAAGACGATGTGCCTCGCCGCGTGGATACGGCGAGGCACATGGAACTACTGCAGATCGTTACCTTCAAGGCCGGACATCCGAGGACCGACTGTCTTGGACACATCGGCACGTACAGAGTCATTGTGGTCCTTCACCGTCTTAACGACATCACCCTTTTTATCGAGAAGCACAGCCCCGTCCGGCGAGCCTTCGGGCGCCAAGCGCACGATAAGCGGGCTCGGGTAGAGGCGGTTGCTGGCGCCGTTGCTGCCGTCAACGATGGCACCTACGCCACCACCCAATAGGATGTTGCCGAAAGAACTACCGTTCAGCTTCGACTGGATGAGAACGTAAGTCGGCTTGTGGCCCGCCATTGTTACGTCGGCACGAAGATCGTCCTTGCGGCGAAATTCCAGTTTGCACGGAGTCGTGCAGGAAGTGCCGTTCGTGAACTTGACCGTGGCGCCATCCGGTCGCGATGCGACGGTGTAATCGGTCTTGGTCCCGTTAAGAACTGTTGCGCAGCCCCCTAAGCTGACGGTCAGCGCCGCAATCGTTATCGCAAAAATCTTCTTCAATTTATCCCCCTGTCGCCTCTATTGGGCGCGCGCTTATTACCCGCCAGAACGATCCGGACAAGGGAAGAAATACATATGGATCAAAATAGGATAGCTAAGACAGGTTTTCATATCAAAGCCATGGGATGAAACAACCTACAGTCAATACAAAAATCATCGGAAACGGATATATTCAACTTCGATTGATCTATATTAGACGAGAGAACGGATTTTAGTATTCTCGTTAACAGTGCAATTACTATGGCCGTGTCGGGAAGATCGGCCCTCGAGCCGACATCTGATCCGCTGGATACGGGCGTTGCAACGCCAGTACGTCGTCATAGCTGCCGGTAAGCCACCGATCGTGATCAGCGGGGTTGAGCACCGTGATCATTGCCTTGGGATGGATCGGGGCAACAAGTTCGTTCGCGTCGCAGGTGACCATCGCGAAATAGCGCTGATCGCCAACCTGCCGCCAGAAGCCGGCGATCGCAAACACCGGCTGCTCCCTCACCTCGAACCACATCTCCCCCTTGATCGGCTTCTTGCCGTCGCCAAGGTCGGTGGGCTCGCGGGCCCATTCGCAGAACTCCGTCAGTGGGATCAGGCAGCGGTTGGCCGGATTGGTAACAAGCGAGCGCCATTGTGGGAGATGGAGGGTGCGCACATTGGTCTGCGCAACCTTGCGGCCTGCCTGCTTGGCCTGCCCTGCCAGGACGTCCCATTCCATCACGTCGAGCCCGCGGCGGCCGTTTTCGTTCCGCACGACATACGCTCGACCAAACGGGCGTAATTCCTTGGGATCGAACCGATTGTCCATCGGCTTGGGCGTCAGCCACTCCGCGCCGAAGCGCTCGGTGATCGTTTCAGGCTCGCCGTCGAACCTGGCTCGGTTGCACATCAAATAATCCCTATGATCGTTGCAACCATAGACAGGGCACTTGCGGTTACGAGCGTGCCGACGAACGCGAGCTCGATCTTCATGCCCAACGACATGGGTGTGTCACGCCGGCGGCTCAATCGACGAGGTTCCGACGTCTCATCTCGTCACGAAGCGTTTCGGCCGCCAAGTCGCCAACCTCACCCTCGGTCTGACGATACGCTGCCAGAAGCTCGTCGTCGGTCGCACTAGCCATCAGGCCTTCGGCTTGTACGGTGAACGTATCGACTTGCTCCGCTGCCGCCTCCGCAGCTTCGTCTGACGACGCCTCGCCCGATGGCACATCTGCCGCCGGTGCCATCACCGCATCCTGCTTGAATACATCGAACGCCTCCGCGGCTTCGTTGCGTCGGGCGATCAGCGAGCGGAGCTGGCCGAGAAGATCAAACTGCGATGCGGTGTTTTCCATCTCGCCAGCCTACGCTGGGTTTATCGGTTCGCGCAATCACACGTCGTTTCAAACCGATGTGTGGCCGGACTGTCCTGGAAAACGCGATTTAACGCGCGGCCGGGCTGTCGCTCATTTGCTTGTTGATCCCGCGTAGGTTGGGTTAGTGGTCCGGATCAAGGGAGTTACGTCAATGCGTTACATAATTCGGAAAGACGGCGAGATGTCCACCCTGGGCATTCACCGCAACAGCTTTGACGAGGCGCTCGCTACCGCCGCCGAAATGATTGCGATGCGCGACGACGAGAAGTCGATCGCGGTTGAAGACACGTGGGAAAATCGAACGATCGACGAAGCCGAAATCGCGTCGCTGATCTCTGCGAGATCACCGGACCTCGCTGCCACGGCGCAAGACGGTTGATTTGTGGTGACGCATGAACGGCTATGTTGAGTTTCAAAGCCCCGAGGGCGATCCGGTCGTCGTAAATGTGAATCGCGTGAACTATGTGCGCCGTTTCAAAGGCTGGAACGACGCCAGTGCCGTGAACTTTGAAAAGGGCAATTATGTCGTGGTCAAGGGCAACCTCCCAGCGGTGATGAAGGTGCTTGCGGAAGAATAGTTGTTATCTCCGCTAGCATTCTTACCGACAAAGACGGAAACGACGCCGTTGACCGCTCGCCTATCCCGCGACAGTTTCAACTAGCCCGGTCCTCGGGCAGGAGAATGCCAGATGCGTAAACTGCTGTTCGCTGCCGCCTCGCTGTCGTTGCTCGTAGGTGCACCGTCGATCGCCGCGCCGTGCAAGGACGCCAAGGGGCGCTTCACCAAGTGTCCACCGAAAAGGCCCGTCAAGACCGTTCGGTGCAAGAGTGCGAACGGAAAGTTCGCGAAGTGCGGCACGGCTGGCGCCAAGCCAGTCTGAAGCGCGACGAGCGCGGGTGTTATCGCCCGCGCTCGCTACCTTAATGTTTTGCAGGGGTCGTAACGACCATCGGCGTAATGGCCGGCACCACAGCCACCGATACATCCTCGTCCATAAACGCTGTCACCGGTGCCCCAAGAGGAGCTTCCGCGCTGGTACCGGTAATGAAGAAGCCCGCGACGGGTAGCAACGCTACTGCGACGACGCCAGCGGTCCCCGTTGTGCCCTTATCGTCAATTGAACCACTCACGCGGATCTGTCGGCCATTTGCGCGCACGTAGCCGCCGATGCCGACCGCCACCTCCTCGCGCTGCACGGCACGGTCGGCACCGGTCGACGGGGGTACACCACGCCAAGATTTCTACAGGCAAACGTGAGAACAAGTTCGGTGTCGCCATCGCCGAGGCGCCCGACATGTTCGACCGTCTCGCGAGCCTGGATGGGTTGGACCTCCACGGGATAGCGCTCCATATCGGCAGCCAGCTTGGCGACCTGGGGCCCCTCGAAACTGCCTACCGGCGGGTCGGTGAACTGGTGCTCGAGCTGCGCGAGCGCGGTCACACGATAATACGTGTCGATCTGGGCGGGGGGCTGGGCATTCCCTACGGTGCCCGCGATACGATGCCGTCGTTTGAGGACTATGCTGCGATGGTCACCCGGGTGACGGAGCAGTGGAACACCGGCCTCACGTTCGAGCCTGGCCGGGTTATCGCCGGGTTGGCCGGCGTTTTGATGACCCGCGTGATATGGGTAAAGCCGGGCGTCACGCATCCGTTTGTGATCGTGGATGCAGCCATGAACGACCTCGCACGGCCTGCGCTCTACGACGCCTATCACCGGTTTGCCGCTGTCGCACCGAACGGGGAAACCATGGTGGCCAATATCGGGGGCCGGTTTGCGAAACCGGCGACACCTTTGGCATGGCGCAAACGATCGATCGCGTAGGACATGGTGACCTGGCCGTCTTCCACGCGACCGGCGCATATGGTGCCGCAATGGCCTCGAGTTACAACTGCCGCCCGTTGAGCCCTCAGGTGCTGGTCGACGGTGATACGTTTACGGTAATCGGTGATCGGTGATCGGTGATCGGTGATCGGTGATCGGTGATCGGTGATCGGTGATCGGTGATCGGTGATCGGTGATCGGTGATCGGATCCTGCCAACGGAATTGGCGGCCTAGTCAAAGCTTTCTTGGGTCGTCGGTAAAGCAGCGGACATCGCCTGGCCTGCTACGGATTTGATCGTGCAATCGATCTTTATTTATGTCGAGGCGGCACTCGCTGAGATAGCCGGGTGCTTTGCATTCTGGGCATGGCTTCGCATGTCTAAGTCAGCGCTCTGGCTTTTGCCGGTTGCGCATCATTAGTTGCGTTCGCCTATCTGCTTACCCGGGTTGACGCGTCGGATGCCGGCCGAGCGTATGCCGCAAATGGAGGCATCTACATCACGGCAGCGGTGCTTTGGCCGTAGATCGCCAAGGGCGTTCGCCCCGATCGGTGGGACCTCGGGGGTACTGCGCTGTGCCTCTTGGGCGCGGCAGTAATTCCTTACGGCCCTAACCGCACATAGGTCACCGTCGCATAGGCCTTTCCCGATCAGAAACGATTACTCCTGAGCGCCGAAATCATGCGGAGCTGGAGCACAATGGGGGTAGATCCCGAGCTCATAAAATCGGAATAGAAATGCGCGTTGTGCTGCTGATCCTGCTACTTACGCTCGGGGCTTGCGACGAACACAAGCGACCTAGTAGCTTCGACGCCAAATCGAGTGGGACTAATGCTGCCCCCTACAATGGGGTGCCGGAGGGAGAGCTGAAGAAATAGCAGACGGGGGCTGGCCTCCATCTCTCGATGAAAGCCAAGAGGTTACTCCGGTGCGTCGTCGGCCTTGCGCTTGCGTGACGCCGGCTTTGCTGCCTCTGCCTTCGTAGCGTTAGTCTGACCGGGCTTGCGACCCAAGCCGATCTTTTTCGCCATAGCACGACGGCTTTCCGAATATGTCGCAGCGACCATCGGATAGTCAGCCTTCAGGTTGTAACGCTCGCGATATTCCGCGGGCGTCATGCCGTTGGTTGCGAGATGACGGCGCAACGTCTTGTATGATTTGCCATCGATCATGCTGATGATGTGATCCGGGCTGGCAAGGGACTTCCGGGCTGTGACTGCGCCGACATACTCCTTGGGCTCTTCGGCAGACGTTTCCGATGCCGGCGAACCACCAACAAGCGACTGAATGCTGATGTGCATCTGCGATAAGAATGCAGGAATGTCATCGGCAGATGTGCGGGTGTTTGGATTGCTGAGCCACGCAATCGTCAACTCCGTAGCGAGTTCGATAGCGTTAGGCTGGTAGGTATCGTCGGACATAGAGGCCTCCATTTGGCTGGTGGCAAGTATGACCTGGTTAGTATTTGTACAAGCAGCCGATTCGATATCGGTCCAGCGTGAGGTTTTCTCGTCAACAACGAGGCGCGAAAACTTAGCTTATTCCCGTCGATTGATTTGGACGGTCTTCGGCATTTCCAGCGCGCCCTCGTTTGTCCCGATCGAAGATTGAATTTCGGGATTGTCTGGGTCGGGAAGCTAGCTTTGGTCAGCCGGGAAGGCGGGGCGAGGTCTGAGATCAGCGCAAGTTTAAGCCGAGCCTAATGGGGTCCGGAATACGTCACCAGCGAAAAACGTTTTCAGCCGTACGCGTGCCTTTCTAGGCTAATCGTCAAGCGACGGCATTTGCCGCATAGAACCTAGGACCGCCTCGCTAGCCGCGCCGGCCGATAGCGGTTTGGAGTACAGATACCCTTGCGTGGCCGCACAACCAATGGCGATGAGCGCGTCCGCCTGATCGTTGGTTTCGACGCCCTCGGCGAT